>NZ_JAFN01000001.1:1762500-2962500 GCF_000526155.1 Deferrisoma camini S3R1 | reverse complement strand
CGCGTCGGATGCGGCGAGCCGAGGAGCCGCTCCTGGCTCTCCACCAGACCCCACCCCGAACGCCCCTATTTCGCCGCCGGCGTAATAGTAACTGCGGGCCAACGGCCCAGAGCGAAAGGAGAACCCACCATGGACTTCGATCGGCTCCGCGACCTTGCCGCCGGTTTCCAGCCGGCCAAGCTTCTGCTGGTGGCGTTGGACCTGGGGGTGTTCGACGCCCTTGCCGACGGGCCCCTGGGCCCGTCGGAGCTGGCGGCCCGGATCGGGGCGGATCCCAGGGCCACCGAGATCTGCGCGAACGCCCTGGTGGGGATGGGGCTGCTGATCCACGGTGAGCGCGGGTACGGGCTGGCCGCGGCCGCGGCCCGGTGGCTGGTGCGGACCTCCCCCGAGTATCGGGGGGAGATCCTCAGGCACATCCACAACACCTGGGAGAGGTGGGCCGGGTTGGAGAGCGCCTGGCGCGAGGGCCGCCCCGCGATCCGGCGGGAGAGTTCGTCCCCCACCGACGCGGACGAGCCGGCCCGCCGCCACTTCATCCTGGGCATGGAGAACGTCACCCGGGAGGTCGCGCCCCGGATCGCCGAGCTGCTTCCCCTGGACGGGGCGAGGTCCCTGCTGGACCTGGGCGCCGGGCCGGGGAACTACTGCCTAGCGTTCGCGTCCCGGTGGCCGGGGCTGCGGGTGTTCCACTTCGACCTGCCCGGCACCTCCCGGATCGCTCGCGAGTTCGTGGAGGGCAAACCCGGGGCCGACCGGATCACGTTTTTGGAGGGGAGCTTTCTCGAGGATCCCCTGGGCGGTCCCTACGATGTGGTGTGGGCCAGCCAGATCATTCACATGCTGGGCGAGGACGAGGTCCGGCGGCTGCTCGCCCGGATCGGGGAGGTGCTCGCCCCGGCAGGGCTGCTGGCGATCCACGACCACTTCCTGGACCCCGGCCGAACGGGGCCGCCCTTCGCCGCCCTGTTCGGGGTGCACATGCTGGTCTCCACCGAACGGGGTCGGACCTACGCGCTGGACGAGGTGGAGGCCTGGGGTAGGGAGGCGGGATTCGACCCGGACGGCCGGATCGAGTACGGCCGGGGGCCCAGGATCTTGCTGCTCCGGCGCCGGTCTGCCTAACTTCGGTCTGCGGCCGTCAGTCGTTGGTCAACGGTTTGGGGCCTTCGGCCCGCTGGGCGGGCCGAAGGCCCCGGGTCAGCAGCCGCCCGAGCAGCCGGAGGCGCAGTCCCCGGTCTGGGACCGGGCCTTCACCACGAACCCCCGGCGCAGGGGACCCGACAGGTAGTCCACCCGGACCCCGCCCACCTGGGCGAGCAGGGACTGGTTCATCACCAGCCGGAACCCGTCCTCGGGCTGCACGGTGTCGTCGTCTTTGGGCTCGTCCAGAGCCAGGCCCCAGGAGGGCCCGCCTCACCCCATGCCCGAGATGTAGATGCGCACGGCCGGGTTCTCGCCGTGCTCCTGAAGGGATTCCTTGAGCTTCTCCCTTGCTTTGTCGGTCAACTCGATCATCGACGGCTCCTTTGGAGGGGGTTGATCGGATCGGCGGTTTCGATGACAAAAGGGACCGAAAGGTTACCGCCTACGGAAGGGAAAGGCCAGGGAACGGTGCTGGTCTCGCGGATCTGGCCGGCCCGGGCCTTCCTGTATGCCGAGCTGAAGGAGGCCGGGCTGGACGTGTGCGGCGTGGACGCGGTGGACGATCTGGCCGAGGCCCTGTGGCGGTGGCCCGACCGGTTCGGGGCCGTGCTCATGGATCCGGCGGGGTTCCCGGCGGACGACGTGGCCCGAGCCGTCCGGATGGCCCGCCGGGCCGGACTGTCCGTACTGCTCGTGGCCGGGCCGTGGGACCTGGACCGGCTGGCGGACCGGGTGACCGGGGCCCGGATGCTCCGGAAGCCGGTCACCATCGGGGCGGTGGTGGATGCGGTCCGGCGCACGCTCCGGGCCCGTTGATCGGGCTCCCCGGCTCAGCCCTTGCGCTGCATGGCGACCCGGCCGTGGGGGCCGAACCGCTCGTAGGTGAACTCGACCCGGCCCACCGGGTTCTCCATCTTCCGCACGGCCGTGCCCACCCGCACCGTGACCCCGGGGAACACCTTTTCCGCCTCGACCCGGCCTCGGATCGGATCGGGTTCGGGCAGGGCCTGGGCCCGGGCTTCCCACTCGTCCGCGGCCGCTTCCAGGGAGGCGGGGGCTCCCTCGGTTCGGGCCTGTTGGGAGAGCAAGGCGGCCCAGCCGGAGAAGGCGGACCGGAACGGGTCGATGATCCGGACCCGTGCCACCGAGACCTCGGTGGCCAGGTTGTTGGGGCTTCCGAGCTCCCCGGCCCGAATCCGTTCGCCCGCCTCCAGGAGCCCGCCCCGGCAGGCCCCGCCGCCGGCCACCCAGATCGCTCGAAGGGCGGTGAGGCGGCCCTTCATGGAGTATCGGCGGACATGGATCACCGAGGCGATCACGTGGGCCCGTTCGAAGAACTCGGCCGACACCACGCCGCCCACCCGGAGGGGCACCGCACGGGTCTGGATCACTCCGGCCGCCGTGAACAGGGAGCCCATCACCTCCACCGGGGAGCGGATCAGGCTGCCCCGGACCTCCAGGTCGCCCAGCACCCGAACCGGGAACGGCGCCTCCAGGTCCCCCTCCACCACCACCGTGGCGGGAATGACCTCGTCCCTCCACCGCCGCAGGTCCTGGGCCGACGCCACCCGCACCACCGGCATCAGGTACGCCTGCGAGCGCTCCGGGTCGGTGAATCGGACCTGGCCTGCCGCCTGGGCCACCACCGTGCGGCCGTCGGGCGCCAAGCCCAGCCCCGCGCCCAGCCGCACCCGGTTCTCCCCCGGCCGGGGCGGGATCGGCTCCCCCCTCACCGTCAGCCCCGGTGTGCCCCGGCCCGGGGGCACGAAGGTGCCCGCGGCCTGCCCCGGCTCCACCACCAGCAGAGAGGGCTCTGCCATGTCGGCGCCGGCCTCCAGGGCCGACAGGAACGCGTCGGGATCCACCGGGGCTCCGCCCCGCCACTCCACCCGAGAGGGGTGTCCGTCCACCGGCGGACGGCCCCGGGCGATCCCCTCGGGCTCCAGGTAGCTGCGCCGCAGGAACGCCCGCCGCAGGGCGTCGGCGTCCAAGAGCTCGTCGGGCACGCCGTAGGCGCGCACGAGTTCGCCCAGCTCCTCTTCCGTGAGCCGGGCCCCCCGGCCCTTGGGCGGGTACAGGATCAGGTAGGCGGTCAGCCCGTCGTCGGAGAACCGGATCTTGGCCTTCTCGCCGCGGAACGCCTCGGCACTACGGTGGGCCACCGGAAACGCCCGGCCCCGGCCGTACAGGTAGGCCTCCCGCACCGCCACCCAGTCGATGGCCACCCCGGGCAGGTCCTGCCGGAGCCTGCGCACCACCGCCGACAACGGGGCCGGGTCGTGCGGCACCCGCAGATACACCCGCCCCGCCCTGGCCTCGATCGTCAGGCTCTCCGCCATCGCCCTCTCGTTTCGATGGTTGCCACCGAGAACCCGTCCGTGGGGTTGTTGGGTGCGCTCACATCCCTGACCGGCTCTATCTTCGGTCGTTGGTCGTCGGTCTGGGGCTTTCGGCCCGCAGGGCGGCTGGGCGGCTCCTGAAATCCCGACGCCAAGACCTCGGGGGCATGGGGTCTGTTGGAGCGGCCGCCCGCCTAACGGGCCGATCTGCCCGGAATTCCTCTATAGTCTCTGCCCCCGGCACCCGCGCCCGGCCGGAGGCAGGTTCCTTGCCCCTCTGCTCAGGGGGCCAGGAGACCGAAGACCGAAGACCGTGGACCGAAGTTACTGGGAAGTGTGCCTATTTTGTCACCTGGTTGATACGTATCAGTACTCGTCCAGCGCCCTTCGCACCGCGCCGAGGAGCTTGTCCTTGTCCACGGGCTTGAGCACGTAGTTCCGGGCCCCCAGCTGCACGGCCTCGAGCACCCTGGCCTCGTGGCCCACCGCCGAGACCATGATCACCCGGCAGGCCGGATCGATCTCGCGCAGCAGCCGCAACACCTGGATGCCGTCCATACCGGGCATGACCACGTCCAGGGTCACGACGTCGGGGAGCTCGCGTTCGTACACCTTCAGGGCCTCGGGGCCGCCCAGGGCCACCAGCACCCGGTACCCGGCGCCGGTGAGCATGTCGGCCAGCACCCGGGCCATGAACTCGGTGTCGTCCACCACCAGCACCGACTCCGTGTACGGCCGGGGCTTCACGGCACCTCCCTCCGCACGAAGGTGTCGCGTCGCCACTCGTCACGGGGCGCGGGGTGGTCGGCGTTGTAGTGGAGGCCCCGGCTCTCCCGGCGGTGGGCGGCGCACCGCACCATCAGGTCGGCCACCTGGGCCAGGTTCCGCAGTTCCAGCAGGTCGGCCGAGGGGCGGTACCTGCGCAGGTGGTCGCGGACCTCCTCGTGGATCAGATCGACCCTGCGCCGGGCCCGGGACAGGCGGCGGTCGGTGCGCACGATCCCGACGTAGTTCCACATGGTCCGGCGGATCTCGTCCCAGTTCTGGGTGACCACCACGTCCTCGTCGGGCTCCCGGCTGCCCCCTGCCTCCCACGGCGGGGGCGGGTCGATGGGCCCGGCCTGCCGGGCCCGGACGCGCGCGTCCCGGGCCGCCGCCGTGGCGAACACCAGGGCCTCCAGCAGGCTGTTGCTGGCGAGGCGGTTGGCCCCGTGGAGCCCGGTGCACGCCACCTCGCCCACCGCGTACAGCCCCGGCACGTCCGACCGGCCGCGGGCGTCCACCCAGACCCCGCCGCACAGGTAGTGGGCCGCCGGCACCACCGGGATCGGGTCCCGCGTGATGTCGATGCCGTACCGGAGGCACGCCGCATGGATGCCCGGGAACCGGCTGCGCACGAACTCGGGATCCCGGTGTGAGATGTCCAGGAGCACGTGCTCGTCGCCGGTGCGTTTCATCTCGGCGTCGATGGCCCGGGCCACCACGTCCCGGGGAGCCAGGCAGCCCCGGGGGTGGTATCGCTCCATGAACGTCTCGCCGGAGCGCAACCTCAGCACCCCGCCCTCGCCCCGCACGGCCTCGCTGATCAGGAAGTTCTTGGCCTGGGGGTGGTACAGGCAGGTGGGATGGAACTGCATGAACTCCAGGTTCGCCAGGGTTGCGCCGGCCCGGTAGGCCATGGCCAGGCCGTCGCCCGAGGCGATGTCGGGGTTGGAGGTGTACAGGTACACCTTGCCCGCGCCGCCGGTGGCCAGGCACGTGACCGGCGCCAGGAACGGCACGATCCGGCCGTCGGCGGCGAGCACGTGGGCCCCCCCACACCGGCCTGCGGAGTCCCGGATCAGGTCGACGGCGAAGTGGTTCTCGAAGAACCGGATGCTCCCGCTCTCCCGGGCCCTGCGGAGCAGGGCCTGCTCCACCTCGCGGCCGGTCATGTCCCGGGCGTGCACGATGCGTCGGCGGGAGTGTCCGCCCTCCTGGCCCAGATCGAAGGCAAGCCCGGCTCGCTTCGCCGGGGTGAACTCGACCCCCCAGCGGGCCAGCCGGCGGATGTGCTCGGGCGCCTCCCGCACCACCCGTTCCACCACCTCTCGGTGGCACAGCCCGGCCCCGGCCTCCAGGGTGTCGGCCACGTGGGACTCGAAGGAGTCCTCCGGGTCCAACACGGCGGCGATGCCGCCCTGGGCGTAGTTGGTGTTGGACTCCCCCCGCTCCTTCTTGGTGACCACCCCCACGGTCCCGGTCTCGGCCACCTCCAGGGCGAACGTGAGCCCGCCGATCCCGCTGCCGAGCACCAGAAAGTCGAAACGCTCCATCGAGCCGGTCTCCTTGCCCCGGGTGGCCGGCGTGGCCGAAACTCCCACAAACCGCCGCCGAACGTAGTACAGGGGCGGTTCCACGGTCAAGGAACCGCCGGGAGGGTTTCTCCCGCCGGAAACGGTTTTTGGCCTCGCTGTAAAAGCGTTGAAAATACGGGTGGATGCGTTGACACGGCCGGATCCTGCTCGTAGGATGCGGTCCCTGTCCCACCGCCGCCCGCTTAGGCGCCGGCCTCGGGGGGAGGAGCCGCAAGGAGGGAGGATGGAGAAACGGGACGAAGCCATCGCCAAGATCCTGATGAAGGAGAGCGAGGAGTTCCGGCGGGAGATGGAGGCGCACCAACGTTACGAGCGCATCCTGGAGGAGCTCAACCGCCGGCCCCACCTGACGCCGGACGAGGAGATGGAGCGCAAGAAGATTCAGAAGCTCAAGCTGGCCGGCAAGGATCGGATGGCCCGGATGATCCTGGCGTACCGAAAAGCCCACCCCGAGACCGGATCGGGAGACGCGCCGTGAGAAGCGACCGCATCACCCAGGGACTGGAACGGGCCCCCCACAGGGCCCTGCTCTCGGCCACCGGCATGCCGAGGAACGAGCTCGGCAAGCCCCTGATCGGGATCGCCTCCAGTTTCACCGACCTGATCGCCGGCCACGTGGGCATGCGCGACCTGGAGCGGTTCGCCGAGAAGGGGGTGCACGCCGGGGGCGGCTACCCGTTCCTGTTCGGGGTGCCGGGCATCTGCGACGGCATCGCCATGGGCCACGGGGGCATGCGCTACAGCCTGCCCAGCCGCGAGCTCATCGCGGACATGATCGAGAGCGTGGTCGAGGCCCACAGCCTCGACGGCCTGGTGCTCCTGACCAACTGCGACAAGATCACCCCCGGCATGCTGATGGCCGCGGCCCGGCTCGACGTGCCGTCCATCGTGGTGACGGCCGGGCCCATGATGGCCGGCCGGTACCGGGGTCGGAGGCTCAGCTTCGTGCGGGACACCTTCGAGGCCATGGCCCGGCACCAGGCCGGCGAGATCGGGGCCGAGGAGCTGGAGGCCTGCGAGCAGGAGGCCTGCCCCGGATGCGGCTCCTGCCAGGGGCTCTACACGGCCAACACCATGGCCTGCCTGACCGAGGCCCTGGGCATGAGCCTTCCCGGCTGCGGCACGGCGCTCGCCGTGAGCGCTCGGAAGCGCCACCTGGCCTATGCCAGCGGCCAGCGGGTGGTGGAGCTGGTGCGGCAGGGGGTCCGGCCCCGGCACGTCATGACCCCCGGCGCGTTCGCCAACGCGATCCGCCTGGACCTGGCCCTGGGCGGCAGCACCAACTCCGTGCTCCACCTGTGCGCCATCGCCCGGGAGGCCGGGGTGGACCTGCCCCTGGAGCGGTTCGACGAGCTGAGCCGCGAGACCCCCCAGCTGTGCTCCCTGCGCCCGGCGGGGGACCACTTCATGGAGGACCTGGACGCGGCCGGCGGGGTGATGGCGGTGCTCCACCGGCTGGCGGACCGGCTGGTCGAGGCCCCGTCGGTGGCGGAGGTCTCGGTGCGCCAGGCGGCGGCCTCGGTGGAGTGGCTCGACGACGCGGTGATCCGATCCGCGGAAGAGCCGGTGCGGCCCGAGGGGGGCATCGCGATCCTGCGAGGGAGCCTCGCGCCGGACGGGGCCGTGGTCAAGCAGTCGGGGGTGAGCCCGGGCATGATGCGGTTCGTGGGCACGGCGCGGTGCTTCGACTCGGAAGAGGCGGCCATGGCCGCCATCATGGGAGGCGAGATCCGGCCGGGCACCGTGGTGGTGATCCGATACGAAGGGCCGCGGGGCGGGCCGGGCATGCGGGAGATGCTGGCGCCCACCGCCGCGCTCATGGGGATGGGCCTGGGGGAGAGTGTGGCCCTGGTGACCGACGGCCGGTTCAGCGGGGGCACCCGCGGGCCGTGCGTGGGCCACGTGAGCCCCGAGGCCGCGGCCGGCGGTCCCATCGCCCTGGTGCAAGACGGCGACGAGGTGGAGCTGGACATCCCCGGCCGGCGGCTCGAGCTGCGGGTGGACCCGGCCGAGCTCGAGGCCCGCCGCGGCCGGTGGGTCGAGCCCGAGCCCAAGGTCTCGGCCGGCTGGCTCCTTCGGTACGCTCGACTTGTTACCTCGGCCAACACCGGGGCCGTGCTGCAGGGCTGATCCGATCGCTTCATAGGTTCCGCCGGCGGCCGGCCCCCATGGGCCGGCCGTTGGCGCATCAGGGCCCCGCGGACGAAAGCGGATCCGGGACGTTGCGGCCAGGGGCATGGGTTTCAGGAACCGGAATTCAGCTCCAGTAGACCGCGAGGCGGCCTGTTTGCGAAGAAATAACTCGAACCGATCCCCGCACAGTTTCGGCGGTGGGGCATGGGGTCCGCTTCCGGCCGCGCGCGAAGCCGGGCATGAGATTCGCCGCGCAGGCACGGGGCACCGACGGTGGTTTCATGGCAGTCCGGCCGGGGACCGAACGGTTTCACGGTGCGAGCGTTGGAGGCGCTGCGCGGCGAGCCAAGGAGCCGCACGCGGCTCTCCAGCAGACCCCATGCCCCCCGAGACCGTGAGGTGGCGCCAAAGAGGCGTGGTCATGCTTGGAATGCTGGGAGATTACGGAGGGTTTCAAGCCTTCTGGCATCCTAGCTTTCCAGCCTTCTAGCGGGCCGAAGGCCCAGACCAACGACCAACGACTGACGACCAACGACCGAAGTTTCAAGGAGGTACCCGTGGAACGAACCGGTGCCGAGATCTTCGTGGAGAGTTTGCGCAAGGAGGGGGTGCACACCCTGTTCGGCTACCCCGGCGGGGTGGTGCTGAACATCTACGACGTGCTGTACGACTCGGACATCCGCCACATCCTGGTCCGGCACGAGCAGGCGGCGGTGCACGCGGCCGACGGGTACGCCCGGGCCACCGGCGAGGTGGGGGTGGCCCTCGTGACCTCGGGCCCCGGCGCCACCAACACCGTCACCGGACTGGCCACGGCCTACATGGACTCGGTGCCGATCGTGGTGTTCTCGGGCCAGGTGCCCACCCACCTGATCGGCAACGACGCGTTCCAAGAGGCCGACATCGTGGGGATCACCCGGCCGTGCACCAAGCACAACTATCTGGTCAAGGACGTCCGGGACCTGGCCCGGGTCATCAAGGAGGCGTTCTACCTGGCCCGTTCGGGCCGGCCGGGCCCGGTGCTGGTGGACCTGCCCAAGGACGTGATCGTGGGCCGGGCCGAGTACGTGTACCCCGAGGCCGCCAAGCTGCGGGGGTACAACCCGACGTACGAAGGGCACCTGGGCCAGATCAAGAAGGCCCTGAAGGCCGTCCACGAGTCCCGGCGGCCGGTGGTGTACGCGGGCGGCGGCGTGATCCTGTCGAACGCGTCCCGGGAGCTGACCGAGTTCGCCCGGCGACTCAGGCTGCCGGTGACCACCACCCTGATGGGCCTGGGCGCCTTTCCGGGAAGCGACCCCCTGTTCCTGGGCATGCTGGGCATGCACGGCACCTACCGGGCCAACATGGCCGTGAGCCACGCCGACCTGCTGGTGGCGGTGGGGGCCCGGTTCGACGACCGGGTGACCGGCAAGATCGACGAGTTCGCGCCCAACGCGAAGATCGTCCACGTGGACATCGACCCCACCTCCATCTCGAAGAACGTCCAGGTGGACATCCCCATCGTGGGCGACGCCAAGAACGTGCTGAAGAAGATGCTCGGGCTGGTCCACGGCCCCGAGTGGGAAGCCCGGGACGAGGTCCTGCGGGAGTGGCACGCCGAGATCGAGGCGTGGCGCCGGGCCCACCGGATGGACTACGGCCAGGGCGAGGACGTGATCAAGCCCCAGTACGTGGTGGAGCAGCTCCACGAGGCCACGGCAGGCCGCTGCATCGTCTCGACCGAGGTGGGCCAGAACCAGATGTGGGCCGCCCAGTACTTCCGTCTGGAGGAGCCCCGGTGCTGGCTGACCTCCGGTGGCCTGGGCACCATGGGCTACGGGTTCCCGGCGGCCATCGGGGCCCAGGCCGCGTTCCCCGACCGGGTGGTGATCGACATCGCCGGCGACGGCTCGATCCAGATGAACATCCAGGAGCTGGCCACGGCCGTGCAGTACGAGCTACCGGTGAAGGTGGCCATCCTGAACAACGGGTTCCTGGGCATGGTGAGGCAGTGGCAGGAGCTGTTCTACGACCGCAGGTACTCCCACACCCGCATGGACGTGGCCCCCGATTTCGTGAAGCTGGCCGAGGCGTACGGTGCCTTGGGGCTCCGGGCCACCCGGCCTGACGAGGTGCGGCCGGTGATCGAGCAGGCCCTGGCCCACCCGGGCCCGGTGCTGATGGACTTCCATGTGGATCCGGAGGAGGGGGTGTACCCCATGGTGCCGGCCGGGGCTCCCCTGACCAAGATGCTGCTGCTGTAACGGAGGGCTTCCCATGCGCCATACGATCAACGTGCTGGTGGAGAACGAGTTCGGGGTCCTGGCCCGGGTGGCGGGGCTGTTCAGCGGCAGGGGGTTCAACATCGACAGCCTGTCGGTGGCCGAGACCCAGGATCCCACGGTGAGCCTGATGACCATCGTCACCCGAGGCGACGACCAGATCATCGAGCAGATCATCAAGCAGCTGCACAAACTGGTGAATGTGCTCAAGGTGACGGATCTCCACGAGGGCCAGTACCTGGACCGGGAGCTGGTCCTTGTGAAGGTGGCGGCCACGGCCGAGACCAAGCCGGAGATCCTCCGGCTCATGGACATCTTCCGGGGCAAGATCGTGGACGTGAGCCCCAAGACCTACACGGTGGAGGTGACGGGCGGCGAGGACAAGATCCGCGCCGTCCTGGAGCTGATGCGGCCCCTGGGCATCAAAGAGGTGGTGCGCACGGGCAAGGTGGCCATGCCCAGGGGCATGCAGAACGGGGGGTGACCCGCGGAAAAGCCGGTCAGCCCGGCGAGGGAATCGGCTCGTTTCTACGCAGGGGAGCATCGTCAGGCCCCTGCGGGGCCCTACAACGGGAAGGGTAACTTTCGTTGGTCCGGGCCCATTGCCGGCGGGGGGCATGGGGCCTGCTTCCGGCCGCGCGCGAAGCCGGGCATTGAGATTCGCCGCGCAGGCACGGGGCACCGGCGGTGGTTTCATGACAGTTCGGTGGGGCACGAACGAACTCACGGTACGAGCGTTGGAGGCGCTGCGCGGCGAGCTAAGGAGCCGCACGCGACTCTCCAGCAGACCCCATGCCCCCCGAAGCCTTGGCGTCGGGGCTCAGGAGCCGCCCAGCGGGCCGAAGGCCCCCGACCGACGACCGTAGACCAAAGTTACACGGAAGCATTGGTTGGGGGCTTCATAGCCTTTAGCCTTCCAGCTTTCTAGCCTTCCATCCTTCAACAAAGGAGCGTTGCGATGAAGATCTACTACGACAAGGACGCGGACCTCGGGCTCCTCAAGGACAAAACGATCGCGGTGATCGGGTACGGGAGCCAGGGCCACGCCCACGCGAACAACCTACGCGACTCGGGCCTGAACGTGGTGGTGGGGCTGCGGCCCGACGGGGCCTCGGCCCAGAAGGCCCGGGCCGCCGGGTTCGAGGTGCTGCCCGTGGACGAGGCCGCCCGCAAGGCCCAGGTGGTCATGATCCTCCTGCCCGACGAGCTCCAGGGCGAGGTGTTCCGCAGCCAGATCGCCTCGGCCCTGGAGCCGGGCGACTACCTGGCCTTTGCCCACGGGTTCAACATCCACTTCGGCCAGATCGTGCCCGCCGAAGGGGTCAACGTGTTCATGGTGGCCCCCAAGGGGCCCGGCCACCTGGTGCGGGCCGAGTACGAGCGGGGCCGGGGCGTGCCGTGCCTCATCGCCGTGGACCGGGACCCGGCCGGCAACACCCGGGACGTGGCCCTGGCCTACGCCTCGGCCATCGGCGGCGGCCGGGCCGGCGTGATCGAGACCACCTTCCGGGAGGAGACCGAGACCGACCTGTTCGGGGAGCAGGCCGTGCTGTGCGGCGGGGTGACGGCCCTGATCCAGGCCGGGTTCGAGACGCTGGTCGAGGCCGGGTACGCCCCGGAGATGGCCTACTTCGAGTGCCTGCACGAGCTCAAGCTGATCGTGGACCTGATCTACGAGGGCGGCATCGCCAACATGCGCTACTCGGTGTCGAACACGGCCCAGTACGGTGACCTGACCCGGGGCCCCCGGGTGATCGACCCGCGGGTCAAGGCCGAGATGAAGCGGATCCTGGAGGAGATCCAGACCGGGCAGTTCGCCCGGGAGTGGATCCTGGAGAACCGGGCCGGCCGGCCGGTGTTCAACGCCCTGACCCGCCGGGGTGACGAGCACCCCATCGAGGAGGTGGGCCAGCGGCTGCGGTCCATGATGCCCTGGCTCCAGGAGGGGCGGTTGGTGGACCGGTCCAAGAACTAGCGGGGCGGCCAAACGGGGCGCCGCCCGAGGGGAACTGCCATGGAGACCGTGAAGATCTTCGACACGACCTTGCGCGACGGGGAGCAGAGCCCCGGCGCGTCCATGAACCTCGAGGAAAAGCTGCGGGTCGCCCAGGCCCTGGAGCGGCTGCGGGTCGACGTGATCGAGGCCGGGTTCCCGATCTCGTCCCCGGGCGACTTCGACGCGGTGAAGATGATCGCCGACAAGGTGCGGGGGTGCGAGGTGGCGGGGCTGGCCCGGGCCAACCGGGCCGACATCGACCGGGCCTGGGAGGCCCTCAAGGGGGGCGAGAACCCCCGCATCCACACGTTCATCGCCACCAGCCCGATCCACATGGAGCACAAGCTCCGCAAGTCCCCGGACCAGGTGCTGGAGCAGGCCGTGGAGGCCGTGAAGCACGCGTGCCGGTACACCTCGAACGTGGAGTTCTCGGCCGAGGACGCGGTGCGCAGCGACCTGGAGTTCCTGTGCCGGGTGGTGGAGGCCGTGATCGAGGCCGGGGCCACCACCGTGAACATCCCCGACACGGTGGGCTACGCCGTGCCGGAGGAGTTCGGGGAGATGATCCGCCGGGTCATGGAGCGGGTGCCCAACATCGATCGGGCCGTGGTGTCGGTGCACTGCCACAACGACCTGGGCCTGGCCGTGGCCAACTCGCTGGCGGCCGTGGAGGCCGGGGCCCGGCAGGTGGAGTGCACGATCAACGGCATCGGCGAGCGGGCCGGGAACGCCTCGCTGGAGGAGCTGGTGATGGCCCTGCGCACCCGGGCCGACCGCCTGCCCTACACGACCCGGATCGACACCCAGCACATCTACCCCACCAGCCGGTTGGTCAGCCTGATCACGGGCCTGCCGGTCCAGCCCAACAAGGCGGTCGTGGGCGCCAACGCGTTCGCCCACGAGTCGGGCATCCACCAGGACGGGGTGCTCAAGGAGAAGACCACCTACGAGATCATGACCCCGGAGAGCGTGGGGATCCCCACCAACGCCCTGGTGCTGGGCAAGCACTCCGGCCGGCACGCATTCCGAGAGAAGGTCAAGGCCCTGGGCTACGACCTCACGGACGAGCAGATGGAGAGCGCCTTCGAGGCGTTCAAGGCCCTGGCCGACAAGAAGAAGACGGTCTACGACGAGGACGTGGACGCCCTGATCGCCGAGCGGGTGCTGCGGCTGCCCGACCGGTACCGCCTGCTGTACCTGAACGTGAACTCGGGCACGGTCACCGTGCCCACCGCCACGGTGCAGCTCCTCATGGACGGGGTGGCCCGCCAGGAGGCCGGGTTTGGCGACGGGCCGGTGGACGCGGCCTTCTCGGTGATCAAGAAGCTCACCGGCCGTAAGCCCCGGCTGGTGCACTTCTCCATCAACTCGATCACCGGCGGCACCGACGCCCAGGCCGAGGTGAGCGTGCGCATCGAGGAGGACGGGGTGCTGGCCAACGGCCAGGCCGCCGACACCGACATCGTGGTGGCCTCGGCCAAGGCGTTCGTGCACGCCCTGAACAAGCTGGAGCACCGCAAGCAGAAGAGCTTCGCGGCCCACCTCTGAGGCCGCGGGAGGATCCAAGGGGGCGCCGGCCCGGCCGGCGCCCCTCCCCTTTTCCAGACCGTGAGGACCCCATGACCATCACCGAAAAGATTCTCGCGGCCCACGCCGGTCTCGACCGGGTGGAGCCGGGCCAGATCGTGAGCGTCAAGGTGGACGTGGCCCTGGGCAACGACATCACCGCGCCCATCGCGATCCGCGAGTTCCGCCGCGTCGGCGCCGAGAGGGTGTTCGACCGGTCCCGGGTGGTGCTGGTGCCCGACCACTTCGCCCCCAACAAGGACATCGCCAGCGCCGAGCAGTGCAAGGTCCTCCGGGAGTTCGCCCGGGATCAGGACCTCGAACACTACTTCGAGACCGGCGAGATGGGGGTGGAGCACGCGCTGCTGCCCGAGCAGGGCATCGTGGTGCCGGGCGACGTGGTGATCGGCGCCGACAGTCACACCTGCACCTACGGGGCCCTGGGCGCCTTCTCCACCGGGGTCGGGTCCACGGACCTGGCCGCGGCCATGGTGACGGGTGAGGCCTGGTTCAAGGTGCCCGAGTCCATCAAGTTCGTGTACCGCGGCGAGCTCCCGCCGTGGGTGGAGGGCAAGGACCTGATCCTCTACACGATCGGCCGGATCGGCGTGGACGGGGCCCTGTACCGGGCCATGGAGTTCACCGGGCCGGTGATCGAGCGCCTGGGCATGGACGACCGGCTGACCATGGCCAACATGGCGATCGAGGCCGGCGGCAAGAACGGCATCATCGCCCCGGACGCCACGACCCGGGCCTACATGGAGGGCCGGGCCAAGCGGCCGCCCGTGTACTACCGGAGCGACCCCGACGCCCGGTACGCGGAGGTGGTCGAGATCGACGTGGGCCGGATCCGGCCCCAGGTGGCCTTCCCCCATCTGCCCTCCAACACCCGGGCCATCGACGACGTGGGCGAGGTGCCCATCGACCAGGTGGTGATCGGCTCGTGCACCAACGGCCGCATCGAGGACCTGCGGCGGGCCGCCCGGGTGCTCCGGGGCCAGCGGGTGGCCAAGTACGTGCGGTGCATCGTGATCCCGGCCACCCAGCAGATCTACCGCCAGGCCATGTGCGAGGGCCTGCTGGAGGTGTTCCTGGACGCCGGCTGCGCGGTGTCCACCCCCACCTGCGGCCCGTGCCTCGGGGGGCACATGGGCATCCTGGCCAAGGGCGAGCGGGCGGTGGCGACCACGAACCGGAACTTCGTGGGCCGCATGGGCCATCCGGAGAGCGAGGTGTACCTGGCGAGCCCCTCGGTGGCCGCGGCCAGCGCGGTGAAGGGGCGGATCGCGAGCCCCGAGGAGGTGGTGGCATGAAGTTTCGCGGACGGGTGTGGAAGTTCGGCCCCGACATCGACACGGACCGGATCATCCCGGCACGGTACCTGAACACCAGCGACCCGGCCGAGTTGGCCAAGCACTGCATGGAGGACGCGGACCCGGAGTTCGTAGCCAAGATGAGGCCCGGCGACATCATCCTGGCCGACAAGAACTTCGGGTGCGGCTCGAGCCGGGAGCACGCGCCGATCGCCATCAAGGCGGCCGGGGTGTCGTGCGTGATCGCCCGCAGCTTCGCCCGGATCTTCTACCGGAACGCGTTCAACATGGGGCTGCCGATCTTTGAGTGCCCCGAGGCGTTCGACGGGATCGAGGAGGGCGACGAGGTGGAGGTGGACGCTGGAACCGGCCGGATCCGGAACCTCACCCGCGGAACCGAGTTCCGGGCCGCCCCGATCCCGCCGTTCATGCAGGAGTTGATCGCCGACGGCGGCCTGATGGCCCACATCGCCAAGAGGGCCGCGAAGGGGTGACCGATCCCTCCCGGGTGGAGGCCTACGCGGTTGCGCCCCCGGGCCTGGAGGACGTGCTGCTGGCGGAACTCCGAGGCCTGGGCCTGCTGGAGGCCGCGGCCGAGGGCGGGGGCGCCCGGTTCCGGGGCACCTGGGACGACCTGGGGCGGGTGAACCTGTGCTCGGCCGTGGCGAGCCGGGTGCTGGTGCGAGTGGCCCGGTTCCGGGCGCAGCGGCAGGCAGAGGCGGCCCGGGAACTCGGGCGGATCCCTTGGGATGCCTGGCTCCCTCGGGGGTCCGGGGTGGAGGTGCGGGTGGCCCGCCGGCGAAGCCGCCTCCACTCCGGGGCCCTGACCGAGGCCGTGCGCGAGGCCGTGGAGCGGTCCGTGGGCCCCCCGGCGGGGAGCCCCCCGTTCCGGGTGCAGGTGCGCGCCGTGTCCGGGGAGGTGGTGGTCAGCCTGGACACCTCGGGCGACCACCTTCACCGGCGGGGTTACCGCCTGGCCCCCGGGACGGCGCCGCTGCGGGAGAACGTGGCCGCGGCCCTTCTCCTGGCAGCCGGGTGGGAGGGGCAGGAGCCTCTGCTCGACCCCATGGCCGGCGTGGGCACCCTGGCCGTGGAGGCGGCGCGGATGGGCTGCGGCATGCCCGCCGGGTGGCAGCGGGCGTTCGCGTTCGAGCGGATGGTGCCCCACGATCCGAGCCGGTGGGAGACGGTGCGGGCCGAGGTCCTCGCCCAGGCCCGCCGGCCGGCGCCGGCGCCGGTGTTTGCCTCGGACCGGGACCCTGCCGCCGTGGCCCGAACCCGGCAGGCGGCCCGGAGGGCCGGGGTGGCCGAGGTGTTGCGAGCCGCCTGTGTGGCGCTAGAATGCCTCACTCCCCCGTGCCCCCGGGGACTGCTGGTGGCCGATCCCCCCCACGGGTTTCGGCTGGGGGGCCGGCGCGAGGCCCTCGAGGCCCTCGCCGCCGCGTTGAAAGGGCCGTTCCGGCGGTGGCGGTGGGGTATCCTGACCCCGGACCCGGCGGCACTGGAGGGGATGGGACTGGCCCCTCGGCGGGTTCGGCGGCTACGCCACGGGGGAAGGGCTTTGTCCTGGGCCCTGGGCGGCCCGGCGGAATAAGCGGGTTGGGCGTCCCCGCGGGGACGGAAAGGGCGAGCGCATGGCAGGGGAAGACGGGGGGATTCCCTGGAGGGCGGTCGTAGAGGGGCTGGCCACCCCGGTGAGCCTCCACGGCCCGGACCGCACCGTGTTGTACCAGAACCCGGCCCACCGCAGGACGTTCGGGCCGGCCGAAGGCAGGCGGTGTCACGAGTTCCTGTGGGGCCGGGCGGCGCCCTGCGCGGGGTGCCCCCTGGGTGGGGAGGGGCCGGCGGTGCGCGAGGTGGACCTGTCGGGGGGGCGGGCCCTGATCACCGCGGTGCCCTTTGGGGGTGGGCGGGCCGTGGTGATGGAGTGGATGGGGCCCCGGTCGCCCCGGCAGTGGGTGCTGGAGACCCTGCACCGGGCGTTCGAGGTGGCGGACACGGCCATGTTCGTGGAGGAGTTGAACGGCCGGATCCTCGACGTGAACCGGGCCGCCGAGACCCTGTTCGACCTGCCCCGGGACCAGCTGGTGGGCCGAACCGTGGCCGAGCTGCTGCCGCCGGAGACCCTGGAGCTGGTGCCGGGGGTGAGGGAGGACCTGGCCCGCCACGGCCGGTTCGAGCTGGAGGCGTGGCAGTCCCGGCCGGACGGCAGCCGGTTCCTGGCCCGGGTGGCCGGGGTGCTCCACCGGGACCCGGAGGGGGAGTTCGTGGTGGTCACGGTGCGCGATGTCACGGCCGAGCGCCTGGAGAAGGAGGCCCTGGCCGAGCGGAATCGGGAGCTGGAGGGGTTCCTGTACGCGGTGGCCCACGACCTGCGCGGCCCCTTGGGCACGGCCCGGGGGTATGCGGCGCTCCTGGAGGAGCGGTTGCGATGTGGGCGGCCGGACGGAGCCGAGGGCATGTGCCGACAGCTCCGGAGCCAGGTGGACCGCCTGGGGGGGCTGTTGGAGGACCTCTTGGCCTTTGCGCGCATCGGCGCGGAGCGTCCCGCGGTCCGGGAGCTGGACCTGGCCGCGGCGTGCCGAAGCGCCTGGACCGATCTGGGGCTCCGGGTGGAGGAGACCGGGGCGGAGCTGGAGCTGGACGACCCGCTGCCCCGGGTGCGCATGGCTCCCGTGCGGCTTCACCAGGTGCTCCTCAACCTGTTCGGCAACGCGCTGCGGTACCGCCGGCCGGACGTGGAGCCCCGGATCCGGGTGCGCCGGGCGGCCCCGGGTGAGGCGGATCCGAAGCCGGGGTATGCGTGCGTGGTGGTGCAGGACAACGGCCGGGGCATCCCCAAGGATATGGAGGAGAGGGTGTTCCATCTGTTCGTCCGGGGCGGCCGGGAGTGCAAGGGCAGCGGGGTGGGCCTGTCCATCGTTCGCCGGGTGGTCACGGCCGAGGGCGGGCGGGTGTGGCTCCGGTCCGCGCCCGGCGAGGGCTGCCGGTTCTACCTGGAGCTGCCGGAGGCCGAGGCATGACCGGGGTCGTGCTGTGCAACATGGGCGGGCCGGACTCGCTTCAGGCGGTCCGGCCCTTTTTGGAGAACCTGTTCTCCGACCCCGAGATCCTGCGGTTTCCCCTGTCGGGGATCCTCCAGCGGCCCTTGGCCCGGTGGATCAGCCGGAAGCGGGCGCCCAAGGTGGCCGAGCGGTACCGCCGGATCGGGGGGAGGAGCCCCATCGGCGAGATCACCCGGGCCCAGGCCGACGCCCTCGCCTCGGCGCTGGGCCCGGACTGGACCGTGACCGTGGCCATGCGCTACTGGCACCCGCGGGCCCGCGAGGCCGCGGCCGAGCTCCGTTGCCGGGGGGCGACCCGGATCGTGGTGCTGCCCCTGTACCCCCAGTACAGCCGGGCCACCACGGGATCGAGCCTGGCCGACCTGGAGGCCGGCCTCTCCGCCGAGGGCCTGGACGACCTTCCCCGAAGGGTGGTGCGGTCCTGGCACGACCACCCGGCCTACCTCGACGCCCTGGCCGAGGCCGTGGCCGAGGGCCTTCGCGGATTCGACGGCGCCACGGTGCTGTTCAGCGCCCACAGCCTGCCGGTGAAGCTGATCGAGCAGGGAGACCCATACCTGGAGCAGGTGCGGGCCACCGTGGCCGGGGTCGTGGAACGGCTGGGGAACCCGTCCCACCGCCTGGCCTTCCAGAGCCGCACCGGGCCGGTGCGCTGGCTCGGCCCGGGCGTGGAGGAGACCCTCGCGGCCCTGGCGGCCGAAGGGCTCCGCCGCATACTGGTGGTACCGGTGAGCTTTGTCTCGGACCACATCGAGACCCTGTACGAGATCGACGTGGAGTACGTGGACCTGGCCCGGACCCTCGGCATCCGGGAGTTCCGCCGGTGCCCCGCCCTGAACACCCGGCCCTCCTTCATCCAAGCCCTGGCCCGGATCGCCCGGGACGCGGCCCAGGGCCCGGAGTGAGGTTCCTCGGGAATCCCTGGGGATACCAGGTTGCGTTCAAACCGAGAGCTCTCGTGGAGCGGGGCGAGCTAGAAACTAGAAACTAGAAACTAGCAAAATCTTAGGGGCCTCGACTCCTGAGGGGGGCGCTCCAACAGGCCCCCCGCCGCCGGGTTGGCGAGAGCCACGTGCCTGGGGGCCAGGAGACCGAAGACCGAAGACCGTGGACCAAAGTTACATGGAAGGCCGCCGGTTTGCCATCGACCGGGGGTCGGTCTATAAGGGAGTCTCGTCAGCCCCCTGCGGGGCCCGGCAACGGGGAGGGTAACGTTGCCTGATCCGGGGGCCCCGCCGGCGGCGGGGCATGGGGTCTGCTTCCGGCCGCGCGCGAAGCCGGGCATTGAGATTCGCCGCGCAGGCACGGGGCATAAACGGCGGTTTCATGACCGTTCGGTGGAGCACGAACGAATTCACGGTACGAGCGTGGGAGGCGCTGCGCGGCGAGCTAAGGAGCCGCACGCGGCTCTCCAGCAGACCCCATGCCCCACCGAGCGTTTGGCGGCGGTTCGGGGAAGCCGCCCGGCCGCCTAGCAGCCTAGCCTTCCAGCGGGCCGAAGGCCCCGACCGAAGACCGTAGACCGGCGACCGTAGACCGAAGTTACATGACGCCACTTTCTTTGGAGGGAGGAGCAGCGCATGCGAGACGTCGTGATCGTATCCGGGGCCCGCACCGCCGTGGGGAACTTCGGCGGCGCGCTCAAGGACGTGCCGGTGGCCGACCTGGGGGCCGCCGCCATCAAGGGAGCCCTGACCCGGGCCGGGGTGCGGCCCGTGGCCGGCGAGGCCCTGCGGGCGGTGGCGCCCGAGGCGCTCGGCCAGGACCCCATCGAGCTGGAAACTCGGTACCACGACTACGACGAGGCCCTTCGGCCCCTGCAGGTGGACGAGGTGATCCTGGGCAACGTGGTGGGCGCGGGCCAGGGCCAGAACGTGGCCCGGCAGGCCTCGATCCGGGCGGGCGTGGCCAAGGAGACCCCGGCGTTCACCGTGAACAAGGTGTGCGCCTCGGGCATGAAGGCGGTGGCCCTGGCCGCCCAGACCATTCGGGAGGGCGAGGCCGACGCCGTGGTGGCCGGCGGCATGGAGAACATGAGCCAGATCCCTTACGCCCTGCCCGCCGGCCGGTGGGGAGCCCGGATGAACAACACCGACCTGGTGGACCTCATGGTTCACGACGGCCTGTGGGAGTGCTTCTACGGGTACCACATGGGTCACACCGCCGAGAACCTCGCGGCCCTGTACGGGATCAGCCGCCAGGAGCAGGACGAGCTGGGGGCGCTTAGCCACCAACGGGCCCGGGCGGCACAGGCCGACGGCCGGTTTGCGGCCGAGATCGTGTCGGTGAGCGTGCCCCAGCGCCGGGGGGACCCGGTCGTCGTGGACACCGACGAGCGGCCCATGGACACCAGCGTCGAAAAGATGGCCAAGCTCCGGCCGGCCTTCAAGAAGGACGGCACGGTGACCGCGGGGAACGCCTCGGGCATCAACGACGGCGCGGCCGCGCTGCTGCTGATGGGTGCGGACGCGGCCGAGTCGGCCGGCGTCGAGCCCCTGGCGCGGATCGTGTCGTGGGCCTCGGGCGGGGTGGACCCGGCCTACATGGGCGTGGGTCCGGTGCCCGCCACCCGGAAGGCCCTGGCCAAGGCGGGGCTCACCGTGGCCGACCTGGACCTGGTGGAGCTCAACGAGGCGTTCGCCGCCCAGGCCATCGCGTGCATGCGGGAGCTGGATCTCGACATCGAGAAGACGAACGTGGTGGGGAGCGGCATCTCCCTGGGGCATCCCATCGGGTGTAGCGGCGCCCGGATCGTGGTGACCCTGGTGAACGAGCTCAAGCGGCGGGGCGGACGGTACGGCCTGGCCACCCTGTGCATCGGCGGCGGCCAGGGCATGGCCCTGGTGGTGGAGGCCCTGTAGCACGAGCCGGGCCGCCGGCGTTTGGAAGGCTTGGAAATCTCGATGTGTTTCCGACCGGGGCCCCGTTGGGGCCCCGGCTTCGTTCCGAGGGCGCACGGCGATCCCCGCGCGCGAACGTTACGGGCCGGAGCCGTAGGAGGGCGCCATGGCGTTGCCGGTGCTTCACCTGTTCCGCAACAACCCCCGCGGGTTCGAGACGTTCCGGGGGGCGGCGTGGTTCTGTCGCCAGACCGGCGTGCCCCTGCGGGTCCACTTCCCCACGTCCCGCCACCTGGTGCTCTATGCGGGCTCCGGTGCGATCCAGATGGACCTGGACGAGTCCTACGTGTACGAGCCCGACCTGGCCCGGAAGCGGGCGGACCGCCTGGCTCAGGAGGTGGGCGTGGAGTGGGAGGAACAGCGAGCCACGGGCCGCACGGGGTCCACCCTGCCCGATATCCAGGACCGGTTCAGCCTGATCTCGTGCCCCCGTGCCCTGACCAGCCCGTTCGCCAAGCCCTTGCTCCCCGCCGTGTTGGGCCCCAAGGTCCAGGCCCTGGTCCGGGCGGCCGACGTGCCGGTGATGTTGCCGTCCACCTGCTGGATCCCGTGGGACCGGGTGGTGGCCCTGTACGGGGGATCCTCGTTCGGGCTCAAGGCGCTCCTGTGGGCCCGGGCCCTGGCCGGCCTGGCCGGGGTGCCGCTCCAGGTGATGACCGAGGCCGAGGGCGGTGCCGAGGCAGAGGGCCGCGAGCGGCTGGAACGGGCGGATCTCCTCGATGAGATCCGGCCGGTGTGGAGGGTGGTCGAGGGGGGGTTCCGGCGGGTGCTGCAGGAGATCCCCCGCACCGCGCTGGTGGTCCTGGGAGCGTTCGGCCGGAACCCGGTGCGGGAGCGAGTGCTGGGGAGCCGGGCCCACGAGGTGCTCCGGAGCGTGCCCTACAACCTGGTGCTGGTGGGCCCCCACTCCCAGCCCCCCGGCGCCGTGCTGAGCGGGGACGCCTGATACCAAGTTGCCGTCCTTCTGATGCGCATCCGGGGGCGGGGCAAGGGGCCAATAGCTTTGAACGCAACTTGGTCTGAGGGCCTATTCCCCCCCGGCCGCCCGTAGGCTCTCGACCACCCGCTCGATGATCCACGCGGGGGTGGAAGCGCCGGCCGTCACCCCCACCCGGTGCACCCGTTTGAGTTCCTCGAGGGGCAGCTCGTCGGGGGTCTCCACGTGGTAGGTGCGGGGGCAGAGCTCCCTGCAGATCTGGTACAGGCGGCGGGTATTGGCCGAGTTGCGCCCCCCGATCACGACCACCGCGTCCACGTCCCGGGCCAGCTCCCGGGCCTCGGTCTGGCGGCGGTGGGTGGAGCTGCAGATCGTGCTCATGGCCTCCGCGCCGGGATACCGCTCCAGGATCCGCCGCCGAACCGCCTCGAACACCCCCTCGTCCTGGGTGGTCTGGGCCACCAGCAGCACCTCGGCCAGATCGGGCAGGGCGTCCACCTCGGCGGGGCTCCCCACCACGTAGGCCGGCCCCCGGGCGTGGCCCAGGAGCCCCACCACCTCGGGGTGGTCCGCGTCCCCGCAGATCACCACCGCATACCCTTTGGCGCTGTACTCGGCGATCGTCTGCTGGATCCGGCTCACCTTCGGGCAGGTGGCGTCCACCACCCGCTCGGCCGCGGCCTCGATCTGGCGGCGCTCCCCCGGCGGAATGCCGTGGGCCCGCACGATCACCGGAGCCCGGGGAACCGGATCCCCCGGCGCCAACGGCACGATCCGCTCCGACCGGAGCCGCTCCAACTCCTGGGGGTTGTGGATCAGGGGGCCGTGGGTGAACACGGTGCGGCCCTCGTTCTGTGCCACCTCCCGGGCCATGTCGATGGCCCGTCGCACCCCCATGCAAAACCCGGCGGACCGGGCGACCACGATCTCCATGAAGACCCTGCTTCTCTCCTGCCGGCTCGGGCGGAGGCCGCCGGCTTGGTTTCCAGTTCTGCTGCCCTGCCACGATGCTTGGGAGCATCGTCAGGCCCGGGCACGGGGAAGGGTGACTCTCGTCGGTCCGTGGCGTTGCCCCCGAGTTTTGGCGTGGCTCCAGGGCCGCCTGGCCGCCTAGCGGGCCGAAAGCCCCTGACCGACGACCGAAGTTGCTGGGAAGTGTAGCACGGTGCGGAGGGGCTTCACACCTGCAGTCTCCGATCGCACACCCTGTCGGAGCGCGCTTGGCCCTGCGGTTGCCAGCGGTCGAGCGCTTCGCCAGTCGCGCTCACAAACAACCACGGTTAGGACACGTGGGTTTCGACTCGCTCCCACGAAGGGGGTTTGAGGCGATGGCGACGCTTTTGTTTGGAACACCGTTATTTTTCCCTTGACTGATTTGTAAGAACTGCTTTATTTGGGTTAAGTGTGGTTTTACAAATTGATCCAGGGGCGCCTTCCATGCAGGGAGGGGGACCCGCGGTCGGCCCGCTTGCCCTTGAGGTGCGTGGGATCGCGGTCAGCGCTGAACCGGCCAGGAGGGGGATCGGGGCCGTTCTTGGGCGTGGGGGCCACCGAGCTTTGCCGGTCCTCAGCGGCGACGACAGAAAGATGTTTCGCAGAAGTTTGACCGGGAGCGGAGAGGGAAGCCGCAGCCCGCAGGGGAGCCAACAAGGAGGTCCACGTGCCGGACGAGATCGGCCCCAAACTTCGGAGGCTGCGGGAGGCCCGGCGCCTCACCCTGCGCCAGCTGGCCGATCAGGTGGGGTGCACGGGAGCCCACCTCTCCCAGATCGAGAACGGCCACGCCTCCCCGTCCATCGCCACCCTAAAGAGGATCGCGGCGGCCCTCGGTGTGAACATCGTCGACTTTTTCACCGACGATGACAGCGAGGAGCCGGTGGTGACCCGGGTCGACTCCCGCCGGGAGGTCTCCCTGGGCAACTGGAACGCCCGGATCCAGCAGCTCGTCCGGTCCACCCGGGGCAAGATGATGCAGCCCTTCTACACGGTGGTCGCTCCGGGCGGGGGCTCCCACGAGCCCTACAGCCACGCCGGCGAGGAGTTCGGGATCGTGCTCAAGGGCACCCTCACCATCACCGTGGGGGAGAAGACCTACCGTGTCGGCCCCGGCGAGAGCTTCTACTACTCGTCCCGCATCCCCCACCAGTGGGTGAACCAGGGGGACCAGGACGTGGAGGTGGTGTGGGTGGTGTCCCCGCCCACCTGGTAGTCCCCATGGCGGCAGCGCCCGAACCGGCCCCGGGGATGCCCCCGCGGGGCCGTTCCCGCAAGCGCCGTTGGCCCCACCCAACCCCTGGCCTGGAAAAGGAGGGAACCATGAGACGACGGCTACCGTTCCTGCTCGCCCTGCTGGTGATGGTGCCGGGCACCCTGGCGCTCGCCGGGGAGCCGATCAAGATCGGCGAGATCAACAGCTACAGCCGCGTGCCCCAGTTCCTGGACCCGTACAAGAAGGGCTGGGAGATGGCCGTGGACGAGATCAACGCGGCCGGAGGGGTCCTGGGGAGAAAGCTGGTGGTGATCTCCCGGGACGACGGGGGCAAGCCCGACGTGGCGGAGCGCCACGCCACCGAGCTCGTGCAGAACGAAAAGGTGTCCCTGCTCGCGGGCACGTTCCTCTCCCACATCGGTCTCGCGGTCTCGAGCTTCGCCAAGCGCAACAAGGTGCTGTTCGTGGCGGCCGAGCCCCTGAGCGACGCCATCACCTGGAGCAAGGGCCACCGGTACACCTTCCGGCTCCGGCCCAACACCTACGAGCAGTGCGTGATGCTGGCCCGGGAGGCGGCCAAGCTCCCGGCCAAGCGCTGGGCCACCATCGCGCCCAACTACGAGTACGGCCAGAGCGCGGTGCGGGCCTTCAAGGAGGTGCTGTCGAAGCTCCGGCCCGACGTGGAGTGGGTGGAGGAGCAGTGGCCGGCCCTGTTCAAGCTGGACGCGGGCTCCACCGTGCAGGCCCTGGCCCGGGCCAGGCCCGACGCCATCTTCAACGTGACCTTCGGGTCCGACCTGGCCAAGTTCGTCCGGGAGGGCACCACCCGGGGGCTGTTCCGGAACCGCTCGGTGGTGAGCCTGCTCACGGGTGAGCCCGAGTACCTGGACCCCCTCAAGGACGAGGCCCCCGAGGGGTGGATCGTGACCGGCTACCCCTGGTACGCCATCCAGGACCCGGCCCACAAGAAGTTCGTGGCCGACTACGAGAAGCGCTACAACGACTACCCCCGGGTGGGATCCCTGGTGGGCTACCTGACCTTCAAGGCCATCGCGGCCGCCATCGCCAAGGCCGGGACCACGGGCACCGAGGCCCTGGTGGACGCCATGGAGGGGCTGGAGTTCGACTCCCCGGTGGGGCGGATCAAGTTCCGCAAGATCGACCACCAGTCCACCCTGGGTGCGTGGGTCGGGAAGATCAAGTACGACCCCAAGATGGGCCGTGGGATCCTGGTGGACTGGAAGTACGTGGACGGCTCCGAGGTGCTCCCGGGGCCCGAGTGGGTCGCCAAGGTCCGGCCCAAGGAGTAGGGCCAGCCCGCGGTCCCCGGGCGGCCCGCCCGTGGCCCCTCACCGGCTCCGCAGCCCGGGTCGCAGGGGCCCAGGCAATGAGGTCCCATGGAAGAGTGATGCCTGGAGCGCATGGGAATCCCGGGGGTTTTAAAGCGTCCTAGCGTCCCAGCGGAAGTTACATGGAAGGAACCCATGGAGTTCTACCTGGTACAGGCCCTGAACGGGCTGGCCTCGGCCTCGTCCCTGTTCCTGGTGGCCTCGGGCCTGTCGATCATCTTCGGGGTCACCCGCATCGTGAACTTCGCCCACGGCTCCTTCTACATGCTCGGGGCCTACATCGCCTACACCCTGGTGCAGGCCCTGCCGGCCGGCGCCGCAGGGTACTGGGCCGCGGTCCTGGGCGCCGCCCTCGCGGTGGGCCTGATCGGCGCGGCCGTGGAGCTCCTGCTCCTGCGCCGGATCTACCGGGCCCCGGAGTTGTTCCAGCTCCTGGCCACCTTCGGGCTGGTGCTCGTGGTGGCCGACCTGGTGCTGATGATCTGGGGCCCCGAGGATCTGCTGGGGCCCAGGGCCCCAGGGCTGCGGGGCTCGGTGATGATCCTGGGGGAGCCGTTCCCCACCTACGAGCTCTTCATGATCGCCCTGGGGCCCCTGGTGCTCGCCGGGCTCTGGATGCTGTTCCACCGCACCCGGTGGGGCACCCTGGTGCGGGCGGCCACCGAGGACCGGGAGATGGTGGGCGCCCTTGGGGTGAACGAGGCGTGGCTGTTCACCTCGGTGTTCGTCCTGGGATCGTTCCTGGCGGGCCTCGGGGGCGCGGTGCAGCTCCCCCGGGAGGCCGTGAACCACACCATGGACCTCCACATCATCGCCGAGGTGTTCGTGGTGGTGGTGGTCGGGGGCATGGGGAGCATCCTGGGCGCCTTCCTGGCCGCCGTCCTGATCAGCGAGCTCAACGCCTTCGGGATCCTGATCTTCCCCGAGATCACCCTGGTGCTCGTGTTCCTGATCATGGCGGCCGTGCTCATCTTCCGCCCCTGGGGCCTCCTGGGCCGGCCCGAGGGCCCCCCGCGCGCGCCGGCCGGGGAGCACGAGCCGCCCCTGAGGCTCCTGGGGCGGGGGTTCCTGTACTTCTGCCTGGCCGTGCTGGCCGCGGCCGCCGTTCTGCCCCACCTGCTGCCCACCTACTACATCCGGATCGCGTGCGAGGTGCTCATCTCGGCCCTGTTCGCCGCGAGCCTCGGGTTCATGATGACCGTGGGGGGCATGGCCTCCTTCGGCCACGCGGCCTACTTCGGCCTGGGGGCCTACGGGGCGGCCCTGGCCGTGACCTACGCCCAGGTGGGCACCGGGCTCGGGCTCGCCGCCGCCCTGGGCCTGGGGCTCGCGGGTGCGGTGCTGTTCGGGTACTTCTGCGTGCGCCTGAGCGGGGTGTACTCGGCCATGCTCACCCTGGCCTTCGCCCAGATCGTGTACGCCGTGCTGTTCCAGTGGTACGGGATCACGGGCGGCGACAACGGGCTCCTGGGCATCTGGCCTTCCGACTGGGTGAGCAGCCCCTTGGCCTATTACTACCTCACCCTGGCCGTGGTGGCGGTGTCCCTGTTCCTGCTCCGGCGCCTCGCCTTCGCCCCCTTCGGGTACTCCCTGCGGGCGGGGCGGGACTCGGCGCTTCGGTCCGAGGCCATCGGCATCCACGTGCGCCGGGTCCGGTGGGTGGGCTTCGTGATCGCGGGGTTCTTCGCCGCCGCCGCCGGCGGGCTGTTCGCGTTCCTCAAGGGCAGCGTGTTCCCCGACTACTCGAGCATCCCCGTGTCGGTGGACTCCCTGGTGATGGTGCTCCTGGGCGGGGTCCAGACCCTGTCGGGCCCCATCGTCGGGGCCGGGGTGTACAAGGTGCTCGAGGTGTTCGTGAACCGGCACACCGAGCACTGGCAGCTCATCCTGGGCTGCGTGCTGGTGGGCCTGGTGATCCTGTTCCCCCAGGGGATCCTGGGGTACCTGGTGGGCCGGTTCGGCCGCTCCGGGGAGGAGTGGAGGGGAGTCGATGGCGCTCCTGCGGGTGGAAGGGCTGCGTAAGGCGTTCGGCGGCGTGGTGGCCGTCGACGGGGTGGACTTCCGGGTTTCCCGGGGGGAGCTCGTGGCCCTGATCGGCCCCAACGGGGCCGGCAAGACCACCTGCTTCAACATGCTCAACGGCCAGCTCCGCCCCGACCGGGGCCGGGTGTTCCTGGAGGACGAGGACATCACCGGCCTGAGCCCCCGCCAGGTGTGGCGCAAGGGGGTGGGCCGCACCTTCCAGATCACCGCCACCTTCCCGAGCATGACCGTGGTGGAGAACGTGCAAATGCCCCTGATCTCCCACCACCGGAAGGTGTACCGGTTCACGGGCCGGGCCGTGCGGCTCCACCGGGACGAGGCCATGGAGCTCCTGGACCTGGTGGGCATGGCCGACCAGGCGGAGCGGCCCTGCGGGGTGCTGGCGTACGGGGACCTGAAGCGGGTGGAGCTGGCCGTGGCCCTGGCCAACCGGCCGGCCCTGCTCCTGATGGACGAGCCCACGGCAGGCATGGCCCCGGGGGAGCGGGTGGCCCTGATGGGGCTCACGGCCGAGATCGTGAAGGACCGCAACATCGCGGTGCTGTTCACCGAGCACGACATGGACGTGGTGTTCTGCAACGCCGACCGGATCCTGGTGCTCAACCGGGGCCGGCTGGTGGCCGAGGGCCCCCCCGAGGCCATCCGGGAAAACGCCCACGTGAAGGAGATCTACCTGGGCGCCGGGGATGGGCTCCGGGACCCGGGCCGGGTCTGCCACCCCGGGGGAACCTGATGCTCGCCCTCCAGGACGTCCACACCCACTACGGCCTGGCCCACATCCTGTCCGGGGTGTCCATGGAGGTGCACCGGGGCGAGGTGGTGGCCCTCCTGGGCCGTAACGGCGCCGGCAAGACCACGACCCTGAAGACGGTCATGGGGCTCGTGACCCCCACCTCGGGGGCCGTGCGCCTGGGGGACGAGGAGATCACGGGCCGCCCCCCCTACCGGATCGCCCGGGCCGGCGTGGGGTACGTTCCCGAGGACCGCCGGATCTTCACCGAGCTCACCGTGAGGGAGAACCTGGAGGTGGGCCGCCAGCCCCCGCGGGAGGGGTGCCCGGTGTGGACCGAGGACCGGGTGTTCGAGCTGTTCCCCGCCCTGGCGGAGATGCGCGACCGCCTGGGGGGCCAGATGAGCGGGGGCGAGCAGCAGATGCTCACCATCGCCCGCACCCTGATGGGGAACCCGGCCGTGATCCTCCTGGACGAGCCCTCCGAGGGGCTCGCGCCGGTGATCGTGGAGCAGATGGCCCGGGCGATCTCCGAGCTCAAGCGCGAGGGCCTGACGGTGCTCCTCTCCGAGCAGAACCTGCCCTTCTGCTCGGCCGTGAGCGACCGCGCCTACATCATCGAGAAGGGGGTCATCCGGTACGAGGGCCCCATGCACGAGCTCCTGGCCCGGCCCCGGGTGCTCGAGCAGTACCTGAGCGTGTGAGCCGGGGGAGAGGGGACCGTGCCTTCCAGCGTTCCAGCATCCCGGGATTCCAGCCCGTCCGGGGAGCCCCCGGCCGAGGGGCTCACGATCCGGTTCGTCCTCAACGGGAGGCCCGTGGAGGCCCGGGTCGAGCCCCACCGCACGCTCCTGTGGGTCCTGCGGGAGGTGTTCGACCTCGTGGGGGCCAAGGAGGGGTGCGGGGTGGGGGAGTGCGGCGCGTGCACCGTGCTCCTGGACGGCGAGGCCGTGAACGCGTGCCTGGTGCTGGCCGGCAAGGTGGACGGCCGGGAGGTGACCACCGTGGAGGGTCTGGGGGGGCCGGAGGCCCTCCACCCCCTGCAACAGTGGTTCATCCGCAAGCACGCGGTCCAGTGCGGGTACTGCACCCCGGGCATGCTTCTGTCGGCCGCCGCCCTCCTGCGGCGCAACCCCGACCCCACCCGGGAGGAGATCCGCGAGGCCCTGGCCGGGAACCTGTGCCGGTGCACGGGCTACGTCCAGATCGTGGAGGCGGTGCGCGCGGCCGCCCGGGAGATGGCGGGGCGATGACCCGGCCGCGCCGGTACCTGCGCCCCACCTCGGTTGCCGAGGCCGTGGGCCTGCTGGCGGACCTGGGCCCCGCGGCCCGGCCCGTGGCCGGGGGGACCGACCTGGTCGTCGCCCTCCGGCGGGGGGAGGCCGCCCCGGAGGCCCTGGTGGACCTGACCGGGATCCCCGAGCTCCGGGCCCTGGCCGAGGAGGGCGGTGCGGTGCGGGTGGGCGCGTGCGTGACCCACGCCCGGCTCGCCGCCGACCCCGTGGTGGGGAGCCGGGTCCCGCTCCTGGCGCTGGCGGCCCGGGTGGTGGGCTCGGCCCAGATCCGCAACCTCGGCACCCTTGGGGGAAACGTGGTGAACGCTTCGGTGGCCGCCGACACGCCCCCGGCCCTCGCGGCCCTGGGCGCGGCGGCCGAGATCGCGGGCCCCGGCGGGGTCCGGCGGGTTCCCCTGGGGGACCTGGTGACCGGCCCGGGCCGCACGGCCCTTGGGGGGGCGGAGATCCTCACGGCCCTGATCGTGCCGCTCCCCGGGCCCCACGGGGCCGCCTTCGAGAAGGTGGGCCGGCGATGGGCCGTTTCCATCGCGCGCCTTTCCGTGGCCGTGGCGGCGGACCCGGCCCGTGGGTGGGCCCGGATCTCCCTGGGCGGGGTGTTCCCGAGCCCCCGGAGGATCCCCGGTGCCGAGACCGCCCTGGCCCGGGGCTTCGACCCGGCTTCGGCCGAGGAGGCGGGCCGGGCGGCCGAGGAGGCGGTGAGGGCGGTCTCGGGCGGCAGGCCCTCCATGGCCTACAAGCTCCCGGTGGTGCGCGGCCTGGTGGCCCGCACGGCCCTGGAGGCCGCGGCCCGGGCCCGGGGAGGCGGGTCGTGATGCCGCGCGGGGCCGTGGGCTCCCGCAGCCCCCGGAGGGACCTCCTGGACAAGGTCCTGGGCCGGGTGCGGTTCGCGGCCGACCTCAAGGTCCCCGGGATGCTCCACCTGGCCGTGGTGCGCTCCACCGAGGCCCATGCGCGGGTCACCGGCATCGATGTGGGGGAGGCCGCGGCCGTGCCCGGGGTGGTGCGGGTGTTCACGGCGGCCGACGTGCCCGGGGAGAACCGCTACGGGATCATCCGGCCCACGGCCGACCAGCACCTCCTTGCCGAGGACAGGGTCCGGATGGTGGGGGACCCGGTGGCCCTGGTGGCGGCCGAGACCCCGGAGGCGGCGGCGGAGGGGGCCCGGAGGGTGCGGGTGGCGTACGAGCCCCTGCCGGCGGTGCTGGACCCGGCCGAGGCCCTGGAGGCGGCGGCCGTGCGGATCCACGAGCGGGGCAACCTGTGCTTCGAGCAGCGGGTCGTGGGGGGCGACGTGGACAGGGCGCTGTCCGAGGCGGCCGTGGTAGTGGAGGGCACCTACGAGACCTCCCGGATCGAGCACGCCTACATCGAGCCCGAGGCCGGGGTGGCCTACCTGGAGGACGGGGTCCTGGTGGTGGTGTGCTGCACCCAGAATCCCCACTACGACCGGCGGGACCTGTGCCGGCTCCTGGGGCTCCCCGAGGAGCGGGTCCGGGTGATCCAGGCCCCCACCGGGGGCGGGTTCGGGGGCAAGCTGGACCTCTCGGTGCAGCCCTTCGTGGCCCTGGCCACGTGGCACACGGGCCGGCCCTGCCGGCTGGTCTACTCCCGGGAGGAGTCGTTCGCGGCCTCGTCCAAGCGCCACCCCTTCCGGATGCGCTACCGAACCGCCGCCGACCGGGAGGGCAGGCTCCTGGCCGTGGAGGCCGACCTCCTGGCCGACACCGGCGCCTACGCGTCCTACGGCCTGGCCGTGGCGATCCGAGCGGCCGTGCACGCGGCCGGGCCCTACCGGGTTCCCAACGTGCGGGTGCGGTCCCGGGCGGTGTACACCAACCACCCCTTCTCCGGGGCCATGCGGGGGTTCGGAGCCCCCCAGGTGGCCTTCGGGTACGAGAGCCAGATGGACCGGGTGGCCGATGCCCTGGGGCTCGACCCCCTGGAGGTGCGGCGCCGGAACGCCCTGGGCCCCGGCGAGCACACCATCACGGGCCAGCGCCTGGGCCCGAGCGTGGGCCTGCGGGAGTGCCTGGAGCGGGTAGGGCGCGTGCGCGCCCGGTGGGACGGTGCCCCGGGCCCGCGAGGCGACGGCCCCGTGGGCGTGGGGGTGGGGGCCATGTACTACGGCATCGGCAACACGGGCATGTCCAACCCCTCCACCGCCCACGTGCGCTTCGACGAGGACGGCGGCTTCACCCTGTTCACGGGCGCGGCCGAGATCGGCCAGGGCTCCGACCGGGTGCTCACGGCCGTGTGCGCCGACGCCCTGGGGGTGGACCCCGACCGGGTGCGGCTGGTCCGGGCCGACACCGCGCTCACGGCCGACGCCGGGGCCACGTCGGCGAGCCGCCAGACCTACATCTCGGGCGGTGCGGTGCTCGAGGCGGGCCAGGCCCTGGGGGAGCGGATCCTGCGCCGGGCCGAGGATCTGCTGGAGATCCCGGCGGAGGACCTGGTGATCGAGGGGGACCGGGTGCGGAGCCGCTCGCTCCCCTCCCGGGAGGTTCCCCTGGCCGAGGTGGCCTCGTCGTTCGCCAGGGCCGGGGGCATGCCCCGGGAGGAGGGCCGGTTCGACCCCGAGGCCACGCCCCTGGACCGGGAGACCGGCCAGGGCGTGCCCTACGCCACGTACGCGTTCGCCGCCCAGGTGGCCCGGGTCCGGGTGGACCCGGTCACCGGCCGGGTCCGGGTGGAACGGATCGCGGCGGCCCACGACGTGGGCCGGGGGGTGCACCCCCCGGGGGTCCGCGGCCAGATCACCGGGGGCGTGGCCATGGGGGTGGGCATGGCCCTGATGGAGGCGTTCGACCCGGGGCGGGACCGCAACCTGGACACCTACCTGATCCCCACGGCCGCGGACATGCCCCGGGTGCACCCCATGATCGTGGAGGCTCCGGAGCCCACGGGCCCCTTCGGCGCCAAGGGGGTGGGGGAGCCCGCCCTGATCCCCACCGCCCCGGCCGTGCTGAACGCCCTGGCCAGGGCTTGCGGAGCCCGCATCAGGCGGCTGCCCGCCGGCCTCGAGGAGGTGCTCGAGGCCCTGGGCCGCGGGAAGGAGTGATCCGATGGCGAGAACCAAGGTGATCAACCTGGGAACGGTGGTCTCCGGGGACGTGTCGAGCCCCCTCATCGGGGCCGACACCCTGCTCATCGCCGACGGCGTCATCGCGGCCGTCGGGCCCGACGCCGACGTGGCCGAGAGCGACGTGGACCGGGTGATCGACGCCAACGGGTGCGCGCTCACCCCGGGGTTGATCGACTCCCACGTCCACCCGGTGCTGGGGGACTTCACCCCCCGGCAGAAGCAGGTGGGGTTCCTGGAGAGCGAGCTCCACGGCGGGGTGACCACGGCCGTCAGCGCCGGCGAGGTGCACCTGCCCGGCCGGCCCAGGGACCCGGCCGGGGTCAAGGCCCTGGCGATCCTGGCCGCCCGGTCCTTTGCGGCGTTCCGGCCCGGGGGCATGAAGGTGAAGGGGGGCGCGGTGATCCTGGAGCCCGGGCTCACCGAGGCGGACTTCGCCGAGATGGCGGCCCAGGGGGTGCGCACGGTGGGGGAGATCGGCCTGGGCGCGGTGAAGCGGCCCGAGGACGCCCGGCCCATGGTGGAGTGGGCCAAGGGGCACGGCATGGTGGTGCTCATGCACATGGGGGGGACCTCGATCCCGGGCTCGTCCACGGTCACGGCCGAGCAGGTGCTGGCGGCCGGCGCCGACGTGGCGTGCCACACCAACGGCGGGCCCACGGCCGTGAGCCCGGAGGAGATCTCGGCCGTGATCCGGGAGAGCGACATCTACGTGGAGATCGTGCACTGCGGCAACCCCCGCATGGCCGTGCACGCGGCCCGGGAGGCGGTGGACGCCGGGGCCCTCCACCGGGTGATCATCGGCAACGACGCGCCGTCGGGGACCGGGGTGATCCCCCTGGGGGTCCAGCGGGTCATCGCCCACCTGTCGAGCCTGGCGGAGGTGGACCCGGCCGTGGCCATCGCGTGGGCCACCGGCAACACGGCCCGGTGCCACGGCCTGCCCCAGGGCCGGATCGCCGCGGGGGCCCCGGCGGACCTCGTGTTCTGCGACGCGCCCATGGGCTCGGTGGGGGACGACCTGCTCTCGGCCTACCGGGCCGGGGACACCCCGGGGGTGAGCGTGATCCTGGTGGACGGGGAGGTGGTGGTGGCCAAGAGCCGCAACACCCCGCCCCCGAAGCGGGCGGCGGTGGTTCGGGATCTGTGACGAGTCACGGGTGACCCGCGACCAAAAAAAGGGAAGCGCCGTGCGAATCGACCCGGAACGCTGCACCGCGTGCGGCAGGTGCGTGACCCACTGCCCCCTGGAGGTCGTGGCCATCCGGGACCGGGTGGCCGTGATCTCCGACGGGTGCGTGGACTGCGGGGTGTGCGCCAAGGTCTGCCCCGAGGACGCGGTCCTGGCGGAGCCCGAGCCCCGGGACGGCCGGGTGCCGTGCGGCTCGTGCCCGGTGGGGTGCCGGATCCCCGAGGGCCGCACCGGCGCGTGCCGGCGGTACGAGGCCCGCGGCGGAACCCTGGTGCGTACCCTGCGGCTCCACACCTTCGAGGACGTCCGGGACCTGGTGGGCCCCGAGTGGGAGCCCGTCATCCGGGAGCCCCTGGTCACGGGCATCGGGGCGGGGACCACCTACCCCGACTGCAGGCCGGCCCCGGTGATCGTGCGCGGCACCGTGGGAGGGGTGGACGTGGTCACCGTGGTGACCGAGGCCCCCCTGAGCTACAGCAGCGTCCGGGTCAAGGTGGACACCGACCTCACCCTGGGGCGGGAGGGGGCCCGGGTGCTGGCCGGCGGGGAGCCCGTGGGCCACGTGACCACCGAGGAGTACGGCTCCAAGATGCTCGCCATCGGCGGGGTGAACGTGCTCACGGGGCCCCACGGGTTCCGGGCGGCCCGGGTGATGATCGCCCTGGTGAACCGGGGGCGTGTGAAGCTCCGGGTGGAGGGGGGGCGGCGCCTGGAGGTGCGGCTCGGGGAGGCTCCGGTGATCGACGGCGTGCCCGTGGGCAAGATGCGGGTGGGGTGCGGCAGCGCCACCCTGGGGCTGTTCGCGCCCATCCTGCGGGAGGCGGCCGACGAGGTGATCGTGCTCGACAGCCACCTCACCGGCGTGCTGACCGAGCACCCGGCCGGGCGCCACCTGGGCCTGAGCCCCTCCGGGGTGCGGATCCGGTTCCGGCGCAGCACCCCGGGCCGGTACTTCGGGGACCACGGGCAGGGCTGGGGCGGAACCTCGGTGACGGACCCCCGGGACGTGTTCGCCCCGGACGGCCTCAGGGACGTGGCGCCCGGGTCCACGATCCTGGTGACCGAGACCACCGGGCAGAACGCGGTGCTGTTCCGGGTCACGCCCGAGCACGGGCTCGAGGTGATCCGGCCGACCCCGGCGGCCGAGCGGGCCGTCCGGGCCATCTCCGAGACCTGCGAGCCGAGCCGGGTGTCGGTGATCTACTGCGGGGGCACCGGGGGGAGCGCCCGGGCCGGTGTGACCCGCCACCCGATCCGCCTCACCCGGGCGGTGCACGAGGGCCGGGCCCGGCTCACCGTGGGCGGGGCGCCCACGTTCCTGCTGCCCGGGGGCGGGATCAACTTCATGGTGGACGCCGGCCGGGTGCTCTCGGGCGCCTTCACCTGGGTGCCCACCCCGGCCCTGGTTGTGCCGGTGGAGTACACCATGCGGCTCTCGGACTTCGAGGCCATCGGGGGCCACACCGGGGCCATGGAGCCCCTGGACGCGGTGCTGAGGCGGGCGCCGCAGAGGGATGGCTAGGAACCCCTCCGCCCTGGAGCACCTGGACGACGGCCGGCTCCGGGTGGAGAAGGGGCCCATGAGCCTGGTGATCGCCGCCCGGTGGGCGGGCCGGCCCCGGGCCGGGGAGCTGGTGCTCGCCGGGAGGTACGCCCTCCAGATCCTGGACGAGCTGGCGGCCCACCGGGCGCTGCTCGGCGTGGACGCCCGGCGGATCCGCAACCCCGTGGCGCTTCCGCCGGTGGTCCGGGCCATGTGGGAGGCTGCCGCCCGGTTCCCGGACCGGTTCGTGACCCCCCTGGTGGCCGTGGCGGGCACGGTGGCGGACTTCGTGGCCGACTTCCTGGTGCGGCGGGGGGCGACCTGGGCCGTGGTGAGCAACGGCGGCGACGTGGCCCTGCGGCTGGCCCCGGGGGAGCGGGCCTCCGTGGGGGTGGTCGAGCGGGTCTCGGCCCCGGCGCCCGCGGCCCGGTTCGAGGTGGGGTCGGGCGACGGCGTGGGCGGGGTGGCCACCAGCGGCCTGGGGGGCCGGAGCCTCACCCTGGGGGTGGCCGACGCGGTGGTGGTGGCCGCCTCCTCGGCGTCCGTGGCGGATGCCTGCGCCACCCTGGTGGCCAACCAGGTGAACGTGGACTCACCGGCCGTGCGCAAGGCCTCGGCCGAGGAGGTGGACCCGGCCACGGACCTCAAGGGGCTCGAGGTCACCGTGGGGGTGGGCCGGCTGGAGCCCCACGAGGTGGCCGCGGCCCTGGACCGGGGCGAGGCCGAGGCCCGGCAGATGCTGGAGGCCGGCCACATCCGGGGGGCGATCCTGTCGCTGCGGGGGGAGCGGCGGTTCGTGGGATGGCCGGGGGAGGAGGGGGTTGAGGGGTTCGGGCGTTGGGACGTTGGGAGGTTGGGACGTTAGGACGTTGGGACGTTAGGGCATTAGGACGTTGGGAGGCCGGGGTCTTGTTTCTTGCTCGAACCGCTGGAAGATGAAAGATGTTTCTTGCCTTCTAGCCTCCCAGCAGGCCGAAGGCCCCAGGTTGCTGGGAAGCATCCCAGGCCCTTGCGGGGCCGGGCAACAAGGAAGAGTAACTCTCGTTGGTCCGGGGCCACTGCCGGCGGCAGGGCATGGGGCCTGCTTCCGGCCGGGCGCGAGTGCAGCATCCGATCGCCGCGCCTTCGCATGCCGTTGCAGGAGCAGCTTGTTCGGGCGGAGACAGCGGATGGCCGGGGAGTTCGAAAGACTGTAAACGTTCGGGGGGCGCGGCGAGCCAAGGAGCCGCGCCCGGCGCTCCAGCAGGCCCCATGCCCCCCGAGACCGTGAGGTGACGCCAAAGAGGCGTGGCCATGCTTGGAACGCTTGGAAAGCAGAGAGGTTTTCAATCCTCCCAGCCTCCTAGCGTCCCAGCGGAAGTTACTGAAAAGGGAGGTCGCCATGGAGATCCGGAAGATCGTGACCATCGTGGAGGAGATCCGCCGGGAGGCCGGCCGGGAGGTGACGCCGCCGGCGCGGCGGGCCGCGGCCCTTGCCGTGATCCGGAACCCGTTCGCAGGGCGCTACGTGGAGGACCTGACCGAGCTCGTGGACACCGGGGCCGAGCTGGGAACCCTGCTCGGGGAGAGGGCCGTGGCCGCCCTGGGCATCGCGCCGGAGCGGGCGGAGAGCTACGGCAAGGGGGCCATCGTGGGGTTCGAGGGCGAGCTGGAGCACGCCGCCGCCATCCTGCACCCCAAGCTCGGCAAGCCCTTCCGCGAGACCGTGGGCGGGGGCAAGGCCATCATCCCGTCGGCCAAGAAGATGGGCTTCCCGGGCACCGAGCTGGACGTGCCCCTCCACTACAAGGACGCGGCCTTCGTCCGGAGCCACTTCGACGCCATGCCCGTTCGGGTGTACGACGCGCCCCGGCCGGACGAGATCGTGGTGGCCCTGGTGGTGACCGACTCGGGCCGCCCGCTGCCCCGGGTGGGCGGGCTCACCAAGGACGAGGCCAAAAAGGAAGACGGACTGAGGTGACCTGATGACGCTGCTGCCCGAGGTGAAGAAGCACTACGGAAGGCTCAGACTCCTGATCGGGGGGGAGTGGGTGGAGTCCCGCTCCCCGAAGATCCAGCAGACCACGAACCCCGCCACGGGGGAGGTGATCGCGGAGTTCCCCGAGGCCACCCCGGAGGAGGCCCGGGCGGCCGTGGAGGCCGCGGCCCGGGCCTTCGAGGACTGGAAGGACGTGTGCCTCCGGGACCGGGCCCGGCTCCTGTTCGACCTGCGGGCCAAGCTGGAGGAGCGCTTCGGCGAGCTCACCCGGATCCTGGTCCAGGACCACGGCCGCACCATCGGCGAGGCCGAGGGGTCGGTGCGCCGGGTGATCGAGAACGTGGAGTCCGCGTGCTCGGCCGCCTACGGGCTGGTCAAGATGAACGAGCACCTGGACCAGCTCGCCACCGGGATCGACCAGTGGCTGGTGTGGGAGCCCCTGGGCCCGTTCCTGATCGTGACCCCCGGGAACATCCCCATGCACGCGTGGTCGTCGTTCGTGCCCTACGCCCTGGCCGCCGGGTGCACGGTGGTGGTCAGCCCGAGCCGCCAGGACCCCGTGGCGGCCGACGCCATCACCCGGGCGGCCGCCGAGGTGGGGTTCCCCCCCGGGGTGATCAACCTCATCCACGGCGGCCGGCACATCAACACCCACATCCTGGAGCAGCCCGAGATCCAGGGGGTGGGGTTCATCGGGTCCACCGCGGCCGGGTGGGACCTGTTCCGGCTGTGCGGGCAGCTCGGCAAGCGCTCGTCCCTGAACGGGAACGGCAAGAACCACGTGGTGGTGATGCCCGACGCCGACTACGACCAGGTGGCCCAGTGGCTCCTGCGCTCGTGCTTCGGCATGGGGGGGCAGCGGTGCCTCGGCTCGGACAACGTGGTGGTGATCGGGGACCGGTACGACGAGCTCAAGGAGAAGTTCGTGGCGGCGGCCTCGTCGCTAAGGCTGGGGTACGGTCTCGACACTTCCACGGACCTCGGCCCCATGTGCACCCCCCAGGGCAGGGAGAAGGTGCTCCAATGGATCGAGAGGGCCCTGGGCGAGGGGGCCGCCATGGTGCTCGACGGCCGGAGCCCCGCCGTGCCCGGGTACGAGGGCGGTTACTTCCTGGGGCCCACGATCCTGGAGAACGGCCACCCCGACATGGCCACGGCAAGGGAGGAGGCCTTCGGCCCGGTGGCCGTGCTGATGCGGGCCCGGGACCTGGACGAGGCCCTGGAGTGGATCAACACCAGGACCAACTACGGCCACTCGGCGTGCCTGTTCACCGAGAGCGGCCGCACCGCCCGGCGCTTCACCCGGGAGGCCCAGGTGGGCAACATCGGGATCAACGTGGCCATCCCCCAGCCCTACGCATTCTTTCCCCTGGGCTCCAAGAAGGAGTCGTTCCTGGGAATGGCCAAGTCCCGCATGGCCTCCATGCGGCTGTTCCTGGACGAGAAGACCGTCACCGCCCGGTGGACGTGAGAACTCCCTCGCGCGGGCGTTCCAGACGGTCAGAACGGCACGTCGTCGTTGGGGTCGAAGCCGGGGTCGTCCGGGCCCGGGAAGTCTGCGGGGCCGGAGAAGGCGTCGGCCGGGGCGGTCGGGCTGGGGCTTCGGCGGGCGGCCGGGGGACCGTACCCGCCTTGGTTTTGTCCCTGCCCACGAGTGCGCCCGAGGAACTGGACGTCTAATCCCACGATCTCGGTGGTGTATCGGGTGTTACCCTCCCGGTCTTCCCACTTGCGGGTCTGTATGCGGCCCTCCACATACACCTGGCTGCCTTTCTGGAGATACTCGCCGCACAACTCAGCTCGGCGGCCAAATACCACGATGTTGTGCCACTCAGTGTGATCCACCCACTCTTCGCCCTGCTTGCGGCGCTCGGTGGTCGCCAGGCTGAAGTTTGCCACCGCGCTGCCGCTCTGGGTGTAGCGGATTTCTGGATCTCGCCCCAAGTTTCCGATCAGGATCACCTTGTTCACGCCCCGAGCCATCGCATCTCCTCCGTCTCGCTCTGTTAGGACTGGGCCGGCATTCTACTGGGAGGGGGCTACCAGGTCCAGGTGACCGTCAGGCCGGCGCCGCCCGGCCCCAGGACCAGGTCCCATTGGGGAAGGGCACCGGTCTCCCACCGGGAGAAGAACCGCTCGTCCTCCCGGCGGTTCCATTTGTGGGCCGCGTTCATGGAGCTGGTGATCGTGCCCCCGTACCAACCGAGCTCCAAGGCCCCCAGGATCCCGGCCAGGGCCCACTGGTCGGTCCGGGCCGCCTGCCACGTGCCCCACAGGAACACGCCGTTGAGCACCAGGGCCACCCCGGCGTCCCGGGGGCGGCCGGTGTAGAGGTGGCCCGCGCCCGGCAGCACGGCCGACAGGAGCCCTGCCGTGGCAGGGCTCTTTCGGGGCAGGGCCTGGTACTCGTCGACCACCCGCCTCAGGGGGGCCTCACCGGGCCGGCCGGCCCGCAGCAGGGCCAGGGTGGCCAGGACCCGGTCCGGCTCGCCCGGCTCCCCTTCCGACGCCACCCGCGCGGCCCGCCGGTACCGGCCGGCGCGGTACAGGGCCCCGGCCCACAGGCGTCGGGTGCGGCGGGTGGGCCGCATCTGGTGGAGCCGCTGGAAGGCCTGGGCCGCCTCGTCCCAGCGCCCCGCCAGGGCGTAGGCCCGACCCAGCCCCTCCCAGGCGGCCGGGGCCTGCTCGTCCCGGGGGAAGTGGTGGAGAAACCGCAGGTACTCGGTGGCGGCCCGGAAGGTGTCGCCCGCCCGCAGGAGTTCCTGGGCGAACGACAGGATGCCCGAGGCCGTGCCCGGCGGCGGCGGAGAGGGGAACGCCGGGGTTGCGGCGAGAAGAAGCCCCAGGAGAAGGGGGGCGGCGGCCCTACGGCGCAAGGCTTCCCCTCCAGAAGGCCAGGTCCTGCTCCACCGGGTCGTAGACCCTCCACTTTCCCCCCACCCAGATCCGGGGCGCGAACCCGGCCTCGTCCGCCTCGGCCACGAGCCGGCCGAAGGTGAGCAGCAGCCCCATCCAGGGGCCCTGCGTGCGGACGGCCTCGGCCGCGTAGGCCGAGCAGGTGGGGTAGCTGGTACACCGGTCGCCGTCCACCCGGCTCACCGTGGAGCGGTAGAGATGAAGCGCCCATCCCAGGGTTACGGCCGCGGGGCTTGTGGAGAGCGAGCGGTGCTGTGGGGGCTGCCGCATCCATCCCCGAGGGGCCCACGGACCGGCCGCCGCAGGGGCCGCGCCGAGGGCAGCGGCCAGCGCGAAGGCGGCCCCAAGCCTCAGGCCGGGTCCCATGGATCCGCTCCCTCGCGCCTCAGCCGGCCCCGCCGTTGGGAGGCGCGGGGCGGTACACGAGCTCCGGCGCTTTCATGGTGACCTTGGTGCCCGGGGGCACGCTCTCGGTGAGCCACACGTTGCCGCCGATCACGCACCCCCGGCCGATCACGGTGTCGCCGCCCAGGATGGTGGCCCCGGAGTAGATGATCACGTCGTCCTCGATGGTGGGGTGCCGCTTCCGGCCCCGGACCAGGTCCCCGCGCTCGTCCCGGGGGAACGAGAGCGCCCCGAGGGTGACCCCCTGGTACAGGGTGACCCGGTCGCCGATGTCGGTGGTCTCGCCGATCACCACGCCGGTGCCGTGGTCGATGAAGAACTCCCGGCCGATCCGGGCGCCGGGATGGATGTCGATGCCGGTCTCGCTATGGGCCAGCTCGGTCATCATCCGGGGCAGCAGGGGCACCCCCAGGTCCCATAGCTCGTGGGCCAGGCGGTACACCGCGATGGCGTAGAGCCCGGGGTAACAGAACACGATCTCGTCGTAGCTCTTGGCCGCGGGGTCGCCCCGGTAGGCCGCCACCACGTCCCCCGACACGAGTTCCCGGACCTTCGGCAGGCGGTAGAGGAAATCGATCGCCTGTTTCTGACCGGTGTCCAGGCAGTGGGTGCACAGGCTCTCGGTCCTGCGACACTCGTGGCGGATCGAGCGGGCGATCTGGAGGCTCAGCCGGTCGAACAGCTCGGCCGCCCCCTCGCCCACCCGGTAGGGCAGGCTGTTCCAGTCGAGCTCCTGGTGCCCGAAGAACCCGGGGAACACCAACCGGATGGCCAACCGGACCAGATCGGTGACCTCCTCTTTCGACGGGATCAGGGCGGTGTCCACGTGGGCGATGTGGGGCACGGTGCGGCAGCTCTCCACCAGCCGCTCCACGGCCTCGGGAAGCCGGCTCCGGTGCTCCTTCTGGTGCTCCTGCTCCGTGTGGCAGGCTTCCTCTTCCGCGTCGGGGCGGGCGCAGGTCAGGGTGTCGCTGTCCATGGGGCTCTCCTTGTCACACCAGGCCGCGGGCCCGAAGGATCTCCTCGGCCCGGGCCACGAGTTCGGGGGGATGCGCCACCTCGGCGGGCCACTCCCGGTCGTACCCCTCCTGGGGGGCCTTGGAGGTGGCGTCCACGGCCACCTTGGTCCCCCGCACCACGAGGTCCCGCACGGGGTCGATGCTCGCAAGGGCCCGCCACGCGAGCCGGCTCAACGGATCGGCGGGCGTCCCCTCCACCGCCACCGCCACGTCCACGCCGGGGTGCTCGATCGCGGCGGCGGCCAGCTCCTTGCCCTCGCCCGGCCGGCCCTTGTCCAGGACCAGCAGCACAAGGGTAACCCGGGTGTCAGAAAAAGGAATCCGGCAGGCCCCCAGGCCCGGGAACCGGGGCCGGAGCCGCTCGAGGAGCTGGGTCTCCGGGGGGGCGGGTTCGGTGGTCGGGAGCGACTCGCCGTGGCCGGGCTCGCCGGGAAGGGGGCGGGTGGCGTCCACGCCCAGCTTCCCTCCCCAGAGGGGCCGGATCCCGGAGTGGTCCAGGGCGTCCAGCACCCCCTCGGTGACCACCAGGCCCTCCGGCAACCTCAGCCGGTCCAGCACGGCCCGGGTCGCGGCCTGCGGGTCGGTCACGTCCACGTCGGCGTCGAGGGCCACCAGAACCTTCGTGAAGCTCATCTGGCCGGCACCCCACAGGCCCTGGAACAGCCGGCGGGCCTGCATGGGAAAGTGCTTCTCGATCCGGAACAGGGCGAGGTTGTGGAACACCCCCTCGGCCGGGAGGTGCATGTCGAGCACCTCGGGCCACTGGGTGGAGAGCAGGGGGGCGAACACCCTCTCGGTGGCCCAGCCCATCCAGGCGTCCTCCATGGGGGGCACCCCCACCACGGTGGCGAAGTAGACGGGATTCCGGCGGTGGGTCACGGCGGTCACGTGGAACACGGGATAGGGCTCCGCCGGCGAGTAGTACCCCGTGTGGTCCCCGAAGGGCCCCTCGATCCGGGTCTCGTCGGGGGCCACGTAACCCTCCAGCACGATCTCCGCCGTGGCCGGCACCTCCAGGTCCACCGTGAGGCACGGCACCATCTCCACCGGCCGCTTCCGGATGAAGCCGGCCAGGAGGATCTCGTCCATCCCCGGCGGCAGGGGGGCCGTGGCGCAGTAGGTCACCACCGGATCGGTGCCGATGGCCACGGCCACCGGCATGGGCCGGCCCTGCTTGCGGTGGGCGTGGTAGAGCCGGCTCGCGTCTTTGTGGATGTGCCAGTGCATGCCGGTGGTGTTGCGGTCGAACACCTGCAGGCGGTACATGCCCACGTTCTGCCGACCGGTCTTGGGGTCCCGGGTGAACACGCACGGGAACGTCACGAACGGCCCCCCGTCGTCGGGCCAGCAGGTCAGAACGGGCAGGCGGGTGAGGTCCACGGCCTCTCCCCGGTGCACCACCTCCTGGCAAGGGGCCGTGCCCTTTCGGATCCGCTTGGGCCGCAGGCCCCGGAGCTCGGGCAGTCTGGCCGCGAGTCTCAGCGTCTCTGCCAGGCCCCGGGGCGGCCCGACCGACAGCCACCGTCGGATCCGGTCGGCCACCTGCTCCACGTCGTCCACGCCCAGGGCCAGGGCCATCCGCCGCCGGCTTCCGAACGCGTTGACCAGAACCGGCATGTCGTGCCCCTGCGGCCGCTCGAACCAGAGGGCCTTGCCGCCGCCCGGCGTCTTCATCATCCGGTCGGCCACCGCCGGGATCTCCAGGTGGGGGGAGAGGGGGTCGGGGATCCTCACGAGCTCGCCGGCCGCCTCCAAGGCGGCCGCGAACCCGCGCAGGTCGGAGAACGCGCTCATCGGAGTGTGAAGCTCCATCAGACCCCCGAGGGGCCGTCTAGAGACCAGAAACTAGAGACTAGAAACTGGATGTTAGAGCCGCGCCCGGCGCTCCAGCAGGCCCCATGCCCCCCGAGACCGTAAGGTGGCCCAAAGAGGCGTGGACATGCTTGGAACGTTGGGAGATCATGGATGTTTTTTAGGCTTCCTAGCCTCCCAGCCTCCTAGCGTCCTAGCCGAAGTTGCTGGCAGGGCCTTTGCTTGACGGTTTTCGGGGCGCGTGGGTAGGCTTGCGCTCCCAACACCCCGAGGACGGACAACCGATGAACTCTAACAAAGCGCCGAAGAAGGTGTCCACCCGGCGAACCGTGCACCGGGGCCGGGTGGTGGATCTTGGGATCGAGCGGGTGCGCCTGCCCGACGACCGGACCCTGCTCCTGGAGGTGGTTCGCCACCCCGGCGGGGCCGCGGTGGTGGCGTTGGACGACCGCGGCCGGGTCTGCCTGCTGCGCCAGTTCCGGCACGCGGCCGGGGGGTGGCTGTGGGAGCTGCCGGCCGGCAAGCTCGATCCTGGGGAGGAGCCGATCCGCACGGCCGAGAGGGAGCTGGCCGAGGAGGCGGGCCTGCGGGCCGGAAGGTGGGAGGGCCTGGGGTCGGTGCTGCCCACCCCCGGGTTTTGCGACGAGGAGGTGCACCTGTTCCTGGCCCGCGATCTGGAGCCGGTGCCCACCGCCCACGGCCCCCACGAGTGGATCGAGGTGCACTGGTGGGGGTTCGCCGAGGCGGTGGACCGGGCGGCTCGGGGGGAGCTCAAGGACGCCAAGACGGTGGTCGCGCTGCTGCGGGCGGCAGCCCGAGGGGGGGTGCCGTGAGCCGGCCCCTGCGGGTGGGGAGGATCGGGTTCGCCAACTGCACGCCCCTGTATCTGGCCCTGGAGGATCTGGGGCTTTCGGGGGTGGAGTTCGTGGAGGGGGTGCCCACCGAGCTCAACCGCCTCCTCCGGGAGGGGGATGTGGACCTGGCCCCGTCCTCGTCGGCCGAGTACCTGGCCCGGCCCGAGCTCTACGGATTCCTGCCGGACCTCTCCATCTCGTCCATCGGCACGGTGGCCTCGGTGCTCCTGTTCAGCCGGGTCCCCCTGGATGCCCTGGGGGATCGGCGGGTCGGGCTCTCCCCGGCCTCGGCCACCTCGGTCTGGCTGCTGCGGGTGCTGCTGGAGGGGCGCCTGGGTCTCTCCCCCCGATACTGCGAGCCCTCGGAGGACTGTGAGGCCGTGCTCTGGATCGGGGACCGGGCCCTCCGGGAGGCCCGGTCCGGAGGGTGGCCCCACCTCTACGATCTGGGCGAGCTGTGGTACCGTGCCACCGGCACCCCGTTCGTGTTCGCCCTGTGGATCTGCCGGCGCGACGCGTTCGCCCGGTGCCCCCGCGAGGTGCGCCGGGTGTACCGGGCCCTGATCGAGGCCCGCCAGCGGGCCTACCGGAACTTTCCCTCCCTGGCCCGACAGGCCCCGGAGGCCGCGTGGATGGGCGAGGGCGCCCTCCTCTCCTACTGGCAGACCATCTCCTACGACCTCACCGCCTGGCACCGCGAAGGACTGCGGCGGTTCGCCGAAGCGGTCGTCGCCCTGGGCGTTCTTCCCCGCGTGCCGGACCTCACCCCCCTGCCGGTGGAAACGCCGGTCTGATACCAAGTTGCCATCCATCGTGTACGGATCCGGGGGCGGGGCAAGGGACCTGCCTCCGGCCGGGCGCGAAGCCAGGCATTTCCACAAAAAAGTATATCCATTCCGGCGGTGGGGCTGGGGGCTCCGACGAAGCGCGACGGCCCCTGCGAGGCCATTCAGCGAAGGAGGGGCCCCCAGCCCCACCCCCTCGGGAATGCACGAACTTGCGAACCATGACACTAGACAAAAAGAAGCCCCCGGGGGAACGGGGGCTGGGGGAAGAGGCCTCGCGATAGGAGGCTCGGCGAACGGTCCGTGTGGGGTGTGGGGCCGTTCGTTGCCGCAGATGGAAAGCAATCGCCGTGCCATCTTTCAACCTGTTGGAATCAGGATGTTTGGCTTTTGGGGGCGCGGAGGGCTGTGGCATTTGGCGCAATCCCTCTGCGTGGGAATCCGCGCCCCCCGGAGGAGTGTTCCCCAAAAAAGACCGGGGCCCGAAGGCCCCGGTCATCCCCGTTGGGAGGGGAGGAAGAAAGAGGTAAGGGGATCAGCCCTTGGGCTTGGGAAGCACCTGCTCGAAGGCGTCCTCGTCCATGAGCGCCCCCTGGGCCACCAGCTGACGGTACTTGAGGAAGTCGATCACGTCCTCGCCGGTCATCTTCCGGGTGCTGAACGCGGTGAAGCCCAGGAAGGCCTCGCACATCATGTTGGCCGCGAGCCAGTGGCGGTTCGCGAGCTTGGCCTGGTCCCAGAAGAACTTCTTCTTGGCCCGGATCATGTCGATGGACATCTGGAGGCAGCCCGGGAACAGATTGGCGAACCGCCAGATGATCTGATTCACCTCCTTGTCCAGGAGCTCGAAGTCCACGGTGCACGACTTGACGAGCTCCTTGGCCTTCTTGGCCTCGTCGCCGGTCTTGAACTCGCCGTACACGATCTCGCCGTCGCGCACGTACTCCTCGGTGACCACCTGGGGGTTGCGGATGAACTTGCCGTCAGCCGTCTTGAGCACCGGCACCACCTTGGAGATCAGGCCCTTGGCCTTCATCTTGTAGGCCGACCACAGCTCGCACGAGATGCAGTTCCACATGGCGTCCTCCATGGTCAGGAACCACGGGAGGAAGTCGGTGGAGCCGCCCACGGGCGCCGAGCCGTGCTTGGGGCCGGCCTGGCCGTACACCGCCAGGTCCGAGCTGACCGCCAGGTCGCAGGCCATGCCGATCTCCTGGCCTCCGGCCACCCGCATGCCGTTGACCCGGCAGATCACGGGCTTCTTGCAGTCGAGGATCGAGTCGACCATCAGGTTGAACAGGTCCATGTACTCGCCGTACTCGTTGGGTCGGCGGGAGTAGTACTGGGAGTACTCCACGGTGTTCCCGCCGGTGCAGAAGGCCTTGTCGCCCGCGCCGGTGAACACCACGGCCACCACCGACCGGTCGCCCGAGGCGGCCTTGAACCCGGCGATCACGCCCTTGACCATCTCGGTGGTGTACGAGTTGTACTGCTTGGGGTTGTTCAGCGTGATCCAGGCCACGTACAGGTCGGGCACCACGTTGCCGTCGGGATCGACCAGGGGCTTCTTCTCGTACACGGTGCACGGCGGCTCCGTGCCCCAGTACTCGCCCTTGAACAGGCCGTGGTCCTTCATCTCGTTGTCGCGGGGCAGCCAATCGAGGCTCATACTTCCCTCCTTTGGTTAGGATCGGTCGTCGGTCTACGGTCAACGGTCCGGGGCCTTCGGCCCGCTGGGCGGCTAGGCGGCCAGGCGGCTCCCATGCTCGCGGAAAAGGTTTTTTCTAGTCTCCAGTCTCCAGTTTCTAGTCTCTAGAAGTCCGGCTCCAGGATCACGCGCTTCTCCAGCTTGCGGTGGTGGGCCGCCTCGAACACCTCCTGGATCTGGCTCATGGGCCGGGTTTCGATGAACGGCTCCACCTGCACCTTGCCCTCCTGCACCAGCTTCAGGACCTCGGGGTAGTGCTTGGGCAGGCAGCCCCAGGTGCCCACGATCTCGGCGTCGAAGGCCATGAGCCGCGAGAGCATGTACTCCACCTTGGCCGGGGTGTACCCCACCACCACCATCCGGCCCACGAACGACAAGAGCGCGAGCCCCAGCTCCTGGCCCGGCTTGGTGCCGGACACCTCGAAGATCTTCCAGCCCCAGTTGTGGGGCAGGCCGTTCTGCTTGGCGATGGCCTTGAGCTCGCCGGCCACCTCCTTGGGGCTCTTGTTGAGGGGGTTGATCGTGGCGTCGGCCCCGTACTGCCGGGCCCGCTCCAGTTTGGCGTCGTCGATGTCCAGGCCCACCACGAACGAGGCGCCGAACGCCTTGGCCATCTGGGTCATGTAGATCCCGACCCCGCCGGCGCACCCGATCACGATCACCCGGTCGCCGGGCTTGAGGTCGCCGCGCACCGCCGCCTGGTAGGGGGTGGTGACCGCGTCGGCGATGACCGCGTAGTGGGACAGGGGCTTGTCCCGGTTCTCGATCACGCACAGGTCCCGGTACGGCACCACGATGTGGCTGGCGTATCCGCCGTAGGTGCCCAGGCTGTTGCCGGGCATCTTCTGGGCCAGGCAACGGTTGCCCCGGCCGGCCTTGCAGATGTCGCACTCCCCGCAGGGCATCACGGCCGGGATCAGCACCTCCTTACCCACCCAGTCGGACGGGCCGGCCACCACGGTGCCGCTGATTTCGTGGCCCAGCACCAGGGGGGGCGGGTTCACCGTGGGAACGCCCTGGTAGAAGTAGGAGAGGTCGGTGTGGCACACGCCGCAGCCCGCCACCTCCACCAGCACCTCGCCCTCGCCGAGCTCGGGCACGTCCAGCTCCACCCGCTCCAGCACCCCGGGGGTGCCCGCCTTGGGGTCGCCGGCCTTGGTCATCTGCCACGCTTGGATCTTTTCGGGAACGCTCATGGCTCGTCTCCTCCTTACGGGAAAAGGGTGGGCCCCGAAATCCGTCTGTCGGGTTCAGTGCCCCGGCCACGCTCCGGCGGCCAGGGTCTCCACGAAGGTGTCCACGGTCTCCACCCGGAACAGGGGCCACAGGGGGCTGTTCCGGTAGAGCGAGAGGCAGGCCTCATGAACCTCGCGTTTGTGGGCGGCCGAGGCGTCCTCCAGGATCACGGCCCGGAAGTCGTGGGCCAGGGCGTCCAGGGCGGTGGTCAGCACGCAGTAGGGGGTGGTGATGCCGGCCACCACTACCGTGTCCACCCCCAGGAGCCGCAGGGTCTGGTCCAGGTCGGTCTTGTAGAACGCGCTGAACCGGCGCTTGGGCAGCCGGATGTCCGACGGCCGGGGGTCCAGTTCCGGGATCACCTCGGCCCCCGGCGTGCCCCGCAGGGCGTGGGGCTGCATCCTCCCCCCGAACAGGAAGTCCCCGGGCAGGAACGAGTCGTTGGCAAACACCACGGGCGCTCCCGCCGCCCGGCACGCCTCCGCCGCCCGCCGCACCGCCGGCACGATCGCCATGCCCTCGGCCGCGACGGCCGTGTGCCGGTGGGTCTTGAGGTTGTCCACCAGCATGTCCACCACCACCAGCGCCGGCTTCACGGGGCGGCCTCCAGGCCGAGGATCCGGGCCGCGTTCTCCCCCAGGATCGCCCGTTTGGCCGGCTCGGACAGGGGAAGCCGCCGGATCGCCTCCACGTTCGCCCGGATCCCGGGGTTGCCCGGCCAGTCGGAGCCGAACACCACCTTATGGTGGATTCGCTCCAGGTCCGGAAAGTACTCCAGCAGCTTCTTGGGAGGCAGCCCCGAGACCTCCAGGTACAGGTTCGGGTGCAGCCCCGCCAAGAACGCCGCGCGGTCGTACCAGAACCCCCGGCCGCCGTGGACCATCAGAAGCGTCAGGTCGGGGAAGTCCACGGCCACCTCGTCCAGAAACAGAGGGTCTCCGAACTTCAGCTTGGCCCCCCGGAACACGCTGGAGCCGGTGTGCACCATGACCGGCCAGCCCAGCTCCTGGCACGCCGCGTACAGCGGGTAGAGCTCCCGGGCGTCGGGGTAAAAGTGCTGGTACGTCGGGTAGAGCTTCAGCCCTCGGAACCCCTGGTCCGCCAGCCGCCGCACCTCCTGGTCGGGCCGCGGGGTGACCCAGGGGTTCAGGTTCGCGAACAGGATCAGGCGGCGACACCGTCCGAACCGCTCCCGCACGTACTCGTTCGTGGTGACGCCGGTGACCCGGGGGCTGATCTCGGGCAGCCCCACCGCGTAGTCCACCCCCTCCCGCTCCAGGTACGCGTCGAACGCCTGGGGGCGCAGGAGGGCGTCCCAGTCCCCCCGGCCGTCCCAGAAGCTGTCGCAGAACTCGGCCGCGATCGGCTCCAGGTGCTCCCGGGCGGCCAGGTGGACGTGGAAGTCGATGATCATGGGGTTTCCCGTTCACCGCTGGAAGGCCAGGAGGCTAGCAACCTCCTTCTCCTAGCGTTTCGAGCATGCCTATGCACAGTCCGGGGGGCAGGGGGTCTGCGAATCAAGGGCCAGAAGACAGATGAAACCCATGCCCTGCCGTCGGCAATCGGTCAGCGGTGCTTCCACTCGGGCCGGCGTTTCTCCAGGAACGCTTGGAGGCCCTCTTTCGCGTCCTCGGTGGTCATCAGGTCGTGGAGGTATACCTGCTCCACCCGGGACAGCGCGTCGGCGAACGGCAGGCCCTTTGCGGTGCGGATGGCCTTCTTGGTGGCCCGGAGCACCGGGCCGGACAGGGTGGTGAACACCCGCAGGAACTTTCCGAACTCCTCGTCGAACGCGTCCAGCGGAACCACCTTGTTCACGAGGCCCAGGCGCAGGGCCTCCTCCGCCCGGATCGTCTCGCCGCCCACGATCAGCTCGAAGGCCCGCTTGTCCGGGATCAGCCGGGGCAGCACCACCGCGGCCAGGGGCGGGAACACGCCCACCTTCACCTCGGGCTGGCCGATCTTCATGTTGTCGGCCGCCACGATCATGTCGCAGAAGATCGCCAGCTCGCACCCGCCGCCCAGGGCCGCGCCCTTGACCGCGGCGAGGGTGGGGATCTCGAGGGCGTCCAGGTGGTGGAAGATCTCGTGGAACACCTCCACCATCTTCTCCACCTTGTCGGGGGTGTGGTCGGCCACGTCCACCCCGGCGGAGAACGCCTTGTCCCCCTCGGCGGTGACCACCAGGGCCCGCACCTCCAGCTCGCGGGACTTCACCGCGGCCAGGGCGTCGTTGAGCTCCTCCATGGTGGGGATGTCCAGCACGTTGTACGGCGGCCGGTTGATCGAGATCCACGCGGCACCATCGGCATCCCAGGTCTTGATGAACTTGTAGTCGGACATTTCCTTCCTCCCTTCGGTCGGCGCTGTCGGCTCGGCGGCCGGCGGCTAGGCGGCCCGGGTTCCCGGCCTCCCAGCCTCCCAGCCTTCTAGCCTTCCAGCTTAGATGTACTGCCCTCCGTCCACCTTGATCACCTCGCCGGTAATGTGGCGGCCGCACTCCGAGGCCAGGAAGGCCACGAGCCAGGCCACGTCCTCGGGCTTGCCGGCCCGCTTCACGGCCGACTCGTTGATGGCCGCCTCGCGGAACTCGGCCGGCATGCTCTCGCCCATCTCGGTCAGGATGAACCCGGGGGCGATGGAGTTGCAGGTGATGCCGTACTTCCCCAGGTCCTTGGCCGCGGCCTTGGTGAGCCCGATCACGCCGGCCTTGGCGGCCGAGTAGTTGGTCTGGCCGAACTTGCCCCGCAGCCCGTTGATCGAGGTGATCGAAAGGAACCGGCCCCACTTCTGCTCCCGGAAGATCGGGGCCGCGGCCCGCAGATAGTTCCAGGTGCCCTTCAGGTCCACGTCGATCACCCGGTCGAACTGCTCCTCGCTCATCTTCCACAGGACGCCGTCCCAGTTCATGCCGGCGTTGGTGACCAGGATGTGGAGCCCGCCCAGCTCGGCCACCACCTTGTCCACCATGGCCTGGGCGTCCGAGAAGCTCGCCACGTCGGCCTGCACGGCCAGGCCCCTGCGGCCCAGGGCCTCCACCTCCTTGACCATCTTCTCCGCCTCTTCGGCGCTCTTGCGGTAGTTCAGGGCCACGTCCGCCCCCTGGCGTGCCAGGGTGCGCACGATCTCCGCGCCGATCCCCCGGGTGCCGCCCGTGACGATGGCCACCTTTCCGGTCAGGTCGATCATGGTTTCCTCCTTTGGAAAACTTCGGTCGACGGTCGACGGTTTTCGGTCTTTGGTCTGCAGTCTTCGGTCCACGGTTGCCCTCCCCGGACCCTCCGGCGACGGAGACTCCTCCCCCCCCACGACCGAGGACCGAGGACCGTGGACCGCCGTTACGACTCCCGGCGGATGATCATGGCCATGGTGGACCCGCCGCCGCCGCAGATCGAGGCGATGCCCAGCTCCTTGTCCAGGCGCTTGAGCGCATGGTACAGGGTCACGATGATCCGGGCGCCCGAGCAGCCGGTGGGGTGACCCAGGGCGATGGCGCCGCCGTGGACGTTGAGCTTGGACCGGTCCCAGCCTAGCATCCGCTCGTTGGCGATGATCTGGGCTGCGAACGCCTCGTTCACCTCGATCAGGTCCATGTCGTCCAGGGTCATGCCGGCGCGCTCCAGCGCCCGGGGGATCGCCACGCCCGGCCCCTCGCCCATGTACCGGCCGTCCACCGCGGTCTGGGTGTACTCGACCACCGAGAACAGGGGCTTCAGGCCCTTCTCCTCGGCCTTCTCCCGGGTCATGGCCACCAGGAACGCGGCGCCGTCGGTCAGGCCACACGAGTTGCCGGCGGTCACCGAGCCGTCCTTCTTGAACGCGGGGGGCAGCTTGGCCATCTGCTCGACGCTGACCTCGTAGCGGATGGACTCGTCCTTGTCGAACACGATCTCCGGGGTCTTGCGGGTGCCGGGCACCGTGACCGGGGTGATCTCCGCGTCGAACCACCCGTTTTTCTGGGCCTCGGCCGCCTTGCGGTGGCTGTCGGCCGCGAACTCGTCGAGCTCCCTGCGGCTGAGGCCGTACTTCTCCACCAGGTTCTCGGCCGTGAGCCCCATGGACAGGTCCGCGATCGGATCGTGGGAGTCGCTCCAGCCGTCCTCGATGGTCACCGGCCCCATGCGGAAGCCCTTCCACCGGTAGCCCTTGATCAGGTGCGGGATCGTGGACATGCTCTCCATGCCGCCGCACAGCACCACGTCGGCCTGGCCCACCTGGATGAGCTGGGTGGCCAGGCTGATGGCCTTCATCCCGGCCGGGCAGGCCTTGTTGATGGTGACCCCGGGCACGTTCTGGCCCACCCCGCCCTTCAGGGCGGCGGTGCGGGCCGGGTTGACATGGTTGCCCGCCTGGCGGCACGAACCGATGATCGCGTCGTCCACCTCGTCGCCCGACACGTTGGCGCGCCGGAGGGCCTCGCGGATGGGAAACGAGGCCATGTCGTACACCTTCATGTCCTTCAGGGTGCCCCCGAACCGGCCCATGGGCGTGCGGACGGCGCTCACGAAAACCACGTCGCTGAGTTGGCGCATTGCTCTCTCTCCCTCGTTGGGCACCCGAGGGTGCCGGTTATCGGACGGCGGTTTGGGCCTTGGGCCCGCTGGGCGGCTAGGCGGCTCGGCGGTCGGGCGGCTCCCGGGCCGAGGCCCCCCCAAGATTTCTCTAGTTTCTTGTTCCGTTTCGCAAAAACGTGTGCGGATTGCTTCGGTGGGGCTGGGGGCTCCGACGAAGCGCGACGGCCGAGCAGCCCGGGCCGCCCGGCGCCAGGGGAGCGGCCGCGGCGCGTGCTCTCACGCGCCGCAGCGGACCGCGCCGAGGCGGCCCCTGTGAGGCCGTTCAGCGAAGGAGGGGCCCCCAGCCCCACCTGGGAAAACCACGAGATTTCGGAAACGCTACACTACTCTCTGCCCCGGGTTGTCACGCAGAGGCCCTCTGCTTCACGATGGGCACGGGCTCGTCGGGCACCGTGTCCGGAGGAGGCGCACCGATCACCTTCTGCACCGCTCCGAACCGGGGGGGGCACGCCTCCAGGCAGGTGCCGCACTTGATGCACGCCTCCTGGTCCACCACGTGCACCAGCCCCTTGCCGCCGGCGATCGCATCCACCGGGCAGCGCTTGGCGCACATCATGCAGGCCCGGCACTTGTCCGGATCGATGTAGTAGGTGGGCGCCTGGGCCAGGAGCTCCGCCACCTCCTCCGGTGTGAAGGGGTTCTCCTTGGCCTCCTCCGGGGTGCCCTTGTGCGCCAGCTTCTCCCGGGCCGCCAGCTTCAGGTACGGCACCAGCCGGGCCACCTCGGCCAGCTTGACCCGCACCTCCCCCGGGTCGAGGCCCTCGCCCTCGGCCAGGGGACCCAGCTCGCGGATCTCGCGGCTGAACTCGTTCATCAGCTCGGCGAACCGGGTGCCCTCGCCCGAGGAGAGTTCCTCCATCCGCACCCGCGCCGGGTTCAGCCCCACGTGCTCCAGCAGGCGCCGGGTGAGGTGAACCATGTTCAGGGCGTAGAAGTTGCCGTGGGTGATGTAGTGGCACTCCCCCAGGTAGCACCCGCCGATGAACACGCCGTCGGTGCCGTTGAGGAACGCCCGGAAGAGGAACGACATGTCCACCCTTCCGGAGCACATCACCCGGATCAGCTTGATGTCCGTCGAGTATTGGAGACGGGAAACTCCCGCCAGGTCCGCAGACCCGTACGCTCACCAGTTGCACACGAAGCCGAGCAGCTTGGGCTTGAACCGCATCGCGCTCATGGAACTCCTCCGTTCTGGGCCTTCGGGCCGCTGGAAGGCTGGAAGGCTAGTGTTCCGTTCCACGAAAAGTATATCCATTCCGGCGGTGGGGCTGGGGGCTCCGACGAAGCGCGACGGCCGAGCAGACCGGGCCGCCCGGCGCCAGGGGAGCGGCCGCGGCGCGTGCTCTCACGCGCCGCAGCGGACTGCGCCGAGGCGGCCCCTGCGAGGCCGTTCAGCGAAGGAGGAGCCCCAGCCCCACCCCCTCGGGAATGCACGAACTTGCGAACCATGACACTAGAAAGCTGGAAGGCCAGGAGGCCAGAGACCCCTTTGATCTCCGAGCCCTGCGCCGGCACCTCACGCCACCTCGGGCAGCTGCTCCTCGCCCCCGGCCTGGCCCTCGGCCGTGCCGGTCAGCGCGTCCACCTGCGCCTCCAGGGCCTCGTTCCGGTAATGCTTCAGGTAGATCGCGCCGGTGGGGCACACCGCGTTGCACAGGCCGTCGCCCTTGCACAGCACCGGGTTCACCACGGCCTTCTTCCCCTGCCGCGTGGTCCTCAGGTCGATCGCACCGTACTCGCACACCTCGGCGCACGCGCCGCACCCGATGCACCGCTTCTCCTCCACGTCGCACACCGAGCCCGAGGCCACCACCGTGTCGTTCGCCAGCAGCACCACCGCCCGGCCCGCGGCTCCGTAGGCCTGGTTGATCGCCTCCGGAAGGTGCTTGGGGTAGTGGGCCATGCCGCACAGGTACACGCCCTCCGCCCCGAAGTCCACGGGCCGGAGCTTCACGTGGGCCTCCTGGAAGAATTTGTCCGGGCTCAGGTTCGCCTTGAACAGCTTCGCGATGTGGCCGCGGTCCTCGGCAGGCACCACCGCCGCGGCGAGCGCGAGCAGATCCGCGTCGATCGCCAGATCGGTCTCCAGCACCGGGTCCCACACCACCACCCGGATCCGCTCCCGGCCGCCTTCCTCGATCCGCTCCACCCGCGGGGCCCGCTCCGGCTCGTACCGGATGAACCGCACGCCCTTCTGGGACGCCTCGCGGTACCGGTCCTCCCGGAACCCGTAGGTGCGCATGTCCCGGAACAGGATGTACACGTCCCGGTCGGGGTTCTCCTCCTTGAGCTTCAAGGCGTTCTTCACCGAGTGGCTGCAGCAGACGCGCGAGCAGTAGTTGCGCTCCTCGTTGCGGCACCCCACGCACTGGATCATCACCACGGTCTCGGCCTGCCGCACCCGGTCCTCGGCCCGGGCGATCGCCCCCTCCAGCTCCAGGTTCGTCAGGACCCGGTCGCTCTCGCCGTAGAGGTACTCGGTGGGCCGGTACTCCTCGGCCCCGATCGCCACCACGGCCGCTCCGTGGGCGATCTCCTCGGTCCGGCCGCCGGCGGTCTCGATCCGGGTCACGAAGTTGCCCACGTAGCCCGTGGCCTCCACGATCCGGGCGCCGGTGTGCACCTGGATCAAAGGGTGGCGGTACACCTTCCGGATCAGGTCCTGGACGAACGCCTGCACGTCCAGGCCGTCCAGGGTGTGGTGAAGCCGCCGGGCCACGCCGCCCAGTTCGTCGGTCTTCTCCACCAGGTGCACCCGGTAGCCCTGCTGGGCGATGCTGAGCGCCGTGGTCATGCCCGACACCCCGCCCCCCACCACCAAGGCGGTCTTGTTCACCGGAAGCTCGAACTCCTCTAAGGGCTCCAGGCGCGCCGCCCGGGCCACCGCCATCCGGATGATCTCCCGGGCCTTCCGGGTGGCCTCCTCCTTCTCGCGGGAGTGCACCCACGAGCAGTGCTCCCGGATGTTGGCCATCTCGAAGTAGTACTGGTTGATCCCCGCCTCCCGCAGGGTGTCGCGGAACAGGGGCTCGTGGGTTCGGGGGGTGCAGGCCGCCACCACCACGCGGTTGAGCTTGTGCTCCTGGATCGACTGGGCCAGGCGCTGGGCCGCGTCGGTCGAGCAGATGAAGATGCTCTCCTCGGCGTGCACCACGTTCGGAAGGGTCTTGGCGAACTCCACCGTGCCGGGGATGTCCACCACCCGGCCGATGTTCGCCCCGCAGTGGCACACGTACACGCCCACCCGCGGCTCCTCGCCGGAGACGTCCCGCTCCAGCGGGTAGACCCTCTCCTTCACGAGCTTGCCCCGGCGCTTGGCCAGGAGCTCGCCGCACTGGCTCCCCGCGCCGCTCGCGCTCACCACGGCCTCGGGGATGTCCAGGGGGCCCTGGAACGCCCCGCTCACGAACACCCCGGGCCGGGCGGTCCTCATCGGGTTGGCCGGGGAGATCCGGCAGAACCCGTGCTCGTTGAGGTCGATCCCGAAGGTCTCGGCCAGGCGCTCGGCGTCCTGGGGCGCGCTCAGGCCGATCGAGAGCACCACCAGGTCGAACTCCTCCTCCCGAACCCCCTCCGGGGTGGTGTAGCGCACCACCACGTTGTGGGTCTCGGGGTCCTCGCGCACGATCGTGGCGTAGCTGCGGATGAACCGCACCCCGGGCAGGGCGGCCGCCCGCTGGTAGAACCGCTCGAAGTCCTTGCCGTAGGACCGGATGTCGTTGTGGAACACCGTGCACTCGGCGTCGGCGTCGTGGTCCTTGGTGAGGATGACCTGCTTCTGGGTGTAGGTGCAGCACACCGCCGAGCAGTAGCTGTTGGCCCCCTCGGTGACCTGCCGCGAGCCCACGCAGTGGAGCCACGCGATCTTGTGTGGGTGGCGGCCGTCCGAGGGCCGCAGGATCTCACCCTCGTTCGGGCCGGTGGCGCACATGATCCGCTCGAAGTCCAGGCTGGTCACCACGTTGGGGTACTCCCCGTACCGGTACTCCGGCTTACGCTTCGGGTCGTACGGGCTGAACCCGGGCGCGAGGATCACCGCGCCCACCTTGATCGTCACCTTCTCGGGCTTCTGGTTGAAGTCGATCGCCCGGGCCTTGCACACCTCCACGCAGATGCGGCACTTCTTCTCTTTGAGGTACAGGCAGCTCTGGTCGATGTACGGCACCAGCGGGATCGCCTGGCCGAAGTAGATGTGCACCGCCTTGCTCAGGGAGATGCCCTGGTTGAACTCGTCCGGGTACTCCACCGGGCAGTACTCGGCGCACACCCCGCAGCCGGTGCACCGGTCCTCGCGCACGTACCGGGGCTTCTTCACCAGGGTCACGGTGAAGTCCCCTGCCTCGCCCTCCACCTCGGCCACCTCGGCGTAGGTGATGATCTCGATGTTCGGGTGCCGGTGGCACTCCACGAACTTGGGCGACTCGATGCACATGGAGCAGTCGTTGGTGGGGAAGGTTTTGTCGAGCTGCGCCATGCGCCCGCCGATGGACGGAGCCTTGTCCACCAGGTACACCTTGAACCCGGCCGTGGCCAGGTCCAGGGCGCCCTGGATCCCGCTGATGCCGCCCCCCACGATCATCACGTCGCCGAACTCCCGGTTCCCCAGGAGCCTTTGGATCTGCTGAACGCGCTCCAGTGCTTCGTTGCTCACGATGTCCCTCGTAAGGCCCGCTTCGCGGGCCGCTGGAAAGCTGGAATGCCAGGAGGCGGAAAAGCGAGGCTCACAGCGCCTCGGCCAGCACCTCGGTCAGGTCCTTGACCTCCAGGGACTGCTCGTCGTCGAGCCCCAGCCGGCTGTCCTCGAAGTTGGCGATGCAGTAGGGGCACGCCGTCACCAGCACCTGGGCCCCGGCGTCCAGCGCCTGGCGCACCCGCAGCTCCGAGAACCGCTCCGCCTTGGGCGTGTCCATCCAGATCCGGCCGCCCCCGCCCCCGCAGCACAGGCTGTCGATGCCCGTGTCCGGCATCTCCACGAGCTCCAGGCCCGGCACCCGCCGAAGGAGCTCCCGGGGCGGGTCGAAGATGCCGTTGTGGCGGCCCAGATAGCACGGGTCGTGGTAGGTCACCCGTCCGGCGTACCCGCCCCCGAGCTCCAGCCGCCCCTCCCTCACCAGCTCGAGGAGATACTCGCTGACGTGCACCACCTCGAAGTGCACCATGAACTCCGGGTACTCGTTCCGGAACGTGTGGTAGCAGTGGGGTGAGTTCACCAGCACCCGCTTCACCCCGCGGTCGATGAACGCCTTGATGTTCTGGCGGGCGAGCCTCTTGAACAGCTCCTCGTCCCCGGCCTTGCGGATGCTCTCCCCGCAGCAGGTCTCGGCCTCGCCCAGGATGCCGAACCGGACTCCGGCCTTCTGCAGCAGCTTGGCCGTGGCCACCGCCACCTTCCGCAGGCGGCGGTCGTAGGCGAAGTAGCACCCCGTGAAGTACAGGAGCTCCATGCCCTCTTCGTACGCGGGCACCCCCAGGCCCTCGGCCCAGGCGGCCCGGTCCTCCCGGGGCTCCCCGAACGGGTTGCCCTGGGTGCTCAGGTTCCCGCTCACCGCCCGCACGGGCCGCACGTTCTCCGGGAACACGCCGTACTCCGTGGCGAGCCGCCGCAGGGCCATGCCGGAGTCGATCTGCCTGACGTCCCGGGGGCACCGCTGGGGGCACCGGCCGCAGGTGGTGCACCGCCAGATCTCCTCGTTCTCGATCTCGGTCATGCCGAACGCGGCCTGGCGCACGATCTTTCGCATGCTGAACCGCCGAACCCGGTTCCAGGGGCACACCACGTCGCACATGCCGCACTGGAAGCAGTTCTGGAACGCCTCGCCCCCGGTCGTGCGGATCAGCTCACGGATCTCTCGGTAGTCGGCTACGTTTTCCATTGTCACTTCGGTCGTCGGTGGTCGGTCAATGGTCGGGGCCTTCGGCCCACTGGGCAGCTAGGCGGCCGGGCGGCTCTCGGGTTGCTGCCGAGCCCATGGAGGGGCAAGGGGCCTGCCGGAGAGCCGGGCGCGGCCCCTTAGCTCGCCGCGCAGCGCCTCTGACGCTCGGACCGCGAAATGGTTCGGATCCCACGGAGTTGCCATGAAACCAGCTCTCCTGACCCGTGCCTGCGCGGCGAATCTCGATGCCCGGCTTCGCGCCCGGCCGGAGGCAGGTCCCTTGTCCCCGTCCCCCGATGAAGCGTCCCTACCTTGTGGTCGAGTCAAAGGCGGCCCCACCTCATCCCTTGCCCGCGATCCGGGCGACCGCGTCGAGCACCTTGTCCAGCCCGTACTCGTCCGCCAGGGCCTCCAGGCCGATCTCCAGCTCGTCCGGCCCCTCCTCGCCCGCGGCCACCTCTTCCTCCCGCACCTCGTAGGTCAGCGCGTTCACCCGGCACACCGCCACGCACACCGGCTCCTCCAGCTCCGGCGTGGACTCGCACATGTCGCACTTCAGGGGGAGCTTGGAGTCCGGCTCGTAGAAGTAGTCGCGCGACGGACAGATGTTCCCGCAGAAGGCGCACTCGGGGTACTCCTTCCCCTGCAGCACGTAGGCGTGGCGGCCCGCACACTCCGCCGGGGTGTAGGCCACCGAGCGGATGGGAAAGTAGATGTCGTTCAGCTCGTCGAACACCACGCGGATCCGGGAGCGCGCCGGGTTCGCGCTGCTGTAGCGCGGCTTCGCGTGGAACGCCGAGCACGCCAGCTCGCACGCCCGGCACCCGATGCACTTGTCCGGATCCACCTTGATCGTCTTGATGATGCGTTTCTCCGTCATGGCTGACTCCGCTGCCAGCTGGGCGGCTTGGCGGCCAGGCCGCTAGGCGGCGACGAAGGAAAAAGTCGGTGCCGCCCCTTCACTACGCCGAAACATCCTGGAACACCGGCTCCCGGTCGTCCTCCGACAGGATCCCCCGCCGCACCAGGTCCTGGGCCACGTCGGCCAGCCCCAGCTTCTCCAGGGTTCCGATGGTCGGGATGCCGTCCTGGGTCCACCCCTTGAACGTGTAGTAGTCGCTCAGGACCTTCTGCTCCTTCTCCGGGTCGCGGATCTGCCAGTGGTCCTCCGGCGGGCGCTCGTCCTTGCGGCGCAGCCCCCGGCGCACGTTGATCGCCCGGATCAGGTTTCGGTTCCGTCGGGCCAGGTTCCAAAGCTCCTGGGGCGTGAGCTCGATCCCGGCGGCCGCCGCGATGAACTTGGGCAGGTTGTAGATGTGGTACGGCGGCTGCCCCCCGAACTGGCCCCGGAACGACGAGAGGAACGCGCACATCCCGATCGCGTCGTCGATGTAGTGCATGGTCTCGTTCCAGTCGCAGATGTGTACGGCCGCCTCCAGCGGGGGATGGGTCCGGGGCTCCCACTCCAGGTACCACTTCTTGAACCGCTCCGGCGCCGCCTCCCACCGCTTCACGAACTCCTCCCGCTCCTTCTTGTCCGCGATGGGCACCTGCGGGTACGAGCCCTCGATCTGAGTGATGTTCATCTTCTCGCCCGTCGCGTACATCAGGAAGTACGGGAAGTTGATCATCTTCAGCTTCAGGGGCACCTGCTCGAACTTCTTCATCGTGTTGTGGTCGTACTTTTCCGCGCCCCGCCCGATCTGCCGGGCCGCGTGGTACACCCCGTTCGCCAGGGCGTCGCCCACCCCCTCGCGCCGCACGATCTTCTCCAGCAGGTAGAAGAACCGGTCCCCGTTGTCCTCCGGGAAGCCCGGCAGGTCCTCGTCGGTCAGGATGCCCGCCTCGTACAGCTCCACCGCGAACGCCAGCACCTGGGGGGTGGAGAACCCGTCGAGCCCGTAGGCCTGGGTCTTCGCCAGGATCTGGTAGTTGAAGTCGATCTCCTTGTACGCCGCCATGGCGTAGGTCAGCTTGCTGTAGCACTTCTGGAAATAGGTCTCGTGGCCGGGCACCTTGATGGCCTGGTGGCAGTCTTTGGGGCAGTTGTAGCACCCGGTCCAGCGCAGCCGGACGCTCTCGCTGATCTTCTTCCAGCGCTCCTCGCGCTCCTTGTTCCAGAACCCCTTGATCCGCTTGCGGGCGTTGCCCCAGGCGAAGTTGTCCACGTGGAACTCTTCGTCGTCCTCGTGGGCCATGATGTCGCCCGTGAACGGGTTCTCGGAGATCGCCTTGAACATGTCGAGGGAGAGCTGAAAGATCTTCTCGGGCTTGGCCAGCTGCAGGTCCTGGGTGCCCCGCACCGCGATGGCCTTGAGCCGCTTGTCCCCCATCACCGCGCCCACGCCCCGCGAGGCGCTGGCGCTCGAGTGCTCGATGGTGGCCATGTACACCCGGTTCTCCCCGGCCAGGCCGATGGCCGCCACCTGGGCCTCGGGCACACCCAGCTCCTCGCGGATCAGCCGGGCGGTCTCCTGCGCCCCCTTGCCCCGCAGGTGGGTGGCGTCCCGGAGCTCCACCTTGTCGTTGTGGATCCACAGGTACACGAGGTCGGGGGCCTTGCCCCGGAACACGATCTGGTCGTAGCCGGCGTGCTTGAGCTCGGGGCCGAAGAACGCGCCGAAGATCGAATGGGCGTAGAGGCCCGTCTGGGGGGAGATGGTGTTCACCACGGTGCGGTTGGCGCCCGGCACCGGCGTGCCCACCAGCAGCCCGGCGGTGAAGATGAGCAGGTTCTCCGGGTCGAAGGCCTGCACCTCGGGCCCGACCCGGTCCCACAGGATCTTGGCGGCCGTGCCCTGGCCGCCGAGAAACATCTCGGTCCAAGAGGGGTCGGTGGGCACCTTCTGGATGCTTCCCCGGGTGAGGTCGATCTCCAGACGAAAGCCTGTTTCCGCGTACCGCATGGCACTCCCTCTTCGGTTTTCGATGCCGTGCTCTTTGGGGGCCCGGCCGGTGCGGTGATGTTGTCACCCCGGCGGGAACCGTCAAGCCGAAAACGGCTTTTTCCGGGCCCTTTCTCCGCTGCAATCCATATGCCAACCGGAAGGTTGATGCCGATTCCACAGAAGGGCGCTCAAGGCCCGAGGAGCTGGTAAAAGTTAACCGTTTTCCGGGTGAACTCTGATCGAATCCGGCCCTGCGGCGCGGGACAGAAAAGGCGCCGCACGCGGCGGCGCCTGGGAAGTTCCCTCAGGCCCCTGCGGGCCAGGAGCCAGAAGACAGACTTCAGAGGACAGGTTGCAATGTCGGATGCAGGAGCGTGCCCGTGGACTTTTCCTGTCTTCGGTCCGCTGAATTCTGGTTCCTGAAACTCATGCCCCCGGACTTTGGCGTAAGCCTGCACAACTGCCAGAAGATAAAAGAGGTTTTCAGCCTTCTAGCCTTCTAGCCTTTGAGCCGCCCAGCGGGCCGAAGGCCCCTGACCGACGACTGACGACCAACGACCGAAGTTACATGGAGAGGGGGCGGCCCGGGAGCTCACAGCTCCCGTTCCAGGTTGATGGTGCGCGACGGCGCAAACTGGTTGGTGCTGAAGAACCGGATCATTTGGTAGTCGTCCCAGTTGACCAGGGTGTTGATCTTCTGCACGCCGAGCTGCCGGAGGTGGTCGAGCAGCTCGTTGATCAGGGTCTGGCCCACCCCCAGCTTCTGGTAGTCGGGATCCACGCCGATCGTGTCGAGGGTGGCGCCCTCCTGGGAGATCCCGTACTGCCCGATGTACAGCTCCGCCATGACGAATCCGATGAGTTTCCCCTCCGCGGTCTCGGCGGCAAACGAGACGGGTAGATAGTCGGGGGTTCCGAAGAGCTTCTCGAACTTGGTCTCGTAGTACTGCCGTCGGGAGCTCCCGAGCACCTTCTGGTCGATCGCGACCACCGCGTCCAGATCGTCCTCCCGCAGGAACCGGGTCGTAAAGGAAACGTCGCTCATGGCTCCTCCTGTTCTCCCGTTGGGTTGCCGTGGATCGAGACGATGGGGGCATGAAGGCAGTGTGCCGCGAGGCCGAGACAATGCAAGGGCCCCCGATGCCAGTAACTTCGGTCGTTGGTCGTTAGTCGTTGGTCGTCGGTCGAAAGCTCGTCTCGACATCGGAGTCGGGGGGCATGGGGTCTGGTGGAGCGCCGGGCGCCTGGGGCCTACCTATCAGGGCTTCCGCTCGAAGGGGTAGCGGGGACCACGCGCTCGGCATGGGCGTACACGACGAACCCCTTGCCCTTGGCCCGGCCGATCAGGGTGACCCCCATGTCCCGGGCCCGGAGCACGGACTGGTGGGTGGGGACGCTGCGCGACATGACCACCGGGATCCCGGCCCGGCGGGCCTTGTGCAGGATCTCCGAGGAGGTCCGGCCCGAGCTGAGCAGGACGCAGGCGCCGAGGTCGGTGCCCTCGGCCAACCCGTGGCCGATGGCCTTGTCCACCGCGTTGTGCCGGCCCACGTCGTCGAACCAGGCCGTGGGCAGGGAGCCCGCCTCGCTGAGTGCGGCCGTGTGGATGCCCCGGGTCCGGCGGTACAGGGGGGAGGCGCCCTGCAACGCGGACGCGAGCCGGTCGATCTGGCGGCTGGTCACGGTCAGGGCCGTGGTCAGCGGCCTCCGGGCGGCCAGCTCGGCCACGTTGGCGAACATCACCCCCTTGCCGCACCCCGAGGTATAGACCCGCCTGTTCAGGAGCTCCACGTCCGGGTCCCGGCTCAGCTCACACTCGGCCACCCACCGCACCGGGTCCACCCGGCAGGCCCCCAGTTCCTCCTTCGACCGGATCACGCCTGCCGAGAACAGGAACCCGAGGACGAGGTGGGGGAGGTCCGTGGGGGTGCACATGAGGGTCGCCACCTCAGTGTCGTTGGCCACGATGGTGACCGGCACCTCGGTGGGAACGTTCACCTCCACGGGTGAGACGCCGTCGGCCGAGTACCGGGTGGCCTCCATCTCGACCACCGGTCCCAGTTCGTCGGTCTTGTTCATGGCGGTACTCCTGGCTCTCGCCGATGACGTCGCGTCAGTACAGGACCGGCAGCTCGAGGCTCAGGCGCTGGCTGGGCACGAACCCCATGTTTCCGAAGAACTTCAGCAGCCCGAAGTCCTTCCAGTCCACCAGGGTGTAGATCCGCTCGACCCCGGCGGCCTTCATGTTCGTCCGGAACTGATCGAACAGCGCGCCGCCGACCCCCCGGTCCTGGAACTCCGGGTCCACCCCCAGGGTGTCCACCACGGCCGAGCTCTCCGGGATCCCGAACTCACCCGAAAAGAGCGTGCCCATGAGGAACCCTACCACCCGGCCGTCCGCCTCGGCCACCAGCGAGGCGTTGATCTGCGTATCGTTCAAAGTGGCCACCTTGAAGCGGTACCGGTAGTACTCCTCCCGGAGCGTCCCGGTGATCTTCTCGTCGATCGCGACCACCGCGTCCAGGTCCTCGGGCTTCATCACCCGTACGATCACGCTCAGGCTCATCGCACCACCTTTTGGGCCTTCGGCCCGCGGGAAGACCGCTGGAAAGCTGGAAGGCTAGCCCGCATTATTCATGAAGCCTTCTGCTGCAACCGCCGATTGCACGCCATCTCGGGGCGTGCTCGCGCCTCGGGGCTCGACGTACCGTCCAGTACGCCTGCGCCCCTCGTTGCTGCGCTTGCCCCGACCTGACGCACACTCGACGGTTTCGCGACGAACGCTCATGAATAATGCGGGCTAGGAGGCTAGAAGGGTCGTCGGTCTCCGGTCCGCGGTCGTCGGTCTGGGCCCTTGGCCCGCTGGGAGGCCGTCACTCCTCGAGCTCCCGGGTGAGCACCACCTGGTAGCGGTTTGGGTCCGGGTCTCCGTCGAAGCACGCCGTACACGCCGCCCCCTCCTTCCCGCTGCCGCACACGGCCGCGGCCGGTAGCAGGCGCACCTCGTACCCCAGGGAGCGGTAGGTCTCCACGATCTCGCTGAGCCGGGGCTCGGACGCCACGCTGCGCCGCACCCACCCCGCCTGCTCGAGCTCTGCGGGGTCGGGGTGGGGAGGCCGGCCTCCGGCGGGGTCTCGATCGGTCATGGGGGAATCCTCGCGGCCTACCGGAGCTACCAGCTGTGGGTCATCGCGCCCCACGGGCAGGCGCGCACGCAGGGCAGGGGGGGGCGGTCGCCGGCCGGCTTGCACCCCGCGCATTCGTACTTGAGCCGCTTGCGCCGCCGGTCGTCCACGGCCACCACGGTCTCGCCGTAGGGGTCCTCCTCCACCGTGAACACCCCCCTCGGGCAGGCCGCCACGCAGGGCTTGCCGTCGCACCGGGCGCAGCGGTCCGTGTCGATGGTGATGAAGAACTCCCCTTCCGCGTCCTGATACCCGTAGTGGGCGATCACGTGTTTTCCTCCGGAAGGTGCCCGCGCGCTACGCCGCCTGCGGCTTCCCCTGTGCCTTCAGATAGAGGGCGTGGGCGAACAGGGCCGCTCCCAGGGCTCCGGCGATCTGGGTGTCGTAGGAGGTGGGCAGGGCCTTCACGCCGATGATCTCCTCGATCCGGCGCACCACCCCGATGTTCTTGGAGATGCCGCCGGTGATGAAGAACTCCGGCTCCACCCCCACCCGCTGCAGCAGCGCCGCCACCCGCTCGGCCATGGCACGGCAGTACGCCGCGATGACCTTGTTCTTGCTCCACCCGTCCTTGAGCCGCGCCATGGCCTCGCTCTTGGCGAACACCACGCACACGTCCGAGACCGCCGCCGGCTCCTCGTCGATGTCGAACGAGCGGGGCCCGAGCTCCTCGATCGGCACCTCCAGCAGGTCGGCGATCACCTCCATGCCCCGACCGGTGCCGGCCGCGCACTTGTCGTTCATGAGAAAGTTGGTCACCTTGCCCCGCTCGTCCACCCGGATGGCCTTGCAGTCCTGGCCCCCCATGTCGAGGATGGTCCGCACCGACGGCCCGCCCATGTAGTTGGCTCCCCGGCCGTGGCACGCGATCTCGGTGATGGCCTTGTGGGCGAACGGCAGGTTGACCCGGCCGTAGCCCGTGCCGACCACGTAGTGGATGTCGTCGAACCGAAGGCCCGTGCGCTCGAACACCCCCTTCATGGCGTTCTCGGCCGACTCCACCGATCCGGCCGCCGTGCGCACCGTGTTGAATGCGTAGAGCTCCCCGTCCAGGCACACCACGGCCTCGGAGCTCACGCTTCCCACGTCGATCCCCAGGGTGACGACCCGGGCGTCCTTCCAGTGCCGGTCCGGGTCGGCCCACGAGCCCTCTGCCCAGCGCCAGTACTCCTGCCGGAGAGCCATCATCATGGCCGTCCTCCCGGCGCGGCGCCCGCCCGGTCGGCCGCCACCAGGGCCGCCCCCAGCGCGTCCGCCAGCTCGGGTCGGTCGGGAATGAGGAGGGTCTCCACCTCAAGGTTCTCCTTCAGGCATTTCACGAACCCGGGGTTGCGGGCCATGCCGCCGAGCAGGACCACCTCGCCCTCCAGCTTCACCCGCCGCACCATGGCCGCCACCCTCGAGGCGATGGCGTCGTGCACGGCCCGGGCGATGTCCTTCGGATCGACCCCGGAGTGGATGAGGTTGACCACCTCGCTCTCGGCGAACACCGTGCACTGGGCGTTCATCGGGATGCGGGCCGTGCTCTGGGTGCTCCTCACCGCGAACTCCTCCAGGGTCATGCCCAGGGCCCGGGCCATCGACTCGGTGAAGCTCCCGGACCCGGCGGCGCACTTCTCGTTCACGGCCGAGTCCAGCACCCTGCCGGCGCCGTCGGTCTTGACCGCCCGGCTCTCCTCGGCCCCCACCTCCACTACCGTCCTGGCTCCGGGAAACAGGTGATTGGCCGCGCGCGCGCCCGCGGTGACGCCCGTCACGGTGGAGTGGGCGAATGCCACGGCGGTGCGGCCGGCGCCGGTGGCCGTGATGTGGGTCAGGTCCGCGGTGGCGCATCCAGCGGCTCGGACGGCCTGCTTCAGCAGCTCCGTGGCCCGGGCCAGCTGCTCGAACCCCCCGCTGCCCACGGCTTCTCCGGCGATCCGGCCGTCGCGCAGCACGACCGCTTTGATGTTCTTGCTGCCCACGTCGATCCCGGCGGTGATCATGGCGATCTCCGAGTGTGGGTACGATGGTCGGGGGTCCCCGGATGCCTCCGCGGTTCCCCGGATCCGACGGCAACGCAAGGGGCGTGCCAACCCCGGCAGGGGGGTGGGGGGGGAGGGGCTGGGGGCCCGGGGGAACCGCAGGGCCTCCGTGGGGGTCCGGGGTGGGGCCGTCCGTCGATGAATGTCCACCGACGAAACGGTGAAAAATCAGCGGTTTCCGGCCCGATTGGAGGCCCCGTGCGGGATCACCCGAAGATGTTCTTGCCGTAGAAGATCTCGGTGATCTCCCGCTCCAGCAGGGCCCGGATGTGGCGCCGCTCGTCCGGGGGCCGGTCCTCGGCCGCGTCCCCGAACAGGAACCGGTCGAGCTCCAGGTCCCGGAGCATCATCTTCGTGTGGAAGAGGTTCTCCTGGTAGATGTTGATGTCCACCGTATGGTACTCGGCCAGGATCTCCGGGTCGATGAACTCCTGGATCGAGCGGATGTCGTGATCCAGAAAGTGCTTCCGGCCGTCCACGTCCCGGGTGAACCCCCGCACCCGGTAGTCGATCACCACCACCTCGGACTCGAAGCTGCGGATCAGGTGGTTCAGGGCCTTCAAAGGCGAGATCTGGCCGCAGGTGCTCACATCGATGTCCACCCGGAAGGTGGAGATGCCGCTGGACCCGTCGGACTCGGGGTAGGTATGGGCCGCCAGGTGGCTCTTGTCCAGGTGGGCCACCTGGGCCTGTGGCGCCGGGATCTGCACCGGCTCCTCCGCCACCAGCACGGTCACCGAGGCGCCCATGGGGTCGTAGTCCTGGCTGGCCAGGTTCAGGATGTTGGCGCCGATGATGTCCGCCACCTCGGTGAGGATCCGGGTGAGGCGCTCGGAGTTGTACTCCTCGTCGATGTACTCCAGGTACTCGCGCCGGGCCTCCGGGCTTCGGGCGTAGGAGATGTCGTAGATGTTGAACGACAGGCTCTTGGTCAGGTTGTTGAAACCTTGCAGTCTGATGGGACCCGCGGCTCGCTTCACGGGCGTCCCTCCCGTGGGTCAGCCTCCTCTTTCGAGGCGGCGGAGTTGGGCCTCGGACAGGCCCAGGTAGTGGCCGATCTCGTGGACGAGGGTGTCGCGGACGACCTCCTCCACCGGCACGCCCCAGGCGGCGGCGTAGCGTTCGATGGGGCCCTGGAACAGGACGATCCGGTCCGGCAGTCGGGCCACGATGTCGTGGGTCCGCTCCGACAGGGGCCAGCCCTGGTACAGTCCCAGCAGCCCGTCCCGCTCACGGATCCCCATCTCCGCGAGGGTCTGGGGGTCGGGCCAGTCCTCCACCCAGATCGTCACGTTGTCGATGCGGTCCAGCAGGGCCCGGGGCAGGGCGGCCAGCTGATCTTCTGCGATCTGTTCGAATCGTCTGCGGTCCATGGCTCGTCCGGCGAAACGGCGAAGTTTATGGAGCCGGCTCGCTCGGGTCAAACGTTTTTTCCGCTAGGACGCTAGGACGCTAGGAGGCTTGAAAACCTCCAGGATTCCATCACGTTCTAGCGTTCCGTTTCGCGAAAACGTATGCGGATTGCTTCGGTGGGGCTGGGGGCTCCGACGAAGCGCGACGGCCGAGCAGCCTGGGCCGCCCGGCGCCAGGGGAGCGGCCGCGGCGCGTGCTCTCACGCGCCGCAGCGGACCGCGCCGAGGCGGCCCCTGCGAGGCCGTTCAGCGAAGGAGGGGCCCCCAGCCCCACCCCCTGGAGTACTACGAGATTTAGGAAACGCTACGCTAGCCCCCCGCTTCCGTTCCCCACGAGCCTGGGCTACCATGTCGCCCCGGCCCGGCGACCGGAAACCGACGACCCAAATAGCCACGGCTTTGCGGCCAACGACCAACGACCGACGACCAACGACCGAAAACCGAAGTTACCCGAAACCGCTGGGAGCCAGAGAAGGTTTTCGGCCTCCTGGCCTCCCAGCTTCCTAGCGTTCCAGCCTTCTAGCGTTCCAGCTTTCCAGCGGGCCGAAGGCCCAAAAAGGAGGTTCCCCCATGAGCCGAGCGCTGGTTCGAATCGTCGCGGTCCTGGGCCTTTTCTCGCTTTGGGCCTGCGCCCCCAAGGCGGTGATCCTCAATCCCGGGCCGGTGCCGATGGAGGCCCAGCCGGGGTGGAGCGACACCCCGGCCGCGTGGTCGTTCTGGGTCCGGCAGGTGCGGGACGCCCGGCCGCCGGAACGGGCCGGGCAGCGGGTGGGGGTGCTGTACACCCGGTTCGAAAAGACCCCCCAGGACGCCTTTCTGGAAGCCGACCCCGCGGCCTACGTGGCCCAGGAGCTGCGCCGATACCTGCTCCACCGGGGTTTGGAGGCCTCGTCCCAGGGCAAGGCCCGCATCTACCTGGACCTGGAGCTGCGGGAGTTCTCCCTCGAAGAGGTGCCCGGCACGGTGATGGACGAGATCCGGGTGCGGGTGGCCTACGCCGTGTCGTTCGTGGACCGGGACGGCAACGTGCTCTCCAAGGTGAAGGTGGAGGCCGAGAACCAGGTGAAGTCCCCGGGCAACACGGCCCGCCGGGCGGAGGCCGCCTTTCGGGAGGCCCTGATGGACACCTTCCGGGCGCTGGCCCAGAGCGAGGAGTTCCGAAAGGTGGTGGCCCGGCTCGGGGGATGAGGACGCCGGTCGGGCTGCGCGTCCGGGCCTACGAACGGGCGGGCCGGGCCCTGCAGGGGTTCTTCTCGGCGTGGACCTCGGCGTTCTGCGCCCGGTGCGTCGAGGTGACCCGGCTGGCCCACCCCCGCCTTCCGGCCGCGGACGTCGAGGTGCTCGAGGGAGTGTTTGCGGGGTGCTGCCAGGCGGGGGTGGCCGACGGGTACTGGATCCCGGGCCTCGGCGACGAGGGCCGGTTTCCCCCGGAGGTGGTCGAGGCCCTGGAACGGGCCCGGCGGCATCTGTGCGCGCGCCGTCCCGTGCCCCCCCGGTTCCGGGTCCGCGAGCGCCGGACCGGCCGGGTGGCCACGGGGGTGGGGTGCGCATACCTCTCCCCGAACGGGTGTGTGCTGGGGCCCTGGAGGGCCCCCTTGTGCTTTGGGTTCCTGTGCTCGGGGCCGGCCCGGGCCCTGGCCGAGGCGTTGGGCCTGCCCGAGCCCGCGGGCGACACGGACGACTTCGCGGGAGCTCGGGGTGTGTTCGCCGCGGTGGTGTTCGGCGATCCGCAGGAGGCCGAGGGGGCCGTGTCCGGTCTGGAACAAAGATTGCAGGGGTGGCACGCGGCCCTGGAGCGGAGGTTCGGCACCGGCGAGGGGCTGTACCGCTGGTGGCGGGCGGGGGAGAGCCGGGGTTCTTGACAAGCTTGTGATCGTTTTCATACGCTGCGGGCCGCCCGCCCTCCGGGGGAGGGGCCGGTCTCGTTCGATTTCGTTACTGTTTTGTTTGGTTTGCTGAAAAAGGTGGGCCGATGGCAGCACTGGGACTGCTCTTCCTCAGCGCCGTGCTCGTGAACAATTTCGTTTTGGCGCGGTTCCTGGGGATCTGCCCCTTCCTGGGGGTGTCCAAGCGCACCGAGACCGCGGTGGGCATGAGCCTGGCGGTCCTGTTCGTCATGACCGTGGCCGGCGTGGTCACCTGGTTCCTCCAGACCCTGGTCCTGGTGCCCCTGCGCCTCGAGTACCTCCAGACCATCGCGTTCATCCTGGTCATCGCCGCCCTGGTGCAGCTGGTGGAGATGGTGGTCCAGTACGCGAGCCCGGCGCTCCACCAGGCCTTGGGCATCTTCCTTCCCCTGATCACCACCAACTGCGCCGTGCTGGGCCTGGCCGTGCTCAACGTGCAGAAGGGCCACGGGTTCCTGGAGACCGTGGTGTTCAGCGTGGGCGCGTCCCTTGGGTTCGGCCTGGCCCTCGTCCTCTTCTCCGGCATGCGCGAGCGGATCGCGGTGGCCGACGTGCCCAAGGCGTTCCAGGGCACGGCCGTGGCCCTGGTGACCGCGGGCCTTCTCTCCCTGGCGTTCCTGGGGTTCGCCGGCCTGGTGAAGCAGTGAGGGTGCCGTGATTCCCGCGGTCGGTGTGCTGGGGCTGCTGGGGCTGCTGGCCGCCCTGGGGCTGGCGGTGGCGAGCCTGCGGTTCCGGGTCGAGGTGGATCCCCGGGTGGAGCAGATCGAGGGCGTTCTGCCCGGGGTGAACTGCGGGGCCTGCGGGTACGCGGGATGCTCGGCCCTGGCCCAGGCGTTGGTAGAGGGCGAGGCGGCGCCCACGGCCTGCATCCCGGGGGGGGGCGACGTGGCCCAGGCCGTGGCCGGGATCCTCGGGGTGGACGCGGGCGAGACGGTGCAGCGGGTGGCCGTGGTCCACTGCAAGGGGTCCCCGGACGTGGCTCCCGACCGGGGCCGGTACGCGGGCATCCCGGACTGCCGGGCGGCCGCCCTGGTGGGCGGGGGGCCCAAGCGGTGCGACTACGGCTGCATGGGACTGGGGAGCTGCGAGCGGGCCTGCCCCTTCGACGCGATCCACGTGGGGCCCGACCGGCTGGCCCACGTGGATCGCGAGAAGTGCACCGGGTGCGGCGCCTGCGTCGAGGCGTGCCCGAAGCGGATCATCGATCTCGTTCCGGCCGACCGGCTCGTGTACATCCGGTGCACGAACCCCCACCGGGGCAAGGCGGTCAAGGCCGTGTGCTCGGTGGGGTGCATCGGGTGCCGCCGGTGCGAGAAGACCTGCCCCTTCGGGGCCATCTCCATGGATCGGGACCTGGCCCGGATCGATCCGGAGAAGTGCACCTCGTGCGGGCTGTGCGCCACCGTGTGCCCCACCTCCACCATCGACGACCTGGTGGAGGTGCGCCACCGGGCCCGGATCGACGAGGACGCCTGCATCGGCTGCACCAAGTGCGCCAAGGTCTGCCCGGTGGACGCGATCGCGGGGGAGCGTAAGCAGCCCCACCGGGTGGACCCCGAGAAGTGCATCGCCTGCTCCCAGTGCATGGAGTCCTGCCCGGTGAACGCGATCCATGAGGGTGAGCCCCTGGTGCGGGGGCAGGGGGAGGCGGCGTGATGGCGGCCCGCACGTTCCCGCTGGGCGGCGTGCACCCGCCGGACCAGAAGCACCTCTCGGCGGCCAAGCCGGTGGAGCCGGCCCCGTTGCCGGACCTGCTGGTGGTGCCCCTGAGCCAGCACATCGGCGCGCCGGCCCGGCCGGTGGTGAAAAAAGGGGACCGGGTCCTGGCCGGTCAGGCGATCGGCGAGGCCGTGGGGTTCGTGTCGGTGCCGGTGCACGCGCCCACCTCGGGCAAGGTGCTCCGGGTGGAGCCGGCACCCCATCCCCTGGGGCCTCCCCAGCCTGCGGTGATCATCGAGCCCGACGGCGACGACCGGTGGGCCGACGACCTGGAGCCCCTGACCGATCCCCACGGGGCCGACCCCGACGAGATCCGGCAGCGGATCCAGGCCGCCGGCATCGTGGGCATGGGCGGGGCCACGTTCCCGACCCACGTGAAGCTTTCGCCTCCGCCCGAGGTCAAGATCGACACGGTGATCCTCAACGGGGTGGAGTGCGAGCCCTACCTCACGGCGGACCACCGGCTGATGCTGGAGGAGCCCGACCGGATCCTGGCGGGGCTGAGGGTCATCCTGTCGGTGTTCGGGCTGGACAAGGGCTACATCGGCATCGAGGAGAACAAGCCCGACGCCATCGAGCTGCTCGGCCGGAAGGCCCGGGAGCAGGGGTTCGCCGAGGTGGTGCCGCTGGCGGTCAAGTACCCCCAGGGCGCGGAGAAGCAGCTCATCAAGGCGATCACCGGCCGCGAGGTGCCCTCGGGCCAGCTGCCCATGGCCGTGGGCGCGGTGGTGCAGAACGTGGGCACCGCGGCCGCCATCTGGGACGCGGTGTCGGTCGGCCGCCCCTTGGTGGAGCGGATCACCACCGTGACCGGTGAGGGCGTGGCCGAGCCCCGGAACCTGAGGGTGCGCATCGGCACGCCGGTGCGGCACCTGATCGAGCTGGCCGGCGGCCTGCGCGGCGAGCCGGGCAAGCTGATCCTGGGCGGGCCGATGATGGGCATCGCCCACCACGACCCGGACGTGCCGGCGGTCAAGGGCACCTCGGGGGTGCTCCTGCTGCCCCGGGACCGGGTGCGTACCGCCCCGGAGGGGCCGTGCATCCGGTGCGGCCGGTGCGTGGACGCCTGCCCCATGGGGCTCGCGCCCACCACCCTGCGCACCCTGATCGCCCACGAGATGGTGGCCGAGGCGGACGAGTGGAACGCCCTGGACTGCATCGAGTGCGGGTCGTGCTCGTTCGTATGCCCGGCGGCGATCCCGCTCGTGCAGGCGATCCGGTACGCCAAGGGCCGCGTCATGGCCCGGCGCCGCAAGGGGGGGTAGGGGGAGGCTAGAAAGCTAGAAAGCTGGAAGGCTGGGAGGCGAGAAAACCTCCCGAATGTATCCGAAACCATTCACCATTCACGATTCACCATTCACGGTTTACGATTTCCGACTCACGACGTACGACCTTTGCATTGGACGCTGACACCGTGACCAACCCCAACGACCCCAAGTGGATCCTGTCCTCGTCGCCCCACGTGTTCCAGGGCGACACCACCGCCCGGATCATGTGGCAGGTGGTGGCGGCGCTGACACCGGCCGTGGTGTGGGGGGTGTACGCGTTCGGGTGGCGGGCCGCCTGGGTGATCGGTTGGTGCGTGGCCGGGGCCGCAGCCGCCGAGTCGGGGGCCCTGCGGCTGCGCGGCCGACCCAACGCCCTGGCCGACGGCTCCGCCGTGCTCACGGGGCTGCTGCTGGGCATGAACCTGCCGGCCACGAGCCCCTGGTGGATGGCCCTCCTGGGGGGGGTGGTGGCGATCGGGCTCGGCAAGCAGGTGTTCGGGGGGCTGGGCCAGAACCCGTTCAACCCGGCCCTGGTGGCCCGGGTGTTCCTGCTGATCTCGTTCCCGGTGGCCATGACCAACTGGGCCGTGCCGGGCGGCGCCCTGGCCGACGCCGTGACCGCTGCGACCCCCCTGGGCGCGGCCAAGACCGCCGTGGCCACCCACGGCGCCCTGGGCGATGCCTTGGCCGGCATCCCGTGGTGGAAGCTGTTCGTGGGGCTCCAGCCGGGGAGCCTCGGCGAGGTGTCGGAGCTGCTCCTCCTCGTGGGCGCGGCCTACCTGCTCTGGAAGCGGATCATCCCCTGGGACATCCCGGTGGCGTTCCTGGGAACCCTGGTGCTCGTCACCGGCGCGGCCTGGCTCGGGGCCCCGGCCAAGGTGGTGCCCCCGTGGTTCCACCTGGTCACCGGCGGGGCGGTGCTGGGGGCGTGCTACATGGCCACCGACATGGTCACGAGCCCCCTGACGGCCCGGGGACGGTGGGCGTTCGGGGTGGGATGCGGGCTCCTGACCGCGGTGATCCGGCTGTGGGGAGGCTATCCCGAGGGGGTGAGCTTCGCGATCCTCCTCATGAACGCGACGGTGCCCCTGATCGACCGGTTCACGAAGCCTCGGAAGTTCGGTTGGGTGCCCGACGCGAAAGGGGCGGCGTCATGAGGGACATGGCGCGGATGGTGCTGGTGCTCACCACGGTGTGCGTGGTGGCGGCCCTGGGCCTGGCCAAGGTGTACGACCTGACCGAGGAGCCGATCCGCCAGGCCCTGCGCGAGGAGCTGCTCCGGGGCGTGCGGGCCGTGCTGCCCCCCTTCGACAACGCCCCGGACCAGGACGCCCGGGTGGTGAACGGCCGCACGTACTACGTGGGCCGCAAGGGCGGCCGGGTCGTGGGCGCCGCGTTCGAGGCGGCCTCGCCCGAGGGGTACGGGGGATGGATCCGGGCCCTGGTGGGGGTGGACCGGGAGGGCCGGGTCACCGGCGTGGTGATCCTGCAGCACGCCGAGACCCCCGGGCTGGGGGCCAAGGCCGCGGACCCGGGGTACCTGGCCCAGTTCCGGGGGAAGAGCCTCCGGAGCGCCAACTGGGCCGTGAAGAAGGACGGGGGGGACTTCGACCAGATCACCGGCGCCACGATCACGCCCCGGGCCCTGGTCAAAGCCATCCGCGAGGCCCTGGAGGCGTTCGAGGCCGCGAAGTCCCAGATCTTCACGCCCGGAGGAGAGGGATGAAGATGGGCTCCCAGCGGGAACGTCCCATGAGCGCACAGAAGCCCGGCTCCCTGTTCTTCGAGTTCTGGAAGGGCATCGCCAGCGAGAACCCGGTGTTCCGGCTGGTGCTGGGCATGTGTCCGACCCTGGCCGTGACCACGGAGGCCGTGAACGGCATCGGCATGGGGCTCGCCACCACGTTCGTGCTCCTGTGCTCGAACGCGGTGGTCAGCCTGATCCGGTCCGTCATCCCGGCCAAGGTGCGGATCCCGGCCTACATCGTGGTGATCGCCTCGTTCGTGACCGTGGTGGACCTGGTGATGAACGCCTACGCCCACGAGCTCCACAAGGCCCTGGGCGTGTTCATCCCCCTGATCGTGGTGAACTGCATCATCCTGGGCCGGGCCGAGGCGTTCGCCTCCAAGCACGGGGTGGCCGCTTCGGTGGCCGACGGCCTGGGCATGGGCCTGGGGTTCACCCTGAGCCTCACCCTACTCGGCAGCGTGCGCGAGATCCTGGGCAACGGCACCTGGTTCGGGCTGCCGCTGGTGGGCCCCGGGTTCTCGCCCGTGATCGTGATGATCCTGCCGCCGGGCGCGTTCATCACGCTGGGTCTCCTGCTCGCCGGCATGAACCGGTGGGGGGAGTTGCGGGGGCGGAAGGCCTAGCAAAATCGTCGGGGTTCTACACGGTTACGCCGCTTTGTTCCGAACCAACGGCGGTTTGTCCTTGACATCGCGAAAACCGGCCGAGTAGCATACCGCGCGGCTTGTTCCAGGCGTTCACAAAGTGAGGCGAGCCCGGGGGCTTCCCGGGGCCCAGGGAGGATGGGATGCTCCAAAACTACGTTCCGATCCTGATCCTGTTCCTGTTGGCGGCCGGCTTCGGGCTCGGCATGGTGCTCATGTCGGCCATGCTGGGGCCGCGGCGGCCCGACTCGGAGAAGCTGTCCACCTACGAGTGCGGCATGACCGTGGACCCGGGGGCCCGCCGGCCGTTCGACGTCAAGTACTACCTGGTGGCCATGGTGTTCCTGGTGTTCGACGTCGAGGTGGTGTTCCTGTACCCGTGGGCCGTGAAGTTCAAGGCCCTGGGGCTCTTCGGGTTCGTCGAGATGCTCGTGTTCCTGTTCATCCTCCTGGTGGGGTACGCGTACATCTGGAGGAAAGGAGTGCTGGAATGGGAGTAGAGACCAAGCTGCCCCCGGTTCTGGTGACGAACCTGGAGAAGCTGGTGGGCTGGGCCCGGAAGAACTCCATCTGGCCCGCCACCTTCGGGCTGGCCTGCTGCGCCCTGGAGATGATGGTGGCCTCCTCGGCCTCCTACGACATCGCCCGGTTCGGCGCCGAGGTGTTCCGGCCCTCCCCCCGCCAGTCCGACCTGATGATCGTGGCCGGCACGGTCACCAAGAAGATGGCCGCCATGGTCCAGAAGATCTACCGCCAGATGCCCGACCCCAAGTGGGTCATCGCCTACGGCACCTGCGCCTGCTCCGGCGGCATCTTCAACGTGTACAACACGGTCCAGGGGGTGGACCAGTTCCTGCCCGTGGACGTGTACGTGCCCGGGTGCCCGCCCCGGCCGGAACAGCTCCTGGCGGCGCTGATCAAGCTGCAGGACAAGATCGCCCAGGAGAAGTTCTCGGACCGCCCCGACACCGCCGCGGCCGCCGGCTAGCGCGCGCAATCCCTATCGAGAGGGGCTGCCATGAGCGACCTCAACGCCATCGTGGACATCCTGAAAGGTGAGTTCGGCGACGCCGTCCTCGGCCACCACGAGTTCCGGGGCCAGACGAGCGTGGTGGTGGCCAAGGACCGGATCGCGGACGTGGCCACGTTCTGCCGCGACGACGGGCGGCTGGGGTTCAACATGCTCACCGACCTCACCGCCGTGGACCGCACCCCCCGCACCCCGCGGTTCGAGGTGATCTACAACCTCTACTCGTTCCCCCACAACCGGCGGCTGCGCCTGAAGGCCCCGGTGGAGGAGAACGACACCATTCCCACGGTGGAGGGGGTCTGGAAGGCCGCCAACTGGCTGGAGCGCGAGGTGTACGACCTGTTCGGCATCGTGTTCGACGGCCACTCCGACCTGCGGCGCATCCTGCTCTGGGACGGGTACGTGGGGCATCCCCTCCGGAAGGACTACCCGTTGGAGGGCATTCCCCAGAAGGTGGTCTACCGCTAGGGCCGACCGCCCGAACCCGAGGCGCCCGTCACCCCCGGAGGTCGAGATGTCGGAAACCAAGAATATGATCGTGAACATGGGCCCCCAGCACCCGGCCACCCACGGCGTGCTCCGGGTGGTCCTTGAGCTGGACGGCGAGACCGTGGTCCGGGCGATCCCCCATCTGGGGCACCTGCACCGGGGGCTCGAGAAGCTCGCCGAGACCAAGACCTACCACCAGGCCCTGACCCTGACGGACCGGATGGACTACACCGGGGCCCTGATCAACAACCTGGGGTACTGCCTGGCGGTGGAGAAGCTCCTGGGCATCGAGGACCAGATCCCCGAGCGGGCCACCGTGCTGCGGGTCTGCCTGGCCGAGCTCCAGCGGATCGCGGGCCACCTGCTGTGGCTCGGCACCCACGCCCTCGACATCGGCGCCATGACGGTCCTCTTCTACACCTTCCGCGAGCGTGAGACCGTCATCGACATGCTCGAGGACGTGACCGGCGCCCGGCTCACCCCCAGCTTCGTCCGGATCGGGGGCCTCGCCGCCGACGCCCCGCCGGTGTTCTTCGAGAAGGCCCGGGCCTTCGTCAAGGAGTTCCCCTCCCGGGTGGACGAGTACGAGCTCCTTCTCACCAAGAACAAGATCTGGCGCAACCGCACCGAAGGGATCGGGATCATCAGCCAGGAGGAGTGCATCCAGTACTCCATCACCGGGCCGGTGCTCCGGGCCGCGGGCGTCAAGTGGGACCTGCGCAAGGTCCAGCCCTACTGCGGGTACGACACCTACGACTTCGAGATCCCCACCGGCACGGTGGGCGACGTGTACGAGCGCTACCTGGTGCGGCTGGCCGAGATGCGCCAGTCGATCCGGATCGTGGAGCAGGCCCTCGACCGGATGCCCGAGGGGCCGGTCATGGCCGACGTGCCCGAGATCACGCCCCCGCCCAAGGAGACCGTGTACGAGGACATCGGGTGCCTGATCCGGCACTTCAAGCTGATGAGCGGGGGGTTCAAGGCGCCCGAGGGCGACGTGTACATGAGCGTCGAGGCCACCAAGGGCGAGCTCGGGTACTACCTGGTGTCGGACGGAAGCGAGAAACCCTACCGGTTCCGGGTCCGGCCGCCGTGCTTCATCAACCTCCAGGCCCTCGAGGAGATGATCAAGGGCCGGATGGTGGCCGACGTGATCGCGGTGATCGGTTCCCTGGACATCGTGCTCGGCGAGATCGACCGCTGAGCCGGGCGAGGAGAGGGGTTCATGGGTGATCGGATCTTTTCGAGTTGGGGCGGCCAGGTTGTGGACAGCCGCCAGGGCACGGCCAAGGGTGCCGACGACGTCCCGGTTCCCCGGTCCCTTCCCTCGGGCACGCCGCTGCTGGGCCTGATGGGATGGGACGGCCTGGCCGTGTGGGACGGCCGGGCGAACCCCATCGACATGGCCCGGGCCTACGCCGAGGGGCTGGTGCGGTACTCCTGCGGCCAGTGCGTGCCGTGCCGGGTGGGGAGCAAGGTGATCCACGACGCCCTGGCCCGGGTGTGCGACGGCCGGGGCGAGCCCGGCGACGTGGCCACGGTGGAGCGGCTGGCCGAGCGGCTGCGCAACCAGGCCATGTGCGACCTGGGCCGGTCCTGCGGCAAGGCCTTCACGGACTTCGTGACCCACTTCCGGGCCGAGCTGGACGAGGCGATCGGGAAGAAGGCCAAGGTGCCCCGGGGCGAGTACCGGCTCAAGGTGACCGCGCCGTGCAAGAGCGCCTGCCCGGCCCACCTGGACATCCCCACCTACGTGGAGCTGATCAAGAAGGGCCGGTTCGAGGACAGCCTCGAGGTGATCCGCCAGGACAACTGCCTGCCGGGCACGGTGGGCCGGGTGTGCGTGCGGCCCTGCGAGTTCAACTGCCGCCGCCAGAACGTGGACGGGCCCGTCCAGATCAAGTACCTGAAGCGGTTCGTGGCCGACTACGAGCTCGACCGCAACCGCCCGCCCCGGCTGCCCAAGCCCACGCCCGACAAGGAGAAGGTGGCGATCGTGGGCGCCGGTCCGGCGGGGCTCTCCTGCGCCTACTACCTGGCCCAGCTCGGCTACGACGTGACCGTGTTCGAGGCCCTGCCCGAGCCGGGCGGCATGGCCGCGGTGGGCATCCCCGACTACCGGCTGCCCCGCTGGATCCTGCGGCGCGAGGCGGACCTGATCGCCGACCTGGGGGTCACCGTCCGGTACAACACCGAGGTGGGCCGCGACGTGACCTGGGACGACCTGGTCAAGGGCGGGTTCAAGGCCGTGTTCCTGGCGGTGGGGGCCCGGCTGGGCACGGGCCTGCGGGCGCCGGGCGAGGAGGACGCCAAGGAAGGGTTCATGCGGGGCGCCGACTTCCTGCGGGACGTGGCCCTGGGCAAGCCGGTGTTCGTGGGCAAGCGGCTGGTGGTGGTGGGCGGCGGCAACGTGGCCATCGACTGCGTGCGCACGGGCCTGCGGGTGGGCTACGAGAAGGTGACCCTGGTGTACCGCCGGACCGAGGCCGAGATGCCGGCCGACAAGGTGGAGATCGCCGACGCCAAAGCCGAGGGCATCGAGTTCCTGTTCCTCCACAACCCCACCCGGCTCGTGCTGGACGACAACGGCAAGGTGAAGGGGGTGGAGCTGATCAAGATGGAGCTGGGCGAGCCCGACGAGTCGGGCCGGCGCCGGCCGGTGCCCATCGAGGGCAGCGAGTTCGTGCTGGAGACCGACGCCGTGATCCCGGCCATCGGCCAGGCCATCGACCTGGGGTTCCTGCCCGAGGACGCCCCGGTCAAGGCCGACCGACGCAACCAGATCCAGGTGCAGGGCCTGAACAAGCTGGCCGCCGTGGTGGACGGGGTGGGGGTGTTCTCGGCCGGCGACTGCGTCACCGGGCCCCTGACCCTGATCGCGGGGCTGGCCGGCGGCAAGGAGGCCGCGTTCCAGATCGACCGGTTCCTCCGGGAGGAGCGCACCGAGCCCCTGGAGGAGTGGGTCATGAACGAGTACGTGGCCCAGCTCAAGCCCTACGATCCGGCCGAGGACGTGGGCGTGCCCGCCACCACCGAGCCGGCCCACATCCACCACGTGCCGGTGGAGGAGCGGATCCAGGACTTCCGGGAGGCCGAGATCGGGTTCACCCACGAGGAGGCCATCGCCGACGCGAGCCGGTGCCTGCGGTGCTACCGGCTGCTCCTGGTGGCCCCGGAGCCGGAAGGGCGGGGGCTAGAGACTGGAAACTAGAGACTAGAAACTAGAAAAACCGGGGGGGCAGACCTTTAGTGGGGGCTCCACCAGGCCCCTTCGGGGCCGCACAACAGGGAAGGGGAAGGTCGCCCTGGTCTAGAGCGTTGTCGGCGGAGGGCTAGGGGCCTGCGTTTCAGGAAGCAGGAGTCGGTGGACAGAAGACAGGGGAAAACCGATCCGGTGGTTCTCCTGTCTACTGTCCTCTGAATTCTGGCCCCTGATACCGCCACGCCCGGCGCTCCACCAGGCCCCTAGCCCCCCGGACCTTGGGGTCGGGGCTCAAAAGCTGCCCGGCCGCCTAGCCGCCCAGCCGCCTGGCGGGCCGAAGGCCCGAAGTTACTGGGAAGCCGCCCTGCGGCCCAGCTGGTTTCGAAGAGGGGAAGCCCATGATCAACGTGACGATCGACGGTGTCCGGGTCGAGGTCCCCAAGGGGGCCACGATCCTGGAGGCGGCGCAGGAGGCGGGGATCCGGATCCCCACCCTGTGCTACCTCAAGAAGCTCTCCCCCATCGGCTCGTGCCGGATGTGCGTGGTGGAGGTGGAGGGCTGCACCAAACCCGTGACCGCCTGCGACACCCCCGCGGGCGACGGCATGGTGGTGACCACCGACTCCGAGGAGCTGCGCGAGATGCGCCGCGACGTGCTGCGGCTCCTGCTGGTGCGCCACCCCCTGGACTGCCCCGTGTGCGACAAGGGCGGGGAGTGCGACCTGCAGGACCTGGTGTACGAGTTCGGGGTCACGGCCGAGTCGTACCGCACCGAGCCGTTCGAGCGGGACGTGCCCCGGTACGTGTCGCCGTTCATCCGGCAGTGGCCCGACCGGTGCGTGCTGTGCGGCCGGTGCGTCCGGGCCTGCAAGGAGGTCAAGGGCGTCGGCTGCATCCAGATCGTGGACAACGGGTTCTACTCGTACATCGGGCCGGTGCCCGGGGTGGAGTGCATCTCCTGCGGCGAGTGCCTGAGCGTGTGCCCGGTGGGGGCCCTCACCGACAGCGTGCACCCCACCAAAGCCCGGATCTGGCAGGCCGAGCGGGTGCCCACCACCTGCGGCTACTGCGGCGTGGGCTGCCAGCTCGAGCTGAACGTGCTGAACGGCGAGGTCATCCGGGTCACCACCACCGATTTCGACAAGGCCCCCAACTTCGGGAGCCTGTGCGTGAAGGGCCGGTTCGGCTGGGAGTTCGTCAACCACCCCGACCGGCTGGAGAAGCCGCTGGTCCGCAAGGACGGCGAGCTCAAGGAGGCGACCTGGGACGAGGCCCTGGGCCTGGTGGCCCAGAGGCTCCAGCAGATCAAGGACGAGCACGGCGCCGACGCCATCGGCGGGTTCACGAGCGCCCGGTGCACCAACGAGGAGAACTACCTCTTCCAGAAGTTCATGCGCGCGGTGATCGGCACCAACAACGTCGATCACTGCGCACGTCTCTGACACAGCGCCACGGTGGCCGGTCTGGCCACAAGCTTCGGTTCCGGCGCCATGACCAACTCCATCGCCTGCGTGGATAAGGCGCAGGCCTTCCTGGTCATCGGCTCCAACACCACCGAAAACCACCCGATCATCGGCGACCGGGTCAAGCGGGCCGTGACCCAGCGGGGCGCCGGGCTCGTGGTGATCGATCCCCGCCGCATCGAGCTGGCCGAGTACGCCAACGTGTTCCTCCAGGTGAAGCCGGGCCACAACATCCCGGTGATCCTGGGCATGATGCACGTGATCCTGAAGGAGAATCTCCACGCTCCGGATTACATCGCCGAGCGGTGCGAGGGGTTCGAGGAGTTCGCCGCCTCCCTGGAGGCCTACTCCCCGGAGAAGGTCCAGGAGATCACCGGGGTGGACGCCGACCTGATCCGCAAGGCGGCCCGGGTCTATGCCGGGGCCAAGCCCGCCTCGATCCTCTACGCCATGGGCGTCACCCAGCACACCCAGGGCACCGACGCGGTCAAGTGCCTGGCCAACCTGGCCATGCTCACGGGCAACGTGGGCGTGGAGGGCGGCGGGGTGAACCCCCTGCGGGGCCAGAACAACGTGCAGGGCGCCTGCGACATGGGTGGGCTGCCCAACGTGGTCACCGGGTACCAGAAGGTGGGCGACGACGAGGCTATGGCCAAGTTCGACGAGGCCTGGGGCCGGAAGGTGCCCCGGGAGCCGGGCCTCACCCTCACCGAGATGGGTCATGCCGCGCTGGAGGGCAAGATCCGGGCCCTGTACGTCATGGGCGAGAACCCCATGATCACCGACCCGGACCTGCATCACATCGAGAAGGCCCTGGACAACCTGGACTTCCTGGTGGTGCAGGACATCTTCCTCACCGAGACCGCGGCCAAGGCCGACGTGGTCCTGCCGGCCTGCTCGTTCGCCGAGAAGGACGGCACCTTCACCAACACCGAGCGCAAGGTCCAGCGGGTGCGGGCCGCGCTGGCGCCCCGGGGCGAGTCCAAGCCCGACTGGCAGATCGTGCAGGAGCTCTCCACCAAGATGGGCTACCCCATGAGCTACGCCCATCCCCGGGAGATCTTCGAGGAGATCGCCTCCCTCACCCCCAGCTACGCCGGCATCGACTACGACCGGATCGAGCGCGAGGGCATCCCCTGGCCGTGCCCCGACAAGGACCACCCCGGCACCCCGGTGCTCCACGTGGAGAGGTTCGCCCGGGGCAAGGGCCTGTTCCACGTGGTGGAGTACAAGGGATCGGCCGAGGAGGCGGACGACGAGTACCCGCTCGTCCTGACCACCGGCCGCGAGCACCCCCACTATCACTCCGGCTCCATGACCCGGCGGTGCGGACGCATCAACGACTGCTTCCCCGAGGGGTTCCTCGAGATGCACCCGGCCGACGCCGAGCGGCTGGGCCTGCGCACCGGCGACCCGGTGCGGGTGACCAGCCGGCGGGGCGAGATCACCACCAAGGTGAAGGTGGTGGAGCGGCCGGCGCCGGGCACGGTGTTCCTGAGTTTCCACTACAGCGAGTCGCCGGTGAACGTGCTCACGAACCCGGCCACCTGCCCGGTGGCCAAGATCCCCGAGTACAAGGTGACCGCGGTTCGGGTGGAGAAGGCCTAGGTTCGGCGGAGCGGCGGGCCCCCAGGGCCCGGGTTCCGCAGGGAGACGACCATGCTGGACTTCCTGATCGAAAGCATCCTCAAGGTGCTGGTGGTGTTCGGGGTGCTTCTGTTCGTGGTGGCCTACACCACGTGGCTGGAGCGCCGGGTGCTGGGACGGATCCAGGTCCGCCACGGCCCCAACCGGGTCGGCCCCCAGGGGCTGCTGCAGCCCCTGGCCGACGGCCTCAAGGGGTTCTTCAAGGAGGACATCGTCCCGGCCAACGCGGACAAGATCGTGTACGTGCTGGCCCCGGTCCTGTCGATCGTGCCGGCCCTGATGATCGTGGCCGTGATCCCGTTCGGCGACTCGTTCCAGCTGTTCGGCCGGGAGATCACCATGCGGATCACCGACGTGAACGTGGCCCTGCTGTACATCCTGGGGCTGGCCGGCCTCGGGGAGTACGGGGTCATGCTGGGCGGGTGGGCCTCGAACAACCGCTACGGGCTCCTGGGGTCGCTGCGCACCGCGGCCCAGATGATCAGCTACGAGCTGGCGCTGGGGCTCACGCTGATCAGCGTGATCATGGTGAGCGGCAGCCTGTCGCTGGTGGAGATCGTGAACACCCAGACCGTGTGGTGGAACGCCTTCAAGCAGCCGCTGGCGTTCTTCCTGTTCCTCATCTGCGGGCTGGCCGAGATCAACCGGACCCCGTTCGACATGCCCGAGGCCGAGGCCGAGCTGGCCTGCGGGTTCAACATCGAGTACTCCAGCATGAAGTTCGCCATGTTCTTCATGGCCGAGTACGCCCACCTGATCTCCCTGGCCATGATCATCACCTGCCTGTTCCTGGGCGGCTGGTACCTGCCGTTCGGCATCCCCACCCCGGGGCTGCTGAAGTTCCCGGTGTTCCTGGCCAAGGTGTTCGTGCTGGTGTTCTTCTTCATCTGGGAGCGGGGCACGTTTCCCCGGCTCCGGTACGACCAGATCATGCGCCTGGGGTGGAAGTGGCTCATGCCCCTGGCCCTGGCCAACATCTTCGTGACCGGTGTGGTGGTCACGGCGGTGGCCTAAGCTCGGACAAGGAGTCAAGCCCATGGCCGTCATCACCCCGCTCCTCAAGGGGCTCGCGTTCACCCTGAAGCGGTTCTTCTCGAAGCCGATCACCTACCAGTACCCCGAGCAGAAGCGCGAACCGTCCGAGCGCTGGCGGGGCCTGCACCGGCTCAAGACCGAGAACGGCCAGCTCAAGTGCGTGGCCTGCGGCCTGTGCGAGGCCGTGTGCCCGGCCAAGGTCATCACGGTCGAGGCCAAGGAGACCCCGGACGGCCGGCGGTTCCCCAACCGGTTCGTGGTGGAGGTGACCCGGTGCATCTTCTGCGGGTACTGCCAGGAGGCGTGTCCCAAGGACGCGATCGAGCTGACCCGCAACTACGAGTTCTGCGGATACACCCGGGAGGAGTTCCACATGACCCGGGACGTTCTGGCCCGCAACTGACGGAGGGCGTCCGATGACGCTAGCGATCTTCTTCGTGTTCGCCGCCTTTGCCGTGCTGGGCGGGATCGGGGTGCTCCTGGCCCGCAACCCGATCCACAGCGCCCTGAGCCTGGTGGGCACCATGGTGAGCCTGGCCGGGATCTACCTGCTGCACCACGCCGAGTTCATCTTCGCGATCCAGCTCATGGTCTACGCCGGCGCGATCATGACCCTGATCGTGTTCGTGATCATGCTGCTCGACGTGCGCCACGAGGAGGCCGAGACCGAGCGCCTGGGCTTCGCAAAGGTGTTCGGCATGGTGATGGCCGGCCTGATGGTGGTGGTGCTGCTGGTGCCCCTGGGGGCGGGGCTCACCGGGAAGGCCGGCGGCATGACGGAAGAGGTGTTGGCCCGGGTGGGCAGCGTGGAGTTCCTGTCGGAGAAGCTGTTCACGACCTACCTGCTGCCGTTCGAGATCGCCTCGGTGCTCCTGCTGGTGGGGCTGGTGGGGGCCGTGGCGCTGGCGAAGAAGCGGCTCTAGTTCCGGACCGCGGGCCGGACCCGGCCCCGAAGCGGTGGAGGACGAGGGATGATTCCGTTCGAGTATTCCATGGGGCTTTCGGCCGTGCTGTTCGGGCTCGGCGTGGTGGGGGTGCTGGTGCGGCGAAACGTGATCGTGCTGCTCATGTGCGTGGAGCTCATGCTCAACGCCGTGAACCTGGCCTTCGTCACGGTGGCCGACCACCTCAACAGCGTCGAGGGGCTGCTGTACGTGTTCTTCGTGATGACCGTGGCCGCGGCCGAGGCCGCGGTGGGGCTGGCCATCGTGGTGTCCCTGTACCGGGCCCGCCGGGCCGTCCACGCCGACGAGATCAGCCTGCTCAAGGGCTGAACCGGTTGCCTGAGGGAGGCTTCCCATGCTCGACATGATCTGGCTGATTCCGTTCTTCCCCATGGTGGGCGCCCTGGTGAACGGCCTGTTCGGCCGGAGGATGCCCAAGGGGCTGGTGGCCACGGTGGCCTGCGGCAGCGTGTTCCTGTCGTTCTTGGTGTCGGTGGGGGCGTTCTTCAGCCTGAAGGCCCTGCCGCCGGCCGAGCGGGTGTTCGAGCAGGTGATCTTCGAGTGGATCGCCAGCGGGTCCACCAAGGTGACCCTGGGCTACCTGCTCGACCCGCTCAGCTGCGTGATGATCCTGGTGGTCACGGGCGTGGGCTTCCTGATCCACGTGTACTCGGTGGGGTACATGTCCCACGACCCCGGGTTCTCGCGCTACTTCACCTACCTCAACCTGTTCTGCTTCGCCATGCTCACCCTGGTGCTCGGCAACAGCTTCCTGGTGCTGTTCGTGGGCTGGGAGGGCGTGGGCCTGTGCTCCTACCTGCTGATCGGGTTCTGGTTCGAGGACGCGGCCAAGGCCGCGGCCGGCATGAAGGCGTTCATCGTCAACCGGATCGGGGACTTCGGGTTCCTGCTCGGCATGTTCCTGATCTTCTGGAAGTTCGGCACCCTGGACTTCGTTCCGATCATGAAGCAGGCGCCCGAGGTGCTGGTGGCCGGCGGCGCCATCGTGACCGCGATCACCCTGCTGCTGTTCGTGGGCGCCACGGGCAAGAGCGCCCAGATCCCCCTGTACGTGTGGCTGCCCGACGCCATGGCCGGCCCCACCCCGGTGTCGGCCCTGATCCACGCCGCCACCATGGTCACCGCCGGCGTGTACATGATCGGCCGGTGCAACGTGCTGTACTCCATGGCCCCCACCTCCATGACCGTGGTGGCCACGATCGGCGCGCTCACCGCCCTGTTCGCGGGCACCATCGCGATCACCCAGTACGACATCAAGAAGGTGCTGGCCTACTCCACGGTGAGCCAGCTCGGCTACATGTTCACGGCCATGGGCGTGGGCGCCTACGCCGCGGGCATCTTCCACCTGATGACCCACGCCTTCTTCAAGGCCTGCCTGTTCCTCGGGTCCGGCTCGGTGATCCACGGCATGCACGAGGAGCAGGACATGCGCAAGATGGGGGGCCTGCGAAAGCACATGCCCCACACCTACTGGACCTTCCTGATCGCCACCATCGCGATCGCGGGGGTGCCGCCCCTGGCCGGGTTCTTCTCCAAGGACGAGATCCTGTGGAACGCCTGGGCCAACGGGTTCAAGTTCCAATGGTTCCTCGGCTTCGCCGCCGCCGGCATCACCGCCTTCTACATGTTCCGGCTGGTGTTCATGACCTTCTTCGGCAAGGAGCGGTTCGATCCCCACGAGGTGCACGTGCACGAGTCGCCGGCCTCCATGACCGTGCCCCTGTGGATCCTGGCCGGGCTGTCCATCGTGGGCGGCTGGGTCGGGATCCCGGCGGCCCTGGGCGGGGCGAACCAGTTCCACCACTGGTTGGCGCCGGTGCTGGGCGGCGCGTCCGAAGCGGCCGAAGGGGTGAAGCAGGCCGCCAGCGGCCTGGGACTGGTGTCCACGGCCTGGGCCTCGGAGGCCGCGGGCGCCGCGGCCGAGGCGGGCGGCCACGCGGACCTGGTGGCCGAGTACGCCCTGATGTTCCTGAGCGTGGCCTACGCGCTCCTGGGCATCCTGGTGGCGTACATCTGCTACATCGCCAAGCCCGACCTGCCGGGCAAGGTGGCGGCCAAGTGCCGGGGCCTGTACGAGCTGCTGTACAACAAGTACTTCGTGGACGAGATCTACCAGGCCGTGTTCGTGGAGGGCACCCTGGCCCTGGCCACGTTCTGCTACGCGTTCGTCGACGTGGTGGTGATCGACGGCATCGTCAACGGCACCGGCTTGCTGGTGCGGTCGGTGGGGTCGGGCCTGCGGCGGTTCCAGACCGGCCAGGTGCAGGCATACGCCCTGACGATCCTTCTGGGGGCGGTGATCCTGGTGGGCTACTACGCCGTGGTGGCCTCGTTCTAAGAGGGGTGGAGGAGAGGTTGGGATGAGCCACTTTCCGTACCTGAGCACGATCACGTTCCTCCCCCTGCTGGGGGCCCTGGTGCTCCTCTTGATCCCTCGCCGGAGCGAGGGAGGGATCCGGGCTTGGACCCTGGCGGTCACGGCGGTCACCTTTGTGATCAGCCTGGCCCTGTGGGTGCGGTTCGACCCGACCCAGGGGGGCATGCAGTTCGTGGAGCGCAAGGCGTGGATCGAGTCCCTGGGCATCTCGTACTACGTGGGCATCGACGGCATCAGCCTGTGGCTGGTGCTCCTGACCACGTTCCTCAGCGTGATCTGCGTGCTGTCGAGCTGGGGCATCGCCAAGCGGGTCAAGGAGTACATGCTGTTCTTCCTGCTGCTCGAGACCGGCATGCTCGGCGCCCTGATCTCGCTGGACCTGGTGCTGTTCTACATCTTCTGGGAGGCCATGCTGATCCCCATGTACTTCCTGATCGGGGTGTGGGGCGGCACCGACCGGATCTACGCGGCGATCAAGTTCTTCATCTACACCATGGTGGGGTCGCTGCTCATGCTGGTGGCGATCCTGGCCCTGTACTACCTGAACATCCGGGCCGGCAACGCGCCCACCTTCGACCTGCTGAAGCTCTACGAGCTGAACCTGGCGCCCAACGTGCAGTTCTGGATGTTCGCGGCGTTCTGCCTGGCGTTCGCCATCAAGGTGCCCATGTGGCCCCTGCACACCTGGCTGCCCGACGCCCACACCCAGGCGCCCACGGCCGGCTCCGTGATCCTGGCCGGGGTGCTCCTGAAGATGGGCACCTACGGGTTCCTGCGGTTCGCCATGCCGCTGTTTCCCAACGCGGTGGAGGCCTGGGCCCCGTTCATGATGGTGGTGGCCGTGATCGGCATCATCTACGGCGCGCTGGTGGCCATGGTGCAGGACGACGTGAAGAAGCTGGTGGCCTACTCGTCCGTGTCCCACCTGGGGTTCGTGATGCTGGGGCTGTTCGCCCTGAACATGCAGGGGGTCCAGGGCGGCCTGTACCAGAGCCTGAACCACGGCATCTCCACCGGCGCCCTGTTCCTGCTGGTGGGCGTGATCTACGAGCGGCGCCACACCCGGGCCATCGCGGACTTCGGCGGCCTCGCCAAGTCCATGCCCAACTACGCCGTGGTGTTCCTAATCATCACCATGAGCTCCATCGGGCTGCCCGGCCTCAACGGGTTCGTGGGCGAGTTCCTGATCATGCTCGGCGCGTTCCTCACGTCCAAGACCGCGGCCGTGTTCGCGGCCACGGGTGTGATCCTGGCCGCGGGCTACATGCTGTGGATGGTGAAGCGGGTGTTCTTCGGGCCCCTGGACAAGGAGGAGAACCAGGGCCTGGCGGACCTGACCGGCCTCGAGTGGGGCTACCTGATCCCCATGGTCGTGATGGCCTTCTGGATGGGGATCTACCCGGGCACGTTCCTGCGCAAGACCGACGCCACCCTGGAGCTGTGGCTGGAGCGATTCGAGGCCAAGAAGGAGGCCTGCCGCAGCCTGGAGTCCCCGGGCGCCCTGGCGTGGCTTCAGGACGGCCTGAACCTGGTGTTCCCCGGATCCCACGCGGACTAACCGCGCTGCCCGAGAAGAGGTGAGCCGATGACGTTCTCCATGGCCGACATGCGACTGCTGACGCCGCACCTGGTGATCACGGCGGCGGCCCTGCTGGTGCTGCTCGCCGAGGCGGTGAGCCCGGGCCGGCGCAAGGGGTACCTGCCGTACCTGGGCATCGCGGGGATCGTGGTGGCCGCGTTCACCACGCCGGGGCTGTTCGGGCCGGCTCGCAGCGGGTTCTCCGGCATGCTGGCGGGCGACGCGTTCGCCGCGTTCGTGTACTTCATCCTGTACGCGGTCGGCGCCCTGACCCTGCTGGTGAGCGACGCGTACCTGCGGGACGAGGGGCGAGACCACGCCGAGTACTACGCCCTGGTGCTGCTGGCCTTGGTGGGCATGATGCTGATGGCCGGGGCCACCCACCTGATGAGCGTGTTCCTGGCCCTGGAGACCATGAGCATCGCCATCTACGCCCTGGCCGGGTTCTTCCGGGACGAGCGCTCGGCCGAGGCCAGCTTCAAGTACTTCATCCTGGGGGCGTTCTCGAGCGGGTTCCTGCTGTACGGCATCGCGCTGCTGTACGGTGCCTGCGGCACCACCGAGATCCAGGGCATCCTGGACGCGTTCGCCTCGAACCGGGCCCTGGCCGGGTCGCCCATGGCCCTGGCCGGGGTGGGCCTGGTGACCGTGGGGTTCGCGTTCAAGGTGGCCGCGGTGCCGTTCCACATGTGGACCCCCGACGCGTACCAGGGCGCGCCCACCTCGGTGACGGCGTTCATGGCCACCGGGGTGAAGGCCGCTGCGTTCGCCGCCGTGCTGCGGGTGTTCTTCGTGGCGTTCCAGACCCTGCACGTGGACTGGAGCGGGGTACTGTGGGTGCTGGCGCTGCTGACCATGACCCTGGGCAACCTGACGGCCATCGCCCAGACCGACGTGAAGCGCATGCTCGCCTACTCGTCCATCGCCCACGCCGGGTACATCCTGGTGGGCGTGGTGGCGGGCACGCCCGAGGCCGGGGCCGGCATCCTGTACTACCTGCTGGCCTACGCCTTCATGAACATCGGCGCGTTCGCCTGCCTGGTCATGGTGGGCCGCAAGGGCCACGAGAACACCGAGCTGGACGCGTTCGCCGGGCTGGGCTTCAAGTTCCCGGCCCTGGGGCTCGCGATGAGCCTGTTCATGTTCTCCATGGCCGGCATCCCGCCCACGGCCGGGTTCATCGGCAAGTTCCTGATCTTCAAGGCCGCCGTGCACCAGGGGTACTACTGGCTCACGATCTTCGGTGTGCTGAACTCGGCGGCCAGCGTGTACTACTACCTGCGGGTGATCGTGACGATGTACTTCAAGCCCGAGCCGGACACGCCCGTGGTCGAGGCCCTGCGCGCCGGCCCGTCCATGGCGGTGGCCACGATCCTGGCCGGCCTGGGGGTGCTGTACTTCGGCATCGTGCCGGGCGGCCTGGTGGACCTGGCCGAGCAGGCCCTGCGCTACCTGGTGTAGCCTTGACGGGGACCCGGCTCGCTGGTAGGGTCGGCCGGCAACGGGGAGAGAGACGCATGGCGCAGGTGACGACGATTCGGACGACCGGCTGGTGGTGGTGGCCCGTGAACCGGGGCTGACCGCCGCCGTTTTCCCCAGTGGGTAGAGCGCGCCGCGGGCAGCCCGAGCTGCCCGCGGCGCTTTCGTATCGGACGAGGGCCGCGGGAGACCGCGGCCCTCGTTGCGTTGGGCCGAAGCGGAGACGGCAGCCTTCCAACCTGCCGGTGGGAAGCCCCTTCTGGTCCCTGCGGGACCCTACAACGACGGGAAGGGTAACTTGCGTGGGTCCGGGGCTCATTGCCGGCGGCGGGGCATGGGTTTCAGGAGCCAGAATTCAGGGGACAGGAGCCAAAAGAAAGGCAAAGACGTTGTGGCTACAGCGGCGTCGTGGGACCACGACCCGTCCACTGACATCTGTCCTCTGACCCCTGATCCCCATGCCCCCCGGACCGTGAGGTGGAGGCGACGAGGTATGGTGGTTCCTAGAACGTGCGGGAATCCGGGAGGCTTTCAAGCCTTCTAGCCTCCTGGCCTTCCAGCCTTCTGGCCTTCCCGCCGTCAAGCGGTAATGCCAAGTTGCGTTCAAACCAAGATCCATCCGGCGGCCGGGGCAAGGGGCCTGACGGCTTTGAACGCAACTTGGTATAACTCGCTGGAGAAACGATCCATGGCCGCACGAATTCTGGTGGAGCGATCCCAGTTCGACCGCATGGCCCGCAGCCACCCGGTGGTGCCGGTGGCGGCGCGGCTTCCGGCCGACACCGAGACCCCTGTGAGCACGTACCTGAAGGTGGCGGACGGGCCCTGGTCGTTCCTGCTGGAGAGCGTGGAGGGCGGAAGCCGGTGGGGCCGGTACTCCCTGGTGGGCCTGGACCCGTTCCTGCGGTTCGAGGCGAGGGGGGAACGCTCGTGGGTGGAGGACGGCTGCCACGGCCGCACCGAGGGGCCCACGCTGGACCTGCTCCGGCAGGTGCTGGCGGACCACCGGATGCCCCGGGTGGAGGGGCTCCCCCGCTTCGCCGGGGGGCTGGTGGGGTACGTGGGGTACGGCGCGGCCCGGCTGTTCGAGCGGATCCCGGCCGGCGAGCCCGAGCCCATGGGCCTGCCGGACCTGCGGCTGTTCGCCCCCCGCAGCCTCCTGGCCTTCGACAACGTGCGAAAGACCCTGGACGTGATCGTGCTGGTGCGGCCCGGCCGGGGCGAGGGGTACGACGACGGCCTCGGCCGGATCGGGGACCTGCTCGGCCGGCTGCGCATCCCCCTGGACGAGGCCCGGGTGTACCCGGAGGCGGTGCCCCCGCCGGAGCTCGAACCGGTGATCCCCCGGGAGCGGTTCGAGGCCATGGTGGTCCGGGTTCGCGAGGCGATCCACGCCGGCGAGGCGATCCAGGTGGTGCTGTCCCAGCCGTTCGAGGGGCCGTGCGGGGTCGATCCGTTCACGGCCTACCGAGCCCTGCGGGCCCTGAACCCCAGCCCGTACCTGTTCCACCTGGCCCTGGGCGAGGAGGTCCTGGTGGGGGCGAGCCCGGAGGTGATGGTTCGGAAGGAGGGGAACCGGGCCCTGGTACGGCCCATCGCCGGCACCCGGCCCCGGGGCGCCACGCCCGAGGAGGACCGGGCCCTGGAACGGGAGCTGCTGGCCGACGAGAAGGAGCGGGCCGAGCACCTGATGTTGGTGGACCTGGGCCGAAACGACCTGGGGCGGGTGGCCGCGCCCGGAGGGGTGCGGTTGGAGGAGTCGTTCGTGGTGGAGCGCTACTCCCACGTGATGCACATCGTGTCCACGGTGTCGGCCGAGCTGGGGGCCGGGGTGGACGCCCTGGACGTGTTGGCCGCCACGTTCCCGGCCGGCACGGTGTCGGGCGCGCCCAAGGTGCGCGCCATGGAGTGGATCGCCCGGCTCGAGCCCCGGGAGCGGGGGGTGTACGCCGGGGCCGTGGGCTACCTGGGGTTCGACGGCAACATGGACACCTGCATCACGATCCGCACCCTGGCGTTCCGGGGCGGGCGGGTGGTGGCCCAGGCCGGGGCCGGCATCGTGGCCGACTCGGACCCGGCGTTCGAGTACGAGGAGACGCTCCACAAGTCCGCCGCGCTCCGCCGGGCCCTGGAGCTCGCGGCCCGCGGCCTGGAGCCGGAGTGAGGGTTACGACCAACGACCGACGACTAACGACCAACAACCAACAACCGGATTCCTCCCATGCTGCTGATGATCGACAACTACGACTCGTTCACCTACAACCTGGTCCAGTACTTCGGCATCCTGGGCGAGGAGGTCCGGGTGTTCCGGAACGACCGGATCACGCCCGACGAGGTGGAGCGGCTCGCCCCGGACCGGATCGTGATCTCGCCCGGGCCCGGCGACCCCACCGACGCCGGCGTCAGCGTGGAGGTGATCCGGCGGTTCGCGGGCCGGGTGCCGATCCTGGGGGTGTGCCTGGGCCACCAGTCCATGGGCTACGCCTACGGCGGCCGGATCGTGCGGGCCAAGAGGCTGATGCACGGCAAGACCTCCTGGGTGCACCACGACGGCACCGGCATCTACCGGGGCATCCCGAACCCGTTCGAGGCCACCCGGTACCACAGCCTGGTGATCCGGAAGGACACCCTGCCCGAGCGGTTCCGGGTCACGGCCTGGACCGAGGACGACGACGAGATCATGGGCATCGCCGACGACGGGGCCCGGCTCTATGGCATGCAGTACCACCCCGAGTCCATCCTGACGAAGGAGGGGATGAACGTGCTCCGGAACTTCCTGGAGCTGCGGTGAGATCGGCTGGGAGGCCGGAAGGCTGGGACGCTAGGACGCTTGAAAACCTCCGTGATCTCCCAGCGTTCCAAGCATGGGTACACCTCTTTAGCGTCACCTCAGGGTCTCGGGGGGGCATGGGGCCTGCTGGAGCGCCGGGCGCGGCTCCTTGGCTCGCCGCGCCCCCCGAACATCCGTAGCTTTGTCGAATTCCAGGGCCCTCCGCTGTCGTCGCCCGAACAAGCCGCTTCGGCGACGGCATGCGAAGGCGCGGCGATCGGATGCTGCACTCGCGCCCGGCCGGAAGCAGGCCCCATGCCCCGCCGCCGGCAATGGGCCCGGACCAACGAAAGTTGCCCTTCCCGTTTAGGGCCCCCAGGGGTCTGATGGAGCTTTCCAGCCTCCTAGCCTTCAAGCCTTCACAGGAGAGATCTCATGTTCAAGGAACTGATCCACAAGCTCGTCGAGGGCCGCGACCTGACCGAGGGGGAGATGATCGAGGCCATGGAGGCCATCATGGGGGGCGAGGCCACCCACGCCCAGATGGCCGCGTTCCTGACCGCCCTGCGGATCAAGGGCGAGACCGTGGAGGAGATCACCGGTGCCGCCCGGGTGATGCGGGAGCACGCCACCCCCATCCGGGTGGAGCCCCGCAAGGAGGTGCTGACCCTCGACCGGGACGAGATCAACGTGGAGTACGAGTCCATCCTGGACACCTGCGGCACCGGCGGCGACGACACCAACACCTTCAACATCTCCACCACCACGGCCCTGGTGGTGGCCGCGGCCGGGGTTCGGGTGGCCAAGCACGGCAACCGGGCCGTGTCGAGCCGGTGCGGCAGCGCCGACGTGCTGGAGGCCCTGGGCGTGAACCTGGACGTGACCCCCGAGGTGGTGGAGACCTGCATCCGGGAGATCGGCATCGGGTTCCTGTACGCGCCGCTCCTCCACTCGGCCATGCGTCACGTGGCCCCGGTGCGCCGGGAGATGGGGATCCGCACCGTGTTCAACGTGCTGGGCCCCCTCACGAACCCGGCCGGGGCCAGCCGCCAGGTGCTCGGGGTCTACCGGAGGGACCTCACCGGCAAGCTGGCCCGGGTGCTCCAGCGGCTGGGGAGCGAGCGGGCGTTCGTGGTCCACGGGTCGGACGGGCTCGACGAGATCACGATCACCGGGCCCACCCACGTGGCCGAACTCCGCAACGGCTCGGTGGAGGAGTTCGACCTGCACCCCGAGGAGCTGGGGCTTCGCACCGCGCCCCCCGAGGCGATCCACGGCGGCAACGCCGAGGAGAACGCCCGGATCGTCCGGTCGATCCTGGAGGGAGAGAAGGGGCCCCGCCGCGACGTGGTGCTGCTGAACGCGGGCGCGGCCCTGCTGGTGGCCGGGGCCACCAAGGACCTGATGTGGGGCATCCGCATGGCCCAGGACGCCATCGACTCGGGCCGGGCCCTCCAGAAGCTGGAGCAGCTCGTGGAGATCACGAACCGATGACGATCCTTGACCGCATTGTGGCGGCCCGCCGCCGGCGGGTGGACGAGGCCCAGGAGAAGGTGCCCTTGGAGTTCCTGTGGGACCGGTGCGGGCCCCGCCGCCGGGGGGCCGACCCCCTGGAGCGGCTGGCATCCTGGCCCCCCGACCGCCGGGCCGTGATCGCCGAGGTGAAGCGCCGCAGCCCGTCCAAGGGCGACCTGCGCCCCGACCTGGACCCGGCCGGCCTGGCCCGGGCCTATGCCGAGGCCGGCGCGTTCGCCGTGTCGGTGCTGACCGAGCCCGACTTCTTCGGGGGCAGCCTCGAGGACCTGCGCGCCGTGCGCGGGGCCGTGGACCTTCCGGTGCTCCGGAAGGACTTCGTGATCGACCCCTACCAGGTGTGGGAGGCCCGGGCCTGGGGCGCGGACCTGGTGCTCCTGATCGCGGCGGTGCTGGGCCCGCGCCTGGGCGAGTTCGTGGAGCTGTGCCGGCTGGTGGGGGTGGAGCCCCTGGTGGAGGTCCACGACGGCGACGAGCTGGACGCGGCCCTGGCCGCGGGGGCCCGGTTCGTGGGCATCAACAACCGGAACCTGGCCACCTTCGAGGTGAGCATCGAGGTGACCCGACGGCTCCTGCCCCGGATCCCGGCCGACCGGGTGGTGGTGAGCGAGAGCGGGCTCGGCTCGGCCCGGGACCTGGACCTGCTGGAAGCCGAGGGCGCGCGGGCGTTCCTGATCGGCGAGGCCCTGGTGACCGCGCCCGACCCGGGCGCGGCCCTGCGCGCGCTCGTGGAGCGCGGGCCATGAGGCCGACCCCGGATCCCGTCAGAGTCCGGCCCATCCCCCGGGCGGGAGGGCGGAAGAGGCTGGGGCACGCGCGGGTCCGGCTTTCCAGCGTTCTAGCGTTCCAGCCTTCTAGCCCGCGGCCCCACGGGGGCCGTGAACCATGAGGACCCGGGTCAAGGTGTGCGGCCTCACCCGGCGGGACGACGCCCTGCTGGCGGCCGACCTGGGAGTCGACGCCCTGGGGTTCGTGTTCGCGCCGGGCACGAAGCGGCCGGCCGACCCCGAGGTGGTGGCCCGGGTGGTGGAGGAGCTGCCGCCGTTCGTGGCGGCCGTGGGGGTGTTCCGGAACCAGCCCGTGGACGAGGTGCGCCGGCTGGTTCGCGGCTGCGGGCTCCACCTGGCCCAGCTCCACGGCGACGAGGATCCCGCCTACATCCGGGCCCTGGGCCTGCCGGTGCTCAAGGCGGTGGGCATCGCCGGCCCGGCCGACCTGGACCGGTTGAGCCGCTACCCGGGGCTCTCGGCGTTCCTGCTCGACGCGCCGGGCGGCGGGACCGGCCGGACCATCGACTGGGGCCTGGCCCGGGAGGCCCGGCGCTACGGCCGGATCGTTCTGGCCGGAGGGCTCACCCCGGAAAACGTGGCCGAGGCGATCCGCACCGTGCGGCCCTGGGCGGTGGACGCGGCCTCGGGCACCGAAGCACGGCCCGGCGTGAAGGACCCGGACCGGCTCCGGCGGTTCCTGGAGGCGGTCCGGGCGGCGGACGCCGGCTGCCCTACCCCCCCAGCATCCCCTTCTTGAGCCGCGAGTCGGCCGGTACCTCCCCGAGCCAGATGCCCCACAGGGCCTCCATGAAGTCCTTGCCCTCGATCACGCCCTTCACCTGGCCGGCGATGGCCACCTCGGTGCCCTGGCCGGGCAGGTAGGTGAGGGTGACCACCTGGCCGTCCTCCACCTCGTCGGGGAACAGGGCCAGGAACCGGTCGATCCGGGCCCGAAGCGCGTCGAGCCGCTCCTGGGCCGCCTTGAAGAACCCCTCCTCGAACGCGTCGCGCAGCTTGTCGCCGCCCACGTCGCGCAGGAAGTACATGGAGATCCGCTTGGGCTCGTCGGCCCGGATGGCCGCGGCCCCGTCCGAGGTGGGGGTGGTGAGGTACAGGGCGCCCACGTACACCTTGAAGAAGAACTTCTTGCGGAGCCCGAGCCCCTGGAGCCGCAGGGTGTGGCCCTCCACGGTGACCGTGTCGGGCACCCGCACCCCGGCCAGCTCGGCCGCGGAGGCCGCGCCCGCGGCCACGAACAGGAAGAGCACCAACAACGGAAGCGCGCGTCTCATGGGAACCTCCTTGGGAAAAAGGGCACGCATCTTGTATCCTACCGTCTCCCGGGACGCTCGCCCCGGAATCTCCGGTGCCTGAACGGTGAGTGTTCACCATAACGCGGTCTGTTTCAACCACGGAATGAAAAAGGGAGGAACGGGAATGGCTGACCAGGCGAGAAAGGTCGTGGTGGACGTGAACGATGGCATCGCCACGCTGACCATCGACCGGCCCAAGGCCCTGAACGCCCTGAACGGGGCGGTGGTCGCCGACCTGGAGGCCGCCTTCGACGAAGCGGTGGCCCGGCCCGACGTGAAGGCCCTGGTGATCCAGGGGGCGGGCGACAAGGCGTTCGTTGCCGGCGCGGACATCAAGTTCTTCATCGACAACATCGAGGCCGACCGGGTGGGCGACATCGTGGCCTTCGCCCGGCGGGGCCAGAAGGTGCTCCGGAAGATCGAGAAGAGCCCCAAACCCGTGATCGCTAAGGTGGACGGGCTGGCCCTGGGCGGCGGGCTGGAGCTGGCCCTGGCCTGCACCGCGATCGTGGTCACCGACAAGGCGGGCGTGGGCCTGCCCGAGACCGGCATCGGCATCTTTCCGGGCCTGGGCGGTACCCAGCGCACGGCCCGGGTGGTGGGCAAGGAGCTCGGGAAGTACCTGGTGTTCACCGGCCAGATCCTCGACGGCAAGACCGCCCACGAGATCGGCCTGGCCGGCTACCTGGCGGCCGACGACGTGGACGGCTTCATCCGCGACCTGGTGGCCCGGGGCGAGTTCCGCGACAAGTACGCGCCCAAGCCCACCCCGGCCGGGTGGGAGCCGGTGGTGGAGGCGTTCTCCGACGCCCACGTCCAGGAGGTGCTGGCCGGCACCGCGCCCAACGACGACCCGCGGGTGGCCGCCGCGGTGAAGGCCGTCGGCCGAAAGGCGCCGCTGGCCCTGAAGGTGGCGAACCGGATCATCGACGAGGGGTTCCAGAAGAGCCTCGACGACGCCCTGGAGCTGGAGCTCGCCAACCTGGGCGAGATCTTCTCCACCCAGGACGCCCTGGTGGGCCTGAAGAGCGTGATCGAGAAGTCCCGCCCCGCGTTCAAGGGCGAGTAAAAGGGGGCGGCCGCGCACCGTGGACCGCTCGCAGCACCCACGACGAACGACCCACGGCCTTCCAGCTTTCCAGCTTTCTAGCCTTCTAGCTTTCGAGCCGAGAGAACCATGCCCGAGATCAAGCCGTTTCGCGCCCAGAAGCGCATGAAGGAACTGATGGCGGCGCACTTCCGCGGAGTGGACGCCGCCGCCAAGGACCCCGACCGGAAGGTGGCGTGGTGCACCAGCGTGGGTCCGGCCGAGCTCCTGCACAGCTTCGGGTTCGAGGTGTACTACCCCGAGAACCACGGGGCCATGCTGGGGGCCACCCGGTCGGCCGAGAAGTACATCCCCCTGGCCAACGCCCTGGGGTACAGCCCCGACATCTGCAGCTACCTCACCTCGGACATCGGCGCGTTCCTGGCCGGGGAGACCCCGCTCCAGCGGGCCTACGGCCTGGAGGGCGTGCCCCGGCCCGACGTGCTCGTGTACAACACCAACCAGTGCCGGGACGTGAAGGACTGGTTCTCGTTCTACGGCCGCAGGTTCGGGGTTCCGGTGATCGGGGTGAACTCGCCCACCGGCATCTCCGAGGTGACCCAGGCCCACGTGGACGCCATGGTGGCCCAGTTCCAGGCCCTCATCCCCACCCTGGAGGAGGTGTCGGGCCGCCGGTTCGACCCGGACCGGTTCCGGGAGGTCATGGGGCTCTCGGCCGAAACCTCGGACCTGTGGAAGGAGTGCCTGTGGCAGGCGAGCCACCGGCCCGCCCCGCTCACGTTCTTCGACGCCTGCATCCTGATGGGCCCGGCCGTGGTGCTGCGGGGAACGCCCGAGGCCGTGGCGTTCTACAAGGAGCTGCTGGCCGAGCTCAAGGAGCGGGTGGACGGCGGGGTGGCCGCGGTGGAGGGCGAGCGGCACCGGGTGTACTGGGAGGGCATGCCGGTGTGGGGCAAGCTCCGGGACCTGGCCCTGTTCTTCCAGGAGCTCCGGACCGCGGTGGTGGTGAGCACCTACTGCAACTCCTGGGTGTTCGACGCCTTCGACCCGGCCGAGCCGTTCGAGAGCATGGCCCGGGCGTACCTGGAGCTGTTCATCGTGCGCTCCGACGACGCCAAGGAGCGGATCATGGCCCGGCTGATCGAGGAGTTCCAGGTTGACGGGGTGGTGTACCACGACGCCAAGACCTGCCCCCACAACTCCAACACCCGCTACGGCCTGCCCCAGCGGCTCAAGGAGAGGACCGGGGTGCCGTTCATCGTGATCTACGGCGACCTGAACGATCTGCGGTGCTTCTCGGAGGAGCAGGCCAAGACCAACATCGAGGCCTTCGTCGAGCAGCTGGGGCCCGGCCGGGCCGCGGCCGGAGGGTAGGGCCGTGGCCGCCCACGTGCTGGGGCTCGACCTGGGCTCCTCGTGGTCCAAGGCGGTGCTGCTCGATCCGGACGGCCGGGTGGCCGGCCGGGCCCTGCGCCGCACCGGCATCCGGTTCGAGGACGCGGCCCGCGACCTGCGCGACGAGGTGCTGTCCGCGGCCGGCGTGGACCGGGTGGGGTGCACCGTGGCCACGGGCTACGGCCGGCGCAACGTTCCGTTCGCGGACGCCCGGCGCACCGAGATCTCGTGCCACGCCAAGGGCGCCTACCACTTTTTCCCCCGCGAGATGGACGTGGTGGACATCGGCGGCCAGGACAACAAGATCATCCACGTGCGCCGGGACGGCACGGTGGCCAACTTCCTGATGAACCGCAAGTGTGCGGCCGGAACCGGCGCGTTCGTGGAGGAGATCGCCCACCGGCTCGACATCCCCCTGGAGCGGATCGAGGCCCTGGCCGAGGGCGCCACCCGCGAGATCACCCTGTCGTCGTTCTGCACCGTGTTCTCGGCCACCGAGGTGATCAAGCTGATCCGCGAGGGCGAGGAGCCCGAGAACCTCTGCCGGGGCATCTTCAACTCGGTGATCGCCCGGGTGGTGGAGATGGGCCCGTTGGGCGAGTTCATCGTCATGAGCGGGGGCGTGGTGGCCGCGTTTCCCATCGTGGCCAAGATCATGGCCGAGCGCACCGGCGCGGCCGTGGAGGTGCCCCCCGATCCCCAGTTCCTGGGGGCGTTCGGAGCCGCGCTGGTGGCCCGGGAGGAGTTGGGCGCAGACCCATGAGCGAAGCGGTGGAGTTCGAGATCGGGCCGATTCGGCCCCCCAGCGAGGCGGGTAGCTACCTGCTGCGGCTGACCCGCAACTGCCCCTGGAACCGGTGCCGGTTCTGCCGCACCTACAAGCGCCACCGGTTCAGCCTGAGGCCGGTGGAGGAGATCGAGGCCCAGATCGACGAGATGGCCCGCATCCGCGACCGGCTGCGGGCCGAGGGGGGCTCCGACGGGCCCCGCGCCCTGGTGGCCCGGGGCCTGGTGACCACCGAGGCCGAGTGGATGGTGGCCAACGCCCTGGCCAATGGGGGCCGCACCGCGTTCCTCCAGGACGCGGACTCCCTGGTCATGAAGCCCGAGAACCTGAAACGGGTGCTCGTCCGGTTCCGGGAGCGGTTCCCCGAGGTGGAGCGGATCACCACCTACGCCCGGTCCCGCACCGTGGCCCGGCTGCCGGTGGAGGTGCTGCGGACCTACGGCGAGCTGGGCCTCACCCGGATCCACATCGGCATGGAGACCGGCCACGACCCCCTTCTGGAGCTCATCAAGAAGGGGGCCACGGCCGAGATCCACATCAAGGCGGGCCGCAAGGTCAAGGAGGCGGGCCTGGAGCTGAGCGAGTACATCATCCCAGGCCTGGGCGGCCGGGAGATGAGTGAGGGCCATGCCCTGGACTCGGCCCGGGTGCTCAACGCCATCGACCCGGACTTCATCCGGCTGCGCACCCTGACCCTGGGGCCCAAGGTGGACCTTTGGTCCGAGTTCCACGGGCCCGAGGCCCGGCTCACCCGCCAGACCGACGCCGAGATCGTGGCCGAGATCCGGCGGTTCATCGAGGCCCTCGACGGCATCCACAGCCGGCTGGTGAGCGACCACATCATGAACCTGCTGGGCGACCTGGAGGGCCGGCTGCCCGACGAGAAGCAGGCCCTGCTCGACCGGTGCGACGCGTTCCTCTCCCTGGATGCGGGGGAGCAGCGGCTCTACCAGGTGGCCCGGCGGGCCGGCCTGGTGAACGGGCTCTCCGACCTGGAGATCCCCGAGGTGCGGGCCCGGGCCGAGTCCCTGCTGGCCGAGGTGGCCCGCTCCTACGGCCCGGACCGCATCGAAGAGGCCTGCCGGGACATGATGCTGCGGTTTGTGTGAGGAAGGCTGGGCGGCGAGGTAGCCTGGCGGCTGGGCGGCTACGAGGCGTCCCTCGTCCGTGGCCGCGCCGTAACGTCGCGGTTTTCGCCCAACCCGAGGGGCAGGTGAAACGATCGCCCTCTCCCCCCAACGGGGGGAGAGGGCCGGGGTGAGGGGGGGGAGCCTTACAGCTTTCTAGCTTTCCAGCCTCCTAGCATCCTAGCATCCTAGCCTTCCAGCCTCCTAGCAGGTGAAACCCCATGCGCATCGACTTTTTCGAGGTGAAAGGCCCCCGGTGGGACCTGGCCCTGTGCGAGAGGGTGGAGCAGGCCTACGCCGCGGGGCTCCGTGTGTACGTGTGGGCCGAGTCCCAGGCCGACGCCCGGCACCTGGACGACCTGCTGTGGGAGTTCCGGGAGGACTCGTTCGTGCCCCACGGCCTGTGGCAGGGCGGGGACGGCATCGACGACCCCGTGGCCGTGGGCTGGATGCCGGGCAACCCCAACGGCGCCCGGTGCCTGGTGCTGGCCCGGGACGCCCGTCCGGACGAGATCCAGGGGTTCGACCGGGTGGTGGACTTCGCCCCGGTGGACCTGCCCGACCGGGTCGGCCCGGCCCGGCAGCGGTTCAAGGCCTTCCGCGCGGCCGGCCTGCCGGTGCGCTTCCACAAGGCCTGATCTTCGGGCCTTCGGCCCGCCGGGCGGCCGGCTTCCAACCCCCCCTTCCAACTGACATGGGAGGGGACACTCTATAGTCCCTCCGTCAAGCAAAAATTTACGGGGGGTGGGGCTGACAGGTTATTTAGTTATTGTAAGGAGGCCACCGGAGTTGGGTGGTCTCTGGCGATCACGGGCCCGAGCCGGGAGCGGGTGGCCTGCGCCCGGCGGGCGCGGCAGGAGGCGGGGACGACGTTTGACGCGTTGGCCCGGCGAACGGGGCGGACGCAGGCGTCGGTGTGGCAAATGGTCCGGTTGACGGAGGGAGGGTGAGAACAACTTTATAACCTGTCAACCCTCCCTCCCCGGCGTAAAGGACGTGCTGCGCATGGAGGTGGCCCCGGCCCTGGGGTGCACCGAGCCCTCGGCCATCGCCCTGGCGGCGGCCGCCGCGGCCTCTTTGTTGGAGGGGGAGACGGCCGAGGCGATCGAGGTGTGGGTGGACCCCAACGTGTACAAGAACGGCCTGGCCGTGTCGATCCCCGGGGCCCGGGGCGCGTCCGGGCTCGACCTGGCCGTGGCCCTGGCGGTTGCCGGCGGGAGGGAGGATGGGGTATGGTTTTTGTCTCTAAAATTAAGGAGTTTGCAAAGGCCTTTTCCATCGGTGCATCTCAAAAGAAGGGAGAAATCGCGTGCGTCGCCCGTTGCGAACTCGGATCTACGCCCTGTGCGCGGTCTTTGCTCTCGCCGGCGGCTGGGTCGCCGGGTGTGGGGGCGGTGGCGGCTCGGCCGGAGGGGACACGCCCCCGGCCGAAACCGATCCGGCTCAGAACGTCGCGGAGAGCCTGGCCGACCCGGACCGGGCCGAACAGGGCGTCTGGCAGATGCTCGCGTTGCTGGGGATCGGGGTGTACACCCCGGACGGCCAGCAGGTGCTGGCCGGCTCCGAACAGAGCGAGGAGGATTTCTGGCTGTACGACTTCGAGGTCCCGATGCTCGCGGCCATGGCCGGCGGAGCGGCGGCCCCGTTCGACGCGTACGCCGAGGTGGTGCAGGCACACGGCTACACCGGCACGGCCGAGGAGCTGCAGTCGGTGTACCGGGCGGTCTACGCCGCCCACCCGGACCACCCCTTCGTGAAACTGCTGGCCGCCACGGGCCTGGACTTCGACGACGCGCCCCGACTCACCCCGCTCCAGCAGTGGCTCCTCCTTCTGGACACTTTCGTGCCCCCCAACGGCCAGGCCGCCTCCCGGCGCGGCGGGCGTTCCGTCGCGCAAACGGGGTGCGGGGGCACGATCATCGGCGGGAACCTGGTCTCGTTCTGGGGGCTGGCTGGCAGCGAGACGACCCTGGTCCTGTCCGGATACCAGGCGTATCTCGCGATCCACGGGGCCGTGCTCGCGCAGGCGGCCACGGCGCGGATCGAGGCATCGACCACGGAGATCCACGAGGGCCACGACGGACCGGGCGACACCGTCACCTACAGCGTCACCGTGGAGGCCGACTACGTCCCCGACGCGACGTTCGACGTGGGGTGCGGGGTGCTGACGGACGTCGCCTGGAAGCCCCTCCAGGGCGGGCTCTGGAACGCCCTGGTGTCGTGGGACGTGCCCGTGGTGTTCGACGAGCACGCGACGATGATCGGCCAGGACGGGGTGACGGACGCGGACGGCAAGGCCGAACTCCAGCTCCAGGCCGTGGCGGAGGAGGCCGGCGGAAACGGCACCTACGTGGAAGAGGTCGGCGCGGTGGGGGCCTGGGTGGACGTAAAGCCGGCCCTCCAGGCGGCCGGCATCACCAGCCCCCAGCTCCTGGCGTTCGTGCCCCCGCGCATCTACGCCGGCACCGCGCCGGTGGTGGTGTCGTGGCACGAGTCGTGCGACGCGTTCGTGCTGCGCTACGAATGGCGTACGGACCAGAGCGGGGGCGGATACGCCAGCTGGGTCGAGGTGGACGGCGAGGTGGAGGTGAAGATCGATCTCGACGATCCGGCCCACCCGGTGAGCGGACAGGCGGACCTGCCCCTGACCGGGGCGGGGCAGTTCCTGTCGGCGGACGGAACCGGATGCTCCTGGACTATCGACGGTACCGACCGGGTCACGGTGGCCGGCGCCGTGCAGCCCGGGACGGGCGACAGCCCTCCCACTGCAGCGCTCACCGTGTCGCACGAACAGACCGGCCAGGTATCCTCGGAAGAGGGGTGCGGCGCCTGGCTCCCCCTCTCGTTCAGCGCGTCCGTCACCCTCCCGCTCCGGGACGGCGAACGGCTCGAAGACGTGTCGCTGGGCACCACCGGCAGCTACACCGTGGAGCTTGCCTGCCAGCCGGAGTTTTGACGTTGGCGGTGGTGCTAGGGATGATCCGGCCGGCGTAGCACTCGGGCGAGTCGATCTGCCCGAGGCCACCCCGCATGCCGGTGGCCCGCATGCCGGTGGCAGGTGGTGCCGAGCTGGAGGTGCGGGTGGATGCCTCGGAACCGGAAGCCCTACGCTGGGGGGTGGGGACAGGTTATTTAGTTATTGTAAGGGGGGCACCGGAGTTGGGTGGTCGCTGGGGAGGTGGCCAGGGACCTCGGAGTGGATGTAGCGGCGATCACGGGCCCGATCCGGGAGCGAAAGGTGGCCTGCGCCCGGCGGGCGCGGCAGGAGGCGGGGACGACGTTTGACGCGTTGGCCCGGCGAACGGGGCGGACGCAGGCGTCGGTGTGGCAAATGGTCCGGTTGACGGAGGGAGGGTGAGAACAACTTTATAACCTGTCAACGTCCCCTCCGGTCTCCTGTTGGGGGTCGTAGAGGGGGGCCTTCGGCTTGGGCTTCGGTTCCCGCGCCGGCTCGGCTGCGTCTTCAGAATCTCGCCGTAGATCACGATCTCCTCGGCCTACTTCCTCGCCACGAACACAACCGGCCGGCACGGCGGTGGCGGCAGTCGAAGGTCACGGCGTAGCCGGTCCGCAGTCGGTTCATCACCGGCGTTCCCACATCCCGACCAGACCCCAAAAAGAGTCCCCTGGGCTCGTCACGCACGGTGTCGGCCCCCTCTGCCGGCCCGGGGCTTGCGGAGCCGCCGTGGCCCGGATAGACTAGTCTGCAAACTAGTCGGAAGGAGGGAGATGCAATGGAAACGATCGGGGCCTACGAGGCGAAGACACACCTCTCGGCGCTGCTCGACCGGGTGGCCTCGGGCGAGCGCATCACCATTACGCGCAGAGGGGTTCCCGTCGCCGTCCTGACGCCGGTCCCGGACGGGGTCCGGGACGCAACCTCTGCGGCGGCCGACCTCAGGCGCCTGCGGCGGGGGGCCCGACTCGACGGCCTGACGATCCGCGAGATGATCGAGGAAGGCCGGCGGTGAGCACTGTGGTTGTCGACTGCTCCGTGGCCTTGGCGTGGTGTTTCGAGGACGAAACCACGGAGTTCACCGAGGCCGTTTTGGACGCTGTGGTGGCCGGAGGAGCGGTTGTCCCTTGCCTGTGGCCGCTGGAGGCCGCAAACGTTCTCCTCGTTGCCGAGCGCCGAAAGAGGATCTCTGAAGCGCAGGCGACCCAGTTCCTGGACCGCCTCCTCGCACTGCCGATCCAGATCGAGACGCCTGCGGGCAACGAGACCTGGACACGGGTGCACGCGCTCGGGCGCACCCACGGCCTGTCGTCCTACGACGCGGCCTACCTGGACCTCGCCATCCGCAGGGGGCTGCCCCTGGCCACGCTCGATCGGGACCTGAAGAAGGCGGCCGAGAACTCCGGTGTGCCGCTGTTCGTTCCGGGGTGACTTTGGGGGCGTTCGTGCAGGGCGTGCTTGACGTAGGCCCATGGGGGATGGCCGCTGCAAGGTTAATAAGTTGCGTCCCAGAGGGGGAACGTTGTTCGGTTATTCGGTTGGGAAGGATGGCACTGCCTCCAGCCAGGGATCTTGGCTGGGAGCCTCGAAGAGGTACACGGTGAGTTCCGAGGATATGCGCAGGAACGCCGCGTCGTTTGTGAGCACGGCGTCGCACCGGGCGGCCGTCGCCGTGGCGCAGTGGATCGCGTCCGGGGTGCGGAGCCCGTACCGGGCGCGCAGGTCTGCCGCGCGCAACGCGATGGACGGGGTGAGGTCCAGAATCCGAAGGTGCGGGAAGTTTTCTAGGATTCTTGCGAGTTCCCGGGCGCGGCGGGGTTCTCCTGCCCGATAGGCCGGGACCAAGAGTTCCGTGAACACGAGGCTTGCAGCCACGCCTTGGAGTTCCCCGGCCTCCAGGCGTGCGAAAAACCGCCGTGCCGTCGGGTAGTGAACAGGATGGCGCTCGAGGAGGTAGATCCACGCCACCGTGTCGATGCCAACGGTCGAGCCCGGGGGGATGTCTTCGGGAGTCACCCGTCCCATTCCTCCCGCTCCTTCTTCAGGGCCTCCGCGGAGCCCCGCCACAGATCGCCCCCGATTCTTTCGAGTTCGTCGAGAGCGGACCGCTCGGCCTTCCGGACGACGACGGAATTCCCCTCTTGCCGGATCTCCAGAAGGTCGCCGGCCTTCAGGCCGAGGCGACGGCGGATGGCGGCCGGTATCACGATCTGGGACTTGCTGCTCAGACGAGCCACTGGCATGAGGGCGCCTCCCGTTTTTGCTTTACGTTGCAGTAAAGCAACGCAGGGGAGCCGCGTCAAGACTTGCTGGGTGCATGCGCCGGTCTACGGAGCGGTTCGTGATCCACCAAGCACGGCCGGCGGCCGAGCTGATCCCGGTGTGGGGGTGGGGGACACTCTATAGTCCCTCCGTCAAGCAAAAAATTTATGCTGTGATAACAAGTGGTTGAGCGAACCCATGGTTTTCGGGTACACCCCACCCCCGATCGGATCACGTCGGCGACGTCTCTGCCTCGGCGGATCTGCAACCTCACCGTTATCGGGCAACCCGACGTCCGCGGCCCTCCTGTCTGGTACCGCAGCGTCCACCACTCCTCATCCAGGTTCGCAGATCCGGCAGAGAGGCCCAGGATTGTCCCGCCCGAGGTCTTCTGCCTCTACGTTGCTAATCGGGCTCTCCCGCCGAACCAAGTTGTCGGAGTCGGTGGACCGCTACCCGGTCTGCCCCGCCAGGAACCGCTCCGGGTCGAACACCGACCGGGTCTTCATCAGGTGCCAGGCCACCACCAGGAGCTTGGCGGCCAGTTTGACGTACATCTTCTGCCGGATGCCCCGCTCATGCTGGCGCCCCTCCAGGCACCGGGTGAAGTACGCCCGGATTGCCGGGTTCTGGTGGGCTGCGATGATGGCCGCATGGACCAGGGCGTAGCGTAACGCCCCCTTACCCTGCTTGGAGATCTTGGGCACAGCCCGATCGCTCGTCTTCCCGCTGCGGCTCGCACACAGATCCAGTCCGGCCAAGCGAACGACCTGCCGTCGGTGCTGGAACCGGTGGGGATCGCCGATGGCGGCCAGCACCATGGCGGCCAACACCGGGCCGACGCCCGGGATGGACAGGAGGCTCCGGGCCTCGGGAAATCCCAAGAGGCTCTCGCGCATCTGCTGCTCCACCTCGACCAAGTGCGTTCGCACGAGGTCCAGTTCCTCGACGAGGCGTTTGGCCTCCCACCGGATGGTCTCGTCCATCGGGCACCCGATCGACGTCTTCGCGGCCTCCCAGACCTCGCGCACCTTCCGCTCCTGGCGGATGTTCCACCTCGGAAGGGCGATGCGGTTCCAAAACGCCTCGAACTCCATCTGGGCGATCTCGCGCGGATCCATGCCGTGTCGGATCACCTGGAGCACCACCCGGTCGGCAATCCCCCGGCCGTAGGCCCGCTCCAACTCGGGGAAGAACTGGGCCACCAGGTGATTGCGAATCCGCATCCGAAGGGCGTGCTCTCGCTTCTTGAGCCGCACCCGTGCCCGCACCAGGTTGCGCAACTCCCGCAGCGGCTCTCCAGGAGCATCGGGGAACAGCACCCGCCCCTGGCCCACCAGGTCGGCCACGTTCGCTGTGTCGGCTGCGTCGTTCTTGTCCCAGCGACCGTCCAAAAGCTCCCGATTGCGTTGGACCGCCACGTTGGACACCTGCACCACGCACTCGCCCCGCTCGATGAGGTACGCCAGCAGCGGCTTGTGGTACACTCCCGTGGGCTCCAGCCCGAACACCCGCTCCGAAAGGCCGTGGCGCTGCTGGAGATCCCGGGCCAACTCGCGCAGACGTTCGAACCCTTCTCGGGTATTGGCAAACACGAATCGCTTGTAAAGGGTGGTGCCGCCAGAGGTACCGAAGAACGCGTGGTGCTTCTCTTTAGCCACGTCGATCCCGATGACGAGGTAATCGTTGGAGCCCCGGACTTTGGACCGGAACTGACGGAACCACTCCAGACGTTTGACATCGCTACTCATCTTGAGGTCCTCCTGTGTGCAGGGGTTTCTGGGTGGAAACCTTGTGCCAGGAGGGCCTCTTTTTGTATAGATTCCTTTTTGTCTTCTGATTCTTTACGATGTGCCCCCTGAACCTTTCTTTCCTCAAGCTCTCAAGCAATGATAACGCTGACAGGTTATTTAGTTGTTGTAAGGGGGCCACCGGAGTTGGGTGGTCGCTGGGGATGTGGCCAGGGACCTCGGAGTGGATGTAGCGGCGATCACGGGCCCGAGCCGGGAGCGGAAGGTGGCCTGCGCCCGGCGGGCGCGGCAGGAGGCGGGGACGACGTTCGACACGTTGGCCCAGCGAACGGGGCGGACGCAGGCGTCGGTGTGGCAAATGGTCCGGTTGACGGAGGGAGGGTGAGAACAACTTTATAACCTGTCAACGTCCCATCCGGTCTCCATCCGGTCTCATGGTGCCTGCGGCCACGTTCCTCTCGCAACTCGTGTGACGCCCCATCGCCGCCGCTCCAGCGTCCCAACGTCCTACCGTCCTACCGTCCCAGCCTGCCTCTCCGTCTCCCGGTACGGTCCGGGGTCAAGCCCCAGCCGCTCGGCCGCCTCCACCGCCATGCGGGCCACCGCCCGGGCCTCGTCGCGGCGGCCCAACCGGGCCAGAACCAGGGCCAGGTTGTTCAGGGGCTCGGGCCGTTCGGGTGCCGTGGCGTGGGCTCGGCGCAGCGCGGCCTCGGCGCCGGCCAGGTCGCCCGCCGCCCACAGCGCGTTGCCCCATCCGAACGCTCCCCGCCAGTCCTCGGGCCAGCGCGCGAGAAAGGCCCGGTACCCCCGGGCCGCCTCGGCGGTGCGGCCGGCCTCCTCCAGGTCGGCCAGGGCGTCGAGGACGTCCTCCGGGCCTGCCGTGGCCGGCAGCTCCCCGGGCGGCAGCACCACCAGGCCGAACCCGCCGGCCCGGAGCCAGGTGCGCACGAACGTGCCGGTGGCCACCTCCTCGGGAAGCTCGCCGCCCGCGTGCAGGATCACCCCGCCCGGGCCGTACCCCACCAGCACCGAGTAGTGGTACACCGGGGCCCACGACAGGCCCCGGTTCTCCAGCACCAGCACGGGGTGGCCGGCGGCCACCTCGGCGAACAGACTTTCCGGCTGGGGGGGGACTCTCCAGGCCAGGAGGCCCCGGCCGCGGGCCTCGCGGGCCAGGTCAGAGGGGAACGTGCCCTTGCGGGCCGGGGTGTACACCAGGGGGCCGAGGTCGGCCGGGTCGGCCGGGCGGCCGGCCCAGGCCAGGACCATGGCCAAGGCGGCCGGGCCGCAGTGGTTGCGGGTCTGCCGGATCACCGGCACCCCCTCCACCCGGGCGGCCTCGGGCAGCCCGGCCCGGCGCAGGGCCAGCCGGGGCGCGCACCCGGCCGCGACCAGGGCGAGCGCGAGGAGGGCCGAAACGACCGGCCGAGGCCGCCAGGACACGGGGTGGAGGAAGGGGGCCTGGCCCGTCACCCCCACGGCGGGCGGCTCACGGCGTTCGCCGCGCGGCCCCTCACCGGACCGTGCGCTTCACAAAGGGGAACACGTCCGTGTACCCGAGGATGTCCGTGATCAGGAGCACCACGAACACGAAGGCCGCAGTTGTCACGATGGCCACGAGGGGGTCGCCGCCGGCCGGCAGGGTGTCGAGCCGCTCCAGGGCCTCCCGGGCCTCGGCGTCCGAGAGCCCCAGGGCCCGGCGGTGGGCCTCGGCCGGGTCGATCCCGAGTTGCCGCAGCGCGTCGGCGATCTCCTGGCGCTCCAGCGCCGTGGCCAGCCGCTCCTGGGGCGAGAGCACCCGGCGGGTCGGGATCCATCCGGCCACGGCCGGCGAGGTGGGCAGCGAGAGGCAAAGGAACGAGAACAACAGGATCAGGGCCGTGGGCGTCTTCCAAGAGCGTGCGAACCGCATGGGATCTCCTCCCGGCAAGAGACAGGGGAAACGCGAACCGGGCCGAGTGTAGGCAAACCGCCCGGCCGACTCAAGCCCGGGAGCAGAGGCGGCCGTGGCCCTCCCGTGCCAGGATGCCCGCAGTCGGATCGCCCTTCGGTGGGGAAGCGGCGGAGTTGGGGGAGCGGCAGGGTCAGAAGTCCACCACCAGCGAGGTCAGGAACTTCGTGTCCACGTGCTCGGCGTCGGGCGCGGGCAGGGCGTTCTGGTAGTTCACGGTGTAGCTCAGGCCGAGCGAGAGGTTTCCGGCCAGGGCCACGACCAGGCCCGAGGTGGAGTTCAGGAAGTAGACGTCGGTGTCGTCGAACGAGATCGAGTAGTCCAGGGCCTGCTGGAAGGTGACCGTGTCGGAGATGCGCCACTCGTAGTCGGCGGCCGCCTTGCCCGAGGCGTAGGTGTCGGAGGCCTCGGGCCCGGCTGCGAAGTTGTCGTAGTTCCACAGCACCCCCAGGCGCGCCTTTAGTTCGTGGGCCTCGCTTTTCACCACGTCGTACCCCACGCCGGGCCCCACCTCCAGACGGGCGTCGTACCCGGAGAAGGTGTCCTTGAGATAGCCCACCGACACGAACCCGAACAGCCGCTCGGTCAGGAGCCGTTCGTACCGGCCCTCGGCGCTCCAGCGGCTGGCGGTCGGCTCGCTCTCCGTCTTGCCGTACAGGCCCGTGGCCGTGGCGGCAAAACGGTGGGTTCCCGCATCCAGCCCGGTCTCCAGGGTTCCGGCCAGGGCCTCGGTCTCGGTGTTGCCCGAGGTGCGGGTGTAGGAGAGCTCGGCCCGGTTCTTCCAGCCCTCGGCCGCCCGGACGACAGCGGGTGTGAGGAGGGCGGCTGCGGTCACGGCTGCGGCGATCTTCATGGGATACTCCTTCGGAAATCCCCCGACTCGACCATTTTGCCCCGGTTCCGGCAACCGTCAACCACGGCGGCCCCAGGGCGCCCGGCGCCCGGGCGGGATATCCCGGCTTGAACCGTGCCTTTCCCCGGCGTATCGTTCTCCAACGCGTTTCCTCTGTGGGGGTCGGGCACGGAGACGAACGGATGGGTTACGGCGTGAAGGACGTGTTGCGCATGGAGGTGGCCCCGGCCCTGGGGTGCACCGAGCCCTCGGCCATCGCCCTGGCGGCGGCCGCCGCGGCCTCCTTGTTGGAGGGGGAGACGGCCGAGGCGATCGAGGTGTGGGTGGACCCCAACGTGTACAAGAACGGCCTGGCCGTGTCGATCCCCGGGGCCCGGGGCGCGTCCGGGCTCGACCTGGCCGCGGCCCTGGGGGTGTTCGGCGGCGATCCCTACCGCAAGCTCGAGGTGCTCGACACCGTGGACGACCAGGCCCTGGCCACGAGCAAGCGGTTCGTGCGGGCCGGCGCGGTCAGCGTGCACCTGGTGGACGACCGGCAGGGCCTGTACGTGCGGGCCCGGGTGTCGGCCGCGGGTCGCACGGCCGAGTGCACCATCCAAGGGGTGCACGACGGCATCACCCGCCTGACGCTGGACGGCGAGGAGCTGCCGGACCATCCCCTACTGAGGCGTACCTCGGGCGAGCAGGAGAGCCTCCAGGAGCTGGAGGAGTGGCTGCGCACCCTGAGCCTCCAGGATCTGCTCGACCTCCTCGACGACCTGGACGAGGACGACCTGGCGTTCCTGGAGCAGGGGGTGGAGTACAACCTCCGGCTGGCTGAGCACGGCCGCAAGTACGGCCCCGGCCTGGGCATCGGCCTGGGGCTCGACCGGCTGGTGCGCGAGCGGCTGCTCCAGCGGGACATGGTGCTCGAGGCCAAAATCCTGACCTCGTCGGCGGCCGACGCCCGGATGTCGGGGGTGAAGCTTCCGGCCATGAGTTCCGGGGGCAGCGGCAACCACGGGCTCACCGCCATCCTGCCCATCTGGGCGGTCAAGGACTTCGTGGCCCACCAGAGCAAGCGCGAGGTGCTCGAGGCCATCGCCCTGAGCCACCTGGTCACGGCCTACGTCAAGGCCCACACGGGCCGGCTGTCGGCGGTGTGCGGCTGCTCTGTGGCGGCCGGTGCCGGTGCCACGGCCGGGGTGACCTACCTGCTGGGCGGCAACCACCACCACATCGCGGGCGCCATCAAGAACCTGGTGGGCGACCTGGCCGGCGTGATCTGCGACGGCGCCAAGGCCGGGTGCGCCTTCAAGCTGGCCACGGCCGCGGGCACGGCCGTGCAGGCCGCCCTGTTCTCGCTGCACGGGGTCAACGTGCAGGCCACCGACGGCATCGTGGGCGCCTCGCCCGAGCAGACCATGCAGAACCTGGGCACCCTGAGCTGCGTCGGCATGATCGAGACCGACCACACCATCCTCCGGATCATGCTGGAGAAGCAGTTCGATCTGGACTGAGCCGCTGGCGCCGGGTCTCCGCCGGCAACCTCGGCTCCCTCGAAGGGGACGACCCCGCTTACTGCTACTATTAACCCGGCGACAGATTAGGCGCGTCACCTCGGAGGGTGGGGCAAGGCACCTGCCTCCGGCCGGGCGCGAAGCCGAGCATGAGATTCGCCGCGCAGGCACAGGACCGAAGAGCTGGTTACACGACAACTCGATGGAATCCGAACTATTTCGCGGTCCGAGCGTCAGAGACGCTGCGCGGCGAGCTAAAGGGCCGCGCCCGGCTCTCCGGCAGGCCCCTTGCCCCTCCGAGCAGGGAGCGATAGCGCCTGTTTATCCGCCGAGCTAAGAGTATTGCCGTGGTACGGGGTTGGGGTCTGGTTCCGTCCGGGTGCGTGTGAGCCATCCGATCGTCGCGCCTTCTCATGCCGTTGCCTGCCCGTCGGTCCGGGGGCCGATAGCGGAGCCCCGGAAATCCGTGGCGATCCGAACAGCCGGAGGCGGCGGCGAGCCAAAGGGCTGTGCCCCCGGCACTCCACCCCTCCCAGCCTGGGCTCCGCAAAGGGAAAACCCACGAGTCTGGCAATTCTTCCGTTGCGATTCGTAGCAGATCACGTGCGGAGGCAACGATGTCGGTTCCTGCGAGATATGTGCACACGAACCTGGTTGCGGAAGACTGGCGCGCCCTGGCTGCATTCTACGAGAGGGTCTTCGGGTGCGTGCCGGTGCCGCCGGAGCGCGACTATGCCGGCGAGGCGTTGGACGCGGGCACGGGGCTACGGGGGGCCCGTCTGACCGGCGTGCACCTGCGGCTGCCCGGGTGGGGAGAGAACGGCCCCACGCTCGAGATCTTCAGCTACGATCCCTCTGCGGAGCGGGGGCAGACCGCCGTGAACCGGCCGGGGTTCGGGCACATCGCCTTCGCGGTGGAGGACGTGGAGGCGGCCCGGCAGGCGGTCCTGGATGCCGGCGGCCGCGCCGTGGGCGAGGTGGTGAGGCTGCGGGCGGCGAACGGCGCCCGGGTCCGCTGGTGCTACGTGACCGACCCCGAGGGCAACGGGATCGAGCTGCAGGCCTGGGAGCCGTAGCCGGTTGCACGTGACGCAGCCTCCTATGCACGCAGATCGCCACCATGGAGCCTCTGATGGGGAGCTGCGCTCAAACAACGTTGGCGCGGCGACGGCGTTCGCGGCGGCCGCCGGCTTGAAAAACGGCCGGTCGTCAGGAGCCGAGGTGGGAGGAAGATCGTGGAGAAGAGGGTGCTGTCCGCAGGGATCGTTCCGGTGCGCCTGACCCCGGAGGGGCCGAGGTTTCTCGTGCTCCGGGCGTACCGGTGCTGGGACTTCCCCAAGGGGGAGGTGGAGCCGGGGGAGGAGCCGCTCGACGCGGCCCTGCGGGAGGCCCGCGAGGAGACCGGCCTCCGGGAGTTCCGGTTCCGGTGGGGCACGCAGTGGCGGGAGACCCCGCCTTACGGCCGGGGAAAGGTGGCCCGGTACTACGTGGCCGAGGCCGGGGCGGGGGAGGTCCGGCTGGGGGTGAACCCCGATCTGGGCCGGCCCGAGCACCACGAGTACCGGTGGCTGGGTTACGAGGACGCCCGGCGGCTCCTGGCCGATCGGGTCCGGCCGGTTCTGGACTGGGCCCACGGGCTGGTCACGGCCGGGTCCGGCCCCGTTCCACCCTGATCCCCCCTTCGTTGCTGCGGGCTTGATTCCTGGAAGGGAGAGGTGTATGGTCGGGCAAGTTAGTAAATATTCACTTACATCCGGGATGCATCCATGACCCCACACGGAGACCGACCGTACACCCCCCGACAAAACGAGCTGCTCGACCACGCCCTGGCCCTGGTCCGGGACGGCGGCTTCCCGGCCCTGACCACCAAGCGTCTCGCGGAGCGGGTGGGCTTTACCGAGGCGGCGATCTACCGCCATTTCCCCAGCAAGCAGGCGCTGATCCTCGGCCTGATGGACCGCATCGGGACAATGCTCCTGGAACCGGTCGGCGAGATCGCCCAGGACGAGGGGCTCTGCGTGGCCGAGCGGCTCCGGCGGATCGTGCGGCACCACACCGAGATCATCCGCGCGCACAAGGGGCTGCCGATCCTGCTCCTGGCCGAGGCGTCCGTCTCGAACGACGAGGCCCTGATCGGCCGGATGCGTTCCATCTTCCGGGGCTACCTTTCGGTGCTGGAACGTCTGATCCGACAGGGACAGGCCGGTGGGGATCTGGTGCCAACGCCGTCCCCCGACGCCCTGGCCCTGATGCTGGTGGGCCCCCCGGCCGCCCTGGCGATCCGGCTGCGGCTGCTGCCGGACGTCGAGGCAGAGGACCGGTTCGGCGAGACGCTGGTGCCGTTCCTGGTGGACGCACTTCGGAGCGGCGAGGGGAAGGACGGCCCCTGATGGCAGCGAGGATCGTTGCGGTGGCATCGGCCGTGGCGGCGGCCCTGGTTTGGGGGGCGGTCCAACCGCCGGCCCGGGCGGCGGGGGAGGGCGGCGCGGGGCCGCTGCGACTCACGCTGGCTCAGGCCGTGGCCGAGGCCCTCGAGGCCAACCCGGGTCTCAAGGTGCTGTCGCACCGCAGCGTGGCCGCCGAACGGTCGGCCGAGGCGGTCTCCCGGGAGCGCTGGGGGCAGGTCGACGCGTTCTTCAGCTACTCCCGAACCAACGACGCGTGGGTCGTGCGGCCGATGTCCGAGGAGATCCTGGGCGACGCCGGAGGGTTCGGCGCCCTCCCCTGGGACCGCAACCAGCAGCACTACGGCATGTCGTTCCAGCTCCCCCTGTACCTGGGTGGCCGGCTCTCCAACAAGACCGAGCTCTCCCGGCTCGAGACCGAGGGGGCCGCCGCGCTGTTGGAGGGTACGCGCTGGCAGGTTCGGTTCAACGCCGTCTCCCTGTACACCGCGGCCCAGGCCCTGGACGCCGTGGTGGCCGGGTTCGACGAGCTGGTGGCATCCCTCGAGAAGACCCGGGAGCGGCTCGAGCTGATGGTGCGGCTGGGCAAGAGGCCCAAGCTGGACCGGCTCAAGGTGGTGGAGCAGCTGGAGGACGCCAAGGCCCAGCGGGAGGCGGTGCGGGCCGACCGCGCCCGGGTGGGCGCCATGCTCCTGGCCCTGTTGGGCCGCGACCCGTCCCGCCGGGTCGCGGTGGACCCCCAGGAGGGGCGGGTGCCGGAGCTGGAACGGGATCCCCGGGAGCTGGCGGCCCGGCTCGGCAGGACCTCCCGGGTCCGGCAGGCGCGCATCGCTGCCGAGCAACGCCGCCGGAACGTCGCCCTGGCGACCGCGAGCTTCCTGCCGTCGGTGGTGGCCGAGGGCAACTACACCCGCAACGACGCGCCGTCCGTGGGTGACCCCCTCGACACCTGGCAGGTGATCGTCAGCGTCAAGGTGCCCCTGTTCCGCGGCGGCTCCCGTTTCGCCGCCCTGGAGGCGGCCAGGGAGAGGGAGAGAGCCGCCGAGTACGGGATCGAGCAGGCCCGGCTGACCGTGGCGGCCGACCTGCAGGACGCCCTGGCCCGGTTCCGGTCGGCCCGGGCCGAGCTGGCGGCGGCCCGGGCCCGGGTGGCTGCCGCTGCCGAGGCCGCCCGGATCGAGCAGATCCGGTACGAGGCCGGGGCCGGGACGATCGAAGACCTGCTGCGGGCCCAGGCGCGCAGGGCGAGCGCCCGCGCCTCCCTGGCGAAGGCCCTGGGGGCCGTGGTCACCGCGGCCGAGCGGATCAACAGCATCGTGGAAGAGGACGTGGTCCGATGATCAAGAAGCTCGTATGGCTCGTGATCGCAGCCGGGGTCGCGGCCGGGCTGGTGGCTGTCCGGGCCAAACGGCTCGAGCAGAAGGAGGCGGCCCCCCTGGTCCGGCGGCCGGTGCCGGTGGTGGAGGTGGTGTCGGTTCGTTCGGGACGGGTGGCCCGGGTGCGGCACGTCACCGGCACCGTGGTCGCGGCCGAGGAGGCCCGGGTCGCCCCGATGATCATGGCCCGGCTGCTGGAGGTGCGCGTCCGCGAGGGCGAGTCGGTGCACAAGGGCCAGGTGCTGGCCGTGCTCGACGCCCGGGAGTTGGAGGACGCCGTCGCCCAGGCCGGCGCCGGGCTGTCGGCTGCAAGGGGGGCGGTGGCTGCGGCCCAGGCGGCGTGGGAGGCCCAGCGGTCCACCACGGAGCGGGACCGGGTGCTCCATGAGGCGGGCGCGATCTCGGACGAGCAGTGGGAGCGGTCCCAGACCGCCCTGCGCTCGGCGGCGGCGCGGCTCGAGACCGCCCGGGCCGAGCTCCGAAGGGCCGAGAAGCGGCGGGACCAGGCCCGGATCCGGCGGGGGTACGCGCGCCTCGAGGCCCCGTTCGACGGGGTGGTGGCGGCGCGGTGGGCCGACCCGGGCGACCTGGCCGTGCCGGGCAAGCCGATTCTGGCGGTAGCCCGCAGCGGAAACCTCCGGGTGCGGGCCCAGCTTCCGGTGGAGGACCTGGCGGTCCTGTCGGTGGGGCAGCGGGTGACCGTGGGCACCGGAGCCGGCACGGTGGCTGCCAGGGTGTCCCGCATCGTGCCCACGGCCGGTCCGTCGGGGCTTGCCGTGTTCGAGGCGGACCTGCCGAAGGCTCCAAAAACATTCCTGCCAGGCGCCTCGGTGAGCGTGGATGTCACGCTCGCCGGGGCGAGGGGTTTGGTGGTTCCCCTGGACGCCCTGCTCGACGGCGAGCGCGGCACCTGGGTGTTCGTGGTGGAACCGGCCGGGCCGGGGCCGGCAGGGACGCGTCGGGGGACGATCCGGGCGGCACGGGTGGACGTGGTGCAGCGATCCGCGGACCGGGCCGTGGTGGACGGGCCCCTGGCCGAGGGGGACCGGGTCGTCGTGGCGCAGCCGGCCCGTTTGATGACCCTGTACGACGGCATGACCGCGGCGTTCGTCCGCCGGGGCTCGGCGCCGGGTCCGGGGGCTGCCGAATGAGCTTCGTGGAGGGCTACCTGAGGCGGCCTCACCTGGTGTCGGCGCTCTTGATGCTGGCCGCGGGGCTCGGCGTCATCGGCTACAACCGCCTTCCGTTCAAGCTGTTCCCGGACACCGAGCGGCCCCAGGTGGCCGTGGTGACCGTGCTGCCCGGGGCGTCGGCCACGGACGTGGAGAGCGACCTGACCCGCCCCATCGAGCGGGAGCTCTCGGGCCTGGACCAGGTGCGGGCGGTCCGGTCCACCAGCCGGGACGAGGTGTCCGCGGTGACGGTGGAGTTCCGGTACGGCCGGGACCTGTCGAGCGCTGCCACCGACGTGGCCAACGCCATCGAGAAGATCCGGCCCCGGTTCCCCCCGGGCACCCGGCCGCCGATCCTGTTCCGGGTGTCGTCGGCCACGGCCGCGGTGATGACCGTGGCCCTGCACCCGAAGGACGGATCGCACCTGGACCTGTCCATGGTGCGCCAGATCGCCGAGAACCCGATCCGGGACCGCCTGCTGCAGCTGCCCGAGGTGGCAAACGTGGAGGTGTTCGGAGGTCACCAGCCGGTGATCCTCGTCACCCCGGACCGGGACCGGCTGGAGCGCTACCGCCTGACCGCGGCGGACGTGGCGGCCGCCCTGGCCGCGGCCAACGCCAATCAGCCCGCGGGTCTGGTGATCGGCGACGGGTCCCAGATCGTGCTCAAGCGGCGGGGCGCCCTGGCCGGGGTAGCGGACGTGGCCCGGGTGGTGCTCACGGACCGGGGGCCGGGGATCGTCCGGGTGGGCGACGTGGCCGAGGTGCGCCGCGGTGTGGCCGAGCCCAAGAGCGCGTTCCACGCCAACGGCCGGCCCGCCGTCGCCCTGAACGTCCAGCGGCAGGAGGACGGCAACGTGCTCGAGACGATCACGGCCGTGGAGGGGCTGCTGGTCGAGCTGGAGCGGGAGTTCCCGGAGATCGCGTTCAGCGTGCCCGACTCCCAGAAGGAGATCATCACCCTGTCGGTGTCCAACATGAAGGACGCGCTCAAGAGCTCGATCCTGATGACGCTGGCCGTGCTGTTCCTGTTCCTCGCGAGCGGCCGCAGCCTGGCCCTGGTGGGCGTGTCCCTGCCCATGACGTTCCTGCTGACCTTCGGCGTGATGTGGCTCGGCGGCATGGAGCTCAACGTGGTCACCCTGACCGCCATCACCCTGGCCGTGGGCATGCTGGTGGACGACTCGATCGTGGTGGTCGAGAACATCCAGCGGCACCTGGACGAGCTGGGCAAGCCGGTGGGCGCGGCCGTGGTGGACGGCACCAAGGAGATCCTGCTCGCCGACTTCGCCGGCACCGCCACCACGGTGCTGGCCCTGACCCCGATCGTGTTCGTGGGCGGGTACGTCCAGCAGGTGATGCAGCCCCTGGCCCTGACCCTGATCATCGCGCTCCTGTCGTCGTTCGTGATCTCGGTGACGATCATCCCGCTGCTCGCGCCCTGGGTCCTCCGGAAAGGGGGCGGTGGCCGGGGCACCCTGCCCGAGCGGCTCACGGCCCGGCTGGCGGACGCCGTGCTGGGTCGGCTGCGCGGGTTCTACCAGGGGGTGGTGCGCACCGCCCTGGCCCACCGGCTGCTGTTTCTCGTGGCCGCGGCCGCGATGCTCGTCGTGGCCGGACGCCAGCTGCCCCTGGCGGGCCGAGACCTGATGCCGTCCATGGACGCCGGGATCGTCAAGATCGACTTCGAGGCCGACGCGGGCACCTCCCTGGGGGCGACCGAGGCCCTGCTGGGGCGGATGGAGGCGATCCTGTCCACCTATCCCGAGGTCACCTCCACCTCGGCGGTGATCGGGGCCGAGGCCGACGTGATCTCGTTCGGGTCCGGCCGGACTCCCCGACAGGGCGCGGTCACCGTGAATCTGGTGAACCGGTTCGAGCGGGAGCGGAGCATCTGGGAGATCGAGGACGCCCTGCGCCGGGCGTTCCAGGGGCTGCCGGGCCTCGCCCGGGTGGACGTGTACGACTTCGGGGCCACCCCGCTCTCGACCATCAAGGCGCCGGTGGACGTGATGATCTCCGGGCCGGACCTGGAGGTGCTCGACGCGATCGGCGCCGAGGTGGAGCGGCGGCTCCGGGCACACCTGCGGGGCGCCACCTCCATCGGCCGGTCGTGGCGGCTCGACGCAGAAGAGGCCGTGCTCCGGCTCGAGCCGGGCCGGCTCGCCAGGTACCGGGTCTCCCCCCGGGCGGTGACCGCCCAGCTGGCGGGTGCCGTCGCAGGCGTGCCCGCCTCGATCCTACGGGTGCCCAACCAGGACGGCCACCCCATCTGGGTCCAGCTTCCGGCCGGCCAGCGGGCCCGCCTGGCCGCGCTCGAGGCGTTCCCGATCCTCACCCCCGATGGGCCGGTGCCCCTGGCCCAGTTGGGCACCATCGAGAGGCAGCCGACGGCCCAGATGATCACCCACGAGGGGCTGGAGCGGACGCTGGACGTGACGGCGTTCCGCCGGACCCGGGCGATCTCGCACCTGCAGGAGGACGTGCTGGCGGCGTTGGAGGGGCTGGAGCTGCCCCCGGGCTACACCTTGTCCCATCGGGGCGAGATCGCCCAGATGAACGAGTCGTTCGGCAACCTGGGCAACGCCCTGGCCCTGAGCTTGCTCCTGCTGTTCTTCTCGCTGGTGCCCACTTTCCGGTCGTGGCTCCACCCCATCACCATCATGTCGGTGATTCCCTTGGGGCTGATCGGCGCGGCGTGGATGCTGCTGATCACGGGCCGCCACGCGTGCATGCCCGCCATGATGGGGATGATCCTGCTGGGCGGGGTGGTGGTGAACAACTCGATCCTGCTCCTGGACTTCGCCCGGGCCGCCCGGGACCGGGGCGCCGGCCTGGACGACGCCCTGGTCGAGGCCGTGGGGGTGCGGATGCGGCCGATCCTGATGACCGCCCTGTCCACCATCGTCGGCATGATCCCGATCGCGGCCGAGTGGGCGGTGGGCCTGGAGCGGCTGTCCCCCCTGGCCGTGGTGGCCGTGGGCGGGCTGGGGGTGGCCACCTTCCTCACCATGGTGTACGTGCCGATCGTGTACTCCCTGGTGGAGCAAGGTCGGCACGCCGTGGCCCGGCGTCTGCGGGGAGGGGCCGCCCCCTCGTGACGGTGGTGGGCCGTGTTTGTCGGGCGGGCACGAGCGAGAAAAAAGGGCCAGGCGTTTCCGCCTGGCCCTTCGTTCGCTCATGGTGGAGCCGATCGGGATCGAACCGACGACCTCTTGAATGCCATTCAAGCGCTCTCCCAGCTGAGCTACGGCCCCACGAGAGAATCGGCTTTTTACCAGACCCGGCAGGGGGTGTCAATGCCCGACGCGCCCTTTCCGCTCAAGTTTGGCCCGGGCGAGGTCGATCGGAAAGCCCAACTCCTGTGCGGAGGGTTGCCCGATGCGCGTACTCATCGTGGACGACGATCCCACCACCCTGCAGATCGTGGAACACACCCTGCTGGCCGCCGGATACGAGGTGGACCTGGCCCCTGACGGGGAGGCGGCCTGGGACGCCCTGGAGGCCACCCACCACCGCATCGTCCTCACCGACTGGCTGATGCCCCGGCTGTCGGGGTTGGAGCTGGTGGAGCGGGTCAGGTCCGACCCGGACCGGCCCTACGCGTACCTCATCATGCTCACCGTGAAGGAGGCCCTCCCCGACCTTGTCCAGGCTTTGGACGCCGGCGCGGACGACTACCTGACCAAGCCGTTCCGGCCCGAGGAGCTCCTGGCCCGGATCCGTGCCGGCCAGCGGATGGTCGAGCTCCACGACCGGCTCGAGGACCGCATCCATCGGCTGGAGGAGGCCCTGGACGAGGTGCGGCGGTTGAGGGGGCTCCTGCCCATCTGCATGGTCTGCCACAAGATCCGCGACGACAAGAACTACTGGCACCAGCTCGAGTTCTACCTGAAGACCCACGCCGGCCTGGAGTTCACCCACGGCATGTGCCCCGACTGCGCCGAGCGCTGGAAGGAGGAGAACGGGCTCGGCTAGCTCACTCGGCCCCTCCCTCCGCCAGCAGGTGCCACAGCCAGGCGCTGGTGCGCATGCCCGCCCACAGGTCGGAGAGGTGGAACCGCTCGTCGGGGCCGTGGGCGCGGTCGTCGGGCCGGCCGAACCCCAGGAGCAGCACCGGCACCCCCAGGAGCCGCTGGAACGTCTCCACAACGGGGATGGAGCCCCCCTCCCGGATGAGCACCGGCTCGGCCCCGAACCCCCGGGCTAAGGCCTTCCGAGCCGCGTCCATGAACCGGCCTCGGACCGGCACGAGCACCGGCCGGGCGCCGTGGAGGCGCCGAACCTCGACCCGGCACCCCTGCGGGGCGCGTTCCCTCAGCCACGCTTCCAGCAGATCGGCGATCTCCTCCGGATCCTGGTCGGGCACCAATCGGCACGAGACCTTGGCCCGGGCCTCGGCCGGGATCACGGTTTTCGCCCCCTCTCCGGTGTACCCGGCCACGAGGCCGTTCACGTCCAGGGTGGGCCGGGCCCAGACCCGCTCCAGCACCGAGAAGCCCTCCTCCCCGGGCAGGGAGTCCACCCCCAGGTCGCGGCAGAGGGCGGCCTCGTCGAAGGGCAGGCGGGCGAACGCGTCCCGCTCCCACGGCTCCAGGGGCCGCACCCGGTCGTAGAACCCGGGCACCGTCACCCGGCCGCGGTCGTCCTGGAGCGAGGCCACGAGCCGGGCCAGGGCGTTGGCCGGGTTCGCCACGGCCCCGCCGAAGGTGCCGGAGTGAAGGTCCCGGTTGGGGCCCCGGAGGATCACCTCCAGGTACACCAGGCCCCGCAGCCCGTAGGTGATCGCCGGCACCGCCGGGTCGAGTCGGCCGGAGTCGCTCACCACCACCGCGTCGCACGCGAACCGTTGCCGATTCTCCTCCAGGAACGGCTCCAGGTGCTCGCTGCCGGCCTCCTCCTCGCCCTCGAACAGCACCACCAGGTTGACGGGGAGCCGCCCGTAGAGCTCCAGGTGGGCCCGCAGGGCGGCCAGGTGGCAGAATAGCTGGCCCTTGTCGTCGGTGGCTCCGCGCGCCACGAGGCAGCCGTCGCGCACCGTGGGCTCGAACGGGTCCGAGGTCCATCCGTCGGCCGGATCGGCCGGCTGCACGTCGTAGTGGCCGTAGAGCAGGATGGTGGGCCTGCCCGGAGCTCCCCGCCACTCGGCCACCACGGCCGGGTGACCGCCGGTGGGCTCGGCTCGGGCCTCGAAGCCGGCCCGGGCCAGGCGGGCCGCGAGCCACTCGGCGGCCCGGGCCACATCGGCCGCTCGCTCGGGGTCGGCGCTGATCGAGGGGATGCGCAGGAACTCGGAAAGCTCCTCGAGGAGTTCCTGGCGTCTTGCCTCCAACCGTTCCAGGACCGGACCCGCCTCGCCCATGGACCTGCCTCCTTTCTCCGTCGCGATCCTCCGCGCCGACCGATGATACCGATCCTGGCGAAAGCATTGCCAGACCGGTGCCGCTTTCTTTGTTGAACCGCAGGAACCCCACCGTCGCCACCTTGAGCCGGGGCGCCCACGAGCCGAAAAGAGACCCGGATGGCCCCGGACGACCCACGGCCTTTTGACCGACGACCGAAGTTACCGAGGTGCCGCCATGACCCTGGACGAACTCGTGGAGCGAGCCGGCGGGCTGGTGTCGCTGCCCGAGGTGTGCCTGCGCCTGAACGACGTGATCTCCGACGACCGGGCCACGGCCGAGGACGTGGCCGAGACCCTCCGGGCGGACCCCGCCCTGGCGGCCCGGGTGCTCAAGCTGGTGAACAGCGCCTTCTACGGCCTGCCCCGCCGGGTGGAGACCGTGACCCACGCGGTGGCGCTGCTGGGCCGGGAGGAGGTCCGGGCCCTGGCCGTGGCCACGGCCGCGGCCGAGACGTTCCGGAACGTGCCCGCTGCCGACGTGAGCATGGACTCGTTCTGGCGCCACAGCGTGTACGCGGCAGCCGTGGCGGCCACGCTGGCCCCCGGCTCCCGCCGCACCGGCCGGGAGCGGCTGCTCCTGTCCGGTCTGCTCCACGACGTGGGCTGGCTGGTGCTCCTGCACCTGGAGCCGGAACGGGCCCGGGCCGTGCTCGAGGCGGACGGGGAGGGGTGGGAGCGGCTCCATCAGGTGGAGAAGGAGGTGCTCGGCTTCACCCACGCGGACGTGGGGGCGCGGCTGTTGTCGGACTGGGGGCTCCCCCAGAGCCTGTGGGAGCCCGTGGCGTTCCACCACGAGCCCCATCTCGCCGAGGCCCATGCGGCCGACGCCGCCCGGGTCCACATCGCCAACGCGGCGGCCAGCGTGCGCCAGCCGGGCATCCTGTGCGTGGAGCCGGGGGAGGCGTTCCCCGTGCTGCCGGAGGCCTGGGCAGCGGCCGGGCTGACCCACGAGGAGCTGACGGCCCTGCTGCCGGAGGCCGAGGACCGGTTCGACGAGACCCTGGAGATCGTGTTCTCCGGCTACACCACGATATACTAAGGTCCATGGACCGGCCGGCACCCCTCTACGACCTGACCCACCCCCTTTCACCCCAGACTCCGGTGTACCCGGGCGACCGGCCCGTGGGGGTGAGGCTCGTGGCCTCCCTGGAGTCCGAGGGCTACCGGGCCCGGCGCCTCGACCTGGGCACCCACTCCGGCACCCACGTGGACGCCCCGGCCCACCTGATGCCGGAGGGGACCACCCTGGACCGGCTGCCGCTGGACCTGTGGGTGGGGCCGGCCGTGCTCGTGGAGCGGGGGGAGCTCGGCGCCGCCGCCCATCTGCCGCCCCGGGTGTTGGTCCGCGGGGTGGGGGAGGGGGGGCTCACACCCGACGAGGCGAGGCTCCTCGTGGAGGCCGGAGTGGGACTGGTGGGCGTGGACGGGCCCAGCGTGGACCCGGTGGGCGCCGCGGAGCTTCCGGCCCACCGGATCCTGCTGGGCGCGGGGCTCGCCGTGGTGGAGAACCTGCGGCTCCAGGGCGCCCCGGCCGGGCCCGGAACCCTGTACTGCCTGCCCCTGGCCGTGGCCGGGGGCGACGGCGCGCCGGTGCGGGCCCTGTGGCGGCCCGAGGGTACCTGATGGCCGATCCCGATCGCCCCCTGCTCCGGGAGGAGGACCTGGAGATCACGTTCTTCCGGGCCTCGGGCCCCGGCGGGCAGCACCGGAACACCCGGGAGACCGGGGTGCGGATCCGGCACCTCCCCACGGGCATCGTGGTCACGGCCACCGAGCGCCGCAGCCAGGCCGAGAACCGCCGGATCGCGTTGGAGCGCCTGGCCGAGGCCCTCCGTCGACGCCGCAGGAGGCGAAAGCGCCGCATTCCTACCCGGCCGGGCCGGGCGGCAAGGGAGCGTCGTCTGCGCGAGAAGCGCCTGCACAGCCGCAAGAAGGCGATGCGACGGGGGGAGGAATAAGGGGGCCGGTGAGGCTCCGCTCGGGTCCTGCACGACCGGGCGTTACTTCCTCCCGCGTTCTTCTTCGGAAGGCCGGTCGGGCCTCCGGCCCGTCTCGTACCGGTAGAGGTGGTAGGCGCAGTCCGGGCCCACCAACGGCCGGGCCGCTTTGGGCGGGAGCCGGAGCCTTCCCCTCAGGATCAGCGAGCGGTAGAGGTACCTCAGGCGGACCTCCTCGGCCCGTGGGTTCGCCATGGTCACGTCGCCAGATCGGCCATCCGGGCCGAGAGCGCGGACACGAGGTCATGGGGCGAGAGGAACACGATCAGCCCCCTGCGGCCCCCGTTGACCCCGATGGTCTCGCACTCCATCAGGGAGCCGTGGACCCACACCGGCACGGGTTTTCTCACCCCGAACGGGCTGATGCCCCCCACCCGATACCCGGTGAGCCTCTCGGCCTCGTCCACCGTGGCCATGCGGGCCGACTTCACCCCGGCCAGGCGGGCGAGCTTTTTGAGCGAGAGCTCCCGGTGACCCGGGAGCAGGCACTGGCAGAACCGGCGGTCGCCCAGGGCTACCACCAGGGTCTTGGCCATGGCCTCCACCGGCCAGCCCAGGGCCTCGGCCGCGTACTCGGCTCCCTTGACCCGGTGGTCGTACTCCCGGGCCTCGTGGGGGATCTTCTTCTGCCTCAGGAACCGGATCGCAGGGGTCGTGGCCATCGGATCCATCCTTCCGATCGAGCGGGCTTCGGAGGGGCACCCCCGTTTACCACCTTCCCGGCCCCCCGCTCAACGATCGCCGCGCGGGCGGCTTGACGGCAAGGAGCCAGGCACCCAACATACCGGCTTCCGGTGGTGGTTCCGGGCGCGGGGAGTAATACCAAGTTGCGTTCAAAGCCATCAGACCCCTGAACCGGCGGGGCAAGGAGCCTGGTGGAGCGCCGGGCGTGGCTCCTACAGTCGCCGCACCCGGCTCTCAGCCGATGTTTGCCTCGCGACAATCCCGAACATGCCTTGTCAACGTTCGTTTTCCCAGCGTCCAAGGAGCATAGGGCTGAGTGCCGGGTGCGGCGTAAGTCGGATGCTGCACTCACGCACGGCCGGAACCAGGCTCCTTGCCCCGGCCCCCCCGGGATGGATCTTGCTTTGAACGCAACTTGGTATAAGGAGGGAGATCCGATGCCGAGCACCTTTCTGAGCCGCGTGGTGCGGGCGGCCAAGCTGGACCCGAACCTGTACGAGGAGGTGGAGGCCGACCGCTCGGCCGTGGGCCAGGCCGTGGGCGTGGTGGTCCTTTCGAGCCTGGCCGGGGGGATCGGGGGGTACGGCCAGCTCGGCCTCCTGGGCGGCACCCTGGCCGCCTTGGCCGGATGGTACGTGTGGGCGTACCTGGCGTACTGGATCGGGACCCGTCTGTTCCCCGAGGCCGAGACCCGGGCCGACCACGGCGAGCTGCTGCGCACGGTGGGGTTTGCGGCCTCCCCCGGGTTGATCCGGGTGGTGGGGGTGGTTCCGGCGCTCCAGTGGGTGATGCACCTGGTGGCGGGGGTGTGGACCATCGCGGCGATGGTGGTGGCCGTGCGGCAGGCCCTGGACTACAAGAGCACGGCCCGGGCCGCGGGCGTGAGCCTGCTGGCGTGGGTGGTGCAGGGGTTTGCGGTGGGGCTACTCGTGTGGCTCTTCGGAGGCGCGTGACCCCTTCGGAGCCGGACGGAGCAGGGCGGCCAGCCAGGCCAGCACGCCCGCCAGCAGGCCGGCGATCATCGGCGGGATCGCCAGGTCCTCCCATGCCGCGGGCCGGGCGTCAGCCCCGGCCACCCGCAGGGCCACCCGGGCGCCGGGGGCGTGGGCGGCGTCGTTGTAGTACCCCTCCAGCGTGGTTCGGGCCGATCCTCCCCCGGGGGAGGGGTACTCCACCACCACGGCCCAGGACCGCATCCCCACCTTCTCCCGGGCCACCACCGTGCCCGTGACCGGCTGCGACCCGACCACGAACCGGATCGTGGAGGCCGCGAGCCACAGCGCGGCCGCGAGCGCCGCCGCCGCCAGCCCGTACAGGATCCAGCGCACGGCTCTCACGGCATCTCCGGCCGATGGCGGCGGGTCGCGGATGCCACGCCGGCCCTCAGTTCCGGAACCCCTGGATGGGAGCCGGAATCCTGCCGCCCCTCCGCACGAACCCGGCGCAGGAGGTGGGGTTCACCGGCATCACCGGCGCCTCGCCCAGCAGCCCCCCGAACCGGACCCGGTCGCCCGCGACCTTGCCCGGAGCCGGGATGATCCGCACGGCCGTGGTCTTGCCGTTGGCCACGCCGATCGCCATCTCGTCGGCGATGATCCCGGCCAGGGTCTCGGCGGAGGTGTCGCCCGGAACGGCCACCATGTCGAGCCCCACCGAGCACACCGCGGTCATGGCCTCGAGCTTCTCCAGGGTCAGCACCCCTTCGGCCGCCGCCTGGATCATGCCCGCGTCCTCGCTGACCGGGATGAACGCTCCCGAGAGCCCCCCGACCGAGGACGAGGCGAACACGCCCCCCTTCTTCACGGCGTCGTTGAGCATCATCACGGCCGCGGTGGACCCCGGCGCCCCGGCCCGGGCCAGGCCCATGGCCTCGAGGATCCGGGCCACGCTGTCCCCCTCCGCCGGGGTGGGCGCCAGCGACAGGTCCAGGATGCCGAACCGGGCCCCCAGCCGGCGGGCCACCTCCCGCCCCACCAGCTCCCCCATGCGGGTGATCTTGAACGCGGTCTTCTTGATGGTCTCGGCCACCTGCCCCAGGTCCGCGTCCGGAGCGAGCCCCTCCAGGGCCCGGCGCACCGCGCCCGGCCCGCTCACCCCCACGAGCACCGTGGCCTCGGGCTCGCCCGGGCCCAGGAACGCCCCCGCCATGAACGGGTTGTCCTCCACCGGGTTCGCGAACACCACCAGCTTGGCGCAACCGATCCCGTCCCGGTCGGCCGTGAGCCGGGCCGTCTCCCGGACGATCCGGCCCATCTCGAGGCAGGCGTCCATGTTGATGCCGGTGCGGGTGCTGGCCAGGACCACCGAGGAGCACAGCCGCTCGGTCTCCGCGAGCACCCGGGGAACGGCCCGGATCAGGGCCTGGTCCACTTCAGTGGCGCCCTTGTGGACCAGGGCCGAGAACCCGCCCACGAAGTTCACCCCCACGTCCGCACCGGCCTCGTCCACGGCCCGGGCCACCTCCAGGAACGCCTCGGGCTCGGCCCGGGGCACCACCCAGGCCAGAGGGGTCAGGCTCACCCGGGTGTTCACGATGGGGATCCCGAACTCGGCCTCGAGAACGGTCGCCACCTCCCCGAGCCGGCCGGCCCGGGCCCGGATCTTGTCGGCCACCTTGCGGCCGCACGCCCGGGGATCGGGGTCGGAGCAGTCCCACAGCGAGATGCCGAGGGTGACCGTGCGCACGTCCAGCCGGTCCTCGGCGATCATGCCGATGGTTTCGAGGATCTCCTCGCTCGAAAAGCGCATGCGGGTTCCTTTGGTAAGGCTGGGAGGCTAGGAGGCCGAAAACCTCCTGATTCCAGCGCATAGGGCGCGCCGCGCGCGCCGGACCTACGGCCTTCAGGGCGGCGGCTCCGCCGGCGGGGGGCACCCGTCGGGCCCGGATCGGCACGTGTCCGGCGGCCACGGGCCGCCCTATGCCTGAATTCTGTCCTCTGATCCCTGGCTCCCCTACACCCGGTGCATGTAGCGGAACACCTCGGCATCCTGCACCATGACCTTGAGCCCCATGCCCTCCAGGGCCTCCTCCAGGGCGCGGGACAGCTCTGCCAGGCTCAAGGGGCTCTTCTCCATGTCGGCCAGGAGCGTCATGGCGAAGATGTCTCCGCCGAGGATCTTCTGGTTGATGTCCTCGATGTTCACCGTGGCCTCGGCCAGGGCGGTGGCCACCTTGGCCACGATGCCCACCTGGTCCCTGCCGAGCACGGTCACCACGATCTTGCGGGCCATGGGGGTCACTCCTGAGAACGGCTGGAAAGCTGGAAGCTGGTGTTCCGTTCCACAACAAAGCATATCCATTCCGGCGGTGGGGCTGGGGGCTCCGACGAAGCGCGACGGCCGAGCAGCTCGGGCCGCCCGGCGCCAGGGGAGCGGCTGCGGCGCGTGCTCTCACGCGCCGCAGCGGACCGCGCCGAGGCGGCCCCTGCGAGGCCGTTCAGCGAAGGAGGGGCCCCAGCCCCACCGCCCCCGGGAATGCACGAACTTGCGAACCACGACACGAGAAAGCTAGAAGGCCTTGAATCGTTTCCGGGCCTTCCGACCCTGTTGTTGCCGCCGGCCGGACGCCGAGGGCCCCTCGCGCCCCTCGGCCCGGGGGGCGGTCACGTCCCTTGTTCGAGCTCGTAGCCCCGGGGGGTGATCAGCCAGTCTCGCCAACGCCGGGTGGAGCGGTTGCCCACGATCACCACGCTCATCATGTCCACCGCCTCCCCGGGCACCTCACCGAGGGTGGTGAGCCGCACCTCCTGGCCCGGCCGCAGGGCGTGCCGCACGATGCCGGCCGGGGTGTCGGGGCCACGGTGGGAGGCGAGGATCTCGCACGCCCGCTCCAGGTGGCGCACCCGCTTGCGGCTGCGGGGGTTGTACAGGGCCACCACGAAGTCGGCCGCCGCTGCCGCCTCCAGCCGCCGCTCGATCGCCTCCCAAGGGGTCAGCAGGTCCGACAGGCTCACCACCGCGAAATCGGTCATCAGGGGCGCGCCCAGCAGGCTCGCCGCCGCGCTCACCGCGGTGACCCCGGGCACGATCTCCACCGGCACCGAGCCCCCGGGGTCCAGGCGCTCCAGCAGCTCCAACACGAGCCCCGCCATGGCGTACACGCCGGGATCGCCGGTGCATACCACGGCCACCCGCCGGCCCGCCAGTGCGGCCTCCACCGCGGCCCGGCACCGTTCGGCCTCCCGGGTCATGCCGGTGGCCACCACGTCCTTGCCCGAGGCCAGGTCGCCCAGCAGGTCGATGTACTTGGTGTAGCCCACCACGACCTCGGCCGACCCCACCGCCTCCAGGGCCCGAAGGGTCATGTGGTCGCGGCCGCCCGGGCCGATGCCCACGATGAACAGCACCTCAGCTCTCTCCCTTCTCGGGGTCGGTTCGGTTCGAACGGTCCAGATGGAGCTCTGGGTACAGCCGCGCGGCGCAGTCGGGGCAGAGGCTGTGGGTGAAGTCGGCCGGCGTCCGGTCCCGCACGTACACCTCCACCTCCTGCCAGTACCCCTCGTCGCACCGGATCCTCTTGCACCCCGCGCAGATCGGGATCAGCCCCTCCAGGGTGCGCACCTGGGACAACGCCTCCTGCAGGCGGTCACGTTCGGCCGAAAGGTCTTCCTCCCGGCGTTTCAATTCCGCGAAGAGGATTTTTACCGGCTCCTCGAAAGCCGTCCGCACCAGGGCGAGATAGATCAAGAAGAAGGAGGCGAATTTGAAGATGTGGCCCACGAGGTTCGAGAAGCCGAAAACGGAGATGTAGAACGTGAACGATATCTCGGCAAAGATCGTCAGGACGATCGACCACAGGACCAAACGAAACGAAAAGCGGGAAAAAGACGAACTCCGCTTCCATAGAAGCCCCACTGCGGCTGCCAGGACCCCGCTGATCAGGTACTCCATGGACTTCTTGAAAGGCGTGAGGCCCCGGTCTTCAAGGTAGCAATCGGGGAACTCACCGATGGCAATCAGGAACAGCAGAACGGCTGTGGCGATCCCGTACCCCATGAAAACGAGCCCGGGGCGCACCCGGCGGGTGTCAGCAAAAAACGCCCCGCCAACGAGAGCCGATGCCTCGGTTGTGCGCGCGGCGATCCACAGTTGAGTGGGGAGGTTTGCTCCCGCTTTCGGGAACACCCCCATGCCGGAGTAGGCCAGGGTGTGCACGAGGTCGATCAGGCTCACCCACAGGTAGGCCATCCCCACGAACAGAAGATACCCGTTCTGGATCCGGTGCCGGGAGTGCCAGGCGATCAGGAACAGGCAGGTGCCCACCACCACGGCGAACAGCTCGACCAGGCTGTGGAACAGCAGGTAGTTGACCCGGCTGAGCCAGACCAGCGCGACCATCGCGCCGGCCGCCCCGATCGCCCACCCTTTCCATTGGTAAGGGCCCGGCCGAAACCGATCAATCGCGGCATTCATGTCTGGTGGCCTTTCGCCCCGCCCCGCTTGATGAGCTCCCGTGTGTGGGTTGGACCGCCAGGGCCAGGGTCCAGGTGGAACCCTTGACCTTGGGGAGCGCCAGCCGGCCGCCGGGGCTCGCGGCCAAGGCCGCGGCCTCGGCCACGCTGGGGGTGCCCACGGCCCGGCGGACCCGCTCGGAAGGGGTCGGCACCTCCACCGCCTCCAGCACCTCGGCCGGAAACACCCGAAGCGGTACCCCCAGCTCCTCCGACAGGCGGTGGAGGGCGGGCTCGTCGGCCTTGGCGTCCACCGTGGCCACGGCCGCGAGGCTCAGCTCGCTCCAGCCGGCCCGGTCGAGCGCCGCGCGGATCCCCTCCACGACCTCGCCGGGGTCGGCCTCCCGGCGGCACCCCACCCCGGCCACGAGGCACGGGGGCCGGAGGTACAGTGCCGCCCCCAGCTCGGGCCGCAGCCGGGGGGACACCGCCAGGAGCACCCCGGGGAACCCCCGCGCCTCCTCCTCGCTCTCGGTGGCCCGGTCCAGATGGTCCCCGATCCCGTCCAGGAGGGGAAGCCCCCCGGCAACGGGATCGGCCCAGGCCCCCAGGGGCTCCCCGTTCGCCAGGGCCGCGTTCACGGTCGTGAGCCCCTGCCGGGGCTCCCACCGGAACCCCCGCTCCTCGGCCCAGACCTCGATCGCCGGCTTTCCGAGGGCATCGGTGGCCGTGGTGATGACCGGCGTCCCGCCGAGAACCCGGGCCGCCCGGCGGGCCAGGTTGTTGGCCCCGCCCAGGTGACCCGAGAGGATCGGCACGGCGAATCGGCCGTCGGGATCGAGCACCACCACGGCCGGGTCCCGGGTCTTGTCCTCCAGAAGACTCGCAATGGCGCGAACCGCGATGCCGGCCGCCATGACCAGGAAAAACCCCTCCGCCTCCTTCCAGAGCCGGGCCAGGAGCGTCGCGACCGGCTCCCGGAGGGGTTCGTCCCCTTCCCGGGCATACCGCTCCGGCACCCAGGCCCGGCACCCGGGCAGCCCCTCGGCCAGGCGCCGGGCCGTGTCCGCCCCGGCCCGCGTGAGGGCGACGGCGTGAAGCTGTGTGGACATTCGGTGCCCTTTGCCCGGGGAGCCTGTCAGGGGTCCGTTTCCCCTGTTTTCTGTCCTCTGCCCTCTGATCCCTGACACCGGAAGCCATGACGAAACCCCGGGTCGTAGAGCTTGGACCGGGGGAAGCCGTCCCAGCCCTGGAGCCGGGGTCGCAGGGCCTCGCCCACCAGGATCATGGCCTGCCGCCGGAACCCGGCCTCCCGGACCTTTTCGGCGATGTCCGAGAGCGTACCGGTGACCCACGACCCATCGGGCCACGAGGCCCGGTGGACCACGGCCGCCGGGGTTTCCGGGGGGCGCCCCCCCCGGAGGCAGGCCTCCACCACCTCGTCGATCCGGCCCACCGACAGGAACACGCACAGGGTGGCCCCGGTGGCGGCCAGCCGGTCCAGGGACTCCTCGTCGGGCACCGGGGTCCGGCCGGCCAGCCGGGTGAACACCACGGTCTGGCTGACCCCGGGAAGGGTGAGCTGGGTGCCCAATGCCGCGGCCGAGGCAAACGCCGAGCTCACACCGGGGATCACCCGACAGCGGACTCCCGCGGCCTCGAGGGGCGCGATCTGCTCCTGGATGGCGCCGTAGAGCGAGGGGTCGCCGGTGTGGAGCCGCACCACCCGCCGGCCGGCCCGGGCCGCTTCGAGACAGATCCGGGTCGTCTGGTCCAGGTCCAGGGGGGCGGTGTCGTGGATTTCGGTCCCGGGCCGGGCCCACGCGAGAACCGCTGGATTCACGAGACTTCCGGCGTACAGGATCACGTCGGCCGCCTCCACGGCCTCGCGGCCGGCCACGGTGATCAGCTTGGGGTCCCCCGGTCCGGCTCCCACGAACACCACCTCGCCGGGGCGGACGGCGGAAGAACTTCGGTCGTCGGTCGGAACTTCGGTCGTCGGTCGTCGGTCGTCGGTCATTTGTTAGCCACAGATTTACACAGATGGGCACAGGTCGAAGGGGATTGGGCAAGCGCACACCACGAATCGCCCCTACACTCCAAACAGAAAATCCGTGTCGATCTGTGTCCATCTGTGGCCAAAAGGTTTTCGCTTCCAGCCTTCTAGCTTTCTAGCCTTCCAGCCTCACCAAACACACCGGGTTCTCCGGCACCATGCGGTGTCGGCCGGCCACGGGGCGGGAGCGGCTGGCGCGCACCTCGGTGATCTCGGGCTCGAGGGACCGAGCCCGGGTCCACGCGAGCGCCTCGGCCAGGGTCTCCAGGAGCACGGCCGCCACCAGGAGCACCCCGCCGGGCCGGAGCCGCCCCCAGGCCGCGTCCAGCACGGCCGCGAGCCGGCCGCCGCTTCCGCCCACGAACACCCGGTCGGGGTCGGGCAGCGCCTCCAGCGCGCCGGGTGCCTCCCCCTCCACCGGAACGAGCCCGGCGGCTCGGAACCGGCGGCGGTTCTCCCGGATGTGGCTCACGCCCTCAGGGGTCTTCTCCACGGCGTACACGCGCAGGGCCGGCCGCAGCAGGCACGCCTCCACCGCCACCGAGCCCGACCCGGCCCCCACGTCCCACAGCACCCCGGCCTCGGGCAGGTCCAGGAGCCCCAGGGCCACGGCCCGGACCTCCCGCTTGGTGATCAGCCCCCGGTCGTGGGAGAACGCCCCGTCCGGGACCCCCGGGCCCAACGGCCGGGCCGGGACCCCGTTTCGAAGCAGGAGCACCACGTTCAGGTCCGAGCCGGTCCAATCCCGGAACTCCGGCACCGGGCCGCGGGTGACCCTCTCGGTGGCGAGCCCCAGGTCCTCGGCCACCACCATCTCGTAGTCGTCCCACCCCGTGTCCCCCAGGAACGACGCGATCCGGGCCGGGGAGTTCTCCGCGTCCGTGAACACCCCGATCCGCCGCTCCCCCAGAAGCGGGGCCAGGTTCTCCAGGGGGCGGCCGTGGAGGCTCGCGAACCGGGCGTCGCTCCAGGGCTCCCGGGCCCGGGCGAACGCGAGCTGCATGGACGAGACCGCAGGGACGATCTCCACCTCTTCCCGGGGGAACCGCCGGAGCACCAGGGCCGCCGCGCCGAAGAAACCGGGATCCCCCGAGGCCAGGAGGACCGCCCGCAGGTTCGGATCGGCCCCGATCCGGGCCACCACGTCGGTCACCCGGTGATCCTCGAACGGGAGGATCTCGCCCCGGAACCCGGGCACCAGAGCCAGGTGCCGCCGGGACCCGGCGAGCAGGTCGGCCCGGGCGATCCTCTCGGCGACCTCGGCCGCCAGTCCCCGGGCGCCGGGCTCCACCCCGGCCACCAGCACCCTCACGGCGCCCCCTCCCGCGCGAGCACGGACTTGTCGTAGCCGAACAGCACGGCCTCCACCGGCACCCGGCCGCCCAGCCGCTCCCAGGCCCTGCGGGCCACCCGTTGGGTCAGGGCCCGGAACACCCCCCGGTCGCCCTCGGCCGCCAGGCGCTCGAACACCTCCCGGGCCGTGTTGGCCGACCGGGCCGCCTCGGCCCGGTCGGGGGGGAACCCCGCCTCGGCCAGGAGCCGGGCGATCAGGGCCTTGTCGAGGCGCGAGTCCTTCACGTGGGTGGCGAACTCCCCGGCCGCCACCTTGCAGAACTTGGCGAACTGTCCGGCCAGCACCACGGCCAGGCCCCGGCGGGCGGCCGCGTCCAGGCCGTAGCCCACGTGATCCCCCATGAGCACGAACGCCTCCTCGGGCAGGTCGGCGAACAGGGCCTGGGCCGCCTTCTCGCTGGACCGGCCGTGGGCCAGCACCACCCGGGCGAGCCCAACGGCCCGGGCCACGTCGAGCGCCGCGTCGATGGTGGCCCGCCAGGCGTCGTGGCTCATGGGCACCACGATCCCGGTGGTGCCCAGGATGGAGAGCCCGCCCAGGATCCCCAGCCGGGCGTTCAGGGTCTTGCGGGCCACCTCCTCGCCCCGGGGCACCCGGATCACCACCCGGAGCGCGGCCCGTCCCTCGAACCCTGCGGTCGCCAGGGCCTCCCGCACGGCCGCCTCGATCATCCGCCGGGGCACCGGGTTGATGGCGGCCTGGCCCACGGGAACCGCGAGCCCGGGTTTGGTCACCCGGCCGACCCCTTCGCCGCCGTCGATCCGAACCACCGTCCCCGGCGCTCCGGCCTCCAGGGAGCAGGCCGGGCCGGTGTGGTCGTGGCGGCGCACCCCCGGGGGAAGCGGATCGAGGGAGACCGTGGCTCGGATCTCCAGGCCGTCGGTCACGTCGGGATCGTCGCCCGCGTCCTTCACCACCCCGCAGGCCGCCCATCCCTCGCCGGCCTCGGGGTTCACCAGGGCGAACCGGACCGGCCTGGCCTCGGGCCGATCCCAGGGCAGGGGGAGCTCCACGGCCTCCACGGCCCGTCCGAACAGCCGGAGCGCCGCGCCCTTGGCCGCGGCCGCGGCGCACGCCCCCGTGGTGAACCCGGACCGGAGCCTGCGGCTCACGCCGGAGCCCCCTCCAAGGCGGTCTTCATCAGGGCGTTCACGCAGGCCGCGGCCACGTTGCTGCCGCCCTTGTTCCCCCGCACCGCGATCCACGCCAGGTCGGACCGGGCCATCAAGGCCTCCTTGGACTCGGCCGCGCCCACGAACCCCACCACCACCCCGATCACCAGCCGAGGCCGGGCCCGGCCCTCGTCCACCAGCTCCAGGAGCCGAAACAGGGCCGTGGGCGCGTTGCCGAACGCGAACACCGCATCCGGGCAGGCGGCCGCGGCCCGCTCGGTGGCCACGATGGAGCGGGTCAGCCCCCGGTGCCGGGCCTCGTCGGGCACCCCCGCGGCGTTCAGGAAGCAGTGGACCTCGGAGCCCAGCTTCGTCGCCCGGGCCTTGCTCACCCCGGCCCGGGCCATCTCCACGTCGGTCACCACCGGGGCGCCGGCCCGGAAGGCCTCGACCCCGGCCTCCACCGCACCGGGGGACCAGGCCAGGAGGTCGGCGAACGAGGGATCCCCGGTGGCGTGGATCACCCGCTGCACCAGGGCCTTCTCGGCCGGGGCGAACCGGGTGAGGTCGGCCAACGACTCGATGATCTCGAAGCTTCGGATCTCGATCTCGTGGGGGGCGACGTCGTAACCCCATCGTTGCATGGGCGGCTCTCCAGGGGGAACGGAATCGGTCAAGGCGCTTTGGGCCAGTTCGGCCGCCGCCGCCCAGACCCTGGGCTGGACGCCGAGCGGCGGCGTGACCACGACCTCCAGGCCGGGATGGCGCGCCGCGGCCCGCCGGACCCGGGCGGGCAGGTCCCGGGACACGTGGTTCCCGGGGGCCAGGAACAGCGGGACCACCGCCACCCGGTGGGCACCGGCCCCGGCCAGCCGGCCCAGCGCCTCGTCCAGGCCCGGTTGGGCCAGCTGCAGGAACGCCGCCTCCACCGTCCAACCCGGCAGGCGGGCCCTCGTCTCGGTCACCCGCTCGAGCACGAACCGGTTGGCATCGGCGCTGCGGCTTCCGTGGGCGAGGAACAATACGGCGTGGGGCAAGGCGACCTTCCGGGCATCAGGGGGACGATCCGGCGCCGATGCTCACACACCCGGCCGCGGCGGTCAAGCGAACCAAAAGGGAACGAGAGTGCCGTTTAGTGGAACTATTTTTCTCTTGTTTGTGCGGTACCCTCACCTCTCCGGTGGGGAGAGAAGACCCGGAGCCGTTCTTGCATCTTTTGTTCGTCCCTTTCTCATTCCACCGCCTTACGGTCCGGTCGGGCGGAGGCCGGATGCTGCCGGTGGGGCTTCTTTTCCCCGATCCGCACCGGGACCCGCCCTTCCCGGCCTCCATCCTATGTCGCTGTCCGCCGAGGCCCAGCTCCAGCAGCTCGCGAGAAAGGGGGACCGGCGCGGCTACGCCGCGAAGCTTGCCACCGTGGGCCCCCAGTGGTGGTTCCGGATGGACCTGCGGCGGATCGCCCACTACCTGGAGCCCCATCTAGGTTGGGGGGGGCCGGGGCTCTCGCCCCGGCTGCATCTTTTGGCCGGAGCGGTCTCTCCACCCCCGTTCGAGCGGGGCCTGGAGCGGGCCCTTCGCCCGGTGGCGGCCGCGTACCGGCTGCTCCACACCACCCGGGACTGGGACGGGGCCGCCATGGCCGCGGGGCTGGCGTTGGCCGGGGTCTGGGACTTCGGCACCGACTTCGACGCGGCACCCCCTTGGATGTCCCGCGTCGAGGATCTGCTGAGCCGGGGGCTCTGCCCCGAGGCCCGTGCCCACCTGCTTGCCTTTCTGGGGCTTTTCCGGCTGTTCGGCGACGGGGACCCACCCCGTGCCCTGGAGACCCTTCGGGCTCAGTCGCTGGCCGCCCACCAGGCGGCCTGCCCGGAGATGGTTCTGTACGGCACGGCTCTTCGGGCCCTCACCCTTCTCCTGACCGGTCGGCCCACGGAGGCGCAGGTGGTCATGGACGACGCCGCGGTCCACGCGGCGGGCGCGTCCCCCGGATCCCACGCCAGGGCGTACTTCCCCATGGTCCAAGGTATCCTGCAGTGCGGTACGGGCCGGCCCGCAGAGGCTCTCGTCACCCTGGGCCGGGCCGCATCCGTGCTCCCCACGGCGGAGCAGCCGCTGTCCATGCGACTCCAGATGGCGAGCTACCAGCTCATGGCAGAGACACTCGTACGGGGCGGCCTCCCCGAGCCCACTCTGGAGACCCACGTGCGGGAGCTCAGCCTGGCCCTCCACAACCGGTTTCACGGAGCGTTCCTCCACTTCAGCCTCGGCACGGCCTACCTCCGCTCGGGTCGGCCGTACCGGGCCCTGATCCACGCGGATCGGGGGCTGGAGTTCGCCCGAGCGTGCCACAGCCGGGTCCCCCAGCTCATGAACGCCGTGCTTCGGGGCCAAGCCCTGGCCGAGCTCGGGGAGACGGCCGAGGCCGAGACCCACCTCCAAGAGACGCGGCAGCGGTCGCGCGAATGGGGGTTCGGGTTCTTCGCGAGGGCCGCCGAGGTGGAGCTCGCGGCCATCAGCCTGGGGCGCGGGAACAGCGAAGCCGCGCGAAGGCTGCTGCCCGAAAGCGGGCGGGAGGAGGTCCTCTGGACCCCCTTTCGGGACGAGGTCTTCCAGCAGACAATGCGCCGGAAGCTGCGACCTTCCCGGGCCGAGACCTGGACCGCCGGGGAGAGCGAGGCCACGGTGGAGATCCGGACCCTGGGACGGTTCGAGATGAGGTTCGAAGGTCGTCCGATATTTGATCGGCGATGGGGCTCCAGCCGGACGCTCGCCTTGCTCAAGCTCATCGTGGCCTTGGGGGGACACAAGGTGCCCACCGCCGAGCTCATCCTCGATCTTTGGCCCGACTCCGAGGGGGATCGGGGGTACGCCAACTTCAAGACCGCCCTGGCCCGGCTGCGCCGGGTGGTGGATGCGGAGGGCCGAGTCCGTTGGATCCATCTCCGGTGGGGCCGGGTCTCCCTGGCCCAGGGCACCGTGGCCGTGGACGCGCTGGCCTTCGAGCACGCCGCCCGGGACGCGCATCGCTCCGGGGCACCGGCCGAGCTGCTTCGGGCCGCCGAGCTGTACCAAGGGGACTTCCTACCCCAGGACGACGGATGGGGAGCGTTCGTCCGGCGGAGAAACGATCTCAGGAACCTGTACGTTCGAACCGTGGATGCCCTGGGTCGGGCCTGCCTGGCGGGCGCTGACATCCCTGACCCCTTAGATCTGCTGGCCCGTGCCTGCGCCCTCGTTCCCGGGGCCGAGCGCCTGTACGCCCGACGCATGGAGCTGTTCCTCTCCCAGGGGTACCCCGCAGAGGCCCTCCGAGTGTTCGCCGAGGCCGAGGCATGTCTGCGCGAGATTCTGGACACGGAGCCCGGTCCCGAGCTGACCGCCCTGCGAGCGCGCGCCCGCTGACCCTCCCTCAAAGTTTCTCGAAAAAACGGTACACGTTCCCAAACCTGTTACCCTCTGGAGACCCCGCCCCCCGTACTTTATGGAGACCGAGACCCGTGGCGAGGCGGCCCAACCGCTTTTCTGCGGGGCGGATGCCCGGCCGAGGAGCCCCACCCTCCGAACGCGGGAGCGGTCACCGGGAGGGGGTCGAAAGGGGGGCGCAATCCAGCGCGCGGATCGATGGCGGTGCCAAGGGGGCTCGGGAGCCGCCAGGGCGCTTAGCGGGCCGGAGACCCGGGACCGGAGACCGATGACTGGCGACCGAAGACCAAAGTCACTAAGGCCTTTACACGTATCGCCAGGGTACGGGGTGGGCGCCCGGTTCCGGCCGGGCGCGAGCGCCGCATCCGATCGTTTCGCCCTCGCATGCCGTCGCCCGCGCCGTCGGTTCGGGCCCGGACTGCGGGGGGCCGCGAGGTTCAACAGGATTGCAAACGTTTGGGGGGCGCGGCCGTGACCATGGACGGGGACGGCGCGGCCGATCCGCGCGAGGTGGTGCTGCGCTCGGCAGGCTTCGCGTTTCGCCCCCCCGCGGGCTGGACGGCTCGGGCAACCCTTGGGGGGGTGCTCCTGGGCCATGCCACGATCCCCGGCGTGATTCTCGTGTGGGGCCACGGTGCCGGCACCGTGGAAGAGATGCGCCGAGTCTTCACCGCGGGGATTGCCGAAAGAGGCCTGCGGCTCGCGCCGGCAGGCGCTCCGGAAGAGCTGGCCCAAGACGCATTGGGCGGCCCCGTGGAAGGGACGGCCGATCGCTCCTCCCTCCTGGGGTGGGCCGCCATGGCCCTGGCCCCCGAAGGCGGCGGTGCCACCGTGCTGGCCCTGACCTCCCCCGAAGGCTACGGGCCCGCGTACCGGGCGGTGGTAATGCGGGTCGTGGAAAGCCTGCGGTTCCTCCCACCGGACCAGGATCTTGCGGCCCATTTCGTGGGGGTGTGGTGGCACTTCGAGCAACACGGCGTCTCGAGCCAGCGCTCCGCCAGCGAAAGCACCGTGGCCATGCGGGCGGACGGGACGTTTACCACGGGTCGGGAGCCTGGGGGCTCCGCCGAGGACGGCAGCTCCCTCGGTAGGAGCACCTCCTCCGGGCGTTGGAGCGTCCGGGGCACCCTCGAACAGGGGGAGCTCGTGCTCCGGTACCCGGACGGGACCCGAACCGTGGTGCCCTACGTCGTCCACCGGGAGGGAGGAACGGCTTACGAGGGCCGGGAGTACTACTTCGACGGGGTGCTCTATGCCAAGGATGCCAAGCCGTGATCCCCCGTGGGGGCCGGAGAACAGCAACTAGAGACCAGAAACTAGAAGTTTTGGGCACCTGCGGGCTAAGCGGGCGGGCGCCGCACCAGGCCCCCTGCCCCCCCGGACCATGGGGTGGAGGCGAAGAGGCATGGTACTGCCTGGAACGTGTGGGAAATCTGGAGGTTTTCAAGCCTCCCAGCGTCCTAGCGGAAGTTACTGAGAAGGCGAGGTCGGCAAGGAGTCTGCCATGGTGAGGGCGGTGGGGGTGCTCGTGTCTGTGTGGTGTATGCTGGCCGCCCCAGCCGGCGACGCAGCGGCCGCGCTGCCTCCGGCCGGACCGCACCCGGCCGGGCAGCCGATCGGGTGGACGGCCGAGCCGGTGGCGCGGGTCGTCTCGGCCACCGTCTACTACCGGGCCGTGGGAGCCCGGCGGTACCTGTCGGTGCCGGCGGCGGTGGAGCAGGGACGGGTCCGCGTGGATCTGCCGGCGAGCGCCGCCGTTCCCCCGGGAACGGAGTACTACCTGGAGGTACGCACCGCCGACGGCCGGGTGGTCACGGACCCCCCTTCCCACCCCCGCTACAACCCGTACCGCCTCGAAGTGGCTGCCAGCCCCGCTCCGGTGCTGGCCCCGGCCGGAAGCGGTCCGATCGCCGGCGGCCAGCCCCTGGTGTTCCGATCGGGGCCGGTCGGGGGTGGCACCCGGTACTTTCTCGACGGTGCCGAGGTGACCGGTGCGGTGGAGGTCCGAGGCGACACCGTTCGTTACCCCCCCCCCGCGGACCTGGAGCCGGGGACCCACGTGTTCGCTGCCGAGGACAGGGCAGGCCGGCGGGTGGAGGTGCCGGTCCGGGTGACCGGGACCCCGGCAGGGGGCCCCCGGGGGGTCCTGGGGCTCAACGGAAGCCTGTCGTTCAACTACGGCTACAACGCCCGCAGCCGGGGCGGAGCCTCCGGCGACCGCCTGTCGGGCAACCTCAACGTGGAGGCCTACGCGGAGAAGGGGGAGTTTCGGGTTCGGTTCTCGGGGGTGAACCTCCAGTACGACAAGGACGCCCCCGACCCGTTCACCCTCTCGTCGGGGTTCCGGCTCGAAGCCGCCTACGGCGAGCAGCGGCTCGAGCTCGGGGACGTCACGGTGGACGAGACCCCCCTGACCGTGGCCGGGCTGTCCCGCCGGGGAGCCCAGCTCCACCTGAAGGTGGGCCGGGCCGAGGTCCGCGCGTTCGACGTGCGCACCGACACCGTGGACGGGTGGGAGTCGGGGCTGTTCTCGTCCGGACGGGAGAGCCAGACCTACGGCGTCTCGGTGGCGGGTCCGCTGCTTGCCGACGGCCATCTGGACTTCCACCTCACGGCGCTGTCGGGCCGCAACGAGAGCCCCTCGGGCGCGTACGACCAGAGCAACGGAGGGCCGCAGGAGGGGGACACCGTGGGTGTGCGGGTGGAGAGCGCCTGGGGCCCGGTACGTCTCGACGGCCAGTACGCGTACAGCCGGTTCGATGACGACACCTCAGCAGGGGAGGGCAAGAAGGGCGACGCGGCCTGGGAGATTCGGCTCACCAGCGACCTGGGGTTCGGCACCCTTGACCTGGGCTACCTGCGTTACGGCACCGACTACGCCACCATCGCCGCCCCGAGCTTCACCGGAGACCGGCAGGGGGCCGACGGCGGATTCTCCACCCGGATCGGACCGGCGTCGTGGGCGGTCTCGGGCTCGTTCACCGAAGACAACGTGGGCCGCGACGCCTCGAAGCCCATCGTGCGCAGCGTGTCAGGCAACACCAGCCTGGGCTGGCGGGGCACCCGCGGGGTGTCGATGAACCTCGGGTACGGCATCGCTCGTCAGGACAGCCGAGACGAGCCTCCCGGGACCACGGGGGTGGACAACCTCAACCAGCAGGTGTCCCTGAACCTGGCCCACGCCTACGGGCCGTGGAGCGGCGCCGTGGGGGGCAGCCTCGGCTTTCTCGACGACCGCTCCGCCGCCGGCAACGACACCGACACCCGGTCAGTCACCTTGACCACCGGGCTGTCGGGCTCCGCCGGCTCGGCCAACCTCAGCCTCTCGTTCAACCAATCGATCACCGACGCCAAGACCGACCGGTCCCGCCTGGCCTCCCTCACCCTGGCCGTGCCCGTGTGGCCCGAGTGGGTCGACCTGTCGGGACAGGTGTCGTACCAGCTCGCAGACGCGAGCGACGGGTCGGTGGACACGGTGACCACGGGCGGCAGCGTACGGCTGGCGTGGAACGTGGACCGGCTGCTGGCCGGGGCCGACTGGGTCGACGTGCAGCTGGCGGTCACCGGCGAGTACAACCGGGTGGACGACCGGCTCGACGACGCCAACGACAGCAAGGAGTACCTGACCTTCCTCACCTTCAACTTCGGCGCCCCGTACCGCTTCGGCGCCGAGACGGAGTGGTGACCATGTGGAGGAGAGCGGTCGGGTGGTGGGTGGTGCTCGCCCTCGCGGGGTGTGCCGGGGGCCCCCGGCCCGACTCCGCGGCTCCCGTTGCCCCGCGGTTACGGGTGACAGGGGGCGCCACCACCGGCCCCCTCACCCTGACCCGGGTGGAGATCACCCTCGACAACGGGTTTGGGTCGGCCACGGTGGAGCGCAACGGCCGGATCCGCGCCCGGGCGGTCATCAATCTCTCGGGCAACGGGGTGTTTCGGGCCACCTGGCTCGTGGACGGCCGGCCCTTGGAGCAGGTCCAGCACCTGGTCACCTACGGCACGACCCTTGTTCTGGAGACCGGGGAGGACACGCCTCTGCCCACCTTCGAGCCCGGCACCCACTGGGTGACCCTTCGTATCGACGAGCCGGCCGGGGACATCGAGGTGCCCGCGGTGCGGTATTTCGTGAAGTGACGGGGAACAGTGATCCGTGATCGGTGATCGGTTCCGTGCACCTTGGACCTCGGACCTTGCACTTGCACCTGCCTTCCGTGATCGGGGCGCCGGCGCCCGCGGCCCGGTGACCGCTTGCTGGGGAGCCCTCATGGGAACGCATCGTATCGGTCGGGTTCTACTCGTCGCGCTGCTCGCGGGACTCCTCGGCGCGCCCGCGCGGGCCGCCGTCCAGGTGGAGGTGGGGGTCCAGGGCGCGGGTGCGGGCTCCACCACGTCGCCGGTGGTGGTGCCCAGCTACGTGCAGATCACGTTCCCCAACGGCACGGGCAGCCAGACCGTGCCCCAGGGCGAGGCCGGGTTCTACGCCGAGGCCCGGGTGCGGTACGCCGGCAACGGCCCCCTGACCATCCGGTGGGTGGTGGACGGGTACCCGATCGCGGTGATGAGCCGGACGCTCACCTACGGCACCGACTTCACCGTGCGCTCCGACGAGACCGGGGTGCCCCTGCCCACCCACGAGCCCGGCTCCCACGCCGTCACCCTGACCCTGGACAACGGCACCGGGCGCCGGACGGTGATCGCGGTACCGACGATCCGGTACTTCGTGACCAACCCGGCCCCGCTCCCGCCGTCCCTGGTGCCCGTGGCCCCGGCGTCGGGCTCCCGGGCCGACCCGCTCGGCCTGGCGTTCCGGTGGCGGCTCCAGGCCACGGGCAAGGCCGCCTCCCGGGCGGTTCCGCAGCGCTACCGGGTGGAACTCCAGGCCCGCCCCGTCGGCACCGGCGGGCTCCGGGCGTCCCGCTGGCGCGCGGCCACCGCCGCCGACGGCCTGTCCGACGCGTGGGTGCCGGTGTGGGGGGTCGAGACCGCCGGGGACCGGTACGCGGTGCCCGCGGCCGACGCCGTGGGGTTCCGGGGGGGCGACCACCGGTGGCGGGTGACCGCGTTCTTCGACGGGCGCGAGCCCGTGGTGAGCGACTGGGTGGCGTTCACCCTGGACGAGCCGCCGGAGCCGGGGAAGGCCGTGATCGGGGCGGTGCGGCTCGCAGCCGACCCGGTGACCCTGGGCGCCGGGTCGGTCCCGGGCCGGCTCTCGGCGAGCCTGGGGATCCACCTCCGGGAGACGGTGGAGGCCGACCGGGACGTCGTCCTGGTCGCCCGGGTCCAGAACGGCGCGTTTCGCACCCGGGACGACCTCGTCCTCGAGCTGGCCCAGGGGGGCGTGCCGTGGGTCCGGCGGTTCCTGTCGGCCCTGCCCCCGGCCACCGCGGACGGGGGACGGGTGTCCAGCCCGTACCTGGACGTGGCCCTGCCGTGGCGGGCCCCGGCCCTCACCGCCGACGGCGACCTGGTGGTGCGGCTGCTCCGGGACGGGCGCGAGGTGGACCGCGCCACGGTGTCGTACACGGTGCGCGTGTCGCGGCAGGTGGGCCGGTTCGACTTCGCCGAGCGGGTCCGGCCAGCCCCCGAGGAACGGGGGTTCTCGCGTGCGCCCCTCGCGTGCGGGGTCACCTTCTCCGGCAGGGTCCCGACCCTGTGCGACCGGGTCGAAGCGACCGGGGGCGGACCGTTCTCCGGGGACGGGCCCCCGACGGGCGCGATCACCGGCTTCCGGTCGTCCGTCGGCGCCGACGGTCTCGCCGACGACGGGTCCCTGCACGCCGACGCGGGGGTGCCGGGCTGGTTCCTCGGCGAGGTCACGGACAACGGGTACGCGGCGTGGGCCGGGGCCCAGACCCGCCGGTGCACGGCGAACCTGCGCGACCTGGCCGCGTACGCCGACGAGCTGGCGGACCGGCTCGAGAGGGGGCGCCTGCGGGACCTGCCCCCCCCGCCGGCGGAGGCCACGTGCCGGGGGCTGGAACGCACGGTGTCCCGGGCGGCGGGGGGGAGGCTGACCCGGGCTGAGCGCACGGACCTGGCCGCCCGGGCGCGCAGCACGGCCCGGGGGATCCGGGACGTGGTCGGCGAGCGGACCGACGAGGGCCCGTACCCGGGCTACCCCATGCCCCTGGCGATCCACCGGGTGCTGCCCGACGGGGCCACCGAACCGGCCGGCTGGCTGGCCGGCGACGCCGTGGTGCGGGTGCAGCCCGGGGACCGGGACCGGCCTGTCACGGTGGGCCCGTGGACTCCCGAGGAGCCGGGGCTGTACCTGGCCAGCCTCGGGGGGTTCGCCCCGTGGACGGAGGTCCGGGTGACCCACCCCGGCGGGCTGCCCGCCACCCTGCTCATGGGCGGGTTCGAGGTGGTGGTCGACGCCTACGATCCCGGCGCCAAGCCCGGCGGGGCGCTGTCCGGCACCGCCCACCTCACGTGGCGGGGCGACACCTCCGGGGCCGAGGTCCCTGTGCGCTTCGAGGGGGTGAGGGTCGAGGCCACCCCCGACCCCCTGGTGGCCCGGGTCACCATGGGCACGGCCTCGCTCCAGGGCGAGCCGGTCCCCCTGTCCCTGGGCGGGCACGGGTTCAGCCTGCGGCGCCTGGACCTGGAGGCGTCCCGGGCCACCGCCGACCTGGACCTGTGGTACCCGATGCCCGGCGCGGTGCGCCCCGTGGACGTCCCGGGGGTGCTCCCCCTGGAGCGGGTCGAGATCGTCTCGGGCGGCGAGTTCGTGGCCGAGCGCCGGTTCCCCGACGACCTGCCCGACCTCCACCCGTACGTGCGGCCCGGGGTGTTCGTGCCCTACGGGGACGACGTCGCGTTGAAGCTGGCCGGGGCCCGGATCGTGGCGGACTTCTCCCCCCACCTGGGGTACGCCACCCACGGCGGCCAGGGCCCCGAGTGGCAGGGGGTGGCCCTGGCCGGGGGCTACGTGCGGGTGGCCGTCCACGCCCGGTCGGACCTGGCCCTGACCCCGGGGGTGGACGAGTCCCGGACCGGCCTGTTCGAGACCGTGGACCCGGCGAGCGCGTACCTGTACGGCCGGTTCGCCCGCCTCGAGCTGGCCACGGACGGACGCCTCACCGGCGAGATCGAGGTGGTGCCGGCGGCCGAGGCGCCGGCGTTCTTCGGCGTCGCCCCGTCCGCCGAGCCCCTCCGCCTGGAGGACCCGGCCGGGTTCGAGCTGGCGGTGGACGGGGGTGTGTTCGAGCTGGACGGCGACGGGGTCGGGGGGCTCTCCCTGGCGGGCGAGGTGCGTCTGCCGGCCGCGTACGCCGCCCAGCCCGTGCGGTTCCAGAACCTCGGCCGCGCGCCCGGGAGCAGCGGGTTCCAGACCGAGCCCCTGCCGGCCGGCGCGGTGCAGCTGGGCGGGTTCACGTACCGCCCGGCCGAGGCCCGGCTGGTGATCCCCGGGGGCCGGTCCGCGGCGGCCGGGGACCTCCGGCCGGGCCCGCCCCGGCGCGCCCTGGTGCCGCCGGCGTCCGCCGAGGAGGCCGACGCGTGGATCGCCGAGTACCGGGCCGGTCTCGCCGGCCGGGGAGGGCTCCACCTCACCGGCGGGCGGGTGGACCTGCCGTGGCCCGAGGCCCCGCCCCTGCCCGCGCCGCGGGAGGGGGCCGGCGACGGCGGCGGGGGGCTGGCCGCGATCCAGGTGGACGGCACCCCCCTGTCCGACGTCGTCCAGGCGTGGGGGCAGCGGGCGGCCGTGGTGCTCACCTCGTCCGGCGCCGACGGCCTGTGGTTGCTGGAGCGGGACTTCGTGGCGCGGGAGGTGGCCGGGTTCCGGGCGCGCATCGGCGGGGCGGTGGTGGAGTTCGACGACTCGGCCGTGGCCCGCAGCCTGGTGGAAGGCGACCTGCTGGTGCCGTACCCGGTGGACCTGGCCCTCGGGTTCCGCGGCGAGGTGGACGCGTCGGGCCAGATCCTGGTGGGGCCCGACGGCCTCGTGCCCCCGGACGCGTCCGCCGGCTGGCCCCTCCGGTACTGGTCGGCCACGCTGCACCCCCGGGCCGCCGCCGACGGGGCGGCGCCGGGCGTCGTCCTCGACGGGCCGGGCCGGCGGATCGTGATCCAGGACGCCGGGCTCGCGCTTGCGGTGCCCGACGCGTACGGCGGCGTGGAGTTCCGGGCCGACGGCGCCGAGCACCCGTTCACGGTCACCCTCGACATCTACCCCGACGGCAACATCGGGTACGACCGGGACCCGCGGGGCAGCCCGCCCATCGCCCCCGCCGGGTCGGGCCTGCGGTTCCTCGGGATCCCGTTCACCCCCGAGGTGGCGGCCACCGCCCGGGAGGGGGAGACGGCCCTGTCGTTCCGCCGCTACGTGGGGGACCACCGGCCGCCGCCGCCCGACGCGCCGCCCACCCGGGACTGGCGGGTGCGCCTGGACGGAAGGGTCGCGTTCCAGCTGTTCAAGCCCCGCCACGTCACCGTGTTCCACACCGCCCTGGGGGCGATGGTGCCGTACGTGGAGCCCCAGCACCGCAACGAAGACGGCGCCCCCGAGCCGATCGTGGGGGACCCCGGCGGCGCGATCTACATCGACGCCACCCTTAAGTTCCTGAACACCTACGGCACCCCGGACACCGTGGTGGACGCCCGGCTGGTCGGCAGCGCCGACGGCGACCGGTACGACGAGGCCCAGCCCAAGCAGTTCAAGGCGTTCCTCGGCAAGGCCACGGTGGAGGTGCTCGGGGCCCTGTCGTTCGACGGCCTCGCCGAGGTGGGACAGTACGTGGACGCCGGCGGCGCCCTCACCGCCTACGAGAAGGTGGGGGCCGGGGCCGGGGTGGACATCGTCAAGGCGGCCCTCGCCGCCCTCCACATCGGGGAGACGGCGGCCCGGCTGGGCGGCTCGATCGCCGGCGAGGTGACCGGGGCCGAGGGGGTCGGGGCCGAGGTGATCAACGTGGCCACCGAGGCGGCCGCGTTCGCCAGCTCGGTGGTCACCACCGTGGCCGCGGCTGCGGCCACCGGCGCGTCGGCCGGCGGTGCCGGCGGCGTGGGCGTGGAAGAGGTCCGGGCCCTGGTGGGCAACGGGCTGTCCCTGGCCGGGGCGTCGGTGGACCTGCTCAAGGCCCTGTACCTGTCGCCTGACCTGTTCAAGCCGTCCCCGGAGGCCACGGACCCCGAGTACGTGGCCATGGAACTCGCCGACATCGCCATCACCGCGGCCAACATGGGGGTGCAGTTCGACGAGATCACCCCGGAGCAGGCCGCCGCCCTGGTGCTCCAGACCCTCGACACCGCGATCCCGATCCTCCAGTCGATGCAGTACGACCCGCCCGAGGTGGACGCCCAGGTGGACCTGGCCCTCCAGGTGGCCAAGGTCCTGGTCACGGCCGCCCGGGCCCTGGTGGAGCGGGGCACCATCGACTCGACCACCGCGTGGCGCCTGGCCGACGCGTCCGTGGACGTGGTGCGCCGGTACGCCGAGATCGAGAGCGGCAACCCGGCCCTGGGCGCCCTGCCCCTGGCCGTGGCCCTGGCACAGACCGGGGTGGCCATCGGGCAGGGGGTGAACGCCGGCACGCCGGTGGACCTGGCGCAGGTGGTGGACCTCGCCGACGAGGTGAGCGCGTTCGTGTGCGCCAACCCGGAGGTGGGGGACCCCCTGACCTCCGGCGATCCCCCGGTGACGACCCGCCAGGAGTTCCGGAACGTGGCCGTGGTGTCCCGGCAGGTGTTCGCCTCGCTCAAGGATCTGGTGGACGGGGGCACCGCCGACCCGGCGGCCGTGGCCGGCGCCCTGGTGGACGTCCTCGACCCCCTGGCCGGCTCCGCCGCCGGCCAGGTCCGGTGCGGCGCCGTCACCGCCCGGGTGGACTACGGCCGGTTCGACGCCCAGGTGAAGGCCGCCCTGCGCCTGGGCCAGGTGGCCCTCCGGGGGGTGAGCGCGGTGCCCGAAGGGAACCTCGGAACGGCCCGGTGGGGGGCCGATCTCCTGGTCCAGGTGGCCAACACGGTGCGGGCGATCGCGCCGGGCACCCTCGCCTTCGACGAGGTGGCCGCCCTGCGGGACCTGCGGCGGGCCCTGGCCCAGCTGGACGACGCCGACCCGCCCCCGGTCCAGGTGCTCCAGGTGGGGTCGCAGCTGGCGCGCCCCCTGGGCCTGGTCGCCCGGCGGGCCACGGGCGACCGGACCGCCGTCCGGTACGTCCACATCGTGGCCGGCATCCTCGACGCCCTGGTCCCCCTGGCGGACGCGGACCGGTGGGACGGGCTCGCGACCTGGGGCCGCAGCCTGGACGGGGTGGTCGCCGAACTCCAGGGCCTGCCCGGCGCGGCGAGCGACCCCCTCCTGTCGGACGGCCTCGCGTACACCCGGGGGGTCCTGCAGTTCGTGTCCCTGTACGGGGCCGAGATCCAGCGGCTCCCCGAGGTGCTGCAGGTCGGCCTCGAGCTGATCGACCTGCTGATCCGGGCCGACGAGCGGGGAGGGATCACGGCGAGCCTCGACCGCGACCCGGTCCTGGTGGCGTGGGCCGGCGACGACCGGGCGCTGGCCCGGTTCCTCCCGGCGGCCGCTCCCGGCCGGGCGGCCGGCCCGTTGCGGGTGGCCGCGGCCGTGCTGCGGGGGGCGCTGGGCGTGTTCGAGGCCGGCGGTCTCACCCCGCCGGTGGTGGCCCGAATGCTCGACGACCTGGCCACGGCCTACCAGCCGGCGGGGGAGTTCACGGCGCCCCTGGCCGCCGCCCTGCGGGCCGTGGACCCGGTGTGGGCCGACCGGCCGCCGGCCGACACGTACCCCCGCACCCTCGAGGCCCTGCTGGAGACGGAGGCGGAGCGGGTCGCCGACCCGGCGGGCCGGAAAGCGGTGGCGCGGGCCCTGTACGTGCTGCGCCGGCCGCCCGCCTCCCGGGTCGGCGTGTGGGTGACCCGGGCCGGCGGGACGGTCCGCCGGGTGCGCCAGGTGGACCTGTCCGGCGTGGAGCGGACCCTCGACCTGGAGCTGGGCGGGGTCCTGTCCGTCCGGTACCCGGACGATCACCCCGACTTCCCCGGCCTGCGCGAGCTGCACGTGCTGGACGGGGTCGAGGACCTGCCCGAGGACCGCCTGACCGACCTGGCGGGGGTCGAGCAGACCCTGGCCACCGACGCGACGGTCCAGGAGCGGGAGTACCGGGACGGCCGGGGCGGCCGGGTCTCGTACAACCGCCAGCTGGGCGAGGTGGTCAAGGTGACCGCCGGCCGGGCGGACGGCACCTTCGTGCCGTACCGCCTCCTCCTGGTGGCGGCGCCGCCGCCCCGGGGAACCCCGGGGGACGAGATCTCGGGCACCCTCCTGGAGGCCCGGTGGCTGGACGCCGGGGGGCGCCGCATCGCGTTCCAGCCCCAGATGGAGGCGGTCTCGATCTCCGACCCGGCCACGGGCGAGCGGCAGCTGCGGTTCGTGGCCGGCGACGTGGCGTTCACGGACGTGGCCGCGGTGCCCCTGGACGGGCGGCTGCTCGCGTACGAGGGGCCCCTGCCGGGCCGGCCGGACCTGCGGGTGCGCTACACCGAGGGGCGCGGAACGGTGCACGTGGGGCAGGGGGAGAGCTTCGACGTGGTCGCGTTCGAGCCGGCCGAGGCGCCGACGGACCCGGCCGGCCTGGAGGTCGGCGGTGCCCTCCTGGAGCGGCAGGTGGTGTTCGCCGACGGCACCCGCCACCTGTACCGGCCCGGCGAGTTCGCGGCGTACGTGGCGCCGGACGGCTCGGCCGAGATCTACGCGTTCCCGGCGGTGCCGCCCGGCGCGGCGGTGCCGGCCCCGGACCAGGATCTGGCCCACGGCCCCCTGCTGCTGCGCGCCACCGCGTCCGGCGACGTGGTGGACGCCCAGGGCGTCAGCCTGTTCGGCGACCCGGCCGGGGCGGGCACCGTGGCCGAGCAGCTCGGGTTCGCCGACGTGGTGGACGTGGAGCAGCTGGTGCGCGACCAGCTGGAGAGCACCGGCCTCACCGGCGAGGCGCTGGACGCCCGGGTCGCGGCGCAGATGGAGGCGTTCAGCCGGCTCGCGGTGGCCCGGACCCCGGAGGGCGGCATCGTGGTCACCGGCGGGACCGGGGAGCCCGTGTTCGCCGCAGCCGACGGCGCGGTCACCGTGTACCCGGAGGGGGCCGCCCCCCGGTCCGAGCAGGCGGTGGACGGCCGGCGGGTCACCACCTGGTCCGACCGCGACGGGCAGCACCGGCGCACCGCGTGGATCCTCGAGGGCGGCCGGCCGGCCGTGCTGAACGTCACCACCCGGCCCGGGGGCGACGTGGAGTCGGTGCTCGCCACCCCGGAGGAGACCACCCGCCGCCTCGCCACCGCCGCCGGCCGCGAGGTGATCGACATCGAGCGCGCGGACGGCACCCGCTACCACGCGGAGTACGACCGGGACGAGCCCGCCGTGTCGTACCCCGGCCCGCCCGGCCGGGTGACGGCGCCCCCTGAAGACGACCCGCTCTACGCGCACAAGACCGCGTTCCTGAACGCCCTGGAGACGGCCCGGGCCGCCTTTGCCGGGGCGCCCTCCGACGAGGGCGCCGGGCGCCTCCTGGCCCTGTGGGCGGAGGCCGAGGCCAACGGCTGGGCCGTCGACGGGGTGGGGCCCCAGGTCCTGGAGACCCTGGCCGCCGGCCTGTCGGCCCTGGTGGACGACGCCCTGGCCGCGGTGGAGGCCCGGGCCTCGGACCCGACCGCGGTGACGGACTGGTTGACGCCTCCCCCGGAGGGGGACAACCCGATCGCCGCCCTGCTCGGGCACCTCACCCTGGCCCAGGAGACGGGCCTGGTCGTGGCCGATCGGGTGGGGGCCCGCCTCGGCCTGGCCCTGCGCCGGACCTACCTCGCCCTGCGCGAGCGGATGGAGACGGCCCCGCAGCCGGACGACGGCGCCCGCCTCCTGGGGCTCAACGCGTTCGTCCAGCAGGGGGTGGTCGACCCCGAGCTGGTGTACGGAGCCGAGAACCTGGCGGCGGCGGCCGCCGCCGACCTGGCCCTGCTGTGCCAGGCGGCCCGGGCCGCGTACGACCGCCTGGAGGGCCTGCTCGCGGACCCGAACCGGGTGTTCGTCACCGCCGACGCGCGGGCCGCCCTGGCGGTGGAGCGCGACAACCAGATGCTCGGCTGCCCGGCCGTGGGGGAGGCGTTGTCCCCCGCGTTCGCCGCCGTCGGGTACCGGCCGTTCGACGCCACCGACCTCGCGCTGCGGGTGACGGAGCGGGTCTCGGCCGACCTGGCGGTGAGCACCGGCGGCACCGAACGCGCGTCCTTCGACCTCGCGTTCACCTCCCGGCTGGCGGAACAGATCGCCCGCTACGGGCTCGCCGGCCGGGCCGCGGCCGTGGAGCGGCTGGGCGCGGCGGTGGACGCCCTGCCCGAGGCCGAGGACTCCCTGGACCGGCTCCTCCACTACCTGTTCCGCGTCCGCCGCCTCCAGGAGGTCCCCCTGCCGGCCGAGGCGGACCGCGACCCGTCGTGGGACGCGGTGTGGGCGGGCAAGCCGGACGACCTCGGCGTGCTGGAGGACGCCGTGGTCGCCAGGATCCGCAACATCTGGACCGCGGCCTGGAACGGGGCCGCCCTCACCCTCGTGTACCCGCCGGACGACGCCCCGCCCGTGGCCGACCGCGTGGCCGAGGTGGCCCGGCTCGCCCGGCTCGGCACCCGGGTGGAACGCACCCTGGGCCGGCCGGACCTCGACGTGGACGGCGCCAGGGACCGCCTGCGGCAGCGGCTCGCGGACGGCCTGACGGGCCGCCTCGACCGCTTCCTGGACGAGCTGGGCCGGGCGGCCGACCCGGTCGTGGACCCGGCCGACCCGTCCGTGGCGGCCGTCCGGGACCTGGCCGACACCCTCCGGCTGCTGGCCGACGCCGTGCCCGGGTGGGCCCCGTTCACCGCCGACGACGCGCTGCTGTCGCGCCTGCGGCCGCTCCTCGAGGCGCTCCCGCCCGCGCCGTCCGAAGCGGATCTCGCGCCCCTCGCGCTGTGGCCCGACCTGGCCGCCGCCCTCGGCGCCGACCGGACCCGCGCCGCCCTGGGCGCCGCCCTGGACGACCGGATCGCCACCCTGGTGGAACGGGGCCGCTCCGGCGCCGTGCCGTGGGAGTACGCGGTCCGGGCGATCCTCCGGATCCACGCCGCCGCCCAGCGCCTGGGGTGGGACCTGCCGGCCCTGTCGGCGAGCGCCGGCGCCGACCTGCTCCCGGTGCTCCGGGAGGCCTACACGACCGCCCGCCGGGCGGTGGACGGCGGCGACTTCGACGGGGCGGCCCGGGAACTGCTCTCGGTCCTGGCCACGGCCCAGATGCTCGGGGTGGAACTGCTGCCCGTGGACGGGTTCCCGGCCGAGGCCGATCTCGCCGCGGTGGTGGACCACCTGGGCGCCCGCCTCGAGGACCGGGCGGCCGAGAACGCCCGGTGCGTCGCCGTCGGCACCTGCCTCACCCGGAACCTGGAGGAGGCCCTGCGGCTCGCGGCCGACGCGCAGCTGCTGGGGGCCGACGCCCCGGCGGTGGAGCGGCACCTCCACGCGGTGGTGCGCGCCACCACCGCGGCAGCGTCCGGCGACTGGGACGGGCAGGTCGTCACCCCCATGGTCCTGGAGCAGCTCGCCACCCGGAACGCGGACGCACGCGGCCGGGCCGCCGGCCTCCTGGAGCGGGTGGCCGCGGGGCTCGACCCCCGGGTGGAGGGGGAGCGCCGGCTCCTCCGGGTCCTGGCCGACCGGGCCCGCATCCTCGCCGCCCAGCCGCTGAACACGCCGGGGGCCGCGCTCCCGTCGCCCGACCCGCTGGCCGTCCTGGCCGACGCCCTGGAGGCGCGGCTGGGGACCTGGGCCGGCACCGACCTGACCGCCCGCCTGGCCGGGATCGCCGGCGCGGCCGGGGCCGACGCGGCCGCCGACCTGTGGCGCGACTACTGGGGCCAGGCCGTGGACCGCCTGCCCGAGCCCGCCGCCGTCCGGGAGCTGGTCGACCTCGCGGCCGCGGCGCCGGCCGCCGCCGGGCTGAACCGGCCGGTGGACCTGCCGTCCCGCCTGGCCGGTCTGGCCCAGCGGGTGCGGGCGCAGATCGCCGAACCCCTCGGCCGGGTGGTGGAGGCGGCGCGCACCGGCGCCGACCCGGGGGAGGACCTGGCCACGGTGAAGCGGTGGGCGGCTGCGGCCGCCGACCTGGCCGCGTTGCCCGCCGCGGACTTCCCCACCGTGGCGTCCCTGGTGGAACCGGTCCTGGCCGCCGACCTGGCCGCGTTGCCCGAACACCCCACCGGCGAGCAGTGGGCGGCGGTGGGGTTCTGGCCCGACCTCCTGGACGAACTCGGTGCCGAGGGGCTGGTGTCGCGGATCGGCGCGGCGGTGGACGCGCGGGTGCAGGCGGCCGTGGCCGCGGCGCGGGCCGACCCGACCCGGTGGTCCGCGTCGGTCCGGGAGATCCTGGACGCCATGGTGGTGGGGCAGCAGTTCGGCTGGGACGCCCCGTCCCTGGACGCCGGCCCGTCCGCGACGGCCCTGGAGGAGGTGCTGCGCGACGCGTACTGGAGCGTCCGGGCCCGCCTGCTGGCCGACCGGGACGACGCCGCGATCCGGGAGATGATGGCGCTCCTGGCCACGGCCCAGTTGCTCGGCGCGGACCTGTCCTTGGGCGGCTACCTGCCCGGGGCGGACCAGGAGTCGGCCGTCGCGGTGGTGGGTTCCGTCCTCGTGGAGCGCTCCGCGGCCAACGCCGCGTGCGTGGCCGAGGGGGCGTGCCTCAAGCGCCACCTGGAGACCGCGCTGTTCCTGGAGACCCAGGCCCAGCTGCTCGGGTTCGACGGCAGCGAGGCCGTCAGCGCGGACCGGGAGGCGGTGCAGGAGGTGGCCCTGGCCACCGACCCCGAGAGCGACTACGCCGCCCTGTGCACCGGCTTCGTCCTCCAGGAGAAGGCGGAGGAAGGGCCGGCCGGCCGGGCCGCGGCGGCCCGGTGGGTGGGGGCCCGGACGGACGAGCTGGACCCGACCGACAGCGACGACTTCGGCGAGCTGCAGCGCCTCTACCGGCGGGTGACGGCGGTGGCCGCCCTGCCGGTGGACTACCCCGTGCCCAGCCCGGACCCCCTGGCCGCGGCGGCGGCCGGGATCCAGGGCCTCCTCGAGCGGTTCGCGGCCACCCAGCTCGACGTGACGGAGCTGATCCAGAAAGCGGTGAACGGGGACGTGGACGACCTGTTCGACCAGCTCGACCGCCTGGCCCTGCGCGACGGGGACAGCCTGGCCACCGCCGCCCAGAGCGGCCAGGTGCTCTCGGTCGAGGCGTTCGCCGAGCAGGACCCGGGGGCGCGCTACGAGGCGGTCGCGGCCGCCCTGGAGCCGGCCCGCGCCGTGCTCGGCAGCCACGGCCTGCTGGCCGGGCGGCTGGCGGCCCGCCTGCCCGACCCCGCGGCCAGCGCGGCCGACCCGTTCCGGGACGCCCTGGCCGCGGAACTCGCCCGGTTCGTGGTGGAGGAGGGCGGCCTCCGCCCCCTGGGCCTGGTGCAGCCGGGCGCGTACACGGCCGAGCAGCTCGCGGCCCAGCTGTCCCCCGAAGGGATGCTCACCGGCGCGTTCACCCTGCTCAAGCCCCGGCCCGGGTTCTCCCCCGGCCAGGAACTCGCCCGGATGTTCCGGACCACCCTGGCGGCGGCCGGACTGCCGTCCACGGGGTGGCCCGGGGGCGCCGCCAGCCTCCTGGGCGGCGTGGTGGACGGCGTCCTGTCGGCCGGGTACCAGGGCACGGTCGCCGGAAACCCGATCGACTGGAACCGGGTCCTGCGCGACGCCGTGACGCCCCTGTCGTCGGGAACGAGCGGGTTCTGGGTCCGGCTGATGGCGGACACCACCCTCCTGGGGCTCGCCGTGGCGGAGACGGGCGGGCCGTCCGATCCCGAGGCCCAGGGCCGGGAGGCGGTGGACCTGCTGGGGCGGCTGGTGCAGGAGGGGGACTTCCAGACCACCGTGGACGGGTTGCCGGAGCCCGTGCGCACCGGCGTCCGGCTCGCCGCCCAGGTGCCGGTGGACGCGCTCTCCTACGCGTGGACGCTGCAACCGGGGGACACCGCCGACGCGCCGCCCCGCCGGGTGGCGGGCGACCCGATCCTGTACGCGTTCCTCAAGGCCGCGGCCAACGCCCTGTTCCCGTCGCCCGGCCGTGCGCCGTCCGCGGGCCGGGAGCTGTCCCACTGGGCGCTGGACCTGGTGGCGGGGCAGGAGGCGGCCCTCGCCCAGGGGCCGGAGCAGGGGCTGCCCGCCCTGGCCGGGGCCCTGGTGGCCGCGGACGGGGCGCCGAAGCTCGCGTGCATCCTGGACCGCCACGTGGACGGCCTCGACGTGACGCCCCGCGCCCTGGTGGCGCCGTTCGTCCTGATCAACGAGGTGGCCAAAAACGCCGCCCTCCTCGGCACCGACGACGCGCCCCGGGTGCTGATCGACGTGGCCGCAGGGGGGGCGGACTACCTGTACTCCCGCGTGCCCCTGTCCTGCGGGGACGGGCCGTTCGCCGGGGTGGAGCCCTCCGCCCTGGGGATCCTGATCCGCCAGTTCAAGGACCTGGAGTCGGTCCGCGACCCGTTCGAGCTGGCGGGCCGGGTGGCCGTGGCAGCGGTCTACACCGCCGAGGCCCTCGCCGGGGAGAACCCCCACACCCTGTCGCGGGTGCTCAAGGTGCTGTGGTGGGGCGCCCAGGCCGACCCGGCCACGTGGCCCCCGGCCCGGTCCCTGGGCGTGTACCACCTGCTCGCCGGCCAGGTGCAGGACCCCGTGACCCAGGTGCAGTTCGCCCTCGGGGTGCCGAAGATGGCCGGGGAGGTGATCGACATCCTCGCCAGCGACCCCGCCCTCCAGAAGCCGATGCGGCTGCTGTCGGGCAGTTGCGAGAAGATCGGCGACCGGGAGCTGCTCCTCGCCCCCGACGCGTGCGACCCCGGCGAGGGCAAGGGCGCCCGCAACCTGATCCTGGGCGCCCTCGGGGACCTGCGCCGGACGATCCTCCCCGACCTGCCGGACGACGCCCACGCCAACGACGAGGCGTGGGGGTACCTGCGGACCCTCCCGATCCTCGCGGGGGCCGACGCGGACGGCGTGCCGGTGCTCGCCAACCTGGGCGACGAGGACCTGTGGGCCGATACCGTGGCGCGGGTCAACAACCTGAACCGGGCGGTGATCGACCCGGCGGCGCGCGCCGCGGTGGTCGACGACGCGAAAAAGGCGGTGGTGGGGGTGATCGACCTGGCCCGGATGGCGGTGTCGTTCGTGGACCGGCTGCCCACGGGGAACCAGGTCCAGGTGGGGGCCGAACAGGTGCTGGCCGACTCGGTGTTCACCGAAACGATCGGCGGCGCGACGTTCACCGGCATCGGCGGCGGGGTGTGGCGGCGGTGGTCCCTGGCCGGGGGCGGCGTACGCCCCCTGGACGAGCGGGTCCGGCTCGAGCTGGTGGGCCGGTTCACCCTGCCGGCCCTGCTGAAGGTGGCCGCCCAGTTCACCTACGAGACCCTGGGGCCGAACGAGTGGCTGGTGAAGATCCAGGCGGGGGGCAACTACCCCGACCTGGACGCGGGGTTCCAGTCGATCGGGGTGAGCGTGCCCGCCAACCAGCTGGCCGAGTCCCTGGTCGGCGGGGCCGAGGCGGAGCTGTTCGGCTGGCTCGGCCACAACGACGCCGGCGCGTACGCCCGGCTGTGGGCGTACGCGGACGCCAACCTGGGGGCGCTCCCCCTGGGCAGAGTGAACCTGTCCGGGTTCATGACCGTGCCCGCGGCGGCCGACGGCCGCCCGCTGCCCCCCGAGGCGTTCGTCCGGGCGTTCGACGTGGGGATGTGCGGCGACCTCGCCCTGCCGGTGGTGCCGCCCCCGTTCTCCCTGCTGAGCGGCGGGCTCACGGCCGAGGCCGGCGGGTACTTCTACAAGCAGGGCGACGCGATCGGGTTCGGGGCGAAGGGGGGGGCGGCCGTGCAGGTGATCATCCCCATGTTCCCGGCGGCGGGCCTCGAACTCGGCCTGGCCCTCGGCCAGTCCGGGGACGCGGTCCTGTCCGGTACCGCGGCCCGCCTCGGCCTCGGCATGTGCGTCTCGCCGTGGGTGCGGGGGTACTTCCTCGGGTTTGACGTCGAGAGCCCCGGGACCGGCCTGGAGGCGCAGTTCTTCGGTGCGGTGGACACCGCGCCGGAGGACGCGGAGGTCGGGATCAAGTTCCGGCTCTCGATCCCCGACGTGAAGACCGACCTGCCGGAGATCGACTGCACCCCCATCCCGGAGGAGGACGCCCTGGCCCGCGGCGTGTGCGAAGGCCTGCAGCTGCTCGTGTCCACCACCCCGGCGGGCCAGTCCGTCGGCGCCTGGGGGGTGCTGGGCACGAAGGGGTTCTCGTTCGGGCTCGGGGAGTTCCCCACCGACCCGGAGAGCTGGGTCCTCCACATGCCCGTGTCCGACGGGGCCCTGGCCGGGATCACCGTGACGCACCCCTCCCCGGCGTGGGTCGGGTGGAGCCCCAGCCCCTACAACGTGTGCGACCGGGACATGTGCGCGGGACGGGACGGCCAGTTCCGGCCCGACGCGGCCGTGCCGGGCCAGGTGATGACGGAGCCGAACCATGAGTAGCGCAACCAGGGGATGGATCGGTGGGTGGGTCGCCGCGTGGGTGCTCGCGGTGTGCGTCCCGGCCGCGGCGGCCGCCGGCCCGGCTGTGCCGGCCGTGGAGGGGCTGCGGGCCACGGCCACGGCCACGGACGTGACCCTCGCGTGGTCCTCCCCCGGGAAGACGGCGGTCCGGGTCCACCGGTTCGCGATGAAGCCCCCGGCGGACGGCCGCCGCACCCCGGAGCTGGGACCCGTGGTGGCCGAGCTGCCCGCCGGGACCGGCGCCTACGTGGACCGGGCGGTGGAGCCCGGCCTGCTCTACGTGTACCGGGTGACGGCCGTGGACCGGGACGGGAACGAGGGACGCCCTTCGGCGCCGGTGCTGGCGGTGCTCGTGGACGAGACCCCGCCGGACCCCCCTTCGGGGCTGGTGGCCGAGGCCGGGGAGGACGGCGTGGTGACGATCCGCTGGGAGCCGAGCCCGTCGCCCGACGTGGCCCAGGTGCAGCTGTTCCGCCGCGTGGGGAGCGACGCGTCGTGGTCGGTGATCGGGGCGTTCCGGCCCGGCACCACCCGGGCCGAGGACCGCATCGACCCGTGGGCCGGGTACACCTACCACTACGCCGTGGCCGCCCTGGACGCGGGGGGCAACCTGGGTCCCCGGACCCCCGAGGTGCAGGTCCGGGCGCCCGACCGCACCCCGCCCCCGTCTCCGGTGGTGACCGGGGTGTCCAGCGGGGCCGACGGGACCGTCACGGTCCGGTGGGCCGGGGTGCCGGGGGACGACGTGGCCGGCTACCGGCTGTACCGGAGCCGGGACGGCGGCGAGCCGGCCGTGGTCTCGGAGCAGCCCGCCGGCGTCTCGGAAGCCACCGACCGCACCGCCGTGCCCGGGGTGGCGTACCGGTACGCGGTGGCGGCGGTGGACGCGGCCGGCAACGTCTCGAAGCTGTCCGCGCCGGCGGCCGCCCGCGCCCGGGTCGCGCCGGAGGGCGTGCCGGGACCCGGGGCGCCCTCGGCGGACCGGGAGGCGGACGGGGTCCGGATCACCTGGCCCGCCGTGGCGTCCGGCGCCCTGGCCGGGTACTTCGTGTACCGGAGCCCGGACCGGGACGACGGGTTCGTGAAGCTCTCGGGGCTGGTCCGGGAGCCGGGCTTCCTCGACCGGGCCGCCCCGGAGGGGGCGTGGTACCGGGTGCGGGCGTTCTACGCAGGGGGGCGGCTGTCCGCGCCGTCGGCCGCTGTCACGGCGCCCCGGGAGGCGAAGCCATGAGACGGCCGCTCCTGGCGCTGACCGTGTGCGGTTCGCTGCTCTGGGGCGCGCCGGTCCCGGACGCGGCCGCGTTCGACAAGGCGGTCCGTATCGACAAGCCGCCCCCGACCGGCCAGGCCGCGTCCCCGGCGGCCCCGTCCTCGGCGGCCGGGTCCGCGCCCGCCGCCGGAAAGGCCGCCCCCGCGCCCGCCCCGCCGGCCGCGCGGGACGCCGGCGACACCGGAAAGGCCGCCCCCCAGAAGACGCCGGCGCCGGCGGCCGCGAGTCAGCAGGGGACGGCCGCCCCCTCCACCCCGGCACCCGGTGCCGCGGCCGCCGGCAAGGCCGTGACGCCGACGCGGGAAGCCCCGGCGAGCAGCGACGCCCGGGCGCCGGGCAAGGGACGACCGGGGGCCGGGGCGGCTTCCCGGCCGGGGGACGCCGGCCCGGCGGGTGCGGGCGCCGCCGCTTCGCCAAGCACCGGCAAGGCGGCCGGGACCTCGGCGGACAGCGGCGCCCAGGCGCCGGTGAAGGGGCAGCCGGGTCCAGCCGCCTCCCCGCCACAGCCGACGAACGCGAGCCAGGCGGGTGCGGGCGACGCGGCCGCACCGCCGGCCCCGCCGCCCACCGACGTGGGCCTCACCACCGCGCCCACCACCGGACTCACCGAGGTGAGCGGGTGGGTGCGGGGGCCGGACGGATCCCCGACGGCCGGTGCCCCGGTGGTGTTCTGGGCGAGGGCAGAGGGGTGGGGTCCCGGCGGCCCGGTGGCCCGGGTGCAGGCCGAGGGGGGCCGGTACCGGGTCCTGCTGCCCGACGGCGCGTGGCTGGGTACGGCGTGCGGCTCGCCTTACGGGTACGCGCCCCTGTTCTGGGAGGTGGTGATCGCCGGCAACGAGATCGTGTCGTACCGGGAGGTGGTCGACCGGGTGCCGTCGGTGCGCGTGGCGCGGGTCGGCGGCGTCTCGGGGTCGGCAAAGGTCCGGGTGGGCGACCGCGTCCGGGTGGAAGGGGAGGGGTTCGGGTGCTCCGGCTACCTGGTGATCACCCAGGGCGGCCAGGAGGTGGCGCGGGTCGAGAGGTTCGCGACCCGGACGGACCGGGTCCTGGAGTTCGCCTTCCCGGCGGGCTCGTGGCGCCGGGGGGTGGAGCTGGGGTTCGCGTACCACCACGGGCGCTGGCGGAGTCTGCTGCGGACGACGGGCCTGCTGCCCGAGGGAGGGTGACCCGGTGGCGTCGCCGTTTGGGAAGACGAAGGGGAGAGCCATGGGACACTGGTGGCGTTGGCCGTGGGGGGTGGTCGCAGCGGCCCTGCTGGCCGCGTGCAGCGGGCCGGTGGATCCCGGCGCGGAGCCGGGGACGGGGCGGGTGACCGTGTCCCTCGGCCGGACGGCCCGGGCCGGGCGGGCCGCCCCGGCGGTGGGCCCCGGCCTCCCGGACGACGTGGAACGGATCGAGATCACCTGCACCGGCCCCGGCATGGACCCCGTGTCGGGCGACCTGCCCCTGGACGGCACGCCCCTGGTGCTCGTCATCCCGGCCGGCCGGGACCGGCTGTTCTCGGCCGACGCGTGGGCGGGGACGACCCACCGCATGGCGGGGTCCACCCTGTTGCCGAGCCTCGGGGTGAACGAGACGGCCACCGTCTCGATCACCGTCGAGGAGCTGGGCACCATCACCTTCTCCGCCCCGCCGCCGGGGGCCCTCCGGGTGTCGGAGACCACCACCCTGGCGGTGGACCTGACCGGGTTCGAGAACCCGGCCGTGGTGTGGACGGTCAACGGGGTGACGGGCGGCAACGCCGCGGTGGGCACGATCACCGACGACGGCACCTACACGGCGCCCGACGCGGTCCCGACCCCGGCCGAGGTCGCGATCCGGGTGGCCAGCGCCCTGGCCCCGGACCTGTACGCGGAGGCCCGGGTGACGATCGAGCCCCCCCTCGCGTGCGGGACCCTGACCGTGGACAGCACGGCCGACGCGGTGGACGCCGACCCCGGGGACGGCGTGTGCGCCGACGCCTCGGGCGCGTGCACCCTGCGCGCCGCGGTCCAGGAGGCCAACGCGTGCCCGGGGGACCAGGAGATCGTCCTGCCGGCGGGGACGTACACCCTGACCCTGGCGGGTGCGGGGGAGGGCGCCGCGGCCACCGGGGACCTGGACATCTACGGCGACGTGACCCTCACCGGAGCGGGTGCCGGCAGCACCGTGATCGACGGGGGAGGGCTCGACCGCGTCGCCGAACTCCGCGGTGCGGTGACCCTGCAGGATCTCAGGATCCGCAACGGGGGCAACGTCCGGTACGGCGGGGGGATCAGCGTCACCGGAAGCGGAACCGCGACCGTCAGCCGCTGTGTCGTCGAGAACAACGGTGCCACGGAAGGGGGCGGCGGCCTCGTGGTGGGGGAGGGCGGCGTGCTCACCGTCGTGGACACGGCCGTCAGCGGGAACTCCGCCCGGTACGGCGCCGGGATCCACAACTACGTGGGGGAGGTGACCCTGGAGCGCAGCACCGTCTCCGGCAACACCGCCACCCAGCAGGGCGGCGGCATCAACAACCAGGGGGGCACCCTCACCGTGGTCAACGGGACGATCAGCGGCAACCAGGGCGGGCTCACCGGCGGGGGTCTCATGAACTACGCGGCCGCCACCGCGACCCTGACCCATGTCACGGTCGCCGGGAACGCGGCATCGGTGGGGGCCGGCATCGACAACGACGCGTCCCAGGGCGCGGGCACGGTCACCCTGGTCAACAGCCTCGTCGCCGACTCGTCGGGCGGCAGCGACTGCGCCAACGCCGGCCAGCTCGTGGTGACGGCGAGCCTCGACACCGACGGTTCCTGCGGCGACGCGACCACGGCGGACCCGCTCCTGGCCGCCCTGGCCGACAACGGGGGGCCGACGTGGACCCACGCCCTGGCGGCGGGCAGCCCGGCCATCGACGCGGGCGACGCTGCCGCGTGCCCCGCCACCGACCAGCGGGGGTTCCCCCGGGACGACGGCGCGTGCGACCTGGGGGCGGTCGAGTTCCAGAGCAGCGGCGTGGTCGTGGTCGTCAGCCCCACCACGGCCACGGTGGCCCCCGGGGGGACGACCGCCTTTTCCGCTTCGGTGGCCGGTTCGCCTGACACCACGGTGACCTGGGCGGTGGAGGGCTCCACCTGCACCGACCCCGGTACCGTGGCCGCCGACGGCACCTACACGGCGGGCGACCCGGCCGCCGACTGCACCGAGACGGTGCGCGCCACCAGCAACGCCGATCCCACCCAGAGCGCCACGGCTGCGGTGACGGTGGACGCGCCCGTGGCGGTGGCGGTGAGCCCCGGGAGCGCCACGGTGGCTCCGGGCGGCTCCCACGCCTTTGCCGCCGCGGTCACCGGGGACACGGACACCTCCGTCACCTGGGCCGTGGTGGGCACCACCTGCACCGACCCCGGCACCGTGGCGGCAGACGGCACCTACACCGCGGGCAGCCCTGCCGACGACTGCGCCGAGACGGTGCGCGCCACCAGCAACGCGGACCCCACCCAGAGCGCCACGGCCACGGTGACGGTGGACGCGCCGGTGGCAGTGGCGGTGAGCCCCGGGAGTGCCACGGTGGCCCCGGGCGGCTCCTACGCCTTTGCCGCCGCGGTCACCGGGGATGCGGACACCGCGGTGACCTGGACGGTGGAGGGTTCCACCTGCACGGACCCCGGCACCGTGACCCCCGACGGCACCTACACGGCGGGCGACCCGGCCGCCGACTGCACCGAGACGGTGCGCGCCACCAGCAACGCCGACAACACCAAGAGCGCCGCCGCCACGGTCACGGTGGATGCGCCCGTGGCAGTGGCGGTGAGCCCCGGGAGCGCCACGGTGGCCCCGGGCGGCTCCCAGGCCTTTGCCGCCGCGGTCATCGGGGATGCCGAAACCACGGTGGCCTGGACGGTGGAGGGCTCCACCTGCACGGACCCCGGCACCGTGGCCGCCGACGGCACCTACACCGCGGGAAGCCCCGCCGTCGACTGCGCCGAGACGGTGCGGGCCACCAGCAACGCCGACAATACCAAGAGCGCCACGGCTGCGGTGACGGTGAACGTGGCGGTCGCGGTCACCGTGACCGGTCCTGCCGCGGTACAGCTCGGCTCCACCGCCGGGTTCTCCGCCACCGTGACGGGCGATGCCGACACCGCCGTCGAGTGGTACGTGAACGACGTGGCCGGCGGCGACGCCACCGTGGGCACGATCGCCGCCGACGGCACCTACACCCCGCCGGCCGCGGTGCCGAGCCCGGACACCGTGACGGTCAAGGCGGTCAGCGTGGCGGACGGGACCGCCTCCGACGAGGTGTCGCTGCGGGTCCTGTCGGTCACCTGCCTGGGCGGGTACCTCCTGGTGGACAGCACGAGCGACGCCTCGGATGCGAACCCTGGCGACGGCCTGTGCGCGGACGTGGACACCGCGGCGTGCACCCTGCGGGCGGCGATCGAGGAGGCCAACGCCTGCGAGGGGGCCGACGTGGTCGAGGTGCCCGCGGGGACCTACGTGCTGACCCTCGGCGGGTTGGGGATCACCGACGACCTGACGGTCAGCGGCGCGGGGGCGGGCTCGACGATCGTCGACGGCAACGCCGCCAGCCGCGTCTTCTCGGTGGGAACCGTCGCCGCTGCAACCTTTGAAAACCTGGCCATCCGGAACGGCAACGTCTCCGGGTCCGGGGGCGGTGTCTCTTCCGGTGCCACGCGGGTGACCTTCCGAGGGGTGTTCCTCACGGGAAACGTGGCGACGTCCTTGGGTGGGGGCTTCTACACGTGGACGGGGACGGCCGTGTTCGAGGACTCGGAGATTTCACACAACTCCGCCGGGAGCGGCGGCGGGATCACGTTTGCAAACAGCACTCTCGTACTGGTCAACGCAACCGTTTCGTACAATGTCGGGGATAGCTGGCCCTACTACGCCGCCGGCATATTTGATTACTCGAACTCCCCATCGAACCTGACGATCGAGAACAGCACGGTCGTTGGAAACACCGGTCGCGGCGTGTTGTTGTACGAGGCACAGACCACGGTCACCAACAGCACGATCACGAACAACACCAGGGAAGGGATCCGAGCGGAGAGAAACGCCGCTGCCTCGCTCACGAATTCCATTCTCTACGGCAACGGCCCCAACTGCTCGACGAACGGTGGCACCATCACCTCCGGCGGTCACAACATCGACAGCCGCAACAGTTGCGGGTTTGCCGCCGCCGGGGACCTCGTGAACACCGACCCGAAGCTCGGCCCCCTGGCGGACAACGGCGGGCCGACCCGGACCCGGGGACTGCTGGCCGGCAGCCCGGCCCTCGACGCGGGGGACGACGGGGTGTGCCCCGCCACCGACCAGCGGGGCGTGGCCCGCACCGACGGCGCGTGCGACATCGGCGCGGTGGAGGGCCAGGTGGCCGACGTCACGTGCCTGCAGGCCAACGGGGGGGCGGACCCGACGGTGGACAGCACCGGCGATGCCGTGGACGCGGACATCGGCGATGGCGTGTGCGCCGACGCTTCCGGCAACTGCACCCTGCGCGCCGCGATCCAGGAGACCAACGCCTGCGCCGGCCGGGATGCGATCACCCTGCCGGCGGGCACCTACGCCCTGACCCTCGTGGGGAGCGGTGAGGATGCGGGCGCCACCGGCGATCTGGACGTCACCGACGACCTCGCGATCCAGGGCGCCGGGGCGGCGACGACCGTCATCGACGGGAGCGCCCCGTTCGACGACCGGATCTTCCACGTCCTGAACGACGTGCCCACGACCTTCGACGGCCTGACCCTGCAAAACGTCGATATCGCCAGTTCCGGTGGCGGCATCGCGACCGGCGGGGATCTCACCGTGCGCAACGCCGCGATCTCGGACAACACGGGGGGGGACGGCACGGGGATCAACGCGTGGAGTCCGGTGGCCACCGTCACCGTCACCGACACGACGATGTCGAACAATACATCGACCGGTAGTTACGGCGGTGCCATCCGGGTGGAGGGGACGCTGAACCTTTCCGGATCCACCCTGTCGGGGAACACTATGCCCTACGCATACGGACATTACGGGGCGGCCATCTACGGGGGGGCCGGTTCGACGATCAACATCACCGACACGCTGCTCGACAACAACGCTGCCGGGTACGCCGAGGCCGTCCGGGGTGCCGACAACGCGACCATCAACATCACGGACTCCACCATCTCGAACACCCAGGCCGGCCGCGCCGTCACAGGCTCGAGCGGTTCCACCATCAACATCGTCCGTTCGCAGATCGTCGACAACCTGGAGGGTGGGGTGAGCAGTACCGGCGCCGGCGCGGTGCTGAACGTCGTCGACTCGACGATCGACGGGAACACCGGCACAGCGGTCGGCAGTTTCAGCTTCAGCGGCGCCGGGATCTACTCGGACGGCACGGTCACCATCACCGGGTCGACCATCTCCAACAACAGGATCGAGAGCACCCTGGGGGGCGGCGGTGGCGGCGCCGGTGTCTTCATCGCCGGGACGGCGACCATCGTCAACGCGACCTTCTCGGGCAACGTCAACAACGGCACCAACAGCGCGGGCGGGGCGATCTCCTCCACCGACAGCGGGGACCTGTCGTTGCGGAACACGACCTTCCACGCCAACCAGTCCACCTGGACCGGCGGCCACATCGCCTCCTCCGGCAACGTCGAGATGGCGAACACCGTCTTTTCCGCGGGCGACTGCGACCTGACCGGCGCGGCGGTGGTCTCCAACGGCACCAACATCGACAGCGGCAGCACCTGCGGCTCTGCCGCCGCCGGCGACCTCGTGAACACCGACCCCCAGCTCGGCCCCCTGGCCGACAACGGCGGCCCCACCTGGACCCTGCTCCCCCAGGGGGGCAGCCCGGCCATCGACGCGGGGGACGACGGGGTGTGCCCCGCCACCGACCAGCGGGGGGTGTCCCGGCCCCAGGACGGCGACGGGGACGGCACGGCCGCGTGCGACATTGGGGCGGTGGAGGTGGAGCCGCAGTTCCTGTAGACCGCCTTCTCCAACGGGCCGATGCGTGCGGCCCGGACGCGGAGGCGGAAACCTCGAAGGAGACTCGGAATGATGGGCACGAAGACCTGGTGGTGTGCGGCCGCGACGGCGGTGCTGCTGGCCGCGTGCGTGGGAGCCCCGCCCAAGGGCGACCTGCAGCGGGGGTTCTCGGTGTGGGGGTACCTGGGACGCGGGCCGACCGCGCCGGCCGCGATGGTGCCGGTGACCCTGTTCGACGTGCGTTCGGGTCGGCCGGTGGCGTCGGCCCAGACCGACATGTTCGGCAAGTACGGGTTCTCCGGGCTGCCGCCGGGCTCCTACGCGGTGCGGGCCGAGAAGGTGACCCGGGAGGTCACGGTGGTGGACCGGGACCTGCGGCTCGATATCGACCTGAACGCCCCGGGCGGGGTGATGAACTACGCGGCGGCCGCCCCGGCCGGCGGCGGCGCAGCTCCCGCGGGTCCCAACGACCCCCGCCTGGCCCGGCAGATCGCCGGGGTGTGGTGGGGCTACGCGGGCAGCACCGAGCGCCAGATCGGCCTGTGCCCGGGCGGGGTGTACCGGGAGTTCACCGAGTCGGGCTACTCGGGCACCTCCACCGACCAGTACGGCAACCAGACCATGGCGTGGGGGGCCGCGAGCCGGGGCGGCGGCTCGGGCTCGTGGACGGTCACGGGCGACGCCAGCGGGGGGACGATCCACGTATCGTACGCCAACGGAGACACGGCCACCATCCGGTTTCGCCGGATCAACGACCCGGGGTGCCTGTCGTTCGAGGGCAGCACCCTGTGCCGCAAATCGACCACCTGTCGATGAGACGGGTCCTTTCCCCCTGCGGGCACCGACCCGCTAGCGAGAGGCGTTTCCCATGACCCGGCTCGTCCGACCGTTCTTCGTGCTGTGCCTTCTGCTGGACCTCCTGGCTCCGGGGGTCCGGGCGGCCGAGCTGCTGTCCGGCACCGTGTCGGTGGGGATCACCGAGGACGTGGTGCCCAAGGGGGTGGGCCAGAGGTTCCCGGAAGACCAACGCGAACTCCATGCGGTGGTGGACCTGAACGGCGTGAAGACAGGGACCACGATAAAGGGCGCGTGGGTGGCGGTGGATGCGGTGAGCGAGCCCGACTACGTGATCGCCACCACCGACATCCCCATCGAAGCCGACGGGTTCACCCGGGCGCACCTTCAGATCTCTTTGGCCGAAGGGCGGACCTGGCCGCCCGGCAACTACGCGGTGGTTCTGTCCCTTGACGGAGAGGCGTTCGGCCGGGTCCCGTTCTCGATCGCTCCCCGCGACGGCGACCCACCCCCCTTGTTCACCACCCTGGGCCTCGCCCGCGCCCTCACGGCCAACGGCCGTCCCGAGGCGTTCGCGGACGAGTTCGACACCGAGGTCGAGACGATCTTCGGGCTGGCCATGATCGAGAACCTGAATCCAGGTGTCCGGATCCGGGGCGTGTGGAGCTCGGCGGCGGCCGGGGGCGTGTTGGGGGAGACCACGGTGACCATCGAGTCCGCCGGAACGAACCTGCTCCGGTTTCGGGCCGGGCGACCGGAGGGAGGCTGGCCCCAGGGATGGTACCGATTCGAGGTGTACGCGGGCGACCAGCGGCTGGCATGGGCGCCGTTCTTCGTGTACCCGGCCAGGCAGGCCGCCCAGTCCGCGCCGGCCCCCACGGCCGACGCCCCGGAGGGGCCGGAGGCTCCTCCGGCGGCCGGGGCCGAGTGGACCGTGCTCGTGTACCTGGACGGCGACAACAACCTGGAGCCGTTCGCCCTGAAGGACCTCGAGGAGATGGAGCGCGCCCTGCCGGCCAAGGGGGTGGAGGTGCTGGTGCTGCTGGATCGCGCCAAAGGGTACACCGATGCCGAGGGGGACTGGACCGGAGCCCGGATTCTCCGGGTCCGCCGGGCGCCCGAGGCCGGGATCCAGTCGAAGGTGCTGGCCGACCTGGGCGAGGTGAACATGGGCGACCCCGCGGTGCTGCGCGCGTTTATCGCGAAGGGGTTCGGGCTCGCTCCGTCCAAACGGCGGGCGCTGCTCCTGTGGGACCACGGGGGCGGGTGGGCGAGCCACGTCAGCGACGAACAGGCGCCGGGCGTCGACAGCGGGGAGGACCACCTGACCCTGCCCGAGCTGCGCCGGGCCATCGAGGCCGGGCTTCGGGACGCGGACGTGGCCCGGCTGGACCTGGTGGGGTTCGACATGTGCCTGATGGCCCAGATCGAGGCCGCCTACGAGCTTCGGGACGTGGCCGACGTGATGGTGGCCTCCGAGGCCGTGGAGCCCGGGGACGGCTGGCCCTACGACACGGTGCTCCCCCTGTTCGGCCGGCCCGGCCGGAGCCCTCGGCAGGTGGCGGCCGACATCGTGGACGCGTTCGACGCCTACTACCTGGCCCGCAACGAGGCGGTCACCACCCTGTCGGCCCTGGATCTCCGGGAGGTCGGCGGGACGGTGGAGGCCCTGGACGCCCTGCTGGGCCGCATCGGGAGCACCCTGGGCGAGAACTGGCCGGCGTTCACCCGGACCCTGTTCTTCTCCGAGGGCTACGCCTCGTTGGGAGACGTGCGCAAGGGCAAGAACGGGCTTCTGAGCGTGGATCTCGGCAACGCCTTCGCCAACCTGGCCCGTTTGACCCCGGCGGTGGGATCGCTGCCGGAGTACGCCGGGTTCGAGGCGGCCCTCCGGCGGGTGGTGATCCGCAGCCGCACCAGCTCCCGCCACCGCAACAGCCGCGGCGTGGCGGTGTATGCGCCGTTCCGGGCCGACCTGCTCAACGACGCCTACCTAGCGACGCGGTTCGGAACGGAGACCCGGTGGGTGCCGACCCTCCGGGCCCTGTACGCGGCCCAGCGGGAGAACCCGGCCCGGATCCGGCTGGGCGGCATCCGGACGATCAGCCTGCTTCGGAATCAGCCCGTGGGCGAGGTGCTCCACCTCGGTCAGGACGGATTCGAGTTCACCTTCGAGGGCACCAATCTGCTCTATGCCTACGCCCTGATCGGGGAACGGGACGACGCCGGGGGGCGGACCCTGCTCTTTCGCAAGTCGCTGCTGCGCAAGGCATCCCCGGGCGACGAGGGCGGCGCCGTGCCCAAGCGCGGCCGGGCGGAGCTCCTTCAGGTGTACACGTACCCCGACGGTCGGCATGACGTGCGGTTCCGTTACGACGGTACCCGCCACCTGCTCGCCAACGGAGAGGCCGCGTTCCCGGTCACCCTGGACGAAACCGATATCGGCAACAACGTGGCCCACGTGATGACCGTGCCGGTGCAGTACGTGGACCCCAAGTACGGGGAGTTCTTCGCCACGGTGTACTACAACTGGCTGTGGTTGCCCGCCTCGGTGGTGGTGGAGGTGCCCCGCAAGGACGGCACCGTGGTGTACGCCGAGGTGGACCCGCCGCCCGATGCGCGGATCCGGCCCCTGCTGGAGACCGTGGACGACCGGGGAGGGGTGAGCTACACCCCCACGGGCGAGATGGCGTGGAAGGACGGCCCCATCTTGACCATCGATCTGGTGCCGCCGGGGCAGTACGAGGTGCTGCTGGCGTTGGAGTCCCTCACCGGCCGGTCCAATCTCGGCCGGCATACCTTCCGGGTGGCCGAGCGGGGGGACGACCTGCTGGCCAACCGGGAGTCCGCCGCCGAGGAGTTGACGGCCGAGAACCTCGAGGGGGAGTGGGAGCTGATCGATCCCAACGCGTGGTTCCAGGCACGCCGGATGGTGCCCCTGGGAGGGTTCGTGACCTACCGGCCCCACCCTCGGCTGAAGGGCGTGCTCAAGAAGATCGTGAGCCGGCCTCGGGGGCAGGACCTGTACCGGGGGCTCGACGTGGTCACGGTGATCCAGCGCCAGGGCCTGCCCCACCTGCGCCAGTACGTGCTGGACGAGCGGGGCTCGCCCCGGTTCGACTACGGCTACGCCATGACCTATCCGGTGTTCGACCAGGTGAACGGCCGGGGGGTCATGCTCGCGATGGACCTGTTGAGCGGAGAGCTTCAGGTGTTCGTGAAGCGGTCCGGCCCGGCCCTCAGGCTGCGGTCGGCCCCCGCATCGGTGCCGGCCGGGCAGCCCCCGGGCCCGGGCGGCACCGCACCCGGAGCCGGTGCGGTGTCCCTCGACGGCGTGTGGCGGTCGGCAGAGGGCACGGGGCTGGTGATCCAGGGCACCCAGTGGGTGTACTACGAGTTCGGCCAGCCGGTGGATCAGGGCGTGCTCCGGGTGCAGGGGGACACGATCGAGGCGCAGAGCCTGGTCACCGGCACGACCATGGTGTTCCGGTTCCGGCTGGGGGCGGCGGAGCTGATCCTGCAGGACGAGATGGGGGGAGTCACCCGGTACGCACGGGCTCGGTGATCTCGAGTTGCTAAGACCTGCAAACGTATTGCCAGGGTGCGGGGTGGGGGCCTGGTGGAGCGCCGGGTGCGGCCCCTTAGCTCGCCGCGCCCTCCGAACGTCCGGATCCCCTCCGGATTCCGTGGGTTCCGCTATCGTGGCCTGGATCGACGCACAAGCGGCGGCATGAGAAGGCGCGGCGATCGGATGCCGCACTCGCGCCCGGCCGGAACCAGGCCCCCACCCCGCACTCCCCAAGGGGAAGGGGCACGGGTCTGGCAATACTTTCGTTGGGATTAGTGCCTTGGCGTGAGGCACGAGAAGCAACGGACATGGGCACTCGGCGATGGATCGGAGTGGTCGCGGCCCTTCTTTTTGGGGCCCAGGTTTCCGGAGCGGCCGGTACCGAGGTGAGCCTGCCGGCGGCCGGATTCGCCTTTCGGCCCCCGCCCGGGTGGACGGCCCGGCAGACGCCCCAAGGGGCGGTGCTGGGGCACGCGACGATCCCAGGGCTCCTGGTGGTATTCCGCCACGAGGCCACCACTCCCGACGATCTGCGGCGCCTCTTTTCCCAAGGCGTCACCGACGGCGGCACCCGGATCGCCCCTTCGGGGCCGGTGGAGCCCCTGGGTAGGCGGGGAATCGCCGGTCCCCTGGCCGGGACCTCCAACGGCGCCGCCGTGAAGGGGTGGGGTGCCATGGTCCTCGCCCCCGAGGGGGGCGGCGGCGCGGCCGTGCTCGCCGTCACCTCGGCCGACGCCTACGGCCCGTCGCACCGGGAGGCGGTGGAGCAGGTGGTCCGGTCCCTGCGGTTCCTGGCGCCGGACCGCTCCCTGGCGGCCCGGTTCGTGGGGGTGTGGTGGCACTACGAGAAGAGCGGCATCCCGAGCAGCTACTCCACCCGGGAGAGCACGGTGGCCCTGCGGGCGGACGGCACCTTCGTGATGGGCGGCGAGACCGGCTACTCCAACGACGCCGGCAGCGCCCTGGGCACGGCAGCCGCGTCGGGCCGGTGGGAGGTTCGGGGAACCCTGGAGGAGGGAGAGCTCGTGCTCACCTATGCCGGCGGAGGCCGGAACGAGATCTCGTACGTGGTCCACCGGGAGAACGGTCGGGTCTTCCTGGGCACCATGTACTACTTCGACGGCCAGCTCTACGCCAAAAACGCCCGGCCGTAAGCGCCGGGCTCGCGTGGTTCGTTCCCATCGGCGGCCCGGCTTGCTCCCCGACGAGGCCGGGCCGGAAGGGCCCGGTGGGTGCGATTGTGCGGGCGGGGATCCTCGGGCGATTCGCCTCGCTCGTGCCCACCGGCCTGCTCGAGGAAATCGTTGGGTGCGTGGAAGGCAAGGCGTATCTTGCGGAGCGGATTCGCACGGAGGACATGGAGGAGCTCCTCGATATCCTCCGAGAGGTCGGGGAGATGCTTCCGGAGATCTCCAAGCCGATCCCTGCGGTGGTTCGGGATCCGAAGGACGACTACCTCGTGGCTCATGCCGTGATGGCCGGGGCCGACCATCTTGTCACAGGGGATCGCGATCTGCTGGCGCTGTCGCGCATCGACGATCTTCGCATCGTCTCGCCCAAATGGTTCCAAGAGCACGTGTTGACACCCTGATGGGAACCACGTACGGGAGGGTGGGGGGAGGGGAGCGACGATGCCGGGGCGGTCCGGGCGCGAGTCGTCGAGGGCACCGCGATCTTTCGGTTGCGTCCGGTCAAGCGGTGTCCAACCTGGTCTCTGGCTTGGTCCGGCGGGGCGAGGGCGCTTGACCCGGTTGGTCCCAGCGGGTACAAACGGCCGGCCGAGTGACCGGCTGTTCAACCCTGAAACCCGGGACGGGATCCGATGGAAGCGGGCGCCTACTGGATGGTCTTTTTCTCCGCGGCCCTGGCGATCAACCTGTCGCCGGGCCCGGATCTGGTCCACATCGTGTCGAACACGGTCGCCCGGGGGCGGCGGGTGGGGGTGGCGTCGTCCCTGGGGGTGTGCACCGGCGCCCTGGTGCACGTGCTCGCGACGGCGTTCGGCGTCTCCACGATCATCGCGACCTCTGCGGCGGCCTTCACGGTCGTCAAATTCGCGGGCGCGGCGTACCTGACCTGGCTGGGGATCGGGCACCTGCGGTCCAAGGGCACCGCGTTCGACGCGCCGACACCGGAGGCGGTCCGGACCACGCCGTGGGGCGCGTTCAAGCAGGGGGCCCTGGTGGACATCCTGAACCCCAAGGTGGCGGTTTTCTTCATGGCGTTCCTGCCCCAGTTCGTCCGGCCCGAGCTGGGCAACCCCACCGGCCAGCTCCTGCTGCTCGGTGTCCTGGTGATCCTGGTGGCCGTGGTGGTGGAGTTCGGGGTCGTCCTGGTGGCGGCCCGGGCGACCGCCCTGTTCCGGCGGAACCGGAGGGCCTCGGTGTGGCTAGACCGGCTGCTGGGGTCGGTCCTGCTGGGGCTCGGTGTCCGGCTCGCGCTGACGGAGAGCGCGTGAGGGCGCCTCCGGATCACCGGGACGGCGGCCGTCGTCACTGGGTGAACACGTACTCCACGGGAGGCCCTGCTGCGTAGTTGCCTAATGCCGAGCCGGGAGGGCTAAACGCTGACCGCCGAGCCGGCCGGGCCTGCTGCCCGGGATCGCCTGCGGGAGCAGGCTCCTACCGATGTGGGCCCGCGCGCCCGGCTGCCCCTCGTCCCAACGGTCCCCGACAACGATTTACGTCTCACGATCCACGGCAGTCTGGCGGCCCGGGTCAGTAGTGGTATCGGGCTTGGAGGAAGTCCACGCGGTCCGCGGTTACGCGGTACACCAGGCGGTGTTCCTGGGTGATCCGACGGGACCAGACGTTGGGATCGAGGTATTTCAGGGGTTCGGGCTTTCCCAGCCCCTGGGGAGGTTGCGCCTACACGTTGGGCGAGCAACAAGTTGCCCGGTCCCCCACCCGCTCCCTGAACGACCGCGGGAAGACCGCTCAAGGGGGGCGGGGCGGCTCACTCCTCGACGAGGGTGAGCCCCTCGTCTTTTGCCCACTGCCGAAGGGCGCTCCTTTGCGCCTCCTCCTCGAACCGGTACCAGGTCTCCAGAAGGCCGCGGTCGTACAGGAAGTCCTTGAACCGACGGTAGGCTCCCTTCCGCCGGAAGAACCCCTCCACGGTGCGGGCCTCGTCCGGGATGTGGGCCTCCACGAACCGCCGGACCAGCGCTCGGCCGAGGTCCAGATGGCCCGGATCGGGCACCTCGATCCACTCCGGCCCCAGGTCGTCGGGGTACTCGACGCCCTCGGGAGGATCGTCGTCGAACCATTCGAGGTCGTCGCTCCAGAACAGGACCTCCCCGGACTCCCGGTGGACGAACGCCCGGTGTTCGACGAACCCACCTCCTGTGACGAACGCGAACGCCTCGAAAAGGTCTTCAAACCTCACGCCCATGGCATCCCTCCGCCCTTGAGATGACGGGGGTTTTCCGTCGTAACGGGGGACGTGACGACAGCGAAAAAAGGGGGAACGGCAGACCCCCGCCCGCGGAAAACCGGCCGCAGTGTTGACAGGGGAGACGAATCAGGCATGATAATTCCTGACTATACTAGTATTGTCAGGAATCCGTAGGAGTTCCATCCCCCCCCTCCCCGGCACCAGGAGGGAAACGCCATGCCAACCCCCCTCAGTCCGAAGCGATCCAATCTTTCTTGGCACATGAAAGCGCTCTGGGCCGTGATCCTCGCGGGCCTTGCCGCAACGCCGGCCTGGTCCGCCGGGTGGGCCGAGCGGAGCGCGTTCTCCGAGGAGGCCGTGGTGGCCGGGTTCGACGGGCTCGTCCCCGGGCAGGACCTGGACGTCCAGTACCGGCTCCACGGGCTGGTCCTGGCGACCGGGAACGGCACCCCCCTGGCCGTTCGGGACCCGGCCGGCATGAACCTCCAAGCCGTGTCGCCCCCCCACGTGGCCGTGGCGGAGGGGGCCCAAACCGTGGTCCTCCGCTTCGAGCACGGGGTGCAGCGGGTGGGGCTGTACGTTCTCGGCCCGCTCGGCCCCAACGACGCGGTGCTCCTGCGAACCTACGACAGCGCCGGCCGGGAGGTGTACACGGCGGTGTACACGCCGCCCGCGGGCGATCCCTACCTGCCCACGTTCACCACCGGGTTCCAGTGGTCCGAGCCCGCCGGCGCGGGAGCTGCCTTCATCGGGGTGCAGGCCGACAAACCCGTGATCCGGTGGGCCCAACTGGAACTCCCCCAGGGGAAGACCCCGGTGATCGACGACGTGATGTTCGAGCCGGGCCCGGACGAAGGGGCCGCGCAGGACCTGTCCGCAGCCCTGGACCCCTCCCAGGCCGATCCGGACGCCCAGGTGGCCGCCATCGAGCAGGCCTTGCTTCAGCCGAGCCCGGCCGCGGCCGAGGCCCTGCGCCGGGCCGCCGCCGACCCGGACCTGGACCCTTACGTGCGCGAGCGGGCCGCCCTGGCCCTGGTCGAACTGGCCGACCCCGAAGCCATCGAGACCCTCGCCCGGGTGGGCCAGAACACCAGCGACCCCTACCTGCGCATGGCTGCGCACCAGGCCGTGTGGGCGCTGCGCCGGGCGTTCCCCATGCCCGACCCCCCCGAGATCCAGGTGGTGCCTCCCCAGGAACCGGTGAGCGCCGACCAGCCGTTCGAGGTGATCGTGAAGGTCACCTGGCCCGTGGCGCGCAAGAGCGTACAGGCCCGGCTCACCGGCGGCAAAGGGCTTTCCCTGCGCCCGGGGGCCGGATCGGCCGCGTTCAGCGGCTCGGTGGATGCCGGCGAGACCGTGACGCTCACCGGCCTGTACCGTGCCACAGGGGTGTGGGCGCCGAGCCCGGAGGGCGACGACAAGGAGATCCAGCCCAGGCAGACGTCGTTCGATGTGATCGTACGGGTGAACAACGGTCCGGTGGACATCGCCACGTACCGGGTGCCGGTCTACGTGGACCTTGACCAGGGCACGGCGTCGGTGAGCGAGCCCCAGGTGGAGGAGCCCGCGGACCACCTGATCCAGGGAGGTAGCGCGCAATGAGGACACGGCGATGGGCAGTGGGGCTGTGGGGGTTCCTGGGGGCCGCGGGCCTGCTCGCCGGGCCGGCCCAGGCCAGGGTCCTGGTGACCGGCACCCTGTACTACCAGGACGGCGACGTGCAGAGCACCGGTTCGGGCCCGGGCCTGGTGCCGGGCACCGAGCGCTGGGTGCCGGCCCGCTACGTGAAGATCGAGGTGGTGTTCGACCCCTCGGTCGACTACATGGGGTCTGAGATCGTGGCCGGCCGGGGCTACACCGACCGCTACGGCCGATTCGCGTTCACCGTGGACCCCCTCGCGGCCGCCGGGGACGAGGACTGGATCGGCCGGGTGGTGGCCGAGGTGGACAACCGGTGGATGCGCGTGTGGGCCGACACCGACTGCACCAACGAGCGGCTTCGCCGGAAGCTGGCCGAGGTGGACCTGCGCGATCTCCTGGCGGGCGGGCAGGTGGATCTGGGGCGGATCAACGTGCCGGCCGAGTGGACCACGGTCACGGTGGGCGAGTGCGTGTGGGGCGGATCGGTGGACATACCGGTCTCGTTCGCGGCCGCCCTCAACATCAACGAGACGATCCAGATCACCTGGAGCCACATGGAGGACAACCGGGACCCGGCCGAGGACGACACCATCGGCCAGGTGGACGTGGAGTACTGTGACACCGCCTGGAACCATTACTTCAGCGACCTGGTGCTCACCTGTTCCAGCGCCGCGTCGAGCGGGCTGGACTTCGGGTATGTGGACGAGACGGTGATCCACGAGTACTTCCACCACCTCCAGTACGAGATCAGCACCTGGGACGGCCACGACGGAAGCCACTCGACGTGCCGCGAGATCGACACGGGCGAGTGGAACGACCCGGAGTTCGCCTTTTCCGAGGCGTTCCCCACCTACGCGGCCCTGTACCTGATCGACCAAAACCCCGAGCTCAGCACGGTGCGCACCCGAAGCATCCTGGGCGGCCCCTCGCCGGAGACCCCCTGCACCAGCATCACCTGGCGGGACACCGGGGACGAGGAGCGGTGGATCTCGGTGGAGGGGAACATCCTGGCGACCCTGTGGGACCTGACCGACGGGCTGGGCTCGGGACCGGACGCCTGGGACACCGTGGACGGCCCGGCCATCGACGGCCACCGCACCATCCTCCAGATCTTCGACAGGGAACTGGACCCCACCGGGCCGTACGCCTTTGTGGCCGACGCCCCGGACCTCACGGACTTCTACCTGGCCTGGACCGAGCGCATGGGCAGCGACAGCCTGGGCCGGGGCCAGCCCGGTTTGGACTCCATCCTGAACGCCGTCGGCATCGTCCCTTACGAAGATCTCGAGCCACCCGGAAACCGTTCGCTGGTGGAGCCCGCGCCCCAGGGGCCGGGGGGCCCGAGGCCGCCCCTGTTCGCGGTGCGCAGCGACTTCGACCCGGACGCCCGGACCCAGTCGCTTCGGGCCTCGTGGTCGTACGCCCGGTGGGGCCTGGATCCGGGCCGCCGGGCCTCGACCACCTTCAACGCCCTCAGCCTGAACGTTGCCGTGACCAACCTAACGGCGCTCCCCACCATGGAGGTGGACGACCTGCCCACCTACGCCGAACGGCGATACGGCGCGGGCTTTGAGGTGGCCTGGGCCGAGGACGCACCCCCTTGGCTCGGGGTCTCTCCCGACTCTGGGGACCTCCAAGTGGGCGCCTTGCAGGCCGTGCGGTTCACCCTGGAGCCCAACGCCATGCCCTCGGGCTGGGCCACCACCGTGGAGACCGAGGCCACGGTGACCTTTCTCCTGGGGACCTATGAGGACCCCCCGAGCGTTCCGAGAACCGAGACCTGGCGGGTTCCCCTGTCGCTTTTCATCCTGGACGGTCCGGACGACGACCCGGACGGCGACGGGCTCACCAGCCGGGAGGAGGTGGACTGGGCCCTGGATCGCAGGGGCGATTCCCTCCCGTACCGTTGCCTGGACCCCACGAACCCGGACTCCGAAGACGACGGCCTGGACGACGGCGAGGAAAAGAGGTACCGCACCAACCCCTGCTCGGAGGACACGGACCGGGACGGCGGGTCCGACCGTTTCGAGGTGGAGATGCGGGAGCGTTGGGGGTGTTTCGATCCCACGTGGCCCGACGGGTTCGCCGGACCGGACAGCGACCGCGATCACGACGGGCTCACCAACCAAGAGGAGTGGGCCCTCGGACTCAACCCTTGTTCCGGCGATTCCGACGGCGACGGCGCGTCGGACCCGGAAGACAACTGCCCCCTGGACGAAAACCCCCTCCAGGAGGACCTGGACGGCGACGGCCTGGGGGACGTGTGCGATCCGGACTCCGACGGCGACGGTGCGCCCGACTGGTTCGACGTGGACCCCACCAACCCGGAACGCTCGGTGCCCGAGAGGATCGAGGCGGCCCACGAGGTGTTCCAGGCCCTGGGGGGCTTCCGGGGGCTGTACGTGCCGCCGGCCGCAGGACCGGCCCTGCCCGACCCGGGGGATCCGGCCGGCCGGCCCGGGTTGCTGTTCCGGGACCCGGCCGCCGGGACCGTGCACCTGGTCGGCACGAACCTCCAGGGCCTGTGGAGCGTTCGGGGCGCAGACCTGGGGTTCGGGCCCGGCGACGGCTTCGGCGGCTCGGCCGTGCCCGTGGCCGACCTGGACGGGGACGGCACGCCCGACCTGGCCGTGGGCGCCCCGGGGTTTGACCCGGGCGGGTTCCTCCAGGACGCGGGCGCCGTGGTGTTCGTTTCCGGCAAGGACGGCTCCGAGATCGGCCGGGTGGAGGGCGCCGTGGCGGGCGGCCGACTGGGAGAGAGGCTCCTGTGGGACGGCGATGCGCTGTGGGCCGGGGCCCCGGGGGGCGGCCAGGTCGCGGGCGCCGTGCACCGCATCCAGGACGGCGAGGTGGCGGCAAGCTGGAGCCCCGGGACCGCCGGTGACGGGTTCGGAAGCGCGCTCGCCCTTCTGGGCGAGGACCTGGCCGTGGGCGCCCCGGACCAGGGTCCGGGCGCGGTGTACCGCATCTCCCCCTCCGGCGGGGACCTGGCGGTGCTGGCCCAGGGCCGAAAGGCCGGCGAGCGGTTCGGCGCCGCGCTGGCAAGCGCCGGCGACCTGAACGGCGACGGCGCCGCAGAACTCATCGTGGGTGCCCCGGCCAGTTCCCCGGCCGGCCTGGGCCGGATCGCGGCCGATGCCGACACAGCGGCCGGCCGGGCCGTGCTCCTGGACGGCGCCTCGGGCCAGGAGGTCTGGGAGGCCCGGGGCCAGCCCGGCGAGGGCTTCGGGACCGCGGTGGCCCGGCTGGAGCTTCCAGGGGGCGGGGTCCTGCTCCTGGTGGGCGCGCCCGGCGCCGACCCCGGGGGCCTGGAAGACGCGGGCGGCGCCTACCTGCTCGATCCCTCGGGCGGGGCAGCCGTGGCCTTTGTGGCCGGGGACCAGGCCGGTGCGGCCCTGGGCGGCGAGGTGCAACCGGGTCCGGACCTGGACGGCGACGGGATGGGCTCGGTGGTGCTCGCGTCCACGGCCACGGGCCGCGCGGTGGTCTTCGAGGCGTCCGGGTCATCGCGGGACGCCGACGGCGCCACCCCGCCCGGGGCCGGAGAGGGTCAACCGGACGGCGGAACCGAAACCCCGCCGCCCACCGGTGGCCAGGACACCGGGACCGAACCCGCGGACGCCGACGGCGCCACCCCGCCTGGGAGCGGAGGCGGGGGCGGCGGGTGCTTCCTGCGGGTGCTGGGGTGGTGAGGGGGATGCCACCCGGACCCGGAGAGGGGATAACGCTGCTGCGTAGTTGCCTAATGCCGACCCTGGAGGGCCAAAACGCTGACCGCCGAGCCGGCCGGGCCTGCTGCCCGGGATGGCCTGCGGGAGCAGGCTCCTACCGATGTGGGCCCGTGCGCCCGGCTGCCCCTCGTCCCAACGGTCCCCGACAACGATTCTCGGGGCACGATTCGCGGCGGTCTACCGGCCCGGGTCAGTAGTGGTATCGGGCTTGGAGGAAGTCCACGCGGTCCGCGGTTACGCGGTACACCAGGCGGTGTTCCTGGGTGATCCGACGGGACCAGACGTTGGGATCGAGGTATTTCAGGGGTTCGGGCTTTCCCAGCCCCTGGGGAGGTTGCGCCTACACGTTGGGCGAGCAACAAGTTGCCCGGTCCCCCACCCGCTCCCTGAACGACCGCGGGAAGACCGCTCAAGGGGGGCGGGGCGGCTCACTCCTCGATGAGGGTGAGCCCTTCGTCTTTTGCCCACTGCCGAAGGGCGCTCCTTTGCGCCTCCTCCTCGAACCGGTACCAGGTCTCGAGAAGGCCGCGGTCGTGCAGGAAGTCTTTGAAGCGGCCGTAGGCTCCCTTCCGCCGGAAGAACCCTTCCACGGTGCGGGCCTCGTCCGGGATGTGGGCCTCCACGAACCGCCGGACCAGCGCTCGGCCAAGGTCCAGATGGCCCGGATTGGGCACCTCGATCCACTCCGGCCCCAGGTCGTCGGGGTACTCGACGCCCTCGGGAGGATCGTCGTCGAACCATTCGAGGTCGTCGCTCCAGAACAGGACCTCCCCGGACTCCCGGTGGACGAACGCCCGGTGTTCGACGAACCCACCTCCTGTAACGAACGCGAACGCCTCGAAAAGGTCTTCAAACCTCACGCCCATGGCATCCCTCCTCGCCGTGATGGTCCAAAGCTTCGGTACTCGCCACTCCGGGCTGCCCAACTCCCGGGGGGGTGTCCGGGGCATCGACACGACGCTTGACCGCGAAGGGGAACGGGGGAGCCCGGCCCGGAGGGGGCTCGTCACCCCTCACCCGTCACGGCCTTCACGAACGGCACCGTGAACGAGAAGGTGGCGCCGGTGCCCGGGCGGCTCTCGGCCCAGATGCGGCCGCCCAGGCGCTGGACGATCTCCCGGGAGATGGCGAGCCCCAGGCCCGTGCCCAAGGGGTGGCTCTTCTGGGGGTCGCGGATCTGGGCGTAGCGCTCGAACACCTCGTCGAGCCGGTCGGACGGGATGCCGGGCCCCTCGTCCGCCACGCTCACCACGGCCTCATCCCGGCCGCTCACGGCCCCGATCCAGATCGTGCCCCCCTGCGGAGAGAACTTGACCGCGTTGGAGAGCAGGTTGGCCAGCACCTGCTGGAGCCGATCGGGATCGGCCGCCACGGGCGGTAGCCCCTCCTCCACCGAGATCCTCGCGCCCACCCCTTTCTCCTCGAACAGGGGCCGGGCCACCTCCACCGCCTTGTCGATGGCCGCGCGCAGGTCCACGGCCTCCACGTGGAACTCCACCCGGCCGGCCTCGATCTTGGAAAGGTCCAGCAGCTCGTTGATCATGCGGGTGAGCCGCTCGGCCTCCTGCTGGATGATCTGGAGGAACTCCCGGCGCTTCTCCGGGTCGTCCACCCCGTACTTCAGCAGGATCTCGCTGAAGGACCGGATCGAGGTGAGCGGGGTTCTGAGCTCGTGGCTCACCGTGGACAGGAACTCGCTCTTCAGCCGGTCGATCTCCCGAAGCCGCACGTTGGCCGCCTCGAGCTCGGCCGTGCGCTGGCGCACCTTCTCCTCCATGGCCTGGCTGTAGGCCTGAACCTCCTGGTACAGCCGGGCGTTGGCCACGGCCATGCCGAGCTGGTTGGCCAAGGCGCAGAACAGGCTCACGAACTCCTCGGTGAAGTGCATGGGGCCCCGGGTGCCGTAGGCTGTGAGCACCCCCATGGGCTTGCCCTCGTGGATCATGGGAGCGTGGATCAGCGCCGTGACCGGCACGTCCTGGGTGAGCTGGCCGAAGAAGATCGGCTTGTCCACGTTGCGGGCGTCCTCCAACACCACCGGCTCCCCCCGCAGGAAGCAGGTGCCGAAGTAGCTCTCCTCCGACGGCGGCACGGCCGACAGGGCCACGTAGGCCGGGTTCAGCCCCACGTGGGCCCGGATTCGGAGCTTGCCGTCGTCGTCCAGCAGCCGGACCGCCAGGTACTCGAACCCGAACTCCCGATGGATCAGGCTGAGCACCCCGCTCAACACGGCGTCGATGTCGAGGCTCCGGGACATGAGGCCGGCCGCCTCGTGGAGCACCAGCAGCTCGCGCAGTTGGCGCTCCAGGGCCTCACGGCTCTGGGCCAAGGTGCGCGACACCCGGCCGAACACGTCGAGGATCTCCACGGCCTGGTCCCGGGGCCAGGCCAGGAAGCTCTGGAGGATCATCCGGGCCGAGGGGGTGCCCAGGGCGCTGGCCAGGCACCGTTCGGCCGCCTCCACCAGGGTTTGTGGCCCGGCCCGGGGGGGCAGGCTCACCATGACCTCCCGGGCCTTGGCCGGGCCCACGAACCGGGTCAGGAGCCCCACCACGTCCTCCCGGCTGACCCACCCCACGGGAACCGCCGGCGCCTGCCCACCCCGGCGACCCCCGGCGAACAGGCTGACCGCCAGGAATCCCCCCAGGTTGAACACCAGGCTCCACACCAGGGCGTGGGACCAGGGGTCGAGCCCCTCCAGGCCGAACAGGGCGTGGGGCCGCAGCGCGGCGATGCCCCACGGTCCCCGGTCGAGGATGCCCGGGTCCATCCAGCCGGAGCCCACGAAGGTGGGGAGCAGCAGGGTGTAGGCCCACACGCCGAACCCCAGGGTCAGACCCGTGAGGGCCCCGGATCGGGTGCGGCCCTTCCACACCAGCCCCAGGAGCACGGCCGGGGCGAACTGGGTCACGGCCGAGAACGACAGGAGCCCGATGTTCACCAGGGTCTGGGACTCGCCGATCCACCGGTAGAACCCGTAGCCCAGGAGTACCACGCCGAAGATGAACAGCCGCTTGGCCGTCAGCAACTGGCGCGACAGGTCGCGGCGGGTCTCGGTGCCCAGGGTCGGGGAGAGCTTGCCCAGCAGGGCGATGCCGGGATGGTGGAGGATCATGGTGGCCAGGGCCACCGACGACACGATCACCATGCTGGCCGCGGCCGAGAACCCGCCCAGGAACGCCAGGGCGGCCAGGCCGGTGTGCCCCCGGCTCAGGGGCAGGCTGATCATGAACGAGTCGGGCGGCCCCGGCGCGTGGGCCAGGAGCCCCACCAGGGCCACCGGCAGCACGAACAGGTTCATGAGCAGCAGGTACGACGGGAAGATCCACGAGGCCTGGCGCAGGTGGCGCTCGCGCACGTTCTCCACCACCAGCATGTGGAACTGCCGGGGCAGGAGCACCACGGCCACCATGGACAGCAGGCTCAGGGTGATCCACTCGGGGACCGTGGTGCGGGGGCCGATGACCAGGATCTCCCTGAGCTCCGGGTGCTCCAGGGCCCGGCCGAAGACGCTGCGGAGCCCCCCGCCGATGCCCCAGGTGATGTAGATCCCCAGCACCAGGAAGGCTCCCAGCTTGACCGCGCTCTCGAACGCCACGGCCGCCACCATGCCCTCGTGGCGCTCGCTCACCACCAGGGTGCGGGCCCCGAACAGAACGGCAAAGGTGGCGAGCCCCAGCGCCGCCCAGAAGGCCGCGTCGTGGGCCAGCCCCCCGCCCGCCACCCGGCCGGTCAGGAGGTCGAAGGTTTGGCCCACGGCTTTGAGCTGGAGGCCGATGTAGGGGGTGACCCCGGCCACCAGGATGAAGGTGGCCAAGGTGCCCAGGGTGGCACCCTTGCCGTAGAGCTCCTCCAGAAGGTCGGGCAGGGTGGTGATGCCCCGGGCCCGGCAGTACCCAACCATCTTTCCGAGGGCCAGGGGCGCCAGAAAGAACACCAAGGTCGGCCCCAGATAGATGGGCAGGAACCCCATGCCCTTGGATGCGGCCCGGCCCACGCTTCCGTAGAAGGTCCACTCCGTGCAGTACACGGCGAGGGACAGGCTGTAGACCAGGGGGTGGTCCACCGGGCTGCGGCCCCGCTCCCGGGCACGGTCGGCCGCGTAAGCCAGGGCGAACAGCCCGAGCACGTAGCCGAGACCGAGGAGGGCGACCCAGAACGTACGGGTCATCTGGACCTTCGGAGGAGGAGGGGGGCCAGCAAGATCAATGCGGCCCACACGCCGAACAGGTACAGGGGCAGCAGCGCCACCCCGGCCGCCGGCTCCGGCCGGTTGAACAGCAGCACCAGGGGCGAGAAGAACGCGATCACCCCGAGGACGAACAGGGCGGCGAGACGTCGGGCTCCAGGATCCATGGGAGAAGTCACCGGTCGACGGTCTTCGGTCTGGGGCCTTCGGCCCACTAGGCAGCTAGGCGGGCTAGGCGGCTAGGCAGCTACGCGGCTCTCCCCCCCGGGAACCCGAACTGCGTTCCGGGAGTTCCCGTCTTTTGTCCGCTTCCACCCGACACGGACACGCCGCCCCGTTTCGGGGGGCAAGGAGCCTCCCAGCCTTCTAGCGTTCCAGCTTTCCAGCTTTCAAAACCTCGACGACTGCCAGCGCAGCAGCAGCATCCGGTCGCAGAACGCCTTGGCCTCGCCCAGGGTCCGGATGCCCCGGGCCTCGAGCAGGGGGATCAGCCGCAGGAAGATCTCGGCCGTGGCCCGGGCGTCGCCCAGGGAGGTGTGGCGTCCCTCGATGGTGACCCCCAGCCGCTCGGCGATGGCGTCCAGGTTGTGCCCTTCCAGGTCCTTGTGGACCCCGTACGACAGGAACAGGGTGTCCAGGACCGGGTTCTCCAGGAGAGGCAGGCCCGCCTCCCGGGCCCCCATGTCCAGGAACTTCTTGTCGAAGGCCGCGTTGTGGGCCACCAGCACGGCGCTGCCCACGAAGGCGTGGAACTTGGGCAGCACCTCCGCGAGCGGGGGGGCGTCGGCCACGTCCTCGTCCCGGAGCCCGTGAAACTCGCTGGAGGCCGCCGGGATGGGGCGGCCGGGGTTGACCAGGGTGTGGAACTGGCTTCCCGCCACCACCTTGCCCCCCCGGATCTTCACGGCGCTCAGGCTGATGATCCGGTCCCCCTTGGACGGCTCGAGGCCTGTGGTCTCGGTGTCGAGCACCACGGCCTCCAGATCCCGAAGGGGGGTGCCGAGCAGCTCGGGGCCTTCCAACGCCGGCCGGGGCAGGAACAGGTCGAAGTCGTAGAACTCGGGCTGGTCGTCCAAGATTCCGGGCCGGGGCTCCTCCTCCAGCCGCCGGGTGGCCCTCTCCAGACCGAAGCATACCTCCTGGGCCCCCTCGTCCCCGGTGCGGATCCACAGCTCGCCCCGGTTCCGGCGTACCGCCTCGCCCAGGGGGAGGGGGGGCTCGCCCTTGGCGGCCACCCCCACCTGCTCCAGGTCCTCGGACGAGAGGGATCCGCCGGAGGCGATCCGGAGCACGGTGAGAACCGCCTCGTCCGAGACCTCCAGGGAGACGTCCACCGGGCTCCACCCCGTGGTGCGCTCGCTCAGCCACCGCAGGGCCGCGGCCAGGGACGCCACCCACAGGAACGGCTCCACCAGGACCCGGGGCACGGTCTGGTCCGAGTCCCTCAGGTTCACGTAGGCCCCGGGCACCAGGCCCACCGCCTCCTCCAGGAGGTTGCGAGGGTCGGCCGGCACCATCTCCCACCGGGCCCCGGCCAGCAAGGCCGCGGCCTCCTCGGCGGCCCGGATCCGCTCGGCCATGCGTGTGGCCTCCTCGGCCAGGGCGTGGAGGAACCGCTCCCGCTGGGCCGGCTTCATGGCGGGGTGCCGGTCCAGGGCCTCCAACAGGGCCTGGGAAGTGGCCACCGGCCCCTTCAGGAGCTCCGGCATCTGCATGAGGGTCTCGTCGGCCCGGTGCTCCTCGGGGCTCAGGTGGGCTTCGCGGAACACCAGCAGGAAACCGGCCAGCTCGCCGCCCGGGCCGGGAACCCCGGCCAGGGTGCCCCGCAGGAGCCCCCCCCGTTCCAGGGGGAACACCACCTCCTCCTGGGCCTCCTTGCCCTCGTCCCAGCGGCGCCGGACCCGCCGCACGTAGAACGCCGTGCGATCCTCGGGCAGCAGGCGCGAGAGGGGAGCCCCGATCGGCGACTCCGGGCCGGACTCGAGAACGGCCCGGGCTCGGGGGTTCATGAGGACCACCTCCCCGGCCAGGTTCGCCAGGACCACCCCCTCGCGCATGGTCCGCAGCACCGTGGCCAGCCGGTTGCGCTCCTCCTGGAGCACCCGGGTGGTGTCGGCCACCCGGTTCTCCAGCTCCCGGTAGCTGCGTGACAGGGACTCGGCCATCCGGTTGAACGCCTCGGCCAGGTCCTGGAGCTCGTCGCCGGTGTCCACCTCGATCCGGTGCCCCAGGTTCACCCGCGACACGATCTCGGCGCCGTCGCGGATCCGGAGGAGGGGGCGCACGAAGCTGTCGGCCATGCGCCACGCCAGGGCCAGCACGGCCGCGGCCAGGATCACCAGCAGCAGGGCCAGCTGGCCCACCACGCGGTAGAACGGGGCGAGGAGGGCGGAGATGGGTTGCACCAGGGCAACGGTCCAGCCGGAGGGCTCGGGCGTGCCGATCGGCACCGGGGCCGTGCCGGCCACGTAAGTGTGGCCCTTCGCCTCGAACCGGGTCCAGCCTTTGCCCAGGGGGGGCGGGGGCACCGGCACCTCGTCGGTGCCGGCCAGGCGCTCGCCGTTCGGGCCCAGCCACACGGCCTCCCCGTTCTCGCCCACCCGGAACCACTCCAGGTCGTGCTGCAGCCGGTCCAGCCCGGCCTCCACCACCAGGGTCGCGGCCGGATCTCCCCCCAGGGTGAACACCGGCACCCGAATGTGCAGGAGGGCGCCGGACACCCTCAGGCCCGGCTCCTCCATGCCGGGCTGGGCCGGCTCGACCCACACCCGCCGAACCTCGGGCAGCACCCGGCGCACGGTGGAGGCCCAGCCCGGGGGCAGCTCTCGGGCGCGGGTGACGTGGGCGCGCACCTCGGGCACCCCTGCCACGCCCGCGGCTGCCTGGGTCAGGGAGGAGATGCGGGAGGCGAGCAGCTCGGCCAGCATGCCCGCCTGGCGGGCCAGGGCACCGGCCCGCACCTCGACCACGTCGTAACGGGCCACGAAGAACAGGATGGAGAGGGCGGCCGCGAACGGCACCACGGCCAGGCCCAGGAACGCCGCGACCATCCGGCGGCGTACGCCGGTGCGCCGGGGTGCCGGGGCAGGGGGGGTCATCCGGACAGCACCTTGCGGATCTTGTCGAGGAGCTCGTCGGTGGCGAACGGCTTGGTCACGTACAGGTCCGCCCCCACCTCCAGGCCCTTCTTGCGCTCCAGGGGCTGGCCCTTGGCCGTGAGCATCACGATCCGGGTGGAAGCCAGGTTCTCGTTCTGGCGCAGGGCCCGGCAGACCTCGTACCCGTCCTTCCGGGGCATGGCCACGTCCAGCAGCACCACGTCCGGCCGGATTTCGTCGGCCCGTTCGATGGCCTCGTCCCCGTCGCGGGCCACGTGCACGTCGTAGCCCTCCTGCTCCAGGATGTACTCCAGCGACAGCAGGATGTTCGGTTCGTCGTCCACCGCCAGGACCTTGATTTTCTTCTTCGGCTCCATCGCGAACCCCTCCGACCCGAGCCCCCGAAACGAACGGCCAAAGCAGGATTTCAAACCTTATCTCAAAACCGCCCGGGAGAAAAGACCCGGCCCTCTGGAGGGGCCTCGGCCCGGTGTGCCGGTCCCGAAACCCTCGGTGGCGCCCCCGTCCTAACCCGATTGACACCCTCCGGGTGCGCCCGTAGCATCGGGGCCAGGTCGGCCTTTTTCGTTTTCGTCGAGGCCTGGAGGTTGCTCCCACGGGCGGGAGGGAGCAGATACTCCGCAAGCCGCCCAACGGGCCGAAGGCCCGAAGGAGGAAAGCCATCGAACCCGGCACGTCTTCGCAGCCGATCCGTAGGCGCCTGCTGCGGCGCCTGTGGATCTGGGCGCTGGTGGTGGTCTTGGGAACGGCCGCCGGGTTGTGGGTGGGAGCCCGGCGGCGCCAGGCCGAACGGGAAGCCGCGCTGGATCTGGCGCGTCGAGTTGCGGGTCAGGTGGCCTCGGCCCGCGACGCCCACGGCCGCGGCGAGCCGAAACAGGCCGTGGATGCCCTGGAGGGGGCCCTGCGGGCCCTGGAGGAGGCCGACGGCGGGACCCGGACCCCCCTGTACGCGACGGTGCTGGTGGAGCTGGCGGCGGTGCGTGCGGCGGCCGGGGGCGACCCCCGGGCCTGCCGGGATCTGCTGGCCCGGGCCTGGGAGGTGCCGGATCTTCGGCCGGAGCTGAAGGTGCGGATCGCCCGGGACGCCGGGGCCCTGGCAGCCGCTGCCGGCGACCGGGAGTCCGTCCGGCTGTGGTACGGCAGGGTTCTCGAGCTCGTTCCGGACGACGCCCAGGCGAAGCGGATGCTGGCCACCCTGGACCTCCTGGAACGGTCGGACCCGTGAACGATCTGGAGCTGCTGAAGCAAGCCGCCCCCGCCCTGACCCGCTTGCCGGCCGAGGCCCTGGACGTGCTCGGCCGGGCCTTGACCCGCCGCACCCTCGGCCCCGGGGAGTACCTGTTCCGCCAGGGAGAGGGACCGCCGGGCCGGGTGTACCACCTGATCTCGGCCACCGTGGAGATCCGGGTGGGGGCGGGGGACGACGAACGGGTGGTGAGCGTCTCGGGCCCGGGGGATCTGGTGGGCTGGCTGTCGGTGTTCGCCCCCGAGCCGTTTCCGGCCTCGGCGCGGGTGGCCGCCCCGGGCGAGGCCCTCGAGATCCCCACCGCCGTGCTCCGGGACCTGGCGTCCCGGCACCCCGAGGTGGGATCGTTGCTGGCGGCGTCCATGGCCCGCCGGCTCCAGGACCTGTTCCTGAGGGTCCGGGAGGAGGCTCGATCCGGTGCCCTGGCGGGGCGGGCCGACGCGGCCGCGTTCCGGCGGCGGGTGGTGGAGGTGATGTCGGCCCCGCCGGTCCGGGTGACCCCCTGGATTCGGTCAGACAGGCCGCCCAATCCATGGCCGCACGGCGGGCCGGGTCGGCGCTGGTGGAGGAGGCCGGCGTCCTGCGCGGCATCCTCACCGAGAAGGACCTGGTGGGCAAGGTCCTGGCCCGGGGCCGTGACCCGGACACCACGCCGGTGGAGGCCGTGATGTCGGCCCCGGTGATCCGCGTGGCCCCGGACACCTATGTGTACAAGGCCCTGGGGGTGATGGGCCGGCACCGCATCCGGCACCTGCCGGTCGCCGAGGGCGAACGGGTGCTGGGGGTGGTGTCCATGCGGGAGCTGCTGCCCCTGCTCACCCGTGGCACCCTGGAGCTGGTGGAGTCGATCGAGGCGGCCGAGACCCTGGACGACCTGCGCCGGGCCCGGGACGAGGCCGTACGGGTGTGCGTGGGGCTGGTGGACGAGGGGCTCGCCGGCGACGAGGTGGCCCGGGCGCTCTCCCACCTCCACCGCGACATCCACCGCCGGGCCCTGGAGCTCACGATCGGAAAGTTGGAGGAGGAAGGGTGGGGGCGGCCGCCGGTGCGGTTCTGCTTCATCGTGATGGGCAGCCACGGCCGGGGCGAGAACCACCTGGCCACCGACCAGGACCACGGCATGATCCTGGCCGACTACCCTGCCTCCGACTGGGGGCGGGTGGAGCCCTACTTCATGGAGCTGGGCCACCGGGTGTCGGCCGCGCTCGAGGCCGTGGGGTTCCCGGCCTGCCGGGGTCACGTGATGAGCCGGAATCCCGTGTGGCGCAAGCCCGCGGGCGAGTGGCGGCGGCAGGTGCAGGGCTGGTTCGACCGGCCCGGCTCCGTTGCCGTGCGGTACTCCACCCTGTTCTACGACTTCGCGCCGATCTGGGGGGACGCCACCCTGGCCCACGAGCTCCGGCGGTTCCTGCTGCAGGGGGTCCGCCGGAACTTCCACCTGCTCCAGAGCCTGTACGGGGAGGCTGCGCGGCACCGGGTGCCGCTGACCTGGTTCAAGGCGTTCGTGACCGAGCGCAAGGGCCCCCACCGGGGCGAGCTGGATCTCAAACGCTCGGGGCTCCTGTTCGTGGCCGAGTGCGCCCGGATCCTGGCCCTGCGCCACGGGGTGGGCGAGACCTCGACCATCGGCCGGCTGCAGGCCCTGGCCGACCGGGGCGCCGTCCCGGCCGAGGAGGCCGAGTTCGTGCAGACCGCGTACCGGACGATGCTGTTCTTCCTGCTCCGCGCCCAGGCCCGCGCCCTGGCCGCGGGCCGGCCGCCCGACACCTACCTGAACCCCTCGGCCCTGCCGATCCAGGAGCGCTACCTGCTGCGCCACGCCCTCGAGGCCGCCGGCCGGCTCCAGGACCTGGTGCGCGCGAGCTTCGGGGGCGTGCTCGGGGCCTGATAGTAACAAACGGATTGCCAGAGTACGGGGTGGGGGCCTGGTTCCGGCCGGGCGCGAGTGCGGCATCCGATCGCCGCGCCTTCTCATGCCGCCGTTTGCCCGTCGATCCAGACCACGATAGCGGAAACCTTGGGATCCTGAGGCGATCCGGACGTTCGGAGGGCGCGGCGAGCTAAGGGGCCGCGCCCGGCTCTCCACCAGACCCCCACCCCGTACTCCCCAAGGGGAAGGAGGCACGGGCCTGGCAATCCCTTTCGTTTGGAGTAATAGCCGCCGAGCAGGCTGAAGGTCCCGACCGTCGACCGAATTGTCCCAGCTTCCCGGCTTTCCAGCTTTCCAGCGGGCCGAGGGCCCGAGACGAAAGGTGCCCCGTGGAACTGAAGGTGATCGAGATCTTCTCCAGCATCCAGGGCGAGTCCCACTGGGCGGGGTACCCCTGCACCTTCGTGCGGCTGGCCGGGTGCAACCTGCGCTGCTCTTACTGTGACACCGCCTACGCCTGGGAAGGGGGAACCCCCATGGGGGTGGAGGAGGTGCTCCGGGCCGTGGACCGGGAGGGGCAGGGCACGGTGGAGGTCACCGGCGGGGAGCCGCTGTGCCAGCCGGGGGCGCCGGCCCTGCTGGAGGCCCTGCTCGAGGCCGGCCGACGGGTGCTGCTCGAGACCAACGGCAGCCTGCCCTTGGAGCCCGTACCCCCTGGGGTGCACATCGTGATGGACCTGAAGACCCCGGGATCGGGAATGGTGGATCGGAACCGGTGGGAGAACCTGGAGCGGCTCGGCCCGGGGGACGAGATCAAGGTGGTGTGCGCCGACCGGGCCGACTACGACTGGGCCGTGGCCGAGATCGCCCGCCGAAACCTGTGGGGCCGGGTGCGGGTGAGCCTGTCGCCCGTGTGGGGCCGCCTCGACCCGGCCGAACTGGCGCGGTGGATGCTCGCCGACCGCCTGGACGCCCGCCTCCAGGTGCAGCTCCACCGCATCCTGTGGCCCGGCCGGGACCGGGGGGTGTGACCCGGGGGGCGCCGGCTACGGCGTGTCGAGGCGCACGAGCCGGGTGAGGTACCGCTCGAGCCGAGCCAGGGCGGCCTGGGTCTGCTCCGGATCCAGCCGGGTCCACACCAGCACCCGCCCCTGGGCCCGGGCCACCGCCAGGATCGCGTCGGCCGCGTCCTCCCCCCCGGGCCCGCGGATCCCCGGGGCCAGGGGCAGGCAGTCCTCGGGGTACTCCTCCACGAGGAGCCGGGCCGTCTGCACGGCGGCCAGGTGGTCCCGGGGGCCCGAACGGCCCCAGCGGCGCACCACCCCGGTCTTGTCCGGGTCGTCGGCCAGGAGCCCGGGCCCGGCGCAGATCAGGTCGTCCACCTCCCGGGGCTGGCCCGCGATCACGACCTCCACGGGGCCCCCGTCAGAGCTTCGCCCCGATCCCCACGTAGGGGCCGGCCTGCCGGTAGTCCAGGGTGAGGTCGTCCGCCTCCACGTCGATCCGGAAGTACCGGTACCCGGCCACGAGCTCGACGAACGGGATGGGGTTGTACGAGACCTCGGCCGAGGCCTCCACGATCGTGTTCCCCCGGTACCCCATGCCCACGGCCTGGGCCCGCACCTCCAAGAGATCGGCCAGGATGCCCAGGTGACCTCCAACCCCCGCCAGGGGGATGGGGATCTGGAACGACTGGGACTCCTCCACCCCCGTCGTCTCGAGCCGCACCTCGCCGTCCAGGTACTTCACCTGGACCTGGGGCCCCAGGGAGAACCCCGCCAGAAGGTTCTCCAGGTCGATCAGGTCGTACCGGTACGCCAGATCGAGCTGGGTGTACTCGAGGGACGCGTCGGTGCGACCCGTGAAGGTCCTGCCCCCGAACGTCACCCCGGCGAGGGTCTTCGTGCCCGAGTAGTCCACCCGGGTGCCGGACAGGATCAGGTGGTGATCCCCGATCCACAGCCAGGCATCGCCGAAGAAGAAGCTCTCGTCGTCCACCCCGAGGTCGTCGGTGAAGTCCAGGGTGTCGCCCCGGGTGCCGTCGTCGAGCCGGACGTCACCGGAGAGCTGGGGAATCCAGTAGGCGGCCCGGGCCCCCACCTCGAAGGCCCCTGCCGTTCCGGCCCAGACCATGCAGGCCGCCAAGGCCATCGTTGCCACGCGTGCGATCATGCTCGGTCCTCCCAGTTCGGTCGTTGGTCAGGGCCTTCGGCCCGCTGGGCAGCGCAAAGGCTAGGAGGCTAGAAGGCTTGAAAATCCTCCGGATTCCCGCACGTTCTAGGCACCACCACACCTCTTCGCCTTCACCTGACACACGGTCCGGGGGGCAGGGGCATGGCGAGACGGCCGCCCGCCTCACGGACCGAGGTCTCTAAGATTTCCCTAGTTTCTAGTCTCTAGTTTCCAGTCTCTAGACGGCCCCGAAGGGGCCTGACAGGGCTTCCCAGGTACATCTCCAAGAAGCGCCTCCAGCCCCAGGGCCTCCTGGGGGAGCCACCGTCCCCGGGCGAACAGATCCTCCACCCGTTCCGCCAGATCCCCGCACCCGGCGAACGCCTCCTTCCCATCGACCCGGCCGGGGGCTCGCTTGAGCGGCCGGGCCCGGCGCTGCTGCCGGAGGAGCCCCCGGTAGAGCGGTTCGGCCGGCACGCATCGGGGCTCCCGCTCGCGCAGCCCCGCCAGGATCCCGACCCCTTCCGGGTCCAGGTCGCCGAAGTAGGCCACCCGCTCCACCTCGGGAAAGACCTCCAGAAACCCGATGGACCGCAGGATCTTCTTGCCCTCGCCGTAGATCACCAGGGCCGGCCGGGGACCCCATCGCCAGGCGGCCTCCGACTCCAGCACCCGGCACACCGACCAGAACGTGGCCAGGTTCTCCAGAACCAACGCCTCGGGCCCGGGCGGGTCGAACCGCCGGTGGAAGAACGGCTCGCGCACCTCCAGGGCGTGGATGTCGGCGGGCTCGAGGCCCAGGGCCCGGAGGAACCCGGGGCGCCTCTCCAGGAACTTCTCGTCCCCGAAGATCTCGAGGCTTCGCTCGTTGCGGGGCACCGCCGGCCGGTCCGAGCGGCCGGGGTGGGCGAACAGGTACTCGGACACGGCCCGCACCATGCCGGCGTCCTGGCCGCCCAGGCGCCGGAGCCCGGCCCGGTCGATGCGGGGGTGCTGGCCCACCAGATCCGCGGCGGGCGCCTCGGGGGGGCGGGCCGGCGCCAGCCGGTAGCCGCGGTACAGGGGCGGGTTGCGGCCGTTGGGGCCCCGGGCTCGGATGGGGGCGATGCGATCCTCGTCCACCAGGGCCTGCACCACCGCGGCCAAGGCCTGGTACTCCCCGGCCTCCACGTAGGCCTCCGGCCCCAGGGCGGCCTGCACGTGGGCCTCCAGGTCGGCCAGGGCGAACGTGCGGCGCCTGGCCCGCTCGACCGCGGACAGGAACGCCTCGGCGGCTTGCCGGATCTCGTTTTCTCTGCTTGCTGGGGCCTTCATCCGGGGCGGCGAACCTCGAGGGTCGGGAAGGATCCTCCCTGTGGGAAACGGCCTCACCGGTTGGGCAGCACCTCGAAACCGGCTGCGCCGATCAGGCGCCGGTCGGCGGTGACCAGGGTCAGGTTGCGGACCCGGGCGGTGGCGGCCAGGAACCGGTCCGCAGGATCGTCGTGGGGCAGGTCGACAAGGCGGCTGTGGATCGCCACCTCGTGGTCCACCGGGACCTCTCGGATCGGGACCTTCTTGAGGGCCGTGTGGATCCAGGCGGGCGGGTCCTGGTCCAGCTGGATTCTCCCCTTCTCCGCGAGCACCAGGATCTCCCACACGCTGATCGACGAGAGCCACAGCTCGTTGTCCGGGTTCTCCAGCTCGGCCGCGATCCGGCCGCCCAGCCGTTCCGGTTCGAGCAGGCTCCATAGGAAGATATGGGTGTCGAGGAGCAACCTCACGGGGAGAGGGCCTCCCAGTCCTCCTCCTCGCCGGCGGGGGAGACCACATCGCCGACGATCCGCCCGGTTCCGCGCATCGCACCGAGCCACGAGACCCCCCCGGTCCGGGGGGGCGGAGGCACGACCTCGGCCACCGGCTCCCCCCTGCGCGTGATCAGAACGGGCTTCCCGGTGCGCCGAACTCTTTCGAGCACCGCGAGGCACGTGGCCTTGAACTTCGAGATCCCGATGGTCTCCATGACCGCCCTCCGGTACGGGGGAGTCTAAAGTGGTCAATGACCATGGTCAAGTTGTCGGTCCGCAAAAGATAGGCACGCACACCTCCCTGCTCGGAGAGGAGGGGGCCTGCCCCCGGAGGACCGCGCTGATCGCGAGGTTCTTCATCCCTCACCCCTCCGGGAAGTCCTCCTCCCAGTCCCGGTTGGGGGCGGTGAGCAAGGTGGCCTCCTCCAGCTCGAAGTTGGCCCGGAACGCCTCCATGGTGTCCCGGTCGAGCTGGACGTAGGTCCGGCGGGAGGTGGGCACCGGCACCAGGCTCACCAGGTTGCGGAAGTACTTCCAGATGCCCGGGTCCTGGTGCGCCGTGAGCACGATGAGCTGGATCGCGTTCTCCCGGGCCAGCTCCACCATGATCCGGAGCAGGTGGGCCGAGCTGGCCTCGCCCACCGGGTTGTCCAGCAGCAGCACCTTGGTGGCGTCGTCCCGGCCGGCGGCCCGGTAGGTGGCGTAGGTCAGGGTGGCCACGAACAGGAGGTAGCAGGCCACCTGCTTCTCGCCCCCGCTCCAGGCCCGCACCTCCTCCCAGTCCGAGTACCGGGCCGGCGCGCCGGGGGTCTTGGGCTTGAAGATCCGCACCCGCGCCCGGTCCAGCCGGCAAACCACCCCGAGCAGCTCGAACCCGGTCACGGAGCGGGCCGCGAGCCCGGCCCGGTCGGCCTCGGGCGCAGCCGAGTACAGCTCCACGAACCGCTGGACGAACGCCTGCATCTCGGCCAGGGCCGCGGCCTCGTCCCGCAGGGCCAGGTCCACCTGCAAAAGTCTCCGGGACGCGCCGCCCCCAAACCGCACGGTGGAGTACCGCTGGATCGAGCGGATCTCGTCGGCCAGGTGGCGGGCGAACCCGGCGCACCGGGCGGCGATGTCCTCCTTTTCCTTCTCGAGCTTCTCCTTCTCGGCCAGGGCGCTGCGGCGCAGGTCCTCCACCGCCTTGGAGTGGGCCTGCCAGTAGTGCTCCACGCCCTCGTGGGTGGTGAGGGCGGTCTCGGCGTCCTCGGCCACCAGGTGGAGCCGGCCGGCGAGCCGGGCCGCGTCGGTCCGCAGGAACTCCACGAACGCGGCCAGGGCCTTGTCCCGTCGGGACGAGGCCTGGTGGGCCTTGGCCTGTACCGATCCGAGCTCGTCCCCGGCCGTCTCCAGGTCGGAGAGGGCCGCATCCAGGGCCCCGGCGTCCAAGGGCTCGCCGGGTTCGGCCCCGGCTTCGAGGCCGCAGGCGGCCCGCACCACCCGGGCCCGATCCGCCGCGTGCTCGGCCCCCTCCAGGAACCGGCGGGCCTCGTCCAGCCCGGCCCGGGCCCTCGCCTCGGCCCGGGCCGCCCGGGCCACGGCCATCTGCAGGGTACGCTGGAACCCCACCTCCTCGTCCCGGGGCAGGTCCTGCCACCCGGGCTCCTGGAACGCCTCGGGCGGCCGGCCGTAGCGCTCCTGGAACCGGCCCCGCTCCACGGCGTCGTCGCGCTCGGCCGCCGCCACCGCGGCTCGAGCCTCCTCGAGGGCCTGCCGGGCGCGCTCCACGGCCGCCCGGGCCTGCTCCAGCCGGGCCAGGACCGGACGGCGGGCCCCGTCCGGGTCCCAGGCCGACGCCGCCCGGGTCACCTCGTCGCGGGGCGGCTCCCCCACCCCCAACCGTCGGATCCGAGCGGCGCGCTCGTCGATGTGGCCGAGGAGCGTTCGCACCTGGTCGTCGATGCCCCCCACCTCCCGGGCCTGGGAGTGCAGGGCCTCCCGGGCGGCCCGGGCCCGGGCCAGCAGCTCGGGCAGGCCGGCCTCGGCCGGGGGCTCCATGGGCTCCGCCCCGCCCAGCTCCGCGAGCACGGCCCGCACGTCGGCCGCCTCCCGATCCAGGGCCGCGGCTCTGAGCTCCAAGGCGGTGTGCTCGGCCTCCAAGGCCTGGAGCTCGGCGGCCAGCTCCCCGGCCTCCCGCTCCAGGCGGGCCAGGGCGTCCTGGGCCGCCCGGATCTGACGCTCCAGGGCCGGGCGGTGGCGGCCGTGGCGGTCCCAGTACGCCTCGAGCCGGGCGGCCGCGGCGTCTTGCTCCCGGGCCCGCTCCCGAGCCGCGCGGGCCTGCTCCAGGAGCTCGTCCGCCCGGCTCGCGCAGGCCTCGGCCTCCTCCCCGGCCCGGAGGGCGTCGGCCCGGGCCTCGCGGGCCGTGGCCCGGGCGTCCTCCAGGGCGGTGCGCCAGGCGCCCGCCTCCTCCTCGGGGAACCGGCGGTAGAACTCCTGGAGGGTGTCCCGGTCCTGGAGGGCCGCCTCCCACGCCCGGCGCGCCCGGTCCAGGTCTGCGGTCGCCTCGGCCGCGAGCTCCTCGGCCCGGGCCCGAAGGCTCGCGAAGGCATCGGGGTCCCAGAACGGGGCCGCCGCCTCGGGCAGGGGGAACGCGGCGCCCTCCGAGAGCTCCACGATGCGGCCGGTGGCGGGCTCGAACGCGGCGGCCTCGGCCAGGGTGCGGTCCAGCAGGCCCTGGGACACCACCGGCACCGGCGCCCGCAGGTCCAGGGCGCGCAGCACCTCGGCGCCCCGCTCCAGGAACGCGTGCCACGCGGCCCGGCCCTCGGCCACCAGGGCGTAGGGCGCGAACGGCCACCGCGCCACCACGGCGTCCCGCGAGGCCGGGGGCGCGTGCAGCAGCCAGCGGGATCCGGGCTCGGTGGGGATGCCGGCCCGGGCCAGGGCGTCGCGCACCCGCAGCAGGTCCTCGGTCGGCAGGGGAAACCCCTCGTCCCGGGCGAAGGCCTGCTCCCGCTCGGCCCGGGAGCGCAGGGCCTCGGCCTCGAGGAGCCGGTCCCTGCGGTCGGCCACGGCCTCCTCCACGGCCCGAAGGGCGCTGTCGCGCTCCCGGTACGGCAGGTCGGGCTGGCAGCCCCACCGGGCCAGGACCGGGCCGATCCGTTCCACCGCCTCGGCCTGGGCGTCCAGCCTCTCCTGCCACGCGGCCGCCTCGGTCTCCGAGCGGGCCGCCCGCTCCCGGGCCTCGGCCGCCCGAGCCCGGGCCTCGTCGGCCCGGGACCGGACCTCGCGGGCCTCGCCCTCGAGCCGGTCCGCCCGGGCGCGCTCCCGGTCGGCGTCGGTTCGCAGCTCGGCCAGGGCCTCGGGAACCGCCCGGCCCTGGAGCAGGGGCTCCAGGGCCCGGAGCTCCTCGTCCCCGGCCCGCAGGCGCTCCCGGTTTCGGCCCAGGGCCTCGGCCTGGCCGGCCCGCTCCTGCTCCAGCTCGGCCCGCCGGGCCCGGGCGGCCTCGGCGCGTCGGGACACCTCGGCGCGGCGCGTCTCCAGGGCGGCCCGCTCGTCCTCCAGGCCGGCCAGCACCCGCCGGGCCGCGCCGGCCGCCAGACCGGCCGCGGTGCGCCACGCCGCCTCCTTCTCCTCGTGGCCCTGGAGGAGGAGCCGCCGCTTCTCCTCCAGCGCCTCGATCCGGGCCCGGTCCCTCAGGTTGGCCACGGCGAGGTCCAGCGCGTCGACCCGCCGCAGGTCCGCCTGGCACCGGTCCTCCTCGGCCCGGGCCGCATCCAGGGCGTCGGCCGCGCGGGCCTCGGCCTCCCGAAGGGCCTCCAGGTCCCGCAGGGCCCGGAGCCGGACGAACGCGCCCCTTCGGGCCTTGGCCTCGAAGTGGGCGGCCTCGGCCTCCTCCAGGGCCTGGGCGGCCCGGCTCACCCGGGAGGCCGCCGCCGCGGCCGTGGCCTCGATGCGGGCCGCCCGGTCCGCCACCCGACGGCCCAGGTCTGCCTGCCGGAGCTCGGCCTCGTGGAGCTCGGCGCTCGCCTGGCGGAGCCGGCCGAAGTGGTCCAGGTAGGCCTCGCACAGCCGCACCTCGGCCTCGAGCCGGGGCAGCTCGGCCGCGCTCTCGGCGATCTGGCGCACGGCCTCGCGCAGGTTGGCCTCCTCGTCCGGGTCGAGCACCGCGGGCAGGAAGTGCTCGCGCACCAGCTTCTCCACGGTGTTCACCGTCTCGAAGTAGTGCTTGAGGCCGCCCTCCACCCGGTTGATCCGGACCATGCCCTCCCAGGTCTCCCGCTCGATGTGGAAGCTGCGCAGCTTCTCCTCGTACTCCCGGGCCTGGTCGGCCCGGTACAGGCTGACCTGACCGCCCTCCCGCAGGGCCTGGCGCAGCTCCCGCAGGGTGGCCACCCGGCGGGAGCCGTCCTCGCCCACGGTGAGGGGCAGGGTGCCCAGGGTGGGGGGATCGCCGGCGTGCACCAGCCCCCGGCCTTCCACCCGGTCCACCAGGCCCGCCGGGTACTCGCAGGTGTAGGTGAGCCGGTCCAGGCCCCGGTCGGTCCCCCGGTTCTCGAAGCACACCCCCGCGAGGAGCAGGGGCGGGTCGTCCCGCAGCAGCCCTCCGGCCCTCTCGTCCAGGATGAACTCGATGGCCACGTGCACGGTGCGGCGCCGGCCCCCGAAGTAGTCGCCGATGCGCCGACGATCGATCTGGGCCCCGGGCCGCACCACCTGGAGCACGTGGTGCAGCAGGGTGGTCTTGCCGCCGCCGTTGGCCAGGCACACCAGGGTGTCCTCGCCGTGGAACTCCAGCACGAGGTCGGGGTAGTAGGCGTCCTCGTGGCCCACGTTGACGACGCGGATACGGCGGATCCGGCTCATCGGGTTGGATCTCCGAACAGGTCGAGCACCTTGGGCTTGGGGTCCGCGGCCGCCTTCCTGCGGCGTCTGCGGGGGCGGTGGGGCGGCTCCGGCTCGGGCTCTTCCGCCGGTTCGGCCCGGGACGCCCACGGCTCCAGGGCCTCGTCGTCGCCGGACAGGAGCGCGGCCATGGCGGCGTAGCGCTCGTCCAGGGCCAGGGCCTCGGCCTGGGCCTTGAGCTTGTCGGTGGGGTAGATCCGCTCGTTCTCCCCCACGGTGGCCTCCCGGTGGACCAGGCCCTGCTCGGCCAGAAATCCCACCACCGCCTTGATCACCGAGTAGCGGGTCGACCGGTACCCCGGGCCCTGTTTGTACTTCTCGCGGCTCAGCCACTCGCGGCACGGCTCGAACACCCGGGTGCCCACGGCTTCTTCCACCGCCCGGGCCTCCCCCTGCCGCTCCACCACGGCCCGGGCCTTGCGGGTCAGGTACTCCTCCAGGTCGAACACCTCCACGTAGTCGTAGTCGGGTACCCGGAAGTTGCCCGATCGGAAGAACAGGGCCAGGAGCCCCAGCATCACCAGGTAGGCCGAGCCGGTGCGGTCGCCGAACCGGTCCCGCAGGTCGGTGAGCCGGTACCCCAGCTCCCGGTTGTCCGGGTCGGGCGAGAGGTCCACCCGGCTGCGGCCCCGGAGGATGCGCACCTCGAACTCCTCCTCGAGCACGGCGAGCACCTCGCCCACCCGGGCGTCGGCCAGCACCGCGTTGAGGAGCTCGGGATCGCGCTCGGTGATCTGCCCCTGGGTCAGCAGCCGGCGGAACGCGCGTAGGGCCGTGCGCACGGCGCCGATGGGCAGGGTGTCGGTGGTGTGCTCAGGCATCCACGGCCTCCTCCTGCGGGCGGTCCCCCGCCCGCACCAGCTCGAACCCCAAGCGCCGGGCCCGGTTGTCGCCCACCCGCGTCCATCCGGGCAGGGCCCGCACCCGGACCTCCTCGGCCCCGGCCCACTCGGGCTCCTCGGCCACGAGGCGGTCGAACGCCTCCCGGGTCTCGGCCCCCCGCAGGGCGATCCGGCCCCGGTTGTGGAGCCACAGCAGGAACCGCAGGAACCCCCGGGTCTCGGCCGCGTCCATGTCCATCAGGCACACCGGCTCCTCCGCCACGACCCGGCCGGTCTCGTCCACCACGGGCCGGGCGGGCACGTCGTGGGCCGCCAGGCCCTCCAGGTCGCCCCGGCCGTCGGGCCGGCTCCACAGGTAGGCCAGCAGGGCCCGCAGGTGGCCGACGAGCCGCTCCAGGCGGCGGCGCTCCCGGGCGGTCCACTCGGGGTCGGCCCAGGGGTCGGCCAGGAACGCCTCGCCCGGGGCGTCGCGGGTCTGGGGCGGGGGCGGAAAGGCGTGGGCCAGGTGGAACCACCGGGGCCGGCGGGGCCCCAGCAGGGGGCCCAGGAACCGGTGGACCTCGTCGAGCCCGGGCCCTTTGCGGAGCACCGGGTCGAGCACCTCGGTCTCCATGGGGAGCCGGCGAAGGGTGGGGGTGAAGGTCAGCAGCCCCAGCTTGAGCCGCCGGAACTCCCGGCGCAGCTCGGTGTTCAGGGCGAACAACACGTTGTGGCGGTCCACGATCCGGGCCGTGCCGGCCTGGAGCTCCCGGAGGGCGGCCAGGTTGTCGCGGACCACGGGGTCGGTGGGGCCCTTCCGGCGGACCTGGCGCAGGAGCGTGCGCATCTGCCCCTCGATCAGGTCGCGGATGCGGGCGAAGTGCTCCTTCTCCTCCCGGAGCCGGTCGGCCACCACCTCGCCGAAGTACTCGATCTCCTCGGCCGAGACCTCGCCGGGGTTGGACCGGAGCTTGCCCCTGAGCTCCCGGTGGCGCTCCTGGGCCTGGGTGATCTTGAGCAGCAGGGTGTCCACCACCCGGCCGGCCTCGGCGTAGCACCCCCGTTTGACCTGGTGCTCCAGGAACAGGCGCTCCATGTCGGTGTCGAGGGCGCCGTACACCTCCTTGAGCCGGAAAAAGAGGTCGATGCCGGCTGGGGTGAGCTTGAGCTTGTAGGCCCCGCGCTCCCGGGACGCCTCGGCCTCCAGGATCCGGAACGCGTGGGTCACGGTCCGGCCCGAGGCGAAGTCGAAGAACTCGGTGCGGAAGATCTCGCCGGAGTTCTGGAGCTCGTTGAGCACCCGGGCCACCAGGGCCTCGGCGTCGCCCCGCCCCATCTCCCGGCCCTCGGCCCGGGCCTGGCCGAGCACCAGGGGGGTGAGGGCATCCAGCAGCTCCCGGTGGGTGGCGCCGCCGCGGCCCGTGAGCATGCACTCGCACACGTGGGCCAGGATCGCCATGGCCACGGTGAACCCCCGGTTGCCCTCGGCGATGTCGTCGCCGTAGAACCGGGACAGCAGCCGCAGCACGGGGTAGAACACCAGCACCGACCGGCACCGGTCGGCGTGGTCCCGGAGGTAGGGGTGCCGGCGGAGGACCTCGGACGCGTCCACGTCCGGCCTCACCCACCCCCCCTCAGCCGGCCCACCCGGTCGAGCTCGGCCATCAGGCGGGTGAACGTGGGGAAGTCCAGGGACTGGGGCCCGTCGCACAGGGCCCGGCAGGGGTCGGGGTGGACCTCCACCATGATCCCGGCCGCCCCCACCAGGAACGCCGCCTTGGCGATGGGCGGCACCAGGCTCCGCCGGCCCAGGGCGTGGCTGGGGTCCACGATCACCGGCAGGTGGGTGGCCGCGCGCAGGTAGGGCACCACGGCCAGGTCCAGGGTGTTCCTGAGGGCCCGCTCGAAGGTGCGGATGCCCCGCTCGCACAGGATCACCTGCTCGTTCCCCTCGAGCAGGATGTACTCGGCGGCCGCCAGGAACTCGTCCAGGGTGGCGCTCATGCCCCGCTTGAGCAGAACGGGCTTGCCGGCCCGACCCGCCTCCTTGAGCAGGTCGAAGTTCTGCATGTTGCGGGCCCCGATCTGCACGCAGTCGGCCACCTCGGCCACCTTCTCCAGCTGGTCGATCCGCATCACCTCGGTGACCACCGGCAGGCCCGCCTCCCGGGCCGCCTCGGCCAGGAGGTCGAGCCCCTCGTACCCCAGCCCCTGGAACGAGTGGGGGCCGGTCCGGGGCTTGAACGCGCCCCCGCGCATCAGGTGGGCCCCGGCCGCCTTGACGGCCCGGGCCGCGGCCCGCACCTGCTCGGCGCTCTCCACGGCGCAGGGTCCGGCGATCACCACGGGGTCGCGGCTCCACCCGATCTCCACGGGCCCCACCCGCACCACGGTGTCCTCGGGGTGGAAGTCGCGGCTCACCAGCTTGTAGGGCTTGGTGACGTGGATGAACTCGCGGATGCCCTCCAGGTCCCGGAACGGGGCCTCGTCCACGTACCCCTGGTTCCCCAGCACCCCGATCGCCACCCGCTCGCCCCCGGGAATCGGCTGGGGGGTGAGCCCCAGGTCCCGGATCCGCCGGCACACCGCCTCCACCTGCTCCGGCGAGGCGAAATGGTCCATCACAATCAGCATCCGAATCTCTCCCTCTCATCTCCCGGCCGGTGCGACCCCCCAACATCCCCCAATCGGTGGTGGGTTGTCAAAGCGGAGGTCGGGCCTTCGGTCCGCCGGGCAAGTGGCTTTCGCCAACCCGGGGGCAAGGGGCCTGGTGGAGCGCCGGGCGTGAGTCGGATACTGCGCTCACGCGCGGCCGGAAGCAGGCCCCTTGCCCCCGCGGGAGGGCGTCCTGTTACGTCGCACGTCGTAGGGCCCCCAGGGCCGAAGGGGCCTTCTCGTCATGGGGTGCGAGCTTGTGCCTCGCACACGTCCGCCTCCCGGCCGCCGGTGATCTCGACCAACCGGTCCACGGTCAGGGGGACGGCCGAGCGGTCGTTGCCGGCGGCGGGGTACACCCGCTCGAACCTTCGCAGGCTCCGGTCGATCAGGACCGGCACGTCCGGCGGCAGCAGGAACGGGCACACCCCCCCCGGGGCGTACCCCGTGAACCGAAGCACGTCCTCCGCCTGGGGCAGCCGCACCTTGCCGGTCCAGCCCAGGGCCTGCTTGAGCCTGGAGCCCTTGACCCGGGTGTCCCCCGAGGTCACCACCACGGCGGGCCGGCCGCCCACCAGGAACAGGATGGTCTTCGCGATCTCGGCCGGGGTGCATCCCACGGCCGCGGCCGCGGTCTCGGCGGTGGGGGTGGGAACGTCGAACTCCCACACCTCCACCCCGCGGGCGGCCAGGAACGCCTTCACGTCGTCGATCGTGGACATCGGGTTCTCCTGGGTCGCTGCGTCTCCCCGTGGCAGAGCCGGATCCGGCCGTTACTCTACCATGGGCGGGCCCTCGATTTCGGCCCCCTTTTTGGGGCATGATGTTCGGCCGAGCCCGATGTTCTCTCCTTGACAAACCGGTGAAATCTGCTTTGGTTCCGTGAGCCTTCGGCAAGGAAGAGAGTGGATGAGCATCCTGGTGGCGGAGAGAGATCCGTTCTGGCAGAGGCGGTGGCAGGCCTTGGACCTCCCGTGGCCCGTGGACGTGGTGGCGGACGGGGCCCTGGCCCTGGAGAAGGCGTTCCGGGAGCCCCCCGCGGCCCTGGTGTGCGAGGCGCTCCTGCCGGTGCTGGACGGGCTCGCCCTGATCCGGCGGATCCGGGCCCACCCGCTGACCCGGCACGTGCCCGCCGCCCTGGTGTCGAGCCTGCCGCTGGCCGACCGGGCCCGGGAGGCGGGGGCGGACTTTTTCTTGCAGAAACCCCTGGCCGACCGGGACCTGCGAAACCTGGCCCGGCGGCTCGTGACCCGCCCGGCGGGAGAGGGGAGGAACCCGTGACCCGCGTGCCCACCCACGTGCCCCACCTGGACGCGGTGATCCAGGGCGGATTTCCCACCGGATCGTTGGTGCTGGTGGCCGGCCGGGCGGGGACGGGAAAGACCCTGCTGGCCCTGCAGTGGCTGTTCGGAAATGCCACCGAGGAAGCCCCCGGCCTGTACTGCACGACCCTGTCCGAGCCCCAGGACCGGCTGTTGCGGAACCTGGAGGGATACCGGTTCTTCGACCCGGGTGCGGTGGGCGGGCGGGTGCGGTTCGCCGACCTGGGCCCGGTTCTGCTCGAACGCGGAGCCGAGGCCGCGGCCGACGAGCTGGAGCGGCTGCTCCGGGCCCACGAGCCGGCCTACCTGGTGGTGGACAGCTTCCGCGCCATCGGCGACCTGGCCCCCTCGATCCAGGCGTACCGGCCCTTGGTGTTCCGACTGGGGGCCCACCTGGCCACCCTGCCCGTGACCACCCTGCTGCTGGGCGAGTACGGGGACCGCGAGGTGATGGAGACGGTGGCCGCCAGCGTGGTGGACGGCATCGTATACCTGCGCAACGAGGTGGACCCCGACCGGAGCGGCCGCCGGAGCCTGCGGGTCGTCAAGCTGCGGGGCTCGGGGTTTCAGGAGGGGGAGCACCCCCTGTGGATCGACGCGTCCGGGGTCCGGGTGGCCCCCCGTTCCTCCACCCCCGCCCGTCCGGCCGCCTACGAGCCCCTGGACCGGCAGGTCTCCACGGGGGTCGAGGGGCTCGACCGGCTCACCGGCGGGGGGTTCCTGGAGGGGACCGCCACCCTGTTCGTGGGGGAACCCGGCGCGGGCAAGACCACCTTCTGCCTCCACGCGGTGGCCGCGGCGGCCCGGCGGGGCGAGCCCAGCCTGTTCGTCTCGTTCCAGGAGGACCCCAACCAGCTCGCCCGGACCGCCCGGCGGCTGGGGGTGCCCTCCGACGGGGTGGAGTTCTTCTACACCTCGCCCGTGGAGCTGGGCTCCGACCGCCACGTGCTCGACGTGGCCCGGCGGGCCGAGGCGTGCGGGGCCCGGCTGGTGGCCGTGGACAGCCTGACCGACCTGCGGGCCGGCGCGGGCGATCGGTACCTGGCCTTCGCCTACTCCCTGGTTCAGCACTTCAAGGACCGCCGGGTGAGCCTGGTGCTCACCCTGGAGTCCAGCGACCTGTTCGGCACCGTCCGGATCTCGGGGGTGGGCATCTCCCACGTGGCCGACAATGTGGTGTTCCTGCGCTACCTCGAGGAGGACGGGCGGCTGGGCATGGCCCTCACGGTGCTGAAGGCCCGGGGCATCGAGCACTCCCGGGACATCGTGCGCTACGCCGTGGACTCCCATGGGATCCGGGTGCTGGGCCGGCTCGAACCGGGCCGGCGGGCGTTCGAGGGGGGTGGAGGTGGCTGAGCGGGCTGCGGCCGCCATGGGTCGGGTGGTGCGGGCCCTGCGGTCGGCCCGCAGCCCGGTCGAGGCCTCCGAGGCGTTCGTGGCGTCGCTGGAGCCCCTGTGCGGTCAGCGGGTGTACGCGGTGTTCCTGGCCCGGCCGGCCGGTGAGACCCTGGAGCCGGCGGTGTGGTGGGGCGCGGGGGCCCGGCCCGATCCCCTTCCCATGGGGCTGGACCCCCTGCCGTTTCTACGCCGCGCCGCAGGGCTCGGGCCGGACGACCCGCTGCGGATGTTCCCCCTGTATCTCGACGCCCCCGGCCGCCTGCTGGGGTTTTTCGCGTGCGGGGGCACCCCCTGCCCCCACTGCTTCGGACCCGAGCCGCTGTGCGACTCCCTGGCCGACGTGCTGACCCTGCACCTGCATCGGGCCGAGGAGCTGGCCGCGGCACTGGAGCGGGAGGCCCGGGCCGTGGACCTCCAGCGGGCCCTGGTGGAGAGCCTGCCCATGGCCGTGGCCCTGTGCGACGACCGGCGGCGGCTGCTCACGGCCAACCGGATGTTTCGCGAGGCCTGCGGCGGTCCGGCCGAGGCCGGCACCCCGGTGACCCGGCTGCTCCCCGAGGGGGCCTTGGAGGACGTGGACCTCGGAGCGTTGCTGGACGAGGCCCTTTCCGGCCGTCCCACCTTCCGGCCCCGGGTGCGCCTCGTCTCTCCCCGCGGCGGCCCCCGGGTGGTCAGCCTGTGGATCACGCCCCTGCGCGACGGGTGCCTGACCCCGGGGGCCCTGCTGGCCCTGTACGACGTGACCCGGGAGGCGCGCACCGAGGACGCCCTGTCCCGGGCCCAGCGCATGGAGAGCCTGGGCCGGCTCGCCTCCGGCCTCGCCCACGAGTTCAAGAACCTCTTGATGACCATCCAGGGGAACGCCGAGCTGCTCCACGTGCACGGCGGTCTGGAGACCCCGGGCCGGGAACGGATCGACCGGATCCTGTCGGCGTGCGCCCAGGCCTCGGAGCTGGCGTACCGGGTGCTCGCCTTCGGCCGGGGGTCCCGGCCGCGGACGGAGCCCCTGCGCCTCGGCGAGCTGGCGATCCGGGTGGCGGAGCTGGCCCGGCCGGCCCTGCCCAAGGGCGTGGAGTTCCGGCTTCCCCAGGACCCCGGACCGGTGGTCGAGGCGGATCCGTCGGGCATGGAGCAGGTGCTCCTGAACCTGCTCCTCAACGCCGGCGAGGCCGCAGGCGGGGCGGGAACCGTGGTGGTGCGGGTGGGCTCGGAGCCGGGTCGGGCGTGGTTCGAGGTGGAGGACGACGGCCCGGGCATGCCGCGGCAGGTGGCCGAGCAGGCGTTCGAACCGTTCTTCACCACCAAGGAGGAGGGGGCCGGCACGGGGCTGGGCCTGGCCGTGGCCTACGGCATCGTGCGCGACCACGGCGGCGAGATCGAGCTCGACACCGCCCCGGGGCGGGGCTGCCGGTTCCGGGTGTGGCTCCCGCTGGGTCAGCCCCCGGGCGGGGTCAGAACGCCTCGTTCACCGTAACGATGGGGGCGGCCCCGAAGCGGGAGACGCCCACGTCCAGCCGGAGGTTCATGCGGTTCTCGGGGTCCAGGGCGAACCGCAGGCCCGCACCCCCGGACACCAGGATCCCCCCCAAGCCGAAGCCCCGGAGGCTGGGGGCCACCTCTCCCGCCCCGGCAAAGAGCACGCCCGCGAACCGGGCCCCCAGGGGGACCCGGTACTCCACCTGGGCCGTGAGCAGGTTTCGGTCCCGGAGCCGGCCCTCGTACAGCCCCCGCATGTTCACGGGCCCGCCCATCTCGGCCAACCGGAAGAACGGGGGCCGGCCCCGGGTGAACGCCCCGGTGACCTGGGCGGCCAGCACGTGGCCCCGCCACGGCGACACGAACCCCCGCAGGTCCACGGTGATGCGGGTGAACGGAAACTCCCCCAGGGGCCGGCCCGCGTACCGTACCACCCGCACCGTGTGGTACGCCCCCGACGTCGGCCAGAACTCCTGATCCCGGGAGTCCCACTCCACCACCCCCCCGGCCCCCGCCACGTCCCCCCCGCGGCTGCCCCGGAACGCCTCCCGGTCGAGGAACCCCCCGGGCTCCACCTCGGAGATCGTGGTGAACGACAGGTCCACCGCCGGTCCGGCCCGCAGCGGTCCCCACAGCCGCCGGAGGAACGCCGCCTCGAACGAGACCGTGCGGCGGGTGAAGTCCTCCTCGTCGTCGTCGGACACGCCGCTGCCCACCCCCCAGAACGTGCTGGGCCACTCGTTGAACGCCGCCGAGAACCGAAGGAGATACCGGCCGTCCCGTAGGTACAGCGAGGGGCTGAGGGCCAGGTTGTACTGGGACCGGAGGGTGTAGAAGGCCACCCCGATGACGCTGCTGGGCCGGGCGTCCGCCCCGTCGCCGGGCCGCCGGAACGCCCGCACCAGCATGCCGCCGAAGGCGAGGCTCGTCTCCTGGGTGTAGAAGGCGATCGGCAGCACCGAGACCTTCCGGGGGGAAGGCGGGGATCCGGGGTCCTGGGCCTGCGCCCGGGCCGTGCCGGCCGCCGCCAGCGCGAGCAGCACCGCGGTCCACAACGGAGCGAGGACCGGCCCCCACCGCCGTCGTTCCGGCGGCCCCCCTGTGCTCGTGGACCCGGGGGTCAACGGGCCTCGCCCAGCCTTTGCAGGGCCTCGATCAGCCGGGGGGCCGGGTCGTCCACCAGGGGGACCCGTTCGGGGTGCCACTCGGGCTTCCGGGCCGTGGTGGCCAGCGCCTCGTCCACCCGCGAGGCCACCAGCCCGCCCAGCTCCGCCTCGGCCCGGTGCCGCTGGAACGCGGCCCCCTCCAGGCTGGTGGCGTACAGCGGCGGCAGCCGGTTCAGGGCGTAGGCCATGATGTCGTGGAGGTTGGTCCGTACGGCCCGGAGCACCGCGGGGTCCTCGCACCGGCGCTCCACCTCGGCCCACACCAGCTCCTCCATGATGTTGCGGTAGCGGCTGGCGGCCGGGATCCGCACCTCTCCGGTTTCGAGCGCCTCGCGGAGCCGGTTCAGCATCCGGGTCTCCTCCGACCCCGGTCGCCCCCCTTCCAGGTGTCGGAGGATCGCCATGGCCTGGTCGGGCGGGCACACGCCGCTCTCCAGAACGGCCTCCACGGTTCGCTTCAGGTCCATGGCCCAACTCCTTGCACTTGCAGGGGAATGGATTCCGGATCGGCCGGCCGCGGCAGGCCCTTGAACGCCCGGGTCGGCGTGCTTCGAAAAAAATCCTCAAGCCCGGCCGGGGGGCTGCCGATCCATGGGCTGAAGGCGAGATGGGCGGGGCGGCCCGGGCCGGGACACGGAGGTGCCGGCGAGCCCCGTCCGGGCGGGAAGGACACGGAGGTCCGTCCCTCCCTTTTTCCTCACCGCCCTGGCCTCGCGATGTCGACCGTGACACAATGGCGGCCCCGAAAGGGTCGCCTTTTTCACGTTCGGGAGGAACCCCCATGGAGCGCGCCCGGCGCCGCAGCGAGCTCCTTCGCCTGTTCCACGAGCGGGCGCCCATCGCCAAGACCTTCGGGATGCGCCTGGCGTTCGACGACCGGGACCGGGCCGTCGTCACGCTACCATATCACCCGGGCCTCGACCACGGGCTGGGGGGGATCCACGGCGGGGTGTACGCCACGCTGCTCGACTCGGCGGGGTGGTTCGCCTGCGCCGTGGCCCGGACCGAGCGGTGCTGGATCGCCACGTCCGAGATGTCGGTCCACTTCCTCCGGCCGGCGAGGCGCGTGGGCCTGCGGGCGGTGGGCGAGGTGCTCAAGGCCGGCCGGCGCCAGGACGTGGCGCAGATGCACCTGTGGGACGATGCCGGGGAGCTGGTGGGCCACGCCACGGGCACGTTCCTCGTGCTGCCCCACATCCCCCGGGACGAATCCGAAGGAGGACGAACATGAGCGAGCTGCGCAGCCTGGTGCTCCGGAACCGCAGCTACCGGCGGTTCGACGAGACGCACCGGATCGGGCGGGACACCCTGGTGGAGCTGGTGGACCTGGCCCGGCACACCGCCTCGGCCGCGAACCGCCAGCCCCTGCGCTATATCCTGTCGTGCGACCCCGACACCAACGCCAGGATCTTCCCCTGCCTGGCCTGGGCCGGCTACCTCAGGGACTGGCCCGGGCCGGAGCCGGGCGAGCGGCCCACGGCCTACATCGTGATCACCGTGGACACCCGGATCGCCAAGGACTGGTGGTGCGACGACGGCATCGCCGCCCAGACCATGCTGCTGGGGGCCGTGGAGCGGGGGCTCGGGGGATGCATGATCGGCGCCATCCAGAAGGACCGGCTGCGCGAGGCCCTGTCGATCCCCGAGCACCTCTTCATCCGGCTGGTGCTGGCGCTGGGCAAGCCGGCCGAGACCGTGGTGATCGAGGACCTGGAACCCGGCGGCGACGTTCGGTACTGGCGGGACGAGCGCGGCATGCACCACGTGCCCAAGCGGCGGCTCGAGGAGTTGATCGTGGCCGGTTGACCCCCCACGGCCGGCTTGGTAGAAGGGCCCTCCGCGTTCGCGGGGGGCTTTTTTCGTTCTTCTTGCAGAGGAGGGATCCGATGGGGAAGCGGGTCGTTGCGCTGGTCGTCGCCGGGGTGGTGGGAACGGCGGGCGTCGCCTGGGGCGTGCGGGACGAGGTGGTGCTGCCCAGGGCCCGCCGCGGCGTGGTGGTTCTGCCCCACCGCAAGCACGTGGAGCAGTGGGGGGTCCGGTGCGAGCAGTGTCACCACAACATCGTGATGATCCGCCAGGGGCAGACCGACTGCAAGGGCTGCCACATGAACACCGTGCACGAGGGGCTGTGCCACGACTGCCACCTGTCCAACCGCGAGGACGGGTACGCCAAGAAGTACACGGCGCTGAAGAAGAAGCTGGGGGTGCAGAAGATCCCCACGCTGTTCAAGGCGTTCCACGGCCTGTGCCGAAGCTGCCACGCCGAGGTGAACAAGAAGGAGGGCCGGAAGGCGCCCTACGAGTGCGGGGGGTGCCACAAGGGGTAGGGGTCACTCCCGGGGGGATGCCGGGGGGCGGGAGAACGCCTTGATCGTCCAGGCCAAAAGGTAGTGGAGCCCCGAGCCGGCCGTGGTGATCCCGGCGGCCACGAAGCCCCATCCGAGCACCCGCCCCAAGGGGATCCCGGCGCCCTCCAGGATGGCCCCGATCACCACCACGATCTGGAGGAAGGTGTTCACCTTGCTCAGGGCGGTGGGCCGGATCTCCAGCCGGCCCGTGACCGCCTGGTACACCACCGCACCCCCCAGGATCAGGGCGTCCCGTCCCACCACCAGCCCGGCCAGCCACGCCGGGACCCGGCCTTGCCCCGCCAGAACCACCACGCTGCCCACCACCAGGACCTTGTCCGCGATCGGGTCGAGCACCGCGCCCAGCCGGGTCACCTGGTTCCACCGGCGGGCCAGGTACCCGTCGAGGGCGTCCGTGATCCCGGCCACCCCGCACAGCACCAGCGCCGTGCCGAACCGTTCCTCGGCCATGAGCCACAGGAGGAACGGCACCAGGGCGATGCGGCTGGCGGTGAGGACGTTGGGCAGGTGACGGATCATGGGCCCTCGCGTGCGTTGACAGGGGGCGGGGTCGCGGTACCCTCGGGTCGTCCCATCCCTCCGGGCCCCGCGGGCCCGTCTGCACCCCCCAGGAGGCTCCGATGAAGGTGCGCATCGACTACGATCTGTGCATGGGCGACGGCAACTGCCACCGGGTGTGCCCGGCGGTGTTCGACTACGACGACCGGAACCTCCGGGGCGTGGTCAAGATGGACGTGGTTCCGCCGGAGCACGAGGAGGCCGTACGCCGGGCCGCGGACGAGTGCGCGCCGGGGGCGATCGCGGTGGAGGAGTAGCCCCCTTTACGTCCGGTACGGGGTGGGGTCCGGCACGCCGGCCTCCCGAAACCCTTTCTTCCGCAGCAGGCAGCTGTCGCAGCCGCCGCAGGCCCGGCCCTCGGGGTCCGGGTCGTAGCAGGAGTGGGTGAGCCCGTAGTCCACCCCCAGGGCGGCCCCCTTCCGGATGATCTCGGCCTTGGTCAGCCGCAGCAACGGGGCGTGGATGCGGAACCGGTGGCCCTCGGCCCCGGCCTTGGTGCCCAGGTTGGCCACCCGCTCGAACGCCTCGAGGAACTCGGGCCGGCAGTCGGGGTAGCCCGAGTAGTCCAGGGCGTTGGCCCCGATGAACAGGTCGAAGGCGCCCAGGACCTCGGCCCAGGCGAGCCCGAACGAGAGGAAGATGGTGTTGCGGGCGGGCACGTAGGTCACCGGGATGCCGCCCCGGCCGATCTCGGCCTCGTCGGCCGGCCGGGGCACCTCGATGTCGTCGGTCAGGGCCGAGCCGCCGAACGCCCGCAGATCGAGCCGGATCACCTTGTGCTCGGCCGCGCCGAGGGCCCGGGCCACCCGCCGGGCGGCCTCGAGCTCCACGTCGTGGCGCTGCCCGTAGGCGAAGCTCAGGCAGTGGCACTCGTACCCCTCGGCCCGGGCCACGGCTAGGCAGGTGGCCGAGTCGAGCCCCCCGCTCAGGAGCACCACGGCCTTGGGTCGGTCGGGGGCGCTCATCGTCCCCACCGACTGCGGATCCGGTCCACGGCCGCCTCCACGTTGGCCCGGTCCCCGAAGGCCGACAGCCGGAAGTACCCCTCCCCGCTCGGGCCGAACCCGCTCCCCGGGGTGCCCACCACGTGGCACTCCTCCAGCAGCCGGTCGAAGAAGTCCCAGCTGGACATCCCGCCGGGGGTCTTGAGCCAGATGTAGGGGGCGTTGACCCCGCCGTAGCAGGTGATGCCGGCCGCGGCGAGCCCCTCCCGGATGATCCGGGCGTTCTCCATGTAGTAGGCGATCTCCCGGCGCACCTGCTCCCAGCCCTCGTCCGAGTACACCGCGGCCGCGGCCCGCTGAACCGGGTAGCTGACCCCGTTGAACTTGGTGGACTGGCGCCGGTTCCACAGCTTGTTCAGACTGACTCGCTCGCCGGAGGGGGTGCGGGCCGTCAGCGCCTCGGGCACCACGGTCAGGGCGCAGCGCACCCCGGTGAACCCGGCGGTCTTGGAGAAGCTGCGGAACTCGATGGCGCACCGCTCGGCCCCGGGCACCTCGTAGATGGAGTGGGGGATGCCCGGCTCGGTGATGAACGCCTCGTAGGCCGCGTCGAACAGGATCACCGCGTCGTGCTCCAGGGCGTACTCCACCCACCGGGCCAGCTGGTCCCGGGTCGCCACCGTGCCCGTGGGGTTGTTGGGGTAGCACAGGTAGATCAGGTCCACCGGCTCGTCCGGCAGTTCCGGGATGAACCCGTTCTCCGCGGTGCACGGCAGGTACACGATGCCCTGGTAGTAGCCCCGCTCGTCGGCCGGGCCGGTGCGGCCCGCCATCACGTTGGTGTCGTTGTACACGGGGTACACCGGGTCGCAGATGGCCACCCGGTTGTCCAGGCCGAAGATGTCGAGGATGTTGGAGGTGTCGCACTTGGACCCGTCGGAGACGAAGATCTCCGAGGGCCTCAGGTCCACGCCGAGGGGGGCATAGGCCCTCTCCCGGATCGCCTCGATCAGGAAGTCGTACCCCTGCTCCGGCCCGTACCCCCGGAAGGTCTCGGCCCGGGCCATCTCGTCCACGGCCCGGTGGAACGCCTCGACCACCGCGGGGACCAGGGGGCGGGTCACGTCGCCGATGCCCAGCCGGATGATCCGCGCCTCGGGGTGGGCCTGGGCGAAGGTGTTGACCCGGCGGGCGATCTCGGGGAACAGGTAGCCTGCCTTCAGCTTCAGGTAGTGCTCGTTCGCTAGGGCCACTGCGCGATATCCTTTCTCTTATAGAAGTTCCAACAGGCCCCTGTGGGGGCCGTCCAAAGACTAGAAACTAGAGACTAGAAACTAGAGAAATTCCAGTGGCCTCGGGCCGTTTGGCTGGCTCTCCAGCAAACCCCATTCCCCCGAGTTTTGGCGCGATTCGAGAGCCGCCCAGCGGGCCGAAGGCCCCAGACCAATCGTCCTGTGTGGGTAACAGACGCGGGGGCCACCCGTCAAGAAGGGGACGAGGTGGACGCCCCTTTGCCCCTGCGGGGTCGGGCAACGAAGAAAAGTAACGTTCAGTGATCCGGGGGCGTTGGCGGCGGGGCATGGGGTTCAGGGACCAAATTTCAGCGGGCAGAAGACAGGAACTCCCACAAAGCAGTTTGGGTTCCCGGCGGGATCCTCTCGGGGCACCGAAGAGTCTTCTCCCTGTCCGCCGGCTTCTGAATTCTGACCCCTGATCCCCATGCCCCCCGGCTCCGATGTCGGGGCGAGCTTTCGACCGACGACCAACGACTGACGACCAACGACCGAAGTTAGTGGGAAGGGACGACATGGAACACGCCCCGACGCGGGTTCTCCTGGTGCGGCACGGCCGGGTCCACAACCCCGGCCGGATCCTGTACGGCCGGCTGCCCCGGTTCGGGCTGAGCCCCGAGGGCCGCCGCCAGGCCCGGCAGGTGGGGGAGGGGCTGGCGGACGCACCGCTGGCCGCCGTGTACGCGAGCCCCCTGCTGCGGGCCCGGCAGACCGCGGCCGAGATCCTGCGGTTCCACCCGAACCTGCGCCTGAGGATCTCGCGGCTGCTCCACGAGGTGCGCACCCCGTTCGAGGGCCGCCCCCTGGCCGAGGCCCGGGCCGCGGGCGAGGACTTCTACACGGGCGCCGGCCCCGGGTTCGAGCAGCCCCCCGAGGTGGCCGGGCGGATGCTGCGGTTCCTCGGCCGGGCGGCCCGCACGCACCCGGGCGGCGTGGTGGTGGCGGTGACCCACGGCGACCCCCTGGCGTTCCTGGTGCTGCGCCTGGCCGGGGCCGACCCGGACCCGAGGCGGAAGGCCGCCCTGCACCGGTACGGCGTCACGGACGGCTACCCCCAGCCCGGCTCGGTACTCGCCGTGGACGCCTGGCCGGACGGTTCGGCCCGGGTGGTCGGGTACGGGCCGGCGGGCGGCTACGGCAGGGCCACGGCCCGGTGGAACGCCTCCGCCAGCTCGTAGGGGGTGCCCCGGGCCGCCTCCCGGGCCCGGGCCCGCAGCCAGGCGGCCGGGTCCTCGAACGGAAGCCCGGCCAGCTGGCTCTGGTGGCAGCCCAGGGCCTCCACCTTGCGCGCGAACACCCCGGTCACGTCCACCCGGTGGTTGGGGTCCTCGCTGGCCCAGCACCACACCTCGGCCACCTTGTGGGGGAACAGGCCCTCCTCCAGGAGCTCGGGAAAGGCCAAGGGGTCCCGGGCGTAGGGGAACACCGCGTCCATCACCACCTGGCCCACCACCCGGTGATCCCGGTGCCACAGGTACCGCCGGTACGGGTCCGAGGTGACCACGATCCTCGGCCGGAAGGCCCGGATCCACCGGACCATCTCGCGGCGGAACTCCGGCGTGTCCTCGAGCCCCTGGTCGGGCTCGCGCAGGAACACCACCTGGTTCACCCCCAGCAGCCGGGCGGCGGCCGTCTGCTCGGCCTCCCTCACCCGGGCCAGGGCCCTCGGGTCGGCGTCCGGATCGGCCGAGCCCTTCTCCCCGCTGGTGACCACTACGTAGGCCACGCCTCGGCCCTCGTCGGTCCACCGGGCCACGGTGCCCCCGGCGCCGAACTCGGCGTCGTCGGGGTGGGGCGCCACCACCAGCAGGTCCACGGGGCTCACGTCGAGCGGTCGAAGGGAAGGGGGCATGGGATCCTCCGAATCACGAGAAGGCGGCCAGGGGCGCCGGCCGCACCAGGTCGTGGTACACGGCCGCCAGGTCCCCGGTGACCCGGTCCCAGGAGAACCGGGCCACGCTTTCCCGGATCCGGTCGGGGAGCCGGGGCAGGGCCAGGGCCGACCGGAGGGCCTGGGCCAGGGCGTCGGGGTCGGCCGCGTCGGCCAGGCAGCCGTTCTCGCCGGGGCGGATCGCCTCCTCGGCCACCCCCACCCGGGTGGAGGCCACGGGCGTGCCCGTGGCCAGAGCCTCCAGGATCACGAGGCCGAAGCTCTCGTACCGGCTCGGCACGACCACGGCGTCGGCCGCCGAGTAGAGGGCGGGGAGCCGGTCGTGGCCCTGGGAGCCCAGGTACCGGACCCGTCCCCCCACCCCCGCCTCCCGGGCCCAGACTTCCACCCGAGCGGCGTCGGCCGGGCCCTCGCCCCCCACCACCCACAGGTGGGTGTCCGGCCCCAACCGGGCCAACGCGGCCAGAAGGATGTCGAGACCCTTGACCGGGGTGATCCGGCCCACGTACAGAAGCAGGGGCCCACGGTGCGGCCTCGACGCCGGGGCCACGGGCCGGAACCTCGCCGGGTCCACGCCGCAGGGAACCACCTGCACCGGCGCGCCCGGGCAGCACCGCTCCAGCTCCCCCGCCTCCCGCAGGCTGGGCACGATCACCCGGTCGGCCGTCCGGCCCAGCCGGGTTTCCTCTTCCTGGCGGACCCGGGGCTCGTCCTCGCCGCAGCCGAGCCGGTTCTTGACCGCGGCCAGGGTGTGGAACGTGATCGCGTGGGGAGCGCCCCACCGGGCCGCCAGCCGCTCGCCGGCCAGGGCCGAGAGCCAGTAGTGGCTGTGGACCAGGTCGTAGGCGAGCCCTTCGCGGCTCCGGAACCTCTCCACCGCGGCTGCCACCTCCGGCACCCGGGCCCGGAGGGCCAGCTTGCCGGCCCGGGCGGGGACCCCGGGCTCGAGCTCCACCAGCCGCACCCCCGGGGCCAGCACCCGGACCCCAGCCCCCCGGGATCCCGGGGGCGAGGTGAACACGTCCACCCGGTGACCCGCCCGGGCCAGGTGCCGGGCGGTCTCCCGCACCACCACGCTCATGCCCCCGGTGTCCCGCGCCCCCAGCGAGCCCAGGGGGCTGGAGTGGAGGCACAGTAGGGCGATGCACAGCGACGGCCGCATCAGCGATCCCCCCCGCCCGAGGGGCTCAACCGGGCCCGGAACCCCAGGAGGGGCACGGCGCGGCCGCCGAGCCGGAACTTGTAGGGCTCGTCCCCCCGTAGGAAGGTGTAGCGTGCCATGCCCCGCTCGATGGCGTCGCGCACCGACAGGACCTTTGCCACGAGTCCGACGCTGCGGTCGGCCCAGGCGGGGTCGAACCCGTTGTTGTAAAGATGCGCTGTGTCCGCCCACGAGAACCCGAAGGTGGCGGCCACCGGCCGGTCCCCCACCTCGAGGATGCCCAGGTCGAGCACCCCGTCTGCGGCCAAGGCGGCCGCGAGCCGGTGGAAGAACGAGAGCCTTTCGGGGGTCAGAAAGGCCCGCTTCCGGGGCCGGCTGTCCCGGAACAGGCGCAGGAACACCGGAAGGTCGGCGGCCGGGTCCTGGGACCGGCGCCAGACCACCGGGCCGGCCTCCTCCAGGCGGCGCAGTTTCCGGCGCACCTCGTGCCGATCGTGCTTGGAGAGGCGCTCCAGGTAGCCGTCCCACGAGGCCGGCAGGTCCATCTCGACGGTGACCGCCACCCCGGGGAGGTCCACGGGCAGCCCCGCGGCCCTCCAGCCCCGGACCAGGAGCGCGTCGGGCCGCACCGCCTCGGCGTCGAGTCGGCGAACGCCCCTGTGCGCCAGAAACCGGGCGAGGGCCCGGCATACCTCGGCCTGCCGGCCCGGCCGGGCGGCCAGGTCCAGGTGGTCGCACACGTCCGGGCTGCCGGCCACCTGGGCCGTGTCCCCCGCGATCACCAGCGGGACCGCGCCGATCGGGGCTCCGGCCTCCTCGGTCACGAGCCACCGGACCTCCCGGTCGGAGCCCAGGGTCTCGGCCCAGGCCGAGACCCACGGGGGCGCGGTGAAGGCCGCGGGCCACTCGAGCCCCCACGTCCTCCACTCGGCCCGCACCGACGGCGGGTCCAGCTCCCGAACCCGCACCGGCCCTCGGGCTTGGCGTGCCTCGGCCGTGCCCGTCATTCCCACCGCCACCGGGGCCCCTCCGGGGTGTCCTCCACCGTGACGCCGGTCCGGCCCAGGGCCTCGCGCAGGGCGTCGGCCTCGGCCCACCGCCCCTCGCGGCGGAACCGTTCCCGAACCCGGACCAGGTCCTCCACCAGGGGGGCGAGGCACGCCTCCCGGCTGGCCGGCCTCGTCGCCAGCTCCGCGCCCAGGGAGACCATGGCCTCCCGGAGCACCTCCCGGGCCTCGACCCGGTCGGACTCGTCCGAGGCCTCCATCACCCACCGGTCCAGGTCCAGCACGGCCTGCACCGCGCCCCGGGCGTCCCCGTCGGCCAGGGCCCGGTGAAAGGCCTCCTCCAGGCTGCGGACCCGATCCCAGAAACCGGGCTGCCCGGCCGCGGGCCCGGGCTCCGGCGGGGCGGCGTCGATGGGGACCGCCTCGCCGGGAGCCGCACCGGGACCCAGGGCTTCCAACGGAAACGCGCGGCCGCTGGGGAACCGACTCTCCCGCCCGTCCCGGCGCAGGGTCGCGGCCCCCAGCCCCCGCACCTCGGCCCGACCGGCGCCGAAGTCCAGGATCACCGCGGTGTGCTCGTCGATCCCCAGGATCCCTTGCGCAGGCGGCAGTTGGGCCTCGAGCGCCCGGAACCGGGGCTCGCCCATGTAGCAGAACCGGGTGTCGTGGGTGCCGCCCTCGGCGTTGTTCCAGTGGGGCACCACCACCAGATCGAGGCCGAGGCGGCCCAACAGGTCGAGGCCATCGACCCAGGCGGGTTCCTCGCCTACCTTGTAGATCTCGTACACGGGCAGGGTGTACCGACCCACGGTGAGCGCCGCCGCGCTGGCGGCCGCCAGACAGCCCCCTGACCGGACCCGCTCCACCAGGATGTCCGGGACCGGCGTGCCCTTCCAGTGGCGCAGGGCATAGGTGGGGCTGCCAGGGCCCACCAGCACGTAGTCGGCCGCCCGCAGCGTCCGAAACGCCTCCGCCACCTCGAGGGGGGGCAGGCCCTTCCGCCGGAACGACGCCACCCCCAGGGGGTGGCCGACCCGCTCCCGGAAGTAGGCTTGGGCCTTCTCCGCGATCTGGTCCGCGTTCAGCTGGAACCCGGCAGGGGTGTCGAGGAACACGGCCCTGGGCCGGTCACCCAGCCGGCGAAGCAGCGCCTTGTGCACCTCCACCATGGTGGCGGTGAGCTCGCCGGAGCCCATCAGGGCCACCACGCCTCGGGGAGGGCGTGCGTCCTCGGTTTGCGACGAATCCATGCGTCGATCGTCTCCCGACCGTTGGGGCGATGCAGGGGAAGGCCACAACTTATACCAGAAACGTGCGTGTTACCAAGATGGCGCAAGCGTGCCACGAGGGGGGCTTCCCAGTAACTTCGGTCCACGCTCTTCGGTCTACGGTCTCCTGGCCCCCCCAGGGCAAGTGGCTCTCGCCAACCCGGCGGCGGGGGGCCTATTGGAGCGCCGGGCGTGGCTCCTATGGTCGCTGCATCCGGCACTCAGCCACCGCGTGCCCGGTCGGCTTCGCTTCCGGGCAGTCTCGCAATAAGATCCGCTGAAACGCCTCGTCCCCCGGGCTGAGTGACGGATGCAGCGTAAGTCGGATGCTGCACTCACGCACGGCCGGAAACAGGCCCCCCGCCGCCGCGGGAAGGCGTCCGGTTACGCCGCGGGTTGTAGGGCCCCCCAGGGGCCTGACGATGCTTCCATGTAACTTCCGTTAGGACGCTGGGAGGCTGGGGCGTCATGGGGTTTGAAAGCTTATCTGATTTCCGAGTGTTACAGGCATGCCCCCGAGCTCTGGAACGGTTCGGGAGCCGCCTGGCCGCCTAGCTGCCTAGCGGGCCGAAGGCCCCGACCGACGACCAACGACCGACGTCAGGACCGATCCGGGCTTTTCCCCGCACGGGTGGCCTGCACCAGGCCCAGGAGCACCAGGGCCATGCCGGCCAGGGCGCCGAGGGGTAAGTTCTCGCCGAACACCAGGTAGCCCAGCCCCAGGGCGAACACCGACCCGAGGTACGTGAGATGGCTCACCCGGGATGCCGGCTCCAGGTGGTAGGCACGGGTCATCTGCACCTGGGCGGCCTGGGTCAGCAGCCCCACGGCCACCAGCCACACCCACTGCATCCCTCGGGGCCACACCCAGTGGGTCAGTGTGTAGGGGCCCACCAGCGGAAGGGTGACCAGGGGGAAGTAAAAGATCACCACCAGGGGGTCCTCCAGGCCGGCCAGCCTCCGCACCAGGTTGTAGGCCACCCCGGCGAGCACCGAGGCCGTGAGCCCCAGCCCGAGCACGCCCAGCCCGACCCGCGGGTCGAACCCCTTCATCAGGGCCACCCCGGCGAAACAGAGCAGAAACCATCCCCACTGCCGCCGGCTGGCCGGTTCGCGTAGCCACAGGCCCGATAGGGCCACGGTGAACAGGGGCGACAGGTACTGCACCGTGACCGCCGTGGCCAGGGGCATGCGCTGGAGGGTGTAGAAGTACAGCAGCAGGGCCCCGGTCCCGGCCGCGCCCCGGGTCAGCAGGAGCCCCCGGTGGGAGCCCCAGGGGCTTCGGCCGACCCGGCGGAGCATCCACCCACACGCCACCAGGGACACCCAGGCCCGGAAGAACACCACCTCGTGGGCCGGGATCGGCCGGAGATGCTTGACCAGCATCCCCATCAGGGTAAACAGGAACGTGGCCAGCACCATTTTCCGCTGGCCGGGGGAGAGGGTCATCAAAAGGCTAGCCGGCGAGTAGGGGTGGAAGTGGAAAAGGGAGGCAAGTGTAGAGGGGGGAGCGGGTCCGTGCAATGGAAGGAGGCGCACCACGTGCTGCGGGAGGCGAGCATCGCGGATCTCAAACGGCTGGGGATCCCACGGGACCGGCGGGTGCTGGTGAACCGGGGCCGGGGCAACGACGAGCTCGCGCCGTCTTCCGAGCTGCTCCGGGAGTTCCTGGAGAGGAAGAAGGCCCTGGAGAAGCGGCTCGGCCGGGGTTCGGAAGCGGCGCACAACCGGGCCTTCGTGCAGTGCGACTACGAGGCGAGGTTCCGGCGTCAGATCGAGAATGACCGGGCTGCGTTGGAGCGCCTGGCAGAGCTCGCGGCCCGGTCTGGAACCGAGGACGTATACCTCGTGTGCTACGAGGGCCCGGCAAAGGCGTGCCACCGCCGCATCCTGCTGCGGATCGCCCAAGAGCGGTTCGGGGCCGAGGTGGAGATCACCGGGGTGGAGCCCCCAGTCGGGCTTGTGCGTCGGCAGCGGTGACCCCGGCGATCCGGACCGTCTTGCGGCGGCCGGTCTCGCCCCGCACCACCTCCACCGCCGACCGGGGCACGCCGAGTTGCTTGGCCAGGAACCGTACGAGCTCGGCGTTGGCCTTGCCCTCCACCGGCGGCGCCGCCACCCGGATCTTGATCGCGTCGCCCTGTTGGCCCGCCACCGCCGTCTTGCTGGACCGGGGCTGGACCCACAGGTCGATCTCCACCCCGCCGGGGACCTCACGCATCGGCACCGGAATCGTCCTCGGACCCTTCTTCGCAGTTCGTGATGAGCTCGGGGGCCTGGGGCGGCCGGTCCTTGCGCTCCTTCACCCATGCCAGCAGGGTGTGGGCCAGACCCTCGGCCTCGGCGAGCCACAGGGTCCAGCGCTGGCGCAGGGTCTCGATCTCGCGCCGTACCCGCAGGAGCTCCTCGTTGGCCTCGGCCAGGATCCGGTCGGCCCGCTGCCGGGCCTGGGCCTCGACGAGCTCTGCCTCCTGGCGGGCCTTCGTCAGGATCCCCTCCTGCAGGGTCCGGGCGGCGGCCAGCGCCTCCTCCAGGGTGCGGCGGGCCTTCTTCTCCTCCTCGAGCTCCAGCGCCAGCCGGTCCCGCTCCTCCCGAAGGTGCTCCAACTCGTCCGCGATCCGCTGGAGGAAGGCGTCCACCTCCACCGGGTCGAACCCCCGGAAGGTGGTCCGGAACGTCTGTTCCATCACGTCGGCCGGGGTCAGGCGCATGGGGACACCTCGTCAGCGCAGGCGCAGGGCCAGATCGGCCAGCGTGCCCACCAGGAAGAGCCGCAGGAAGTAGATGGCCAGGATCACGATCAGGGGGGAGAAGTCCATGCCCCCGAACACCACCGGCAGCCTCCGGCGCACCCAGTAGAGCACGGGGTCCGTGGCCCGGTGGAGGAACCGCACGATCGGGTTGTAGGGGTCCGGGTTCACCCAGGACAGCAGGGCCCGGATCAGGACCACCCAGAAGTAGAGGTTGAGCACCAGGTCCAGCACCCGGGCGAGCCCCAGGAGAAAGTTGCCCAGCACGAACATGTGTCGCCTCCGTGAGTAGCGTCGAGCCCCGGCCTCAGGAGCCTAGTGTTCCGTTTCGCAAAAAAAGTATGCGGATTGCGGCGGTGGGGCTGGGGGCTCCGACGAAACGCGACGGCCCCTGCGAGGCCGTTCAGCGAAGCAGGGGCCCCCAGCCCCACCCCCTGGGAAAACCATGAAATTTCGGAAACACGACACTAGCCTAGCTCCCGGCAACGCTCCGTGGCCGCGGCCACCGCCTCGATCAGGGCGGAGCGAAGCCCCCGGGCCTCGAGCTCCCGCAGCCCCGCGGCGGTCGTGCCCCCGGGGGAGGTGACCCGGTCCCGCAGCTCCGCCGGGTGCTCCGGGCTCTCCAGGGCCAGCCTGGCGGCCCCCAGCACGGTCTGCACGGCCAGGTGGCGCGCCAGCGGCCGGGGAAGCCCCATCAGCACGCCGCCGTCGGCCAGGGCCTCGATCACCGCGAACACGTACGCCGGCCCGCTGCCGCTCAGGCCGGTCACGGTGTCGAGGAGCTCCTCCTTGTCCACCGCATGCACGGTGCCGACCGCTCCCAGGAGCGTCTCCACCCACCGGCGGTGCTCCGACGTGACGAACCGGTTTGCACAGTATACGCTGGCGCCGCACCCGACCAGGGCCGGGGTGTTCGGCATGACCCGGACCACCGGGGTCCCCTCCGGCAGATCTCGCTCCAGGCGGGCCAGGGTGACGCCGGCGCACACGCTCACCACCAGGGGAGAGCCGCCGGCCGATCGGATCCCTTCCAGGGCCGGGGCCAGGTCCTGGGGTTTCACCGCCAGCACCACGATCCCCGCGCCGTCGCACGCCCGGGCCGGGTCCGCCTCGACCCGGATCTCGTATCGCTGGGACACCTCGTTCGCGCGGGCCTCGACCCTCTCGGCTCCCACCAGGTGCTCCGGCGGGACGGCCCCGGCGTTCAGGAGCCCCCTGACCAGGGCCTCGCCCATGTTGCCGACCCCGACCACTGCGATGCGTGGCAGTGCTGACATGGCTACGTCCTTTTCGGTTTTGATTCGGGCCGTCGGCCCGCTAGAAGGCTGAAAGGCTCTTCCCAGTAACTTCCGCTAGGACGCTAGAAAGCTAGGAGGCTAGAATGCTTGGAAACCTACCTGATTTCCAATCGTTGGTATCACCTCACGGTCGGGGGGCATGGGGTCTGTTGGAGAGCCGCGTGCGGCTCCTTAGCTCGCCGCGCAGCGCCTCCAACGCTCGCACCGCGAAACCGTTCGTCCCCGGCCGCACGGCCATGAAACCATTGTTGCTGCCCCGTGCCTGCGCGGCGAATCTCATGCCCGGCTTCGCGCGCGGCCGGAAACAGACCCCATGCCCCGCCGCCGAAACTCTGGGGCGGGGGTGCAAGAAGTTCCTGTTTCGCTAACGGGCCGCTTCGTCGCCTACCGGAACTTCCCAGGAACTTCGGCCCGCTGGGCTCACCCCCGCTCCCCGAAGATCGCCGTTCCCACGCGCACCATGGTGGCGCCCTCCTCGATGGCCACCGGGAAGTCGTGGCTCATCCCCATGCTCAGGTGCTCCAGCCGCACCCCCGGGGGCGCCCCGGCCTGGAGGCGGTCCCGCAGCTCGCGCAGGGCCCGGAAGTACGGCCGCACCTCCTCGGGGTCGGGCCGGTAGGGGGGGATCGTCATGAGCCCCCGGATCCTCAGGTGGGGCCAGTGGCCCGCCCGGCCGAGCAGAGCCTGGGCCCCTTCGGCGTCGGTGCCCGACTTGGTGGCCTCGCCGCCCACGTTCACCTGGATCAGCACGTCCACCGTGCGGTTGCGGGCCGCGGCCGCCTTCTCGAGCGCGTCCCCCAGGGACGGGCGATCCAGCGAGTGGATCCAGTCGAACGTCTCCACCGCCCGACGGGCCTTGTTGGACTGGAGGTGGCCGATCATGTGCCATCGGGCGTCCGGGGGCAAGCGGTCCACCTTGGACAGGGCCTCCTGGACGTAGTTCTCCCCGAAGTCCCGGGCCCCGGCCCGGTACGCCGCCTCGATCCGCTCCGGGCCCATCCTCTTGGACACGGCCACCAGCACGATCCCGTGGGGGTCGCGGCCGGCTGCCTCGGCCGCCCGCCGCACCCGCTCCAGGACGGCCCGGTACCGCTCGGCGATCTCGGTTGTGTGGTCCATCTCCATCACCTTTTCGGGCCTTCGGTCCGCTGGGCGGCTGGGCGGCCCGGCGGCTCCCGGGCCTCGACACCAAAGCCTCGGGGGCGTGGGGCCTGCCGGAGCGCCCGCCCAACGGTCCGAAGCCCTTGCTTTTTCTAGTCTCTAGTCTCTAGACGGCCCCGCAGGGGCCCGAGGGGCCTCCCAGGGGAGGAGGCCCGTCCCTCCGAGCATCTCCAGGGTCTCCGCCAGGGGCAGCCCCACCACGTTCGTGTACGAGCCCTCGATCCGTTCCACGAACCCTGCCGCGCTGCCCTGGATCGCGTAGGCCCCGGCCTTGTCGTAGGGCTCCGGCAGGGCCGTGTACCACGCGATCTGCTCCTCGTCCAAGGGCCGGAACCACACGCGGGTGGTGCAGGTCCGAGCGGCCCCGGCTCCCCCGGGGCCCAGCAGGGCCACGGCCGTGATCACCCGGTGGCTCCGGCCCGAGAGCGCCCGGAGCATGGCGGCGGCCTCTTCCCGGTCCGCCGGCTTTCCGAGCACCCGCCGGTCGAGAACCACCGCCGTGTCGGCCGCGAGGATCCAGTCGGCCGGGAACTCGTCCCGGGCCGCCCGGGCCTTGCGCAGGGCCACCTTCCGGAGGCCCTCCTCCAGGGGAGTGTCGGGGGGCAGGGTCTCGTCCACCCCCGTGGGAAACACGGCCGCGTCGATCCCCGCCGCGGCCAGGAGCTCGCGGCGGCGGGGCGAGGCGGAAGCGAGAACGAGTCGGGGCATCCGGCTCCTCTCCGTAGCGGGCAACGCTAGACGATGGGTGAAAAAACTGTCAAGCGCTGGAGCGGGGCTATACCGAGTTGCGTTCAAACCGAGAGTTCTCGTCGGGGCGGAGAAAGGGACCTGCCTCCGGCCGTGCGCGAAGCCGGGCACTAAGGCTCGCCGCGCAGGCACGAAACCGAAGAGCTGGTCTCATGGCAACTCGGTGGAATCCGAATCATTTCGGGGTCCGAGCGTCAGAGGCGCTGCGCGGCGAGCTGAGGAGCCGCACCCGGCTCTCCGGCAGGTCCCTCGGCCCAGGGGTCCAGTGGATTTGAGCGCAACGTGGTACTACAGGTACCGCTCGATCGTCTCCAGCACCTCCAGCCGGTCCACCAGATCGTGGATGAAGTCCAGACGGTCCGCGTCGATCACCAGGACCGGCGAGAGGTCGTAGCGTCGGATCCAGGACCGGTACAGGCGGTTGAGGTCCCGGAGGTAGGCCGGGTCCACGGCCTGCTCGTAGTCCCGACCCCGGCGACGGATGCGTCGCCGGATCGTGGACATGCTCGACTTCAGGTAGATCAGCAGGTCCGGCGGGTTGAGGCTGGCGCGGATGGTCTCGTACAGCAGGCGGTAGGCCCGGTAGTCCCGGCCGGTCAGGTGGCCCCGTCGGTGGAGGTTCTCGGCGAAGATCTCGGCGTCCTCGTAGATGGTGCGGTCCTGGATCACGGTCTGGGGGCAGGCGTCCAGCTCCTGGTGTACCCGGAACTTGAGGGTGAGGAAGTACACCTGGGAGTGGAACGCCCACCGGTCCATGTCCCGGTAGAAGTCGGCCAGGTAGGGGTTCTCGGCGTTGCGCTCGTAGAACGGACGGATCTCTGGGTACCGGCGGCACAGGAACTCCACCAGGCTGGACTTGCCGCTGCCCATGTTGCCCGCCACCGCGATGTACTTGACCATGGGGATGTCCGCTGGGGTGAGGGTGGCGCAGCAAAAAAGCCGGCCCCCGGGGGCCGGCCTGTGCGCGCCGGGCGCCGGGAAGGGTCAGTCCTGGGGGATCCTCGCCTCGAGGGCCTGCTCGATCTTCCGCTTGAGCTCCGTCAGGTCGGACGACTTCACCACGTAGTAGTCGGCGGCCACGCTCTTGATGTCCCCCTTGTACGAGCCGTAGGCGGAGCACAGGATCACCGGCAGGTCGTAGAACCGGTTGCGGATCTCCTGGAGCACGTCCAGGCCGCTGACGTCCACCATCTTGATGTCCAGGATCACCACGTCCGGGCGGAACGACTCCACGTGCTCCACGATGTTCCGCCCGCTCTCCAGGGCGTACACCTCGTGCCCCTCGTCCTCCAGCTCCAACGTGTAGAGGGTGCGGATGTGTTCCTCGTCGTCCACGATCAGGATCCGGGCCACGTCCTCCTCCTTTCCGACGGATGCGGGTCAGGCGCCCCAGCGCTCGACCAGGTACGGCTTGGCGTCCTCGAACACCAGGCACTGGTCCTCCACGTACTCCTCGGCCTGCCGGAGCGCCATCCCCTCGGTGGACCGCACGAACGAAAGGGTGCGGCCGAAGTACAGGGGCGCCAGGGAGTCCAGCAGCTCCTCCCGCGGCAGCACCCGGTCGCGGTGGGCCACCGCCATGTCGTAGAGCACGTGGGCCCACAGGGGGATCGGGAACTCGAAGTGGGCGGGCTCGAGCTGCCGCACCTCGGCGAGCTTGGCGTAGGTGGCCGGCGCGAGGGCCTCCTTCCACGCGGCGTCGTAGCGATCGGCTCCGTCCCGGAACTTCTCGTACAGGGCGTCCACGTTCACGTTGACCGGCGGCGGCTGCTCCGTCTCGCCCAGCCCGAAGCCGAAGATCGCCGTGGGGCGGCTGCGGCGAACCTCGCGCCAGAACGGGGCGAACGGCTCCATCAGGTGGAAGATGGTCCCCACCACCTGGCGAAACATGGGCCCCAGGCTCGCCGCCGGATCCTTGGGCCGGTGGATCTTGGGCCGGCCCAGGAACGCTTGGGTGATGGGTTTGCGGAAGTACATGGCCAGGGTGGTCATCCAGATATCGATGCCGAACTGGGCCACGTCGTCGTTCCAGGTCTCGTGCTCCAGGTAGAATCGGGCCAGCTCCCCCGAGAACCCGAAGTCGCCGCCGATGGGTTGGCGCACCCGCCGACCGTAGAGGCACCGGGTGAGAGGGTAGGCGATGTTGTTCGTGATGGTGCCGTCGTACTTGTGGCGCAGGTACAGGGGCGCCACGAACCCGAAGTCGTCCAGGAGCGGATCGCCCAGGGCCTTGATCCACCTGGGGGTGATGCTCTTGAGGTCTGCGTCCACCACCACCACGGCCTGGGCGCCCAGCTCCGTCACCAACCGGAACAGGTTCCGGAAGTTGTTGCCCTTGCCCTTTACCCCCGGCGGGGTGGACACGTAGATCCGCGGCACCTCGCAGGGGGCGTTGAAGAACGCGTCCTTGGTGTTGTCGGTGCTCGCGTTGTCGCAGTTGACGATCACCGTGCGGTAGCCCTTGAAGTACTCCTGCAGGCCCAAGGACGCTTGCTGGGTGGGAAACGCGATCGCATCGGCCTCGTTGTAGCTGGGGATGCCGACCACGATGTCGGCTTCGGAAACGTTCTCGGGGTTTTCCAGGATCCAGTCGGCCATCGTGTCCGTCCCTACGCTCCGGATGACAGGTGATACACCAAGTTATCGAACTCCGTGGTCAGGTCAACCTTTTTCACCTTCACGTGCTCCGGCACGCTGATCTGGACCGGCGCGAAGTTCAGGATCCCCTTGATGCCGGCCCGCACCGCCGCATCGGCGGCATCCTGTGCCGCCTCGGCCGGGGTGGTGACGATCGCGATCTCGATGTGCTTCTCGCGGGCCACCCGGGGCAGCTCGTCCAGATGCTCGATGGGCACCCCGGTGGGCAGGAACGTGCCCACCTTTTTCGGGTCCACGTCGAAGGCGGCCACGAACACGTACCCGTGCTCGGTGAAGCTTCGGTAGCTCGCCAGCGCCCGGCCCAGGTTGCCCACGCCGATCAGCGCGATGTTGCGCTTCTGGTTCAGGCCCAGCACCTTTCGGATGTCGAAGTGGAGCTCCTTCACGTAGTAGCCCACCCCCCTCACCCCGAACTCCCCGAAATAGGTCAGGTCCTTGCGGATCTGGGCCGCGTTGACCCCACATATATCGGCCAGCTCGGCGCTGGAGATTACCTCGACCCCCTTCCGTTCCAGATCCTTGAGCACCCGCATGTAGATCGAGAGCCGCTTGATGGTGGCTTCGGGAACCTTGGGGCTTTGCATGGATCCCGCTCCTTCCCCGCTGGGGGCGGCCCGGATGATCCGTGAGCTCTTCTGCCGAGGCCCCGATTCCAGGGGGTCCGGAGCCTGCTCGCACCTCGGCATCGTCCCGACCGGAAAGCACCATCGCCGGCTTCGCGACGAACGCTCGTGAATCATCCAGGCTCGAAGATCGTCGGTCGCTTGTGAAGCGTAATAACAAACAAACGCCGTTGTCAAACCCCGCGTTCTTGGTGGACGAGAAGGCCGGTGGTATGGTATGCGCGTCCCGGTGCGCCGCCGGCCACGCCGGGGCCGATGGGATCACCCTCGATCGGGAGGTCGGGAACCCGTGAACACCGCTACGAAGTCTGTTGCTGCAACGGTCGTGGTGCTCGGGCTGGGGGCGTGCGCCGCCGCGCCGCCCAAGGAGCAGCCGCCGGCCTGGGAGGCCCGGGTCCGGGAGCTGGAGCAAGGAAGGGCCCGGCTGGAGCTGCGGCTCGACGAGATGAATCGGGTCCTCCTGGGGCTGCGGGAGCGGCTCGATGCCCAGGAGGCCCGGCTTGAGTCGTTGGAGCGGGTGGCCGAAAAGAAACCGGTCGCCGCGCCCGAGCCCCGGCTCAAGGTGGTGAAGCTCGAGCCGCCCCAGGCCGCGCCCGAGCCCCGCACCGACCTGTCCGCGCCGGCCGACCTGTACCGCCGGGCGTTCAACGCGTACCGCGAGGGACGCTACGGCGCGGCCATCCTGGACTTCGAGGAGTTCGTTCAGCGCTACCCGGACCACGAGTACGCGGACAACGCCCAGTACTGGATCGGCGAGTGTTACTACTCCCAGGGCCAGTACGAGCAGGCGATCGTGGAGTTCCAGAAGGTGGTGGACCGCTACGGCCACGAGCCCAAGGCGCCCGACGCCCTGCTGAAGATCGGGCTGGCCTACGACCGGCTGGGCGAGGCGGACAAGGCCCGGGTGTTCTGGACCCGGGTGGTGGAGCGGTACCCCCAGGCGGACGCGGCCCGCGAGGCGCGAAGGCGGCTTCAGGGCGAGGAGGACTGACCGTGAAGGCACGGATCGTTTGTGCGGCGGCGGTGTGGGTGTGCACAGCCCTGACCGTGGGCGCGGCCGAGCCCTCCTATCGGGTGGCGCCCGGGGACACCCTGTGGGACCTCTCGGGGCGGCAGTGGAACGATCCGTCCCTGTGGCCCGAGCTGTGGGCCATGAACCCCCACATCCGCAACCCCCATTGGATCTTCCCGGGCGAAGAGATCCGGTTCGACCGGTCCGCTGGCCGGCCGGCCCGGCCGGAGCCCCGAATCGTCCGGTTGCCGGTGGAACGGCTCACGCCCGCCCAAGGGGCTGGGACGATGGCCGAGGCCGCCGGGGCGCCGGCCCCGCAGCGGGGCACCCCGGCCGCGGGGGCGGAGGGAGCCGCCCGGCCCGTGTACCGGTTCGCCCGGGCCCGCACCCAGGACTTCATCTCGTCCCACCCCCTGCCCCGGCTGGGCACCGTGGACACCCGCTCCCAGCGGAAGGTGGTCTACGCCCCCGGTGAGGAGATCGAGATCGCCTGGGCCTCCGGGCGGGCACCCGCACCGGGCACCCGGCTCACCGCGTTCGACGACCGTCAGGAGGTGCTCCACCCCAGCAACGGCGAGCCGATGGGCCGATATGTCCGGATCCTGGCGCATCTGGAGGTGGTCTCGTCCGGCGGAGGCCGGGCCGTCGCCAGGATCGTGGAGGGGTACGACGCCGTGGAGAACGGGGCGGGGGTCATGGCCTACCGGCCGCCCGCGGTGGAGGTGGCGGCGGTGCCCACCACCCGGGGGTTGGAGGGGGTGGTCCTGCGGGGAGAGCCCGACCGCAGCGTGTACGGGGAGCAGGACCTGATCTTTCTGGACCGGGGGCGGATCCATGGGGTCGAGCGGGGTCTCGTGGTGGAGTTCCCGGCGAGCGAGGCCAGGCGGAGCGCCCAGGGGATGGTGGACCTGCGCAGCCCCCTGGCCCGGGCCGTGGTGATCGGGGTGGAGGACAAGACCTCGTCGGCCGTGGTGGTGGAGAGCCGTGTGGGCCTGGAGCCCGGGGATCGGTTCCTGGCTGCGGGCGTTTCTCCTTGACACCTTCTTGACGCCTTCCCTATAGTTCCCGTTTCCGAAAAATCCGGGGGACGCTCGAGTTGTGCGCTCGGGCCGGGGCTTCTGCGCATGTTCGATTCGCTGTCCGAAAAACTGAGCGGCGTGTTCCGTTCGTTGCGGGGCAAGGGTCGCCTGGGCGAGAAGGACATCCAGGCGGCGCTGAGAGAGGTACGCCTCGCGCTCCTGGAAGCCGACGTGCACTACCGGGTGGTGCGCCGGTTCGTGGAGGCGGTGCGGGAACGCGCCCAGGGCCAGGAGGTGATGCGGAGCCTCACCCCGGCCCAGACGGTGATCAAGATCGTCCACGACGAGCTCGTCCGGATGATGGGCGAGCACGTGGCCCCCTTGGACGTGGCCGGAAAGCCCCCGGTGCCGGTGATGCTGGTGGGGCTCCAGGGCTCGGGCAAGACGACCACGGCCGGCAAGCTGGCGCTCCACCTGAAGCGCCGGGCGGGCCGGGATCCCTATCTGGTGCCGGCCGACGTGTACCGGCCCGCGGCCATCGACCAGCTCCAGAAGGTGGCGTCGGACGTGGGCGTGGCCGTGTACCCCTCGCGCCCCGATCAGGATCCGGTGGAGATCTGTCGGGCCGCCCTGGAGGAGGCCCGCAAGGGCGGGTACGACACGGTCATCGTGGACACCGCGGGGCGGCTCCACGTGGACGAGGAGCTCATGGACGAGCTCCGCCGGCTCAAGGAGCTCCTGGATCCCCGGGAGATCCTGCTCGTGGCCGACGCCATGACCGGCCAGGACGCGGTGAACGTGGCCAAGGCGTTCGACGAGGCCGTGGGCATCACGGGGGTGGTCCTGACCAAGGCGGACGGCGACGCCCGCGGGGGAGCGGCCCTGTCGATCCAGGCCGTCACCCAGCGGCCCATCAAGCTGGTGGGCGTGGGCGAGAAGCTCGACGCCCTCGAGGTGTTCCACCCCGAGCGGATGGCGTCGCGCATCCTGGGCATGGGCGACGTGATGAGCCTCATCGAGAAGGCCGAGCAGGCCATCGACGAGGACTCGGCAAAGGAGCTGGAGGAGAAGCTCCGGTCCAACCGCTTCACCCTGGAGGACTTCCGGGACCAGCTGCGCATGCTGCGCAAGCTGGGCAGCCTGGAGGACCTGCTCAAGATGGTGCCCGGAATGGGGCAGGTGAAGAACCTGCGGGTGGACGAGCGGGAGCTCGTGCGGGTGATCGCGATCGTGGACAGCATGACCCCGGAGGAGCGTCGCCGGCCCGAGATCCTGAATGCGAGCCGCCGCCGCCGGATTGCCCGGGGCAGCGGCACCCGGGTCGAGGATGTGAACCGCCTGATCCGTCGCTACCAGGACGCCCGGAAGATGATGAAGCGGATGGGCGTGCTCGGGGTGGGCCGCAAGGGCGGGGGCAAGAAGAAAAAGAGGCGGGGCGGCTGGATGCCCCGCCTTCCGGTGTGAGAGCGTGACGGGGCCGGGCCCATGGGCCCGGCCGTGATCGAACCTCGTGAGGAGTGAAACCCATGGCTGTACGCATCCGACTGGCTCGCCACGGCGCCAAGAAGCGCCCCTTCTACCGGATCGTGGCGGCGCCTTCCGAGGCCCCCCGGGACGGGCGGTTCCTGGAGGTGCTGGGCACCTACAACCCCCTGACCGATCCCGCCACCATCGAGGTGAAGGAGGACCGGGTCCTGTACTGGCTGGAGAACGGGGCCAAGGCCTCCGACACCGTGGTGAGCCTGCTGCGCAAGACCGGCGTGTGGGCCAAGGCCCACGCCAAGCGGCCGGAGGCCTCGGGCTCGTAAGTTCCCGGTGCGGCTGCCGTGACCCGGGTCCGCCACGTCGCCGTCGGCCGGATCGGCCGGCCCCACGGGGTGCGGGGCGAGGTGCGGGTCGACCCCCGGGGAAACCTGCCCCGGGGCCTCCAGGGATACACCCGCTTCTACGTGGATCGGGGCCGGGGGCCGGAGCCGATCCGGGTGGAGCACCACCGGCTCCACGGCCGGTTCGTGCTCGTCAAGTTCGAGGGGTACGACACCCCCGAGGCCGCGCGGGAGTTGACCCACGCGGTGCTGTACGTGGACCGGGCCGAGCTGCCCCCCCTGGATGAGGGCGAGTACTACCATGCCGACCTGCCGGGCTGCGAGGTGGCGGACGAACAGGGCCGGATCCTGGGCACGGTGGTCGACGTGTTCGACTCGGGCGCCCACGACGTGCTGGTGATCCGGAGCGGGCAAGGGCGGGAATGGATGCTCCCGGTGGTCAGACAATGGGTCCTGGAGATCGCCCCCGAGGCGGGGCGGATCGTGGTGCGGGTGCCGGAGGGCCTCTGGGACTGACCGTCCACGTCGTCACCCTGTTTCCGGGGTTCTTCCGCGGCCCCCTGGATGAGGGGATCCTGGGACGGGCCGTGACAGAGGGCCGTGTCCGGGTGGACCTGGTGGATCTCAGGCCGTTCGGCGAGGGCCGCCACCGGGTCACCGACGACTACCCCTTCGGCGGCGGCGCGGGCATGGTCATGAAGCCCGGGCCGGTGGTGGACGCCATCGAGCATGTGCGCCGGGCCGACGCGGACACCCGGGTGGTCCTGCTCACGCCCCAGGGCCGGCCGTTCTGCCAGGAGGTGGCCCGGGAGTTCGCCGGCGCCGGCAGCCTGACCCTGGTCTGCGGCCGGTACGAGGGGTTCGACGAGCGGATCCGGGCCTTTTGCGACGACGAGGTGTCGGTGGGGGACTACGTGTTGATGGGGGGGGAGGCCGCGGCCTGGGTCGTGATCGAGGCCACGGCCCGGTTGATCCCCGGCGTGCTGGGGGATGCCGCCTCGCCCGAGGACGAGAGCCTGTCGGCCGGCCTGCTGGAGTATCCCCAGTACACCCGGCCCAGGGAGTTCCGGGGGCTGAGGGTGCCCGACGTGCTGCTTTCGGGCCACCACGGCGAGATCGCCGCGTGGCGGCGGCGGCAGGCGGTGATCCGCACGGCGCGGCGCCGGCCGGACCTCCTGGAGCGGGCCGACCTCTCGGGCGAGGAGCGGGAACTGGCCCGGAGGGTCCTGCGGGGAGAGACCGTTGACGAGGGCTAGCGCGGCCCTGGCCCTGGTGCACCACCCCGTGCTCGACCGCACCGGTGGGGTGGTGGCCACGGCCGTGACGCCGCTGGACGTGCACGACCTGGCCCGGCTGGCCGCCACCTACGGGCTGGCGGGGCTGTACGTGGTCACCCCCCTTCGGGCCCAGACCGAGCTGCTGGAGCGGTTGCTCCGCCACTGGGTGCAGGGGGCTGGGGGCCGGACCAACCCCTGGCGGCGCCGGGCCCTGGAAGGGGTCCGGCTGGTGAGCGGCCTGGGCGAGGCCGTGGCCGACCTGGCGGAGCGGTGGGGCGGCCGGCCCTGGGTGCTCGCCACCTCGGCCCGCCGGGAGGGGGGGCGGGTCGGGTTCGCGGCGGCCCGTCAGCGGTTGGCCGAGCCGGGTGCGGGGGGACTGGTGGTGTTCGGGACCGGATGGGGCCTGGCCCCCGAGGCGTACGAGGCGTGCGACGACGTGCTCGAGCCGGTGGACGCGGGCACGGGGTACAACCACCTTTCGGTGCGCTCCGCCGCCTCGATCGTGGTGGACCGGCTGTTCGGGATGCGCGAGGGATCGACGTAGGCTAGAGACTAGACACTAGAGACTAGAAACTAGAGAAATTCCGGGGATCTCGGGCCGTTGGGCGGGCGCTCCAGCAGGCCCCATGCCCCCGAGGCTTTGGTGTCGAGGCCCGGGAGCCGCCGGGCCGCCTAGCCGCCCGGCGGGCCGAAGACCCCAGACCGTTGACCGTAGACCGACGACCGAAGTTGCTGGGAGCGTTTCAACCTCCCAGCTTTCCAGCTTTCCAGCCTTCACGCGGGCCGGAGGCCCGAAGTAACAAGGAGTCAGCCATGAACGTGATCGACATGCTGGAACGCGAGCAGATGCGGATGGACGTCCCCTACCTGCGCCCCGGCGACAAGCTGCGTGTCCACTACCGGATCCGGGAGGGGCAGAAGGTGCGCACGCAGGTGTTCGAGGGGGTGCTGATCGCCAAGAAGGGCGGGGGGGTCCGCTCGACGATCACGGTGCGCAAGGTGAGCTTCGGGGTCGGCGTGGAGCGGACCTTCCCGGTCCACAGCCCCCTGATCGAGAAGATCGACGTGGTCTCCCGCAGCAAGGTGCGTCGGGCCAAGCTCTACTACCTGCGGGCCCTGCGGGGCAAGGCGGCGCGGCTCAAGGAACTGCGCACCCACTAGGGACGGGAGCCCCGGGTTGGGCCGGGTCCGCGAGCCCCTGGGAACACCCGACCGGGAGGCGTACGCCTCCGGGGCCCGGCGGGTGTGCGGCGTGGACGAGGTGGGCCGCGGCCCGCTCGCCGGGCCGGTGGTGGCCGCGGCCGTGGTGCTCCCCCCGGGGGTGCGGATCCCAGGCCTGGACGACTCCAAGAAGCTGCGGCCGGCGGCCCGGGCCGAGCTGGTGCCCAGGATCCGCGAGGCAGCCGTTGCCGTGGGAGTCGGCGAGGCCACGCCGGAGGAGATCGACCGGACGAACATCCTCCGGGCCTCGCTCCGGGCCATGTGCCGGGCCGTGGCGGACCTGGGGCTGGAACCCGACCTCCTCCTGGTGGACGGGGTCCACCCCCTGCCCCTCGATCTGCCCCAGCGAACCCTGGTGGGGGGCGACGGCCGCAGCCTCGCCATCGCGGCCGCCTCGGTGATCGCCAAGGAGCACCGGGACGCCCTCATGGCGGAGCTGGGCCGGCGGTACCCGGGATACGGGTTCGAGGACCACAAGGGCTACCCCACCGCGGCCCACCGCGAGGCCCTGGCCCGGCTGGGGCCCAGCCCGGCCCACCGGCTCACCTTCCGGGGGGTCCGGGAGCTCGCCGGGGCCCTGCCGGTCCAGCAGGGCCTGTTCGGGACGTCGTGAGCGCGCGGAGGACCCGCCGACTCGGCCAGGCCGGGGAGGATCTGGCGGTGGAGGTGCTTCGCCGCCGGGGGTACCGGATCCTCGAGCGCAACTACCGGTGCCCCCTGGGCGAGATCGACTGCGTGGCCCTGCACGGCCGGACCCTGGTGTTCCTCGAGGTGAAGACCCGGGCCGGCCAGGCCTACGGAGCCCCCCACGAGGCCGTGGACCGGCGCAAGCGCCGCAAGCTCACCCGCCTCGCCCAGTACTTCGCGAAGGAGCGGCGGCTCGAGGGGGCGCCGATGCGCTTCGACGTGGTGGCCGTGCGCTGGGACGGCCCGAGCCCCACGGTGGAGGTGTTCGAGAACGCCTTCGAGGCCGTGGAGGACGGGTGGTGACCCCGCGCCGGAGGGGCCCCGCCGGGAGCCCATCGCCGGTCCCCGCCTCCTGACATCCCCTGGAGAACCCCATGCAGAATCCGAGTGTGCGCATTCCGATCCCCATCGAAGAGGAGATGAAGCGCTCGTACCTCGATTACGCCATGAGCGTGATCGTGGGCCGGGCCCTGCCCGACGTGCGCGACGGGCTCAAGCCGGTTCACCGCCGGGTCCTGTTCGCCATGCACGACCTGGGGAACCGCTGGGACAAGCCGTTCAAGAAGTCGGCCCGGGTGGTGGGCGACGTGATCGGTAAGTACCACCCCCACGGCGACGCCGCGGTGTACGACACGCTGGTGCGCATGGCCCAGGACTTCAGCCTGCGCTACCCGCTGGTGGACGGGCAGGGCAACTTCGGCTCGATCGACGGCGACGCGCCGGCGGCCATGCGGTACACCGAGGTCCGACTCACCCGGCTGGCCGGGGAGATGCTGGCCGACATCGACATGGAGACGGTGGACTTCGGGCCCAACTACGACGGTTCTCTGGAGGAGCCCCTGGTCCTTCCGTCGCGCATCCCCAACTTGCTGGCCAACGGCAGCTCCGGCATCGCCGTGGGGATGAGCACCAACGTGCCCCCCCACAACCTGACCGAGCTGTGCAACGCCCTCGTGCTGCTGGCCCGGAACCCCGGGGCCACGATCGAGGAGCTGATGGGGGCCCTGCCCGGCCCGGACTTCCCCACCGGGGCGTTCATCTACGGTACGAAAGGGATCCATGAGGCCTATCGGACCGGCCGGGGCACGATCCGGCTCCGGGCCCGGGCCCTGATCGAGCGCCACCCCCGCACGGGTCGGGAGGCGATCGTGGTCACCGAGCTGCCTTACACGGTGAACAAGGCGAAGCTCATCGAGGAGATCGCCGGCCTGGTGCGCGACAAGAAGATCGACGGCATCTCGGACCTGCGGGACGAGTCGGACCGGGACGGGATCCGGGTCGTGGTGGAGCTGAAGCGGGGCGAGGACGCCCGGATCGTGCTGAACCGGCTGTACAAGATGACCCGCATGGAGATCCCCTTCGGGATCAACCTACTGGCCATCGTGGACCGCCAGCCCCGGGTGCTTACCATCAAGGAGGCCCTTCAGCACTACATCGACCACCGGCGGGAGGTGACGATCCGCCGGACCCATTTCCGGCTGCGCAAGGCCCGGGCCCGGGCCCACGTGCTCGAGGGGTTCAAGATCGCGCTCGACAACCTCGACGCCGTGATCGCCCTGATCCGGGGCAGCGCCTCGCCGGCCGAGGCCCGGGCCGGGCTGATGGAGCGGTTCGGCCTCAGCGAGGAGCAGGCCAAGGCGATCCTGGACCTGCGGCTGCACCGCCTGACCGGGCTGGAGCGCGACAAGATTTTGGAGGAGTACCGGGAGACCCTGCGCCTGATCGAGGAGCTGGAGGGGATCCTGGCCGACGACCGGAAGGTGCTCGAGATCCTGGTGGCCGAGTTCGAGGAGATCCGGGCCAAGTACGGGGACGAACGGCGCACCGAGATCGTGGCCCGGACCGAGGAGATCACCATCGAGGACCTGATCGCCGAGGAGGAGATGGTGGTCACCATCTCCCACGCCGGCTACATCAAGCGCAACCCGGTGTCGCTGTACCGGAGCCAGCGCCGGGGCGGCAAGGGCCGGATGGGCATGACGACCCGGGAGGAGGACTTCGTCGAGCACCTGTTCGTGGCCTCGACCCACTCCTACATCCTGTTCTTCAGCAACCGGGGCAAGGTGTACTGGCTCAAGGTCCACGAGATCCCCCAGGCGGGCGCTGCGGCCCGGGGCAAGGCCGTCGTGAACCTGCTGCCCATCGAGAAGGGCGAGACGATCTCGGCGTTCCTGCCGGTGCGGGAGTTCCAGGAGGGCTGGTACGTGCTCATGGTGACCCGACGGGGCCTGGTGAAGAAGACGGACCTCCGGGCGTTCTCCAAGCCGTGGAGGACCCGGGGGATCCAGGCGATCACCCTCGACGGGGGCGACGACCTCATCGCCACCCGGCTCACCGACGGCAACCAGGAGATCGTGCTGAGCACCCGGAACGGTCTGGCCATCCGGTTCTCGGAGGAGGAGATCCGGCCCACGGGCCGCACCAGCCGCGGGGTGAAGGGGATCGAGCTCGGCCCCGGCGACGAGCTGGTGGCGGTGGACGTGGTGCGGCCGGGCACCACCCTTCTCACCGTGACCGAGAAGGGGTTCGGCAAGCGCACCGCCTTGGAGGAGTACCGGCGCCAGAGCCGGGCCGGCAAGGGGATCATCACCATCAAGACCACCGAGCGCAACGGGCCGGTGGTGGGGGTCCTGGCCGTGGAGGACGGGGACCAGGTGTTCCTGATCGCGAGCTCCGGAAAGATCATCCGCACCGGGGTGGGCGGCATCCCGGTGATCGGCCGCAACACCCAGGGCGTGAAGCTGATCGACATGGAGCCCGGCGAGACCGTGGCGGCCGTGGCCCGGGTGGTCGAGCGGGAGGACGAGCCCGAGAACGGCGAGCCGAAGGACGAGCCGCAACCGTAGCGCGGGCCGGCAGAGCCCCCTCCCAACCCCACAACGGCAGGCCGCCCCTTCGGTGGCCTGCCGTTGCCCATTGATACCAAGTTGCCATCCATAGGATACCCAGCCGGGGGCGGGGCAAGGGACCTGCCTCCGGCCGGGCGCGAAGCCAGGCATTGAGATTCGCCGCGCAGGCATGGGGCGGGGGAGCTGGCTTCATGACAACCAGTTGGAATCCGAACCCTTTCGCAGTCCAGACGCCGGAGGCACTGCGCGGCGAGCGAAGGGGCCGCGCCCGGCTCTCCGACAGGACCCTTGCCCCTCTGGGCAGGGGGGCAATAGATTTGAACGCGACTTGGTATGACCGCGCCGTTCGGCGAGATCCTCGTTTCCCGGACGCGGGGCGGGTGGTCAGGTTCTTGCTTGCACTCCGTTTCCCCGGGCCGTGACGGTTGTCAGCTCCAGTAGACCGCGAGGCGGCCTGTTTGCGAGGAAGTGACTCGAACCGATCCCCGCACAGTTTCCGCGGTGGGGCATGGGTTTCAGGAACCGGAATTCAGCGGACAGGAGACAGGAAATCCCGAAAAGCAGTTTGGGTTCCCGGGGGGACTCTCTCGGGGCACCGAAGAGCCTTCTCCTTGTCCACCGACTTCTGAATTCTGGCCCCTGGAACCGATGCCCCCAGAGACCGTGAGGTGGCGCCAAAGAGGCGGGGTCATACTTGGAACACTCTGGAATCAAGTAGGTTTTCATGCGTCCTAGCGTCCTAGCCTCCCAGCGTCCTAGCGGACGTTACTTGGAAGGCCGGTGGTCGTTACCGTATGGGTTTCGTCGGCACGGTTCCGGAACCCGGACTCGAACGGGGGATGGGCTCAGAAAAAGAACTCGTCCCCCCTCAAGTGCGAGAACGGTCTATCCGATGGGTTTCTGTGTTTGGCGAGCCGAAAGTGGGGGAACCTTGACACAGTGAGACCCCTCCGATACGATCCGGCGGGACTTTTTCCGAGTTCCCTGCGGCCTGCCCAGGGCCGCGGAGGCCGCCGCCCGCCTTTGCCAGGAGCTCCGGATGGCACTGTGGAAACCCAAGAACCTGGTGGGCCTGGACATCGGAAGTCACTTCGTCAAGGCGGTGGAGCTCCGGCACCATAAGGGCGGATACGACCTGACCAACCTGGGCGTGGCCCAACTCCCTCCCGAAGCCATCGTCGACGGCGTGATCATGGACTCGGCCGTCGTGGTGGAATCGATCCGCAACCTGTTCTCCCATCTCAAAATCAAGAACAAGAACGTCGCCACTTCGGTCTCCGGCCACTCTCTGATCGTGAAAAAGATCCAACTTCCCCTCATGACGGAGGAGGAACTGGAGGATCAGATCCAGTGGGAGGCGGAACAGTACATTCCGTTCGAGATCGAAGAAGTGAACGTCGATTTTCAGATCCTCGGGCCGGCCCTTGAGGAGGAAGGCCAGATGGAGGTCCTCCTCGTGGCGGTGAAAAAGGACATCATCAACGACTACGCCGCGGTGATCACCGAGGCCGGGCTCACCCCCCAGGTGGTGGACGTGGATGCGTTCGCCCTCGAGAACATCTTCGAGGTGAGCTATCCCGAGCACCTGGACAAGACAGTGGTGCTCGTGGACGTGGGCGCGAGCATCATGAACATCAACGTGTTGCGCAACGGGGTGAGCACCTTCACCCGAGACATCACCATGGGCGGCGCCAACTTCACGGAGGAGATCCAGAAGGAGCTCGGGGTGAGCTATGAGGAGGCCGAGGTGCTGAAGCTCGGCGGCCACGTGGGAACCCTGGGGCCCCAGGACGCCCTGGAGGTGCTGCGGCTCACCACCGAGAATCTTGTGTTGGAGATCCAGCGGTCCCTGGATTTCTTCAGCGCCACCTCGGCCGAGGAAGAGATCGACGGGCTGTTCCTGTGCGGGGGGTCCTGCCGGGTCCCAGGCTTGGCCGCCGCCGTGGAGGAACGGGTGGGGGTGTCGGTGGAGATCCTGAACCCGTTTCGGGGGCTCCGCTGGTCCGAGAAGGGGTTCGACCCGGACTATCTCGAAGAGGTGGGGCCGGTGGCAGCCGTGGCCACGGGGCTCGCACTGCGGAGGATCGACGAGCGATGATCCGCATCAACCTGCTCCCGGTCCGCGCCGAACGGCGCAGGGAGGTGCTCCGGCGCCACGCCGTGATGGTGGCGGTTCTCGTGGTCGCGTTGGTGGGGGCCATCGTGACGGTCGACTCCATGATCCGGTCCGACATCGCCGAGGCCCGGCAGCGCATCGCCGCCCGGAAGGCCGAGATCACCCGGCTCCAGAAGGTGATCGGGGAGGTCAAGGAGTTTCGGAAGAAGAAGCGGGACCTGGAGGAGAAGCTGGAGGTCATCGCCCGCCTGGAAGAGCGCCAGCGGGGCCCCTCGCGGGTGCTCTATGAGATCGCCCGGTTGATCCCCCAGAAGATGTGGCTCGAGAGGCTCCGGGACAGCGGGGGGGCGATGACCCTCGAGGGGTACGCCATCGACAACCAGACCATCGCGCGGTTCATGACCGCCTTGGAACGCAGCCCGCTGTTCCGCGGGGTGCGGCTCGAGGTGACCCGTCAGGTGAACAAGGGAGGGGTGAATCTGAAGTCCTTCACGATCCAGACGACCATCGTGTACCCGAAGGCGGGGTGAGCCATGGCGGCCGTGGTCGACACCTATCTGAAGTGGCCGGCGAGCCGAAAGGCCCTGCTGTGGGTGGGGTTCACCGTGTTCGTGGGGCTGGGCTACTACTTCGTGGGGTTCCAGCCCCGGCTCCAGGAGCTCCGGGGCCTGGAGGATCGGTACGAGCGCCTCGGCCGGGAGCTCCGTGAGAACCAGGCCATCGCCGACAACCTCCCCCGGGTGAAGGAAGAGGTGCGGCACCTGGACGAGAAGCTGGCCGAGGCCCTCCAGAAGCTCCCCAACCGGGAGGAGATCCCGGACCTGCTCCAGACCATCAGCGATCTGGGCAAGGACTCGGGGCTCGAGTTCCTGTTGTTCAAGCCGGGGGGGAGCCAGCCCAAGGACTTCTACGCCGAGGTGCCCCTGGAGATGCAGGTGCTTGGGCGCTACCACGACGTGGCGGTGTTCTTCGACAAGGTGGGACGCCTTCCCCGGATCGTCACGATCGTGTCCAGCGAGTTCGGAAACCCCAAGCCGGAGGCCGGCGGGGTGAAGCTCACCGTGAGCTGCCGGGCGGTGACCTACAAGTTTCTGGAGCCCGGTGAGAAGGGCGCGGCGGACAAGAAACGAAAGAAGAGGAAGGGAGGGAAGCGGTGATCCCCCGGCGGGTGCGTGCGGCCTGGTGGGGGGTGGTGCTGGCCGCGGGGCTGTGGGCCTGCGGCGGGGAGCCCCCGCCCAGCCCGGCTCCGGCCAAGGCGCCGCCCGTGCGCAAGCCCGCGCCCAAGGCCCAGAAGGCGGCGACCCCCTCGGCGGCCGAAGGAGCCCCCACGTTCGTGTACGACCCCGAGGGGCTGCGGGATCCGTTCCAGCCGTTCATCCGGATCGAGCCCAAGAAAAAGGAGAAGAAGTCCCCCGACGTGTTCGTGCCCAAGACGCCCCTGCAGCGGTTCGCGGTGGAGGAGCTCCGGGTGGCCGGCATCGTGTGGGGACCGGGGGAGTCGGCAAGGGCCCTGGTCGAAGCGCCCGACGGCAAGGGGTACGTGGTGCGGGTGGGGACCCTGGTGGGTGACCGGGGCGGGAAGATCGTGGCGATCCACCCGGATCGGGTGGTGGTGGAGGAACGGGTGGTGGACCTGCTGGGAGAGGTGCAGGCCCGGACCGTGGACCTGCGGCTACACACTCCCGAGGATGAGGTGAGGCCATGAGCCAATCGATACGGCGCCCGAGCGCCTGGAAGACGGTGTGGGGGGCGGCCCTGGGGGCCACGTTGGCGGCGTGCGCCGCACCGCAGCCCCGTACGAGCGCCGAACCCCCGGCCCCGGTAGCCCCGGCGGCCGAGGCGCAACGGGTGCGCATCACCGGCCTGTCGATCTCCCCTCAGGACACGGGCGACCGGATCCATCTGGAGGCGGACGGCACCCCGGCCCACCGGCTGCGCGTGTCCGACGCGCCTCCCCAGGTTTCGCTGCGGCTCGACGGGGTGACCCTAGAGGGGGTGGCCCCCAGGGTGGACGTGGGCGACGGCGTGATCGAGGCCCTGGAGGCCCGGGCCCTGCCGGAGGGGGCTGCGGAGATCACGGTGCGGCCAACCGGGCCGGTGGAGGCCGTGGCCGAGCCGGTCCCTGGCGGGCTCGACCTGGTGGTGCGGTTGCGAGCCACGGAGTCCCGGACCGCGATGCCCTCCGGGGGCGAGATGCGCCAGGAGGTGGTGGAGCCGCTGGCCGGGAACCAGGGCCTGCGGTTCCGGTTCGGCCAAGAACCCACGAACCTGGCCGCCTTCCTGCTCTCGGACGGCCGAAGGCTCGTGATCGACGCCGAGGGCGTGTCCCTCCCCGCGGCCCAGGTCACCAAGGACCTGGAGGGCCCGGTGGTGAGGGTGCGCCTGGGCCGCCAGGAGGGGCGGGTCCGGGCGGTGGTGGAGGCGAAGGACCCCTCGGTGTTGAAGGGGTACCGGCTCGAGAAGGTGTCGGAAGGGTTCGTGCTGAAGCTGGGCGAGCCCGCCGAGGCCCCGAAGCCCGAGCCGAAGGCGGCTCGCGCTCCCGCCGCCCAGAAGGCCGAGGAGGCCCGGCCCGCCGCTACCGAAGCCCGGTGGGAGAGCCTGGCCGGGGGCGGCAGGGTGAGCGACCTGGGCTTCCGCCAGGACGCCGACTGGAGCCGGATCGAGCTGGCGTTCACGAAGCCGGCGCCCCACCGGGTGGTGGAGGCCGGGCCGGAGCGGATCGTGGTGGACATCCCGGCCACCACCCTGCCCAAACGGTTCAGGCGGGCCCTCGACACCTCGGCGTTTCCCGGCGCCGTCAAGCTGGTGGCCGCCTATCCCAGGGGCAGCGATACCCGGCTGGTGGTGGATCTGCGAAAACCCGCCCCGTTCCGGATCGAGCGGGACGCAACCCACCTGACCGTCCTGGTGGCGGGGGGCTCGACCGCGCCGCCCGAGACCGGGGTGGCTGCGGTGCGGCGGGAAGAGGACCAGATCGTGCTCGTGGAGGGCGAACCCGCCGGGGCCGAGGAGGCGCCGGCCGGCGAAGAGGCGGAGGGAGGAGGGCCGATCTACACGGGCCGGCGGCTCTCGATGGACTTCGTGGACGCCGACATCCGCAACGTGCTGCGGCTGATCGGGGAGGTGAGCGGGCTGAACCTGGTGGCCGGGGACGACGTGCAGGGTAAGGTAACGGTGCGGCTGGTGGACGTGCCCTGGGACCAGGCCTTGGACGTGATTCTGAAGACCCGGGGGCTCGACAAGGTGCGCGAGGGCAACGTGATCCGGATCGCCCCGGCCGAGCGGCTCGCCCAGGAGCGGGCCCGGAGGCTCGAGCAGGAAAAGGCGGAGAAGGAGCAGGCCCCGCTGGTCACGGACATCGTGGCGGTGAACTACGCCTCGGCCCAGGAGCTGTCGGACAAGGTCAAGGCCGTGCTGTCGGATCGGGGCTCGGTCTCGGTGGACGAGCGGACCAACTCCATCCTGATCAAGGACGTGGCCGAGCGGCTCGAGGAGGCCCGGGAGCTCGTGCGCCGGCTCGACACCCAGACCCCCCAGGTGTTGATCGAGGCCCGGATCGTGGAGGTGTCGTCCACCTTCGCGAAGGACCTGGGGATCCAGTGGGGGGGGCGGTTCGAGGCGAGCCCCCGCACGGGCGCGGCAACGGACTGGGCGTTCCCCCACTCGATCGGGATCTCCGGAGACACGGGTGTGGGCAACTTCGCGGTGAACTTCCCGAGCGCCGGCGGGGCTGGCGGGCCGGGCGGGGCGTTGGCCCTCACCCTGGGCCACGTGAACGACGTGTTCTCCCTGGATCTTCGGCTCTCGGCCATCGAGACCTCGGGCAAGGGCCGGGTGATCTCGTCGCCCAGGGTGACCACCCTCGACAACAAGACGGCCGAGATCAGCCAGGGTGTGGAGATCCCGTTCACCACGGCCACCGAGGAGAAGATCGAGACCCAGTCCATCGAGTACAAGCTGCGGCTCAACGTGACCCCCCACGTCACGGCCGACCGGTCCATCATCATGAAGATCGACCTGTCCAAAGAGGATCCCTCCGCCACGTTCCAGGCGGTGGACTCCCGGACCCCGGGCAAGGAGACCCGGGCGGCCACCACCGAGGTCCTGGTAAAGGACGGCGAGACCACGGTGATCGGGGGCATCATCACGAACCGGCAGTCCAACGTGGAGTCGGGGATCCCGTGGCTGTCGAAGCTGCCGTTCGTGGGGTGGATGTTCAAGAGCAAGAACAACCGCATGGACAAGACCGAGCTGATCATCTTCATCACCCCGAAGATCGTGAACCCGCCGGCCCTGGAGACGGCGGCCCAGAATCCGTGATGGGGATGCGCTACCGGACGGCCGGGGAGTCCCACGGGCCGGTCCTGATCGCGGTGGTGGAGGGGGTGCCGGCGGGCCTGCCCTTGGATCCGTCCGAGATCGACCGGGACCTGGCCCGCCGCCAGGGTGGCTACGGCCGGGGCGGCCGCATGAAGATCGAGGCCGACCGGGTGGAGATCCTGGCCGGCGTGCGCTGGGGAGAGACCACCGGAGCCCCGGTGGTGCTCGCCGTGCGGAACCGGGACTGGAGAAACTGGCAGCAGGGCATGAGCCCTTCCCCGGAGCACCGGGGTGCGGTCCCGCCGGTGACCCGGGTGCGGCCGGGCCACGCCGACCTGCCCGGCGCGCTCAAGCACGACCTGGACGACGCCCGCAACGTGCTGGAACGCGCCAGCGCCCGGGAGACCGCGGCCCGGGTGGCGGCCGGTGGGGTCGCCAAGGCCCTCCTCGCCGAGGTCGGGATCCGGGTCGGGTCGTTCGTCACCTCGGTGGGGTCGGTGGAGGCGGCGTGGGAAGACCCCTTCCCCGAACTCCATGCCCGGGCGGAGACGGCTCGGATCCGGATGCCGGACCCGCACGCCGACGAGGCCGCCTGCCGAGCCGTGGACCAGGCCCGGGCCGCCGGAGACACCCTGGGGGGCACGTTCGTCGTGTTCGCCACCGGCGTCCCGGTGGGGCTGGGGACCCACGTGGTGCCCGAGGGCCGGCTGGACGCCCGGCTCGCAGCCGCGTTTCTCGCCATCCCGGCGATCAAGGGGTTCGAGGTGGGCATCGGGTTCGAGGGCGCCCGGCTCCCCGGCAGTCGGGTCCACGACGAGATCCTGCCGGGCGGGCCGGGGGACGGCCGGCGGGGTGGGGTGCGGCGGCCGACGAACCGGGCGGGAGGGATCGAAGGGGGCATCACCAACGGTGAGGAGGTGTGGGTGCGGGCGGCCATGAAGCCGATCCCCACCCTGATGCGGCCGTTGCGCACGGTGGACCTGGTCACCGGCCGCCCCCACGAGGCCTCGACCGAGCGCAGCGACGTGTGCGCCGTGGCAGCGGCGAGCGTGGTGGGCGAGGCCGTGCTGGCCTTCGAGTTGGCTCGGGCGCTCGTCGAGAAGTTCGGGGGGGACAGCGTGGCCGATCTCAAAGGGGCACTGGAATCCTACCTCGACCGGATCAATCGGCGGTGGGTCGAAACATCGTCCTGACCGGTTTCATGGCCGCGGGCAAGTCGGCCGTGGGGCGCCGGGTGGCGGAGCGCCTGGGGTGGGGGTTCGTGGACCTGGACGCCGAGATCGAGCGGGCCGCGGGCCGCTCGATCCCGGAGATCTTCTCCGGGGAGGGGGAAGAGGGGTTTCGGCGGTGGGAGGCCGAGGCCCTGGCCCGGGTGCTCGGGGAGGACCGGCGGGTGATCGCCACCGGCGGCGGGGTGCTGCTGCGGAAGGAGAACCAGAGGCTTTTGCAGGAACACCTGGTGATCAACCTGCGGGTGAGCGCCGACGAGGCGGTGGCCCGGGCCGCGGCGAGCTCCACCCCGCGCCCGCTGCTGGGTGGCCCGGATCCGCTGGGCCGGGCCCGGGAGCTCCTGGCCCGACGGGCGGGCCTGTACGACGCCGTGGCGATCCAGGTGGAGACCGAGGGGCGGTCGCTTCCCGAGGTGGTCGAAGAGGTGTGGCAACGGGTGCGCCAGGAGATGGGGCCGTGAGAACCCTGCGGGTGGGGCTGGGGGAGAGGGCTTACCCGGTCCTGGTGGGGTCGAGCCTGCTGGATCGCCTGGCCGACCTGGAGCCGGCCCGGGGGGCGTTGGGGGGGCGACGGATCTTCCTGGTGACCGACCGCACGGTCGAGGGGCTGTGGGCCGAGGCGGCCGAGCGGGCGCTCGTGGGAGCGGGGGCGACGGTCCTCGGCCGGTTTGCCATGGAGCCGGGCGAGGGGCACAAGAACTTGGAGACCGTGGCCGCCCTGTGGGACGCCCTTCTGGCCGCCGGGGTCGAGCGGCAGGACCTGGTCGTGGCCGTCGGGGGGGGCGTGGTGGGGGACGTGGCCGGATTCGCGGCCGCCACCGTTCTCCGGGGCGTCGGATTCGTCCAGATCCCAACCACGCTCCTCGCCATGGTGGACTCGAGCGTGGGGGGAAAGACCGGTATCGACCACCCCCGGGGCAAGAACCTGATCGGAGCGTTCCACCAGCCCCGGCTCGTGGTGGCCGACCCGATCCTTCTCTCCACCTTGCCCCGCCGGGAGATCCTGTCGGGCCTGGCCGAGGTGGTGAAGGCGGGGCTCATCGGCGACCCGGCGTTGTTCGAGCTCCTCGAGACCGCCGGGCCGCACCTGGTGGAGGACGCCGAGGTCCTGGAGGAGGCGGTGGCCCGGGCCGTGGCCCTCAAGGCCCGGGTGGTCGAGGCGGACGAGCGCGAAGCCGGGGAGCGGGCCGTCCTCAACCTGGGGCACACTTTCGGCCACGCTGTGGAAGCGGCGGCAGGGTATGGGACCTACACCCACGGAGAGGCCGTGGCCATGGGCCTCGGGTTTGCGGCCCGTCTCTCCGAGCGGCTTGGGCTGCTGGCGGGCCCCGAGGCGGAGCGGATCCGGGCGCACCTGCGGGCGTGGGGGTACAGGTTAAGGCCCGAAGGGATTTCGGTCGAAACGATCCGTACGGCCCTTCGCCACGACAAGAAGAGCCGGGGCGGCGAGCCCCGGTGGGTGCTGCTGCGGGCCGTCGGCCGGGCCGAGTGGGGGCACCGGGTGCCTGCCGACCTGCTCGCCGACCTGCTCGCGGAGACGGTACACGAGCCATGACCATCCCAAGGCGTTTCCTCCGACCGCTCCTCCCCCTGCTTCTCGCCGCGGTCGCGGCCTGCGGGGTCGAGGAGTACAACCCCGGCCCGGCCCAGCCCGGCCCGGCCGCCCCGGAGGTGTCGGTTCCGGTGGTGGACGAGTCGAGCATCACCGGCGTGGACCTGGCGACCAGCGTGGAGTACGACGCCGGAACGGGCGAGGTCCGGGTGTTCGCCCGGGTCGAGGACCAGAACGGGGACCCATTGTTCGACCTCGGGCCCGAGAACTTCGCAATCATCCTGAACCCCGGCACGGCTCCACGCCCGATCGACCGAGACGACGTGACGGTCTCCCTGGCCTCGTCGGACGCGAGCGTCGTGGCCCTGGTGATCGACTCCAGCGGCTCCATGGGGTCTGGCACCGAGACCGGCCAGACCCGGATGCAGGTGGCCAAGGAGGCGGCCAAGCTGTTCGTGGGTCTGATGGCGGCCGACGACCAGGTGGCGATCGTGGACTTCGACGACGAAGCCCGGATCTTGCAACAGTTGACCAGCGACCAGACCGTCCTCGAGGAGACCATCGACGGGTTCACGGCCAGCGGCGCCACCAATCTGGGAGGGGCCCTGATCGAGGCGGTGCGGGCCGTGGGCACGCGGCCCGGCCGGCGGGCCGTGGTGCTGCTGACCGACGGGGATGACACGGTGGACGCCGTGTCCGGGGGGCCCGACGTTTGGATGCAGGACTCCACCAGCACCCGCTACCAGGGGCTCCAGTTGGCGAAGGAGAGGGACCTGGTGGTGTTCACGGTGGGACTGGGGGGAGACCTCAGCGACATCGGCAAGGCCGATCTGCAGACCTTTGCCGATGAGACCGGCGGGGAGTTCTTCGAGGCGGTGACCGCTTCGAGCCTGCTGACCGCGTTCGGGGTGACGATCCCCCAGCGCATCGAGGCCCTGACTCCCATCGACACGCTGGAGCTGGCGTTCCCCAACCCGTTCACTTTGTCCGGAACGCTCACGTCGCTGGACGTCCCGTTCGTGACCAATGTGACCTACGCCAACCAGAACGGCACGCTCCGGGCGGTGTTTTCCGGAACGTACACGGTGACCCGCCCGTGACCGGAACTCGGGAGAAGTCCACGATGCGAACCCTACACACAGCCCTGGTCGTGCTGGCCGTGGTCGCCCTCGGCCTCGGAGGGTGCGGAAGCGCCGACGACTTCCAGGCCGCAAACCTGTTGACCGTGGAGAGGGTGGTGGACTCCTCCGGGAGCACCGCGCCGGTGTTCGCGGCCGTGGAAAAGACCGACGACTCCGGCAAGGACGGGGAGCTGGGAACGGACGACGAAGGGGAAGGGGACGGGATCCCCAACGAGCCCATCGCCAACGTGGAGGCACGGCTCTCCAACGACACGGGCACGATCACCCTTCGGAACGAAACCCGCCCCGGGGTGGAGGAGGGCCGGCCCTTGCTGGTCTACCGGGTGGATCTGACCTATGTGGACAAATACGGACGATCTCACAGTTACGCGCCCACGCGGTCCGAGTTTCCCAGCGTAGAGGTGCCCGCCGACGCCACCGCCGACGTGAACGTGACCTTGGTGCCGGTGGAGATGAAGCTGAACGGCCTCCGGGATGCGATCCTGTTCGAGACGGACCCCACCGAACGAGAGGCGGTTCGCCAATGGACCGTCTACGTGGATGTGTACGCCAAGGACGTGCTGAACGACGACGACGTGCACGCACGCGGATCGATCACCGTGCGGTTCATCAACCCCATCGTGGAAGAGCTCACCGCCCAGTAGGCACCAGGGGAGATCCTGGGATCTCCGCGGAGGAACGTCCATGCGCGTGCAGCGCTCTTTCGGTCCAACTTTCTTCTTCGCCCTCGTGGCGTCCCTCCTGCTGTTGGCCGGATGCGGCTCCCAGGACAGCGGGGGGCCGCCGCCGGCCCCCTCCGCGCCGGCCGCGACGACGGGAGGGGGCACGAGCCCAACGGGAACCACCTCGGGGCAACCCAGCGTGGCCGCGTCGGCGTCCGTGGATCGATTCACCGCAGGGGACGCGACCGGTGCCACGATCACGGCCACGGTGAAGGACGCGGCCGGCGACCCCCTCGAGGGGGTGGAGGTGTCCTTCTCCACGGACCTGGGGGCGCTGGACGGGGGGACCGCCTCGGCCACGAAGATGACCGGCTCGGACGGAACGGCGTCGGTGGTTCTCACGGCGACCGAGGCGGGGTCGGCCCGGGTTCGGGCCACGGCCGAGGGGCTCACCCGGAGCGTGACCGTGACCGTCGAGCCGGGACCGGTGGCATCCCTGACGTTGTCTGCCGACGTCTCCACGGCCACGGCGGACGGTGCGAGCACGGTGCAGCTCACCGCCACTGCTAAGGACTCGTACGGGAACCCGAGCGCCACAGGGTCTGTCGTCTTCTCCGTGGACCTCGGCACGTTCGAGGGCACCAACGGGGACCAGACGACCACGGCGCCGTTGGTCAACGGGGTGGCCATGGTAACCCTGGTGGCCCCGACCTCGGCGGGCACCGCCACCGTGAGCGCGAAGGCCGACAACGACACCGCGGATGCTGCGGATGACGTGGAGGCAGCGGACCTGCAAATTGAGTTCACCACGGCACCCCCAGCGGAGCTGGGTTCGTATGTGTTGACGGCCTCGGGCACCGAGTTCGGCGCCGGCGAGTGCGCCCTGTTCACGTTGGCGGCGAACGACGTGAGCGGTTCGGCGATCCGGGGCGAGGCGGTGACCTTCACCACGGATGGCGGAGCCCTTTTCCTGGACGGGTGTGAGAGCACCGGGGGGAGTACCTCGCTGACCACCGCCACGGACCTGTCGGGCAAGGCGAGGGCGTACCTCCGGGTGCCCACCGTGGCGGGGACGGTCTGGGTCTCGGCTGCGAGCGCGGAGATCGGCGGGTTCGACCGGACGTCCGTGACGGTGGTGGCGGCGGCACCGGATGCGAGCGGGATCTCGGTTCGGGTGCTCCCGGCGAACCTGACGGCGGACGGTACGAGTCAGGCCCAGGGAACCGTGGAGGTTCGAGACGCGTACGGGAACCCGGTGGACACCACGGTGAATCTCACGGTGACGGACACGTCCGGCAACGCGGATCCGGACCTGGGCCTGGTGTCTCCGGCCCAGGTCACGGTGACCGATGGGGTGGGGACCTTCTCTTACACGGCGGGGACCACGGCGGGCACGGCGCGCATCACGGCCAAGACCCCCAACGAGGTGACCGCTTCCGCCGACGTGACCCTGATCGACGTGCCGGTGGGAGCCGTGGCTTTGACCGCCTCGGCTTCCACCCTGGTGGCCGACGGCTCTTCCCTGGTGACTCTGACCGCCCAGGTGACGGACGGTCAGGGCAACCCGGTGGCGGCGGGCACCACGGTGTCGTTTTCTACGGATCTGGGCACGTTGATCGATGCCGGCGGCACGGCGGTATCGAGCGCAGAAACCGATGGCCTCGGGCGGGCGGTAGTGTACCTGAAGGCGGGGACCCTATTGGGCACCGCCACCGTCCGGGCCACCGCAGGGGGGGCGACCGACACTGCGGCCGTGGCGCTCGTGCCGGGACCGGCGGACGAGATCCTGATCCTGGCGAGCCCCACGAGCCTGGTCGCGGACGGGATCCAGACGAGCACGTTGCGGGTCGTGGTGTTGGATGCCGACAACCATCGCGTGGCCGATGGGACCCCGGCCGTGTTGGACGTTTCGGCGGACGCGTCGGGCAACCCGGAGGGCATGTTGTCCTCCTACTCCGCCGAGACGAGTGACGGTGAGTTCTCGGTGACCTACACGGCCCCCGTGGGAGCTGGGGATGGCACGGCCCGGGTGTCGGTGCAGGTGGGTACGGCCACCGCCGGGGTGGATCTGGCTCTATCGGATGAGGTCGTGAAGTCGGTGTCCCTCGAACTGGGGAGCACTTCTCTCACGGCCGACGAAGCTTCTTCGACCACGGTGGATGTCCAGGTGCTGAACACGCTGGGGCAGCCGGTGGCCGACGGCACCGCAGTGACGCTGACCGCGACGTCGGGCTCGTTCTCGCCGGCGGGACCGTACACCACGGTGAACGGCGGGGTGGCCGTGTCGTACGTGGCGGGGGCGGCAGCAGGCCCCGTGGTGATCACGGCGGGCGCGGGCGGGGTGTCCCAGAGCGCGTCGCTCACGCTCAAACCGGGACCGGTGGCCTCGCTCGAGATCACTCCGAGTCTGAGCCGGATCCCCCCCGACGGTGCGACGCCGTCCGTGTTGACGATCACGGCGAAGGACGCCCAGGGGAACCCGGTGGACCTGACGGTGAACGTGAACACGACACTGGGCGTGTTGTGGACCGATGACCCCACGTCGCCGGTGTCGTCGGTGGCGTTGGTGAACGGGGAGGGGACGGTGAACCTGACCGCCGACAGAAACGGCACCGCGACCGTGTCGGCCTCGGCGGACGGGCTGCTGGCGACCGAAGACGTGGAGGTGGGATTCACCTCCAGCGGGGATCCAGCCAACATCCTGCTCAGCCTCAGCCAGGAAACGGTGAGCGTGGCCGGGGTGGGCGAGGACGAGGTGGCCACGCTCAACATCACCGTGGTGGACGAGGGGGGGAACCCGATCACCGATACGCCGAACAACGTGACGGTCGAGATCGTGGAGGGGCCCAACGGCGGCGAGGAGATCGCGGGAGCCGCCCTGGGGAGCTCGGCGACCCTGAGCACCACGAACGGGCGGGTCTCGGCGGACTTCCGAAGCGGCACGGTGCCGGGCACGGTGCGCATCAAGGTCACGGTGGGAACGCTCACCGCGACCTCTCCAAGAATCACGGTGTTGGGCGGCCCCCCGTTCAGCGTCACCCTGGGCCGCTCCAACAACATTCAGGACAACGGGGACGGGACGCTGTCCCATGAGTACTTCGCCCTCGTCTCCGATCAGTACGGCAATGCCGTGGCCGACGGCACGGCCGTGTACTTCGGGCAGGTCTACAACGACAAGGCCAGCGGGAGCACCGGCAAGACCCAGGGGGGGACGGACGGCTTTGAAGACTCCTCGGCCGACTTTTCGGCAGCGGGCGTGGACGCGGGGGACACCCTGATCCTGCTCTCCGGCGCGGCCAAAGGTGGCTACGTGGTCGAGAGTGTCGCCTCCTCCACCGTGCTGGACCTGTTCTCGACGCTGGCGGCGACCGAAACGGGGATCTCCTACGTGGTGGGCAACCAGGTTGGGGGGGGGACGCTCGCTTCGCTCACCTCGACCACCGATGGGAAAGCCACGGCGACCATGACCTACCCGGGGAGCCTCGTGAACGATCCGGTGTGGGTCTACGCCGAGACGGCCGGCCGGACGGTGGGGGATGCGGCAGGGTACTCATTGGCTTGGGTGGCCCCCACGCTGGTCAACGTCATCGGCCCGGACGAAGGCAACGCCGGGGACACGTTGAGTTTCACGGTTCAGGTGACGGACAGCGCCTCGCCAGCCCACTACCCGATCGAAGCTCTGGATCTCACGGTTTCGGCGACCGACGGCACGGTGGACCCGTCGTCGCTGACCACCTCGGGAGACGGGACCGCCTCGTTCACTTGGACGGTGCCGGCTGGGGCCGCTTCGGGGGACTCGTTCACGATCACCGTGACGGCCGAGGACGGGACCCAGGCCACCCACGACGTAACGGTTCCGTAGCCGTGATGGAACTTCCCGGGCGCCTGAGCCGGTTTCGCGAGGAGGGCCGTGAACCCCTGGCCCCCCTGTGGATCGAGGCCCTTCCCCCCGAGGAGGCGCTGGAGGAGCTTCGGGGGCGGGAGGGGGCGGTGTTCCGGATCCAGGAGGCCCGGTTCCTGGGGATGCTGGGGCGGGTCGGCGAGGCGCAGGCCGTGCTGGGGGGGCTCGGGGAGCTCCCAGCGGGCCTGGGGCGCCTGAGGGAGGCGGTGGCCCGGGAGTTGGGGCCCGACGCGACCGAGGCCCAGGCAGCCCCTGAAGACGAGACCCCCCCCATGGCCTCGAAGACCCTGGCCGAGATCCACGCGCGCCAGGGGGACGTGGAGGGGGCGGTGGCGATCTACCGGGAGGTGTTGGCCCGGGATCCGGACGACGTGGAGGCCCGGGAACGCCTCCGGCAGCTGCTGGGCACGGCGGAGGAGCCCCCACCGAGCGGGGCGGCGGGCCGGTTGGCCGAATGGCTGGAACGCGTGCGGGCCTGGCGGAGGGTGTTGGGTGTCTGATCTGGACAGGGCCTTGCAGGACCTGTGCGGGCGGCTCGGCGGGGTGCGGGCCGCCGTGGTGATGGAGAGCTCCGGGATCGAGGTGGCCGCGTGGGGAGAGGCCGACTTCGAGACCGTTGCCGCGGAGCTGGCCGAGCTGTGGTCCGCGGCGGCCCGGGCCGAGAGCGTGGGGCCGGGGCTGAGGAGCATGGTGCTCGAAGCCGACGGCGAGGTGTGGACCCTCACGGCTCTGGGGGAGGGTTATGTGGTGGCCCTCCTCACGGCCCAGGGCGTGCCCCCGGGCAAGGTTCGCTTCCACGCGGGGGAGTGGGCCCGGGCCCTTCGGGAGGAGTTCGTGTGAACGTCCTCGTGATCCACGGGCCCAACCTGAACCTGCTGGGGACCCGGGAGCCCGGCACCTACGGCGCCGACACCCTCGACGCGATCGAGACCCGGCTCCGGAGCCTGGCCGGTGAGCTGGGGGTGGCTTTGGAGTGCTTCCAGTCGAACCACGAGGGCGCCCTGGTGGATCGGATCCAGCAGGCCCGCGGGTGGGCAGACGGGATCCTGATCAATCCGGCCGCCTACACCCACACCAGCGTGGCGCTGCGCGACGCCCTGTTGGCCGTGGCCGTCCCCTTCGTCGAGGTGCACCTCTCCAACGTGTACGCGCGCGAGCCCTTCCGGCACCGGTCCCTCCTGGCCGATCGGGCCGCCGGGGTCGTCATGGGGTTCGGCGCCGAGAGCTATCTGTTGGGGCTTCGGGGACTCGTGGCCCACCTCCGGACCGGCTGATCTTGCCCCCATCCGGCCCGCCGCGTACATTCGTTCACGGTCTCCCCCCAAGGTCGTCGCCCCCCCCGGTACCCTCGAAGCCCGTTCGGGCCCTGCACGGGGCTGGGGGCAGAAACTAGAGACCGGAAACTAGAGAAATCTTAGGGGCCTCGGCCCGTGAGGCGGGAGGCCGTTCCTCCAGGCCCCATGCCCCGAGCTTTGGCGCGGCTCGAGAGCCGCCCGGCCGCTCGGTTGCCCAGCGGGCCGAAGGCCCCAGACCGACGACCGTTGACCGTGGACCGACGACCGAAGTTACATGAAAGGAGCGACCATGCACTTGCCGGCCGAACTGCTGTATCACCCGGAGCACACCTGGGCCCGGATCGACGGCGACGTGGCCACGGTGGGCATCACGGACTTCGCCCAGAAGGAGTTGGGCGACGTGGTGTACGTGGAGTTGCCGGAGACGGGCCGCACCCTCTCGGTGGGTGAGGTGTTCGGGACCGTGGAGTCCACCAAGTCCGTTTCCGAGCTGTACAGCCCGGTCGAGGGGGAGGTGATGGAGGTCAACGCCGAGCTGGAGGACGCGCCCGAGCGCATCAACGAGGACCCTTACGGGGTGGGCTGGATGATCCGGGTGAGGCTCTCCCCGGACTTCGATCGGTCGGTGCTGCTCGGGGCCGACGCCTACCGGGCCCGGGTGGAGGGGTAGCCGCTCCCATGGCCATCGACCGCGACAAGGTCGCCCGAAACGCCCTCCGGTACATCCAGAAGGGGCAGTACGAGAAGGCGGCGGCCGAGTATCGCAAGCTGCTCGCCCTCGATCCCCGCGACATGCGGGCCCGCCTCCGGCTGGTGGAGCTGTACGGCCGGATGGGCAAGCGCCAGGAGGTGGTGGAGGAGAGCGAGCGGGTGGCCGAGGCGTACGCCGACCAGGGGTTCTACCTGAAGGCGATCGCGGTCTACAAGCAGGCGGTGCGTCACGATCCCCAGAACCCGGCCCTGTGGCGGGCCATGGGGGAGCTCTACACCAAGCAGGGCCTGGTGGGGGACGCGCTGGCCTCGTTCAAGAAGGCGGTGGAGATCCTGCGGGCCCAGAACCTCAGCGCCGAGGCCCAGGAGCTGCTGTCGCGCATGGAGCAGATGGCCCCGGACAACACGGCCATCAAGGTGCACCTGGCGGAGATGTACCTGGACGAGGGCCGGACCGAGGCCTTCGAGGAGGAGGTCGGAAAGCTGGCGCTCCAGCTCCGGGGCGAGGGCCGAAACCGCAAGCTCCTCCAGATCCTGGAGGGGTTCTACGAGCGTTCGGGAAAATCGCCGGTGGTGGCCCGGAGGCTCGCCGAGCTCCTGGTGGACCTGGGTGAGGAGGAGCGGGCCCTGGAGGTGATCCGGGAGGGGCTGAGGGCCGAGCCGGGCGACCGGGACCTGCGGCTCCTGGCGCTTCGAGCCTACCTGGTGCTCGGTCAGCTGGTGGAGGCCCGGAAGGTGGCCCTGGGGCTGTACGAGGAGGACCCCGAGGATCTGTTCCTGCTCGAGCAGTTGGCGGCCATCGCCCGGGCGAGGGGGGACCGGGCCGAGCTGGCCCAGGCGTACCGGGCCATGGCCAAGGTGTACGGCCGGCGGGGCCTCGAGGACAAGGAGGCGTTCTACTACCGGAAGGTCCTGGAGATCGCCCCCGAAGACGCCGAGGCCCGCCTGGCCCTGGGCGAGGTCCTCGAGGCGGCGCCGACCGAGGCGCCGGAGCCGGTGTGGGAGGGGGCGCCGGAGCCGGTGGAGGGGCTGGTCGGAGCCGAGGGCCCGGACCCCCTCGCGGACGAGGTGCTGGAGGCGGAGCTCTATCTGAAGTACGGCATGGACGAGCAGGCCGAGGCCAAGCTCCGGTCCCTGGTGGAGCGGGCTCCCGGCCGGATCGACCTGCGCCAGAAGCTCCGCGACGTGTACGAGCGGCGTGGCGATCGGGAGGGGTGGGTGCGCGAGCAGCTCCACATCGCGGAGCTGCTGCTCCAGGAGCGCCGTCAGAACGAGGCCCTGCGGGCCTACCAGGCCGTGCTCGAGGTGGATCCGGACAACCCGGAGGCCCGAAACGCGATTCAGTACCTGAAGCCCGGTGCCTTGCCCTCGGGGCCCCAGGACGTGGAGATCGAGATCGACGCCTCCGCCATCGAGTTCGTTCAGGGGGAGGAGGGCGAGCGGGTGGTGCGCCGGGGCGCCCGGGAGGCCACGGAGGCCGCGTCGGACGATCTGCGGGAAGGGCTGGCCGAGGCGGAGTTTCTGGAGGCCCAGGGCCGGCGGGACGAGGCGGTGGAGGTTCTGGTCCGGCTTCGGGAACGGTTCCCCGACTCGCCCCACCTGCTGGCCCGGTTGGAGTCCCTGGGGTGGACCCCGCCGGGGGGGGACGAGTTCGTGGACCTGCAGGCCGAGGTGCTGGGGGAGGGGGGGCTGCGGTTCGAGGGGTTCGAGGACTTCGAGGTCTCGGAGCTCGACGACATCGTGAGCGAGTTCAAGGCGGGCATCGCCGAGAAGCTCGAGGAGGGGGACTACGAGACCCACTACGACCTGGGCACGGCGTACCGGGAGATGGGGTTGGTGAACGAGGCCCTGGAGGAGTTCCGCATCGCGGCCCGCTCCCCGGAGAAGGCCCGGGAGGCCTACGCCGCCATGGCGGCCCTGTACCGGGAGCAGGGGAACCGGGCGGACGCCCGCTCGGCCCTGAAGATGGCCCTGGCCGTGCCGTCGAACTCGCCCGAGGACCGGGCGGCCATCCTCTACGAGCTGGCCGACCTCTCCGAGGAGGAGGGCGACCTGGAAGGGGCCCTGCGCCACTTCGAGAAGGCCGAGGCCGAGGCGCCCGGGTTCCGGGACGTGGCGAGCCGCCTTCGCAGGCTTCGGAGCCTCCGGGCCCGGGAGGGGGGATAGGCCGTGTGGCAAGGGCTCGGACTCCGGCGCGATCCGTTCGCTGCGGCCGCGGACGGGGGGCTGTTCTGGGAGACCCCGGAGCGGGAGGCCGCGCGGTCGCGGGCGGCCGAGGCCCTGGGGTGCGGCCGCGGGGTGGTGCTCGTGGGGCCCGAGGGTTCCGGGCGGGACACCTTGCTCGCCCGGATCGCGGACGAGGCCCTGGGACGGGGGATCCCCGTGCTGTGGGTGGCGCCGAGCCCTGACTTCCTGGCCTCGGCCGTGGAGGCGATGGGCGCGGAGCCGCCTGCCACGGCGGACGAGGCGGCCCGGGTCGTGTACGAGGCCGTGCTGGAGCGGTTCGTCGAACGGGGCGCGGTGCTGGTGGCCGTGGAGGGCCGGCCCGACGCGGGGGCCTTGGCCGAGCTGGAGGCGCTCGCGGCGCTCCGGGTGGCCGGCCAGCCCCTGGCGCTGCCCCTGTGGGTGGGCGACGGGTCCGCAGGCCCCCCTGCCGAGATCGTGCCCGTGCCCCGACCGTCCCAGGAGGACCTGCGGGCGTTTCTGTTCCACCGCCTGGCCGCGGTGGGCGGCCCGGATCTCGTTCCTCTCCCGTGGATCGACCGGATCGCCGCCCACGCCGGGGGGTTCGGCGATGCCCTGCGCCTGGGCCGACAGGCCCTCCGGGCCCTCGCGTTCGGGGGGGAGGTGCAGGAGGCGAATCCCCCGGCCGAACCGGTCGTTCTCGATCCAGGTTCCGTGGACGAGGTGGAGGAGCTGCTGTCGGCCCTGCAGCCCGAAGAATCGGGGCCCTGAGGCGGTTTTCCTGCCAGGAGCGCTTTTGACTCACCCCCAGCCGGGTGTTAGCATGACCGGTCCGGCGGAGCCCGGGGGCCTCGGGCCTCCGGCTCCGGGCCGCCGGCCGACCCTTCCCCTCCGCCGTGGCCGTCCCCCGAGAGGATCCCAACGACCCCCACCCCCGCCGCCCCCGGCGGCGGCCGGAGCCAGATCATGTTCCAAACCGTACTGACCAAGATCTTCGGAAGCAAGAACGACCGGGAGCTCAAGCGCATCCGCCCCACGGTGGAGCGGATCAACGAGCTTGAGCCCCGATTCCAGGCCCTCAGCGACGACGAGCTCAAGGCCATGACCCCCCGGTTCAAGGAGCGCCTCGAAGCTGGCGAGCCCCTGGACGACCTGCTGCCCGAGGCGTTTGCCACGGTGCGCGAGGCGGCGCGGCGGGTGCTGGGCATGCGCCATTTCGACGTGCAGCTGATCGGCGGCGTCGTGCTCCACGAGGGCAAGATCGCCGAGATGAAGACCGGTGAGGGGAAGACCCTGGTGGCCACCCTGCCCGTGTACCTGAACGCCCTGACCGGCCGCGGGGTCCACGTGGTCACGGTGAACGACTACCTGGCCCGCCGCGACGCCGAGTGGATGGGCGAGGTGTACCGGTTCCTGGGGATGAGCGTGGGCATCATCGTCCACGGCCTCAACGACGCCGAACGCAGGGAGGCCTACGGGGCCGACATCACCTACGGCACCAACAACGAGTTCGGGTTCGACTACCTGCGCGACAACATGAAGTTCCGGCTCGAGGACTACGTGCAGCGCGAGTTCCACTACGCCATCGTGGACGAGGTGGACTCGATCTTGATCGACGAGGCCCGCACCCCGCTGATCATCTCGGGTCCGTCCGAGGACTCCACCGAGAAGTACTACGTGATCGACAAGATCATCCCCCACCTGCGCAAGGCCCACGAGGAGGACGGGAGCGACGGGGACTACACGGTGGACGAGAAGCTCAAGCAGGTGATCCTGACCGAGCAGGGCGTCACCAAGGTGGAGAAGCTCCTGGGAATCGAGAACCTCTACGATCCCCGGGAGATCGAGACCCTTCACCACGTGAACCAGGCCCTCCGGGCCCACGTGATGTTCAAGCGCGACGTGGACTACGTGGTCAAGGACGGCAAGGTCATCATCGTGGACGAGTTCACCGGCCGCCTCATGCCCGGCCGGCGCTGGAGCGACGGCCTCCACCAGGCCATCGAGGCCAAGGAGGGGGTGAAGATCGAGAGCGAGAACCAGACCCTGGCCACGGTCACGTTCCAGAACTACTTCCGTATGTACGAGAAGCTGGCCGGCATGACCGGCACCGCCGACACCGAGGCCGTGGAGTTCCGGGAGATCTACGACCTGGACGTGGTGGTGATCCCCACCAACAAGCCGATGATCCGCCAGGACCACGGCGACGTGGTCTACCGCACCAAGAAGGAGAAGTTCGAGGCCGTGGTGGCCGAGATCGAGGAGTGCCACCGCCGGGGCCAGCCGGTGCTGGTGGGCACGATCTCCATCGAGGACTCGGAAAAGCTCTCGCGCATGCTCAAGCGCCGGGGGGTGCCCCACCACGTGCTCAACGCCAAGTACCACGAGAAAGAGGCCGAGATCGTGGCCCAGGCCGGCCGCAAGGGCGCGGTGACCATCTCCACGAACATGGCGGGCCGGGGCACCGACATCATGCTCGGCGGCAACCCCGTGTTCCTGGCCCGGGCCGAGGCCGATCCCAGCGAGGACCCCGAGGGGTACGAGGCCGCGCTGGAGAAGTACAAGGAGATCTGCGCCCGCGAAAAGGAGGAGGTGATCGCCCTGGGGGGGCTGCACATCATCGGCACCGAGCGCCACGAGAGCCGCCGGATCGACAACCAGCTGCGGGGCCGGGCCGGCCGGCAGGGGGACCCGGGGTCGAGCCGGTTCTACGTGAGCCTCGAGGACGACCTGATGCGGATCTTCGGGTCGGAGCGGATCTCGGGGCTGCTGACCAAGCTGGGGCTCCAGGAGGGCGAGGACATCCAGCACCCCTGGATCACCAAGGCCATCGAGAACGCCCAGAAGAAGGTCGAGGCCCACAACTTCGACATCCGCAAGCACCTCCTCGAGTACGACGACGTCATGAACAAGCAGCGGGAGGCCATCTACCGGTGGCGCCGGGAGGTCCTGGGGGCCGAGGACCTGACCGACGAGATCAAGGAGATGGCCGAGGCCGTGGCCGAGGGGCTCGTGGCCGACCGGTGCCCGGCCGACGAGCCCCCCGAGAAGTGGGACCTGCAGGGGCTGCGGGAGCTCCTGTTCAAGCAGTTCCACATCCAGCTCGAGCCCTCCGACGAGGAGCTGCGGGAGATGGGGGACCAGCTCTCCGGCTTCGTGGTGGAGCGGGTGATCCAACGCTACGAGCAGAAGCTCGAGGAGTTCGGGCCCGACATGGCGGCCCGGCTCCAGAAGTACATCCTGCTCCAGTCCATCGACGCCCACTGGAAGGACCACCTCCTGAGCATGGACCACCTGAAGGAGGGGGTGGGCCTGCGGGGCTATGCCCAGGAGAACCCCCTGGTCGTGTACAAGAAGGAGGGGTACGAGCTGTTCATGTCGATGCGGGATCGCATCGAGGAGGACGTGCTCCAAAAGCTGTTCCTGATCCAGGTGGTGCGCGAGGAGGAGGCCCAGGAGCTGGAGCAGCCGTCCCGGCCGGCCCGCATGGTCCTGAGCCACGGCTCCCGGCCGGCGCAGCCCAAAGGGCCGGTGCGACGCGAGGGGCCGCGGGTGGGTCGGAACGACCCCTGCCCGTGCGGCAGCGGCAAGAAGTACAAGAAGTGCTGCGGGGCCGTGTCGGCCCAGGCGGGGGCGGCATGATCCCCAGGGGATTTCGGTTCGGCGCGGTCAGGGCCGGGATCAAAGGGCCCGGCCGGCTGGACATGGGGCTCCTGTGGTGCGAGACCCCGGCCTCTGCGGCCGGGGTCTTCACCCGTAACCGGGTGGTGGCCGCCCCGGTCGTGCTGTGCCGGGAGCGGGTCGTCCGGGGGACCACCCGGGCCGTGCTGGTGAACGCGGGCAACGCCAACGCGTGCACCGGCGAGGCCGGGCTGGCCGACGCCCGCCGTCTGACTGCGGCCGCGGCCCGGGAGCTCGGGGTGGCCCCGGAGGAGGTCCTCATGTGCTCCACGGGGGTGATCGGTGCCCGCCTGCCGGTGGACCGCATGGAGAAGGCCATCCCGGCCCTGCGCGCGTCCCTGGCCGAGGACCCGGATCCGTTCGCCCGCTCCATCCTCACCACCGACCGGTTCCCCAAGATCTCGGCCCGGTCGTTCCGGGTGGAAGGCCGGGAGGTGTGCCTGGTGGGCGTGGCCAAGGGCGCGGGCATGATCCGGCCCGACATGGGGACCATGCTGGCGTTCCTGGCCACGGACGCGGCCGTGGAGCCCCCCCTCCTCCGGCAGGTGCTCGTGCAGGCCGTGGACCGGACCTTCAACCGGATCACGGTGGACGGGGACACCTCCACCAACGACACCGTGCTGCTTCTGGCGGGCGGAGCGGCCGGGGTGGCGCCGGCCGATGCCCCGGGGGGGCTCGACGCCCTGGCCGAGGCGGTGGAGGGGGTGTGCCGGGACCTGGCCCGCATGATCGTAGCCGACGGCGAGGGCGCCACCAAGGTGGTGGAGGTGCGGGTCGTGGGCGCGGCCGACGAGGCCTCGGCCCTCCGGATCGCCCGCACCGTGGCCGAGAGCCCCCTGGTGAAGACCGCGATCCACGGCGAGGACCCCAACTGGGGCCGGATCGCCGCGGCCCTGGGCCGCTCGGGGGCCTACGGGGGCGGCCCGTTCCACATCGCCGTGGGCGGGGTGGAGATCGTTCGCGACGGCCTGGGCTTGGGCCTCGAGGCCGAGGCCGAGGCCCACCGGGCCATGACGGGCCGGGAGTTCGAGATCCGGATCACCCTGGACGAGGGGGCCGGCGAGGCCGCCGTGACCACCTGCGACCTGAGCGCCGAGTACGTGCGGATCAACGCGGACTATCGGAGCTAGTAGGCTAGAAAGCTGGAAAGCTGGAAAGCAATGGAACCCCTTAGGGGCGTGGGAGGCCCCCAACCTTCTAGCCTTCCAGCCTCCTAGCATCTCCGAAGGAGTCACACATGGAAGACGCGGTGTTCGATTTCTTGAAGCGGTTGACCGACGCGCCGAGCCCCTCAGGGTTCGAGCAGCCCGCCCAGCGGGTGTGGCGGGCCCACGTGGAGCCCCACGTGGACGAGCTGCACACCGACGTGATGGGCAGCTCCTGGGGCGTGCTCCGGGGGCCGGACCGGCCGCGGGTGATGCTGGCCGGCCACGTGGACGAGATCGGGCTGATGGTCCGGTACATCGACGACCAGGGGTTCCTGTACTTCGCGCCCATCGGGGGCGTGGACGCCCATCTCCTGCCGGGACAGAGGGTGCGGGTGCACGGCCGCGAGGGCGCCGTGACCGGGGTGGTCGGCCGCAAGCCCATCCACCTGCTGGAGCACGACGAGCGCAGCAAGGTGGCCAAGATCAAGGACCTGTGCATCGACATCGGGGCGGCCGGCCGGGACGAGGCCGAGGCCCGGGTGGCCGTGGGCGACCCCGTCACCTTCGCATTCGAGCTGGAGCGGCTGGGGGGAGACCGGGTGGCCAGCCGGGGCCTCGACGACAAGATGGGCAGCTTCGTCGTGGCCGAGACCCTGCGCCGGCTGGCCGAGCGCAAGCCCGACCTGGGCTGCACGGTGTACGGGGTGTCCACCGTCCAGGAGGAGGTGGGGCTCCGGGGCGCCCGCACCAGCGCCTTCGGCATCGACCCGGACGTGGGCATCTGTGTGGAGGTGACCTTCGCCACGGACCACCCGGGGGTGGACAAGAAGGCGGTGGGCGACGTGCAGGTGGGCAAGGGGCCGGTGCTGTCCCGGGGCGCCAACATCAACCCCCGCCTGTTCGAGCTGCTCGTGGATACGGCCCGGGCCGAGGGGATCCCGGTCCAGTTCGAGGCGGCACCCCGGGCCACGGGCACCGACGCCAACGTGATGCAGCTCACCCGCGCCGGGGTGGCCACGGCCCTGGTGGAGGTGCCGCTGCGGTACATGCACACCCCCTCCGAGGTCCTGAGCCTCTCCGACCTGGACCACGCGATCCAGCTCCTGGTGGCGGTGCTCCTGCGGATCGGCCCGGACCGGGACTGGATTCCCCAGTGAGGCTGGCAGACCCCACGCCTCCCGAAGCCTCGGCGGCGGCGGGGCCCGTGAGCCGCCCAGCCGCCTAGCTGCCCAGCCGCCAGCGGCCGAAAGCCCGAAGCCTGTTGGCAGGAGCTTCCATGATCGAAGAGACCGGAAAGGTGTTGGAGGTCCGGCCCGGCCGGGCCCTGGTGGAGACCCAGCGGGGCAGCGCCTGCGAGGGGTGCGCCGCCCGGGGGGCGTGCGCGCACCTGGGGGGTGGCCGGGAGGCCCGGGTGTGGGTTCAGGACCCCCTGGGCGTTTCCCCGGGCGACCGGGTGACGGTGGCCGTGCCCGAGGCGGCCGTGGTGAAGGCCTCGTTCTGGGTGTACCTGGTGCCGGTGCTGGTGCTGGTGGCGGGGGCGGTGGCGGGGAACGCCCTGGGGCCCCGGTTCGGCATCGGGCCCGATGCAGGCGCGGCCATCCTCGGGCTCGTGGCCATGGCGGGCGCCCTGGTTGCGTCCCGGTGGGGCGGGCGCAAGACCGCCATGCCCCGGATCGTGCGGAGGGGGTGAGGTGGCCAAGAGGTCCGAGGGCGTCAAGGTGGTGTGCACCAACAAGAAGGCCCGGCGCGACTACCACATCGAGGAAACCTTCGAGGCCGGGCTCGTTCTGCGGGGGTGCGAGGTCAAGAGCCTGCGGGAGGGCAAGGCCAACCTCACCGACGCCTACGCCTGGGTGCAGGACGGCGAGGCGTGGATCTCGGGGCTCCACATCTCCCCCTACCCCCACGGCCGGCGGGAGGAGCAGGACCCCGACCGGGACAAGAAGCTCCTCCTGCACAAGTACGAGATCCGTCGCCTCCACGGGAAGGTGCGACAGAAGGGGTACACCCTGGTGCCCCTGCGGGTGTACTTCCGGGGCGGCCACGCCAAGGTGGAGCTGGGGCTGGGCCGGGGCAAGAAACACTACGACAAGCGCGAGGACCTCAAGCGCGCCGACGCCCAGCGGGAGATCCAACGGGCCATGCGCCGCCGTTGAGTTGGGGCCTTCGGCCCGCTGGGCGGCTCTCGAACCGCACCAAAGCTCGGGGGCATGGGGGCTGCTGGAGAGCCGCGCGCGGCCATACCAGCTGTCAGAATTCAGCTCCGGTAGGCCGCGAGGAAAGCCTCCCACCCCACTTTCTGTAGAGCTTCGCGCATCGGGGGAGGCGCCTTACGCTTCTGCCCTCTGTCCTCCGGACCCCGGCTCCTGAACAGCAGGCCCCACGCCCCCCGCCGCCAAGGCCCCCGGATCACGGAACGTTACCCTTCCCCGCTGCCCGGCCCCGAAGGGCCTGTTGCCAAGTTGCATTCAAAACGATTGGCCCCGTGCCGGAGGGGCAGGGGACTTGCCGGAGTGTCGGCTGTGGAAGGATGGGAGGCGCCAGTGGACGGCGGGGAACGCAGGGTCCGGTTTCGCAGGCAGGACTACGTGCTCACACCGATCGGGCCGGATGATCCCGAGCGGATCGCCTCGGCCGCTGGGGAGCCGGCCTTTGCCCGCCGGTTCGACCCGGAGCGGTTCGTGGCCGGGCTGGCCGTGGCGGAGGACTCCCGGCCGGACCGGGAGCTTGGGTTCTATGCCGTGGCCCACAGCGGGGACCCGTCGGTGCTGGACGACACCCTGATCTTCGTGGTGCCCCCGGCCCGGGGCCGGGGCCTGAGCCATCTCCTGATCTACGGTGTGTACCAGGACCTGCTGAAGCGGCCCGGCATGTTCTGCCTGAGCGAGCCCGGCGAGATGCCCCGGCTCGACCTCCACGTGCGGTGCGGGTTCGCCCCGCCGGTGCGGCCCCTAGTGGACGGCCGGATCCGGGTGGGCAAGTACGACCTGCACACCGTGCTGGCCCGGCTGGAGTCGGAGGACGAGATCGTTCCCCTTCCGCCCCTAGACGACGTTTCTTGGTGAGAGGGCCTTCCATGTAACTTCGGTCGTCGGTCTACGGTCAACGGTCAACGGTCAACGGTCAACGGTCTGGGGCCTTCGGCCCGCTAGGCGGCTAGGCGGCCTTTGAGCCGCACCAAAGCTCGGAGGGCATGGGGTTTCAGGGGCCAGCATTCAGAAGTCGGTGGACAGGAAGAAGGCTCTTCGATCCCCCGAGAGGATCCCCCCGAGAACTCAAGCTGCTTTTCGGGATTTCCTGTCTCCTGTCCGCTGAATTCCGGTTCCTGAAACCCGTGCCCCGCCGCCGGCAATGGCCCCGGACCACCGAAAGTCGTTGTTAGGGCCCCCCAGGGCCGAAGGGGGGTTCCTCCTTCGGCGGGCCCGTCGCAGTACGCCCGTTGACGGGTCGTCCCACCGTGGCCTAGACTGCCCCTGTGTCTCCGAGCGACTCGGCCTACCGGTTCCCCCGGGGGCCCACGGCCGGTTCGCCGACGGGTCGGGGTGGAAACGCCCCGGCCTCCCGCGTTCGGAAAGGAGACGGGCCGACCGGTGCGATGAACGTGTGCGCCCTCCCCGTCCGTTCGCGGGGAGGGTTTTTCGTGCTTACGGTTCTCGCACGGCCGGGCTCCCCGGCCCGGCGCCCGAGGAGGGGATGGACTACCTGGTTCTCGCCCTGTCCCATGCCTGGGGCCTGCTCACGGGCCTGGATCCCGACGTGTGGGCGGCCGTGGGCACGAGCGTATGGGTCTCGGGGGCGGCCTCTGCGCTGGCCGCGGCCGCGGCGGTGCCGGCCGGGGTTGCGGTGGCCTTGGGCCGGTTCCCGGGACGCCAACCCCTCCTGCTGGTCCTGAACACCCTCATGGCTCTGCCCACCGTGGTGGTGGGGCTCCTCGTGTACGGCCTGATCGGCAGGCAGGGCCCCCTGGGGTGGTTGGGCCTCCTCTACACCCCGCCCGGCATCGTGCTGGGCGAGTTCCTCTTGGTGCTGCCCCTGATGACGAACCTGGTCGTCTCCGCGGTCGAGGGGCTGGACCCCCGGTTCCTCCAGACCTGCCGGGCCTTGGGCGCGGGGCCCTGGGCCACCGGCCGCATGGCCCTGTGGGAGGCCCGTCTGGGCGTGCTGGCCGCCCTGGTGGCCGGGTTCGGACGGGCGGTGGGTGAGGTGGGGGTGGCCATGATGCTGGGCGGAAACATCCGGGGGTACACCCGCACCATGACCACGGCGATCGCGCTGGAAACGAGCAAGGGGGAGTTCGAGCTGGGCCTGGCCCTGGGCATCGTGCTCCTGTCCGTGGCCCTGGGGGTGAACGCGGCGTTGTTCGCCCTGCGCCGGAGGTCGGCATGACCGCGTACCGGGCCGAGGGGCTGCGGATCGCCCGAGGGGGGCGAGAGGTGCTGCGGCTGGAGCGGTTCGAGGTGCCGGCCGGCGGCCTGGTGGCGCTGGTGGGGGCCAACGGGTCGGGCAAGACCTCGCTGCTGGAGGTGTTGGCGTTTCTCCGTCCCGCCTCGGGGGGCCGGCTTTGGTTTTTCGGATCCGAGGTCTCCCCCGGCGGAAGACCGCCCGCCGGCGTGGGGTACCTGCCCCAGGCGCCCTACTTGTTCGACCGCTCGGTGGCGGCCAACGTGGCCTGGGCCCTGCGGGCCCGGGGCGTCCGCGGACCGGAGGTGGCCCCCAGGCTCTCGGCCGCCCTGGAGCAGGTGGGGCTCGCGCCCCTGGCCGACCGGAGGGCCACCCGGCTGAGCGGGGGAGAGGCCCAGCGGTTGGCCCTGGCGCGGGTGCTGGCCCTGGAGCCCCGGGTGCTCCTGCTGGACGAGCCACTAAACCACCTGGACGCCGAGAGCCGCGAGCGCATCGAAGCGGTGGTGGACGCCTGGCGCCGGCAGAGGGGCACCACGGTGGTCCTGGCCACCCACGACCCGGCCCAGGCCCGGCGGTTGGGCGCCGAGGTGTGGCGGGCCGAGGGAGGGGTGTTACGACCCGGCGGCCCCGACAACGTGTTCCGGGGCCAGCCGGAACGGCACGGGGGCGACGTGTTCGTGGCCGGGCCCTTGCGCGTGGTGGTGGAGCCGTTGCCGGCCGATGCCCGGGTCATCGAGGTGGACCCCCGGGAGATCGTGCTCTCCCGGGAGATTCCGCCGACCTCGGCACGGAACCGGCTGCGGGGCACTGTGGTGGAGGCCCGGGTAGCCGACGGCGAGGTGTGGGTCACCCTGGACTGCGGGGCCCGCCTGGTGGCCGTGGTGACCCGGTCGTCGTGGCAGCGCCTGGGGCTCACCGTGGGCGACGAGGCCGTGGCGTCGTTCAAGGCCACGGCGGTCCGGGTTTTGGGAGGTTAGCCCTCCTCCTCCCCGAGCCGGAACCGCCCCACGGCCCGCTCGAGGCCGTGGGCCTCGGCGGCCAGACCCTGGGCGGCGTGGGCCAGCTCCCCGGTCTGGCCGGCCACGTCCCGGCTCACGGTGGCGATCCCCTCCACGTTGTTGGAGATCTGCTCGATGGCCGCGGACTGCTGCTCGGCGGCCACGGCGATCTGCCCGATCATCTGGCTCACCTGGTTCACCCGGTCCAGGATCGCTCGGAACGCCTCGCCGGCCCGGTCGAACACCTCGTGCGCTTGGGCGGCCTGGGCCCGGCCCTCGGCCGTGGCCTCCACGGCCTGGCGGCTCTCCTCCTGGGTCGAGCGGATCGTGGCCTCCACCTCCTTGGTGGCCTTGGTGGTCTTCTCGGCCAACTTCCGCACCTCGTCGGCCACCACGGCGAACCCCCGGCCGTGCTCGCCGGCCCGGGCCGCCTCGATCGCGGCGTTCAGGGCCAGCAGGTTGGTCTGGTCCGCGATGTCGTCGATCACCCGGATCACGTGGCCGATGCTCTCGGTCTTGCCGCCCAGTTCCTCGATGCGGGCCGCCAGGCCCTCCACCATGCGGGCGATGCCGTCCATGCGGGCGAGGCTCTCGGAGAGGATCTCTTCTCCCTCCCGGGCCACGTCGGACATGTGCTGGGCGTTTCGGGCCACCTCCTGGGCGTTCTGGCTGACCTCCAGCACCGTTGCCGAGATCTCCTCCACGGCGGCCGCCACCTCGGAGGCCTTGTGGCTCTGCTGGTCGGCGCCGCCCGCCACCTGCTGGCTGGAGGCCGAGATCTGCTGGGCCTCCCCGGCCACCCTCCCGGCCGCCTCGGACACCCGCCGGATCAGGTCGACGAGCCCGCCCCGCATCTCGCCGTACGCCCGGGCCAGAACCCCCAGCTCGTCCGAGCGGTGGATCTCCACGGACGCGCCCAGGTCCCCGTGGGCCAGGCGTTCGAACGCCTGCCCCAGCTGGCCGGCCGCGTTGCCCACGCCGCGGGCGAACCAGAACCCCACCAGCACCGCGATCCCGATCGCCACGGCCGAGGCACCCACCGTCACGTCCCGGATGGCCCAGGGGATGGTCAGGAACTCGTCCTCATAGCTTCCCACCCCGATCACCCAGTCCCAGGGCTCGAAGTAGAGCACCCGGGCGATCTTCTTCCGGGCGCGGGGCTCGCCGGGGTTCTGCCACCAGTACTCCACCCAACCGTCCCGCATCGAGAGCATGTCCCGGATGAACGGCTTGCCCCGGGCGTCCTTGGCGTCCTTGACGTTCTTGCCCTCGAGCTTGGGGTGGAGCACGGTGGTGCCGTCCGACCGGACGGCAAAAGGGTACCCGGTCTCCCCAACCCGAAGTCCCAAAAGGGCCTTGCGCAGCTCCGGGCCGGGCTCCTTGGCGCCGGTGGCCTTGTAATAGCCTTCACATAAGAGGAGCGCCGCCTGGGCGAGGTTGTCCACCTCGGTGCGCATCTGTTCCAAGGCCTGGGTGCGGGCGATCTGGTACGCAGTGATTCCTCCCCCCACCACGGGCACGGTCACGAGGACGGCGACCACCAGCGAGAGCTTCGTCTTCAGCGACATCGGCGGATCTCCTCCGTGGGAACCCGAGACGGAACCGTTGCATCGTCCCTATCGGAGGCCGTGGGCGAGGGCTTTAGAAAAGGGAACACGAGTGTGCTTCGGGTTCTTCCCAGTAAGTTCGGTCGTTGGTCGTTGGTCGTCGGTCGAAAGCTCGTCTCGACATCGGGTCGGGGGGCATGGGGGCTGCTGGAGAGCCGCGCGCGGCTCCTTGGCTCGCCGCGCAGCGCCTCCAACGCTCGCACCGTGAATTCGTTCGTGCCCCGCCGAACGCTCATGAAGCCACCGCCGGTGCCCCATGCCTGCGCGGCGAATCTCAATACCCGGCTTCGCGCGCGGCCGGAAGCAGGCCCCATGCCCGCCGCCAGCAACGGCCTCGACCAACGCTAGTTACCCTTCCCCGTTGTAGGGTCGCGCAGCGGCCGAAGGGGGCTTCCATGTAACTTCGGGCCTTCGGCCCGCTAGGCGGCCAGGCGGCTCTCGAACCGCGCCAAAGCCCGGGGGGGCCGGTTTCGGGTCGGTTGCCGGCGGTGGTAGAGTGGGCCCGATCGCCTTACCGTTCGAGTCTCGGAGTGACGCCCATGGTCTTCGCCCGACGAGCCCGGGTGCCCGGAGCGGACGAGCCGGGGTTTCCGGCCGCGTCCCTGCTGGCCGCCACGGCCATTCTGGGGGTGCTGCTGGCCGTGGCCACGGCGCGCAACCTGGACCGAGAGCGCCACCTCATGGAGCGGTTCCTGGCCCAGGAGGGTCTGACCCTGATCCGGGCCATGGAGGCCGGGGCGCGCACGTCGCTCCGCACGACGGACGCGTCCCAGAGCCCGGTCCGGGTGCTCGTGGAGGAGACGGCCCGCAGCCCCTTGGTGGCCTACGTGTGGCTGGTGGACGAGCAGGGTCGAGTGGTCGCCTCGGCCGGGGACCTCCCCGACGGCGGCCCGGCCCCCCTGCAGAGGGTGCGGGAAGTGCTGGAGGCCACGGGCCCGGTGAGTCGTCTCGTGTCCAGCCGGTCCGGCGAGGAGATCTTCGAGGTGGCCCGGCCGTTCGAGCCCCTGGCGGGCCAGGGGGCGGCGCCCATGCGTCGGCGCTGGGAACGCTGGTGCTCCATGGGGCCGGCCGGTCGGGGCCGGGTCGTCGCCGACGCGCCGGCCTGCCGGCAGGCGATCTTCGTGGGGCTTCACACCCGGGAGTTTGCCGAGGCCCGCGCCCAGGACCTGCGCCAGGGCCTGATCCTGGGCGGCGTGCTCCTGGTGGCCGGTGCGGCCGGTCTGTACCTGGTGCTCCTCTCCCACCGGGTCCGAGGGGTGCGCGCGGCCCTGGCGGACCTGGAGAGCCACACCCGGGACGTGATCCAGAGCCTTCCCGACGCCCTGGTCACCCTGGACCGCCAGGGGCGGGTGGTCGGCCTGAACCGGCGGGCCGAAGAGCTGTTCGGAACCAGCGAGAAGGAGGCTCGAGGCCGGGCGCTCCGTGAGCTCGTGGGCTCCGGGGCCTGCGAGGCCCTGGAGACCTGGATCGGCTCAGAGGAGGGCGTGTCGGAGCGGCCGGCCGAGTGCCGGGCCGCCGACGGCGCCGTGGTGCCGGTGCGGGTGAGCGCGGCCCCCCTGACCGATCGTCATGGACGGCGGGCGGGTACGGTGCTCCTGATCCGGGACGTACGCGAGCTGCGGGCCGCGGAGGAGCAGCTCGAACGCTCCCGTCGACTTGCCGCCTTGGGCCGGATGGCCGCGGGGCTGGCCCACGAGATCCGAAACCCCCTGGGCACCCTGAGGGGGTTCGCCCAGTACTTCGGGGCCCGCAGCGGGGACGACGAGCAATCGGCCGGGTACGCCCGCGTCATGGTGGAGGAGATCGATCGGCTCGACCGGCTGATCTCGGCGCTCCTGCAGTTCGCGCGGCCCCGGGAGCCGGAGCCCCGGGACGTGGGCGTGGCATCCGTGGTCGAGCGGGTGCGAGCCCTGGCCGAGGCCGAGGCGGCCCAGGCCGGGATCGCGCTTCGAGTGGACGTGCCCGCCGAGCTCACGGTGCGCGCCGACCCAGACCTGCTGACCCAGGTGCTTCTGAACCTCGTCCAGAACGCGCTCGCTGCCACCCCGCCGGGGGGAGAGGTGTCGGTCGCGGCGTGGGAGGAAGGGGACGAGGCGGCCGTGGCCGTGGACGACACCGGCCGGGGACTCACGCCGGAGGAGCGAGAGCACATGTTCGACCCCTTCTACACCACCCGGCCCACGGGCACGGGCCTTGGGCTGGCCGTGGTGCACCAGATCGTGGAGCAGCACGGCGGTCGGATTCAGGTGGAGAGCATCCGAGGCCGGGGCACCCGGGTCACGGTATGGCTGCGGACCCGGGGTCGGCCGTTCCCTTGACCGGGCATAGGGGCTCTGTCTAAAGTAAGAAGCACACTCAATCCGGTGCCGGGATGCGTCTGCTTCGAGATTCCTGTCAGGCCCACGTGGCCTTGGTCTTCGTCCTGGTCGTGTTTGCCCTGCAGGCGGCCACGATCCCCACCTGCGCCTGGTCGGCCCAGGTCCCGACGGTGCGCCCCGGGTGTGCCCGGACGTGTCTGTTTTCCGAGAAGGCGCAGTCCAAGGGGGAGTGCTCCTTTGCGAGCTGCTCCTGTTGCGCGCCGGGCCTTCCGGGAATCTCGGTGACCCTTCCCCTTGTTCTCGCCCCCCGCCCGGCTCCCCCGCCCTCGTCCCGCGGGATTCCGGTGCTCTTCGCTAGACCCCTCCCACCCATCCCCATAGCCATCTCCTAAGAGTCGGTACGACGCTTCTGCGTCCGCGGAGGTACCCTCCGCGGACGCCCGCCGTGTTGCGCCCCGTGGCGCCGTGACATCCGTACCTCTCCGGAGAATCCATGTCGACAACGACGGCCTCGAGATCTGTCGGGGGAGCGGCTGCTCCAGCCGCCCTCTCTCTGGCGGCCGCCCTTTTGGTCCTGGTGACCGGGTGCGCCGTCTCTCCATCCCTGCCCACCGAAGAGACGGTGGTGTGGCAGGGCCAGGTGAGGGTGACCGATGACGTGATCATTCCCCGGGGGACCCGCCTGATGATCGAGCCCGGCACCGTGGTCCGGTTCGCGTTCCGGGACGACGACGGAGACGGGTGGGGAGACGCCGTCCTGAGGGTTCAAGGGGCGCTGGTCGCCCGGGGTACCGCCGAGGCCCCCGTGGTGTTCACCTCGGACGCCCAGCCGGCCGAGCCGGGGTTGTGGGGGGCCGTGCGGGTGGACTTCGGGGAGATCGACCTGCGCTACACCGTGGTGGAGGGAAGCAGCCGGGGGCTTCACGTGCACTTCTCCCGGGGGCGGATCTCCGACTCGGTGCTGCGGCGAAACATCGACGGCACCCGCCTGGGCCAGGACGTGCTCACGGTGGAGCACTCACTCTTCTACGGCCACCCCGGCAAAGGCCTGAACCAGCGCCTGAGCCAGAACCGGGTGGAGCTCAACCGGTTCCATCACAACCGAAACGGCCTGTTTCTGTTCGAAGGCGATCGGGGGTCGGTGTTTCGGAGCAACGCGTTCCGAGCCAACGATCACCCCTTCCGGCTGGGCGACTTTTTCACCGGCACGGTCCAGGTGGAGGCCAGCGACTGGGGTGGATCCCCGCCGTGCGAGGTGGGCTCTGCCGCGGATCGCCCGGACGCCCAGCTGGTGGAGGCGCCGGGCGAGGCCGGCCTGGCCGGGCCGAGGCAGTGGCCCTGGTGGGAGCCCGCTGCCGCCGTGCCCGAGAACCCCGGAGGCGACCCGCCTGCAGCGACCGGCCAGCGCGCCGATTTGGTTCTCGACGCCGTGCGGTTGCGGGTGGCTCCGTCGGATGGGATCCAGGCGATGGCGGGCGAGCCCGGCCGGGAGCTCTGGAGCCGGAGCCTCGGAGCCCCCGTGGTGGCCGGGCCCGTGGCGGCCGGCCCCGGTCTCGTGGCCGTGGCTACCCGGGCCGGAAGGCTTTACCTGTTGGACGCCCAGACCGGGTTCGAGCGCGACGCTTGGGAGTTCGGCCCCGACGCGGTCACAGGCATCGCCCCTGCAGAGGGCGGCGGGGTGGTGGTCACACTAGCCGGCGGCGAGATGCAGGTGCTGAGGGTGCGGACCCTGCCCCGGGAGGGCACGCCGTGAGACGGGGGGGCGTCTGCTGGGCGCCGGGGGTCCTGCTCCTCGTCCTGATCGGGGCGACAGGAGGCTGGGCCTGGGAGGGCCCGGCCGTGCCCCCCGAGGCGCGGGCCGTGGGGGCCCAGACCCTCTCGGCCGGGCAGCTCGTCTGGTCGGGGGCCCTCCGGATCACCGGGCCGGTGGTGGTTCCGGCTGGGGCCACCCTGATCGTGCGACCTGGCACCCGCGTCTTCTTCGACCTGCCGGAACCGGCGGAGATCGAACCGGGTGCGGCGTGGATCCTGGTGGAGGGGCGTATCCGGGTAGAGGGCACCTCGGATCGGCCCGTATGGTTCATCTCGGTTCGAGAGCGCGAGAACGAGCTCGAGAACATGATCGACGTACGCGAGGCCCGTTCCGCTGAGTTCCGGTACGCGGTGTTCACCAGGGGGCCGTGGGGGCTTCACCTCCACAACACGCCTGCGCTCGTGGAGGGATGTGTGTTCCGCGGCAACTACGGCGGCGTCCGGTTCAAAGGGGGGCCCGTGACCCTCCGGCGGAACCGGTTCGAACACAACCGGATCGGAGCGCGGCTCTGGAAGGCCTCTCCCGTGTTTCGAGACAACGTGTTCAAGGGAAACCTCACCGGGATCTTTTTCCGGGAGGCGGTGAACCGACCGGTAATCAAGGGAAATTTCTTCGACGATCGGGAGTACGACATCAAGCTGGGTGAGCTCCAGACCACCGACGTGGACGCCACGGGCAATCGCTGGGCCGCGGCCGAAGCGGCGACCATTCCGGAGCGCATCTTCGACGGAGCAGACTCAGAGGGGGTGGGGAGGGTGCTTGTCGAACCCCGGCCCTTGCTGGAATCCAAGGAGAAGCCGCAGCCGTGAAGGGAGACTCTCGCCGTCCCGTCGTGTTCCTGGCCGCTGTGGGGGCTCTCGCCGGCCTGGCGTTGCTCGCCGTGGGTGGGCGCTCCGCCTCCCAGACCTTCCGGATCGGTTACATGATCTGTAACTCGGTGGAGGAGACCCGAGAGCGGTTCGCCCCGCTGACCGCATACCTCTCGGAGGCCACGGGCGCCCGGTTCGAGCCCGTGTACCTCAACACCTACGACGTGGAAGAGGCGTTCGCGCGGGGGGAGTTCGAGTTCACCCACACGAACTCCCTTCTCTACATCACCTTGCGGGAGCGGTACGGCGTGCGGCCGATCGCTGTGGAGCGGAGGGGCTCGTTCGGCGCAAAGACCCGGGGGGTGATCATCGCCCGAAAGGACTCCGGGCTCCGGAGCCTGAATGATCTCCGGGGCAAACGGCTCGTGTTCGGCCCCCAGTGGGCGCCGTTCGGTTTTCTCGCCCAGTACGCCTTGATGCTGGAGGCCGGCGTGGACCCGGAGAAGGACCTGGGGTACTACGCGATCCCCCGGGGGAGCTGGAAGCACCAGAAGATCATCTACTCCGTGCTGTACGGCGCTTTCGACGCGGGAACCGCCCCCCTGATCGACCTGGAGGAGATGGCCGCCGACGGAAGGATCGCCCCCGACGACTTCGTCATCCTTGGGCAGAGCGGCCTGGCGCCCTACTGCACCTTCGGTGCTTCGAAAGAGGTCCCCCGGCGTTGGGCCGACCGCGTTCGGAAGGCCCTCCTGGCCCTCGACGAGCAGACCACGGCGCGGGTGGGCGACGAGACCCTCCTCGTGCTCAAACGAGCCCAGATCCGGGGGTACGACGAGGCCAGGGACGTCGACTACGACGAGCTGCGTCGCTGGGCCCGGCTGGCGAAGATGCCCCCTTACGAAGAGTATTGACTCCCACGTCCTGCAGATCAGGAGGAACGAGATGCTGCCCACCGTTCGGACCATCCTTTGCGCTGTGGACCTTGAGGCCGGTACCGACACGGTGTTCCGCCAGGCCGCGGGCCTTGCCGAGAGCTTCGGGGCCCGGCTGGTGGTGGTGCACGCCGTTCGTCCGTTGGGGCCTTCTGCGAAGGCCCTGCTGAGCATTCACCTCTCCGCGGAGCAGATGGGAGAGATCCGGCAGCGGCTCCGAAACCAGGCGGCCGCTCAGATCCGAGCGCACATGGACCGGGTCTGCCGGGAAGAGACGAAGAGACAGCCCGAGGGGGATTCGGACTGGGTCGCCCTGGTGGTCGAGGGTCAACCCGCAGAGGTGGTGCTGGAGGAGGCGCACAGCTGCGGGGCGGACCTCATCGTGATGGGCTCCCACGGCCACACCGCCGTGGGAGAGATGGTTCTGGGAACCACGGCGCACAAGGTGGTTCTGCGCTCCCCCGTGCCGGTGCTTCTGGTTCCGGTGTCAAAGAAGGGTGGGGGCGAGTGGGTCGGTTGAGCAAGGCTTGCTGTGGAGGATGGCATGATGAGGATGCGGCGGTACTTCCAGCTGGGCGCGAGCCTGGGGGCCAACGGCTGGATCAAGGGGTATTGGGTGAAGGCGGTCTACCAGGGCGCGGCCAAGGGGTTTTGCGTGCCCATGCTCAACTGCTATGCCTGCCCTTCGGCCGTGTTTTCCTGTCCGGTCGGGGCGCTCCAACACTTCATGGTGATCCGGGCGATCCCGTACTACGTGCTCGGGTTCCTTGGGGCGGTCGGCGGGCTCGTGGGGCGGATGCCGTGCGGCACGTTGTGCCCGTTCGGGTACTTCCAGGAGATGCTGTACAAGCTCCCCTCGGTGAAGATCTCGATCCCCAAGTACCTGCGCCCGTTCCGGTACAGCGTGCTGGTCATGCTGGTCTTCGTGATTCCGTGGATCACCTCGGAGAACTGGTTTTCCAAGCTGTGCCCGATGGGCACGCTCACGGGGGGGATCCCCTGGGTCACCATCAGCGAAGACATCCGCCGGATGATCACCGATCTGTTCTGGATCAAGATCTCGATCCTGATCTTTTTCACCGTGTCGTCCGTGATCGCCAAGCGACCGTTCTGCCAGACCACCTGCCCCCTGGGCGCCTTGTACGGCCTGTTCAACCGGTGGAGCCTGGTGCGCCTGCGTTGGGAGCCGGCCAAGTGCACCCACTGCGACAAGTGCTTGGAGGTGTGTCCCATGGAGATCAAGGTGTACGAGGGCGCCAACACGGGCCAGTGCATCCGGTGCCTGGACTGCACCGCCTGTGAGGCGATCTCGGTCACCACGGTCCTCTCCCCGGAGGGGGAGCGCCCCCCTGCCCCGGTGGAGCCGGCAAGGCAGGTGGCGTAGTACCGAGTTGCGTTCAACCAGGGCTTGCATCCTCTCTTTAACTTCTTTATATATGAGCAATCGTTCATTCGATCGGAGGGATGCCATGGAGACCTGCAGCGAGACCCTGGTCCACCCCGAGGCGGTGGCGGAGGCCCGGAAGGCCGTCGGCGGGGCGCCGGTGGAGGCCCTGGCCGAGACGTTCAAAGTGCTGGGCGACCCGACCCGGGTGCGGATTCTCCTGGCCCTTTCGGTGCGGGAGCTATGCGTGTGCGACCTGGCCGAGTTGTTCGACGTGAGCCAGAGCGCCGTGAGCCACCAGCTCCGGATCCTCCGGGCCCACCGCCTGGTGCGACCCCGGCGGGAGGGCAGGCTCGTGTACTACCGGCTCGACGACGACCACGTGCGTACCCTGTTCGCCGAGGGGCTGCGCCACGTGAAGGAGGGATGACCATGGCCGAGTCCGCGGTTCGATCCGAGAAGAAAGGGGCTTCCCAAAAGGCCTCCTGCTGCAGCTCGGGGGCGTGCGAAGCCCAGACGCTTCCCCCGGACCCCAAGGAGCCCCTGCAGGGCGCCCGGTACCGTCTCGAGGGGCTCACCTGCGCCTCGTGCGCCGGAAAGATCGAGCGGGAGTTGAACCGGCTCGAAGGGGTGCGGGCCGAGCTCCACTTCGCCTCGTCCACCCTGGTGGTGGAGGCGGAGGATCCGGCCCTGCAGAAGAGGGCCCTGGAGGTGGTGACCCGGATCGAGCCCGAGGTCCGGCCGGTGCGGCTCGACGCCGAGCACCTGGAGGAGGAGCCCCAGGGGGTCTCGCCGATCCTCAAGGTGGTGGCGGCATCGGGCCTCGTCTTCGTCCTCGCGCTCGCGGTGGAACGGTTCGCGCTGCCCGGTGCGGCGGATCTTCCCCTGGGCGACCCCCGGTTCTGGGCCGTGCTGTTTCCCTACGTGCTGGCCTACGCCATCGCGGGCCAGGACGTGGTGCGCCAGGCCGTGCGGGGGGTGCTCCGGGGCGACGTGTTCGGCGAGAGCTTCCTCATGAGCGTGGCCACCCTGGGGGCGTTCGCGATCCGGGAGTTCCCCGAGGCCGTGGCCGTGATGCTGTTCTTCAAGGTGGGCCAGTACTTCGAGGACCGGGCGCTCAACCACTCGCGCCGGTCCATCGCGGCGCTCCTGAAGATCCGGGCCGACTACGCCAACCTGCGCCGCAACGGGGAAACGGTCCGGGTGCCGCCCGAGCAGGTGCGGGTGGGCGACCGGATCCTGGTCAAGCCCGGGGAGAAGGTGCCCCTGGACGGTGTGATCGAGGAGGGCCGGACCACGGTGGACGCCTCGGCCCTCACCGGCGAGTCCCGGCCCCGCTCGGTGGGCGAGGGGGATGAGATCCTCTCGGGCATGGTGAACCGTAGCGGCGTCGTCACCGTGCGGGTCACCAAGCCCTTCGGCGAGTCCACCGTCAAGAAGATCCTCGACCTGGTGGAGACCGCCGCGGCCCGCAAGGCCCCCACCGAGGCGTTCATCACCAAGTTCTCCCGGGTGTACACCCCGGCCGTGGTGCTCGGCGCGGTGCTCCTGGCCGTGACCCCGCCGCTCCTGTACCAGGTGCCGGCCCTGGCGGGGTGGTTCGGCCACCCCGAGACCTATGCCGAGTGGATCTACCGCGCCCTGGTGTTCCTGGTGATCTCGTGCCCCTGCGCGCTGGTGATCTCGATCCCCCTGGGGTTCTTCGGCGGTATCGGCGCGGCGTCGCGCCGGGGGGTGCTCTTCAAGGGGGCCAACTACCTGGAAGGCTTCCGCTCGGTGCGCAGCCTGGTGTTCGACAAGACCGGCACCCTGACCCAGGGGGTGTTCCGGGTGACCCGGGTGGTGCCCCACAACGGCTTCTCCGAGGACGAGCTCCTGGCCCTGGCGGCCGCGGCCGAGAGCCACTCCAGCCACCCCATCGCCCGCTCCGTGGTGGAGGCCTACGGCCGGCCCATCGACGAGGATCGGATCGAGCGCTACGAGGAGATCCCGGCCCACGGCGTGCGCGCCGTGATCGACGGCAGGGAGGTGTTGGCCGGAAACGACCGGATCCTCCACCTGGACGGGGACGACCTGGAGCACGACACCTGTGAGCTCGAAGGAACGGTGGTGCACGTGGCCGTGGACGGCACCTACGCGGGCTACCTGCTCCTGGCGGACGAGCCCCGCCCCGAGGCCCGGGAAACCCTGGAGCGGCTCAGGGCCGAGGGCGTGCGGCAGATGGTCATGCTCACCGGCGACGAGACCCAGGCTGCCGAGGCGGTGGCGCGCAAGCTCGGCCTCGACGCCTACCATGCCGAGCTGCTGCCCCAGGACAAGGTGGAGTGGGTCGAACGGATCAAGGCCGAGCAGGGGGACCCCAAGGCCAAGGTGGCGTTCGTGGGCGACGGCATCAACGACGCGCCCGTGCTGGCGGCCGCGGACATCGGGGTGGCCATGGGCGGGCTCGGCTCCGACGCGGCCATCGAGGCGGCCGACGTGGTGCTCATGGAGGACCGCCTCACGGGCCTGGTGGCCGCGGTGCACGTGGCCCGCCGCACCAACCGGATCGTGCGGGGGAACATCGCCATGGCCCTGGGGGTGAAAGGGGTGTTCATCCTGCTTGGCGCCGCGGGCGTGGCCTCCATGTGGGAGGCGGTGTTCGCCGACGTGGGGGTGGCCGTGCTGGCCGTGCTGAACGCGACCCGTATCCTGAAGGACTCCGGAAGGGCCTGATGGGAAGCGAGGCCGCCCCTGCCGGGACCAAGCCCCGGATCCTCGTGGTGGACGACGACCGGGGTCACCGCACCATGCTGCGGGCACTCCTGGCCGGAGCCGGCTACGAGACCCTTGAGGCCGACGACGGCGACGCCGGGGTGGACGCGGTGCGCACCCACCCGGTGGACGCGGTGCTCCTGGATCTGCGGATGCCCCGGGTGGGTGGCATCGAGGCCCTGGAGGCGATCAAGGCGGTCCGGCCGGATCTGCCGGTGATCGTTCTGACGGCCTACGCCTCGGTGGACACGGCCGTGGCCGCCATGAAGAAGGGCGCGTTCGACTACCTGACCAAGCCGGTGGACGCGGCCGATCTCTCCCGGGTGCTGGACAAGGCCCTGGAGTTTCGCCGGCTGGAGGAGGAGATCCGGCTGCTTCGGGAGCGGCTGGGCGAGCGGTTCGACTTTTCGAGCATCATCGGCCGCAGCCGGCCCATGCGGGAGCTGTTCGAGACCCTGGCCCTGGTGGCCCCTTCGGACGCCACCGTGCTGATCACGGGCGAGTCGGGCACGGGCAAGGAGCTGGTGGCCAACGCCATCCACCAGAACAGCCCCCGCCGGGACAAGCCGTTCGTCAAGGTGAACTGCGCCGCCCTCCACGAGAACCTGCTGGAGAGCGAGCTGTTCGGCCACGAGCGCGGCGCGTTCACCGGCGCCACCGCCCAGAGGAAGGGCCGGTTCGAGCTGGCCCACGGCGGCACCCTGTTCCTGGACGAGATCGGCGACATGAGCCCGGCCACCCAGGCCAAGGTGCTCCGGGTGATCCAGGAGGGGGAGTTCGAGCGGCTGGGGGGAACCCGCACCCTGCGTGTAGACGTGCGGGTGATCGCGGCCACCCACCGGGACCTGGAGGCCATGGTGGCCGAGGGCGCCTTTCGCCAGGACCTGTACTACCGGTTGAGCGTGGTGCCGGTGCACCTGCCGCCGCTCAGGGACCGGCCCGAGGATATCCCCCTCCTGGCCGAGCACTTCCTGCGGATCTACGCCGAGAAGAACCGCAAGCCCGTGGCCGGGTTCACCCCCGAGGCCATGGACCTCCTGGTGCGCCACGACTGGCCGGGCAACGTGCGCGAGCTCCAAAACGCCGTGGAGCGGGCCGTGATCCTGTGCCTGGGGGAGCGCATCACCCCCCAGGAACTCCCCCCCGCTTTGCAAGGGGCGGCGGCCGCAGCGCCCCAGGCCCCCATCCCGGCGGGCCCCCGCACCCTCAAGGACGCCGAGCGCGAGCTGATCCTGCGAACGTTGGAGCAGACCGGGGGCAACCGCACCCGGGCCGCCCAGATCCTCGGCATCTCCCGTCAGACCCTGATCAACAAGCTCAAGGAGTACGGCCGCTCCTGACCGTCCAGCTTTTGGACACCCGAGCCCGCCTGCCCGCCTCCTGGCGTCTTCTTTCTTGACGCCTGCTCCCTCCCGGTTCCCTTCTCTGTCTTTGTTTTTCAAGTGATAACCAGTAATTACAAAAAATTTCCCGCCTTGGCACGCCCCCTGCTTTTCCCATGGGCAACACCAAGCAACGTACAGGAGGTGCTGCCATGAAAACGTTCTGGACCGTTCTGGCCGTCGTCGGCCTGCTCGCCGGGGCCACCGCCCTGGCCGGCTGCTACCCCCATCACCCTTATGGACCGGGCCATCGCCATGGCCCGAGCTGCCCTTACTGAGCCCGGAGGAACCGGTCATGTGGTGCTCGCCCGGCGGATGGATGCGCTGGATGCCCTGGCACGGTCTGTGGGGCCCCTGGGGAGGGCTGGTTACCCTGGCCGTGCTCGGCCTGGTCGTATGGCTCGCGGTGCGGGCCTTTCGGCGGGGGCGGCCGGCCCCCGGGGCGGCCACGTGCCCGGCGTGCGGCGGTGCGGTGGAGCCGGTGTTCTTCCGGTGCCCCCGGTGCGGCCACACCCTCAAAACCCACTGCCCGGGGTGCAGCCGGGTGGTGGAAACGGACTGGATCTACTGCCCCTACTGCGGTCACGAGGCCGCAGGAAGGACATCTTCCCAACCCTCAACCCGAGAAGGAGGTACGTCATGAGCACGAAACGTCTGTGGATCGCGGGAGCCCTGGTGGTGACCCTGGCCGGTGCAGCCCTGGCCGGAAAGGCCGAGGCCTGTTGGGGCTGCAACCCCGCCTGGGCGCCGACCGACCCGGCGGTTCAGGCCCAGGCCGTGGAGATCCGCCAGAAGTACGCGGATGAGTTCACGACCCTGGCGGCCAAGATGCGCACCACGGCCCGGGACCTGGACGAGGCCCTGGCCGCGGGCCAGGCGGACCGGGCCGAGGAGCTGCGGCAGGAGCTCTACGACCTGGAGAAGGAGTACGCCGGGCTGCGGGCCAAGGCGTGGGCCGAGCTGGAAAGGGCCGGGGTGGCTGGCGCGTGGATGCCCGGGCCGTGGGCCTGCCGGTGGCACGACGGCCACCGGGGCATGGGCCGCGGCAGATGGCCCGGGGGATGGGCGGCCCCTGGGGCTGCGACGTCCCGGGCTACCGCTGGTAGACCCGGCCGGCCGGAAGCACCCCGTTCCCTGCTGCCGGGGAAGGGGGCGCTTCCGTTTCGCACCGGCCGCAGCCGCCTCCGCGGTTGCCCCGCGCGGGGGGTGGGGTATGCTCGACAGCGGGGCGCCCAACGGGTGGGCGAGGCCCCCTGAACAGCGGTCGAGGAGGCGGCGTGGACGTCCCGGAAGCGGTCCGCAGACTGAACGAACGGCTCCCCTGGCGCGCCGGCTCGGGCAACTCCCGCCGGCGGTCCAGCGGTTCCACCGGGCCGTGCGGCGCGCGTTCCTGAAGCAGGCGCAGCCTCCGTCCCCGGACCGGATCGCGTCGCTTCTCGCCCCGGACGCCCCGGAGCCCGTGCTCGCCGCCCTAGCCGCGGCGTTCTTCGGGCCCCTGGTCCGCGCCTGAGCGCGTCGCGGTCACGCAACCGGGGCGTCCGCCCCACGCGTCCCGCCGCCGGTCACTCGTCGCACGGCCCCACCTCCGTCCCCTGCTCGTACACCGTGCACGAGATCTGCCGGCCGTTCGTGTCGTACTCGATCACCTTGCCGTCCAGCACCCCGTCCGCGTACGGCGCGACCTGCGAGACCACGCCGTTCTCGTGGTAGCTCGTCGTGAGCCCCTCGCGCTTCCCGTCCGAGAAGAAGGCCACAGAAGCGAGGGTCCCGTCCTCGTAGTACGTGGCGAACACGCCGTCGTAGGCGCCGGACACCAGGTGGTAGGCCGCTGCGGCGGACCCGCTGTCGTAACAGCTCCAGGCGTCCCCCTCGGCCACGCCGTCCACGTAGTCGATCACGTCCCGGTAGTACAGGTTGGGGTAGAACGTGCGTTTCTTCCCGTCCACCGTGCCGTTCGTGTAGTGCAGCGCGCCGTACAGGGAGCCGTCGCCGCTGTAGCTTTTCACGTACCCGTTTCTGGCCTCGTCGCGGATGACGATCTCCCTGTCCAGCGCTCCCGTGTTGAAATAGATGCACTGGTACCCTTCGTCGCACACGCCGTCGTCGTCGGCGTCCTCGTAGCAGATCTCCTCCCTCAGGTCGTCCAGGGGGTAGAGGGTCGTATCGCACTCCTCCGGCAGCGGCCATCCCTCCCACAGCGGCCCGCTGGCCGGGCACGGCGGCGCGCGCTCCGATACCGCCGTGGTCAGGGAGAGGTCCAGTTCGGCGGTGCGGGTGCCCCCGCAACCGTCCCCCTCGCACGCCGGGTCCACGGCCACGAACAGCAGGTGCCACCCGTCCAGGGCGAGCTCTGCCACGTCGGGCACGGCGACCGACCCGGCGCCCTCGGCCACCAGTTCCACCTCTGCGTCCGGCCGGTACCGGTACCGGAGCGCGCGCAGGGGGAACCCGGCCAGGTCCCCCTTGAGTTCGGCCGCCAGGACGGCGCCGACGCCCACCCCCGGGTCGGTGAGCAGGACCTTGAACACCTGCGCCGACAGGTCGGGGGAAGAAGCCGTGAGTTCGGCCGAGGGCGTCGACCGCGCGAGGCGCATCGTCTGGGCCGAGCCCGCCAGGGCCGAGAGCACCTGGGGGGTCACGTCCGGGGACAACCGTCCCGTCGCGTAGCGTTCCACGAACTCGGGCCACCACGCCTCCACGGGATCCTCCGCGGCCGCCAGGAACGACTGGATCGCGGTGGCGCCGTCGCGGATGCGCTCGTACATCCCCACCACCACGCTGTCACCGTGCTCGTCCGCCAGGTACCCCACCGCAGCGGCCATGCCGTACCCGTACGCCTGGGCGGTCTTGTCCCCTTGCGAGGTCTCCCGGCCGATCCCCTGGAACGGCTCGTGCTCGTTGCCCTCGCGCACCGTGGAGACGTACCCCGCGCCCCCGGCGAACCGGCCCTCGGCCCACACGGCGCACGCCTCGTCGAGCCACAACGTGTCGCTGGCGCCGCTCCCCGGCACGTACAGCTCCTGCACGAGGTGGAGGAACTCGTGGAACACCGTGGCCCGCACGTTCGAGGCGTCGTCGAGCTTCTTCGCGTTGAACTCCAGATACAGGTCGTTGTCGTCCCCCGACACGCTGTAGCCGAAGACGGTGTCCTGGAGCGGTTTGACCGTGACCGCCACCGGCCACTCGGTGCGGGGGCTGTAGTCGAACCCGGCCGCCTCGTACGCCCCATACGCGTCCTCCAGGTATCCGCCCAGGGCCTCCACGTACGCCTGCGTCTGGGACTCCGACCACGGGCTGGCCGCCGGGACGTACGCGATCGCGAAGTGCGCGGTGTCGTGCGTGACAGTCCCCCAGAGCCCCTGGAAGAACCAGGAGGCGGTCTCCCCGACGTCCGGGGCGGCCCGGCCCGTCCTTCCGGCGGCGGGCGGCGCCGCCGGCAGCTCCACCGAGCACACGCCGTCGTCGTCCACCACGCACGCCAGCAGGCGGTAGCCCAACACTTCGTCGTCCAGGCTCCTGGCGTACGCGTTCCGGCCGAGGGCCACCGCCATCTCGGTCCCCGGCGCAACCCCCTGCGGGCGCCACACGATCCGGGGCCGCTCGTCGCGTTCGGCCGGGAACCCGTCGATGCGGTACAGGGCCGTGGCACCCGTCCCCTCCCCGAACGGCGCCCCGTCGTCCGAGCGGGACAGCACGACCGTGGCCTCGTCCGCCCACGCGTTCTCCGGCACCTGGACCGTCACCCCTTCGTCGCTCACCTCGCCGCCCCCGGCCCCGATCTCCGCGGACGCCACCGGACGGAACGCGTCGTCCTGGCCGGACGGCGCCCCTGTCGCGCCGCCGCCCCCACCACCCCCGCCGCAGGAAGCGGTCCAAACGAGCCCCGAAAGCAGCAACAGCAGGGAACCGACCGTTCGTCTCGTCATCGCGACCCCTCCTCGTCACGGCGGTGGAGAGCCACCGGGGCAACGGGCGGGCCTGCAAACGATTGCGCTCCAGTTGCACCCGGACAGGGTTTCGGGCACGGATTCTGTGTAGTCTCGCAAATGTCGTGCCTGGATACGAACAACAACTTTCTCCTGTTTTGATGCGGAAAACCGGCAACCCCAAGCCATCTCCGCCAACGGCCTGTGGTACCGGTTTCCGTATTTCGGAAAACGCCTACCCCCTCGGCAACGCCTCGTTCTTGTTCGAAACCCCGAACCCTCGGGAAACGGGGTCTGTTTTCTCCCGGTTTCCTCGGTGCGGCAGCGACCTCAGGGCCCCTACTCCGGCCGCAGCCGGGTGGCGGGCACCGGCTGGACCTTCTGTCCCTACTGCGGACGGAGCCCCGCCGAAGGCGCCCCTCCCCGAACCCAACCCGAACCAGAAAGAGGTGCGTCATGAAACGAAGCACCTGTGATCGCCGGAGGCCTGACCGTGGCCCTCGCCGGAACGGCCCTGGCCGGAAAGGCCGAGGCCTGTTGGGGCTGCAACCCCGCCTGGGCGCCGACCGACCCGGCGGTGCAGGCCCAGGCCACGGAGATCCACCAGAAGTACGCGGATGAGTTCACGACCCTGGCGGCCAAGATGCGCACCACGGCCCGGGACCTGGACACGGCCCTGGCCGCGGGCGAGGCGGACCGGGCCGAGGAGCTGCGGCAGGAGCTCTACGACCTGGAGAAGGAGTACGCCGGGCTGCGGGCCAAGGCGTGGGCCGAGCTGGAAGGGGCCGGGGTGGCTGGCGCGTGGATGCCCGGGCCATGGGCGTGCCGGTGGCACGACGGCCACGGCTGGGGACCCGGGCCGCGGCAGATGGCCCGGGGTACGATGGCGTGGGGGGACGACTGCCCCTGGTAGACCCGACTTGAGCCGCCCGGGGCAAGCTCCGGGCGGCTCAACCCTCGGAGCGGTACGCGCGCGTGAACCGCAGGAACCTCTCCAGGGCCGGCGCCGGGCGCTTGGCCCGGAGCCGCACCTCGAAGAAGGTGCGCCGCACCCGGAAACCCTCCACCGCCAGGCGCACCAGCTCGCCCCGGGCCAGCTCGTCCCTCACCGTGAGCTCCGAGAAGTACGACACCCCGAGCCCGGCGATCACCGAGCGTTTGATCGCCTCCACCGAGCCCAACTGCACGCCCTCGGGGCAGGGCAGCCCGCGGCCAAGGCAGTACGCCTCGACCGTGCGGCGGGTGGCCGAGCCGGGCTCCCGCACGAACACCCGGTAGCGCCAGATCTCCTCCAGGGTCATCCCCTGTTTTCCGGTCCGGGGTCCCGGTGCCTCGCCAGTCCCCCCCCGAGCCCCCCGCCCTCCCGCCCGCTGCCTGGTGGAAAGGGGGAGGGGGGGCAAGGGGATGGCCGGGGGCGCACGCGAAGAAGATCTCGTCCTCTTGGAACGGCTCGGCCACGAGCTCGGCTGCGGCCACGGCCTCGCCCACGTACGCCACGTCGAAGACGTTTCGGAGCAACCCCTCCAGGATGTGCGCCGAGTTCTCGATCTCCAGAGTGACGTCGATCCCCGGGTGCCGGGCCGTGAACCGGGCGATGAGCCCGGGCAGGAAGTAGGTGCCGATGGACGTGCTGGCCCCCACCCGCACCGACCCCCGGCGCCCGTCCCTCAGGGCTTCGAACGCCTCTCCCAGTTCTGCCACTTCCGCCTCGATCCGCTCCACCCGGTTCAGCAGCGTGCGGCCGGCATCCGTCAGGAACACGCGCTTCCCGATTTGCTCCACCAGGGGCACGCCGAGGATCTCGGTAAGGCTGCGCACCTGGGCCGATATGGCCGGCTGGGTGAGCCCGAGCTCCTCGCCGGCCCGGGTGAAGCTGCGGTGCCGGGCCACGGCCCGGAATACGCGAAGCTGGTGGAGGGTGAGACGCCGAAGGTCCATGAACCAAAACTACATGAATGAGAAGAAGAAAAACAATCAATTTCCTTTTACTTCGTCCGGGGGCTACCCTGGTCCCATGGAGCAGATGGCAGCCGTTTTGGGGATCGGGCTGTTGGGCGGGGTCGTGTCGGGGTTTCTCGGGATCGGCGGCGGCATCGTCACGGCCCCGCTTCTTCTGTACGTCCCCCCGGGCCTGGGGCTTGCGGCGCTGTCCATGCACCAGGTCAGCGGGCTCACCATCGCGCAGTCCCTGTTTGCGGGGTTCCTGGGTGCGTTCTCCCACGCACGGCGGGGCTCGGTGGACCCGGGGCTGGCCGGGATCATGGCGTCGGTGATATTCGTAGCGTCCTTGGCCGGAGCATTGCTATCGCGGTACGTTTCCCCTGACGGGTTGCTGGCCGTGTTCGGGGTGCTGGTGCTTGCCGCAGGGGTCCTGCTGTTCCGGCCTCCGCGGGCGCCCGAGGATCGGCCGCGCAGGCCCGGCGGTTTTTCCCGGCGGGGGGCGGCGGGCGTCGCCTCGGTGGTGGGGGTTGTCGGCGGGCTCGTCGGGCAGGGGGGGTCGTTCCTGCTCATCCCGGCTATGACCGGGCTGCTGCGGGTGCCGCTCCGGGTGGCCATGGGGAGCAACTTGGTGATCGTGTGCGCCTCATCCCTTGCGGGGTTTCTGGGGAAGGCCGCCACGGGGCAGGTGCCGTTCCCCCTGGCTCTGGCACTCATCGCCGGGGTGATGCCCGGGGTGCGGGTGGGGGCCTGGTGGCACCATCGCACTTCGACGCGGGTGCTGCGGCTGGTGCTGGGGCTGGTGCTCCTGGCCGCGGGCACGCGGATCGCGTGGGACCTGTTCGTGGACCGAGCCGTGGGCTGAATGAGGAGAGAAAGGTCATGAATCCCTTTCGGAAGAAGAAGACCCTGATGGGCGTGTCGCGCACCTGCGGGTGAGCGGCCAAGGTGGATCCGACGGTCCTGTCGGATGCGCTGAAGCACCTGCCCCGGTGCGACGACCCGGACCTCCTGGTGGGGTTCGAGACCTCGGACGACGCGGCCGTTTACCGGGTGGCCCCAGACGTGGCCCTGGTCACCACGGTGGACTACATCACGCCGGTGGTGGACGACCCGGTGTGGTTCGGCCGGATCGCGGCGGCCAACTCCCTGTCGGACGTGTGGGCCATGGGCGGCCGGCCCGTGACCGCCTTGAACCTGGTGAACTTCCCGGCCGGCACCCTGGACCCGGGGATCCTGCGGGACATGCTCCGGGGCGGGGCCGAGAAGGTGGCCGAGGCCGGCGCCTGCCTGGCCGGGGGTCACACCGTGGACGACCCCGAGCCCAAGTACGGCCTGGCGGTCACCGGCGTGGTCCACCCGGACCGGGTGCTCACGAACCGGGGCGCCCGGCCGGGCGACGCCCTGGTGCTCACTAAGCCCCTGGGCACGGGCGTGATCTTCAACGCCAACCGGGCGGGGAAGTACCCGAAGGACCTGCTGGAGGGCGCGGTCCTGCCCGTGGCGGCCGCCTTGAACCGGGTTCCGCTGGAGACGGCCCTCCGGCACGGGGTGCACGCCCTCACCGACATCACGGGGTTTGGGTTCGCGGGCCATGCCCTGGAGATGGCCCGGGGCTCGGGGGTGCGGCTCGCCGTGTCGTTCCGGGCGCTTCCCCTGTACCCGGCCGCGGCCGAGATGTACGCAGCGGGCGTGACCACGGGCTCCAACGCGGGCAACCGGCGGGTCTGCGGCGATCAACTGATCGTCCGGGCCCCGCTCCGGCCGGAGCAGGAGGAGCTCCTGGTGGACCCCCAGACCTCGGGAGGGCTCCTGATCGCCCTGCCGGAGGGGAAGGCCCAGGCCCTCGTGGCAGAACTCCACGCGGCCGGTGTTCCCTGGGCCGCTGTGGTGGGCCGGGTGGAGGAGGGGGAGCCCGCCCTGGTGATCAAGGACTGATGCCGGATGGTGGGGGGAGTGGAAGTCCTCCCGGATTGCCGGGGGGGGCGCTGTCGGCGCGTTTGGTCTGATAAAATCGGGTGTTGACGCCGTGGGAAAGGGTTTGGCAGGATGTTGCGCCGGATGACAAGGGGAGAGCGCCAAGAGTAGAGGACCGGGGGGAATCCGGATGATCCACCGGCCCACGGACGGGCAACAACAGATCCCAAACACGTAACGACACGAAGCGGCAGCCGGCCAGGGCACCCGCCCTGAGCCGCCTGCCGCTTTTTTGTGCCATCCCCCAGGCAGGCCCCGGGAGGGGCGAAGGAGAAAGGAGCCGTTCATGAAGCGCAGCCTCGCATGGGTGACGATCCTGCTGATCTGGGCACTGGCCGTGGCCGGATGCGGCGGCGGGGGTGGGGGAGGATCGAGTTCCGGGGGAGTGTCGGACCGCATCGTGGCCGGCGCGAACCAGGCGATTCTGGGCCCCTTGGTCGGGGCGGAGGTGCGCGCGTATCTCCTGACGGACCTATCCACCCCAGTGGCGGGGTCGGTCACCACAATGGACGCCCCCGACCTCTCGGTGGCGGGCACGTTCGATCTTCCGTTGCCAGGGGTTGACGACGAAGAGTGGGTTCTCGTGGAGGTGCGTGGGGGTACCGACGTGGATCCGGACGACGACGGGGTGCGGGACGATCCGGGCACAGCCAATCAGGGGGCGGTGCGCGCGGTTGCCAAGGCAAAGGATGTGCGAGCGGGTGTGTTCGTGAATGCCCTCACGGAAGCGGCGTACCAGGTGCTTCGTAGCAACCTGGAACGGAGGCTCTACACAGATCCGAGCGCACTCGAGTCGGATCTGGCGGTGGTGGCGGGGGCGCTGCTGCAAGAGCCCCTGGAGCCCGGGGCGAGCGAGATCTCATACCGGGATCTCCTTCGCTTCCACCCGCGGCAGGAGGCCGACCGTGCCGCGCTGAAGGTTCCCTACGAACGGTTCTTGCCGAACCGGGACGAGACGGGCTGGGTAGATCTGGTGCACCGGGGGGCTGCGCCGGAGGAATTCCTGGCGTGGCTCCGGGCCCAAGCCGGGGTCGAGCCGAGCGCGTTCGAGATCGGGGCCCCGGTGACCGTGGCGGCCCAGGTGCAAGTGCCGGCGAATCGGGACGGTGTGACCGCAGAGGATGTTCAGATCACGAGTTTTGCCCCGGCGGCGGGGGAGGAAACGGATACCGAGGGCGTAGTGGTCTCCGACACGAAGCCCTCACTCGTCATGGCCGAGGACGCCGATGGCAACACCCTGCTGCTCAGTTACCACGTGCCCACCGAACTCCAGAACCGGGTGGCGGGGCGTCGCGGGGCGCGATTGGGGCGTCTGTACGACCTTGCGGGCGAGACGGAGGTGGAACTCTCGGTCCGCTCCACGGCATTGGCTCTGGTGATGCTCCGTATCGGCGGGGACTTGGCGCCGGAAGAAAAGGCCATGTTGGCCGCCGACGTGTTGGCCCACGAAGAATTCGAGGCACTGGTGTCGGATCTGGAGGAGGCCTACAAGGCGGACGCTTTCGTGCTCGATCGGCTCATGACGTATGACGGCATCGTCCAGCGCATCGGGCGCATCGCAGACGACGTGTTCAATGCGTACGTGGAGGAAGTGACGGGCGAAAGCCTCTCGGCGTTGCAACAGGCGGATCGACGGGCTCCGCGGTCCTTGTTTGCCGCGGTCATTGACGATTTTTGGTGGGGGAGCGTCTGGGACAACGACGAACCCTGGACGTGGTACACCGACAACAGCGTCGGATGGCTGACAATCAATTCGGCGGCGCCGCCGTTTTTGGCTTATGCGCCCCAGGGTAACAAGATGGCCGTGGGCAACCCGACGCTGACGTATTACGCCATGGAGTACTACCGGGACACCGGCGGCCAGATCGTGAAGCCGGACGACTGGATCCTGGTTCCTCGGGCGACGAGCCTCATACAGAAGCTTCGGAACTCCGGGGCGGAGCAGTTCGTGATCGCGCCGCGGCGCGACTGGGCGTACACGCCCAGGGAGTGGAACCCGGAAGTGGTGCACGTCCAGTTCAGCAAGTGGAGTCCCTGGCCGGTGGCCGCTCTCAACGTGCTGACCGGTGGCGTGTATATTATGGATATTCTTGCAGATGCGAAACCAGTGAAGGAGACAGTTGAGTGTACGGCAGAGAGCATAATAAAAGATGCGACGAAACTGACAGCCCTTGCGAAGGATGGCGTTGATCTGCTGAGCACGATTAGCTACGGAGACCGAGATGGGTTCCTGTCGTCTGTTGCAAGTCAGCTTCCTAGCATCTTCGAATGGGCGGTGGAAGACTTTGTTCCTTGGGGATGCGTGAGAGAAGCTGCTGGGAAACTGTTGCAAGGAACCTGGGTCGCAAAGATAGCAGGGAAGATCTCCGCCAAAGTCTCCAACCCGGCCGGATGGGCGGCAATCCTCTTTGACGCGGCGAACGGGTTAGCCCCGTATACCGCCTCGGTTGTGGGGGCGCCGAAGAACCCGGGGTACGACGTGGTGTGGACGGAGGGAACTTTCACTACGGTCGAGCGGAACGACGAAGCTCCGGCGGCGGTGGACGAGGAGGGCAATGCTGTATACCAGTCGCCGGTTGCGGCCTTCACGTACCAGCAACAAAGCGGCCTCACCTATCGGTTCGACGCCACGGGCTCTCGGGTCGACCTGGCAGGCACACCGAGTTACACATGGACGATCGAGGGGGTCACCTACACCGATGCAGTGGTGGACCACACCTTTTCGGCCGCAGGCGAACAGACGATCCGGCTCCGTGTGGAGGACGGGCTGGGGCAATACGACGAGAAGACGCTCCAAGTGGTTGTCAGGAACGGCCGTCCGCCGGAGCCCGTGTTCGAGCCGGAGTGCGCCGCGAGTTACGACGCAACGCGCGGCGAGTGGCGTGTTGGGGTGCGGGCGGAGTTCCAGGACCCGGATCCGGGGGACTTGGTGACCCGGACAACGGTCTATCCGACCCCTGCCCCGGGGGCTCAGGCTGCAGCAACGAGTGTCGGGGCCGGCGGCATGTTCGAGTTGGTGTACCCGGACGACGAGTTCGACGTGTTCACGGTTAAGATTGTGGCTGAGGACCTCGCCGGGAACCGGGCGGAAGCCCTGTGCGTGGCGCGGGGGACCACCGAGTGGGGCGCCCCGACCGGGCTCCAGGCCACACCGGGGGACGGCCAGGTGGACCTCGTGTGGAACGCGGTAGAAGGCGCTACCTCGTACGTGATTCGCGTGTATGACGCAAACGGTGGTCTCATCGAGTGGCGGAACACGCCCTCGACCTTCACGACGGTCACAGGATTGGAGGACGGGAAAGAGTACGCGTTCAGCGTTTCGGCGGTGGACGAGGACGGCCGCGCGAGCCCGATGTCGGAGGCGGTGACCGTCACCGTGGGGAGTGGGGGTGGGAGCAGTATCCCAACAGACGGCTTGATTGCGTACTACCCCTTCGACGGTGACGCCGACGATGCGAGTGGCAACGGGTATCACGGAACTTTGCAGGGAAGTCCGTCGTTCACGGCAGATCGAAGCGGTGTGGCAAACGGAGCGATTTATCTGGACGGCGGTGATGATTTTGTATCGGTGGAATCCTTAAATGAATCAACATTGGCTCTGGGGGATTTTACGATTTCTTTGTGGTACAGGGCCGATGACGATAGGTACTATAGCGGATTAATTACATCGACCGATGGTAGTGCTTGGGGGCTTACAGGATTCAGTGTCGTTCGGAGAAATAGCACTTTTATCATTGGGGGATACCGTGCACGTTACCCCGGGAAGGTGGAACTTGGTGCGACAGTCGATGACGATACAGGGGAGTGGCACCATGTGGCAATGGTAAGAGACACAGGTAATTCAAAGGCATACCTATATTATGATGGAGTCTTGGTGGCAGAATCTACAGATGTTGACTCTGAAATTGCTGTATCTCCCCAAAGTTTTGTGATGTTTGGAAGGTATGTATATCAACCAGAGGGGCGGGATGTGTACTTCCGGGGTGCTTTGGATGAAGTGCGGATATACAGTACTGCGTTGTCGCCTGAAGAAATTGCTCAATTGGCGAGATTGAATTCGGTTCGATCGGATCTAGACGAGTGGATTCTCTTCGACCATTTCGAAGAGGATCGGGTCCACAGAACGATCTGGAAAGTAAGACCCGATGGGAGTGAGTTGACGATGTTAACGGATCCAAATGAGATCTCGTTCAGTCCGGCAATGAGCCATGATGGAACTATGGTCGCCTTTTCTCGTATCGAGAATAGCGACGACAAGGCAGACATCTATATCATGGATCCGGATGGTAGATCTGTAAGGAGGTTGACGTACTTATCGGAAGATGGAAAAAGTGCTTATTGGCCTTCTTGGTCCCCGGACGATACAAAGATAGTGTTTAATGCTGGGGTTCCGGGGCGAGGTGAGACGTATGAAATATATACCGTAGATGTCGAAACGGGCGTAGTGACGCAGTTGACAAACAACGAGTCAATAGACCAGCTTCCTATTTTTCACCCACAGACTGGAAAAATAGTTTTTCTCACTGCGAGAAATGGCCTGCAGTATGAGATCTACGTTATGAATGAAGACGGTAGCGATCAAAGTGCGTACTTGCCCGTAGAATTTCGTGCAAAGGGGGGGATAGACTTTACACAAGACGGTCGATACTTAGTGACCGTAGAACACCCGTACCCGGAGCAGTTGGCCATCATTGATACTAACACGTGGGACATATCTAGACCTAGAAGAACCGACGATGTCGATGACCCCACTTTCTCTCCAGATGGGTCGCGTGTTGTTATTGACCCTGGATACAATAACTATAATACATATATTTATGTCATGAATAGAGATGGAACAGGCCTCTACAAAGTGACAGACATGACCGGTCATGCGCCGTTTTGGTGGGGGAGGCAATGACACTGGTGTCCAAAAACGAATAACAGAGGTTCTGGGGAGGGGGCCAACAGGGGACAACTTATAAAGTTGTTCTCACACCTCCCTCAACCCCGCCCACGGCGTGGGGAGGAGACGCCGCGGTCTCGGGGACGTTGTGCCCGCTCAAGTGTCGGCGACAGCCCCGGGGCCCGGCCGGGTCGTGAGGGGGGGGAACGGGGGAACGGAGCGCTGCCGGGTTGCGCAAACGCGCGCTCCCAGCGCACTCTCTTGTCCGGCGGCCACAGGCCGCCCTATGGACTGGAGACGCATCACCGTGGACCCGGCCACCATGAACGGACAACCTTGTATCCGAGGCATGCGGATCACGGTGCGCAGGGTCCTCGAAGCTCTGTCCACGCTCCCTGACCTTGCCGCGGTGCTCCAGGAATATCCGGAACTCGAAGAGGAGGACATCCGGGAGGCCCTGGACTTCGCGGCCCACAATCTTTGTGACGAGACCATCGACTTGGACGCGGCGTGAGACGGGTGCTCTTGGATCAAGGATTACCCCGTTCCACGGCAAGAACCCTCACGAGGGCACGGGTGGGACGCGGTTCATGTGGGGAATGTGGGCCTCGCAAGAGCGTCGGACGCGCACATTCTCTCGGTGGCAGACGAGGATGAGCGGGTGGTTGTCACGCTCGACGCCGATTTCCACGCGATCTTGGCGACGAGCGGCCGAAAAGGCCCTTCGGTGATTCGGATTCGCCGCGAAGGGATGACCGGGGCCGACGTGGCGGAGTTACTCCTGCGCTGCTGGCCCAAAATCGAGAAGGATCTTCAGGCTGGCGCAATGGTTTCCATCACCGACACCTCCATCCGGATCCATCGGCTGCCGGCCGGGTCGTGAGGGGTGGAGAGGCGGAAGGGGGCGCTACTGTCCTGTTGCTAAGCGCCTACGCAGGAGCGACGCACTCCCCAGGCACGCCCTGGAGATGGCCCGGGGCTCGGGGGTGCGGCTCGCGGTGTCGTTTCGGGCGCTTCCCCTGTACCCGGTCGCGGCCGAGATGTACGGAGAGGCGCCGGTGCCGCGGCAATTGGGCTTCATGAAAAGGGAGATCGAGGTTCCGGACGACTTCGACGAGATGGGTGCGGGGCGATGGGGCTCTGTTTGGGTGACCCGGGAGGGATCCGGGCGGCGTATGGGGCTATTCGGAAGTTGTCGTTGCGAATAGCCCCATACCCGGGTATCCTGCTGAAACCCCGATGGAAAACGATGACGTGCAGGAGCCGGCCCCATGACGTCGCCCCTCGTTCCCCGGACACTCGCCCCGGTCTTGGCCTCCCGGTTCCAGTCCTACCCGGTGGTCACCCTTACCGGGCCCCGGCAGAGCGGAAAGACCACGCTCTGCCGGATGGTCTTCCCAGACAAACGGTACGCCAACCTGGAGCGGCCCGACGTGAGGCGGTTTGCCCTGGAGGACCCCCTGGGGTTCCTGGCCCAGTTTCCCGATGGCGCAGTGATCGACGAGATACAAAGGGCGCCGGACTTGGTGTCGTACATCCAGGCCCGGGTGGACGAGACCCCCCGGAAGGGGCTTTTCATTCTCACCGGCAGCCAGCAGCTCGACGTCTCGGCCCGGGTCACCCAGTCGTTGGCGGGGCGCACGTCGGTGCTTCGGCTGCTTCCTTTCGGCATGGAGGAACTGGAGGGCACGTCCTGGTTTCCCCCGTCGGTGGAACGGGCCTTGTACGCCGGGTTCTACCCCCGGATCCACCGGGATCGCCTCGACCCCACGGTGGCTTTGGGCGATTATTTCGAGACATACGTGGAGCGGGACCTGCGGCAGATCGTGAACATCCGCGATCTCCACCTGTTCCAGCGTTTCGTGGGGCTGTGCGCCGGTCGGATCGGTCAACTGCTCAACCTGGATGCTTTGGCAGCGGACACGGGGGTGAGTCGAACCACGGCGCGGGCCTGGATTGCCGCGCTCGAGGCGAGCTATGTGGTGTTCCTGCTCCAACCGTATCACGCCAACGTGGCCAAGCGGCTCGTAAAGCGCCCCAAGCTCTACTTCCACGATGTGGGGCTGGCGGGTTTCCTGTTGGGGATCGAGGAAGAGGGGCAGTTGGTTCGCCACCCGCTGCGCGGCCCCCTGTTCGAAAACCTCGTGGTGTCCGAGGCGTTGAAACACCGCCTCCACCGGGGTCAGAGACCCAACCTGTTCTTCTACCGCGATCGCAAGGGGAACGAGGTAGATCTCGTGATCGAAGTGAAGGGGGTGCCGGTTCCCGTGGAGATCAAGGCCGGCCAAACCGTGGCCCCCGATTACTTTCGGGGACTCCGGTCCTTCGAGAAGGCTTTTGGGCCCCTGCCCTTGGACGGGGCCGTGGTGTACGCCGGGCAGGAAAGCCGCGTGCAGCACGGGTGGCGGGTGGTGCCCTGGACCCAGGTGCCTGCATTCCTCAAGGCCGCCATGTGAGTGAGGAGTGTGAGTGAGGAGGGACGCAGGCAAGTTTTAAAGTTTTGAGACCGCCATGGCCTGCCACTGGCTGACCCTAGGAAACCAGCATGCTCCGCCCCCGGGGAAGGCAGGGGGCTGGTCGAAAAGTAAGCGCCCTATAACCGCTTCTGTTCGGGGTGACCTGGGCCTGGCATCCTCCGGACCGACTCGAAGAACTCATTTCTCTGTCGGATCGGTGGGCACGTTTGCATGCCGACCGCCTGACGTATGTTTTGGAAAAAACGTCAGAAGCCGCTGATCTGCAGGCCTTTGTCAAGGGCCCAACCAGTGCTCCACCGGCTTTTCGAGCAGGAGGACGCTGCTGCGTAGTTGCCTGATGCCGAGCCCTGGCGAGCTGGAACGCTGACCGGCGAGTCGGCCGGGCCTGCTGCCCGGGATGGCCTGCGGGAGCGGGCTCCTACCGATGTGGGCCAGCGCGCCCGGCTGCCCCTCGTCCCAGCGGTCCCCGGCAACGATTCTCGGGGCACGATTCGCGGCAGTCTACCGGCCCGGGTCAGTAGTGGTATCGGGCTTGGAGGAAGTCCACGCGGTCCGCTGTTACGCGGTACACCAGGCGGTGTTCCTGGGTGATCCGACGGGACCAGACGTTGGGATCGAGGTATTTCAGAGGTTCGGGCTTCCCCAGCCCCTGGAAGGGATCGCGCAGCACGGCCTCCACAAGATCGAGCACGCGCAGGGCGGTTTTTCGGTGGGTTCTCACCCACCAGTGAAGATCCTCCCGAAACTCCGGATGGAAGACCGCGACCCGCTCACTTGGCGGCACCCTCCACCTCCCGCCGCAGTTCCTCCAAGGAGGTGGGGTCACCTTCTCCCTTGCGCGCCCGGATCAGAGCCCGAAGTAAACGCTCGGCATTGTGGGGCGAGCGGAGCAGGTGAGCGGTCTCGAGCAGGCTCGAGAGCTCATCGGCCGCAATGAGCGCCACGTCCTCGCGGTTCCGGCGACGGATGATGATCGGTTCCCGCGTGGAGGCGGCCTCGTCCAGGTACTTTGCCAGGTGGGCCCGGGCATCGCTGTACGTGGTTTGGATCGGCATGGACACCTCCCGAGAGTTGTACATGGTTACGGTACAGCTCATCGGTGGTCCCGTCAACACCGGTTTTCGCGTTGGGCTTGCGGGTAAGAAACGGGGAGGGGAGTAAGGATAACGCTGCTGCCGGGTTGCGCAAACGCGCGATCCCCGCGCACTCTCTTGTCCGGCGGCCACGGGCCGCCCTATGGGGTCATCGCCAGGCGTAGGGCGCGCCGTGGGCGCCGGACAGGGGGCGGTCGAACCGCCGTCTTCGCCTCCCGGTCCAAGACGTCACCGCAGAGGCCGGCCATTTCCCTGTCTCGCCGGTTTCTCAAAACCCGGATAAATCGAGCGCCGACTCGCCGTACTGCAACAGCTTCCGGTCTGCCGTCAGGAGACAAAGCTCCTCCGCCTGGGCCTGGGCCAGCAGGATGCGATCGAACGGGTCCCTGTGGAGCGCACTCATCGTTCGTCTTCGCCCCCGAACATCGTCTCGATCGCCTCCGCGCCCATCTCGTCGAAGTCGTCCGGGACCTCGATCTCCCCCTTCATGAAGCCCAGTCGCCGCGTGGTCGGCTTTTCTCCATGATAAGGGATGACCTTGACCAGGGGCTTGCCGGCCCGCGCGATGACGAAGGGTTTTCCCTGTGCGGCTTCCCGGACCAGCCGGGAAAGATGGGTCTTCGCCTCGTGGATGTTCACGGTGCGCATGGGTCACCACCTCCTCGTATTCGGACTAACACAGGTTAGTCCACACGACCACGCCGTCCAGCCCACCGGCAACCTGGACAGCCGATCCGAGGAGAGAGGCACATGGATCTGGCCCGGGCCGTGCACGCCCGGGGCAAGACCGTGTTCATCGTCACCCACTCTGACCTGTTCATATGCATTGCGCATGCAGTGTTCATGCATTAGTATGTAGGAGCCGGATCGCTTTGGACGTATCCCCAGCCCGCCCCTTTTCCTTCCGAGGCCGTCGGGGGGCCGCCAGGAGACATCCCATGCCCACACTGCAGATCCGAAACCTGCCCCCCGAGGTTTACGAGGCATTGGCCCTGCGGGCGAAGGCCGAGCACCGCAGCCTGGCCCAGCAGGCCGTTGCCGAGCTCGAGAAGATGCCCGAGCTGGAGGCCCGCAGGCGACGGCTCGCGGTGGTCCGGCGTATCAAGGCGCGCCTCTCCCCGGATCGACCGTGCACGCTACCTCCGCCGGAGACCCTCGTTCGGGAGGACCGTGAGCGATGACGGGGAGGGTGGTGCTTGACGCCTCGGCAGCGGTGCGTCTGGTCCTCGGCCTAGGGGGCGCCGAAAGCATTGCAGAGGTGCTCGAGAGGGCGGCCGTTGTGCTGGCGCCGGATCTATTCCACGCGGAGGTGGCCAACGCGCTTTGGAAGTACTGCCGTGGGCAGCACATACGGGTCGAGGAGGCGCTCGCCCACCGGGAGACGGCCGCGGCCCTCGTGGACCGGGAGGTGCCTACGGAAGACCTGGCCCGCGAGGCCCTCTGGGAGGCCTCGAACCGATCCCACCCGGTGTACGACCTCTTGTACCTCGTTCTCGCCCGTCGGTTCGGTTGCGCGGTCTGCACGGCCGATCGCAAGCTTGCGTCCCTCGCGCGGCAGATGGGACTGCCCGTGGCCGAGATACAGGAGTAGCCCGCCCGGCCGGGACGGACCGCGGGGCGTCCCGGGGCGCCGGGGCCGCTGTGCCGGTCGCGATGAAACAGAGGTATCCGTCTCACCGCACCGGCCGGGTGAACGGGAGCGCCAGGAGGTGGGCGAGCCGCAGGCGGGCCGGGTCCCGGTAGGCGCCCATGCCGATCCGGATGCGGGCCTGGTCCACGTCGGTCAGGAGCGTTCCCAGGATCCGGTCCCACAGGGAGAAGATCGTGCCGTAGTTGGTGTTCCGCTCTCGGATGATCACCGAGTGGTGGATCCGGTGCATGGACGGCGGCACGAACAGGAGCCACCACACCCGCTCCAGGGCCCACGGCACCCGCACCGAGCTGTGCTGGAACTGGGCCGAGAGGACCAGCAGGGTCTCGAACACCAGCAGCTCCACGAACTGCACCCCCAGGAAGTACACCAGCCCCAGCTTGATCACGGCCGAGATCGTGAGCTCCCCCAGGTGGAACCGGGTGGCCGTGGACACGTCCATGTCGATGTCGGAGTGGTGCACCCGGTGGAACCGCCACAGGAGCGGCATCTCGTGGTTGAGCAGGTGCCACACGTAGAGCATGAAGTCGAGGAAGGCCACGGCCACCACCATCCGAGCCCACCCGGGCAGGCCCCAAAGGTACAAAAGGCCCTGCTGCTCCCGGGCCACGTAGGCCGTGGTGGCGAGGATCGCCCCGGTGAACAGGAGGTTCAAAATCGCGCCGTTCAACACGGTGAGCGAGATGTTGGTGAGCCACCGGCTCGCCTTGGGCACGGTACTCGGCCGGTAGGGGGCCAGAAGCTCGAGCCCCAGGAACAGTGCGAACCCGCCCCACACGAACCCGGCCCGCGCAAGGGCCGCCTGCTCCAGCGTCACGCTTCGAGTTCCCGCCGCATCCGCTCGTACTCCTCGCGGGAGATCTCGCCTGCGGCATAGCGCCGCTTCAGGATCTCGAGGGGCGTATCGCCTCCTGCCCGTCGGTTCTGCCCGAGGAACCAGCGAACCGCGAGCACCACCCCCACCGCCACCGCGCCCCAAAAGAGAATCATGACCATCCAACCGAACCCCATCATGCCGCCGTCCATCATTGCATGTGTCTCCACAACCCATCCCTCCGATGAGATTGCGCCTCCGCCATCGGAACCCTACTCCGATCTGGCGGGGCGTCAACTCCCGCAGGGAGGACGATGACACCGCTCGGGGGCCGAAAGGGGCCGGGTCCCGGTGCCCCGCGCCCGAACCACCAGGGCCCGCCCCTCGGACAGGGCCAGGGCCGTCTTCTTGCGGGCCGTGGCCAGGAGCCGTTGCACCGTGCCCCTCGAAACGCCCATGCGTCGCCCTGCCTCCTCCTGAGTCAGGTCCTCTGCATCGCACAGGCGGAGGGCCTCGAGCTCGTCCAGCTCCAGGACCACCGGCGCGAGGTCGGACAAAGGGATCCCTGCCGGCTTGAACACGAGGTCGAAGCCCAGGCGGGCCGCACAGCCGCACCGCCTGGGCTTCTTGGGCCGGGGGCTCACGGGCCGTGATGCGCGCAGCCGTGGCCGTGCCCGTGTCCGCCACAGACCTGGTCGGGGTCCCAGGCGGGCAGATGGCCCGCCTCCCAGAGGGACAGGTTCTCGGCCACCGTCCCCGGATGGGCCGCGAAAACGCGGATGCCCGCTTGGGAGAGCCCGGTCAGGGCTCCCCGGCCGATGCCGCCCACCACCACGGCGTCCACCGCATGGCCGTCCAGCGCCTTCAAGGGGCTGCAACGGCCGTGCTGGTGGTGCTGGTCTCGGTTCGTCACCGCGTCCACCTGGGAGGTCTCGGTGTCCACGATCACGAACGCCGGGGCCGAGCCGAAATGACCGTACACTCGGCTTTGGAGCCCTTCGGGACGTTCCACGGGAAAGCAGAGCTTCATGGGGCACCTCCGGAAAGGGTTTTGTGTATATGCACATTATGCGGGCCGATTTATCTGTTGTCAACGGAGAATTCGTGAGGTTGAAAAATCGTATGATCGAGGGGGAATAGGCCGGCCCGCCGCGCTCGCCCTCTGGCCCGGTCCTCCCGGGCGGCACCAGCGCCACAGCAACGCTCCCACGAGCGCCAGGGATGCCGCCTGGAGCCCCCAGAAGCACGCGAGCTTGAGCCAGGCGAACCCGGGGGCCACGTACCGGACGAGCCAGCCCGCTGCCAGGTCGCCGGTGAGGAAGAGCCCCAGGGCCCCCACCAGCAGACCCTGCAGACGCCGGGGCAGGCCGGAGAACACGGCGAGGTGCCCGAACACCACGAAGAACATGCCGAACGCGAACAGGTGGAAGTGGGTGACCTCCAGCAGCCCGGTGAAGCTCCGCGGGTTCAGGAACCGCTCGGGGTCCCCCCGGTAGTACCGGACCACCCCTTCGAAGCCGAACCCGAGCTTCTGCCGGAACATGAGGAGGCTGGTGAGCCAGTGGGCCAGAAAGTAGGCGTAGAACCCCCCCAGGACCGCCCTGCCCAGCCCGCGCCCCATGGGGCCCCTGGTGAGCACGGTCACGGCCGCTCCTCCAGGAGGAGCTCGCACAGGGCCGCTGCCTTGCGAACCTGGCGGGCCACGGCCTGGGCCGACAGGGTGGCTCCGGTGAGCCCCTGGATCTCGCCGCCGAGTCTCAACCCAGGCGACAGCCGCCGTCCTCGAAACTGGTCGAGCCACCGCTTGGGAGGCCGGTACTCCTCCGGCTCGAAGAACGCCAGTACCCGCACGAGGCGGACCGCCCCGTCCGGCCCCAGCACGACGAGAAGGGTCTGGGGAAGGGTGCGCACCGGGGCGGCCTCGATGACGGCATACCCCACGGCCTCCCCCCGCCTCTTACCCACGTACAGGGTGAACAATCGGCCGTCCAGGGTCGCCCCCGATCGTGCCTCCACCCGGCTGACCTGCTCCTCCGTCAGGAACAGGCTCCGGGCCTCGACCCGGTCCGCGTCCGGAAACGCCAGGTTCAGGGCCTGGGCCTTGGTGAGATACGTGCGGGCCCACGCGCCGGGGACGGACAAGCCGAGGGTCACGGCCAACCCGGCGACGAACCCGGCGCTTCTCCACGCCAGGTGCCACGCGCGTCTGTTTTGCCGCTGGGGCAGGAATGGGGCACACCATCTCATGACGGTCCTTCCATGTGACTTCCGCTAGGAGGCTGGGAGGCTAGGACGCTAGGACGCATGAAAACCTACTTGATTCCAGAGTGTTCCAAGTATGGACCCGCCTCTTTGGCGCCACCTCACGGTCTCGGGGGCATGGGGCCTGTTGGGGTGCCGGGCGTGGCTCCTTGGTCCGACGCCCGGCACTCCTTCGGTCAGAAAATGAACCCGAAGCCCAGGTTGATCTCGTCCGCCCGGGGCTCGCCCTCGGCCACGAAGTTGCGGTAGTCGGCCTTGAGGACCACGTTGGGGATGGGCTTGTAGGTGAGCCCTACCACGGACACGTCGTAGTCCTGGGAGGGGCCGGTCTCCACACCGGGGGCCCGGGCCTGATCGAACTCCACCCGCTCGTACCGAAAGAAGGGCGCGAGGTAGGCTGGGGTGCCCGGCACAAGGAGGGGCAGGACGTCGTAGGCTGCCTCGGCGTACCAGCCAAGCACGTCCTCGGCCACCTCGCTTCCGGCGGCCCGGCTGAGCCCCCGTGCGTCGTCCACGTCGACCCACGAGACCAGGGCCTTGAGCTCGAGCCCCCGGCGCCGGTACTGGCCGTGAAGCTCGTAGATCTGGGTGAACACGTCCAGCTCGTCCCCGGCGAACTCCCGGCCCTGCCCGGAGTCGCCCCAGTAGGCGCTTCCTCCCACCGTCAGGCCCAGCACGGGCTCGTAGTCCAGGCGGGCCACCAGGGCCCAGTCGTCCGCCCGAGTTTTGGACGCGCTCTGCCGGCCGCTTCGGAGTCCCGTGCTCCCAAAGCCGGCCGCATCGAGGCCGTTCACCAGGTAGAGCTTGTACGAGACCGCATCGGCCAGGTCGCCGAACAGCCCCACGCCCATCTCCCGCCAGGTTGTGGGGATCACGTCCCGTTCCACCTGGGGGCGCTGCACCCCGTGAAACAGGGTGGGCTCGTGCAGCTCGTTCGTGAGCCCCATGGGGATCAGGACCTCTCCCACCCGCACGTTCACCCGGTCGCTCAGCAGGAAGTCCAACGCGGCGAACTCCACGGCCACCTCCCCGCCCTCCCCGGTGGATGCGTGCTCGAACTCGATCTCGCTGTTGAATAGGATGCGGTCCGTGAACTTGTACCCGGCGTACAGGATGAAGCGCTGGAGGTCCGCCCGGTCGGCCCTGCCGTTCCGGTCCGACACGAGGGCGCTGTAGTAGCCCTCCCCGTACCCGCCCACGGACAATCCTTTGGACACCTTGTAGATCTTGGAAGCCGCCGGCCCGAGGCCGTAGGAGCTGGAGTACCCGGGCTCCTCCGACACGGCCAGCTCGTTTTTGATCTTCTGGATCTCCTCCGACAGGATCTGGATTCGGCGCTCCAGCTCACCGTTGTCCGCCGCCCAGGTGGGCGCCGCCAGCAGGCACACCGAGGCCGCTGCCGCGTGGATCACGCGAAGGTTCATGATGGATCTCTCCTTGCTCTTGGTGGTGAAAGGGGGGTGGTCCGGATCTGGATAATCGATAATGCAAATGAGTATCAATATCGATAGAGCCGTGTCAACCCCTGCCCCGCGCTGGGCCGGCATTTTTCGGAAAAAGTGACCGAGCCGAGCCCTAGGCCCTTGCTTCCGTACCAAGGTACGGGTGCTATGGTGAACCCAACCGAACTCCTGACCGCCGGGAGAACCGACCATGGAGCGATCGCGGAAGAGCCCTCCCCCTGCAACAGAAGGGACAGGGTTGACCATCGGCGGGGTGGCCCGGGCCGCCGGCGTGGGCGTGGAGACCGTGCGGTTCTACGAGCGCAGGGGCCTGATCGAGCAGCCGGAAAAGCCCATGTTCGGCCGCCGGACCTACCCGCCCGAGACCGTGGCCCGCATCCGGTTCATCCGCCGGGCCAAGGAGCTGGGGTTCACCCTCAAGGAGATCGCCGAGCTCCTGGAGCTGCGGATGGACCCGGGGAAGAGCTGCGCCGAGGTGCGCGCCCGGGCCCTGGCCAAGATGGCCGACATCGACCGCAAGATCGAGGCGCTCGGGCGCATGCGCCGGGCCCTGGCCGACCTGGCCTCGGCTTGCCGGGGCCGAGGCCCCACGAGCGAGTGCCCGATCCTGGAGGCCATGGAGGAAGGGGAGGAGCACGAATGAACACGCCGACGGCCCGAAAAGGGGTGCTGGCCACGGCCGCTGCGGTGGCCGTGGCGCTCCTGCCCAAGGTGACGTGTCCGGCCTGCTGGCCGGCCTACGCCGGGCTCCTGAGCGCCCTGGGCGTGGGCGCCTTCAACTACACCCCTTACCTCCTGCCGTTGACCCTGGCGGGGCTGGCCGTGGCCCTGTGGGCCCTGGCGTTTCGGGCCCGGACCCGCAGGGGGTACGGGCCGTTCGCCCTGGGCTCGGTGGGGGCGGCAGTCCTTCTTGCTGGCAAGTTCGGCCTGCAGAGCGACGGGATCATGTACGCAGGCATCGTTCTTCTGGTCGGGGCCTCGATCTGGAACGCCTGGCCCAAACGGCCGGGCCCCTGTCCGGCGTGCGTTCCGGCCGGCCAGGGAGCACACCCAGCGGAACGCAACCGAAACCCGATGGAGGTGAAGCCATGAGTGCGAAGCGCAAAGTAGAGGTGTTCAGCGCGGGGTGTACCGTGTGCCAGGAGGCGGTGGAGCGGGTGAGGGCGCTCGCCTGCCCGGACTGCGAGGTCACGGTGCTCGACATGAACGACCCGGCCGTGGCCGCCCGGGCCAAGGCCCTGGGTGTGAGCTCGGTGCCGGCCGTGGCCGTGGACGGGAAGCTCGCGGGCTGCTGCGCCGGCCGGGGCATCGACGAGGCCGCCCTCAAGGCCGCCGGAGTTGGCACGCCGTGTTCCTGATGTAGGTGGGGGGGGAGGGCCCGGCGTGCCGGGCCCTCCCCGACCCGAGGAGGATGCTCATGAGTCGTCAGGAAGACAAGGCTTGCGCCCTGCCAGTGGAGCCCCGCCCGCGGTCGGCCCGGGGGACGGCCTGGGGGGCTGTGGGCGCGGTGGTGAGCGGGCTTTTGGCCTCGGCCTGCTGCATCGGGCCGCTTCTGGCCGTGTTCCTGGGCGTGAGCGGGGCCGGCGCCCTGGCCCGGTTCGAGCCCTACCGGCCGTGGTTCGGCGGGCTGATGGTGGTGTTTCTGGGTTACGGGTTCTACCGGGCGTACTGGCGACCCCGGAGGGGCGAGGCCTGCTGCACGCCTGCGTCGCTTCGGGTGCAGCGGGTGATCCTCTGGACCGCCACGATCCTGGCCGCGGGTCTGTTCCTGTTCCCCCGGTTCCTGCCCCTGTTGATGGGCTGACGCGCAGCAAGAGGTGAAGGGATGAGAAAGATCGGACCGGCTTTGTTCATTCTCCTGCTCGTTCTCGGTGCGTTGGCGGCATCGCCCCGGCCCGCCGGTTGCGCCGAGAGCCGCACCGCCGTGCTCCGGGTGGAGGGCATGACCTGCCCCTCGTGCACGTTTTCGGTGAAGGCGGCCCTGAAGAGGGTCGATGGCGTTGAGGAGGCGGAGGTGAGCTTCAAGGGGAAACGGGCCGTGGTCACCTACGATCCCGCCCGGACCAGCGAGAAAGCCCTGATCGAGGCCGTGAACTCCACGGGGTTCCGGGCCGCGCCCGTGTCCGAGGGAGAGGGGGGGAAGCCGTGAGCGACTGCTGCTCCGGGGGGGTCTGCTCCGAAAAGACGTACCTCACCTTCCGCCGCCAGGACGGCTCGCCCTGGATCCCCATGTACGTGCAGGAGGTGGACCCGGCCAAGTGCGTCGGCTGCGGCAAATGCGTCGCGGTGTGCCTGGGCGGGTGCTACGAGCTGGTCGAGGTGGAGGGGGAGAAGAAAGCCCGGGTCGTGAACCCCGGCAACTGCATGGGTGACTGCCACTGCCACAAGGTCTGCCCCGTGGACGGCGGCGCCATGACCTGCCGGCCGGTGGAGATCGGGTGACACGAGGAGGGCACACCATGCCCAATGACTCCTACGACCTCGTCATTTTGGGCGGCGGTGCCGCGGGGTTTGCCGCGGCCACCGAGGCCGACCGCCGCGGCATCCGCACCCTGCTGGTGAACCAGGGGCTTCCCATGGGCGGCACCTGCGTCAACGTGGGGTGCATGCCCACGAAGCACCTCCTCGCCGCGGCCGGTGCCCTCCATGCGGCGCGCCATCCCCGCTTCGGAAGCGTGGGCGCCTCAAGCCCGGCCTTCGACTTCCGGCAGGCGATTGCCGACAAGGACCGCCTCGTGGCCGGGGCCCGGGAGGCGAACTACCGGAACGTGCTCCAGGGGCTCCGGCACGTTACCTGGGCCGAGGGCCGGGGCGCGTTCGTTTCGGACCACGTCCTCCGGGTCGGGGACCGCGAGATCCGGGCGGGGCAGGTCCTGATCGCCACGGGCTGCCGCACCCGGGTGCCGCCGGTCCCGGGGCTCGCCGAGGTCGGGTACCTCACCAACCGCGAGGCGCTGGCCTTGGACCGGCTGCCCCGATCGCTTGCCGTGCTCGGCGGAGGCGCCCTGGGCCTCGAGTTCGCCCAACTGTTCGCCCGGTTCGGGGCCGAGGTGACCGTGGTGGAGGCGGCCGACCGGATCCTCCCGCCCGCGGAGCCCGAGATCTCCGAGGCCCTCCAGGGAACCCTGGAAGCCGAGGGGGTCGGGTTCCGCACCGGCGCAAAGGTCGTCCGGGTGGAGCGGCAGGGCGACGGGAAACGACTCGTCCTGGAAAAGGGCGGAACCGAGGAGGATCTGACGGCCGACGAGATCCTGGTGGCCACGGGGGTCACCGGAAACATCGAGGACCTGAATCTCGACGCCGTGGGCGTCGAGACCCAAGGCGGGTTCGTGCACGTAGACGAGCACCTGCGCACGAGCGTCGCCCACGTGTGGGCCGCCGGCGACGTGACGGGCCCGCCGTGCCTGGAGACCGTGGCGGCCAAGCAGGGGAAGCTCGCGGTGGAGAACGCCTTCGGGGGCGGGAACAAAACGATCGATCCGGGAACCGTGCCCTATGCCGTGTTCACCGACCCCGAGGCGGCCGGCGTGGGGCTCACCGAGGCCGAGTACCTGGCCCGCCACGGCACCTGCACCTGCCGCACCGTGCCCCTGGACCGGGTGCCCCGGGCCCTGGCCGTGAACGACGCCCGGGGCTTGGTGAAGATGATCGCCCACCACGAGACCGGCCGGGTCGTGGGGGTGCACATCCTGGGCCCCCACGCCTCCGAGATCGTGCACGAGGCCACCCTGGCCGTTCGGTTCGGGCTCACCGTGGACGACCTGATCGACACCGTGCACGTATTCCCCACGTACTCGGAGGCGATCAAGATCGCGGCCCAGGCGTTCCGCCGCGACATCACCCGCATGAGCTGCTGCGTGGAGTAGACCCGGCGGGCAAACGGAGCAGCTGGCCTCCCGGCCCTCCCCAGGGGGAAGGAGGGCCGGGGGAGGCCTCACCACCACATGAGGTCGAACCGGTCCAGGTTCATCACCTTGGTCCAGGCGGCAACGAAGTCGTGAACGAACCTCTCCCGGCTGTCGTCCTGGGCGTAGAACTCGGCGATCGCGCGAAGCTGGGAGTTGGAGCCGAGCACGAGGTCCACCCGGGTGCCGGTCCACACGACCTCTCCGGTCGTCCGGTCACGGCCCTCGAACAGGGCTCGCTCCTCGGAGGTGGGAACCCACTCGATGCCCATGTCCAGCAGGTTCACGAAGAAGTCGTTCGTGAGGGCCTCGGGCCGGCGGGTGAACACCCCGTGGGCGGAGCGGTCGAAATTGGCGTTCAGCACGCGCATCCCCCCCACGAGAACGGCCATCTCGGGTGCGGTCAGCGTCAGCAGCTGGGCCCGGTCCAGGAGCAGCTCCTCCGGCCGCTCCCGGCAGCCGGCCTTGACGTAGTTGCGGAACCCGTCCGCCACGGGCTCGAGCACCGAGAAGGCCTGCACGTCGGTCTGCTCCTGGGAGGCGTCCGTGCGCCCCGGAGCGAAGGGGACCTCGATGTCGTATCCCGCGTTCCGGGCCGCCTGCTCGACCGCGGCGCACCCGCCCAGCACGATCAGGTCGGCCAGCGAGATCTTCTTGCCGCCGGTTGCGGAGGCGTTGAACTCCCCCCGGATCGTCTCCAGGGCCTCCAACACCCTCGCCAGCCGGGACGGCTGGTTGACCTCCCAGTCCTTCTGGGGCGCAAGGCGGATCCGCGCCCCGTTCGCACCCCCGCGCTTGTCCGACCCTCGGAAGGTCGCGGCCGAGGACCACGCGGTGTACACCAGGTCTGAAACGGACAGCCCCGATGCGAGGATCCTAGCCTTGAGCCCGGCCACGTCCTGGGGATCCACCAGCGCGTGGTCCACCGGGGGAACCGGGTCCTGCCAGATGAGCTCCTCCTCCGGCACCTCCGGGCCCAGATACCGGGAGCGAGGTCCCAGGTCCCGGTGGGTGAGTTTGAACCAGGCCCGGGCAAAGGCGTCGGCCAGCTCCTCGGGGTGCTCCAGGAACCGGCGGGCGATCGGGCCGTAGACCGGGTCCATCCGGAGCGCCAGGTCGGTGGTCAGCATGATGGGCGCGTGGCGCTTGGACGGATCGTGGGCGTCCGGCACGGCGTCCGCCGCGGCCGGGTCGGTGGGGACCCACTGGTAGGCGCCGGCCGGGCTCTTCTCCAGGTTCCAGTCGTACCGGAACAGGGTGTGTAGGAAGGTGTTGTCCCACCGGGTGGGCGTGGGGGTCCAGGCCCCCTCCAGGCCGCTGGTGATGGTGTCGGCGCCCTTGCCCGTGCCGAAGCGGTTCTTCCACCCCAGCCCCTGCTCCTCGAGGGGGGCGGCCTCCGGCTCCGGGCCGAGGTAGCGCTCGGGGTCGGCCGCGCCGTGGCACTTGCCGAAGGTGTGGCCTCCGACGATCAGCGCCACCGTCTCCTCGTCGTTCATCCCCATGCGGGCGAAGGCCTTCCGGATGTCCCGGGCCGCCGCGAGGGCGTTCGGCTCGCCGTTGGGCCCTTCGGGGTTCACGTAGATCAGGCCCATCTGGGTGGCGGCCAGGGGCCTTTCGAGCTCCCGCTCCCCGGCGTGGCGCTCGTCGCCGAGCCACTCCTCTTCGGGCCCCCAGTACACGTCCTCCTCGGGCTCCCAGATGTCCACCCGCCCGCCGCCGAACCCAAAGGTCTTGAACCCCATCGACTCCAGGGCGACGTTTCCCGCCAGGATCATCAGGTCGGCCCAGGAGATCCTGTTGCCGTACTTCTTCTTGATCGGCCACAGCAGCCGGCGCGCCTTGTCCAGGTTCACGTTGTCGGGCCAGCTGTTGACCGGCGCGAGCCGCTGGTTACCCGTGGAACCGCCCCCCCGGCCGTCGCTGATCCGGTACGTGCCGGCGCTGTGCCAGGCCAGACGGATGAAGAGTGGACCGTAGTGGCCGTAGTCCGCGGGCCACCAGTCCTGGGAGTCGGTCATCAGGGCGTGGAGGTCCTTCTTCACGGCCTCCAAGTCCAGCTGGGCGAACGCCTCGGCGTAGCTGAAGTCCTCCCCAAGGGGGTGGCTCCTGGGACAGTTCTGGTGAAGGATCTTGAGATTCAGCTGGTCCGGCCACCAGTCCCGAACGGACTGGCCGCCGAGGGTGGTGGGCTTGCGACGTGCCCCGGTCACCGGGCACTTGCTGTCTGGGTTCATGACGCTTCTCCTTCGGGTGCGCCGGAGGATCCCCGCCGGACGGCCCGCTGATGGGAAGGATGGGAGTGTGGAGGATGGCTCTCCAAAAGTACCCGGCGCGATCGCGCCCGCAAGGGGAGAGGCATCGCCCCAGACTCCCACGGGCCACGCGAAAGAGGGAGGTGTCTGGAGGGAGAGGGGAAAGACGGGGCAGGCCAGGCTTGTGCCGGCGACGGTCACGCCCCGGCCAGGTAGCGCTCCTCCAGGAAGTCGCACACCGGTCCGGGGTGGTCGAGAGGCAGGACCGGCACCGGCAGGTTCCAGGGGTGGTCGCTCACCACGGCGATCAGCCGGTGGTCCCGCAGCGTTCCGTCGGGGGCGGCGCACAGGAGCTCCGGGCTCCGGGCCGAGCGGTGGACCTCGATCTTCGGCAGGCCCCCGGTCTTGTAGCCCTCGGTGAGCACGATGTCCGCCTCGGTCATGAACCGGTAGATGATCTCCTCGAGGGTCATCTCACCCCGGGCGTTGGGGTGGACCATGGCCAGCTTCTCCGCCGACGAGATCACCATGGGGCTCGCCCCGGCCCGTGTGAGCCGCCACGAGTCCTTTCCCTCGTGGTCGATCTCGAACCGGTGGGCGTCGTGCTTGATGGTGCCCACCCGGTAACCCCGCCGGGTGAGCTCCGCGATCACCTTTTCGAGCAGCGTCGTCTTCCCCGTGCCCGACTTGGCCACGAACGACACGGCGGGTGGCCCGTACCCGCGCAGCCGCGCCAGGTACAGCCGGCACTCGTCCAGATCCGTGCGGCTGCTCACGTTGCGGAACGTGAGCCCCTGCGGGTCCAGGGCCAGGAGGTCCTCGCCGTTGACGATGCGGGTCCGAACGTCGCTGATGAAGTCCAGGACCTTCAGGTTCCCCCGTGCGATCCGCTCCTCCATGGGCGCGACGCAGGCCTTGGAGTACACGGCGCACAGGGGCTCGAACCCCCGGGGGCCTCGGGGCACCACCACGTCCCAGCCACTCCTCAGGGTGTAGAGGTGTCGGAGCACCCTCGGGTGCAGAAACGGCATGTCCGCACCGACCACGGCCGCGTAGTGGCTGGGGATGTGCTTGAGGCCGGTTGCGATGGCACCCAGAAGCCCGGCGTCGGGGCGTTCGTCGGCCAGGGTCTTGTACCCCATGGCCTGGAACGGCCCCGGCTCGGGGGTCACCAGGAGCACCTCGTCGAAGAACGCTTCCAGGATGCGGTGCACCCGGTGTACCAGCGGCTCCCCCTGGAGCTCCCAGCTCCAGCGCTCGTCTCCTGCATCCACCATCACCAGCGCCGTACGGATGTCACGCATGGGTCATTCTCAGCATCCGAAGTCCTCTTCCTCTTCCCCGTCGTCCTCCGGCCCTGGGTCAGCAGGGGCCGACGGCGGTGAAACCGCTTTCGGCCGCCCGCGCAGCTGGTGGTTCTCGTTGCCCTCGGGTCCCCCTACGTCCCTCGGCGGAGAAGGCTCCTCCAAGGCGGGTGCCCCTTTCCTGTGGGTGGAGGTGTCTCCCTGGCCCGCCCAGCCCGTTGGGGCCGACAGAAGCAGGGCCACCAGCGCAAACCAGAGCCCCCTTTTTCTCCCTACTCGCATCCCCGTGTCCCTCCGGCAAAGGCGAGGGGGCGGGAGATCCCCGCCCCCTCGCTAGGATAGACCGAGGGCCTCATGCTGGGATCACTTTGACCTTGGTGTCGTAGAACGACGAGGAGCCGCCGATCGGGTCGGTGAGGCACATGTCGCCCAGGACCGGGTCGACCCGCATGGCCGCGTTGGGGCACAGGCCCTTGGCCCGGCGGCGGTCGCCCCGAACCGTCTGCCCGTCCACCATCTGGTCCGAAGCCCCGTACGCCCAGTGGCCCGAGTGCCAGCTCACCGCCACCACGCCCGGCCGGATGCCCTCGGCCACCTTGACCTTGCCCGCGATCGGCACCTTTTGGCCGTTTCGCAGGTTCCAGACACCGTCGGAGTTGGAGACCGACACGATCCGGGCGCGATCCCCGTTCTTGAGCCCCAAGGCCTCGGCGTCCCGGGAGTTCATGAGGATGTAGTTCTCGGGCAGCATCAGCCCCTGGCTCCAGTAGTTGCCCGGCGTGCGGGACTGACCGCCGACGATCTCCTTGTAGGTGATGAGGTGCAGCGGATAGCCGGGGTCGTCCACGGGGCGGCCGTGGAAGTCCTTGACCGGCTCGTACACCGGAAGCCCCGAGAACCGCTTGCCGGTTCCCGGGTGCTTGGCGAGCGCGACGTGTTCGGCGTACAGGTTGAACTGGCCCTTGTACTGGTGGCGCACCTTGTCGCCCTTGTAGGCACGCTCGAAGTCCTCGAACCGGCCGCCCCGGTTCAGCACGTACACCACCTTGGGCCACAGCTTCTCTCCGACGATCGCCTTCCACCGGTCCGGGTCGAACACGTGGGCCGGAAGATGCCGGCGGGCCTTGTAGAAGAGCTCGATCTCCTCGGCCGAGGCATCCGGCACCTCGGTGCCGGGCTTGTCGCCCTTGGCCAGGTTGGCCACCATCCGGACGAACCAGTCGTCCACGCGCTTCAGGGGCTGGCCGGGGCCGAAAGCGTCCTCGCCGAAGTTCGGCAGATCCAGCCGCTCGGCGATCGCCAGCATGATGGCTTCCATGCCCACGTGCTGGCGCTCCCCGTACACGTAAACCTCTTCGGTCAGCGGGTTCACCAGGGGCTGGCGCACCTTGCTCACCGCGGTCACCACGTCGGGCGTGATGTGGGGGGTTCCCCAGCGCTCCCAGATCGCTGTGTCGGGGAACAGGTAGTCGGCGTACATGGAGGTCTCGCCGATCACGATGTCGCACGCGAACAGCAGGGGCACCCTCTCCAGGTCCTGGAGGATCTGGATGTTCTTGTCGCCCGCCGGTGCGGAGAACGCAGGGGTTCCCTTGTGGAGGAACAGAGCATCGATCGAGTAGGGGTACCCCATGCCGGCCGAGGGGATGATCTCCTGGTACACGTTCCCCGTGAACGGGTACCAGCAGCGCTTGGCCGGATAGCCCTCGAACAGGGTGGACTCCTCGTACCGGTGCTTCTCCCGGGTCAAGGTGACCCCGAAGCTCTTGAGCTTGGAAGCATAGAGCTTCTTCAGGTTGAACGGCTGGTCCTTCTTGCTGCCGTCCTCGTGCCAGTGGCCCCCGCCCTTCTGGAGCCCGCCCTTCCAGTCGGGGTTCCCCACCAGCAGGTTCAGGGTGATGATGGCCTGGCCGTTGTAGTAGCCGTTGGTGTGCTGCACGGGCCCGCGGTAGAGCTCGGCCACGGCCTGCTTGCCGTAGGAGGTGAACTCCTTGGCCACGGCCTCCACGTCCGACGCCGGGAGCCCGCACTCCTCGGCCCACTCGGCCACGGAGCGCGCGCTCGCCCGCTCGGTCAGGAGCTGGAACACGCTCTTGACCCTCACGCCGTTCACCTCGCCCTCGTGGTAGAGGTCGCCCACCACGGGGTCCTTGCCGCTGTTGGGGGCGACGGCGGCCAGCTTGCCGTCCACCGCCACCACGAACTCGTCCTTGTCGCCTACGCCGGCCTCGTCGGCCCGCAGCAGGGCCCCGGGGCCGTCCTCTCCGATCTTCACCAGCCAGGTGGCGTTGGTCCAGGTGGTCTCGCCGGCCTCGTGGGCGGCGGCCTTGTTGGCGGAGCGCAGGTAGCGCTCGTCGTAGCGCTTGCTGTCGAGGATCCAGCGGATCATGCCGAACGCCAGGGCCGCGTCGGTGCCGGGTTTGAGGGGCAGCCACTTCGACGCCTTGGCCGCGGTCTTGGAGAACCGCGGGTCGGCCACCGCGATCTTGAGCCGGCCCGAGGCGATGCCCTCGGTGATCTTCTCGGCCATGTTCGTGGGACCAAAGTTCGCCTCGAACGCACCCGTGCCGAAGAACAGGATGTACCGGGAGTTCAAGGCGTCGGGCTTCATGTGGTGCTTGCCCTTGCCCCATTTCCCCTTCTTCCACGCCCTCGTCATCTCGTTGTAGGCGATGTGGTGGCTCTGCTCGCAGATCGTGGTGTGCTCGTACCAGTTCACACTGCCGAAGCTGTCCTTGAGCCAGCGCTTCGCGAACTCCTTGCGGCCGTGCTCGATCCGGCCGGCCATGAACACGAACCGGTTGTTCTTCGGGCCCAGGTCCGGGTGATCCGGGTCGATCAGGAGGTCCAGGTGGTCGGCGTACCTCTTTTTGAACTCCGCAACGGTCATCTTCTTCTTCGCCACGGCCTTGGCGTCGGCAGCCATGGCCTTGGCCAGCTTGGCGTCGCGCAGGGCGTAGGTCTCCCTCAACCCCTTCACGTACCGGCGCTCCTCGCCGGGAACGTCGGAGAACAGGTAGCCGCCGTTGACGATCTCGTCCACGGCCTGGTGGAACGGGATGACCCGCCACTTGTTCTCCCCGCGCTTCCCGGCCCGCTTGAGCACCTTGACGATGCGGTAGGGATCATAAAGGGACTGGATTCCGGCCTGGCCCTTGGGGCACAGCCGCGCCTCGACCCGGGCCGCGTCGAAAGGGCTCGTCGCGTAGGGAAGCTGGGGCAGCAGGTTCATGGGGCTGTACGGGTTCCCGCCGATCTTCACGAGCACCCCGTCCAGGATCCGGCCCTGGATCGTACAGGCCGTGTGGCACTGCAGGCACACGGAGTAGAGCACGTTTTCGGCCCGGGCCAGCTCCAGCTCCTCGCCGGGCTTGAGCTGGCCGGCCTCGGCCCGGCGCACCAGGTCCACGGCCCAGCCCAGCTTCGAGGCCAGGATGGCCGAGCCACCCAGGAACGCACCGCACTTCAGGAAGCCCCGGCGGCTTACGCCTTTCTCGTCCACCACCTGGGCGTTCTCCGCGATCTGTTTCCGATCCATGGTTCACTCCTTTTCGGTCGAAAGAGGACGCGGTCAGTCGTGGCACGCGCCGCAGGTGTCCTCGCCCGGCCCCCAGCTCACGTAGCGGGTGGTCGGGCCGGTCTTGTACGAGGTGCCGAACAGGTAGATGTGCTGCCCCCCTGCCACCTTCGCCACCACGCTGTCCGGGTCCGACAGGTCGCCGAAGTAGTTCGCCTGGCCGATGCAGGTGGTCACGCACGCCGGAAGCATGCCGGCCTCCAGGCGGTGGAGGCAGTAGTGGCACTTCCGGCACCGTCCGATGGGAGCGGCCCCGTTCTTCCTCGACTGCCGCTCCCCGTACTCGAAGGTGGGGGCCGTCTCGTAAGGCTCCAGCCGGGGGGTGCCCTCCGTGTAGTACCGGCCGTCGTCCTTGTGGAGCACCCCGTAGGGGCAGGCCGAGGGCTTCGAGCACCCGTTGCACCGGCTGTAGTCCACCTGCACCACGCCGTCCGGCCGCTTGAAGATCGCGCCGTCCCGGCAGGCCTTCACGCACGGCGGGTTCTCGCACTGCATGCACAGCACCGGCATGAAGTAGTGCTGCACGTTGGGGTACGCCCCGTCCTCCGCTTCGCGCACGATGCGGTACTCCACGTCGGGGGGGGTCTTGTTCTCCGACTTGCACGCCACTGTGCACGCGTGACACCCCACGCACTTTCGAATGTCCACGATCATGGCCCACCGCCTCTCCTCCGGCGGCTTTTTCAGGGCCCGCAGGACGTCCTGCCGCATCTGTTCGAGCAACGCCATGTCCGCCATGACCACCTCCTGCCGGCTCTCCGCCGGGCGCAAGTGAGGAAAGGCCGTCCCCGATCGAGCGGCCGATGGAACCCTACTCCGGCCGGATTGCTCTGCAAGGGCAATGCCGACCAATGTGACTTCGGTCGTCGGTCAACGGTCTTCGGTCTGGGGCCTCGGCCCGCTGGGCGACTGGGCGGCCGAGCGGCTCTCGAGCCGCGCCAAGGCCCGGGGGCGGGGGGGCTGGCGGAGCGCCGGACGCGGCCATGTCCGGGGTGGGGCGTTACCGGGAGGTAACAGTTGCGGAGGGGAACGAGAGCCCTGTCGGCAGAGGAGAAACGAGGCCCCCAGGCGTTACCTACCGGTAACGCTCCCACCCCCCAGCTTCTCCCAGAGATTCTTGCGGGAGATCCCGAGCCGGGCCGCGGCCGCGGTGCGGTTGCCTCCCTCCTCGGCCAGCACCTGCTCGATGAAGCGGCGCTCGAACCGATGCACCGCCTCCCGCAGGGTGAGCCGGGTGGACACCACTTCGTACACCGTGCCCGTTGCGGGCCGCACCCGGCGCACCTCGGGGGGAAGATGGCGGGGGGTGATCGTGTCGCCGGGGGTGAGCACCTGCAGCCGCTCGATCACGTTCTCCAGCTCCCGTACGTTGCCGGGCCACGGGTACTCGGCCAGGAGATCCAGCGCTTCGGGGCTCAGACGCACGGGCTCGGTCCCATGAATGCGGCTGAGCCTCGCGACGAAGTGCTGGGCCAGGAGGGGGATGTCCCCCGGCCGGTCCCGCAGGGGGGGCACTTCCAGGGGAATCACGGCGATCCGAAAGTAGAAGTCCTCGCGCATCTCGCCCCCCCGGACCAGATCCTCCACGTCTCGATTGGTGGCGGCCACGAGGCGGAAGTCCACCTCGATCTCGCTCTCCCCCCCGATCCGTCGGATCCGGCGCTCCTGGAGGGCCCTTAAGAGCTTTACCTGCATGGCCGGCGGGATCTCGCCCACCTCGTCCAGGAACAACGTGCCGCCGTGGGCCTGCTCGAGCATGCCCCTGCGCCGGCGGTCGGCGCCGGTGAAGGCGCCCCGCTCGTGGCCGAACAGCTCCGACTCCAGGAGGCTTTCGGGGATGGCCCCGCAGTTGACCCGCACGAACGGTCCCTCCGCCCGGGGGCTCAGGCGGTGGAGCATCTCGGCGATGAGCTCCTTGCCGGTGCCGCTCTCCCCCTGGATCAGCACGTTGGCGTTCTTGGGCGCCACCGATCGAACGGTGCTCAGCAGGCGGCGCACCCTGGGGCTCTGGCCCACGAACCGCGTGTCGGACGCCCGCGCTCGGAGGCCCTCGAGCTCCTCTTCCAGCCGCCGGGCCCGGAGCAGGCGTTTCAGCTTCAGGAGGATGACCTCGGTGGGGAACGGTTTGGGCAGGTAGTCTGCCGCCCCGATCTTCATGGCATCCACGGCCGACTCCACCGAAGCGTGGCCGGTCATCACCAGGGCCGAGCACCCGGGCTGGAGCTCGAGCAGGGTTCGGAGGAGGTCGAGCCCGTCGCCGTCGGGCAGCCGCACGTCCAGGATCGCCACAGCGAACGACTCCAGCTCCAGGCAGGCCACGGCCGAGGCCACGGTGTCGGCGTGCTCGACCTTGTAGCCCGCCTGGGTCAGTGCCTCGAAGAGCATCCCGGCGTACAGGGGGTCGTCCTCCACCAGGAGGATTCGGGGTTCCACCGGCTACCCCTCCTCTCGGCCGCCGTGACGGGGCAGGGTCAACACGAACCGGGCGCCGCCGAGACGCCGGCCCCGCTCCAGGGTCAGGGTGCCGCCGTGGCCCTCGGCGATCCGGCGGGAGATCGCAAGCCCCATGCCGCTCCCCTTGCCCGGGGGCTTCGTGGTGAAGAACGGGTCGAAGATCCTGTCCGCGTCCTCGGAGGGCACGCCGGGGCCGTCGTCCTCCACCGCGAACCACACCCCACGGTCCCCAGCCCCGGCCTCCAAGCACACCGTTCCGCCGTTTCCCGCGGCATCGGCCGCGTTTACGAGAAGGTTCAGGAGCACCTGATGAACCTTCGTACGGTCGGCGAAGAACTCCACCTCCGGCACCGGCCCGGCCGTGTCGAGCCGCACCCCCTTTCTCTTGAGGGCCATCTTGGCGAACAGGCTCGCGCTCCGGTACACCTCGGGCAGGAAGGTCGGCTCGGGCGAGATGTCGCCGGAGCGGGTCAGGTCCACGAGCTGGCCCACCACCCGCCGGATGCGCTCGAGGCCCTCACGGATCACGCCTGCGTACCGGCTGCCGTCGCCGCTGCAGCGCCGCTCCACCTGGAAGAGGGCGCCCTCGATGGCCGCCAGGGGGTTGTTGACCTCGTGGGCCACGCCGGCCACGATCTGCCCGACGGCCACCAGCCGCTCGTTTTCGAGAAGCTTGCGGGTCGCCCGCTCCCGCTCGGCCTCGCTCGCCCGCAGCCTGTGGACCATGTCGGCGAAGGCCCGCTCCAGATCCCCGATCTCGTCCCCGCGGGTCGAGGTCGCCACCTCGGGGAGCCCCTCCCCCCCCACCCGCTCCGCGTGGGCCCGGAGCTCGAGCAGGGGACGGGCCAGGCCGCGTCCGATGAGCCAGAACACCACCAGGGCTCCCAGGGCGAAGGCCGAGCCGAACGCCAGGATCTGCCTCTCGAGGGTCCTGAGATCGGATCGCAGGGGAGCAAGCGAGATCCCGACCCGCAGCACCCCCCAGGACTTGCCGTGGATGGCCAGGGGGTAGGACAGGTCCCAGATCGGCTCCCCCTGGCACACCGTCACCTGGCGCACGAACCCCCCAGCGGCCAGGGCGGCCTGGCTGATGGGGTCGCGGTACAGCTTGCCGTACTCGGCATAGCGGTTGTGGGCGAGCACCCGGCCCTCGGGCCCGAGCACCATGGCGTACACGGGCGCCAGGTCGTCTTGTCCCATGATGTCGGCGATGAAGCTGTCCAGGAGCCCCCCTTCCTCGATCACCCCCATCTCCTCGTAGAGAAGGGCCTGGATCACGGGGATCGCCATGGACGAGAGGAGGATCCGGCCCTTCTGGGCGAGCCGCTCCTCCAGGAGGGCCTTCTCCCGTTGCCAGATCCACGAGCCCCAGATCCCGGTGGTCGCGATCACCAGGCCCGTGGCCAGGAGGACGAACTTGCCGGTGATCCCCAGCCTCACCGGTGGCACCTCCCCCCGCAGGTCCCCTCGAAGGAGTCCATGAGCCCGAAGATCGGCCGGTAGTCCTCTGTCCGGGCTTCCACGAAGCCGTGTCGAAACTCGGGATCCCACTGCGACAGGCGCTCTTGGAAAACGGGGTTTTCGGGGTCCACGGCGAGCAGGGCCCGCTTCACCGCTTCGCGCACGGCAGGGTCGGTGGCCGGATGCGCCACGATCGGCACCGAGGGGATCGGATCGCTGCGAGCAAGGAACCGCAGGCCGTGCCTCCGGTACCTCTCCGCCACCACGTCCTTGACGGCGCCAGCGTCGTACTCCCCCTTCAGGACCGCCTTGGCCACGATGTCGTGCTTGCCCAGGTTGGTGGCCGAGGCCAAGTCTTCGATCCGCACTCCGTGCCGGAACAGGAAGAACCGTGGGATCAGGTTTCCCGAGGTGGAGTGGACCGACCCGAAGGCCACCCGCTTGCCCTTGAGGTCCGAGAGATCTCGGATCGGGCTGTCCTTGCGCACGATGATCACGCTGCGGTAGTAAGGGCGCCCGTCGGCGTTCAGGGGGCGCACCAAGGGGACCGCGCCGAACGAGCGGTACGCCTCGACGAACGTCACGTCCCCCAGGCTCGCCAGCTCCACGTCCCGATCGGCGAGGAACTGAACGGCCTCGTCGTAGCTTCGGGCCACCTTGAGCTCGAACCGATACGGGGTGCTCTCGGTCAGGTAGTCCATGATCGGCTGGTAGCTGCGGAACATCACCAGGGGGTTGTACCGGGGGATCACGCCGAAACGAACCACCGGTTTGGAACCCGACCGGGCGAGCCCCGCCGGCAGAAGGATCAGAAGGAAAACGAGGAAAGCGGCCGATCCGGCGTTCCGAGGGCGCATGGGCACACATGGGGAGGAAGGGACAAGGGAGCCTGCGATGCCCCTTGGCCTAAAGCAACATCCGTACCGAACGGTTGCAGAAAGCACCGGCCCCCCCTCGGCCCCGTCGCCTGTTTCCAGTAGCTTCCGTTAGCCCTCCGGCCGTGTCAGCCTCGGGCCCCGCCACCGGCTGGGGGAGGTCCCGGTGCCGTCATCCATTCCCGGGTCATCGGCCAGCCGCGGACGCGGCCTCGCGAGAATACGAACTGGAACAGGTGCAACGTGCCGTGCCGGAAGGCCATCTGGGCGCCGTGCAGGTATAGGCGCCACAGGCGCACGAACGCTCCACCCATGGTGTCCGCGATCCGGGCCGCGTGCGCTTCGAACCGCCCGATCCAGTGGCCGAGGGTACGGTCGTAGTGGGGCCGAAGGTCCTCCAGGTCCAAGAACTCCAGGCCGGCCCGTGCGGCCGCCTCCACGGTCTCGCCCAGGGCGGGAACGTAGCCCCCGGGGAAGACGTGCTTCTCGATCCACGGGTCTACGGGCTCGGGCCGCACCCGGCCGATGGTGTGCAGCAGCAGGATCCCGCCGGGCTTGAGCAGTCCGGCGATCCGGTCGAAGAACACCGGGAGGTTGGCGCGGCCTACGTGCTCGAACATCCCCACCGAGGCGATGCGGTCGTAGGTTCCGTCCTCTGCCGGCGGCACCTCCCGATAGTCCTGGAGGCGGACCTCGGTCCGGCCGCCGAGACCGGCGGCGGCCAGCCGGTCGCGAGCGAAAGCGTGCTGCTCGCGCGAAAGGGTGAGACCCACCGCCTCGAGGCGGTGGTGTTCGGCCGCGATGCGCAGGAGGGCGCCCCACCCACACCCCACGTCCAAAAGCCTTTGGCCGGGTCGGGGCCGCAGCTTGTTGAGGACGTACATGTTCTTTTGCTTTTACGCCGTCTCGAGGCTGTCGCCCTCGTCTCGGAAGTAGGCGCAGGAGTAGTTCATGTCGTCGTCGAGCCAGAGCCGGTAGAAGTCGTTCCCCCGGTCGTAGTGGCTCTCGATGTCGCGGCGCGACTGGCGCACGCTGCGGCCCCGGCGGGCGCGCATCCAGCCGGTCCGGGCCTTCTGACGCAGGGAAAGTCTGCTGGCCAGATCCTGGCGGAAGGCCAGGGCCAAGACGGCTCCGAGGTCTCCAGAGACCTCGATGTCGCCTCCGACGTACGCCTCTCCAAAACCCAAAGACGGCTCGGCGAGCAGGGCATCCAGAGCCGAAGCCCTCTTTACGCGCACGGTGAAGGCCGGCGCGGCGCCCGGCTCGCCTACCGCCAGACGCGTTCCATCCCACAGCTCCACCGCGCCCGGCACCGGCGCATCGGACGGCAGTAACCCGGCAAGCAGGTCGCGTGCGGCACGGGGGTTCATCGGCCCTCCTTTCCTGGATCCGGATCCGGCCGTGGGTCGGCAGACCACGGGAGAACGAAGACCCTCGGGTGGTTTTCAAGCACGTCTCTCACGTACCGGGCCTCGGCCCGGCGGCGGGCCCGCAGCAACGGGTCCGTGACGGGCAGGGGCGTCAGGCTCTGGTTGAGCACCCAGGCGTAAGGCTCGATGCCGGCACGGCGTAGATCCGCCTCGAGGCTCGCGGCCTCGTGCACCGGGGTGGCCTCGGGAAGCGTCACGAGCAGAACCCGGGTCAGCTCGGGATCCCGGAGTCGGGGAAGGAGCCGCCTCACCGTCTCGGGGAGGTCGCCCCGTGACCGCAGGACCTCGCGGTGGTAGGCCTGGGCAGCGTCGAGCAGAAGGAGGGTGTGCCCCGTGGGCGCCGTGTCGACCACCACAAACCCCTGCTCGGATCGTGCAGCCTCCCGGGCAAAGGCCCGGAACACGGCGATCTCCTCGGTGCAGGGTGACCGGAGGTCCTCGGCCAGCAGGGCGCGGCCCTCCTCGTCGAGCTCTCCGCCCACGGTTTCCATCACCTCGGCGGCATAGGCTCGGGTCTCGGCCTTGGGGTCGATGCGGGTCGCCGTGACCCCGGCCGGAAGGTCCAGCGGGCGCCGGCCCGCCGGGTCGGTGGTGGTGAAGTGCACCGGCCGGCCCGTTTCGGCCAGGCGGCGGACCAGCTCGAGGGCCACCGTGGTCTTGCCCACTCCGCCCTTGCCCATGGTCAGCACGAGGCCCCGACCCGGAGCGGCGATCCCTTCCACGAGGGCATCGAGGGATTGATGGTTCGCGTCCCAGGCCCCGGCATCCCCTTCTGCCGGAGGCCGCTGGCCGTTCCACAGGGATCGGAGGGCCCCGGCGCCCACGAGCTCGTAGGGCCGAAGGCTGACCTCCCAGCGTTGCAGGCCTCGGAGTGCGGGGGGCAAGGCCTCCAGGGCCTCGTGGACCCGAGCCTCCCAGGCCCGGGCCACGGGGTCGTCGGGATCCTGGGCCCGGAACACCCCGTTCACCACCAGGCACTGGTTCCCAAGGCCGAGGGCCGCCAGCTCCGCGCTCGCCCGGCCCGCCTCGGCCAAGGAGGCCCGGTCGGGCCGGGCCACCAGAACCACCTCCGTCTGATCCGGGTCCGCAAGCCGCTCGAGGGCCGCCCGGAACCGGGCCTCCTGCTCCCGCAGGCCCGAAAGGGGGCCGAGGCACGAGGTGCCCGTGACGTTGGTGGCGATGAACTGGGTCCAGGCGGCTGGGAGCTCCAGGAGGCGCAGGGTATGACCCGTGGGGGCCGTGTCGAACACCACGTGGTCGAACCCGTCCGTGGCCTCGGGGTCCCCCAGGAGCCGGGCGAACTCCCCAAAGGCCGCAATCTCCACCGTGCACGCCCCCGAGAGCTGCTCCTCGATGCTGCGAACCGCTTCCTCCGGCAACACCCCCCGCACCGGGCCCAGCACCCGTTCCCGGTACGCCCGGGCCGCCTCCTCCGGGTCCACGTTGACCCCGTACAGCCCGTCTACCCCGTTCACCGGCCGGGGCGCGAGCCCCAGGGGGGTGCCGAGGACCTCGTCCAGGTTGGACGCCGGATCGGTGCAGACCAACAGCACCCGACGGCCCGCATCGGCCAGGGCCACCGCCGTTGCCGACGCGAGGGTGGTCTTCCCCACCCCGCCCTTGCCCGTGAAAAACACGTGCCGGGGCACGCGATCCAGAAACCCCTCCACGGCCGGCCTACCCACAGCAGCCGGTGGTGGGGTCGCAGCCTCCGGTGCCGGCCATCTCGAGCACCGGGCCCGCCTCGGCCGGGTCGAGGCCCAGGGCCTCGGCCAGCGCCCGGCGGTCGGGATAGCGCCCGCGGCTCACCTCGCGCTCGGCCAGGAGCACGAGGGGCAGGCCCTCGGTTCCCTCGGTCCGGAGCACCTCGGCCACCCGCGGGTCGGCCGCGAACGCTTGGGGTTCCTGGGCCAGGTTCTTCCGCACCACCTGCACCCCCTGCTGCTCGAGCCACCGGAGGTTAGCCGCGAACCGGGCCAGCACCGGATCGGCCGACGGGCCGCACACGCCGGTGGGGCAGCACAGCGGCGGATCGTAGACGTAGAGCGTTTTGGCCATGAAAGCCTCTCCCTCGTCCGTCGAACGGGTCGCTTTTGACGGCCTCACCCTTCGGGGACTGCATCTTCTCCGTTCATGCCCTCTGGGCCAGCCCCTCGGGGGTGAAATGCTTCTCTTTCAGGCGCAGGGCCACGTTCACCAGGCTGATCAGCACCGGCACCTCGACCAGGGGGCCGATCACCGCGGCGAACGCTTCACCCGAGTCGATGCCGAACACGGCCACGGCCACGGCGATGGCGAGCTCGAAGTTGTTCGAGGCGGCCGTGAACGAGAGGGTCGCGGTCTGGCCGTAGGGCGCGCCCACCTTGCGGCTCATCCAGAACGACACGAAGAACATCACGAAGAAGTAGATGGTGAGCGGCACCGCGATGCGCACCACGTCGAAGGGGAGCTGCACGATGTACTCGCCCTTCAGGCTGAACATGACGAGGATGGTGAACAGGAGCGCGATCAGTGTGATCGGGCTGACCTTGGGGATGAACCGGGTCTCGTACCACTCGCGGCCCTTGAGCCTCACGCCCGCAAACCGGGAGATCATGCCGGCGAGGAACGGGATGCCCAGGTAGATGAACACGCTCTCGGCGATCTGCCCCATGGAGATGTTCACCTCGATCGCCTCCCCCAAGCCCAGCCTCGGCGGCAGCCAGGTGATGAAGAAGTACGCGTACACCGAGTAGAAGAGCACCTGGAAGACCGAGTTGAACGCCACGAGCCCGGCGCAGTACTCCCGGTCGCCGTCGGCCAGGTCGTTCCATACGATCACCATGGCGATGCACCGGGCGAGCCCGATCAGGATGAGCCCCACCATGTACTCGTGGTAGCCCTGCAGCAGGGTGACGGCCAGCACGAACATGAGCACCGGCCCCACGACCCAGTTTTGCACGAGCGACAGCGCCAGGACCTTGGTGTTCTTGAACACCTGGGGCAGCTCCTCGTAGCGCACCTTGGCGAGCGGCGGGTACATCATGAGGATGAGCCCGATGGCGATGGGGATGTTGGTGGTGCCCACCTGAAACGCGTTGATCACGTTGCGGATGCCGGGAAAGAAATAGCCCCAGCCCACGCCCACCGCCATGGCGAGGAAGATCCACAGCGTGAGATACCGGTCGATGAACGAGAGCTTCTTGGCAACGCCCTGCGACATGTCTACTCCTCCTCCCAACAAAAACGGTCTCCAGTCTGCGGTCTACGATCCGCGGTCTTGGGCCTTCGGCCCGCTGGGCGGCTTGGCGGCCAAACCCCTCGTGATCCCGGACCCGGGGGCTAGCCTTCTCGCCGGCCCTCCCCACCGGGGCACGCGGGGGGCTCGTTCAGAAACGCCTCGACCCGGGCGCGGATCTCGTCACGCACCCGGCGGAACACGGCCAGGATCTGCTCCTGGGTTCCCGTGGCCCCTGCTGGATCGTCGAAGGGCCAGTGCTGCCGGTCCTTCACCCGGCCGACGAACACCGGGCACGACTCCTTGGCCCCGCCGCACACCGTGACCACGAGGTCGAAGTCCTGGCCCAAGTACTTCTCCACCGGGTCGCTCGTGTGGCCCGAGATGTCCACCCCGGCCTCGGCCATCACCCGCACCGCCAGGGGGTTCAGGCCCTGGGGCCGGGTGCCGGCCGAGAACACCTCGTACCGGTCGCCGGCCAGGTGCCGCAGCCACCCCTCGGCCATCTGGCTCCGGCACGAGTTCCCGGTGCACAGGAACAACACCCGCTTCTTAGAACCTTTGGTCATCGGTCGTCGGTCTCCAATCCAGAAAACAGAAATCAGCGGACAGGAATCAGTCAAAAGCCCTCATCGCGCGAAACCCTCTCCCCGGCGCCTCTGTTCAGGTGCCGACTTCTGACTTCCGAATTCTGGATTCCGAATCACGCCGCACACAGGTTCTCCCGGCTCACCCCGGCGGCCTGCTCCCGCACCTCGCGGGCCACGGGGTGGGTCTCCCCTGCCATCCGGACCTGGGCCAGAAGCCCCTGCACGAACGGCGGGGGGGCGGGGTTGAGGCGGTAGTCCTTCCAGGGGCCGTTTCGCTCCGCCACCACGAAGCCGGCGTCCTCCAGAACCTGCATGTGCCGGCTCACCGTGGACTGGGCGAGACCCAGCACCGCCTGGATCTCGCAGACGCACCGGCGGCGGCCCTCGAGCATCCACAGGATCTTCAGCCTGGACTCGTCGGCCAGGGCCTTGGCAGGGGCGAGAATCTCTCGCATCGTATCGACCTCCATCGATTTGTATGGGCGAAAGCTACCAGGTCCACACCCTGCACGCAAGCCTTTGGTGGGCCAAAAAGAGAAAGCAAATTTTCCGGTTGACGTGCGGAAATGCCATGGTTACCATTTGTCTACATGCGCATCCAACGATATGCAGCCTCCCCGGGAGGAATCATGGCGCTCCGCTTCCGCGTCCCACGGATTTTTCCTCTGGTCCTCTGGGCCGCATCCGCAGCGTTCCTGGCCCCGGCCGTCCAAGCGCAGCAGAGGGGACCCACGGTCGTGCTTGTGACCAAGAGTGACGCGTGCCCCTGCCAGCTGAGCCTATGCGTGGCCGCCGAGCAGGAGGTCCGGAACTTCGTGGCCGCCACCGGGGGACGGGTGGGCCTGGTGATCGTGGACCTCGCCAGGACCCCCGAGGCCGGGAAGACCTACAAGGCCTTTGCCGTGCCCGTGGTGATCCTCCAGGACGAAAAGGGCGAGGCGCTCGGCCGGTTCTACGGCTACGTGGAGGAAAGCCATCTCCTGCGGGAGTGGAACGAGTATCGTCAGAAAAAGGAGTCCCAGTGAAGCCTTTTGTCCTCGCCCTCGCGGGGTTGGCCGTGGCCGCCGTGGTGCTTTGGTCCCTCCCGGAACTGGCCGCCCGCCAGGTGGCGGAGACCGGGCTGAGCGATGCGGCTTGGATTCCGGAACCCCGGGAGGCTCTTGGTCCGGGTGAAAGGGTGGTGTTTTTGGAGCTCGGCAGCGAGGGCTGCGAGTCCTGCGAGGCGATGAAGCCCGTGGTGCAGGCCGTAAAGGACCGCTATGACGACCAGGTAACGGTGATCTTCTATGACGTGCGCAAGAACCCTGGCGTAGCCGGGAGGTACCGGGTCACGTTGATCCCCACCCAGGTGTTCCTGGCACCGGACGGCACCGAGTTCTACCGCCACCAGGGGTACCTGCCCCTACCCGTGGTGGAGGCCGTGCTCCATCGGATGGGAGTGAGACCGCGATGATCTGGCTCGGGCTCGTCTTTTTTGGCGTGGCTGCGGCGTTCTCGGCCCTGGGCCAGGGCGGCGGCGCGTTCTACGTACCCCTGCTCCTTGCGTGGGGCGTGCCGTTCCACCATGCGGCCACCGCCAGCCAAGCCGTGATCGTGGCCGTGTCGGCCTCGGCCATGCTCGTGTTCCACCGGGCGGGGTTTCTCGACTGGAAGCTCGTGCTCATGATCGAGCCCGCCACCAACCTGGGGGCCGTGCTCGGCGGCTACTTCTCCCAGTACGTCCCCGGTCACGTGGGCAAGGTGATCTTCGCCGCGGTCCTTGCAGTGGGGGCCTTTTTCATGATCCGGCCCGTGGCCGAGCGCCGGGAGCCGCCAAAGCGGGGCTTCGCCTACTGGACCCGCACGATGGGGGGCGAGACCTACAGCGTCAACTGGGTCGCCACGATCCCCCTCATGACCCTCGCCGGGGGACTCGCCGGCATGCTCGGGGTGGGCGGGGGCCTCCTCAAGGTGCCGCTCATGGTGCTGGCCTGCCGGATCCCCATGAAGGTGGCCGTGGGCACGAGCTCCCTGATGGTGGGGCTCACCGCGCTGACCGGGCTCCTGGGCCACGCCGCAGCGGGCCACTTCGATCTGCGCCTCGCCCTGCCGCTCGCGATCGGCGGCTTTCTGGGCGCCCAGGTGGGGTCGCGCGTGTCGGTCCGGGTGGACAAGCGCCACCTGAAACGGGCCTTCGGGGTCCTCCTCGTGGTGATCGCGGCGTGGATGACCGCCTCGGTGCTGCGGGGAGTTTGACGGAGGAACCGTGAGATGACCGGCATGGGGCTCCTCGCCAACGCCCAGACCTACATCCAGACGAACCCCTGGCTCGCGTTCGTGGCGGTGTTCGTGGGCGGGGCGCTGACCGCGTCGAGCCCCTGCGTGCTGGCGATGATCCCCCTGGTGATCGGGTTCGTGGGCGGGTACGACGGGATCTCAGGCTGGAAGCGCAGCTTCGGGTTCTCGCTCGTGTTCGTGTTCGGGCTGGCGGTGAGCTTCACGGCCATGGGGGTGATCGCGGTGAGCCTGGGGCGGCTCTTCGGCGATGTGGGCGAGTTCTGGCCGTGGGTCATCGCGGCGGTGTGTCTGGCCATGGCCGCCCACCTCTGGGACCTTTGGACCTTTTCGGTGCCCGAGGGGCTCGCCCGCTACCGGCCCAGGCACGCCGGGGTGATCGGGGCGTTCACCCTCGGGCTTTTGTTCGGGCTCGTGTCGGCGCCCTGCGCCGCACCGATCCTGGTGGTGGTGCTCACCTACATCGCGTCGCAGGGAAACCTGCCGTACGGCCTGGCCCTCCTTTGGACCTACGCCGTGGGCCACTGCCTGCTGATCGTTGCGGCCGGCACCAGCATGGGCGTGGCGAAGCAGCTCATCCGGTCCCGCGGCCTCGGCCGGGCCAACCGCGTGCTCAAGCGGGTGGCGGGAGCGCTGATCGCCGGTGTGGGCGTGGCAATTTTGGTGAGTTCCTGACCCGTTCCAACACGTTACAACCGGAGGTGATGCCATGAAGGTCGAGGTTCTGGGAACCGGATGTGCCAAGTGCGACAAGCTCTACGAGGCGGCCCAGGAGGCCGTGAGACGGTCGGGCAAGGACGCAGCGGTGGTCAAGGTAGAGGACCTGGCCGAGATCATGAAGCGAGGCGTCATGCTCACCCCGGCCCTTGCGATCGACGGCGAGGTGAAGGCCGCGGGCAAGGTGCTCAAGCCGGACGAGATCGCCAGGATGCTGGGGTGATTCCGCGGCCGGTACCCCATTCTCACCCACTAAAGGAGGTGCACCATGCAGTTCGAGCAGCTTTTCGACATGGCGGTGAAGTTCCACGGACATCGGTGCCCGGCCATGCCCATGGGCCTGCGGGCGGGGCTTGCGGCCATGAAGGTCCTCGGCGCCGAACGGGCGCAGGACAAGGAGCTCTACGTGATCTCCGAGACCGGCAAGGGCCACGCGGCCGGGTGCTTTCTGGACGGGATCATGGCGGCCACGGGCTGCACCTACGGCAAGTCGAACATCGAGAAGAGGTACTGGAACAAGATGGCCTTCACCCTGGTGGATACCCGAAAGGGCAAGGCGGTACGGGTGAGCCTGAAGCCCGAGTTCTTCGAACAGGCCCTGCAATCCCCCTTCGTCCAGCAGCGCCGAAAGGGCGTGCCGCCCCAGGACGTGCCGGCGGAGGTGCTGGAGCCTCTGCTCCAACGGGTCCTCTCGCTGCCCGAGGAACAGTTTCTGGATATTTCCGATCCCTTCGACTTCCCGTGGGAGGGCGGGCAGGCCTGCTTCGACGTGGTCCGGTGCGATGGGTGCGGCGAGGCCGTGTTCACGAACGCGGTGACCGAGAAGGACGGCAAGACCCTGTGCGGGGGCTGCGCCCCGCCGTTGCAAGGGTAGGGCCCACGCGAATCCAGGGGTCGGGGCGGGCCGAGGCATCGCCCGCCCCCCGGCCTGCACGAAGAAGAACCGAGCTTGGAGGATTATTCCATGCCGTTTGCCCGCTCGTCGTGCCCGCTACCCCAGGGTCCCCCGACCGCCGAGACCACGCCCAACCGCCCTTTGACCCTCTGGGCCGGCGTCGGGGCCGGCCTGCTGGTGTGGTTCGGCCTGTACGGGAACCTGGAGCTCGCCACCCGGTGGCTCACCCGGGACCTTCTCGGCGTGGACCCCGCCACCCGCCTGGGCTCGGCGGTCGTCTTCTTCGCCTTCGAGGTGCCCAAGGTTCTGATGCTGCTGACCCTGGTGGTGTTCGGAATCGGGATCGTGCGCACGTTCTTCACGCCCGAGCGCACCCGCGCGATCCTGGCCGGGAAGCGGGAGTCGGTCGGCAACGTGCTCGCGGCGCTGCTGGGCATCGTGACCCCCTTCTGCTCATGCTCGGCCGTGCCCCTGTTCATCGGGTTCGTGACCGCCGGAGTCCCCTTGGGGGTCACCTTGTCGTTCCTGATCTCCGCGCCCATGGTGAACGAGATCGCTCTGGTGCTCCTGTTCGGGCTGTTCGGGTGGAGGATCGCGGCCCTGTACCTGGTGACCGGGCTCGCCGTGGCGGTGGTGGCCGGGTGGGTGATCGGCCGGATGCACATGGAACGGCACGTGGAGGACTGGGTGCAGGAGCTCGACGGCTCCGGGTCGCAGGTTCCTGAAGCCGGGCTCGTCTGGGCCGACCGGGTGCGCGCCGGGCTCGTTGCCGTGCGCGAGATCGTGGGCAAGGTGTGGATCTACGTGGTGCTGGGCATTGCGGTGGGCGCTGGCATCCACGGGTACGTGCCCGAGAACTTCATGGCCTCGATCATGGGCAAGGGAGCGTGGTGGTCGGTGCCCCTGGCCGTGGTGATCGGGGTGCCCATGTACTCCAACGCGGCCGGCATCATCCCGGTGGTCCAGGCCCTCCTGGGCAAGGGCGCGGCCCTGGGCACGGTGCTCGCGTTCATGATGAGCGTGATCGCCCTGTCCCTGCCCGAGATGGTGATCCTGCGCAAGGTTCTCAAACCCCGGCTCATCGGCACGTTCATCTCGGTGGTGGCCGTGGGGATCCTGATCGTGGGGTACCTGTTCAACGCCCTGCTGTAGGCGGAGCCGGCCGGTGCCCGTGGCCCCGTCTGAGCCTCCCCCAGGGGGATGTCGTCTGCCGGCCCAGGGCGGGTTGACAAGGAGGCGGCATGTCGTTAGCATGCTAATTATACCCCTGTGCGGAGAAGCCTTCGATGCCCTTGTTCAACCCCCGGGAGAGCCTCGGATTTCAGTGCTCCCTCACCTTGCGGGCCTTTACCGCCGCCCTGGACCGTCGGCTCGGCGGCTCCGGGATCAGCCGGGCCCAGTTCATGGCCCTGGCCCATCTGGTGGGGGTCGGCCCCATGCCCCAGGCGGAGCTGGCCGCCCACCTGGGCATCACCCCGGCCTCGGCCGTGCGGCTCATCGACCGCATGGAGAGGGACGGCTGGGTGGAGCGCCGCCCCGCCCCGGAGGACCGCCGGGTGAACCTGGTGGCGCCGACACCCAAGGCCCTTGCCGTTTGGGACGACCTGTCGGCCCACGCCCGGGCCCTGCTCGAAAGGGCCTACCGGGGCATCCCGGAGGAGGAGATCCGGCGGACGATCCAGACCCTGGAGCGGGTGCGGGAGAACCTGGCCGGGAACGAGGAATGAGTTTTTGTCCTATTAGTTAGCTAGGCAATTAATGTGTTGCTAATCAAGGAGTCTGTCATGCGTCGAACGCTTTTCCTCCTTCTCACGCTCGTTCCCCTCGCGGCGGGCGGAGCTCTCGCCGTGAAGAGCAAAAGGGCCCGGGTGGCGGCTGCCCCGGCCCCGACCCTGCGCCCCACTCCCGTTCGGGTGGCCCGGGCCGCCATCGGCACCCTCGAGGACCGACGTGCGTTTCTCGGCCGGGTGCTCCCCTGGCAGGCCGCCGAGCTGTCGGCCCAGATCGGCGCGAGGGTTCTGGAGGTGAAGGTCCGCGAAGGGGACCGGGTCCGGAAGGGGCAGGTTCTCGTGGTCCTGGACGACGACGAACTCCGCAACGCGGTGGCCGAGGTGGAGGCCCAGATCCGGCAGGCCGAGGCCCAGGCCGAGGCCCAGGCCGCCACCGCGGCCTCGCTCGAGAGGACCGCCGCCTACTGGCAGCGGGAGGTGGAGCGGGACACGGCCCTGGCTCGGGAAGGGGCGATCGCGCAGGCCGCGGCCGACGCCACGGCCGACCGGCTGAACGAGGCCTTGGGACGGCTCGAAGCCGCGCGAAAGGCCCTGGCCGCGGCCCAGGGGCAGGTCGAGGCGCTGCGCCGGCGCCTCGGGGAGGTGAGCGCCCGGCTCGCCTACACCCGGATCCGAAGCCCGTTCCCGGGCGTGGTCGCCCGGAGGCTGTGCGACCCCGGCGACCTGGGGGTTCCCGGCCGCCCCCTGGTGAGGGTCGAGGACACGTCCCGGTGGCGGGTGGCGTTCGACGTGCCCCAGGGAGACCTGGGCCGGGTCGGCCGGGGCTCAACCGTGCGGATCGGGGATCTCGACCTGACGCTCCGGGTCGACCGCGTCTACCCGTCCCTCAACCCCGACCGCACGTGCACGATGGAGGCTTACGCGCCCGGCGAGGCCCCCCTGGCCTCGGGCACGTTCCATCCCCTGGAGGTCGTGCTCCAGCGGTTCGAGAACGCCGTGCTCGTGCCCGAGGCCTCCCTCGTGCGCACGCCCGACGGGAAAACCGCGGTGTTCACCGTGGCCGGGGGGAGGACCCGACCGGTCCCCGTGACGCCCCGGATCGTCCGCGAGGGGCTCGCAGCGGTCGAAGGCGTCGAGCCGGGCACCGAGGTCGTGGTGAGCACCTACCTCGGGTGGAACCGCCTGGCCGCCGGGGAGCTCGTGGAGGCGGTGCGATGAACCTGACTCGGTTTGCCCTTCGCACCCCCTACACCGTGCTCGCCCTGTCGCTGGTGGTCGTGGCCCTGGGGGCCTTCGCCTTCTGGCGCACGCCCACGGATCTGTTTCCGGACACCGTGCCCCCGCAGGTGGTGGTGGTCACGGTGGAGCCCGGAGCCTCGGCCGACGACGTGGCCGACAAGATCACCCAGGTTCTCGAAAAGGAGCTGAACACCCTGTCCGGCCTGAAACGCATCGTGTCCACGTCCCGGGACGAGGTCTCCTCGATCAACGCCGAGTTCGTCTACGAGAAGCCGGTGGGCGAGGCCGTGGTGGACGTGCAAAACGCCGTGGCCCGGGTGCGCGGGGACCTGCCGGCTGATGTGCGTGAGCCCCGGATCTACCGGATCACCGACGCCAACCGCCCCATCCTCACCCTGGCGGTGCGCCCGAAGCCCGGCAGCCTCAAGACCCTGGCCGACGTTCGGCTCCTGGCGGAAAACGACCTCAAGGACTTCTTCCTCGGGGTTCCGGGCGTGGCCGATGTGGACGTGTTCGGCGGGCACCAGCCCGAGGTGGTGGTCCGGGTGGACCGGGACGCCCTCTCGGCCCGGGGGCTCTCCCTGGGCCAGGTGCTGGCCCGGTTGGCGCAACAGAACGTCTCGAGCCCCGCCGGCGTGGTGTACGGGGCCAAGGGAGAGTACCTGGTCCGGGTGTCCGGGGAGTTCCCCAACGCCCGGGCCCTGGAGGAGCTCCCCCTGGCCTCCACCCCGGACGGCCGTCAGGTGCGCCTGGCCGACGTGGCCCGGGTGTCCCTCGACGAAGCCGACCCCCGCAGCTTCTACCACGGGAACGGAAAACCCGCCATCGCCCTCAACCTGCTCCGGGCGGACGGGGGGAACACCGTGGAGGCGATCCGCAACGCGAAAACGGCCCTTCCCGAGATCGCGCGGAGGTTCCCGGATCTCGCCTTCTCCGTCACGGACGACCAGCAGCCCATCATCGACATCAATGTCCACGGCATGCGCACCTCCCTGTGGCAGGCCGTGGCCCTCACCGTGCTGGTGATCTTTCTGTTCCTCGCGGATCTCCGGGCCGCCGCCGTGGTGAGCGTCTCGATCCCCCTGTCGTTCCTGACCTCCCTGGTGGTCCTGTGGTTCAGCCCCCACACGCTGAACATGGTGACCCTCTCGGGTCTCATCATCGCGGTGGGCATGGTGGTGGACGCCTCCATCGTGGTCCTCGAGAACGTGTACCGGCACTACGGGGCCATGGAGGTTCCGGACGCCCGGCGGGCCGCGATCGAGGGCACCGGGGAGGTGGCCCTGGCCATCACGGCCGGCATGCTCACCACCGTGGTGGTGCTGGTGCCCGTGTTGTTCACCAAGGGGTTCACGGGCCGCATCATGGCCCCCTTGAACCTCATGATCATCTCCACCCTGGTGGCCTCGCTCCTGATCTCGCTCACCGTGGTGCCCATTGTCGCCTCCCGGCTCCTGGCCCGGCCCCACGGGAGCAAGAACCGGATCGAGCGCCTCGTCTCGCCCGTCGGATGGGCCGTGGACCGTCTGACCGATCTGTACGTGGGGCTCGTGCGCCTGGGGCTGCGCCACCGCTGGCTCTTTCTGGGGCTCATGATGGCGTTCCTCGCGGTCACCCGGACCCAGGTCAAGCCCCTCCTGGGGGCCGAGGAGATGCCCCCCATGGACACCGGCATCGCCATCGTGGAGTTCGACACCGAGGCCTCCGCCCGCCCCGAGGAGGTCGAGCGGACCCTGGCGCGGGTGGAGCGGATGATCTACGAAACGCCCGGGGTGGAAGCCGTGTCCGCCGTGGTGGGGTCGGAGCCGGGGGCCGTGAGCTTCGGCGGCGGGGGGGCCACCACCCAGACGGCCCGGCTCACCGTCCACCTCGTGGACCGCACCCGGCGTTCCGACACGATCTGGCAGATCGAGAGCCGGTGGCGGGACGCCCTGCGGACGATCCCGGGGGTGCGCACCTTCCGGGTTTCGGAGTACGGCGCCACGCCCGTGTCCACGACCAAGGCCCCCTTCGACCTGATTCTCTCCGGCCCGGACCCCCGGGTGCTCGACCGCCTGGCCGACCGGGTGATCGCCCGGCTGCGGGGAACCCCCGGCCTGGTCGATCTGCGCCGAAGCTGGTACCTGGACAAGCCCGAGACCCGGGTGCATGTGGACCCGGCCCTGGCGCGCCTGTACGGCACCTCCCCCGAGGACGTGGCCCGCAACCTCCGGGCCGCCGTGCAAGGGATCCCGGCCACCCGGCTGCGGCTGTCGGACTACCTGGACATTCCCATCCGGGTCCGGTACCGGGCCGACCAGGTGGCCGACCCGGCCCATCTGGCCGAGGCCATGATCCCCACGGCCAAGGGCCTGGTGCCCCTGCGCACGCTGGCCACCACCGGGTCGTCCCGGATCCAGCCGTTCATCACCCGGGAGAACCTCGTGCCCACCATCGACATCACGGCGGGCAACACCGGCCTCACCATCGGCCAGGTGACCGCGGCGGCCCGGCGCCGCCTCGCGGATCTGAAGCTTCCCGCCGGCTACACGCTCACGGTGGCCGGCACCGTGCGGGACATGGGGGAGAGCCAGGCCGAGATGGGGCGGGCCCTCGTGGTCGGGATCGTGCTCCTCTACATCCTGCTCCTGGCCATGTTCCGGTCGTTCGGCCACCCGGTGACGATCATGACCGCGATCCCCCTGGCCGTGGCCGGGGCCATGTGGGGTCTCCTGCTGTTCGACAAGCCCTTCTGCAAGCCCGCATTCATGGGGATCATCCTGCTCGGGGGCACCATCGTGAACAACGCGATCCTGCTCCTGGACTTCGTGCTCGAGGCCCGCAGGAAGGGGGTCCCCAAGGACGAGGCGATCGTGGAGTCGGTGCGGCTGCGGCTGCGGCCGATCCTGATGACCGCGGGATCCACCGTCATCGGCTTCACCCCCCTCATCTTCGAGATGGCCGTGGGGCTGGAGCGCATGAGCCCCCTGGGCATCGCCGCGGGCGCGGGGCTCCTGGTGGGCACGGTGGTCACCACCGTGGCCGTGCCCGTGATCTACTCGGTGCTCGACTCCCTGGCCACGGGCGTGCGGCGGGTGTCCGCGCGTCGCCGAACGGCGGCCGCGGCCGCCGCGGTCGTGGCCTTGCTGGTCCTGCCGGCCGCGCCGCGTGCCGAAGAACCTTCCCCCGGCCCCCTGACCCTGGAGGCTGCCGTGGCCTTTGCCCTGGCCCACAACCCGAGCCTCCACGCGGCCCGGGCCCGGGTGGACCGGCGGGCGGCGGGCGTGGAGGAGACGGCCGCCCCCTTGCGTCCTCGGGTGGATCTCGTCGGGGGGCTCGCGTGGACCCAGGAGGAGCACGTCTTGCTCCCCGGAGCCACCGGAGATGTCCAGCGCTCGGACCGGTGGCGGGCAGATGCCGGCCTGTTCGCCCGGGCCCTGATCTGGGACTTCGGCGAGACCCGCTCCCGGGTGCGGGCGGCCCTGGCCCGGAAGGAGGCTGGCGCCGATCTGGAGTCACGGGTTCGGCAGGAGGTGATCTTCCGCGTGTCCCAGGCGTTCCTTGGGGTCCTCGCCACCGATGAGGTCCTGGAGGCCGCCCGGGCCACGGAGAAGAGCCTGACGGCCCTGGAGCAGACCACCCGGAGGCTCGTGGCCCACGGCAAGGCCCCCCGGATCGACGCGCTGAAGGTGCGGGTACGGCTCGCCCGGGTGCAAAGCCGCATCGCCGACCTGGAGGCCCAGCGCAAGGCCCTGATGGCCGCCCTGGGGGAGGCCATGGGGTGGCAGGGCGCGGAGATTCCCCCGCTGGCCCACGAAGATCCGCGGGAGGTGGGGGCGCCCCCACCCGTAGGGCCGAAACCGGACCGGCCCGACCTGCGTGCCGCCGAGGCCGAGGCCCGGGCTGCCGAGGCCGAAGCCGAGGCGGCCCGGAAACGGCTCTACCCCCGCGTGGAGGTCCAGGCCTCCTATGCCCTGTACGGGGCCCCGGATCCCACCCCCCTGACCCCCGGGGGCGCAGACGGTCCGTGGGAGGACGACGCGGTCGTGGGCCTTCGGATCACATTCCCCTGGCTCGACGGGGGGCTTCGCAGGAGCCGCATCCGGCAGAGCCGGGCCCGGGCCGTGGAGGCCCGCGCCGAGCGGGAGAAGTTGCTCCTCCAGGCACGGCGGGAGGAGACGCAGGCCCGGGCCCTTCTGGAAGGAGCCCGGGCCCGGATCGAGGCCGTCCGCACCGAGGTGAGGGAGGCCGAGGAGGCGCTGCGGGTCGAGAAGCTCAAGTACCGCGCGGGCAAAGGGGTGATCAACGACGTGCTGGACGCCGAGGCGGCCCTGCTCGAGGCCCGGGCCCTCCTTCGGCAGGCACGCAGAGAGGCGGAGATCGCCCGGCTCCAGGTGGCCCTGGCCGGGGGTAGCCTCGGTGCTCCGGAGCCCCCTCGGCCCTGAGCGGCCTCCCGTCGGGACCGCCTGCCCCCCGGTACCCAGTCTTTTGCATCAGCCATAGCCTTGTGGACGTGGCCGGGGGCCCCGGCGGGAGGCTCGAGCGCCGCGTGGCTCCATGGATGCGAACCGGAGGGTTACTCCGCCTTGAGAACGGCATACACCCTTCGGTTCTTGGCCCGTCCCTCCTCTGTTTCGTTCGATGCGATGGGCCGCGTGGCACCGTACCCCTCGGCCTCCATGCGGTCCAGGGGGATCCCGTAGCGCTCGTTCAGGAACCGCACCACGGCCTGGGCCCGGCGAAGGGACAGCCGCCGATTGTACTCGGGTGCCCCCACGTTGTCGGTGTGTCCCTGGACCGTGAGCGTCAACCCCGGGTTCTCCTTCAGGAACCGGGCGACCTCCTCCAGTTGGGCGTGATCGGCCCGGCGGATCTCTGCCGAGTCGAAGTCGAACTGGATGTTGAGCTCGACGGTCTTGACCTCCTTCACGTCGTCGGCCGGGTCCAGGGGATTCGTGCCGGCCACCCTCACCTCCACGCCGTCTGGCACCGAGCCCCCGTCCGTGTCGGCCCTCTTGGGGTCGGTGCGGTGCTCGGTCACCTCGCTGCCATCGGTGAGGCCGTCCCCGTCGGTGTCCGGGTCGTTGGGATCGGTTTGGTAGCGTCGCACCTCGTCGCCGTCCCGGAGCCCGTCGTCGTCCGAGTCCGGATCGTTGGGGTTGGTGGCGTACTTCTGGGTCTCGTCCCAGTCCGCCAGGCCGTCGCCGTCCGAGTCCTTGAGACAACCCGCACGGTCCACGGGCGCGCCTCGGGGTGTGCCGGGGCAACGGTCCTCGTGGTCGGCCACCCCGTCTGCGTCGGAGTCGGGCGGGCACCCACGGGCATCCACCGGCACATTTGGGAGCGTGCCGGGGCACTGATCCTGATAATCGGCCACGCCGTCGCCGTCGGAGTCGGTGGGGCACCCTTTGGCGTCCACGGCCACGTTGCGGGGAGTACCGGGGCATCGGTCCAGGTAATCGGCCACGCCGTCCCCGTCCGTGTCAGGTGGACACCCCCGGGCGTCCACGGTCACGTTCCGGGGTGTGCCCGGGCAGCGGTCTTGGGCATCGGGCACTCCGTCCCGGTCGCTATCGGGCGGGGGCGGCGGAGGTTTGCGGGCTGCCACGCACCGGCGTGTCTTGCCCAGAAGCTCGTCAGCCGCGTTCCGGGCCGACTCGAACAACGCGTCCACCTTGGCCCGATCGTGGAACTCGCGGGCCTCGTGCCGCGCGTACTCGACCCGTGCCTCGGCTTCGGCCAGTTCCCGAGGAGCGCACTCCTCGGCCCCCATCTGGCGGGCCTCCTCGATCCGGGCCTGGATGGCTCGAGCCCGGTCCGCGTCCGCCTTGGTCAAAGGGCGAACCGCCCCGCACCCGTATGCCGTCACGAGGACCAGAAGGGTAGGAATCCAGAAGGTCCAGCGGCGTCTCATTTCGACCCTCCCTTCGCCCCGTCCAGGGCTTGACGAGCGCTGTCCAGGGCCACCTTTGCCCATTCGGATGCCGCCCGCCAGTCGAACTCGTCCTTCTCGTGCTCGGCCATCTCCAAGAAGGACTGGGCTTTGTGGAATGCGTAAGGAGCCTTGACCTCGGCTCCGGCCTCCTTAGCCCGCTCCAGGGTTGTGTGGGCCTGCTCCAAGGTGTTCAGGGTGGAGCACCCGCCCAGCAGCACCAGGGCCGCTGCAACGGCCACGTAAGGTTTCCATCCCATGAGACCTCCTCCTTCCCCTTTTTGCAGGCAGTGCGCAAACGTCCCGGCCACTCATCTCCGACCGGGAAGAACCTAGCGGGCTTTTCGAAAGGGTCAAGAAACGGCGCGGTGTCTGTTGGCTCGAACGCCATCTGCGGGAGTGGAAGGAAGTCGAGGCGGCCGGAAACCCACAGAGTCCTCCTAATCGGGTTTCCCGGCTTTGCAGGCTTGGGGAGGGTAGCGGGGGCTACATTCCTGCTTCCCCGTGGGGTGTAGTCTGGCAGCCGGTCATCCTGGTCGATTCTTCTCGGACCGTAAGAGGAGGTGCTGCCATGCCCCGCGTGCCGCCGATCGATCCTACGGACGCATCCCCCGATGTTCATACCGTGTTCGCCGAGATCCGAGAAACGTTCGGGATGGTGCCGAACCTGTTTCGGACCCAGGCCCATGTCCCGGCGCTCCTCCGGGCGAACTGGGAGAAGGTCAAGGCCGTCATGATGGGCGGTGTGCTGTCGCGCAAGGTCAAGGAGGCGATCGCCGTGCTCGTGTCGAAGGACAACGCCTGCCCGTACTGCGTGGCCGCCCACACCGCGGCCCTGCGGGCTGTCGGCGTCCCGGAGGACGAGGTGGCCCGCATCTTGGACGACCCGGACGGAGCGGAGTTCTCGCCCAGGGAGAAGGCGTTGATCCGCTTGGCCCGGCAGGCCAACACCGACCCCCATCGAATACCCGAGGCCCTGTTCGAGGCAGCCCGTGCCGCGGGAGCCTCCGACGCCGAGATCGTGGAGGCCCTGGGGGTGATGGAGGTGTTTGTGGCGTTCAACAAGTTCCTGGACGCCCTCCAGGTGGATGTGGACTTCTGAATGCCCTTGAGGCCCGAAAGGAGCAGCCCCATGCCCGAGCCTGTGACGGAGACCTTCGAGGCGTTCAAAAACTCGTTCTTCTACGGTTCCCGAAGCGACCTGGCGTTCAAGTTTTTGAAAAACCTGTCCAACGAGGACGCCGCGGAGTTCTTTCGGGAGCTCCTGGAGAACCTGGGGCGCACCGTGGACGACGGCGATGCCGGACGTCTCGTCCGGCTGGCCGTGGAGTGGCAGGCTCGGGCCTATGCAGGAGAGGGGGGTGGGAGATGGACGTACGAAGACGCTCCGTTCGCACCCCTCGAGAAACCCGTGCGGGAATCCGTGGTGGGGCTCTTGACCTCGAGCGGGCATTTCGTCGAGGACGACGATCCCGAGCCGTTCGGGGTGAAGGGCATGACCCAGGAGGAGGCCTGCCGTCGGATCAAGGAGTTTCTGAAGGCGCCGCCCACGCTGAGCCGGATCCCGGCCGACGTGCCGGCCGAGCGTCTGCGGGTGCGCCACGGCGGCTACGACGTGCGGGCCGCCCAGGCCGACCCCAACGTGGTGTTCCCGGTGGACCGGCTGCGGGAGCTGGAGGCCGAGGGCGCGATCGGGCGACGGGCCGGAACCTTCTACTCGTTCGTGGGTGCCTGCTCCCAGCTCCGCCTGCTAAGAGACCATGCTCCCCGGTGGGCCGGGCTCCTCCGGGACGAGGGGGTGGCCGCGGTGCTTCTGGTGCCGGTCTGACCGGTGTGCCACGTGTCCGTGGGACACGTCGCCCGCACCCTGGAAGAGGCTGGCATCCCCACCGTGGCCGTGTACGTGAAGGCGTTCGAGAAGGTGGCCCGGGAGATGCAGCTGCCGCGGGTTCTCCTGACGCCGAACCCGGTGGGGCGGCCCCTGGGTGCGCCCGGCGACCGGGAGCGGCAGGCCGCGGTGGTACGGGCCGCGTTGGAGCTGTTGGAGACCGCGTCGGAGGGCGGGATGGTCCGGGAGTTCGATGAGCCCTATCGTCCCGGTCCCGGCCTCGCGGGGAAGGATTGAGCCCGTTCCTCCCTCACGGGGGCCCCTCGGCCACGAACAGATTCCTGCCCTCGGCCCGAACCCGGCCTGCGGACCGGAGCCGGGCCAGGGCACGGGTCACGCTGACCCTATGGGCTCCCACCAGAAACGCGATCTCCTCGTGGGTGAGGGGGAAAGGGATCACCCAACCCCCTTTCCCCCGCGTTCCCACCTCCCGGGCCACGTTCACGAGAACCCGGTACATCCGCTCCTCCAGCATGGGCTCCGACAGGGCCTCCAGCTTGCTCCGCAACTGCTCGATACGCCGGGCCAGGTTTCGGATCACCCTCAGGCCGATCCGGGGGTTCTCCTCCACCAACCGCTCGAACCGGTCCTTGGCCACCCCGCAGACGAACATGGGCTCGAGGCACGTGGCCGAGACGGGGTACTCCCCTTCCTCCTCCAGGAACACGCTCTCTCCCAGCAGGTCGCCGGCGTGCCGGATGTCGAGGGTGAGAACCCGACCGTCCTCGGTGACCTTCCACAGCTTCACGGCCCCTGCTTTCAGAAGGTACATGGTGTCGGCCCGGTCCCCCTGGCGAAACAGCACCTGACCCGGCTCCAGGCGCCGTCGCTCCAGGTGGCGGGCCACCATCTGCCGGGCCTCGGGGTCGAGTCCCTCGAACAACCAGACCTGCCCGATGCACCGGGGGTGGAGCCCAGGACCGGCGAGGCGTTCGCAGAGGCACCTGGGTTCGGTCATAACGGGTCTCCTTCCATGTAGCTTCCGCTAGGACGCTGGGAGGCTTGAAAACCTCCCGGATTCCCACACGCGCTGGGCACGACCCCGCCTCTTCGGCATTGCATCCCGGGCGAAGGGGGTGTGAGGCTAAGATCTTCCCCCCTTCCGTCTCCCCCGACAAGCTTGTTTCGGTGCCCTCGGCTGGGTTGCACCTCCCTTCTCACCCGGCCGTTGCGTTGTCGGAGGTGCCGGAGTTGGGGGACGGCCTCGGTTCCGGTGCCGAGGACGGAGCCTTTGCGGTACCTGAAGAGGCTTCCGGGGGCCGCAAGGGGTGGTACCATAACGGACGGTGGCGTTTCCCCTGGCGGTGCGCTCGTTGCGGTGTGGGGGGGGACGGTATCCAGGGCCGGGGTTCCCTAGAAAGGGGGATGTTCCTAGTGTGGTGGACCGGGAATCAAGGGGAGGCGTGTCCGGCATGGTTCCGGTGGGCGGGGTGGTTTCTGCTGGCGGTTGCAGTGGGCTGCGGGTCTCCGGGATCCGGCAAGGTCACCGTGTCGGGGAAGACCGTGTTCCGTGGCATGGGGGTCGAGGAGGTGGGGATCCAGGTGTACCGGCCGGGGCAGGAAGAGGTCGGGCCCGTGGCCCAAGCCCGCAGCGGCTATCACGGATCGTTCGCCGTTCGACTCCCCCCAGGGATCTACCGGCTCGTGGCGAGCGGCTCGCTCCCCGCCGGGAACGGTCGGCGGGAGTTGCGGGGAGAGGCAGAGGTGAAGGTCGGGGATCGCCGGGTGGACCGGGTCGTGATTCCCCTTCGGGACGGCGGTTTGGAGAATCGCCCTTGAGAAAAGTTTTCAGAAGTTCCTCATCGCGGTTTCATCCTCCTCTAATGTAGGGGAAGTATGATACAATGTTGTGTCCCCAAAGGAGGAACAGCCGTGAGCACTGAGGCCCGGAGCACCATGGATCCCCGGCGCGCAGCCACATGGGCCATGCGCCTTTTGCGCAGGCAGGTACCCGACCCGTCCCCCGAACAGAAGCTGTGGCTCGCCGTGATCGAGCACGCCGTACGCGACGCCTACGCGGATCCGGCAGCCGACCCGGCTCGCCGGCAGGAAGCTCGGGCCTGGCTCGAGTCGGAGTATTTTACCGATGTGGCGGTGGCCATCGGCCTCCATCCGGGCGAGGCCCGCAAGGTAATCCGCCGCCTGGCCGAGTTCTCCCAGGGTGTGGAGTGGCGGGTGGAGAGCGCAAGTGAGGTGGATTCCTCCCCCCGCCCCGAGACCCCTTCCGGCCGGGCACCGCTGCCCCGTGCCGCCGAAGGGGGCGGCAACCACGCCCCTGCCTGATGGATCCCAGAGGCCCGGTGCTGAGCACCGGGCCTCGCTGCTTGGTACGCCCCGCCCCGTCCGTCCCCCCTGGCACGTACCCTGCAGAGACAACGCCCCCCCCTCGGCCCACCGTGGGGAAAGGGGGGTGTTGCGCGCACATGTACGACAAAAATGTAGCCCACATGTCCGATCTGAGACGTCTTTGTGACTTCTTGCCAGAGGAGGTGCCATGAAACTCGTCATCGCCGTGATCAAGCCGTTCAAGCTCGACGACGTGCGCGAAGCCCTGTCCGACATCGGCGTGAAGGGGCTCACCGTGACCGAGGTCAAGGGGTACGGCCGGCAGAAGGGGCACAAGGAGCACTACCGGGGAGCCGAATACGTGGTGGACTTCGTGCCCAAGGTCCGCCTGGACATCGCCGTGGACGCCGAGCTCGTGCCCCGGGTCATCGACGCCATCACCCGGGCCGCCCGCACGGGCAAGATCGGCGACGGAAAGATCTTCGTGACCAACCTGGAAGAGGTGGTGCGGATCCGGACCGGCGAGTCCGGCCCCGAGGCCCTGTAGTCCTGTCCCCGAGGGAGGAGTGGTTCCCATGGTTTTTCGACGGCACATTCGCGCGTTGGCTTCGGCCCTGCTCCTGGTTCTCGCCGCCGCCCCGGCCTGGGCGGCCCAGGGAACCGATACGGGCGACACGGCCTGGATCCTGGTCTCGACCGCTCTGGTCCTGTTCATGACCCTGCCGGGGCTGGCCCTGTTCTACGGGGGGCTGGTTCGCAGCAAGAACGTCCTGTCCGTGCTCATGCAGTGCTTTGCGATCAGCGGCGTGGTCTCGGTGCTGTGGCTCGTGTACGGCTACAGCCTGGCGTTCGGCCCGGACCTGGGAGGCGTGGTCGGCGGGCTGGGCAAGGTCCTGTTCGCCTCGGTGGGGCTCGACAACGTGAGCGGGACCATCCCGGAGACCGTGTTCGCGATGTTCCAGCTCACCTTCGCCATCATCACCCCGGGCCTGGTGATCGGGGCGTTCGCCGAGCGCACCAAGTTCTCGGCGGTGCTGTGGTTCACCGTGCTGTGGGTGACCGTGGTGTACGCCCCCATCACCCACTGGGTGTGGGGCGGAGGCTGGCTGGGCCAGATGGGGCTCCTGGACTTTGCGGGGGGCACCGTGGTCCACGCCACCGCCGGGGCGGCCGCGCTGGTCTGTGCCCTGGTGATCGGTCGCCGCAAGGGGTTCCCCGACACCCCCATGCCGCCCCACAACATGACCCTGACCGTGGCCGGCGCCGGCATGCTCTGGGTGGGGTGGTACGGGTTCAACGCGGGCAGCGCGTTGGCGGCCAACGCCAACGCCGGCATGGCCCTGGTGGCCACCCACATGTCGGCCTCGGCCGGGGCGCTCACCTGGATGGTGTGCGAGTGGCGCAAGTTCGGAAAGCCCAGCATCCTGGGCGTGGTGACCGGCATGGTGGCGGGGCTGGGCACGATCACCCCAGCCTCGGGGTTCGTGGGGCCGATGGGGGCGCTGGTGATCGGAATTCTGGCGGGATTGATCTGTTTCAACGCCACCATGCTCGTGAAGCAGCGGTTCCAGATCGACGACTCCCTCGACGTGTTCCCGGTGCACGGCGTGGGCGGCATGCTTGGGACCCTGCTGGCCGGCGTGTTCGCGTCCCCCAGCCTGGGGGTGTTCAGCGGCCTCGGGTTCGCCCAGGGCATCGACTCGGTGGGTGGGCAGCTGGGGGTGCAGGCCGTGGGCGTGGTGGCCACGTTCGCGTACACCGCCGTGGCGACCTTCGTGATCCTCAAGGTGATCGACGCCATCTGCGGCCTGCGGGTGGACGAGGAAGCCGAGGTCCAGGGGCTCGACCTGGCCCTGCACGAGGAGCGCGGGTACGATCTGTGAACGTTCCCCCCCCCGTCTCACGCGAAGAACGGCCGCCCCGATTCCGAGGCGGCCGTTCTCGCAAATGGGGAGGGTGTTTCCTAACAGGCGTCGTTCTCGCAGTCCTCTCCGTCGTCATCCCCGTAGTACTCGCACAGGGCCAAAAGGGCCCCGTCGTCGAGCTTCTCGTGGATCTTGCGGGCGAAGTTCAGCTTCTTCACGTAAGCCTCCCCGGCCTCCGACGGTTTCGTCTTCCTCTCTCGTGCCATGGTCTCCTCGCGTGCAAAATGGGGATACGCCGCCGGTCTTCCTGATCGGCGCGTCAGGGTGTGAACTCGAGATCCATTTTCTCAGATGTGCGAAGGATCCAACCGAGGCAGGTTGGTGCGATCGAAGTCGGAATCGAAGCTCACGAGCGAAAGGTTGAGCCAGCGGGCTGTAGCGTACTGGTAGGCGTCGTCAAAATCCAACCCGAACCGCCGGGAAGCAGCGCAGAGGTTCGGGACCTGGTCCTCCGGCAGAGAAACGATCCGCACGACTCCCGGGGAGATGATGTCTTTCACGAACTCCCCGAACACGCCCTGGAGGCTGCGGCGGAACAGAAGCACCCCGATCGAGTGCAGGGAGAAGTCGGTCATCCACCGGGTGTGGTCCCCCGTTGTCAGAATGCGTCGGGCGTCCGCGGCATGAGCCTGGTCCAGGAACACCTCTAGAAAGATGTTGGTGTCAAGAAGGAGTTCCATGCGTTCCCAACCGGACAACCAGGGCCTCGTGTTGCAGTTCCACCGAGGTCTTCCCCCGGTCCGTCGCCTTCAATGCCCCGGCCCAGGAAAACGAGGGTCTGGTGGACCCCGGAGAGGGGCGCGCCGTCGTCAACCGCCGGACGAATCGCAACACTTCCTCCTGCTGCTCCGGCGGAAGCCCCTCCAGGAGGCGGTCGATCTCCCTTCGTACTGCACCCATCGGAACCCCCAAGATGAAGGATGGGCCGCAATCCAAGGCCATCTTATCCTCGGCCCCCACCTCCGGCAACCCCGGCAGACGCTTGGAGAAACCGCCGGGCGTCCTCCCACATGTGGTCGTTGTTGAAGAACACGAACCCCGTGCGGCCGCGCAGGCGCGTGGCGAGCTCCCGAAGTTCCCCGTCGGAGTATCGGTACCGGTACCCGCCCCGGCCGTGGAGCCGGAGATAGACGGGGTCGGGCGTGGTCGGGTCGGCTCCAAAGGGGTCCACGGCGTGGACGAGCCCCAGGTCCTGGCAAAGTTCCCCCACGAGCTCCCGGGGCCAGGGGCCCCGGGGCTCCCAGGCCAGGAGGAACGGCTGGGGGCCGATGCCCCGGAAGAATCGCCGGAGGTTCTCGACGTTCTCCGGGGTGGGGCGGAACGAGGCCGGGCACTGGAACAGCACAGCGACTGCGCCGAGGGCGAGGGCTGCCTCCCGGGTCACGTTCCACCCCCCGGCCACCTCCTCGGTGGGCTGAAAGAACCCGTACCGGTCCCGCCGGTCCGGCGCCACGGGCCGTGCCAGCCGCCGGTACGTGGGGCTCGTGGCCGGGTGGGTCACCACCTGCCAGGCCTTGAGGGCGAACACGGCCTCGGCGGGCGCCTCGGCCCGCCAGCGTTCCAACGTAGCGATCCGTGGGGGGCGGTAAAAGGTCTGCTGCACCTCCACGGCCCGGAACCGCTCCCAGTAGCGGGCGCGGGCCACGGGAAAGCCAGAGCATCCCACAACGGGCCGGTTCCCCATTCGTGTCTCGTGTTCCTTTCGGAGCCTGCATTCGCCTCGCCGAAGACGGGGATCCCGTCTCGCAAGGCATGCACCAGAAGTCCGAAAACGTTTAACGGCTCCGCGTCGTTCGTCCAGTCCGGTCCGGGAACGAAAAGCGCCCGGGCCCTCGGGGAGCCCGGGCGCGTCGAACCGGCCCGCAGCGGCTCACGGCTCGAAGGCCATGTACCCCACCACCTCGGTGATGTGATTGGTCTCGGGGTTTTGGGACTCTTCCTCGTCCACCTGCACCTGGAATGAGGTGGCCGTGAGGTTCTGGTACCTCAGGTTCGCGGTGTCGCCTCCGTCCTGGGTCTGCATGTCGGCGATGAGAAAGGGAGGGCCGGTGAACGAGGTGGCGAAGGACACCGTGGTGAAGCCGTCGGTCACCGAGTCGCCCGTGGTGCCCACCTCGTACCGGATGCCCCAGGCCGTCCCGGAGCCGGGTTCCCACGCCACCCAGGCCACGGTCTCGGCCGCATGGTTGTAGCGCAGCGCTTCCTCCTCCTGAAGTCGGACGTCGAAACCGCTAGTGCCTACGTTCCTGTTCCGGGTGACCACGGTGTCGGCCTCATTCACAGTGATCACCGAGGTAGCCACCACGGGCGTCGAAGGGAACGCGGAAGCAAACGAAACTGAGGTCCAAGTGCCGTCCCCGGGCGCCGAGCTGGTACCAGCTTCGACCACGGTGCCGTCCGGCAGGGTGTGGCGGCCCCTTGCCACCACCAGGTAACTCACGGTTTCCCCGCCGTGGGTTCCGTCTTGATACTCGTACTCCTCGACGCGGATCTCGAACCCGGTGGAGGTGACGTTTCGGATTCTCACGGTGGCTGGATCGCCGTCGTTGAGGCTCAGGGGCTTCGCCACCACCACCGGATCCGAAAACGGGCGGCTAAATGTCACGGTTTGCCAGGAGTCGGTGAGGCCGGAGATCCGTCCGACCTCGATGGGGCTATTATCGACTTTGATCTGGATCGAGTCGCTGACCGTGCTCACCCCGCAAGGGTGAGATGCCTTAGTGTAAGCAGTGACTTCCAACGTGTAGGTTCCTTGCGCCCATGTGCTCACGTCCTTGGTGTTGCACGGGCCGTTGCCGCCAAATCCACAGTACCAGTCCTGGCTTTCGGTCTGTGTGTGGATCACCGTGCCGCTTGGATCTTTGATGACGAACTCCAGCCGGTCGATGTTGTCCAGCGAGTCGGCAGATCCGTCGTTGTCGTCGGGGATCGCCCTCCAGGTGAGAGTTTTCCCGTTTGGGGTGTAGACCCCGTAGTAAGCACCGTCCGAGGGGATCGTGGTCGCCACGGTGTGGCTCGGACACGTGGAGACGATCTCAACGCTCACTGTGTCTTCACACGCCGCCGAGTCTTTGGCGGTGAACGTCACCGTGCCGGCGGCATCCGCAGTGAACGTGGCCGAGTCGCCCGTTGCCGACCCCGGCGTCACCAACGTTGGATTGTCCGGAGTCCATGTCACCGTGCCGTAGCCGCCTGTGGCGGTGAGCACGATGTCGTCGCCCACGTTCACCGATGAGGGTGCGGACGAGATGGCGAGCCCGCAGTTCACGGTCAGAAGGGTCTCGTCGTCCGCGAACCCGCCCACGGTGCCGGTCCAATCGGGACAGGTTCCGCTCGTGTCCTGGGCGGTAATGACGGTCGTGCCGCCGCCGATCCCGGTGGCCAGGCCCGTGGCGGGATCGATTGTGGCTACGGTGGGATCGCTGGATCCCCACACGATACTCACTCCGACCGGTGCGTTCACCACGCTGAACGACTCGGTTCCGCCCGTTGTGATCGACGGGTTCTGGGGGCTGATCCGCATGAGCGTGCACGGATCCGTCACCTCCACCGTTGCCCAGGCAAAGCAATTGTTGGTGTCCACGGCCTTGACCCGGGTCACGCCGATGGCGTTGGCCGTGACAATCCCCGAGGAGTCCACCGACGCCACGGTGGGATTCTCGCTCACCCATTGCACCGTGCCGGCCGCGGAAACAGCCGCAAGGGTGGTGGCGCCCCCAAGAGGCACTTGGACGGCGGACGGTGAGATCTCGAGGGTGCAGCAGGCGATGCACAGGGACTCGTTCTCCCCGCTCTGGTTCAGGGTGTAGTTGTACCAGATCTCGGGGGTCCCGTTGCCTTGATACCCCCGCTCGGCCGTTATGGCGCCGAAGATCGATGGGTTGCCAGAGAAAAGGGCCTCGCCGTCCAAGTAGATCCCGCCGTTCACGTTGATGGAGGACAGCGTCACGGCTTGCTGGGTTTGGGCCGGATCGGGGCGGATGGGGAGGTCCCCTGCCGTGAAAGTGGCCGCCGGGTCGTTGTGGTCGTAGCGCGTGTCGTACTCCGGAGGGGTCGTGACGTTCAGGTTGAACCCCCCTCCTCCCCCTTTAAAGTCTAGGGAGCCCGCGATGTAGATGATCCCCTCGGTGTAGATGTTCCTAATTTGAAAGCTCGGAAGCGAACTCAAGGGCGTGCTGTCGATGTCCACCCCCGTGGTCGAGGGGGGCGTCGTTGTTGTTCCGAAGGTGTCGACGAAGATGAACTCTCCATCGTGGTACGCGCCCGGAAGCCCCGGACCGGGCATGTCCAGGAGCGTGTCGAGATCGGCAACCACGTCTCCGGTGACGGGGTTGCGAAGCTGGCCTGTGGGGAGCGTGTACCAGTACACCCCCCGGTCCTGGGCCAGGGTCTTCATGGTGTCGTAATCGAGCTCCCGAAGCATCTCGCTGATCTTTTCGTAAGAGAGGTTCCGGAAGTAGTTTCCGTAGCTCGTCCCCAAAGATGCGCCTTCCCCCCCCGAGATGAAAGGTCGGTCGATCGTGGACGGATCGCTGTTGGGGACCGGGACGCCGCTGTTTTCGATGTAGTTCCCCCCTGAGCCATCGTAGTTCTTGCCCACATAGAGGTCGAAGAATCGGTCTCGGTTGCCGGTGCCTGTGTATGGACTTCCATTCAAGGGGGCGGTGGACTCTTTGAGGAGGAACTTGGGGGTGGGGGCCAGCTTCACGTCCCCTCGGACCACAACGTCTCCCCAATGGATCTTGAAGTTCCCGTGCCAGATGCCCCCGCCACCAGAGGTGACCGCGTTCGGGAAGCAGATGGGCAAGGGCACCGTTAGGGTGAAGTACTTCTCGCACTGCCTCAGCGCGCTCGAAAGGCTCGACAAGAACGAAGACGGCACTGGCGCGTTCAGGTTCCGCCAGTAGTCGTCGCCCACGGGATCGTTGGGATCCCGGTATGCGGCCAGGATCTGCACGGTTTTGCCTGACGGGTAGGTGAGGACTCCGTCGAGCACGGTGGGCGTGGGGTTCGGCTGGAGGGGCAGCCCCAGGACCGAGCGAAAGTACAGGGGGGGGGTGGCAGTGGCCGGGAACGGATCGAGATCGACCTCTTCTTGATCAAGGTAGTCGGCGTTGCCGTCCCCGTTCGTATCCGCCAATGCATACACCCGCACAGCCTTGTAGAGCCTGAGGGGCTGCCACTGGCAGTCCTCCACCTCGAAGTACAGGGCGTCGATATTGGAGATGCAGCTCACCTGCCCCGGCAGGTTGCCCACCTCAGTGGTGTACGTGTTGTCGGGGAACACCCTCAGGTCCACACATGCGCTCGAGACGGGGATCGTCACCGGCCCGCAGGTGCCGAGTACGTCGCCGGTCGAGGGGTCGAGATACTCCGCGGTCACGGTGAGGATGTCGCCGTTTTGGGCGTTGCCCAGGTACAGGTCGGCCGAGGCGGTGGAGGGGGCAGTCCCGCTCAGTGTCACCGTGGTCTGGGTCACGATGCCAGACGAGCTGAACGAGGCATCGCCCCCGGTGCTCGAAACGGTCAGCCGCACCGGCTGACCGTCTTTGTTGCACCCCGACACCGTAATGGTGGTGGAGCCGGAACATTGGGTCATGGTGGCCGGGCTCGCTGTGAGCTGGCAGTCCACGCAGGCCTCCAGCGTCAGGTTCGTGGGGCCCAGGGTGGCTTTGGGCGTACCTCCGTTTTCCAGGGTAAGGGTAATCTGGGGAGTCACCTGCTTGCCCGCCTGGGGGCCCAGGGTGCAGTTTGGTGGGGTATAGGTCACCTCGTAATCGGGTGGGGTCGCGGCCGTGGTGATGGACGTCGGCGAGACCGAGCCCTGGTCCGAGGGACCCGAGGCGTCGTTGGTGAGGGTTGGGGTCACCTGGTACCCGCCGCCCAGGGAGTAGATCGGGTTCTGGTAGCAGTCGTACACCCGAAAGGTGTCGGCCACGGCCGGGCTCGGGCAGTCGGTATGGGTGGTGCCCGCGATGTTCCCGGAGAGGGCGCCCAGGCTCGCCGGCGGCCAGGGACGCACGGTCGCGCTGAAAGGAAACCCCAGCGTGTGCCCCTGATCGTCCGTGGCTGTGATGCCGCCGGTGAGCCATGAAGGCGTGCCGGCGGCTTGCACGAACTGGTGGAAGTAGCCGCTCGCGTCTTGGGGAGCCCCGTACGGGCCGGAGGCGGGCAGTTGCACGGTGAAGGTCTCCCCGGTTGAGGAGAACGCGGACGGACTGACCGAACCGAAGGCCGAGCCGGTGCCGTCAGCGGTCTGGAAAGAAAGCCCGGGGAGCGGGTCTACCTCGTTGTCGCAGGCATCGTAGGCCTGGGCTTTGAACGTGAACGATCCGGCCGCCGAGCAGGAGGCGTCAGAGGTGTCCAGGTAGGTGGCGTGGGCCGGGCCGTGGGGGATCTCGGTGAGTTCCACCCGCACCGGGTCGCCGGGTTGGAACTCGATGGGTACCGACCCGATGAGAGTGAAATTGGCGGGGCCGCTGGGCCGGCAGTCCACAACGGCCTGCGCCGACACCGGGATCACCCTGGCTGTGCCGGTGTAGTACACGGTGGCCGAGACGTCACCATTGGTGTCGGTGGTCGCCGTGGTCGAGACGGCCGACCCGCCGCTAATGAAGGATGCCCCGGAGCCGGAGGGCAGGCTCAAGGTCACCGTGGTGCCGGCTACGGGGTCGCCGTACTGATCTGCCACGTTGACCTTTACCGTAGAAGAGGCCGGGCATTGGGGGTTTGCAGGGGAGGCGTTCACTGTGATCCGGCCGCAGGTGTTGGCCGAGAGGTTGCGGGGGGAGACCCGGGTGGTGAAGGTGCGGCGGCGGTAGCCGTCGGTGACCGTGACGTCGGTGGAGCTGGGGTCGCCCGAGGTGTCGTAGGAGCCCACCGTGCCGGCCGGGTACACGAACGAGGCCGAGTAACGGGGATCGTCGTTGCGGGTCCTCAGGGTTAGCTCGATCTCGATCGTTCGCACCTGGGCCCGCTCGGTTTCGTCGAGCACGTAGGGCGGGTCCACGGCCGCCCCGGTCGTGGGGTCGCGGGGCAGCGGGTTGCCGTTGTGATCGTAGTAGCGCAGCACCAGGTTCTCGACCCGGGCGGCCACGGCCTCGAACGTCGGCGTGCCGTTGTCGTCCGGCGTCACCCGGTACAACGTGTACGGCGGCCCGGAAAGGGCGAGGGGAATCGCAAGGTCGAAGGCCTCCGAGGCCTCCACCTCGCCGTCGCCGTCCGCGTCGAAGAACACCCGCACGGTCCGGCTGGCCTTGGCCACCGTGGGGTCGTCGCCCACCCGCTCCGTCGCCGAGCCCGAGGGCTTGGACACCGCGTAGGTCACGATCTCAGGGGCGGTGATCACCCCTTTGTCCGCGTCACGGTAGGGGTCGTCGTACTGGAGCGTCAGGTAGTGGTCCGAGGCGGCCAGGATCACCTGGCCCCGCAGCGACACCGTGGTCCCGAGCGACGGCGCGAACGCGCCGGTCTGCTGGATGGCCTTGACCATGAGGTCCTCGGCCATCCGGGCCTCCTGTTGCAGCCGGAGCACCTCGTCCTGGGTGGAGTAGCTGCGCTGCTGGCTCACGAAGAACTGGTACAGCCCCGCCATCAGGATCAGGGCCACGGCCATCGTGACCAGCAGTTCCACCAGGGTGAACCCGCGCCGGTACCGCATGACGGTCCTCCTAATCCTCGCGCCAGGATGCGCGTTCCACGCTGTAGATGCTCGGCACGTAGGGAGGCCAGTAGTCCTGGCTCTGAAAGTTCACGTCCCACCCGAAAAACCTCTGCGGGGGGGTGTACACGTCGCCGGTGCCTGTGCCGCAGCACCGGAACTCGGCCGTGGCCTGCTGGCTGAACCACAGATTGATCAGGCATCCGGTGATGTGGCACTCGCGTCCCGACCAGCTCTCGATGAACCGAGGGAAGTTGTGGATCCCGGCTTCCTCGCCGGATCCGCCCGAGCGGAAGTTGAACCGGCCGGTGAACAGGGCCGCGTTAAAAGCCGAGTTCGATGCGGAGTTTTTCGTATAGGTGCCCCCGGTCTGGCCGTTGTGGCTGGGCCCCCAGTTGTTGGAGAGAAGGGTCACGGCATCGCTCACGATGGCCAACCCCCCCGGGCCGGCAGGGGCGTCCGACCCTCCTGGGCTCGCTACGTTCAGGTCGCCGTCCAAATACACGGGGTTGTCGGTGACAACGCTGGTGCGGGTCACCAGGGTGGGGGAGGATCCGTCCTGCCGGTCGTTGGTGGTGCGGGTGCGGCCCGCCCGGGACCCGATAATCTTCACGGCCTGGAGGTTCCCCGCCCCGGTGCCCGAGGCGAACCCGCCGCCGGAGAGGGAGCGCGAGACGTAGATGAGCAGGCTCCGGCCGTCGGCAAACGGATCCACGCTGCCGTCGAACGAGCCGTTGTCCGACCAGTCCAGGTAGTCCCGGTACCAGAGCTCGAGCCTCTGCAGGTCGATCACGGTGAAGTCCACCTCTTTGTTCTCGCGGGGGTCCCGACGCTCGAGGATGCAGGGGTACCAGGGGTTCATGTTGCCCCGGGTGCCGTCGTACGATCCGGCCCCGGTGTCGTCGGTGGTCACGGGGGCCTCGGGCGAGTACACCATGGTTCCCGGCTGAAGCTGGGTGACGGTGGTCGCCACGTTGCCGTCGGCCATGGTCTTGGCCCCTGTGGACCAGGCTCCGAAGTTCACCGGGTTCCCCAGGGCGTCCACCCAGTAGTTGTGCACCAGGTCGGTCACGTCCTCCTGCACGCCGCCGTTCGGGGTGAAGTAGATCTTCAGGGCGCCCCCCTCGACCACGATCTTTATGCCATCCACGTCGGGCTTCTTGGGGTCGTCGGCGGCGGCCTCGTAGAACCCGTCGCGGGCGAGGGTCTGGTACGAGGCGCTCGGCATCCGGTCCACGCCCACGCGAACGTGGTAGGTGCCGTTGGCGTCCACGAAGCGGGCCTCCTGGACCCCGGCGTTCGTGGCCGTGATGCTGGTGTTGATCTGCTCGCAGTCCCCCGTCGTCACCGGTATGGTTGGGGGTGAGGTCAGGTTCCTCACCCGCACCCGCACCGGCCCGGACGAGCGCGTGCCGATGGTGTTGCCTTCGAACAGGTACTTTCCGGAGTAGATCTCACCGTGCACCGTCAGGATGTGGGGCGCGGCCGCCCCGGCGTTGTCATAGTCCCGGAACCAGATCCCGCCGCTCCCCGGTGCAAAGTAGAGGTTCCCGTTGGTGTGGACCCTTCCCCACGAGTTCATGGTGGGACCGTTGTGCCAGGAGAGGTCGTCCTCGAAGAAGATGTAGTACTGCACCAGCGGGGTCTCCAGCACCCGCACGGTCTCGGCCATGCTCTCGCTGCCCAGGGCGCTGGTGGCCCGGGCCTCCACCTGGTACTCGTACGCAAAGTGGATGATCTGCTGGTTGTTCTCGACCGTGGTGAACAGGAACGGGTCAGGCTCTGCGCCGGGGTTGTTGGGGTCGAGGGAGTTCGTGATCTTGAACTCGGTGGTGAACCCGTTGAACGGGTTGTCGTAGGGGTCTCCGCCTGCCGTGGACGGCTCGGTCCAGTCGGCCGTGGTCCCCGGGGTGTAGGGCCGCAGCTCGTCCCGGAAGGCCGCCATGACCCGGCCCACCCCCACCTCCAGGGCCGCCTCGGCCGCGTAGAACGCCTCCTTGCTGGTTGCCTGGTTGCGGGCGAGCTGGGTGTCGAGGGTGGCGTTCAGGAGGCTGCCCGCCCCCAGCAGCGACAGGAGTGCCAGGATCACCATGGCGGCCACGAGCACGGTGCCCCGGTTCGAGCGTCGGCGGTTCGCGATGGCGTGTCGGCCTGCCGGCCCGTGCCGAGTGCCCGGCCGGTGTTCTCCGTAACCTCGCGGGATCATCTTCATTGCCTCCGGTGGACCAGCGACTCCAGGTGCACGGTGCGGGTCTGGCCGAAACGGTCGGTCCACGAGCACTCCACGGTGACGCGGGCGAAGTTGGTCTGGCCGTTGATCGGGATGGGTTCGACGGTCCACGTCCGAGCGATCGTGAACCCCGTCCCTTCGATCGTGACCGTGTCGGTGGCGCCGTACACCCCGTCGCCGGCCGCGCCGTCGCCGTGATTGCCGTCGTCGTACAGGACCTCGTACACCGTGCCGCCGGTGGTGGTGACGGGGGATCCGCCATTGGATCCGGACAAGAGGCCTGGCACCGTCTTGGAGGTGCCGCTGCCCGGCGGGTCCTCCACCGACGTGAACGCGGGGTCGGTGCTGATCAGGTAGTCGAAGTCGAACACGCTGAATCGGTCGCCCCGCTCCGAGGCGGCGTAGGAGCGCAGCTGCTCCATCTTCTCCTGGGCCGCCACGGTGGCCTCGGAGAGCAGATGGCTGTAGGAGTTGGCCCGTACGTAGGTGATGCTCATCTTGGCGATCGCCAGAAGCCCCACGGCCAGCACCACCAACGCCACCAGCGTCTCGACCAGGGTGAACCCCCCGTCCCGACGGCCCACCGTCCGGACGTCCGACCGGGCCCGCATCACATCTCCTCCCACGACGACGAGGCCGTGTCGTACCGGTACAGCGTGACCTGACCGGCGCGGCCCACCTCCACCGCCCGCAGGCGGTCGTTCCGGGTGTCTTTGTCGCCGGCGGGCATCAGGTAGAAGGCACCGGGGGTGGACAGCAGGCCGTTGGGCAGGAACACGGCGCGGCCGCTCGGAAACGTCACGGCGGACGTGAGGGTGGTTCCGTCCAGGCCGGTCACGGAATTGTAATCGAGGCGCACGTTCGGGAACTCGGTCGCCAGGGCGACGGTCTTCACCAAGGTGTCCGAGGTGGACCAGGACGTGTCGTTGGTGGATTCCTCGTACACCTTGACCGTCTGGTCCGAGCCGGCCGCGAACACCACGTAGTGGATGCGGTTCTTGGCGATGGCCCGCATGCGGGCCAGGTTCATCTCGGTGGCCAGGGCCTTGGCGGCCCGGTTTACGCGGTACTGGGGGATGTAGGTGAGGATCCCCGGGGTCACGACCAGCCCCAGGATGCCGATCACTGCGATGGTGATCATGAGCTCCACCAGGGTGAATCCCCGGCGGCGGTGAGCCCTCATGGCGTTGTTCCTCCCCGAGCCGTGGGGTGGTTCCCCTCGGATACGCTGCAAGCCGCGTTCCGTTTCACCGAAGGCGTCACGAACGGGTCTTCGGGGCTCGGCGGGGTCACCGCCAGCACCTCGAGGGCGGTGGTCCGGCCCTCGAGCACCAGGGCGACTCCGGCCTGGCGAAGGGTGCGCATCCCCGCGGTCCGGGCCAATGCCCCGAGGTGGGCGGTGGGCCGGGCCTGGTGGATCGCCTCGGCCAGCTCCGGTGTGATCCGAAGCACCTCGTACACGCCGGTGCGGCCCAGGTAGCCGGTTCGGCGGCACCGGGGGCAGCCCCTGCCCCGGCGTTCCAGCGTGTTGGGCGGCAGCCGCAGGGCCTCGGCATGGGCCGGCAGAAGGGGCTCCTGGCGGCTGCAGTGGGGACAGGGGGTGCGCACCAGGCGTTGGGCCAATACGCCGAGCAGGGTGGACGAGAGGAGGTAGGGCTCCACCCCCATGTCGAGGAGCCGGCTCACGGCGCTCGGCGCGTCGTTGGTGTGAACCGTCGACAGCACCAGGTGGCCGGTCAGCGAGGCCTGGATCGCCATCCGGGCGGTCTCCCCGTCGCGGATCTCCCCCACCATGATCACGTCCGGATCCTGCCGCAGAAGGGTGCGGAGGGCCGAGGCGAAGGTGAGCCCGATCTGGGGCTGCACGCCCACCTGGTTGAACGCCTCCACCACGTTCTCGATGGGGTCCTCCACCGTGGAGACGTTGCGGGCCTCGGTGGCCAGCCGGCGCAGGGCCGCGTACAGGGTGGTGGTCTTCCCGGATCCGGTGGGGCCGGTGACCAACACCAGCCCGTGGGGGCGGTCCAGGAACCCCTCCACCGCCTCGAGGTCGGCTCCCTGGAGGCCCAGGTCGGGAAGGTCGTTCTCGTGGATCTGGGGGTCGAAGATCCGGAGCACCAGCTTCTCGCCGAACGCCACGGGCAGGGTGGACACCCGCAGCTCCACGGACCGCCCCTCGTGCTCGGTCTTGATCCGGCCGTCCTGGGGAAGGCGCTTCTCGGCGATGTCCATCCGAGCCAGGGTCTTGATCCGCGACACGATGGCGCTGTGGATCCGCCGGGAGAACCGGTGCACGGTGTGCAGCACCCCGTCGATGCGCAGCCGCACCGCCGACTGCTCCCGCTTGGGCTCGATGTGGATGTCGCTGGCGCGCTGGTCCAGGGCGTACCGCAGCAGGTGGTCCACGGCGCGCACAATGTGGCTGTCGGTCGAGTCCAGGTCGGTCTCGGGCCGCATCCGGAAGAACTGCTCCAGGTTCTGGAGATCGTGCAGCTCCCCCAGGTCCCGCTCGGCCGCGGCCACGGAGGTCTGGAACCCGTAGATCTCCCGGATCAGGTGCAGGATCTCGCGCCGGGCCGCGACCCTGGGCTGCAAGGGCTTGCCCAGCCGTTGGCGCACCGTCTCCAGCGCGGCCACATCGAACGGATCGGCCACCGCCACCGGCACCGGATCGGCCCCGGGGTCGAGCACCAGCACGGCGTGCCGCCGGGCGAACGCCCTGGGCAGCGACCGCACGATGGCTGCCGCGTCGAGCTTCAGCGGGTCGATCTGGATCCTGGGCACCCGCGCCGCATCGGCCAGCGCGGCCAGCACCTGGTCGGCGTCGAGGGGGGAGTCGGAGCCGGGGGGCTTCAGCTCGAACGACAGCAAGAGCTCCACCGGGTCCGAGGCGAGGTCCGGTCCCACCCTGCGCCGGAGGGCCGCGGCCTGGATGCCGGCCCGTTCCCGCACGAACCGGGCCTGCGACTCCGTCAGGAGGCCGCGGCGCAGGCACACGCGGGCAAGGAAATCCACGTCCAGGACGCCCCGGAAGGGGACGTCGGGATCGGGTGTGCACGGATCGTGCAAGATGGGCTTTCTCCTTGTCCCGGAAGAGGGGGGTCTGCTAAGTAGGAACCGCCATGCTACCGGCCCTTCCCCTCGGGTTCCAGTGGACGGGGGCTCCCCGGTGGGGGGCTTCGTTCGGCGGGGCCCCCGTTCCCGTTCCCCCCGGATCGTGTCGAGGACCCGCTTCCGAGGTACCAACCGGATCGGCCCACCGGCCGAAAAACTCAAGGCGCACCAACGGAGTTGGTCGACCACGACGAGGAAAGGAGTCTGCCGTTGAGGCGATTGGGAGTGCTTCTGGGGACGGCCCTGATGGCCACGGGGCTCGGGGCCTGTGCGGTGGCACCCGGCGTCAAAGAGGCGCAGGTGCGCTCGGCCCCGCCCGCCGCCGAGACTCCGGGTGCCGGGATCGCCGCCCCCGCGCCGGCCGGGCCTGCGCCGCCGCGCCCGGAGCCGGTGGCCCCCATCCCTGCCGACTCCCCCGAACCCGAGCCGCCGCCGGCGTCCGCCGATGCGTCTCCACCGGTCGGACCCCTCCCCCCCGCCGACGGGGCGGGCCGCGAGGGGAGCACGGAGGGGGAGCGGCCGGCCGTGCCGGCCCAGCCTCCGCCCCCGCCCGTTCCGGCGACGGTCCCGGACGAGGCCCGGAAGCCGGTTGCCGAGGCGCCGGAGCCCCGCTCCCCCGCGCCGGAGGAAACCAACCAGGCCCGAGAGGAGCCCGAGGGGCTTCCGATCCCCGATCACCCGGCCGTGACCTCGCTGCTCGAGGAGTTCTCGGGCCCCCGGCGCAGGACCCTGACCCTCGCGTTCCAGCGGGGGGAGCGGTACCTCCCGATGATCCGCCGGGTGCTGCGCGACGAAGGGCTGCCCGAGGAGTTGGCGTACCTGGCGCTGGTGGAGAGCCACTTCAAGCCCGACGCCCGCTCACCCGCAGGGGCGGTGGGGATGTGGCAGTTCATCGAGTCCACCGCGCGGGCCAGCGGGCTGCGGGTGGACTGGTGGGTGGACGAGCGCCTGGACCCGGAGCTCGCGACCCGGGCGGCCGCCCGACACCTGAAGGAGCTCTACGCCCTGTTCGAGGACTGGAACCTGGCCTTGGCCGCGTACAACGCGGGGCCGGGTGCGGTGGGGCGGGCGTTGCGCCGGTGCAACGTCTCCGATTTCTGGGGGCTTTTGGCGGCCGGAGGGCTGCGGTCGGAGACGTGCCGGTACGTACCCAAGTTCTATGCCGCGGTGGCCATCGCGAGAAACCCCGAGGCCTACGGTCTCACGTGGAAGCGGGAGGCGGATCCTTGGGTCTACGACACCGTTCTCGTGGACTCCCCGGTGGACGTGGGCACCGTGGCGAGGTTGGCGGCCGTGGACCGCCGCGTGGTCGAGGGGTTGAACCCTGCGTTGTTGCGCGGCTGCACCCCGCCGGGATCTTCGGCCTACCCCGTGAGGGTGCCGGTGGGGAAGGGCGAGTTGGTGGCCGCCGCCCTGGAGCGGCTGCCGCCGGACCGGCGGCTGTCCTTCCAGCGGTACCGGGTGGAACCGGGCGACACCCTGTGGGGCATCGCCCGGCGGTTCGGCACCCGGGTGGCGGCGATCCGGGACCTGAACCGGGTCCGGTCCGCCCGCCGGCTCAGGCCCGGCCAGCACCTGGTGATCCCGGTCCCAAGGGGAAGGGCGGTCAAGTCCCGCGGGCGTCGGGTCGATACCCCAGTTCGGATGGGGGAGTATCGGGTGCGACCGGGCGACACCCTATGGGGCATCGCCCGCCGGTTCGGCACCACCGTGGCCCGGTTGCAACGGTGGAACGGCCTTCCCAGGCGGGGCGTGCTGCGGCCCGGGCAGGTGCTCCGGGTGGAGCCGGTGGCGGTCGCCAAGGGGGGGACCGTACACGTGGTGGAGCCCGGCGACACCCTGTGGGGCATCGCCCGCCGGTACGGTGTCGACCTGGAGACGCTTCTTCGGGTCAACGGCCTGCGGCCGGACCATGTGTTGCGGCCCGGCGACGAGCTTCGGGTGCCGGTGTCGGGTTCGGGGGGGTAGGCCCATGTCCTCGTTGACACAAACCGGACCGTTCTGCTAGAAAACGCCGGACTTTTGGCCATGTGGGGTGGCCTGGGGCGAGTTCATTTCATTCCTTTTCCCTTTTGGGGCCGGCCCCGCGAGCGGGCTCGGAGCGCAACGGACCTCGTGGCCGCTGGGTCGGCCACGCTCTTGTCTTGGAGGGACAGGCGGGACGCATGCCCCAGCCCCGGCTTTCCGCGATTGCACTTGTGTGCCTGGCCGCCCTGGCCCCGGGAGTCTCCCGTGCCGCGACCTGGTCCGTGGACGCCTCCGTCTCGGACGAGCGCCGAACCGACGTGACGGCGGAGGGGAGCGACACCACCGAGACGGTGGACCAGTCCTACTCCATCTCCTACGAGCTCCAGATCCATCCCACCCTCACCTTCACCCTCGACCTCGGTCTCGACATCACCGACGAGATCAACGAACCCGACTACGACACCCGCGAGGTCCAGCCCTCCGTGGAGATGGAGCTGCAGGGGCCTTGGTGGACCCTCACGGGGAGTTGGGAAACCTCCGAGAAGTCCTCCCACGACCCCGAGGTGGAGACGACCCGGGACGACTCCTGGCAGGCCGAGCTCACCATGGAGCCCGCGGGCGAGGCCCTACCCGACCTCAAGCTGAGTTTCCAACGCGACCTCTCCAAAGAGGGGGGGGTGACCCAGACGGTGGACACCTCGCGGGAGGCCAGCCTCGATTACGCGTTGTGGGACCTGCTCGATCTGTCGTTCGATGTCCGCAGGGACACCACCGACGACCAGATCAACCCCGACTCGGACACGGAAGACCGGGACTACAGCGTGGACATCTCGTTCGACCGGGAGTTCGGCGACCGGTTCAAGCTGGAGGCCCAGTGGACCAACGAGCGCCAGCAGTCCCTGACGCTCTCCGACGACGGGGACGTGCTGCAGCGTGACGACAGCCTGAAGAACAACGTTCAGGCCCAGATCACGTTCGATCCGCTGGACGATCTGGAGCTGAGCCTCGACCGGGAGATCGATTGGGACAAGGACCTGGAGCAGGCGGCGCCGGTGGAGGTCACCGACACCTGGACCGGGGAGATCTCCTACGGCCGGTCCCTCACGGACACGATCGACATCGATCTGGACTACTCGGACGAGCGCAAGGACACCCGGGGGGCCGAGCCCGGTTCCTACTCGATCACGCGGGACTACTCGGCGGCCCTGGACTTCAGCCCCCTCGAAAACATCACGATCTCTCCCTCGTTCGATCGCAGCGACCAGATCGAGTGGTTCGCGGACCCGACCCAGGCCACCGACGACACCCTGGACGATACCTGGGAGATCCAGTTGGACAGCTCGTTCTGGAACGATCAGGTCGCCTTCACCGTCACCCGGACCTGGAACCAGACCACCGAGAACGGCGAGCGAAGCACCAACGAGCGCAACTGGGACCTGGAGTTCACCCTGTCGTACGAGGGACTGCCCAATCTCACCCTCACCCCGGACTACACCTACACCGAGGACGAGGATCTCCTGACCGATACGGTAGACGTGGAGCGGCAGTGGGAGGTGGGCATCCAGTACGAGCTCACCCTGGGCGATGTGACGACGCTGAGCCTCGATCACACGTACACCCGGACGCATACGGACCCGGCGGAAGGAAAGTCGACGATTCGGCGGGACGACGACACCGATGTGACCCTCTCTTTTACGGATTTTTTCGATGGAATGGGCTTGGAGCTCAGTTTGACGCGCAAGGCATCGGACGAGAGCGAAGATGATCAGGGTCCCACGGTCGACTATACGTACTCGGCCTCCTACGACTGGACGATCTTTGATCAGTACGATCTGAGCTATGAGTATCAGCTCGATAAGAAGAGCGAGGCGGAGGACACCCGGAACCATCAGATCACCCTGTCGGCGGAGTTCTTGGAGGGGTTGTTGTCCGTGAATTTTGAGTGGGAGCTGGATCAACAGCTCGAAGGGGACCGGCGGGACACCCACCGGTACCTGATTGAGGTGCAGGGGCAGTTCTGATAAGGTGACGCCAGTTCCTCGGCGTGAGACGAAGGAATCCGAGGACCCCATGAGACGAGGAGGAGACATCATGCGTCGGACACTGTGGGCGGCAGGCGCGATCGTGCTGGCCACCATGATGGGATGCGCGGGGGCGTCGGTGAAGACCTACGTCAAGCCCCCCACCGGCCAACGCCAGTACGGTAATATCAAGAAGGTTGCGGTGCTGCCCTTCGACAGCGTGGTGGAGGGGGCGCAGGCGCCCAAGATTGCGGAAAACCTGTTTTTGCAAGAGCTCTTGAACCGCGGCACCTTCGAACAGGTGGAGGAGCCCCGGTACGTGAACGAGCTCATGAAGAAGCTCAAGCTGCGGAACACCGAGGGGCTCGATCGGGAGATCGTGCGCAAGATCGGTGAGGAGCTCCAGGCCCAGGCCTTGATCCTGGGCGACCTCCTGGTGTACGGCCGGGAGGAGAACTCGGAGATCGTGGAGTTCGCGCTCCAGGTCAACATGGTGGACACCGAGAACGGGGACATCCTGTGGAGCGGCCGGACCTATGCCAAGTCCAGCACGACCCTGGGCGAGATCCTCGGGGTGAACCAGGGGCCGTCCCCCAACGCCGTGGCGGCCCGGGGGGTGGCCCGGTTGGTCGCCCGCCTGGACTCCGAGTTCCGCAAGGCTCGGGAGGCCGAGGTCCAGCGTATGCTGGAAGCGGCCAAGGCCCGGGAGCTGGCCGGAGAAGAGGGCGCACCGGCGGCCGAGGAGGCAAAGCCCGCCGAGACCGAGATGGCCCCAGAGAAGCAGACGGAAGAGATCCTCCTCAAGGTGAAGCCGAAGTAGGCCGCCGAGGGGGTGCCCGGGCATGCGTCATACATCGCGGGGGCGTCTTCGCTTGGGAGCCACCCTCGGACTCCTCGTGATCGTTTGGGGGGGATGGGCTTCGGCCCGGGTGATGTCCTGGAGGGCGGCTGAGGGGTTCGGCGAGCACGGCCGGGGTCGCAACGAGCTGCGCGAGCCCGTGGACGTGGACGTGGATCGGGACGGCACCGTGACCGTGCTGGACCGAAAGCGGGAAGCGTTGGTGCGGTTCGCCCGATCGGGACGGTGGCAGGGGACCTTCGGGGGAAGCCGGGGCTCCGGGGATCTGCGTCTGCGGAGGCCCCAGCGCCTGGCCCGGGGGCCGGACGGTCGACTGTGGGTGGTGGACACGGGCAACCACCGGCTGGTGGTGGTGGACGAGGCCGGGAACGAGGCCTTCGTTCTGGGCAGCCTGGGGGGGGGCGACGGACGGTTTCGGCACCCGGCCGACGTAACGTTCGACCGCCGCGGCCGTCTTTACGTGGCGGACCCGGGCAACGAACGGGTCCAGGTGTTCCGGCCCGACGGCACGTTCCTGGCCTCGTGGGACCGCCGCACCGGGAGGCGGCGTGACCACCTGGGCAAGCCGGTGATCGTGGCCTACACTCCGGAAGGCCGCGGCGGCCTGTGGGTGCTGAGCCGGGGATGGCGGCGTCTGGAGCGGTTCGACCTGGACGGAGAGTGGGAGGAGACCCTCGATCTCTCGTCGTGGCTTCCCGAGGGGGCGCAGGTCGAGGATGTCGTGGTGGAGCCCACGTTCTACCGGATGTTCCTTTCGGACCGCGCCACCGGAAAGATTTGGGTCCTGGACCGGCGGGGGGAGAAGATAGCCGAGATCCTGCCGGCCGAGGGGGAGGCGTTCGAGCCGGCGGGGCTTTTCGTACTGCGGAACTGGGACGTGTACGTGGCGGACCGGGCCGGCCGGCGCGTACTCAAGTTCGAACGGCAGTGAACCGTACGGATGGGATAGGGAGAGGGGACCATGGCACGGAAATCCCTGCAGACTCTGCTCGTCGTGATCGGGGCGGTGGCGCTTTGGAGCTCTGGCGCGATCGCGGAACAGAAGAAGATGACCCCCCTCGATATCCCCATGATCGGGGACATCGAGATGCTCAAGCCCGGGGACAAGGCCCCGGACTTCACGTTGGAGGACATCGAGGGCCGCTCGTTTCAGCTCTCGAAAGAGGTCCCACAGAAGGTGCACCTGCTGGTGTTCTGGTCGATCTTCTGCGAGCCGTGCAAGGCCGAGATGCCGTTGATCGAACGGCTCTACGAGGAGTATCGGGACAAGGGGTTCGAGGTGATCGCCGTGGCCCTGGACGGCGAGCCGATGAAGAAGAGCATCGTGGGCCTCGTGAAGCAGCAGGGGTACAAGTTCCGGGTGTTCATCGACAAACTGGCCCCGGACGAATCCTTCGTGGTGGCCGACCCCTACGGTGTGGCCGGCACCCCCACCCTGTACCTGGTGGGCCGCGACGGCAAGATCGCCTTTGCCGAGGTGGGCCTCACGGACAAGGAAGTGCTGGAGAACGAGATCCGGAAAGCCCTGGGGCGGTGATCGATGGGCCGGTGGCGTCGTTCCGTCGGGTGGGTGTGCCTGGGGCTGCTCGTGGCCGCGGGAACGCCCGCGTTTTCGGCCGAGAAAGTGCAGCCTTTCACAGGAATGACGCTGCCCGGTGAGACGTTTGACCTCCGGGACTACCTGGGCAGGGTTCCCATCCTGCTGGACTTCGGCTCCATCTACTGCTCCAGCTGCGTGCAGTCCCTCCCGCGCCTGGTCAATCTGCAGAACCGTCACGGGGCCGACAAGCTTCGGGTGGTGGGGATCAACCTGGACACCTACAACGTGGCCCGGGTGCGGCGGTTCTACGGCCAGTTCAAGGACATGCTGTCGTTCCCCGTGGTGCTGGATCTGAACCTCAAGATCAGCCGCGCCTTCCAGGTGACGACGCTGCCCACCTACGTGTTGGTCGACCGCAACGGCGAGATCGTCCAGACCGTGGTGGGGTACAACGAGGGCCGTTGGAACGAGCTGGAGGAGGCCGTACGCCGGGTGGTGGAGGAGGGGGCCACCGCGGGCCAGATGGGTGGGGCGGCGGAGAACGTGGTGCTGTTGACGCCGGACAACTTCACCAAGACCTACCAGGACTCCATCTCGGTGGTCGGGCTGACGGGAGGGCGCAAGGGGCCGTTCATCCTGCGGTTGAACGGGGGAAGCGAGAGGGAGGCCAAGAACTACGGCAAGATGTTCTGGGTTCGCACCCCGTTGAGCCTGGGGTCCAACTACATCGAGATCCGATACCCCGAGGAGGACGGGGGACAGGGAAACCTGGCGATCGTGCTGTTTCGGGAGCCGATGATGGGAGAGGGGCTCCAGTCGCCGTTCCCCGAGTTCCAGTTCCACACCTCGGACCACGAGGACCGGTGCCGGCGGTGTCACCAGATGGAGCCCGAGGGCGGGGGCGAGGTGGCGGTGATCACCACGTTCTGCCTGCGGTGCCACGGATACCTGACCGACCAGACCTGGGTCCACGGTCCGATTCCGGTCGGAGGCTGCAGCCCCTGCCACGACTTCACGAGCAAGCCGCACAAGTACGACCTGTTGAACCAGGGGGCCGACCTGTGCTTCACCTGCCACGACGACATTCGGGCCCAGTTCACCCGGACCAACGTACACGGGCCGGTGGCGATGGGGTTTTGCACGGTGTGCCACAGCCCCCACGGTTCGCCGTTCAAGTTCCAGCTGCGGCTCCCCCAGGGGGACCTGTGCCTGTCCTGCCACGAGAACATGAAGGAGAAGATGAACCGGTTCGTGCTCCACAAGCCGTTTGCCGAGGGCAACTGCTCCGGATGCCACGATCCCCATTCGTCGGACAACCCCAAGTATTTCTTGAAGGGCGTGGGCGAGGCCCTGTGCCGACGGTGCCACGACGACGAGACCTTGGCCCGTCACAAACACCCGGTGGGTCGTCCGCCCAAGTTCCTCGTGCCGGGCATGCGGCTGGATCCGAACGGGAACCTGACCTGCTTGACCTGCCACGACCCCCACGGCTCGGACAGCGACCGGATGGCCACGGTCCCGGGGGGCTGTGCCGGATGCCACCAGATGTGAGCCCTGGTGGGCCGCGAGGCAGAAGCGAGAGACTAGAAACTAGAAACTAGAGAAATTCCGGGTAGCCTGGCCCGTTAGGTGGCACACGCTCCATCAGGCTCAAGGCCCCCTGGCTGCCCAGCGGGCCGAAGGCCCCAGACCGAGGACCGTTGACCGTAGACCGACGACCGAAGTTACTGGGAAGGGAATAACCATGGCCGAAAAGGTTCCCACGGGCTTGGGCGTCCGGCTGATCCTCGTGTCCGCCGCCATCGTGGCCCTGGCCGCGCTGGTGGTGGGCGCGGTGGTCACGAAGCTGAGCGAGGACGAGGTGAAGGCCCGGCTGCGGGCCGAGGCCTCCGAGTTGGCTCGGATCGTGGAGGAGGTGGCGGGGGCGTCCACGGCGGAGTCCGACCTGTCGCGGGTGGTGTTGCGCAACCGGCTGCGCCGGGCCGGCTCGGCGTGGGTGCTCGACCGGCAGGGGCGGGTGATCGCGGCCCCCGCGGCCATGGGGGACGCCCAGGACCTGGGGGGGCTCGAGGTGGAGCTGTTGGCCGCCCGCAAGCCCCTGGAGACCCTCGGGGAACGGGGGCGGGGGAACCGGCTCCGGCTCGCCGAGGCGGTGGGGGACTACGAAGAGGGCATTGGGTTGGCCACCCTGTTCGGGGAGCCCCGGATGGTGGCGTTCCGGGTGCTCCGGGACCGGGGGTGGGTGGTGGCGGTGGACGAGCCCTACGCCTCCTCGAGCAGCGTGGCGGCGAGCCTCAAGAAGTACGTGCTGTTGACCTGCGGGGTGCTGGGGTTGTCCATTCTGCTTAGCACGGCCCTGTCCATCTCGTTCGTGATCAAGCCGTTCTACCGGGAGCGGTTGGACCTGCTGGCCCGGGTGGAGGCGGCGAACCGCAACCTCAGAAAGCTCCACGAGGTCTCGGTGGGCATGCAGCGGACGCTGGCCCTGGAGGACCGGATCCGGACCATTCTGGGGGCGGCCCACGAGGTGCTGGGGCTCGACCGAATCTTCCTGTTCCTCCCCAACCCGGAGCGCACGGTGCTGGAGTGCAAGGGCGCGTTCGGCAACCAGGACGAGTCGCCGGAGGAGATTCGCCTGCCCCTGGGGCCGGGGGGTGGGGTGATCGCCCAGGCGTTCCTGCAGAAACGCACCTACCGGGTGGAGAACGCGCGGGAGCTGCCCCCCGACCTGCGGCTGCAGCCCCCCTATGACGAGATCCGCGCGCTGCGCAGCCGCAGTTTCATCGTGATCCCCATGATCGTCGAGAGCGACTGCGTGGGGGTGGTGGCGGTGGACAACCAGATCAGCAAGCGGCCGATCCCGCCGGAGGTGATCGAGACCGTGGAGCTGTTCACCAGCCAGGCGGCGGTGGCGATCGAGAACGCCCGGCTGTACCAGCAGCTCAAGCTCTACGCCGACGAGCTGGAGGTCACGGACCACCTGACCCAGCTGTTCACCTTCTTCCACTTCAAGAAGCTGCTGCAGGGCGAGATCGACCGGGCCCGGCTGGCCGGCACCGCGTTGGGTCTGTTGGTGGTCCGGATCGACAACTTCGCCCAGTACAACGAGCGCCTGGGCCACAAGCACGGCGACGAGGTGCTACGGCGGGTGGCCGAGATCATCCGGGAGCGCAGCATGCCCAAGGACGTGATCGGCCGGTGCTTCGGGTCCACCTTTGCCGTGCTGATGCCGGGGGCCGACGCCGAGACCGCACGGGAGCGGGCGGCCGACCTGCTGGCGGCCCTCGAGGAGGAGTCCTACCCGGGCGAGGAGGCGCTGCCGGAGGGCCGGTTGCGGTTCGCCGCGGGGTGGGGGGAGTACCGTCGGGCGGAGGGGGCGAACGCCGAGGAGTTCTTCGCGGCCGTCAACGAACGCACCAAGGAAGCCCAGGGGTGAGCCGGTACCGAAACCCGTTGCCCACCGTCGACGTGGTGATCCTCCGGGAGGAGGGGGTGGTGCTGGTGGAACGCCGCAATCCCCCGCTGGGGTGGGCTCTGCCGGGGGGATTCGTGGAGGAGGGCGAGTCACTCGAGCAGGCTGCGGTGCGGGAGGCCCGGGAGGAGACCGGGCTGGAGGTCCGGCTCCGGGAGCAGTTCTTCACCTACTCCAACCCCCGCCGGGACCCCCGCCGCCACACGATCACCACGGTGTACCTGGCCCGGGCGGAGGGCACCCCCCTGGGGGGCAGCGACGCCCGGCAGGCCCGGATCTGGCCGTGGGACGCCCTGCCACCCCTGTGCTTCGACCACGGCCGAATCCTGGCCGACGTGCGCCGCTACCTGGCCACGGGGGAACGCCCCCGGCTGGAAGGCTTGTAACTTCGGTCGTCGGTCTACGGTCGCCGGTCGTCGGTCTCCTGGCCCCTCAGATTTCTCTAATTTCTAGTCTCTAGCGGAGGGGCTTCCCAGCCTTTCTAATGCATTCGCAGGTAACAGCAGTGGCCGAAGGGCCGGCCCGAGCCGCAGGGGCACGGCGCGCCCAGGTCCGGCCGGGCCGGTCGCTCGGGTGGGGGTTCCTCGCGCTCCGCAGCCTCCTGCTCCTCACGCCGCCACCGCTCCTGGCGTTTCTCGATCTCCTCCGGCTCGTAGAACACGAGCCAGTCCCTCCGGTAGTAGTCGAGACCCGCGTTGCCGGACCGGTCGGACAGGAGCTCGTCCACCTCCCAGTCGTAGAACACCCCCTGGTACTCGGGATCGTCCCGGTGGCGGGCCGCCTCCTCGCGGCCGAAGGCCAGCAGGAGATCCCGGTGCTGGCTCGACTTCAGGTCCACCAGGATGTTGGCCGCGGTCTGCCGCAGGTACAGCGGTTCGGCCGGATCGGCCAGGATCCGGGCCGCGGTTTCGAGCACCTCGGCCTGGCGCCGGGGGGCTGCGAGGGCTGCGGCCACGGTGGATGCCAATGCCACCGATCGGGCCCCGGGGCCGGCCGTGGGGTCGTGGACCACGGCCATGAGGGGGCCGTATGCCGCTTCGGCGATCCGGCCGAACATGCTGGGCAGGTCCTCGGTGACCCAGTCGCAGTCGAACGCGTCGGCCCACCGCAGGGCGGTGAGCAGGGGGATCAGCGCCTCTTCGTTCTCCATGGCGCCCAGGATGTAGGTGGCGTGGACCACGGCCCACCACTCGGGAAGCTGCTGGGTCCAGGCGCGCTTGTCGGACACGATCTCGGCGAGCCGGGGCAGCAGACGCCGGGAGCGGCGGAGAAACTCGTCGACCGCCTCGCGGGGAAGCCGGTCCGCCGCCGTGTACAGTAGGTCGACGAGTTCGTCGTCGGTGAGGCTCCGGAACCGGGGGGTGTCCATCGCGATGTCAGGTCGACAGGCGGCCCACGGCCTCGGCGAACCGGCCCACCCCCTCCCGGATGGCGTCCTCGGACGTGGCGTACGACATCCGCAGGTGCTCGGACGAGCCGAACGCCTCGCCGGGCACCACCGCCACCCGGGCCTCGTCCAGCAGGAACGCGGCCAGGTCCGCAGGGGCCCCGATCCCCCGGTCGCCCCACCGGCGGCCGAACAGGCCCGACACGTTGGGGAACACGTAGAACGCTCCCTCGGGCCGGCGGCAGGTCACGCCCGGGATGCGGTTCAGGGCCTCCACGATCAGGTCCCTGCGCCGCGCGAACGCCCGGCGCATCTCCTCCACGCAGGCCTGGTCCCCGATCAGGGCGGCCACGGCGCCCTTCTGGGCGAAGCTCGTGGGGTTCGAGGTGGACTGGCTCTGGAGGGCCTCCATGGCCCGGATCACCTCGGCCGGTCCGGCCGCATACCCGATGCGCCAGCCGGTCATGGCGTAGGTCTTGCTCACCCCGTTCACGATCACCGTGCGGTCGCGCAGATCCGGGGCCACCTCCAGGATGCTGACGAACCGCTCGTCTCCGTACACCAGTCGGTGGTAGATGTCGTCGCTCACCACCACCAGGTCCCGGCCGCGGATCACATCGGCCAACGCTTCCAGGTGCTCGGCCCGGTACAGGGCCCCCGTGGGGTTGGAGGGGCTGTTGATCACCACGGCCCGGGTGCGGGGGGTGAGGGCCGCCTCCAGGGCCTCGGGTTGCATCCGGAACCCGTCGGCCTCCCGCGTGGGAATCACCACCGGGCTGCCCCCCGCGAGCCGGACCTGCTCGGGGTAGCTCACCCAGTAGGGCGCCGGCACGATCACCTCGTCGCCGGGGTCCAGGAGCACCTGGAACAGGTTGTACAGGGTGTGCTTGGCCCCGCACGACACGGTGACCTCGGTCGGTCCGTACTCCATCCCGTAGTCGCCGGCGATCCTCCGGCACACGGCCTGCTTGAGCTCGGCGGTTCCACCGGCCGGGGTGTACCGGGTCTCGCCCGCCTCGAGGGCCTCGACCGCGGCGCGCACCGCGTGGGCCGGGGTGTCGAAGTCGGGTTCGCCTGCGCCGAACCCGATCACGTCGATCCCCTGGGCCCGGAGCTGCTTGGCCTTGGCCGTGATGGCCAGGGTGGGCGAGGGTTTCAGCATGCGAGCGCGGGAACTGAGTCTCACCGTTCACCTCCGTTCGTGGGGGAGCGCCCGTACTTGGCCTGGAGCGCCTCGATGACGACGGGGGGGGCCAGGTCCTTGATGCAACCACCCAGCTCGAACACCTCTTTCAGGATCCGGGAGCTCACATAGCTGTAGTTCTCCCGGGCCGCCAGGAAGAATGTGTCCACCGAGGGGTAGATCTTCCGGTTCATCAGGGCCATCTGGAACTCGTACTCGAAATCGCTGACGGCCCGCAGCCCGCGCACCACCACCCGGTAGCCGTTGCGGCGCATGTACTCCACCAGCAGCCCTTGGAACGCGTCCACCTCCACCCGGGGATGGTCCGTGAACACCTGGCCGATCAGGCCCATCCGCTCGTCCACCGAGAACAGGGTGCGCTTGTCCCGGTTCACGGCCACGAGCACCACGACCCGGTCGAACACCTCGGCCGTTCGTTGGATGATGTCCACGTGGCCGTTGGTGATGGGATCGAAACTTCCGGGATAGACGGCAACCGATTCGCTCACGACGTCGCCTCCTGTGGGAGAGCCCTGCTTTATACTGGAGCGCCAAGAGCCTGTAAAGGCGGCGAGGGCTCGAAGCCGCGCCCCCAGCCGGGCGGTGTGGCTGCCGGGCCAGTAGACCCGGCCGCAGCCCGAGCACGCGAGGAAGCGGTCGTGGGCCACCGCCACGTGGTCGGGTACCCGCTGGAGCACCTGGTCCCGGTGGGCGGGCTCGAGTCGGCCGTTGCACACCAGGCACCGGGTCCACGGCCGGGGTGGGCGGTGGGGGGGCAGGGCCCGGAGCACCTCGGCGGTCTGGCGGCGGGGGTCGGCCGCGGTCACCAGCACGCACCGCACCCCCCGGGCCCGGCGGTGTAGGGCGCGGTCCCGGGTCACGAGGATCCGCCCCTGCCTCTGGGCCAGGCCGAGGAGGGCCGGATCGGGCAGCTCGGGCCGGAACTCGGCGTCGTACCCCAGAAGCCGAAGGTCCCGGGCCACGTTGCCGAGCATGGCGTCCACCAGGAAGCTTGGGCATGCCGCGGGCCGAAGGCCCCCACCAACGACCGGGGACCCACGATCGGAGACCGAAGCTCCTGGCAAGCTTGCGCGTTTCAAACGAAAGTTGCCTCCTGCCGGGCGTTGACACGCGTCGTGCGGATATGATAGCAAAAGCGCCACCGCTTGGATCCGCATGACGGACCGGGACGGGAGAACGCCAGCGCGATGTGCCCTTCGGGCCGCCCGGAGGGAGGAGAACCGTCGTTTCGCCGCACCGCTGCGGCTTGGCGCCCCCGGTCTGCCGGTGGGCGCTTTTGTTTGTCCGGGAAACGGCGTGCGCGCCGTGGGAGCCGTTCCATGGAGTGGTTCGAGACCGTAGAAGCGATGCGCGCCTGGTCCCGCGGACGCCGGGCCCGGGGCGAGACCGTGGGGCTGGTGCCCACCATGGGGTACCTCCACCGAGGTCACATGGCCCTGGTGGCCCGGGCCCGGGAGTGCGCGGACCGGGTGGTGGTGTCGATCTTCGTGAACCCCACCCAGTTCGGCCCCGGCGAGGATTTCGACCGCTACCCCCGGGACCCCGAGCGGGACCGCAGGATGTGCGAAGAGGCCGGGGTGGACGCGGTGTTCGCGCCCGCCCCGGCGGAGCTGTATCCCCCGGGGTATCAGACCTACGTGACCGTGGAGGAGGTGTCGAGGCCGCTGTGCGGGGCGTCGCGGCCCGGACACTTTCGGGGGGTGGCCACGGTGGTGCTGAAGCTGTTTCACGCCGTGGAGCCGGACGTGGCGGTGTTCGGCGAGAAGGACTACCAGCAGCTCCAGGTGGTGCGGCGGATGGTGCGCGACCTGGACGTGCCGGTGCGCATCGAAGGGGTGGCCACGGTCCGGGAGCCCGACGGGCTGGCCCTGTCGAGCCGCAACACCTACCTGAGCCCGGAGGAGCGGCGCCAGGCGCTGTCGATCTCCCGGGCGCTGGGCCGGGCCCAGGCGCTGGCTTCTTCGGGGGTGGTGGAGGCGGCACGGATCGCGGACGAGGTCGAGGGGATCATCGCCGGGGCCGGCCTCCGGATCGACTATGTGGAGGTTCGACACCCGGAGACCCTGGAGCCGGTGGAGACGGTGGTGCCCCGGGCCGTGGTGGCGGTGGCGGCGTTCGCCGGCGACACGCGACTCATCGATAACCGTGTGGTGGTGGCGGGGGAAGATGCCGGAGGTGCGAAATGACCCGTTCCATGCTGAAAGGAAAGATCCACCGGGCCACGGTGACCGGTGCGGACCTCCACTACGAGGGCAGCGTGACGATCGATCCGGTGCTCCTGGAGGCGGCGGACATCGTGCCCTACGAGGAGGTCTGGATTTACAACATCGCCAACGGCGAGCGGTTCCAGACCTACGCCATCCCGGGCACCCGGGGGGAGGGGGAGATCCGGCTGAACGGGGCCGCGGCCCACAAGGCCTCGCCCGGGGACCTGGTCATCATCTGCGCCTACGCCCAGGTCCCCGAGGACGAGGTGGCGGCCTGGAAGCCGCACCTGGTGTTCGTGGACGCGGCCAACCGCATCGCCTCCCAGAAGGCGGCCTGACCGTGGCCCGGCTCTACACCGCGTCGTGGGTCCTGACCATGAACGGCCCCGCCCTCGAGGGTGGGGCCGTTCTCGTGGAGGGGCCGGTAATCCGTGCGGTGGGGAGGTTGGCCGAGGTGGCTCCCATCGCCGCGGGGGCCGAGCGGGTGGATCTGCCCGGGTGCGCCCTGATGCCGCCGCTGGTGAACGCCCACGCCCACCTGGAGCTATGGGGCCTGGTCCCGCCCGCCGGCCCCGGCGGGTTCGCCCGGTGGGTGCTCCAGGTGGTGGCGCGGAAGAGGTCGGCCGCCCCCGGCCGCTGGGGACCCGCCGTGGCCGAGGCCGCCCGGGCGTGCGCCCGAGGGGGGCAGGGGTGGGTGGCCGACGTGGTGACTCGGCCCGACGCCGTGCCAGGGTATCCCGAGGGGGGCCCCCGGATCCTCGCGTACCCCGAGCTGATCGCGGCGTCGCCCGACGGGGTGGAGAGGGCGTGGGCCGCGGTGGAGGAGCTGGAGGAGGGGTGCCGCCCCCACCTCTGGGGCGTGTCCCCGCACTCGCCCTACACGGTGTGCGCCGAGGGGCTGCGCCGGGCCCTGGCCCGCCGGCGGCTCATGGTGCACGTGGCCGAGTCGCCGGACGAGATCGAGTTCTGCCTGACCGGAACCGGGCCGATCCGAGACGAGCTGTACGCCGCCCTGGGCATCGCTCCGCCCCCGCCGCCGGGCCGCCATCCGGTGGAGTGGCTCCGCGCCGCCGGCGCCCTGCGGCCGGGTACGGTCCTGGTCCACGCGGTCCACCTGGAGGCCGAGCACGTGGCCCTGGTGGCCCGGGCCGGGGCCGGGGTGGTCCTGTGCCCTCGGAGCAACCGTCGCTTGTCGGACCGGCCGGCCCCCGGCCGGGATCTTCTGGACGCCGGCGTGCCCGTCGGTCTGGGCACCGACAGCGTGTTGTCGTCGGGCAGCCTGGACCTGTGGGCCGACGCGGCCGCGGCCGTGGAGGACTACGGGTGGACCCCCCGGGAGGCCCTGGAGACGGCCACCCGCGGCGGGGCCGGGGTCCTCGGCCTGGGCGGGGGGGCGGCCTGTTTCGCGCCGGGCGCAGGTGCTGATATATTGGCGGTCCGCGCCCGGGGGCCGGACCCCTGGGAGGCGGTGTTGGCGGATCGGCAGGTGGTGGGGATGTGGCTCGGCGGGAGATCCGTGCCGGGCCGGAAGCAGGTCCCGCGCCCCGGATGACTGGGGGGCTCCTGTTTGATCGCCGCCGGATGAGTTCGATTCGGGGATGGGGGTGAGGAGGCGTCGTGGGCTGGATCGGGCGGGTCATCCGGTACGTGCGGGACCGGATCCGGCGGAACTTCATCGCCGGGTTCGTCGTGATCGTGCCCCTGGGGCTCACCTTCTACGTGGTGGCGGCCATCGTGCACTGGGCCGACCGGTTCCTGGAGCTGGTGCCCCAGCGGTTCCTGCCCGAGACCTACCTGGGGTTCCGGATCCCGGGGCTGGGGGTGATCCTGACCCTGTTGTTCATCCAGGTGGTGGGGTTCCTGAGCGCCAACCTTCTGGGCCACAGCGTGGTCCGCACCTACGAGCGGGTGCTGGACCGGATCCCCGTGGTCCGCACCCTGTACCAGGCGGTGAAGCAGTTCCTGGAGCAGCTCATCGACGCCCGCTCCGACCGGTTCCACCGGGTGGTTTTGGTGGAGTACCCCCGCAAGGGGATCTACAGCATCGGGTTCGTCACCGGGGTCAGCCGGGGCGAGGTCCAGAACCGCACCCCCCAGAAGGTCCTGAACGTGTTCGTGCCCACCACCCCGAACCCGACCTCGGGCTACTACCTGCTGGTGCCCGAGGAGGACGCCGTGCCCCTCCAGATCAGCGTGGAGCAGGCGTTCAAGCTGATCATGAGCGCGGGCATGGTGGGTTGGGAGCCCTTGGAAACGAAGGCCCGCCCCGGGGGGCGGGCCGCGTCCGCAGATTTTATTGACCCGGCGACAAAATAGACGCGACTCCTCGGAGGTAGGGGCAAGGGACCTGCCTCCGGCCGGGGGGCGGTCGCGTCTGTACTCGTACTAACGCCCCGCGGCCTTCCGCTTGCTGGCCTTGAGGGGGTTGAGCATCTTCTGGGTCTGCTCCTCCTCGATCTTGATGTGGGTGGCCATGTTGCACAGGCCCAGGGCCCATTGCTTCTGAGGGGCGGGGTAGGCGGAGCAGTACTTGCCGGTGGGCCACTCCTCGATCCGACCGCACCCCTCGCACTTCTCCACCACGGGACGGCACTGGCCCCCGGGGAAGGTGCACCCCTCGGCACCCCAGAAGAAGCAGTCCTTGTCCTTCTTGATCGTCTGGCACGACATGGCGGTGTTCCTCCTCTACGCTCGCGGCCGGCCGGGCCGGCGGATTCCCGAAAGTGCGAAACTCTACTCCGGACGCTGAGAACTTGTCAACGATGGTGGCCCACGGGGCCGAGCGGGTGCTCCGTCGCCACGGCCTGTGGGGGAAGGGGCTCGTGGTGGCCGTGTCCGGGGGGGTGGACTCGGTGTGCCTGGCCCGGGTCGCGGCGGAGCTGGCGACCCGCGGGCTGGGTCGGGTGGAGCTCGCCCACGTGGACCACGGCCTGCGGCCGGAGTCGGCCCGCGACGAGGCGTTCTGCCGGCGCCTCGCCGAGGAGCTGGGGGTGCGGTTCCACTCGACCCGGCTGGATCCGACCGGCCGCACCGGAAACCTCCACGCCTGGGCCCGGCGGGAACGCCGGACGTTCCTGGAGGCGGTGCGGGCCCGCCGGGGCCTCGGGGCCGTGGCCCTGGCCCACCACGCCGACGACCAGGCCGAGACCGTCTTGTTCCGGCTGATCCGGGGTGCGGGCCCCCGGGGCCTGGCGGCCATGGCCGAGTGGAGCCCTCCGTTCGTGCGCCCCTTCCTGGGGGTGTGGCGGGCCGACCTGGAGGCGTTGGCCCGGGGCCGGGGCTGGGCGTGGCGGGACGACCCGTCCAACGCGTGCCCCCGTTTTTCCCGCAGCCGGATCCGCCATGAGGTCCTTCCCCTGCTCGAGCGGATCCACCCCGGGGCGAAGCGGGCCCTGGTGCGGGCCGCCCTTCTGATCCGACGGGACGAGGAGGCCCTGACGGCGTGGGCCCGCCGGGCCCTGGACCGCGCCGTGGTGGTGGAGCCCGAGGGGGCGAGGCTGCGGGTCTCGGACGTGGGGGCCTGGCCCGAGGCGGTCCGGTTCCGCGCGTACCTGGCGCTGTGGGAGCGATTGGGCGGCGATCCGGCGCGGCTCGACCTGGCGCACCTCGAGGCCGTGGACGGGCTGCTCGGACCCCCTGGGCCCCACCGGCAGGCCCCGGTGCCGGGGCCGTTGCGGGTGTGCCGAAGCGGGGAGGACCTGTGGTTCCTGGCGCGGGACCCGGGGCCCCCGGCCCCCGAGGTCCACCTGTCGGAGCCCGGCGATCGGTTGGACGTGCCGGGCCTGGGTCGGCTGGAGTGGGGCACGGGCGAGCCGGCTCCGGACGGGTGGATCGCCGTGCCCCACGGGCGGGGCGCGGGGGGATTGGGGCTGCGGCCCCGACGGGCCGGGGACCGGATCCTGCGCTCGGGCCGTTGGGTCAAGGTGAAGGACGTGCTCATGGAGGCCCGCATTCCCCGGTGGCGGCGGGATCGGATCTGGGTGGTCACCGACCGCGGGGGGAGCTTCGGTCTCATCGGACCCGGCGTCGCGGTGGGGCCGGACGAGGGGCCCTCGTGGGTCGCGTTTCGGGCCGGTGGTCCGGGGGACGGGAGCCCTGCTTCGGGGGCCGGCGGGCGGAAATCCGTTGTTGCCTGGTGAACCGATGTGCTAAGTTTCCCTTTTCCTTCCAGCCCGTTTCTCCTTTCTTCCAGACCGAGCGGAGTCGTACCGGATGTCGATCGCTTCCCGGCCTCAGAGGCCGTTTTTCCGCAACATGGCCCTGTGGCTGCTCATCTTGTTGGTGCTTCTTCTCCTGTTCCAGATGTTCCCCGGCAACCAGCCCGTGCAGCGGGCGGTGACCTACTCGGACTTCCTCGAGGCGGTGGAGGCCGGTCAGGTGAGCGAGGTGGTGCTCCAGGGCCGGGAGATCCAGGGCGTCATGACCGACCGCACCGCGTTCCGTACCTACCGGCCCGACGACCCGGACCTGGTGCGGATCCTGCGGAAAAACGGGGTGGCCATCACGGCCAAGCCGGAGAAGGAGTCGCCGTGGTACGTGACCATCCTGATCTCGTGGTTCCCCATGCTGCTGCTGATCGGGGTGTGGATCTTCTTCATGCGCCAGATGCAGGCGGGCGGCGGCAAGGCGCTGAGCTTCGGCAAGAGCCGGGCCCGCATGCTCACCCCCGACGAGACCAAGGTGACCTTCGCCGATGTGGCCGGGATCGACGAGGCCAAGGAGGAGGTCGAGGAGATCATCGAGTTCCTCAAGAACCCCAAGAAGTTCACCAAGCTGGGGGGCCGGATCCCCAAGGGGGTTCTGCTCATGGGGCCGCCGGGGACCGGGAAGACCCTGCTGGCCAAGGCGATCGCGGGCGAGGCAGGGGTGCCGTTCTTCTCCATCTCGGGATCTGACTTCGTCGAGATGTTCGTGGGCGTGGGCGCGAGCCGGGTGCGAGACCTGTTCGTGCAGGCCAAGAAGCACGCCCCCTGCATCATCTTCATCGACGAGATCGACGCGGTGGGCCGCCACCGGGGGGCGGGGCTGGGCGGGGGCCACGACGAGCGCGAGCAGACCCTAAACCAGCTCCTGGTCGAGATGGACGGGTTCGAGTCGTCCGAGGGGGTGATCCTGATCGCCGCCACGAACCGGCCCGACGTGCTCGACCCGGCCCTGCTGCGGCCGGGCCGGTTCGACCGGCAGATCGTGATCCCCCGGCCCGACGTGCGCGGCCGCGAGGGGATCCTCAAGGTCCACGTGAAGGGCGTGCCCCTGGCCGACGACGTGGACCTGCAGACCCTGGCCCGAGGAACCCCGGGGTTCAGCGGGGCCGACCTCGAGAACCTGGTCAACGAGGCGGCCCTGGCCGCGGCCCGCCAGGACAAGGACCGGGTCGGCATGGAGGACTTCGAGAAGGCCAAGGACAAGGTGCTGATGGGCGCCGAGCGCCGGAGCCTGGTGCTGTCGGACGAGGAGCGGCGGAACACCGCCTACCACGAGGCCGGCCACGCGCTGGTGGCCATGCTGCTTCCGAACGCCGACCCGATCTACAAGGTGTCCATCATCCCCCGCGGCCGGGCCCTGGGGGTGACCCAGCAGCTGCCCATCGACGAGCGCCACACCTACACCCGGGAGTACCTGATGGACCGGATCGCCGTGTTCCTGGGCGGCCGGGCCGCCGAGGAGCTGTCGGTGGGGCACCTGACCACCGGGGCCGGGGACGACATCGAGAAGGCCTCGGAGATCGCCCGGCGCATGGTGTGCAAGTGGGGCATGAGCGACCGGCTGGGTCCCCTCACCTTCGGCCGGGAGGAGGAGCAGATCTTCCTGGGCAAGGAGCTCGCCGCCCACCGGGACTACTCGGAGCGCACGGCCGAGGAGATCGACTCCGAGGTGAAGCGGATCGTCCGCGAGAACCTGGAACGGGCTCGGAGGCTGCTGGCCGACAACCGCGACCGGCTCGACGCCCTTGCCACGGCCCTGCTGGAGCGGGAGGTGCTGGTGGCCGATGAGATCCAGAAGATCCTCGGGGAGGTGCCGGGGGGAGACGACCCGGAAGGGGGCGGCGGCACCGGGGAGGAGCACTCGGGTGCGGAGACCAAGGACGTCCGGTCCGACACCCCGGGGAAGGACCCACGCCAGGTCGAGCTGTTCGGGTGAGGGCATGAGCTCTCGGCGGCGGGGCAGGGGGCTCAGAAGTCGGATTTCAGAGGACAGAAGACAGGAAATCCCGAACAAAGCGGTCCGTGGGATTGACCGCGGGAATGGATCCACTCGAGACAACGAGCAGCCTCCCCCTGTCCACTGTCCGCTGAATTCTGGCCCCTGAAACCCATGCCCCCGGACCATGACGCTGTGACGTAGGCCTGCTGGAATCGCTTAGGAGATGAAAGAGGTTTTCAAGCCTCCTAGCCTCCTAGCCTTCTAGCCTTTCAGCTTTCCAGCCTTCTAGCCTTCGAGCTTTCTAGCCTCGAAAGGGCAGAAGCCTGAATCGCGGAGCAGCAGCGTGTACCACCTTCGCGTGATGGACCTTTCCGAGCCCGAGCGGGCCCGGGCCGAGCTGGAGCGGATCGGGGCGGACGCGGCCGGGGTGGCCCGAATGATCGACAAGGCCGGGTTCCTGGCGATCCGGGTCGAGGGGCTCAAGGCGCCGGCGGCCAACATCCTCAAGCAGGAGATGTTGTCCCTGGGCGCGGACGCGGCCGTGGCCCGGGGGGTGGTGAACGCTTCGGTCGACCGGTCCGACGCCCTCATCCTGGGCACCCGGAAGCAGGTTCGGCGGCTGGTCCGGAAGCTCCGGCCCCAACCGTTCGGCCTCAAGGCCCTGGCGGCCGAGCTCCAGGAGCTGCTGGGCCGGGAGGAGCCCCGGGAGTTCCGGTGGCACGGCGGAGTGCTGCGCCTCGACGGCCGGCCCCTGGTCATGGGCATCCTGAACGTGACCCCCGACTCGTTCTCGGACGGGGGGGACTACTTCGACCGGGAGGCCGCCCTGGACCGGGCCCTTCAGATGGTGGAGGAGGGGGCCGATCTGTTGGACGTGGGCGGCGAGAGCACCCGGCCCGGCGCGCCGCCGGTTCCCCTTGAGGAGGAGGAGCGCCGGGTGGTGCCGGTGATCGAGCACCTGGCACACCGGGTGGGGGTGCCGATCTCGGTGGACACCTACAAGGCGGGGGTGGCCCGGAGGGCCGTGGAGGCAGGGGCCGCCCTGGTGAACGACGTGAGCGGGCTGCGCATGGATCCGGCCATGGCCGGGACCGTGGCCGGCCTGGGAGCCGGGCTCGTGGTGATGCACATGCGGGGGGATCCGCGCACCATGCAGTCGGACACCCGGTACGCGGACCTGGTGGGCGAGATCTTCCGGGCCCTGGAGGAGAGCGTGGACCGGGCCGTGGAGGCAGGGGTGGACCGGGCGCGGGTGTGGGTGGATCCGGGGATCGGGTTCGGCAAGAGCGCCGAGCAGAACCTGGTGCTGCTCCGGCGCCTGGCGGAGTTCCGGTCCCTGGGGTGCCCCGTGTTGGTGGGGGCCAGCCGTAAGTCGTTCATCGGCAGGACCCTGGGGATCGAGGACCCCAAGGACCGCCTCGAGGGATCCCTGGCCGCGGCCGTGGTGGCGGTGTGGAACGGGGCCCGGATCCTGCGGGTCCACGACGTGCGGGCGACCCGGCGGGCGGCCGACCTGGCGTGGGCGGCGGGCCGGGCCACGGAGGAGTAAGGGCGTGGGAGGCCTCTTGGGCGGGATCCGGGTGCAGGACGTGGTGGACGTCCTGCTAGTGGCCTTCGTGATCTACCGGATCTTTCTTCTGCTCAAGGGCACCCGTGCACTCCAGATCCTGGTGGGGTTGGCCATCCTGGTGGTGGCCTACGTGGCGAGCCAGGTGTTCGAGCTGTTCACCCTCCACTGGCTGCTCAACGCGTTCCTCTCGTCCATCATCCTCGTGGTGGTCGTCCTGTTCCAGAACGAGATCCGCCGGGCCCTGGCCCACGTGGGCATGAACCCGTTCCTGGGCACCCGGGAAGGGGCCCAAGAGGCCGCGGTGATCGAGGAGCTGATGCGCACGGCCGTGAGCCTGGCCAACAAGCGCATCGGAGCCCTGATCGTGCTGGAGCGGGAGACCCGCTTGGACGACCACGTGGAGAAGGGGGTCACCCTCGACGCCCGGGTGTCCCGGGAGCTCCTCCAGGCGATCTTCCTGCCCTACTCCCCCATCCACGACGGCGCCGTGGTGGTGCGGGGCCGCCGGATCCTGTGGGCCGGGTGCCTCCTGCCCCTGACCACCCGCTCCGACCTGGACAAGGATTTCGGCACCCGTCACCGGGCCGCCATCGGCCTGACCGAAGAGACCGACGCCGTGGTGATCGTGGTGAGCGAGGAGCGGGGCGCCATCTCGCTGGCCCTGAACGGCCGGGTCACCCGCGACCTGGACGGCGCGACCCTGCGCAAGGTGCTCCTGAACCTGTTCCGGGTGGGCGAGGCCGGCCGGGCCGACCGGGTGCGGGGTCGGCCCAGAAGGGCGGAGGCTCGGCCATGACCCTGCGCTGGCAGGCCTGGTTCACCGAGAACTGGGGGTTGAAGCTCGTGTCCCTGGGCTTCGCGATCCTCCTGTGGATGTTCGTGGTGGGGGAGAAACGCAGCGAGATCAGCCTTACGGTGCCCCTGGAGCTCACCGGCATGCCGGCCGACCGGGTGATCGTGAGCCCGGTGCCCGAGGCGATCCGGATCCGGGTGAACGGGCCGCGCACCCTGCTGGCCGCGATCGATCCGGACAAGCTGCGGGTCACCCTGAACCTGGACGGGATCCAACCCGGTATCAGCGCCTTCGAGATCCTGCCCTCCCGTTTGAACCTGCCCCGGGGCGTGGACGTGACCTACATCTCCCCTTCGGTGGTGACCCTCGAGGCCGACCGCAAGGTGGAGAAGGTGCTCCGGGTCAAGCCCCGGATCCGGGGGGCCCCGGCCGAGGGGTTCGAGGTGGCCTCGGTCGAGGTCGAGCCGGCCGAGGTCAGGGTTCAGGGGGCCGAGCGGGCCCTGCGCGACCGCAAGGAGATCCCCACCGAGCCCGTGGACATCACCGGCGCCACCGGCGGGGTGGTGCAGCCGGTGGGCCTGGCGCTGCCGGACCCCACCGTGCGGCCGGTCGACGTGGCCACGGTGCGGGTGTCCGTGTCCGTGCGGGAGGTGGTGGCCGAGCGGGAGTTCCTGGGGGTGCCGGTGGAGGTCGGCCCCGGCGGGGGGCGGGTGGTCCCGCCCGAGGTTCGGGTCAAGGTGCGGGGACCGTTGCGGATCGTGTCGAAGCTGTCGCCGGACGATCTACGGGTGTACCCGGAGCCGGGGGGGACGGGGGTGGTCCGGGTGTTCGTGGAGGCCCCGTCCACCGTCGAGGTGGTGGAGGTGGACCCCCAGTCGGTGGAGCGGCTGGCCCCGGAACCGCCGGAGGTGCCGACCCCGGGCTCCGGGACGACGCCGGCAGAAAAAGACGCGGCTCCCACGAGCGAGTGAAGCGCCGGGGCGCCCGGACGCCAACAACCGGCAACCAACGACCAAGGGCCGCCTTTTACCAGGAGGATGGGGCGATGGTGCGAAAGCTGTTCGGAACGGACGGGATCCGCGGGGTTGCCAACGTGGAGCCCATGACGAGCGAGACCATGGTGCGGGTGGGGCGGGCCGCGGCCCACGTGTTCAAGGAGCGCAGAGAGGGGCGCCACCGGATCGTGATCGGCAAGGACACCCGGCTCTCCGGCTACATGCTCGAGAACGCCCTGGCCTCGGGCATCTGCTCCATGGGGGTGGACATCCTTCTGGTGGGCCCCCTGCCCACCCCGGGGATCGCGTTCATCACCTCGAGCATGCGGGCCGACGCCGGGGTGGTGATCTCGGCCTCCCACAACCCGTACCAGGACAACGGCATCAAGTTCTTCGACCGCGACGGGTTCAAGCTGCCCGACGAGGTGGAGGCCGAGATCGAGGCCCATGTGTTCAACGGCCAGCTCGACCACGTGCGGCCCACGGCGGAGGAGGTGGGCAAGGCGTTCCGGGTGGACGACGCGGTGGGCCGGTACGTGGTGTACCTGAAGGGTACCTTCCCGTCCCAGCTCACCCTCGAGGGGATCCGGATCGTGGTGGACTGCGCCAACGGCGCGGCCTACCGGGTGGCGCCGGCGGTGTTCGAGGAGCTGGGGGCCGAGGTGATCCCCATCGGGGTCCAGCCGGACGGCACCAACATCAACGCCGGGTGCGGCAGCCTCCACCCGGAGTGCGTGGCCGACGAGGTGCGGGCCCGGGGGGCCCATCTGGGCATCGCCCTGGACGGCGACGCGGACCGGGTGATCGTGGTGGACGAGCACGGTAACGAGGTGGACGGCGACCACATCATGGCCATCTGCGCCCGGGACCTGGCGGAGCGGGGCCGGCTCAAGGGCGGGGCGGTCGTGGCCACGGTCATGAGCAACCTGGGGCTGGAGCGGTCCCTGGCCCAGGCGGGGCTGGACCTGGTGCGGACCCAGGTGGGCGACCGGTACGTGGTGGAGCGGATGCGCCGTGACGGGTACAACTTCGGGGGCGAGCAGTCGGGGCACTTGATCTTCCTGGACCACGCCACCACCGGCGACGGGGTGCTGGCCGCGCTCCAGCTCCTGGGGGTGGTGGTGGGCACCGGCCGGCCCCTGTCCGAGCTGGCCCGGGTGATGGAGGCCGTGCCCCAGGTGCTGAAGAACGTGCGGGTGCGGGAGAAACGGCCGGTGGACGAGCTGCCGGCCGCCCGTCGGGCGATCGAGGCGGCGAAGGAGGAGCTGGGACGGGACGGCCGGGTGCTGGTGCGGTACTCGGGCACCGAGCCCAAGCTCCGGGTGATGGTCGAGGGGGACGACGAGGATCGCATCCACGCCCTGGCGGACGAGATCTGCGAGGCCGTGCACCGGGAGATCGGGCAGGAGGAGGCGGCATGATCCGCCTGGGCGTGAACATCGACCACGTGGCCACCGTGCGCCAGGCCCGGCGCATCCGGGAGCCGGACCCGGTGTGGGCCGTGGTGCTGGCCGAGCTGGGGGGAGCCGACCAGATCACCCTGCACCTGCGCGAGGACCGGCGGCACATCCAGGACCACGATTTGGACCGGGTGCTGGCCACGGCCAGCGTGCCCGTGAACCTGGAGATGGCCGTGACCGACGAGATGGTGGCCATCGCCACCGACCGCCGGCCCCACTCGGCCACCCTGGTGCCGGAGCGGAGGGAGGAGGTGACGACCGAGGGGGGGCTGGACGTGGCGGGCCAGCCGGAGACCGTGGGCCGGGCCGTCGAGGCTCTGGCCGCGGCCGGGATCCGGGTGAGCCTGTTCATCGACCCGGATCCCGGCCAGGTGGAAGCGGCTTTCCGAACGGGGGCCCGGGCCGTGGAGCTGCACACCGGAGCCTTCTGCGAGGCCTGGGGCACGCCCGCGGCAGAGCAGGAGCTGGAGCGGCTCCGGCGGGCCGCGGCCCTGGCCGCCGACAAGGGCCTGGCCGTGCACGCGGGCCACGGCCTCAACGTGCGCAACGTGCGGCCCGTGGCCCGGATTCCGGAGGTGGAGGAGCTCAACATCGGCCACGCCATCGTGGGCCGGGCCATCTTCGTGGGTCTCAAGGCGGCCGTGGCCGAGATGAAGGAGATCCTGGCCGAGGAGGCGGCCCGGCGGTGATCCGTGGGGTCGGCACGGACCTGGTGCCCGTGGCCCGGATTGCCCGGGCCGTGGAGCGCCACGGCGAGCGGTTCCTGCGCAGGGTGTTCACCCCGGCCGAGTGCCGGGGGCCCGGGGGGATCCTGCCGGCCGAGTCCCTGGCGGCCCGGTTCGCGGCCAAGGAGGCGGTGCTCAAGGCCTTGGGCACGGGATGGGCCTCGGGGGCCCGGTGGACCGACGTGGAGGTGGTGGGGGGCCGGGGCCGTCCCCCGGCCGCGAGGCTCCACGGCGTGGCGCACCAGCGGGCGTTGGCGCTGGGGGTGCGGCGGGTGCACCTGAGCCTCGCCCACGACGCTGGCCTGGCCCTGGCGTTCGCGGTGCTCGAGGGGGAGGAGGCGGACGCGGGGCCCGGGGTTCAGGGATCAGGGGCCTGAGGCCCCAGGCCGACGACCGGAGACCGACATGATCGAGCTGCTCACGGCCGAGGAGATGGGGGCGCTCGACGCCTGGACGATCCGGGAGGTGGGGGTGCCCGGGCCGGTGCTCATGGAGACCGCGGGCCGGGGGGTGGTGCGCGCCCTGTGGCAGCGGTTCGGCCCACGCCTGCGCCAGGGGCCGGTGGTCGTGGTGTGCGGCCGGGGCAACAACGGGGGCGACGGGTTCGTGGTGGCCCGGTGCCTCCGCAACCGCGGGGTGGACGTGACCGCGTTGCTGCTGGGGAGCCGGGACCGGGTCCGCGGAGACGCGGCCGTGCACCTCGAGGCGCTCCGGGGATCCGGAGGGCGGATGGTCGAGGTGTCGGAGGGGGGCGAGGCCGAGGCCGCCCGGATCGTGGGGGCGGCCGCCCTGGTGGTGGACGCGGTGCTGGGCACCGGGCTTCGGGCCGAGGTGCGGGGGATGGCGGCCCGGGCAGTGGCCTGGATGAACGAGGCGCCGGCGCCGGTGGTGAGCGTGGACATCCCGTCGGGGGTCGACTCGGACACGGGCGCCGTGCGGGGCGCTGCGGTGGAGGCCGCGGTCACGGTGACCTTCGCCTGGCCGAAGCGGGGGCACTTCCTGTTCCCCGGCGCGGCCCTCCGGGGGCAACTGGTGGTGGTGGACATCGGCATCCCGCCGGCCGGGGTGAACCGGGTCGACGCCGACCTGGTGGCGCTGGAGGCCCAGGACCTGGCCGGAAGGCTCCGGCGGCCCCCGGACGCCCACAAGGGGCGCATGGGCCACGTGTGGGTGGTCGGCGGAAGCCGGGGCAAGACCGGGGCACCCGGGCTGGCCGCCCTGGGGGCGCTCCGGGCCGGTGCGGGGCTGGCAACCGTGGCCGCGCCCGGCGGGCTGGGGATCGAGGCCCGGCTGCCCCTGGAGGTGATGACCCACCCTGTGGGGGAGGGCCCGGACTGGCCGGAGGAGGCGTGGGCCTCGGTGTCGGCGGGCCGTCCGGACGCCTGGGTGGTGGGGCCCGGCATGGGCACGTCTTCCGGTGCATCGGCCCTCCTTCGGGCGCTCCTGGCCGTTGCGGCGTGTCCCGTCGTGCTGGACGCGGACGCCCTGAACCTGCTGGCGGCCGAGGGGCTGCCGGAGCTGGGGCCCGCAAGGGTCCTGACCCCCCACCCGGGGGAGGCGGCCCGGCTCCTGGGGGCCTCCACTGCCGAGATCCAGGCCGACCGTGTCGGGGCCGCGCGGGAGCTGTGCCGCCGCGCCGGCTCGACCGTGGTGCTCAAGGGCGCGGCCACCCTGGTCACGGCCCCGGGGGAGCGCGTGTGGCTCGTGCCGGCCGGGAACCCGGGCATGGCCACGGCCGGAACGGGCGACGTGCTGGCCGGCGTGGTGGGGGCGTTCCTGGCCCGGGGCCTGGGGCCGTTCGATGCGGCCCGGCTGGGAGCCTGGGTTCATGCGGTGGCCGGAGACCTGGCCGCGGCCTCCGGCATGGAGGGGCGCCTGGCCGGGGACCTGGCCTCCCGGCTGCCGGAGGCCCTGGAGGCCCTGCCCGGTGCCCCCACGGCCCCGCCGCCCGACGACCGGCTCTTCCCGGCCCTCGGCAGAACGACCGAGACCGGGTTGTGCCCAAAGTGAGGCAGCCGTCGACCCCACGATCGAGCCGGAAAACGATTAGCCCGGCGGCAAAGGAGGCCCGCTTCATCGGGGGGCAAGGGATCTGCCTCCGGCGCAGCGCTGAGAGATGCTAAAGAGGTTTTTGGGGCCTTTCGGCCTTCTGGCTTTCCAGCCTTTGAGCCTTCCAGCGGGCCGAAGGCCCGACCGACGACCCCAGACCGTTCTCCCAACAACCAAAGACCGCCTTTTCCTCGGAGATCCCCATGAAGCGAGCCCGTGACATCATGACCCGGGAGGTCCGGACGGTGACCCCCGAAACGTCCCTCAAAGACCTGGCCCGGCTGTTCACCGAGACCCGGGTGAGCGGGTTTCCGGTGGTGGACGCCGACGGAACCCTCCGGGGCGTGGTGACCGAGAGCGACCTGATCCACCAGAACCAGCGCCTTCACATCCCCACCACCATCGCCCTGTTCGACGCGGTCATCTTCCTGGGCAGCTCCCGGAAGCTCGAGGAGGAGCTCCGTCGCATGGCGGCCACCACGGTGGAGGAGATCATGACCTCCGACCCGGTCACGGTCGGTGAGGACACCCCCGTGGAGGAGGTGGCCCAGATCATGGCGGAACGCCACATCCACACCCTGCCGGTGCTGGACGACGAGGGCAACGTGGTGGGCGTGATCGGCAAGGTGGACGTGATCCGGGCCATGGGCGGAGGATGAGGGCGGAGTTCCGGTCCCTGGGGCCCGAAGAAACCCTCGACCTGGGCGAGGCGATCGGCTGGGCGGCCGTGCCCGGGCTGGTGGTGGGGCTGTCCGGGGATCTGGGCGCCGGCAAGACCGTTCTGACCAAGGGGATCGCCCGGGGGCTCGGGTGCCCCCGGTGGGAGCGGGTCACGAGCCCCACCTTCACCCTGCACAACGTGTACGAGGGCCGGCTGCGGCTCCACCACCTGGACCTGTACCGCCTGGGGCAGGCCGAGGACCTGGCGGCCGCCGGGCTCGACGAGGTGTTGTATGGGGCCGACGTGTGCGTGGTAGAATGGCCCGACCTTTTTCTTACGGAATTTCCGGAAGATCGGCTCTTGGTCCGCCTGCGGTGGCAGGGGCCGGGGGAAACGGAACGCACCCTGGAGTTCTCAGCCTCCGGGGCATCGAGTACGGCCGTACTCCGGGAGGTCTCGGCCCGGGCGGCGGCGCTTCTGCGGAGGGAGGTTGTCGATGGAGAGCTATGATGTGGCGGTGCTCGGGGGTGGGCCCGGCGGGTATGTGGCCGCGATTCGCGGGGGGCAGTTGGGGGCCAAGGTGTGCGTGGTCGAGGAGGCGAGCCTGGGCGGCACCTGCCTGAACCGGGGGTGCATCCCTTCCAAGGCGTTCTACGAGAGCGCCGCCCGTGTGCTCGCCGTGCGAAACGGCGCCGAGTTCGGGGTGCGCGCCTCCCTGGAGGGGTTCGACATGGGGGCGTGCGTGGCCCGGAAGAACCGGGTGGTGGGCACCCTGGTCGGCGGGGTTCAGAAGCTCCTCCAGGGCTACGGGGTCGACCTGATCCAGGGCCGGGGCACCCTGACCGCGCCCGACGCGATCCAGGTGCGCTCGCCCGACGGGTCGAGCCGGGTGGTTCGGGCCCGCAACGTGATCGTGGCCACCGGATCCCGGCCGGCCGGGCTCCCCGGCCTGACCCCCGACGGGAACCGGATCCTGACCACCGACGCCGTGTGGGACCTGGAGACCCTGCCCCGGCGGCTGGTGATCGTGGGCGGGGGCGTGATCGGCTGCGAGCTCGCTTACATCTTCGCGGCGTTCGGGAGCCGGGTCACCGTGCTGGAGGCCCTGGACCGGATCCTGGCCACCGAGGAGAAGGAGGCGTCCCGCACGGTCCGGCGGAGCCTGGAGACCCTCGGCGTGGAGATCCGCACGGGCGTGCGGGTGGCCGGGGCCGAGACCCGCGGCGAGGAGGTGGCCGTGGCATTGGAGGACGGAGACCCGGTGGTTGGCGACTACGCCGTGGTGGCGGTGGGCCGGATCCCGGCCAGCAGCGGCATCGGCCTGGAGGACCTGGGGGTCGAGGTGGACGACCGGGGCCGGATCGTGGTGAACGACGAGATGGAGACCTCGGTGCCCGGCGTGTACGCGGTGGGCGACGTGGTGGGGCAGTACCAGCTGGCCCACGTGGCCACGAGCGAGGCCCTGGTGGCCATGCACAACAGCCTGGGCAAGAAGTACTGGATGGACTACTCCATCGTGCCCTACGCGGTGTTCACCCGGCCCGAGGTGGCCTCGGTGGGGGCCAAGGAGGCCGAGCTCAAAGAGAAGGGCGTGCCGTACAAGGTGGGCCGGTTCTCCTTCGGCGCCAGCGGCAAGGCCCTGTGCATGGGCGAGCCCGAGGGGTTCATCAAGATCCTGTCCCACGAGGACACGGGCCGGATCCTGGGGGCCACCATCGTGGGGGCCCACGCCTCCGACATCGTGGGCGAGGTGGCCGTGGCCATGCGCATGGAGGCGTCGCCGGGCGACATCGTGACCACGATCCACGTGCACCCCACGATCAGCGAGGTGGTGCTGGAGGCCAGCGAGGACACCATGGGGCTGTCGATCCACCGCATGGCGCGGCGTCGTCGGGAGTAGACCGATGGCGCTGGTGGTCCAGAAGTACGGCGGCACGTCGGTCGGGGATCTCGACCGCATCCGCAACGTGGCCCGGCGGGTGGCCCGGTATCGCGAGGAGGGGCACGACGTGGTCGTGGTGGTGTCGGCCATGGCCGGAACCACCGACCGGCTGCTCCAGATGGCCCACGACCTGGCCGAGCTGCCCGACGAGAGGGAGCTGGACGTGCTGCTGGCCACGGGCGAGCAAGTCACCATCGCCCTGCTGGCCATCACCCTGAACGCCATGGGCGTGCCGGCCGTGTCCATGACCGGGTTCCAGTGCCGGGTGCTCACGGACGCGTCCCACACCAAGGCCCGGATCTCCCAGGTGGAGACCGAGGGGTTGCGAAGGGCCCTGGACCAGGGCAAGGTGGTGGTGGTGGCCGGGTTCCAGGGGGTGGATCCGGCCACGGGCAACATCACCACCCTGGGCCGCGGGGGCTCGGACACCAGCGCCGTGGCCGTGGCCGCGGCCCTGGGGGCCGACGCCTGTGAGATCTACACCGACGTGGACGGGGTGTACACCACCGACCCCAACGTGTGCGAGCGGGCCCGGAAGCTCAAGCGCATCTCCTACGACGAGATGCTCGAGCTGGCGAGCGTGGGCGCCAAGGTGCTCCAGATCCGGTCGGTGGAGTTCGCCAAGAAGTTCGGGGTGCCGATTCACGTGCGCTCCTCGTTCTCGGACGACGAGGGCACCTGGGTGGTGGAGGAGAGCGAAGAGATGGAACAGGTGGTGGTGGCCGGGGTGGCCTACGACCGCAACGAGGCCAAGGTGAGCGTGCGGGGGGTTCCCGACCGGCCGGGCATCGCGGCCAAGATCTTCGGTGCCCTGGCCGAGCGAAACATCGTGGTGGACATGATCGTCCAGGACGTGGGGGAGGGGGACCGGGCCTCCATGACCTTCACGGTGCCCAAGGCCGATCTCAAGCGGGCCCTGGCCGTGATCGAGCCGGTGGCCGAGGAGCTGGGGGCCACCCACGTCGAGGCGGACACGGGCATCGCCAAGGTGTCCATCGTGGGCGTGGGCATGCGCAGCCACGCCGGCGTGGCTGCCCAGATGTTCGAGGCCCTGTCCCGCGAGGGCATCAACGTGATGATGATCTCCACCTCCGAGATCAAGGTGTCGTGTGTGATCGAAGAGAAGTACACCGAGCTCGCGGTGCGGGTGCTCCACAGCGCGTTCGGGCTCGACCGGGAGAACGGCGCGAACGCCTGAATCCAAGTTGCGTTCAAACAGAGATGATCCGGGGACCGGGGCAAGAGGCCTGATTCCGGCCGTGCGTGAGTGCAGCATCCGACGTACGCTGCATTCGGCACTCAGCCCTGGTGCTCATTGGGCGTTGGAACAGCGAACCCTGACAAGGCACTCTCGGGATCATCGTGAAGCAGGCATCGGCTGAGTGCCGAATGCAGCGACGGTAGGAGCCACGCCCGGCGCTCCACCAGGCCCCTTGCCCCACCGTTCAGGGGTCCGATAGCGTTGAACTCAAGTTGGTATGATTCCGCGGGGCGGAAGGAACGGCTCGGAGCGGGCGGATCGCGTATCCGCCCGCACGCGTATCCGGGGACGACGGTTCCGCCCTTTGCCAGAATTCAGGTGACAGAAGTCAGAGGACGGGATCCGTTCCCTGTCTACTTCCAACTGGCTTCCGACCCGGCGGTCAAAGCCCGGGGGCCCTTTGCCCCTCTGGGGGGCCGGCAACCACCATGGAGAAAAAGAGGTTCTTCGCCTTTTGGCCTTCTAGCCCGCATTATTCATGAAGCCTTCTGCTGCAACCGCCGATTGCACGCCATCTCGGGGCGTGCTCGCGCCTCGGGGCTCGACGTACCGTCCAGTACGCCTGCGCCCCTCGGCGCTCGTGCTTGCCCCGATCTGACGCACACTCGACGGTTTCGCGACGAACGCTCATGAATACTAAGACCTTCAAAAGTATTGCCGGATGTGCTAGTATGAGCGCATGAAATGTAAACGGAGAACAGACAACCGATCGCTCGACAAAAAAGCTCAGGAAGCCTTGCGCATCCGGGTGGTGCGCCAGGTGCGCGAAGGGGTCAGCCCTGAGCAACTCGCCAAGACCCTGGACATCAATCCGCGGACGATCTACCGCTGGATCGAGCGCTTCCATTACGGGGGCGAGGAGGCGCTTCGAAACAAGCCCAAGACGGGTCGACCTCCGAAGCTGACGGCGGCGCAGATGGCATGGATCGCCCACACGGTCCGAGACAAGAACCCGCAGCAGATGAGCTTTCCGTTTGCCCTGTGGACGTTGGGCATGATTCGAGAGTTGATCCGCTGGAAGTTTGGGGTTCGGTTGAGCGAAGTCTCGGTGGGGCGGGTGATGCGGGCCTTGGGGTTCACGCCGCAGAGGCCGCTTCACCGGGCGTACCAGCAGAACCCGGCCTTGGTGGAGAAGTGGCGGGAGGAGGAGTACCCGAAGATCCGCAAACGGGCGCGCAAGGAGAACGCCCTGATCTTCTTTGCGGACGAGTCTGGGATCCGGTCGGACTACCACAAGGGGCACACGTGGGCGGAGGCGGGGCGCACGCCGGTGGTGAAGGCGACGGGGAAGCGCTTTTCGGTGAACATGCTCTCGGCCGTGAGCCCTCGGGGTGAGTTTCGGTTCATGGTGCACGAGGGTACGGTGACGGCGGAGGTGTTTTGCACGTTCTTGAGGCGGTTGGCCGCCGGGGTGGAGCAGAAGATCTTCCTGATCGTGGATCGGCATGCGATTCACCGTGCCAAAAGGGTTCGGGAGTTGTTGGAGGAGATGGACGGGAAGATCACGCTGTTTTTCCTTCCGCCGTACTCGCCGGAACTCAATCCAGACGAACTGGTGTGGTCGCAGGTGAAGCGGCGAGTGGCCCGTGAGTTGGTGCAATCGAAGGAGGACCTGAAGGCTCGGGTCCTCTCCGCCCTGCGCTCGTTGCAGCGGATGCCAGACAAGATTCGAGGGTTTTTCCTGGCCCCAAGTTGCCGATACGCCGCGTAGGGAACTGGCAATACTTTTGTAGGTATTAGTAATGCGGGCTAGCTTTCCAGCTTTCTAGCCTTTGAGCCCCCCAGGGGGCCCAAAGCCCGGCCCACGACCGTGGACCGAAGACCGAAGACCGACGACCGAAGTCATTCGCCTTCCAGCCGAGGCTCCCAGCAAGGACGACCATGATCCGGATCTACGACACAACGCTGCGCGACGGGACCCAGGCCGAGGACATTTCGTTCACCGTGGAGGACAAGCTGCGCATCGCCGAGAAGCTCGACGAGCTGGGCATCCACTACGTCGAGGGCGGGTGGCCCGGGTCCAACCCCAGGGACATTCAGTTCTTCCGGGAGGCCCGGCGGCTCCGGCTGCGCACCGCCAAGCTCACGGCGTTCGGGAGCACCCGCCGGCCCGGGGTGGCGCCCGAGGACGACGTGAACATCCAGGCCCTGGTGGAGGCCGAGACCCCGGTGGTCACGGTGTTCGGCAAGTCCTGGGACCTGCACGTGGACGAGGCGCTGCGGATCTCCCTGGAGGAGAACCTGGAGCTGATCGAGGACTCGGTGGCCTACCTGAAGTCCCAGGGCCGCGAGGTGGTGTACGACGCCGAGCACTTCTTCGACGGGTACAAGGCGAACCCCGGCTACGCGCTGGACACCCTGGAGGCGGCCGTGCGGGGCGGCGCCGACGTGGTCGTGCTGTGCGACACCAACGGCGGGTCCATGCCCTGGGAGGTGGGCCGGATCGTGGGCGAGGTGCGGGCCCGGTTCGCCGATGCGGTGCTCGGGATCCACTGCCACAACGACGGGGAGCTGGCCGTGGCCAACAGCCTCACGGCCGTGACCGCGGGGGTGAGCCACGTCCAGGGCACGGTGAACGGGTTCGGGGAGCGCTGCGGCAACGCCAACCTGATCTCCATCATCCCCAATCTGGTCCTCAAGATGGGGCGGTCGTGCGTGTCCATGGACCGGCTGCGCAACCTCCGGCAGGTGTCACGGTTCGTGGACGAGCTGGCCAACCTCCAGCACGACAAGCACCAGCCGTTCGTGGGCGACAGCGCGTTCGCCCACAAGGGTGGGGTGCACGTGTCCGCGGTGCGGCGCAACCCCCTGACCTACGAGCACATCGATCCGTCCCTGGTGGGCAACGTGCAGCGGGTCCTGGTCTCGGACCTGTCCGGCCGGTCCAACGTGCTGTCCAAGGCCCAGGAGCTGGGGATTCCCCTGGAGGAGGGCAGCGAGCTGGCCCGCCGGGTGCTCGACCGGGTCAAGAGCCTGGAGGCAGCCGGGTACCAGTACGAGGGGGCCGAGGCCAGCTTCGAGGTGCTCTTGAAGAAGACCATGGGCCGCCACCGGAAGTTCTTCGACCTGGTGGGGTTCCGGGTGATCGACGAGAAACGAAAGGAGGACGAGGAGCCGATCGCCGAGGCCACCATCCTGGTGCGGGTGGACGGGGTGAGCGAGCACACGGCGGCCCTGGGCAATGGGCCGGTCAACGCCCTGGACGCGGCTCTCCGAAAGGCCCTGGAGAAGTTCTACCCCGTGATCCGTACGGTGCGGCTGGTGGACTTCAAGGTGCGGGTGCTCACCTCGGGCGGCGGCACCGAGTCCAAGGTGCGGGTGCTGATCGAGTCCACCGACGGCACCGACACCTGGGGTACCGTGGGGGTGAGCGAGAACATCATCCAGGCGTCGTGGCAGGCCCTGGTGGACTCGATCGAGTTCAAGCTGATGCGCGAGCAGGAGTCCGGGCGGCTCGTGCAGGCCCCCGTCCGGGGAGGTGACCCGTGATCCCCATTCGGGACACGATCCCCCATCGGCGCACCCCCTACGTCACCTACGCCATCATCGCGCTCAACGCCCTGGTGTTCCTGTACGAGCTGAGGCTCGGCCCCACCGGGCTCCAGCGGTTCTTCATGCACTACGGCCTGGTGCCGGCCCGGTACTCGGACCCCCTGGTGCGGGTCCACTTCGGCCCCGTGGCCCAGGTGATCCCCTTCTTCTCCTCCATGTTCATCCACGGCGGGTTCCTCCACATCCTTGGCAACATGTGGACCCTGTGGATCTTCGGCGACAACGTGGAGGACTGGTTCGGCCACGTCGGGTTCGCCGTGTTCTACGTGTTCTGCGGACTGGCGTCGGGCGTGCTCCACCTGTTCTTCAACTGGGGCTCCCCGGTGCCCACGGTGGGGGCGTCGGGCGCCATCGCCGGGGTGATGGGGGCCTACTTCCTGCTCTACCCCACCGCCCGGGTGCTCACCTTGCTGCCGATCTTTTTCTTCTTCACCTTCGTGGAGCTTCCCGCGTACTTCTTTCTGGGGCTGTGGTTCCTGCTCCAGTTCCTGAGCGGGACCGCTTCGGTGGCGGCGGGCGGCGCGGGGGGGATCGCCTGGTGGGCCCACGTGGGCGGGTTCGTGGCCGGTGCCGCAACGGTGTTCGTGCTGGGCGGGGGCAAGCCCCGGCGGCCCCGGGGCTCCCGCCCCACCCTGCGCTCGCCGTGGGAGCGGGTGGACGAGTACTGGTGAGGGGGGAGCTAGAGACTAGAGACTAGAGGCTAGGATCTCTGGGGGGCTCCGCCAGTTAGGCGGGCGAGCGCTCCACCAGGCCCCTTGCCCCCTCGGCTCCGATGTCGGGGCGAACTTTCGACCAACGACCGAAGTGACTTAAATGGATGATAGCGCGCGGCTTCTGGTGGCGGACGAGGAAGGGCAGATCCTGGAGTGGCCCGGGCTCGCCCTGGCCGGTCAGTCCGGCGACCGGTGGGGGCCGGTGCCGGACGAGGAGCTGGTGCCGGTGCCCGAGGGGACCAAGGTGTTCTTCCTGCCCGAAACCCAGGCCGTGGGGTGGGATCCGGACGCGGGGCGGCCCCGGGTGCTCTGGCGGTACCGGGCCGTGGCCGCCATGCTCCAGGCGGGCTACACCCGCACCCGGTTGCCGGCCGTGGCCTATCCCCGCGGAAGGAGCCCCGACTACGGGTGCCACCGGTACCTGCCCCTGTGGGCCTACGCGGCCGTGGGCTGGAAGGACGGCCGGATGGTGGCGGCCGCCTTCCGGGTGGACCCCATGACCCACTCCGAGACCCGCCACTACGACGACCGGCAGATCGCTCCCCGGGTCGAGGCCCGGCTCCGGCGGGAGGGGAGGAACCGACTCCTGCGCCACCTGGGCCGGTGCGCCCTGGAGTACCACTGCTTCGCGGCCAAGAATCTGTTCATGGAGCGGTGGGAGGCGCCCCTGCCCACGGCGCCGTCGTGCAACGCCCGGTGCGTGGGCTGCATCAGCCTCCAGCCGGCCGACTGCTGCCCCGCGAGCCAGGAGCGGATCCGGTTCGTGCCCTCGGTGCAGGAGCTGGTGGAGGTGGCCGTGCCCCACCTGGAGCGGGTGGACCGGGGCATCGTGAGCTTCGGCCAGGGCTGCGAGGGCGAGCCCCTGACCGTGGCCCCTCGGATCGAGGAGGCGGTGCGGGCGTTCCGGGACCGCACCGACCGGGGCACCGTGCACCTGAACACCAACGGTAGCCGGCCCGAGGCCCTCCGGGCCTTGGCCCGGGCCGGGCTGGACTCGGTGCGGATCAGCCTGAACTCGGCGGTGGCCGAGACCTACTACGCCTACTACCGGCCCCGCCGGTTCCGGTTCGACCAGGTGCGCGAGGCGGTGGGGACGGCGGTGGATGCGGGGCTGTACACGGCCCTGAACCTGCTGGTGTTCCCCGGGGTGTCCGACCTGCCCGAGGAGGTGGAGGCCCTGGAGGGCCTGATCGACGAGACGGGGCTCCACATGGTCCACCTGCGCAACCTGTCCCTGGATCCCCGCCTGTACCTGGACCACCTGCCCCCCCGCCTCCGGCGTCGGGACGACGGGATCGGCCTGCTGGGGCTCGCCCGGCGCCTGAAGCAGCGGTTTCCCCGGTTGGAGCTCGGCTACTTCAACCGGCCCAGGGAGTGCTTCGACCGGCCCCTGGTGGACCAGCTCCCCTGGGCCCGGGAGGCCCTGGCCGGGGCCATTACTATTACCCCGGAGGATAAACAGGCGCTATCGCTCCCTGCTCGGAGGGGCAAGGGACCTGTCGGAGAGCCGGGCGCGGCCCCTTAGCTCGCCGCGCAGCGCCTCTGACGCTCGGACTGCGAAATGGTTAGGATTCCACAGAGTTGTCGTGAAGCCAGCCCTTCGGTCCCGTGCCTGCGCGGCGAATCTCATGCCCGGCTTCGCGCCCGGCCGGAGGCAGGTCCCTTGCCCCGCACCCTGGCAATACGTTTGAAGGTCAGGGCTCCCACCGCACCGACGCCAGGAAGGTGACGTCCGGGACCGTGCCCACGGCCACGTCCTCGCCCACGGCCAGGTCGAGCCACGCGGACGGGGTGAGCCGGAGCGCCCCCCCGGTCCAGAGCTGGAGGGATCCCGCTCCCACCGGCACCAGCGGGCTCCGGTACGCCGGCGTGGCCGCATCGAGCTGCACCCGCAGCACCACCCGGTCCGCCGGAGACCACTCCGCCCCCAGGGTGCCGCCGATCCCCCACGGTCGGCGCCGCTCCGGAACCACCCGGCCGGGGGTGCCGGCCCAGGCGGCCGCGCCGGCGTACCATCCGGCCCGAAGGGGGCTCACCCGTCCGGCCAGGTCCATCCGGATGCCCCCCTGAACCGATCCGGAGCCCAGCAGATCGTCCGCCCGTCCCGTGGGCAGACTGATCCACCCCCGCAGCGCCCCGGCGGCCCCGGCCGGCGCCGGAATCTCCCGGCCCGCCCACACGCGCACGTCCCCCAGCCCCCAGGCCGGGCCGTCCAGCTCCTTTTGGACCCCGCCGCCCTCCTCGTACCGGTACTCCAGGAGCCCGTGGGGAGCCTCGTCCCGTCCCCCCTGGGGGAGGTGGAAGAACCGGTGCCACCCCTCGATGAACCCGTCGAACACCCCCCCGTTGTGGGCCACCACCGGGATCTCCGCTCCCACCTCGCCCCAACCCAGGCCCCGGGCCGCGGCCAGGCGCACGACCTGGGTCTCCCCGTCGAACCGGACCCTCTCGCCGCCGCGGTCGTCCCAGGTGAAGTGGCTCGCGGCCTCTGCCGTGAGGCGCAGGCGCACGCGCCCCTCGGCCGGCAGATCGGAGGGCTGGGGGGGCAGGGGGGCGTGCAGGCCGGCCAGGGGGCTGCGGTTCACTCCGGGGAACGGTCGGGGCGGCGGCGCGGGTCGGGCCGGAGCGACCCATGCCAGGACCAGGCCCGCGGCGAGCAGCCGCCGGAGAGGCCTCACGTCTCCTCGCCGTTGTGGATCCGGCGCCACAGGGCGGCCAGGCGCTCGAGCTTGCGCATGACCTTGCCGTTCACGGTGCCCTCCGGGTAGGTGCCGTAAGCCGTGAGCTCGCCGGCCGGCAGCCCGGTGAGCAGCTCCATGCCCTGGTCCACGTTCTCGATGGGGTAGATGTGGAACCGGCCGGCATCCACCGCCTCGACCACCTCGGGGTCGAGCATCAGATGGGGCACGTTGGCCTTGGGGATGATCACCCCCTGGGTGCCGGTGAGCCCCTTGACCTTGCAGGTCCGGTAGAACCCCTCGATCTTCTCGTTGATCCCGCCCACGGCCTGGATCTGGCCCTGCTGGCTGACCGACCCGGTCACCGCCAGGTCCTGGCGCAGGGGGATCTCGGCCAGGGCCGAGATCAGGGCGAACAGCTCGGCAGAGCTGGCGCTGTCCCCCTCAATCCCTCCGTAGGACTGCTCGAAGCACAGGCTCGCCGCGAACGAGATCGGGAACCTCCGGGCGTACCGGGATCCGAAGAAGCCCTGGAGGATCAGCACCCCCTTGTTGTGGATGCGGCCGCCCAGCTCGCTCTCCCGCTCGATGTTCACCAGGCCTTCCTTGCCCAGGAAGATCTTGGCCGTCACCCGGGAGGGCTTGCCGAAGGAGTAGTCCCCCAGGTCGTACACGGACAGGCCGTTCACCTGACCCACGGCCGTGCCCTCGGTCTCCACGATCAGGGTGCCCTCGGCGATCAGCCGGCCGATCCACTCCTCCAGGTAGTTGGACCGGTACACCTTCTCCCGGATCGCCTGGGCCACGTGCTCGGCCCGCACCGTGTCCGCGCCGTCCTTACGGGCCCAGTGGTTGGCCTCGCGCACCAGATCGGTGATCTCCAGGTAGTGGGTGGCCATGCGGGACTGGTGCTCGGCCAGCCGGAGCCCGTGCTCCACCACCCGGGCTACCGCGTCCCGGTGGAACGGCAGCAGCCCCTCCTCGGCCGCATGGCTCGCCACCAGGAAGGCGTAGGCCATGCGGTTGTCCTCGTTGAGCTCCATGTCCTCGCTGAACTCGCCCTTGACCTTGAACAGTTTCAGGAAGTCCTCGTCGTAGCGCTGCAGCAGGTAGTAGAGCCAGGGGGTCCCGAGCAGCACCACCTTGAGCCGGGCCGGGATCGGCTCGGGCTTCAGGGTGGTGGTGGAGATCAGGCGGAACTGCTCGCCGATCTCCTCCATGCGGATCTGCTGGTCCTTCAGGACCCGCTTGAGCGCGTCGTAGGCGAAGGGGTTGAGCAGCACGTCGCGCACGTCGAGCACCAGGTACCCGCCGTTGGCCCGGTGGAATGCGCCGGGCTTGATCAGGGTGAAGTCGGTCACGAACGCGCCCAGCTGCACGTAGTGCTCGATGCGGCCCACCAAGTTGTGGTAGGTGGGGTTCGACTCGTACACCACCGGCGCGTGCTCCAGGTCCCGGTTGTTGACCAGCACGTTGACCTGGTAGCGCCGCACCCGGGCCTCGACCCCGGGCATCCGGAACGGGAACGGCAGCCCCTGGGGCTCCGGCGCCCCCGACCGGAACTCGTCGAGGTTCTCCACCACGTCGGCCTCCACGGCCTTGAGGTGCTCCACCACCCCGGGGTGGGACTGGTACTTCTGCACCAGGGCCTCGATCTCGTGGCCCACCGCGGCCAGGGCCACCCGTTTCTCCAGGGCCTCGACCTCGGTCTTGGCCTCCCGGTCGATCGCCTTCACCCGCTCGATGGTCTCCCGGAGCTTGGCCTGGAGCACCCCCCGGGCCTCCCGCACGGCCTGCTTCTCGTCCTCGGGCAGGTTCTCGAAGTCCTCCTGGCTCACGGGGGACCCCTCGTGGGTGTACACCAGGGCCAGCCCCTCGGCGCTTCGCTGCACCAGGAACCCGCGCTCGTTGGCCAGGGACTCCAGCTCCCGGAACGCCTGGGCCTTGCGATCCTGGGCCCGCTTCAGGATGGCGCTCTTCTCCCGCTCGTACCCCTCGCCGGCCAGGGCCTTGGGGATCTCGGTTCGTAGGGTCTGGACCAGCCGCTCCATGTCGGCCCGGAACGCCTCGCCCATGCCGGCCGGCAGCTCGATGGCCCGGGGCCGCTCCTCGTCCGCGAAGTTGTACACGTACACCCAGTCCCCGGGCGCCGGCCGTGACCGTGCCACCTCCTCCACCAGCGCGAGCGCGGTCGTCTTTTTCCCCGCGCCCGGGGGGCCCAGCACGAAGATGTTGTACCCGGGGCTCTCCACCTCCAGGCCGAACTCCAGGGCCCGCACGGCCCGGTCCTGGCCCAGGGGCCTGCGGCGGGGCGGCAGCTCGGCCGTGGTCTCGAACGGGAACTCCCCGGGATCGACGCGTTTCCTAAGCTGCTCGGGTGCCAGGGGCTTGACCATCCGTCGGCTCCTTCGGTGGCGAAAACGGTCCGCCATTGTACCGGCTCGTCGCCGGCCGTTTCCAAGAAAAACGCCCGCCGCTGGGCGCGGCGGGCTTCAGGAGGGAGGGGGGGAAGCCCGGGGTCACTCCTTTGCGCCCCCTTCCGAGGCGCTCTCGGTCGAGGCGGTCGCCTTTTCCTGGGTGCCCTTGGCCGCCTCGAGCAGGGTGCGGGCCGCGTCGAGGTAGGTCTTGGGCATCTTGTACACCGGGCCGTCGGACCCGGCCTGGGCGTACACGCTCCCGTCCTTCTCCGCGACCACCAGCTCCTGGACCTTGTCCCCGGTATGGGTCAGGGTGGCGGTGTAGGCCGGCTGGTCGAGGCCGTACCGGGAGGCCTCACCGGGAGATCCGATCACCTCGTCGGCCCGGGTGTTCTCGAAGGCGCGCAGCAGGGCGTCGAGCTTCTGGCGCTCGGCGTCCTGGATCTCGGCTCCGCCGCGCTTCCACTTGCCGGCGTCCTTCTCGTAGAGCAGGGTCTCGCCGTCGATGGCGAGCTCGAGCTTCTTCACCTTCCACACCTTGGTGAGCACCGGCTTGGTGCGTCGCAGCTTCTCGGGGTCTACCCGGAAGGCCTGGTACACGTCCTTGTTGATCGTGAACAGCGCGTTCCGGCCTTCGGTGCGGGCCCAGACCTGGCCGTCCACCTCGGCCATCTCCACCACCACCGGGTCGGCCTGGCCCTCCTGCTTGAGCTCCACCCGAATCCCCTTGGCCAGCTTCTCGTCTGCGTCCTTTTGGGACGGGTCCAGGAACCGGTTGATCCGGGCCCACCGGAGCTTGTCGGTGACCTTGTCGGCCTCGTCCGGGTCGGCCTCGGCCTGGAACGGCTCCTCCAGGTACCAGCGCTCGTCCTTCTTGACCAGGCGCACCACGGACCCGTCCGCCGGCCGGATGGTCACCCCCTCGAGCCGGGTCCAGGAGAACGACTCCAGCACGTCCTTGTTGCGCAGGTCCGAGACGTCCTTGAGGAACCCGGACAGGGCGTAGTTCTGGACCACGTGCACCGGCCCGTCGTCCACCCGCACGAACCGGGCGTCACCCACCGGGTTCTTGGCGCCCACGGCCAGGGTGATCTCGGCCCCCTTGGTGCGGATCACGGCCTCGGGCTCCTTCAGGCCGAACGGCTCCAACTCGGCGTCGGCCGGGGCCACCTCCTTCTTGGCCTTCATGTTCTTGAGGTCCGACAGCAGGGTGCGCACCCGGCCGTCGTCGGCCCGGTCCTCCACCGGCTCGACCAGGAACCACTTGTCGTCCTCGCCCTTCTTGACCCGGGCGGTCTTGCCGCCCCGCTCGATCACCAGCTCGGTGATCTTGTCCGTGTCCAGGTCCGGGAACAGCAGGCCCTCCTTCTTCTCGGCCTCCTGCTTCGCCTCGTACCGGGGCTGGTCCACGAAGTAGAGGTACGCGGCCAGGGCCGCGAAGATGCCGATCACGATCCAGGTGCTCTTGAAGCGCATGGCGGATCCCCTCGACAGCTGGAAAGCTGGAAAGCTAGAAGGCTGGGAGGCTAGGAGCCCCCCTCTCCCCCCGAGGGAAGAGGGGGCTGGTTCTGTTCGCCCGTCTTCCGACGCTCGCCCCCTGAACTACAGGTTCCGGCGGCGCCACCAGATTCCCAGGCCGGCCAGCACCAGGGCGGCGGGGCCCACCACCACGCTGGCATAGAACAGGGTGGCCGCCTGGGCCCGGCTCAGCACCAGGGGCTGGGGCTTGGTGTCCTTGGGCCGGATCGAGATCAGGTCCTCCTCCTTGGCCAGGTAGCTGACCATGTTCTGGAACAGGTCCCCGTTGCCGGAGAAGTTGAAGTAGGTGTTGTCCGCGAAGTCCGAGTCGCCCACGATGAGCAGCTGGGACTCGGTCTTGTCGTCTCCCTTGCCCTGGGTCTTTTCGAGCAGCGCGGCCAGCGTGAGCGGGCCCCGGTAGTCCTGGCCCGGATCGAACGAGGCCTTGGGGTTCGACAGGTCGGTCTCGCCCCACGCCTGGCTCGAGGTCCGGGCGATCGGCTGGAACCGAACCCCTTCGGGCAGGCTCTTGGCCCGGTCGACGCTCCGGGCCATCGGCAGAAACGTGGCCAGCCGGAATTCCCGGGTGATCTCGTGGTTGGGGTACTCGGTGACGATCGGCGTGGTGTAGGAGCCGCCGAACAGCCGGCTCATGGTGTCGATGACCACGTCGTCCCGGAGCTTGGCGCCCCAGGCCTCGAGCAGGGGCTCGAGACCGGTCTCCACCTGAGGATCCAGCAGCACCATCACCTTGCCGCCGCCGTCCAGGTACGTGCGGATCGCCTCGATCTCCTTGTCGAGGAACGGCTTGGTGGGCCCGGCCACCACTAGCACGTCGCAGTCCTTGGGCACCTCGCCCTCCTTCAGGAGGAGCAGCTCCTTGACCGCGAACCCCTGGTCCTCCAGGGCCTTCTTGGCTTCGCGGTAACCGGAGCGCTGGGTGTCTTGGATGGAGTGCTCGCCGTGGCCCGTGAGGAAGTAGATCGTCTTCTTGCCCTCGCGGGTCACCTTGACCAGGGCGTTCGTGAGGGCCTCCTCGCTGACCTCGGTGATCCGGTGGGTGTTGGAGCCGGCCTCGAACACCGTGGTGCCGTACTGGCGGATCCCGTACTGGTGGGCCAGGGCCGGGTTCTTGTCCGGGTCCACGTACTTCACCTTCAGCCGCGGTGTCTCATCCGCGTACCGGTCGAGCAGGTCCTTGATCTTGGCCCGCTCCTCGGAGCCGTCCGAGAAGAACGCCGTGACCGTCACGTCCTTGTCGAGGCCCTTCAGCACCTTCAGGGTCTGGTCCGACAGGGTGTAGATTTTCTGCGCGGTCAGGTCCCACTTCTCGTTGTGCCGGATCGACAGCACGTTCACGATCACCAGGATGCCGAGGAACGCCAGCGTGATGGCCAAGGCGTTGGCCCCGTGCCGGGCGGCCCGGGTTCCGGGCGCCCGTACCAGCAGGCGCCGCTCGGCCACGAAGAAAAAGAGCAGCGCCGCCCCGCCCACCACGCCCAGGATCCACAGCAGGGCTTTCTGGGTGGGGTAGTACTCGGTCACGAACAGGCTCGCCAGCACGAACAGCGCGCCGACGATGCCTGCCACCTTACTCGAAACCTTCATGGTCGCCCGGGGGCGAAGCTCGGTTGCCATGGCTCACCTCCAGCGGTTCGACTCGAGAACCCGGTGGGTCAGGAACAGCCCGAAGGCCGCCACCGAGACGTAGTAGACCACGTCCTTCACCTCGACCACCCCCTTCAGGAACCCTTCGAGATGGGTGATGATCGACAGGTGCTCGAACACCTTGGCGAAGTCTCCGCCCAGCTCGGCCGCCCAGCCCAGGAGCCAGAAGACCAGCAGGATGCCGAAGGTGAGCACCGCCGCGATGATCTGGTTCTCGGTCAGGCTCGACGCGAACAGACCCATGGCCACGAACGCGCCGATCAGGAGCAGCATGCCGAGGTACCCCGAGAAGATCGGGCCCCAGTCCATGGTGCCGTAGGCCCAGACCAGGAGCGGCATGTACACGGTGAGGAGCAGCATGCCCCCCAGCAGGGCCACCGCGGCCAGGAACTTGCCGGCCACGATCTCGCCCAGCCGCACCGGCGAGGTGAACAGGAGCTGGGCCGTGCGATTGCGCTTCTCCTCGGCCAGCAGCCGCATCGTGACGATGGGCACCAGCAGAAGGAGCGTCACGGCCATGTTCTGGAAGGTGGGCTGGAACACCATGCGGTTCACGTTCACGTGCCCGCCCATCTGGGGCATGCGCATGAGCTGGAAGCTCTGCATGCTGTACCAGGTGATGATGTTGTAGAACAGAAGCCCGCTGATCCCCAGGAACACCGTGGCCACCACCCAGGCCATGGGCGAGACCAGGTACGTTCGAAGTTCCTTACCCGCAATCGTCAGCACCCGGCTCATGCCGTTCCCTCCGCCGCGCTGGGGGCCGCCTCGTCCGCAAGGGCGGCCGGAACGTCCTCAGTGGTGAGTTTCAGGAACACCTCCTCCAGGCTCACGGCCACCCCGGTCAGCTCGAGCAGGCCGGCGCCGCTCTCCACCGCCACCCGGGCCACGTCCTCGCGCACGTCCCGGTCGAGCTGGCTCTCGATGCGCACACGGCCGTCGTCCTCGGCCTCCACGTCCAACACCCCGTCCAGGGCCATGAGCTTCTGCACCAGGTCCTGACCGGGCCGGGCCACCCGCATCAGGATCCTGCGGCTCGTGCCCATCTGGGTGCGCAGGTTGTCGGCCGTGTCCACGGCCACGATCCGGCCCTCGTTGATGATGATGACCCGGCCGCACACCGCCTCGACCTCCTGCATGATGTGGGTCGAGAGGATCACGGTGTGCTCCTGGGCCAGGTCTTTGATGAGAGCCCGGATCTCCAGGATCTGCACCGGGTCGAGCCCCACGGTGGGCTCGTCCAGGATCAGGACCGGCGGGTTGTGCAGGAGAGCCTGGGCCAGGCCCACCCGCTGGCGGTACCCCTTCGAAAGGTTTCCGATCAGGCGCCGGGCCACGTGGTCCACCCCGCACTTCTCCATGGCCAGGCCCATGGCCCGCTTGAGGTTCGCACCCCCGAGCCCTTTGAGCCGGCCGGCGTACGACAGGTACTCCTGGACCGTGAGCTCCGGGTAGACCGGGGGCTCCTCGGGCAGGTACCCCACGTTGCGCTTGACCTGGAGCGGCTGCTCGAAGATGTCGTGCCCGGCCACCCGCGCCGTTCCCGAGGTGGGGGGCATGAAGCAGGTGAGAATCTTCATGGCCGTGGTCTTCCCGGCGCCGTTCGGCCCCAGGAGCCCCACGATCTCACCCCGCTCCACGTGGAACGACACGCCGTCCAGGGCGCGCACATCCCCGTAGTACTTGGTGAGGTTCTCGGCTTGGATCATGACGTCCTCCTCAGATGTCCACACCAGACCCGGGAATAAGGAGAGCGGCGGGCGGCCCGGCAACCCCACGTCGCCACTGCCGGAATCCCGCGAAAAAAGAACCGGCCCCTCAAGATGTCACCTCAACTTTAGGAAGGCATTAGTCGCGTATTAGAAAACGATGAGAGACCTTCCCAGCCGAACCCACCCTTGATCCCGGTCATGGCCCCCGGGCGGCGGGTCGAGTAACCTGGAGCCGTTCCCGCGACCGGGCCGTTGGCCCGTTTCATTCCAAGTTGCGTTCAAACCAAGATCCATACGGGGAACCAGGCCCCTTGCCCCGCCGGCTCAGGGGTCTGATGGCTTTGAACGCAACTTGGTATTCAGTGCAGGAGGTGCGCGATGTTCGTTTCGTTTCGCAGCGTCTTGGTCGGGGTCGTGATCGGGCTGGGGCTGGTGGGGGCCCCTTTTGCGTGGGCCGCGTCCACGGTGAGCTGCCACTGCTTCCGGGACCGGAGCTTCGATCCGGCCCGGCCGGCGGCGGCCGACACCTACGTGCTGGCCACCTCGCGCAACTCCCTGCTGGCGGCCGCGTTCGGGGTGTCCAAGGGCACGGTGGTGCGCTCGCTCATGACCGGGACCGCGCCCGAGGCCCTGTGGGCCGCCCACGGCCTGGCCGCGCGCACCGGGCTGCGGGCCGACGACCTGCTCACGGCCCACGGCCAGGCCGGCTCCTGGGCCCGGGCCCTGGAGCGACTGGGGTACGACCCGGCCCGGGTCGGGGGGAGGGTGGGAGAGTTGGTGAGGGCCGGCCAGGACCCGGCCCCTGCCGTGGTGGACGAGACCCTTGCGACCCGAATGGGCGTGCCCCGGGACCAGATCGCTGCCCTGCGGGCGGCAGGCGCCTCGGACGCCGAGACCGTGGCCGCGAGCGTGCTGGGTCGCCTCACGGGGAAGGAGCCGGTGGGGTTCTTGAAAAAGGTGCGGGCGGGCGAGGCGACCTGGGGTTCCCTGTTCCACGACGCCGGCGTGGCCCCCTCGGACATCGACGACGCGATCGCCCGGCTGCTGAGGTGAGCCCCGGCCGGGGAGCGGTTTCCCGCGCGCGAGGGGGGCGTTGCCGCCGAGAGCCCCCCAAGCTCCGAGTCGACAGCACCGCTTTTGCTCCGATGCTCCCGGAATCGGCCCCCCCATCGCCTCGCTCGGTCGAAAACCTTTGCGAGACGGGTCTTAAAGTTTTTTCGTCAAAAGTCGATAGTCTTCAAGGTCGGCACCGGGTACAGGGCCGACCGGGGGCCGGTGCCGGTTTTTCCGACTGCGCCGAAACTCGGCGTCCGACCCGGGCGTCGGAAGCCTGATGGGCTTGTCCCGTGGATGGACCCACAGAAAAGAGGTGTGGCTGTGAACATCGCGACCCGCATGAGCTTGTCGATGGGGGTAGTCGTCGTGGCGGTGGTCTTGGGAGCGGGGGGCGCCTACCGGCAGGTGCGAAGCATGGAGTACGACGGCCGGGTGGTGAACCACACGGGCATTGTGCGCGGAGCCACCCAGCGCCTCGTGAAGCTGGAGCTCGCGGGCCGGCCGAACGACAAGCTCATGGCCAAACTGGATCGCCTGGTGGCGGGCCTGGTCGAGGGGGACGAGGAACTGCAGCTCCCTCGCGCCACGGATTCCGAATACCGGCAGAAGATGATGGCGGTCCGAGAAGCTTGGAAACGGCTTCGGCAAACCGTGCTGCGGGCTCGCTCGGACCCCTCCCTCCGAGCGCGGCTCGTGGATGACAGCGAGAGGTACTTCGGCCTGACGAACGAGGCGGTGTTCGCGGCCGAGAGGTTCAGCAGGGCCAAGGTCACCTGGTTTCTGGTGGCGCTTTCGGTCGTGACGCTGTCGATTCTGGCGGCCGTGGGCGTGGTGTGGCGGACCCTGCTCGTCAAGGTGGCAGCGCCGTTGCGCTACGTGGCGGACAGGCTGCAACGGGTGGCGGAACGGGATGTGACCGTGAGGCTCGATGTGGGCGGGGACGACGACGAGATCGCCGAGGTGGCGGCTTCGGCCAACGCCATGATCGAGACCCTCAGGACCTTGGTGGTCCAAGCCTCGGAGGGGAGCCAGGAACTCGCGTCGATATCGGAGGAGCTGCTGGCCACCACGAGTCACATCGCCTCCAGCACCGAAGAGATCTCGGCCCAGTCTCGCGAGGTGGCGGGGGGAGCCCAGGAGATGCGGACGACCGTTGAGGAGGTGGCTCGAAATGCCCGGCTGGTCAGCGAGGCCACCGAAGGCGCCCGGAACTCCGCGACGCAGGGAGGCGAGGTGATCGGCGAGACGGTCGGAGCCATGAACGAGATCGCCCGCGTGGTCGAGCACGCGGCCTCCACCGTGCGAACGCTGGGCGAGGAGACCCGTAGGATCGGCAATATCGTCCGTCTCATCCAGGAGATCGCGGACCAGACCAACCTGCTGGCGTTGAACGCGGCGATCGAGGCGGCTCGGGCGGGGGACCACGGCAAGGGGTTCGCGGTGGTGGCCGCAGAGGTCCGGGAGCTCGCTGGAAAGACCGTGAAAGCCACGCAGGAGATCGCCGCCACCATCGCTCGGATTCAGCAAGAGAGTCAGCGGGCCGTCGATGCCATCGACGAGGGGATGGACACCGTGGCCCGGGGCAGGGAACTCGGGGAGAGGGCCGGCCGTTCGATCCACGAGATAGAGAGCGCAGTGGTTCACGCGGCCGAGCAGGCCGAGCAGATCGCCGCGGCCACCGAGCAGCTGTCGGCCACGATCCAGGAGATGGCCGTCAACATGGACGAGATCGCCAAGGGGGTGGCCCAGGCCATGGGAGCCAGTTCGGAGGTGGCGGCGACGGCCGAGAGTGTGGCCTCACGGGCCGAGGACATGCGGGAACTCACCTCCCGCTTCCGGGTCGCCTGATACCAAGTTGCCATCCATCGCATACGGATCCGGGGGCGGGGCAAGGGATCTGCCTCCGGCCGGGCGCGAAGCCAGGCTTGAGATTCGCCGCGCAGGCACAGGACCGAAGAGCTGGTTTCATGGCAGCTCAGTGGAATCCGAACCCTTTCGCGGTCCGAGCGTCAGAGGCGCTGCGCGGCGAGCTAGGGAGCCGCGCCCGGCTCTCCGACAGGCCCCTTGCCCCTCCGGGCAGGGGGCCAATAGTTTTGAATACAACTCGGTATGAGGCACGGCCGACGTAGGGGTGGCCGGTCCCGGCGAGGGCGAGTGCGGTTCGCGCGCCACTCGCCCCTACCCCTCCGGCGATGGCGAGGCTCATCCGAGCTCTTCGTGGGCCTTCTGTAGCTCCTGGATGATCGAGATCCCCTGGGGGCAGACCTCCTCGCACGCCCCACAGGCCACGCAGTTGTCGGCCCGCTCGTCCGCAGGTGTGAACCGTTGGTACCGCCGCCGCACGGCCGACCAGTCCTCGAACATGTTCGCGTCGTTCACCAGCTCGAAGACGCGGGGGATGTTCACCCCTTCCGGGCACGGCAGGCAGTACTGGCAGTAGGTGCACGGCACCCGCACCCGCTGGCGGTACCACTCCCGGGCCCGGCGGATCCGTTCTTCCAGATCGGGCCCCAGCGGTTCGGCCGAACGGTCGGCCGCCCGGGCGTTGGCCACGAGCTCGGCCACCCGGCCCATGCCGCTCAGCACCACCGAGACCTCGGGGTGGCTCCACACCCATCGCAGGGCCGCGGCCGCGGGATCGGTGCCCTGCCAGATCTCCGACAACCCCCGCCCCTCGGCCCGGGCCAGCCGGCCGCCGCGCAGGGGCTCCATCACCACGACCCCGAGCCCCTTGTGGGCGGCGTACCGGAGCCCCTCGGTGCCGGCCTGGACCTCCTCGTCCATGTAGTTGTACTGCACCTGGCAGAAGTCCCAGTCGTAGGCGTCTACGATTTCGCGGAACACGGGGAGCCGGTCGTGGAACGAGAACCCCACGAACCGGACCCGGCCCTCGCGGCGCTTGCGCTCCAGGAACTCCAGCGCGCCGAGCTCCCGGAACCGCTTCCAGAACCGGCGGTTCAGGCTGTGGAGCAGGTACAGGTCGATCCGGTCGGTGCGCAGCCGGTCCAACTGCTCCCCGAAGATCCGCTCCAGGTCGGCCGGCTCGTTCACGAACCAAGGCGGCATCTTGTCGGCCAGAAGCACCCGGTCCCGCAAGCCCTCTGCCAGGACCCGGCCCAGGAACCGCTCGCTCTCGCCGCCGTGGTAGGGGTAGGCCGTGTCCAGGTAGTTCACCCCCAGCTCCAGGGCGCGACGCACCAGCGCCCCGGCCGCGGCCTCGTCGATCCGGGTCTCGTCGCCCCCCACGGTGGGCAGGCGCATGCACCCCAGCCCCAGGGCCGACACCCGTAGCCCGGTTCGTCCCAGTATTCGATGGTTCACCGTTCCTCCTCCCGTCCCGCGGGCTCGATGCGCACGGTCACGTCGGTGTGCCCCTCGTGCCAGCCCGTCACCCGGTCCGCGGTCTCGCCGATCACCACGTCCAAAGCGGCCCAGCCCCCTTCTCCGCTCCAACGGACCGTTCCGTCGGCCTCGCGCACCACCTCCCGGGTCAGGACCTCGACCTTCCGGCCCCAGGGGTACTCCACCACCACCCTGTATAGCCGTCCCCGCACGATCTCCATAGGGGTCGGTCTCCGGTCGTCGGTCTACGGTCTGCGGCCCCCATGAACCGGGCCGAGGTTCCTTGCTAAACTCCCCGGAGCCCAAAGTCAACGTTGCGGAGGACTTTCGGGCTGGAAGCTCCCTCAGGCCCCTGCGGACTAGTGGCGTGGTTCGTAAATTCGTGCATTCCCCGAGGGGGTGGGGCTGGGGGCCCCTCCTTCGCTGAACGGCCTCGCAGGGGCCGCCTCGGCGCGGTCCGCTGCGGCGCGTGAGAGCACGCGCCGCGGCCGCTCCCCTGGCGCCGGTCGGCCCGAGTTGCTCGGTCGTCGCGCTTCGTCGGAGCCCCCAGCCCCGCCCCGGAATGGATGTACGTTTTTGCGTAACAGACCGGCGGGCCGAAGGCCCCAGACTGACGACCAACGACTGACGACCAACGACCGAAGTTCCATGGAAAACGAACGGCTTCCCATCGACACCCTGGCAGGCGACTTCAAAGCGGCCCTGGCCGGGGGAAGGGTCGTGATCTCGGCGCCCACCGGCACCGGCAAGTCCACCCAGGTGCCCCGGTGGGCCGCGGCCGCCGGCCGGGTGCTGGTGGTGGAGCCCCGCCGGGTCGCGTGCCGGGCCCTGGCGGAACGGGTGGCCGAGCTGGAGCGCACCCCCCTCGGCCGGGGCGTGGGGTACGTGGTGCGCGCGGAGAACCGGGCCGGGCCGCAGACCCGGATCGTGTTCGCCACGCCCGGGGTGGTGCTCCGGTGGCTCGCCTCGGGGCCGCTGGAGGAGTTCGGGGTGATGGTGCTCGACGAGTTCCACGAGCGCAGCCTGGACCTCGATCTGCTGCTCGCCCTGCTCCTGCGCAGGGGCCGGCACCGTTTGGTGGTCATGTCGGCCACCCTGGATGCGGATCGGGTGGGGCGGCATCTGGGGGCTCGGGTGCTTCGGGCCGAAGGGCGGCGGTTCCCCGTGCGCGTGCACCACGTGCCCGGCCGGGCGTTCCTGCCCGACGTCCGGGGGCTGGAGGAGCGGATCGTCGAGGCGCTCGATCAGGCCCGGAACGACCCGGGCGACGTGCTGGTGTTCCTGCCGGGCAAGGCCGAGATCGCGTCGGCGGCCCGGGCTCTCGCGAACCGGCAGGACCTGGAGGTGCTGCCCCTCCACGGCGGCCTGTCCCTGAAGGAGCAGGGCCGGGTGTTCCGGCCGGCCGAACGGCGGCGGGTGATCCTGGCCACCAACGTGGCCGAGACCTCGCTCACGATCCCCGGGGTGGGCGTGGTGATCGACTCGGGGCTCGTGCGCCGCACCCGGTACCACAACGGCCGGGGGTTCCTGACCCTGCTTCCGGTGGCCCGGGACAGCGCCGAGCAGCGGGCCGGCCGGGCCGGCCGCACCGCGCCGGGGGTGTGCTACCGGCTGTGGAGCCCCGAGGCGATCCTGTCGGAGACCTCGCCCCCCGAGATCCACCGGGAGGCCCTGGAGCCCCTGGTCCTGGCGGCCGAGGCCTGCGGCGAGGCCCCCGAGGACCTGCCGTTCCTCGACCCGCCCAAGCCCTACGCTTTGGACGCGGCCCGCCAGGGCCTGGCCGCCCTCGGCGCCCTGAACGCTCAGGGCCGGATCACGGAGCGGGGGCGGAGGCTGTTCGGCCTGCCGCTCGACGCGCCCCTGGGCGCGATCCTGGTGGAGGCCGAGCGCCTGGGGTGCCTCGAGGACGCCGTGGACCTGGTGGCCGCCCTGGCCGTGGGCCGGCCCGTGTTCGCCGGCCCGCCCCGGGGCGATCCCCTCCGGGACGAGGGGTGCGACGCGGTCGGCCTGGTCCGGGCCGTTCGGGAGGCTCGGGCCGGGGTGCATCCGGTGCACGGCCACGTGCTGGCCGAGGCCCGAACGATCCGGAGGGAGCTGCGCGAGGCCTTCGGCCTGCCCGGGCCCGGCCCCCGCCGCGGGGGGCCCCGGGACCGCAAGGCCCTGGCCCTGGCCGTGCTGCGGGCCGATCCCCGGGCGGCCCACGTGGCCCGCCGCCGCAAGAAGGCCGTGGCCTGGGCCAACGGGCTGGGGGAGGCCCTGCTGGCCCGGGAGAGCGCCGTGGACCCTTCCGAGCACCGGTGCCTGGCCGCCCTGGAGGTGCGGGCGGTCGGGACGGGGTACCGGAAGACCCGGCTCGTGATCCCGGCGGCCATGCCGGTGCCCCCGGCCTGGCTGGAGGAGGCCGGGGTGGGGGAGGAGCGGGCGGGGCGGATTCGGGTCGATGGGGACCGGCTCGTCTGCGAGATCGAGACCGTTCACGCCGGCCAGGTGTTGGCCCGGCGGGAGGAGGTGCCCCGGGGGCCCCTCGCCCGGGAGGCCCTGGTCCGGGCCCTGGTCGAGGAACGGGTGTTCCCGGGGCTCTGGCCCCGGGTCCGGGCCGGCCTGGCCGAGGTCCGCCGGGCAACCGCCCTGGCCCGGACCGGGCTCCTGCCCCCGAACCTCGTCCCCTGGGCCCCGGAGGAGGACGTTCCAGAAGAGGACGAGGCGTGGGTCACGGCTCGCCTGGCGGCCCTGGGGTTCGATTCCGGCGAGGACCTGGCCCTGCTCACCGAGGACGATCTTGTCCCGGCTGGCCTTGCTCCGCCTCTGGCCGCGTGGATGGACGGGCACTTCCCGGCGGAGGTCCGGGTGGGCGACGGGACCTACCGGGCGTTCTATGACTTCCGGCGGCGTCAGGTGGTGTTGCGGCTCGCCTCGGGGCATCGCCGGGAGCCTCCGTCCCTCACGTTTCTTCCGGCGTACCGGGGCTTCTCGGTGCGGGTAGAGCACAAGGGCCAGTCTTGGCGGCTGAGGTGACCCGACTCCGAGGGCGGTTGACATCCGGAGGAGGCCCGACTCTACTGGAGCTTATGAACCCGGCGACGATAGAGGCGCGCAGGTGGTCGCAGGGGCGTGGGGCCTGCGATTCGGGTATCAGGGGGCAGAAGGCAGAAGTCCGGGCTGAATCCAAAGACTTCGTGGAACGTTGGAGCACACGGTGGAAGGGGTTTCCTGCCCACTGTTTTCCGAACTCTGACCCCTGGTACGGCCACGCCCGGCTCTCCACCAGGCCCCACGCCCCAGAGCGCGTCTATTTACTAAGGCCTACGAAGGTATTGCCGGACGCGGGTGGGGGACTGGCTCCGGCCGGGCGCGAGCGCGGCACCCTTTTCGCCGCGCCTTCGCATGCCGTTGTCAGCCCGGTAGGCCGGGGCACCGGTGGCGGAAGTTCCTGAACTTCCAAAGCGATCCAAGCCGGGTGAGGGCGCGGCGACGTAAGGGGCCGCGCCCGGCTCTCCACCAGCCCCCCACCCGCTGGTTCCCTTGTGAACGCCGTGGATCTGACAATAGTTCCGTTGGTGTTAGTATTGACCTGGCGGCAAAATAGGCGCGGCACCTCGGAGGGCGGGACAAGGGACCTGCCTCCGGCCGGGCGCGAAGCCGGGCATGAGATTCGCCGCGCAGGCACGGGACCGAAGAGCTGGTTTCATGACAACTCGGTGGAATCCGAACCATTTCGCGATCCGAGCGTCGGAGGCGCTGCGCGGCGAGCTAAGGGGCCGCGCCCGGCTCTCCGGCAGGTCCCTTGCCCCTCCGAGCAGGGAGCGATAGCGCCTGTTTATCCGCCGGGTTAATAGCCACCGGAGTAATAGGAAAAACCGAACCACCCGGGAGCGATGATGCCGACCCCTTTGGATGCCGAACGACGGCGATATGCCGAGCGACTGGACCGTGCCGTGAGCCGGGTCGCGGAGCGGCTCGGGCGTCTTCCAGAGGTGGAGCGGGTGATTCTGATCGGGTCCGCGGCCCGGGGTCGTCGGGATCTGTTCACCGATCTGGACCTCCTCGTGGTCATGCGAACCGACGAGCCGTTTCCCATGCGAGCAGCCAAACTCCTGCCGCTGTTGGGGTTGGAGGTGGATTCGGACCTCCTGGTCTACACTCCCGAGGAGTTCGAGCGGATGCGAGGGGAACCGTTTTTGAGAAGCGCCCTCGAAACAGGGAGGGTTTTGTATGAGAGACAGCATTGAGGAAGGCCGTCGCTGGCTGGAGCAGGCCCAGGAGGACCTCAAGTGGGCGGACCATCTGGCCCGGGAGGGAGGTTGGCACCTCGCCTGCTTCCTTGCGCAACAGGTTGCGGAAAAGGCCCTGAAGGCCGTGCGGTATGCGGATGGGGCCGAGATCGTTCTGGGGCACTCGGTGGAACGGTTGGGCTCCGAACTGGCCGACCGGTATCCGGAGATCCGGGATTCCGTGAAGCGCTGGAGCGTGCTCGACGGGTTCTACATCCCCACGCGCTACCCCAACGGGCTCCCGGCCGGGATCCCCGCGCGGGTGTACGACCGGGACACGGCGCGCCGAGCCGTGGACCTGGCGCGGGAAGCGGTGGAGTGGGCGGAGAGCCGCATCGACCGGAATGCGGGGTGAAACCTTTAACCCGCATTATTCATGAGCGTTTGTCGCGAAACCGTCGAGTGTGCGGTAGATCGGGGCAAGCGCAGCAACGAGGGGTGCAGGCGTACTGGACGGTACGTCGAGCCCCGAGGCGCGAGCACGCCCCGAGATGGCGTGCAATCGGCGGTTGCAGCAGAAGGCTTCATGAATAATGCGGGTTAAGTCTCCTTGCGGGGCCGCCGATCCGGAGTAGTCTGACAACCCGCTGTGATCCCCGATCGATGTAAGGAGGGAAAGCCATGCCTGCGCGCATCGCCATCAACGGCTACGGACGCATCGGCCGGCTCGTGCTTCGGGCGGCCAAGAAGAAGAACGCAGACCTCGAGTTCGTGGTGATCCACGACCTGGCCCCCGTGGACGCCCTGGGGCTGGTGACCAAGTTCGACTCGATCCACGGGGCGTTCCCGGGCGAGGTCTCCTGGACCGAGGACACCATCGTGATCGACGGCAAGCCGATCCAGGTCCTGAGCGGGCCGGGTCGCCGAAGCGACGATCCCCTGGACCTGCCGTGGAAGGAGTTCGGCATCGACTACGTGGTGGAGGCCACGGGCGCCTTCCGGAAGGTGGACCAGCTCCAAGGGCACATCCGTTCCGGAGCCCGGCGCGTGATCCTGACCGTGCCGTCCAAGGATCCCCTGGAGGCCACGATCGTCATGGGCGTGAACGACCACATCCTCCGGCCGGATCACACGATCATCTCCAACTCGTCGTGCACCACCAACTGCGCGGCGCCGGTGGCCAAGGTGCTCCTGGAGAACTTCGGCATCAAGAAGGGCTATCTCACCACGGTGCACGCGTTCACGAACGACCAGCGCCTGTTCGACTACCCCCACAAGGACTTCCGCCGGGCCCGCATGGCCACGCTGTCGATCATCCCCACCTCCACGGGCGCGGCCAAGGCCCTGGGCCGGGTGATCCCGGACCTGGACGGCAAGATCGAGGGGTTGGCATTCCGCGTGCCGGTGCCCACCGGGTCGGTCATCGATCTGACGGTGATGCTGGAGAAGAAGGCCACGGCCGAGGAGATCAACGAGGCCATGAAGGCGGCCTGCGAGGGCGAGCTCAAGGGGGTGATGGAGTACTGCACCGACCCGATCGTGTCGGTGGACATCATCAACAACCCCCACTCGGCCATCTTCGACAGCCTGCTGACCCACGTGCGCAAGGACCACATGGCCAAGGTGGTGGCGTGGTACGACAACGAGTGGGGGTACGCCTGCCGGGTGGTGGACTTGCTCGAGAAGGTCGCCGCCATGGATGGGCTGGCCTGAGCGCTGGACTTTTTCCTGGACAGGAGCGAGAGTCTCGGGTATACGAATCAGGGTAGATAACTCGTTTGGAGAGGTCGCCGTGCAGACCGTCCGTTACTTTACCGCCGGCTATTGCTTTTATTTTGGGGGCTTCTGGTTTCGGAAGCCTGCCCGCGCGGCGGATGTGTAGGGACGGTCCGCGACGAACTCAGATCCCGCACAGCCAACGGCCACGGGCAGGCAAACCGCCAGCCCGTGGCCGTTTCGTTTTTGGGGCCGTGGGTTGGCGAGCCGCCCACGGCCCCTTTCGTCAGGAGGAGGTTCGATGATCGTCGTGCTCAAACCCGACACCCAGCCCGGCCCTTCGGAGCGAGCCGCCCTGCGGGCGGTGGCGGCCCGGTACCCCGACCTGGAGCTCCGGTTCCACCGGGTGCGGGGCGCGCTCCAGGACCTCCACGAGGTCTATGTGTTCGGTCCCACCCGTCAGGTGCCCACCGAGGCGTTCGAGGAGCTCCCGTTCGTGCAGAAGGTGATCCGGGTGAGCTCCAAGTACCGGATCATCGGCCGCCATGACGGCCAGGCCCCCGAGGTGGGGTTCGAGTACCAGGGGTTGACCTTCTCCCAGGACAGCTTTCACGTGTTCGCCGGTCTTTGCGCCGTGGACACCCGGGAGCACGTGGAGGTCATGATGCAGGCCCTGGCGCGCCTTGGGATCACCACCACCCGGATGGGGGCCTATAAGCCCCGGACCTCCCCCTACGACTTCCAGGGGCATGGCAGGGCGTGCCTGCCCTACGTGTTCGAGCTGGCCGGCAGGTACGGCATCCGGGTCATCGCCATGGAGGTGACCCACGAGGCCCATCTGGAGGAGATCCACGACGCACTGGCCGAGGCGGGGCATCCCACGGGCGTGATGGTGCAGATCGGCACCCGCAACGCCCAGAACTTCGAGCTGCTGAAGCACGTGGGCCGCCAGCACGAGTTTCCGGTGCTGTTCAAGCGGGGCATGGGCATCACGCTGGAGGAGAGCCTGAACGCTTGCGAGTACGTGGCCACCAACGGAAACCACCGGATCGTGTTCTGCCTGCGGGGGGTCAAAACGAACCTGGGCGACCCCCACCGGAACCTGGTGGACTTCGCCCAGGTCCCGGTGGTGAAGCGCCAGACCCGGCTTCCGGTGTGCATCGACCCCTCCCATTCCGTGGGCAAGAAGGTGCCGGCTCCCGATCGTATCCTCGACATCTGGCACGCCGCCGCCCAGGGGGTGATCGCCGGGGCCAACATGGTGCTGGTGGATTTCCACCCCCGGCCGGAAAAGGCCCTGTGCGACGGCCCCCAGGCCATGCTCATGGAGGAGATGGAGGCGTTTTTCGAGGACATGCGGATCTGCCGCGAGGCGTACCGCAAAAGGCGGGCCCTTGCCGAGCGCACCGCCTCGGCTCTGGCGGCGTAAGAAATGCGCAGCCGCTCCGATTCAGGAGGATCTGACCTTCCCGTCACTCCGGGAGGGGAGCCGTAGGCCCCTCCTCCTCGGCGCGGGGTGCGAGTGGATAATTGTCGGAGGGGGGTGCCGCACGCCGACGGCCCTACGCCCGATTCACGGCCCACTCCGAGGGACGGCGAGGCAAGGGGTCTTCGCCTGGTAGGACATTATTGTCTCTCTTGAGTCCAAAAATTACATTTTGGGCCATTTTTTGCGTCCCTCGGCCTGTAACCTCCAAGAATTCCGGGCTGTTTCTGCCCGGCCCACCTCTTGCTATCCGTTTCGTCCGTCGGGGCCATCCCGGCCTCCTCGGAGGTTGCGCGTTCCCATGGAACTTGGAGCACTTCTCTGGACATCGTGGCGCATCGCGGCGGCGGCCACGGCTCTGGCGGCCGTAGTGGCAGTGGGGGCGGCCGCGTGGGTGGGCGGCCGCACTGCCGGCCGCCGGCTGTGGGACGTGGCGTTCACCCTCCCCCTGGCACTCCCGCCCACCGCGATTGGATTCGGGCTCCTCGTGCTCCTCGGCCGGTTCGGCCCGCTGGGCTGGCTCTGGGAGTTCCTGGGGACCCGCCTCGTGTTCACCCCCACCGCTGCCGTGGTGGTCGGAGCGGTCATGGCCTTCCCGCTGGTGTACCGTGCCGCCCGGGCCGGGCTGGAAGGGATTCCCGTGGAACTCCGGGAGGCGGCCCGGCTCTACAGCCCCACACGGGCCCATGCCTTCGTGCGGGTGCTGCTGCCCCTGGCATGGAAACCCATCGCGGCTGGCATGGCCCTCGGCCTCGCCCGGGCCCTGGGGGAGTTCGGGGCCACGCTCATGGTGGCCGGGAGCCTCCCGGGCCGCACCCGGACGTTCCCCATGGCCGTGTACGAGGCCGTGCAGGCCGGGCGTGACCAGGAGGCCCTCTTTCTCGTGGCTGTGGCCGCGCTGACCGGAGGGGTCTTACTTGTTGTCGCGGACGCTGTCCTCTCGCGGGGGGGGCGATGAGGCCGGAGCTTCTACTCCTGTGCCTTCTCGCGCCGGGCTTGGCCGCGGCAACTCCCCTGACGGTGGGGGCGGCCTCGAGCCTCACCGACGTCCTCCCGACGGTGGGCCGAGAGTTCGCCTCGGCCGTCGATGATGCTCCGCCCGCCATGAGCTTCGCCGGTTCCGGCACGGTCGGCCGGCAGGTGGCTGCGGGCGCCCCCCTCGACGCCGTGGTGCTCGCGGATGCCGACCAGGCCCTTCGCCTTGCTCGGGAGGGGGTTCTCATCCGTGACTCCCTCGCGTGCGTCGCAACCAACGAGATCTCCCTCGTGGCGCCTAGGGGAGCCCGATTTGTGTCTTCATGGACGGACCTGGGAACCGCCGCGGTCCGACGCGTGGCCCTGGGGAACCCGTCCCTTGTGCCGGCCGGCCGGCTCGCTCGCCAGCATCTGGAGGCGCTTAGATTGTGGCAGGCGGTGGTCCCGAAGGCGGTGTTAGCGGCGAGCGTGCGCCAGGCTCTGGCCTACGCCCGCCGGGGCGAGGTGGACGCTGCGATCGTGTTTCGCACCGACGCCCGTGCCGGCGTCCCCGAGGTCCGAGTGGTGGACGCAAGCTCCCTCAGGGCCCGATACGTGGTCGGCGTGGTGGCGGGAAGCCCCCATGAGGAGGAGGCATACCGGTTCCTCGCATTCCTCCGGGGCTCGGTAGCCCGGTCCCTCTTTGCCGAGGCGGGGTTCGGCCCCTGCCAGGAGGAAGAGCCATGATCGACGTGGAGGTTTGGTACGAACGCCGGTCCGGCCGGCGCACTTTCCGGGCGGCCATCGCGTTTCGGTGCGACGGGCCCCGCGTAGCGGTGTTCGGCCCCTCGGGCTCCGGAAAGACCCTGCTCCTGCGTAGCATCGCCGGGCTGGAGTCCGGTGCACGGTGTCGGGTGGCCGTCGACGGAGCTCCCCTTGCCCCGCCCCGGAGCCGGAGGGCCCCGCCCCTGGTGGGGATGGTGTTCCAGGGCTATGCTCTGTTCCCTCACCTGAGCGTGGCCGAGAACGTGGGCTACGCCCTGGGCCCCCGGTCCCGCTGGTCGGCCGAGGCGCGGTGTAGGGTCGAGGAACTTCTCGACGCGTTCGAACTCTCGGCGCTCGCCCATGAGCGGCCCGAGAATCTTTCGGGCGGCCAGGCCCAGAGGGTCGCCATCGCCCGCGCCCTGGCGCCCAGGCCCCGGATCCTCCTTCTAGACGAGCCGTTTTCCGCCCTCGATCCGCCCCTGCGTCGCCGGGCCAGGGAGTCCCTGGCCGGGGCTATCGCCCCCGAACGGGTGCCCACGATCCTCGTGACCCACGACCCGGCCGACGTGGAGGCCCTGGCCGACGACCTGGTGGTGCTCCGGGAGGGGACCGTGGAGAAGGTCCTCTCGTTTCGGCGCATCTGCCGGAAACGACGGATCGCGCGTTTCGCAGCCGAGCATCTGGTCCCGGCCGTGCGCCGGGAGGCGGCACCGTGATCCGGCTGTGCGACACGACGCTCCGGGACGGGGAGCAGACCCCGGGGGTGGCGTTCCGCCCGGAGGTCAAGGAAGAACTGGCACAGGCCCTGGCCGAGGCAGGGGTCGACGAGATCGAGGCGGGCACCGCGGCCATGGGGGGGGACGAGGCCGAAGGGATCCGTCGGGTGCTCCGGCTCGGCCTCCCGGTTCCGGTCTCTGTGTGGTGCCGCGCCCGGAAGCGTGACCTCGAGGCTGCCCGCGCCTTGGGGGCGCGGCGGGCCGGGGTGTGCGTGCCGGCGTCCGATCTCATGATCGGTACCAAGCTCGGCTGGAGCCGGACCACCGCGCTGCGCCGGATCGGGGAGCTGGGGCGCCACGCACGTCGTCTAGGGATGGAGATCGTGCTCGGCCTCGAAGATGCCTCCCGGGCCGATCGGGGGTTCCTTGCCGAGGCCGCCCGGGCCGCCGAGCGCGCGGGGGCGCTTCGGGTCCGGGTGGCCGACACGGTCGGGGTGCTCGACCCGGCTGAGGCGCAGGTGCTGGTGAAGGGGCTCTCCACCTCGGTTTCCGTGCCCCTGGAGTTCCACGGCCACAACGACCTCGGCATGGCCACGGCCAACGCGGTGGCGGCGGCGCGGGCCGGCGCCGGTTGGCTGAGCGTCACGGTGCTCGGACTCGGCGAGAGGGCGGGCAACGCAGCCCTGGAGGAGGTGGCTGTGGCCCTGTGGCGTTGTCTCGGGGTGCCTACGGGCGTGCGGCTCTCCCGCCTCTCCGGGCTTGCCCATGGCGTGGCTCGGCGGGCGTCGCGGCCCATTCCCCCGGGCAAACCCGTGGTCGGCCGTGACGCGTTCCGCCACGAGTCGGGCATCCACGTGGACGGGCTCCTGAAATCCCCAGGGCTCTACGAGCCCTTTCCCCCCCAGCTCGTCGGGCGGCGCCACGAGATCGTCCGGGGAAAGCACTCGGGCCGAAAGGCGCTGGCCTGGCTGCGCCGGGTCGGATAGCCCCCGGCTCCGCGCGGCGGGGCGTACCGACCGCCCCACCCGGGCCCGTTGCATCGACCCTGCGCCGGTTGGGAGGCGAGAAAGAACATGCCGCTGAACGCTTCGATCCGCGAACTCGAATGGAACGCGCTGCTCGAAATCTGCCGTCTCATCGGGGGCGCGCTCGACCTCGACCATACCCTAGCCCGGGTCCTGACAGTGCTTTCTGAACACCTGGGGATGACCCGCGGCACGGTGGTGCTCTACGACGAGGAGGCCAAACGGCTCGTGATCCGGGCGGCCCACGGCCTCAGTCCCGCGGCCCAGGGTCGGGGGGTCTACGCGCCCGGCGAGGGTGTTACCGGCCAGGTGTTCTCCCGGAGGGTGCCGGTGGTGGTGCCCGACATCCGGTCGGAGCCCCTGTTCCTCAACCGCACCAGAGCCCGCAACATCGGCAAGGACGGCGTGGCGTTCCTCGGGGTGCCGATCCTGCTTCGGGGTCAGCCCATCGGGGTCATGACCGCCGACCGGATGTTCGGGCCCGAGGTCTCCCTCCAGCGGGACATCGAGTTTCTGACCGTGGTCGCCGCCCTCGTGGCCCAGCTCGTGGCCCTGAATCGCTCGGCGGAACACGAGCGTCGTCGGCTCGAGCGTTTGAACCGCGCCATGCGCACCGAGCTCTCGGAGAGGTACCAGGGCTTTTTCCTGGTGGCCCGCAGCCGGGCCATGGCTGAGGTGCAGGAGCTGGTGCGCAAGGTTGCCCCGAGCCGGGCGTCGGTGCTGCTCCTGGGGGAGTCAGGCACCGGGAAGACCCTTATCGCCCGCATCCTCCACGAGATGAGCCCCCGGGCCGACGGGCCGTTCGTCAAGCTCAACTGTGCTGCCATCCCCGACAACCTCCTGGAGGCGGAGCTTTTCGGGTATGAGAGGGGCGCCTTCACCGGCGCGGAGAGGGTAAAGCCCGGCCGGGTGGAGGACGCCGACGGGGGAACCCTGTTCCTGGACGAGGTGGGCGAAATGCCCCTGCTGCTCCAGGCGAAGCTCCTGCGATTTCTGCAGGACCAGGAGTTCGAGCGCCTCGGTTCCACCCGGACCCGCAAGGTAGACGTGCGCATCGTGGCCGCCACCAACCGGGAACTCGCCGAGGCCGTGGCGGAAGGGACATTCCGGGAGGACCTCTTTTACCGGCTCAACGTGTTTCCCATTGTGGTCCCTCCCCTGCGGGACCGGCCGGCCGACACCCCCCTTCTCCTCGACCATTTCCTCGCCAAGTTCGGCGCCGAGTACGGAAAACCCCTCCGCCTCACCGGGAAGGCGCGGCGAGCCCTCCTGGAGTACCGCTGGCCGGGGAACGTCCGAGAGATGGAGAACCTGATGGAACGGCTGGCGATCCTGAACGACGGGGGCGAGATCGACATCGGACATCTCCCCCCCCACGTGGTGGCGGCCGGGCTCCACGAGGAGCGGAGCCCCGAGGAGCTCCCACCCCTCAAGGAGATGGAGCGGCGGGAGGTGGTGGCCGCCTTGGAACGGAACGGTTGGGTCCAGTCGCGCGCTGCCAGGGAACTGGGGCTCACCCTCCGGCAGATCGGGTATCGTATCCGCAAGTATGGCCTGCTGGACCGCGTGCGGGCCAACCGCTCCCGTACCACGACGCCTCCCCTCTGACCCCGCCCCGGCGCCCCCCTCCGGGCCCCCGGCGTTGCTGCCGGGGGTTTTCTGTTTGACCTGTTGTTTACAGGCCTGAATCTCTACGTCACCTCGATGTAAACCGTGATCTACTTTTTTGTGAGATCCTAGAGAAACCATATCCCGGAGGATTCAGTCCGAAATAAAAATCCACAATACGTTCCAAGAGGTTAGGAAAAGAATCGAAACGCTACCCGCCTCTTGGCACATCCGTTGCTCTCTACGGGACAACACCAACCCGAAACCAGGGAGGCAACAGAGATGCGAAAGGTGGCGATCTACGGAAAAGGCGGCATCGGCAAATCCACCACTACCCAGAACACCGTGGCGGGGCTCGCAGAGGCCGGGAAAAAGGTGATGGTGGTCGGCTGCGATCCCAAGGCCGACTCCACCCGGCTGCTCCTGGGGGGCCTCGCGCAAAAGAGCGTACTCGACACCCTGCGGGACGAGGGCGAGGACGTGGAGCTCGAGGACGTGGCCAAGGCCGGGTTCGGCGAGGCGGTGTGCGTGGAGTCGGGCGGGCCCGAGCCCGGAGTGGGGTGTGCCGGCCGGGGCATCATCACCTCGATCAATCTTCTCGAGGCCCTCGGCGCGTACGAAGACGACAAGGAGCTCGATTACGTGTTCTACGACGTCTTGGGCGACGTCGTGTGCGGCGGGTTCGCCATGCCGATCCGCGAGGGCAAGGCCCAGGAGATCTACATCGTGGTCTCCGGCGAGATGATGGCCATGTACGCCGCCAACAACATCTGCAAGGGCATCCAGAAATACGCCCGGGCCGGCGGGGTGCGGCTGGGGGGGCTCATCTGCAACAGCCGCAAGGTGGACAACGAGGAGGAGATGATCCGGGCCTTCGCCGAGAAGCTGGGCACCCAGATGCTCTACTTCCTGCCCCGGGACAACGTGGTCCAGAAGGCCGAGATCCACCGCAAGACCGTGATCGACTACGCGCCCGAGCACCCCCAGGCCGGACACTACCGCAACCTCGCCCGGGCCATGGACGAGAACGACATGTTCGTGATCCCCAAGCCCCTCCCGATCCCCGAGCTGGAGAAGCTCCTAATGGACTACGGGCTGTTCGGGTAGGCGAGAGGAGGCGAACCCATGCGACGACCCGCCCATCACCTCCTCGTGTGCGGAAGCTTCCGGGGTGCCGAGGCCAAAGGGGTCTGCCTCCAGAAGGGCTCCCACGGCCTGGTGGCCTACCTCGAGGCCGAGGTAGCCGACCGGGGCCTCGATGCCCTGGTCTCGACGACCGGCTGTCTCAAGGCCTGCGACCGGGGGCCCGTGGTGGTCGTGTACCCCCACGGCGCCTGGTACGGCGGGGTGGACGAGGAGGTGGCCGACGAGATCCTGGACGCCCTCGAGGAGGGGCGCGCCTCCGGCGCGCACCGCATCGACGAACCGTAGGATATTCCGCATGACCGCCCTGCCTTTCGAGGCCCGCCGCGACCAGGTGCACCGCAAGGGAGACGGCGCCTTCCGCCTCGCCTGCGACCGGGAGAGCCTCGCCGGCGCCGTGAGCCAGCGGGCCTGCGTGTTCTGCGGGGCCCGGGTGGTGCTCTACCCGGTGGCCGACGCCCTCCACCTGGTCCACGGGCCGGTGGGGTGCGCGGCCTACACCTGGGACATTCGGGGGGCCCTCTCGTCGGGCCCCCAACTCCACCGCCTGAGTTTCAGCACCGACCTCAGGGAGCGGGAGGTCATTTTCGGCGGCGAGGAGAAGCTCTACCGGGCCCTCACCGAGCTGATCGACCGGCACCGCCCGGCCGGGGCGTTCGTGTACAGCACCTGCGTGGTGGGGCTGATCGGCGACGACCTGGGGGCCGTGTGCAAGCGGGTCGCCGCCGAGCAGGGGATCCCGGTGATCCCGGTCCGGTCCGAGGGGTTCCAGGGCACCAAGCGGGCCGGATATGCGGCGGCCTGCGAGGCCCTGTTCCGCCTGGTGGGCACGGGGCCCACGGACGGGATCTCGCCGGTGAGCGTCAACATCCTCGGGGACTTCAACCTGGCCGGTGAGCTGTGGATCGTCCGGGGTTACCTGGAGCGCATGGGGGTCGAGGTGGTGGCCAACCTCACCGGCGACGGCCGCGTCGCCCACATCGCGCGGTGCCACGGCGCGGCGCTCAACCTGGTGCAGTGCTCGGGAGCCACCCTGGCCCTGGCCCGCCGCATGGAGGAGGCCTACGGCGTGCCGTTCCGGAGGGTGTCGTACTTCGGGGTGGACGACATGGCCGAGGCCCTCTACGCCGTGGGCGACCATTTCGCCGACCGGGATCCGGGCCTGCCCGGCCGGGCTCGGGAGCTCGTCCGCGAGGAACTCTCCGCCCTGGAGCCCCGCCTCCGGTCGATCCGGGCCGACCTGGAGGGCCGGCGGGTGGCCATCTACGTCGGGGGCGCGTTCAAGGCCTTCTCCCTCGTCAAGGCGTTCCGGCTTCTGGACATGCGCACGGTGATCGTGGGCTCCCAGACCGGCACCGCCGAAGACTACCGGGAACTGCACGAGATCACCGATCCCGGCACGGTGATCGTGGACGACACGAACCCCCTGGAGCTGAGCACGCTCCTGCTGGAGCAGGGGGCGGATCTCCTCGTGGGCGGGGTCAAAGAGCGGCCCATCGCCTACAAGCTCGGCATCGGGTTCTGCGACCACAACCACGAACGCAAGCTTCCCCTGGCCGGGTTCGAGGGGATGCTCCGGTTCGCCGAGGAGGTCCACCGCACCGTCACGAGCCCGGTGTGGCGGTTCGCCCCGCGCCGGACCGGCTCCCGGGAGGTCTGCCATGCCTGAGACCGCCGCCCCCGCCTTCGTCTCGACCACCAATGCCTGCCACCTGTGCATGCCCCTGGGCGCGTGCCTTGCCTTCAAGGGCGTCGAGGGTGGCGTGCCGTTCCTCCACGGGTCCCAGGGCTGCGCCACCTATATGCGCCGGTACCTCATCAGCCACTACAGGGAACCCGTGGACATCGCCTCGTCGTCGCTGGGGGAGCGGCAGGCCGTGTTCGGGGGAGGCCCCAACCTGCGCCAGGGGCTGTGGAACGTCATCACGGCCATGCGGCCCCGGGTCATCGGGGTGGCCACCACCTGCCTCACCGAGACGATCGGGGAGGAGCCGGGCCCCCTGGTCGAGGCGTTTCTAGCCGAACTCGCCGGGAAGAACCCCGGCGTCATCCTCCCCCGGGTGGTGACGGTCCGGACCCCGAGCTTCGGGGGCACCCACACGGAGGGGTTCCGGCGGGCGGTGCGGGCGCTCCTCAAGGCCCTGGCCCGTCCCGGGCCGGCCGGTTCCCACCTAAACCTCCTGCCGGGCATGGCCTCCCCGGCCGACCTCCGGCACCTGAAGGACGTGGTCCGCGCCTTCGGCCTCGAGGCGGCCGTGATCCCCGACCCCTCCGACCCCCTGGACGGGCCCGCCTGGGACTCCTACACCTCGGTGCCCCCCGGCGGAACCCCCCTTGAGGCGCTCCAGGCCGCGGGCCGTGCCCGGGCCACGGTGGCGTTCGGCTGCGCGGCCGGCGACGCCTCGGGCCCCGGGGCCTGGGTGCGCGATCGGTTTGGGGTGGAGCTCCTCCCCCTACCCCTTCCCGTGGGGATTCGGGCGTCCGACCGGTTCTTCGCGGCGCTGGAGGAACTCTCGGGCCGGCCCACCCCGGGGCGGGTCCGGGCCCAGCGGGGGCGGCTCGTGGACGCCTACGTGGATGCTCACAAGTATCTGGCCGGGGTCCGGGCGGCCGTGGTGGCCGACGAGGACCTGGCCGCAGGCCTCTCCGGGTTTCTCGCCGAGACCGGGATTCAGGTCGCGTACGTGGCCACCGGGGATCGATCCGGAATCCTCGAGGGTGCCGTGGAGGCCGCCACGGCCGGACTCCTCCGGGAGCCGCCGGCCGTGCGGGAGGGGGTGGACTACTACACCGTCGCCGAGGAGACCCGGGACCTGGGGCTCGGCCTCGTGGTGGGCACGAGCAAGGCGTATCCCCTGGCTCGGGACCGGGGCATCCCCTGGTGCGGGTGGGATTCCCCATCCACGACCGGTTCGGGGCGGCCCGGCAGCGGCTCCTCGGGTACGCCGGCACCCAGGACCTTTTCGACCGCGTCGTGAACGCCCTGCTCGCCCAGCGGCAGGAGGCCTCCGACGTGGGCTACGGCTATCTCTAAACCGCCGGAGTATATCTCCCATGAACCCCGCCCTCGACCTCAACCGCCATCCCTGCTTCCACGCGGAGAGCCACGGTCACTGCGGCCGGATCCATCTTCCGGTGGCGCCCCGGTGCAACCTGAAGTGCGCCTACTGCAACCGCCGGTACAACTGCGTGAACGAAAGCCGGCCCGGGGTCACGAGCGCCGTGCTCTCGCCCCACCAGGCCGTTGGGTATCTGGAGCGGGTCGTGGCCGCGGAACCCCGCATCTCGGTGGTGGGCATCGCCGGCCCGGGCGACCCATTCGCCAACCCCGACGAGACCCTGACGACGCTCCGGCTCGTGCGGGAGCGTTGCCCCGAGATGCTCCTGTGCGTCGCCACCAACGCGCTGGGGCTGCCGCCGCTGCTCGACGAACTTCCCGCGCTAGGGGTGACCCACGTGACGGTCACGGTGAACGCCGTGGATCCGGCCGTGGGAGCGTCGCTCTACGCCTGGGCCCGGGACGGGAAGGTGATCTACCGGGGCCCCGAGGCGGCCGCCGTCCTCCTCGAGCGCCAGCGCCTGGCCGTAACCGGGCTCAAGGCCCGGGGGATCCTCGTCAAGGTTAACTGCATCGTGGTGCCCGGGGTGAACGACCACCACGTGGCCGAGGTGGCCCGCACTGTGGCCGGATGGGGCGCCGACGTCCTGAACGTGATGGGGCTGGTGCCCACGGCGGGCACCCCCCTGGCCGACGTGCCCGAGCCGGGGCCCGAGCTCCTGCGGGAGCTGCGCGCCGAGGCCGAGCGGTTCCTGCCCCAGATGCGCCACTGCCGCCGGTGCCGGGCCGACGCCGTGGGGCTCCTGGGGGAGGACCGCTCCGGCGAGTTCGCGCCGCTCCTCCAAGAGGCTGCCGAAGCGCCCCCGCCCCTTCGCACCGACCGACCCCACGTGGCCGTGGCCACCCGGGAGGGCATGCTCGTGAACCAGCACCTGGGCGAGGCCCGCTCGTTTCAGGTGTGGGCCCGGAAGGGGGCCGGGTTTCTGCTTGTGGAGGAGCGGCCGGCCCCTCCGCCCGGGGGCGGACCCGACCGGTGGCGACGGCTTGCCGAGGGGCTCGGCGACTGTCGCGCCGTGCTGGTGAGCGGGGTCGGGGAGGGGCCCCGGGCGATCCTCACCGAGGCCGGGGTCGTACCCATCGAGATGGACGGGTTCATCGAGCTCGGGCTCTCCGCCGTGTTCTCGGGCGTCGATCCCACGCGGTTCCGCCGGCGCCGGGCCGGCTGCTCCCGCGGGCCCGGCTGCGGCGGCGACGGCTCCGGGTGCGGCTGAGTCCCCGCGCCCTTTCCACTCCCCACCCCAGGAGGTGACCCATGCGCTTCGCGATCGCATCCACCGACGGCAAGAGCGTGGACGAGCACTTCGGCCGGGCCCGCCGATTCTGGATCTACGACCTGGAGGCCGGCGGCCCCCGGTTCGTGGCCGCCCGACCGGTGACCCCGCTTTCCACCGGCGCCCCCGACCACCCTTTCGACGAGGGGCGGTTCGTCGGCATCGCCGAGGTCCTCGAAGACTGCCGGCGGGTGTACTGCGCCCGGATCGGCGAGCGGCCGGCCGCCGAGTTGGCCGCCCGCGGCATCGAGGTGGTGGTGCAACCCGGCCCCCTTCCGGCGGCCCCCTGAACACGCCTCCTTCCCCCAAGCCAAGAGGAGACGACCATGGCATCCGAAGCCCCGCGGCCCGAAGACACCAAACGAGTGATAACCGAGGCCTACCCCTCCAAGGCGGCCCGCAAGCGCGCCAAGCAGATCGTGGTGAACGCCCCCCCCGACACGGAGGGGTTCCGGCCCCAGATCCTCTCCAACACCCGGACCACGCCCGGCGTGATCACCCAGCGGGGCTGCTCCTACGCCGGGTGCAAGGGGGTGATCCTCGGCCCGGTCCGGGACATCCTCACCATCACCCACGGCCCCGTGGGATGCGGGTTCTACAGCTGGCTCACCCGCCGGAACCAGACCCGGCCGCCCTCGGAGGACGCCCCCAACTACATGCCCTACGCCCTCATGACCGACATGCAGGAGAACGACATCGTGTTCGGGGGGGAGAAGAAGCTCCGGAAGGCCATCCGGGAGGCCTACGAGATCTTCCGGCCCAAGGCCATAGCCATCGCGGCCACCTGCCCGGTGGGCCTGATCGGCGACGACATCCACGCCGTGGCCCGCGACATGAAGGAGGAGCTCGGCATCAACGTGTTCGCCTTCAGCTGCGAGGGCTACAAGGGAGTGAGCCAGTCGGCCGGCCACCACATCGCCAACAACGGCATCTTCCAGCACGTGGTGGGCACCCAAGACGAGCCGCCGGAGGGCCGGTTCCGGATCAATCTGCTCGGGGAGTACAACATCGGGGGCGACGCGTTCGAGATCGAGCGGATCCTGGAGCGCTGCGGGATCACCTTGGTGTCCACGTTCAGCGGAAACGCCTCGTACGACCAGTTCGCCCGGGCCCACATGGCAGACCTGAATGCCGTCATGTGCCATCGCTCCATTAACTACATGGCGGAGATGACGGAGGAAAAGTACGGCATCCCCTGGATCAAGGTGAACTTCATCGGAGCCGAGGCCACGGCCAAGTCGCTGCGGAAGATCGCCCAGTACTTCGGCGTCCCGGAGCTCATCGACGGGGTGGAGCGGGTCATCGCCGAGGAGATGCCCGCGGTCCGAGCCGTAATCGACGAAATCCGCCCCCGCACCGGGGGCAAGACCGCCATGCTGTTCGTCGGCGGCTCGCGGGCCCACCACTACCAGGAGCTGTTCCGGGAGATCGGCATGCGCACCGTGGCGGCCGGGTACGAGTTCGGCCACCGGGACGACTACGAAGGCCGAAAGGTGCTGCCGTTCATCAAGGTCGACGCCGACAGCCGCAACATCGAGGAGCTCGATGTGGAGCCCGACCCCGAGCAGTACCGGCCCCGCAAGACCGCGGACGAGCTCGAGGCCCTTCGGGCCCAGGGCCTGGATTTCGGGGAGTACGAGGGGCTCATGGCCGACATGGAGGTGGGGAGCCTGGTCATCGACGACATCACCCACCATGAGACCGAGCGGCTCATCGAGCTCTACCGGCCCGACGTATTCTGCGCCGGCATCAAGGAGAAGTACGTGATCCAGAAGCACGGCATCCCGATGAAGCAGCTCCACAACTACGACTATCACGGCCCCTACGCCGGATTCCGCGGGGCGATCCGGTTCTACCGCGAGATCGATCGTATGGTGAACACCCGGATCTGGCGGCACGTGACCCCGCCGTGGGCCGAGAAACCCCAGCCCGAGGTCCTGCGCCAGGCGTCCTGATCCCCCGCTTCGTGCCAGATGAGGTGACCCATGTTGCTGCGACACACCCACAAAGAAATCCGAGACCGATCGGCCCTCACCACAAACCCCGCCAAGACCTGCCAGCCCGTGGGGGCGCTCTACGCCGCCCTCGGGGTGCACCGGTGCCTGCCCCACAGCCACGGGTCCCAGGGCTGTTGCGCCTACCACCGTAGCATGCTCACCCGCCACACCAAGGAGCCCGTGATGGCGGCCACGAGCTCGTTCACCGAGGGCGCCTCGGTGTTCGGGGGCATGGCCAACCTGACGCAGGCCATCGAGAACATCTTTGCACTCTACGACCCCGACGTGGTGGCCGTGCACACCACCTGCCTTTCCGAGGTGATCGGCGACGACATCCCCCAGATCGTCAAGAGCGCAACGGACGCGGGCAAGATCCCCGAGGGGAAGACCGTGATCCACGCCAACACCCCGAGCTTCGTGGGGTCACACATCACGGGGTTCGCCAACATGACCAAGGCCCTGGTGGAGTATTTTGCCGAGCCCGGCACGGTCCCGGCCGATCGCATCAACGTGATCCCCGGGTTCGTGGAACCCGCGGACATGGCCGAGCTCAAGCACCTGGCGGCCGAGATGGGCGTGGAGAGCCTCCTTTTCCCCGACACCTCGGGCGTTCTCGACGCCCCCATGACCGGCCGCCACGAGTTCTATCCGGAAGGGGGCGTGCGGGTGGAGGATCTGCGGACCGTGGGCGGCAGCCGAGCCACCCTGGCCCTCGGGGCTTGGGCCTCGGCCCCGGCCGCGGAGGCCCTGGAGAAAAAGGCCCAGGTCCCCTTCGAGGTGCTCGACACGCCCATCGGGCTTCTCGCCACCGACCGGTTCGTGGATGCCCTGCGGCGGGTCGGGAAGGTGGAGGTCACGGCCTCGGTCACCCGGGAGCGGGGCCGGCTCGTGGACCTGCTGGCCGACATGTCCCAGTACTTTTACGGTAAGAAGGTGGCCCTGGTCGGGGATCCCGATCCCCTCATCCCGCTCACGGAGTTCTGCCTCACCCTCGACATGAAGCCCGTGCACGTGGTCACAGGCACCCCGGGCAAACGGTTCGAGGAACGGGTGCGAGGACTCCTGGGGGAAGCCGGGGTCGAGGGCAACGTGGCCCAGGCGTCCGACATGTTCCACTTCCACCAGCTCATCAAGAACGAGCCGGTGGACCTCATCATCGGCAACACCTACTGCAAGTACATCGCCCGGGACGAAGGGATCCCCCTGGTGCGCCACGGGTTTCCGGTGCTCGACCGGGTCGGCCACCAATTCTTCCCCACCGTGGGGTACCGGGGCGCCATGCGGCTCGCTGAGAAGATCCTCGACGCGTTCCTCGACCGGATCGACCGGGAACCCGACGAGGCCGCGTTCGAGCTGGTCCTGTAGCCCCCATGCCGGCGGCCCGGAGCCTGCGGCCAGCCGGGTCGAACAACCTGGAATCGAGTAGGATTCCGGCCTTCTGGATTTCCATCCTTTTGGCCTTCCGGCCGAGACCACCCGAGAAGCGACCGGCAACCGAAAACCGTAGACCGCCGTTACCAGGAGACCCCATGGAAGCTGTTACCGTCCGCCCAGCCCGGCCTGACGATGTGCCGGCTCTGTGCCGGCTGCTGGAGCAACTTTTTCGTCTGGAGGCCGATTTCGCCTCCGACCCCGCGCGCCAAGCCCGCGGCCTGGCGTGGCTTCTGGCCGCAGATCCGCGCCGGGCGCAGGTCTTCGTGGCCGAGGCGGCGGGCCGGCCGGTGGGTATGGTGAGCGTGCAGGTTCTCATATCCACGGCCGAGGGCGGAGAAGTGGGCCTCCTGGAGGACCTGGTGGTGGACGAGGGATTCCGCGGCCGGGGGATCGGCGCGACGCTCCTGGAGGCTGCCGAGGCCTGGGCCCACGGCCGGGGCCTCCTTAGGCTCCAGCTCCTGGCCGACCGGGACAACGCCCCGGCCCTTCGGTTTTACCGGCACCGGCGTTGGCACCCCACCCGGCTCCTGGCGCTCCGCCGGGCCGGCTGGGCGGTCCGGCGTCGGGGCTGAACCCGTTTCCGCCTATCCCCCGAGGCGGATCAGGTTCCCCGCGGCCACCTCCAACCGGTCGCGGACCCGCGGGTCGAGCCGGCGGAGCCAGGGGCGGGGGACCGCGGCCGTGCCCCCGAGGCCGCCCGCGATCGCGCCTGCGATGGCGCCCGCCGTGTCGGCGTCGCCCCCCTGGTTCACCACCCCCACCAGGCACTCCTCGAACGACCCGGTCGTCCGGAGGAAGTAGAGCACGGTCCTGAGGGTGTCCACCACGTAAGGGCTCGACACCGGCCGCATGCCGGTGGCCCGAAACGCCGGATGCCTGCGGCCCAGGGCCCGGGCCACCCGGTCGACGGCCTCGAACCCAAGCCCGAGCACGGCCGCCCGCACCATGAGAGCCACCGCCGCCGACGCGGCGTCGGAAAGGGGGTGGTTGTGGGTGATGCGGGCCTGGCGTACGGCGCGGGTCCCCGCCGCAAGGGGGCTCGACAGCGAAGCAATCCCGGCGGCCGGGGCCCGCATGGCGCCCCCGTTTCCGGCGTCCCACTCTCCCGGGGGGGCTTGGAGGGTGCCCTCCACGAGGAGCCGCCGGATCCCTCGGGCGCAGGTGGCGCCCACGTCCACCGGCCGCGACCGGAGCCAGGCCACGAACCCCTGGGCGATCGCCTCAAGGTCCCAGCGCCCGGTTTCCGCCACGGCCTCGGCCAGGGCCAGAAGCATGCCGGTGTCGTCGGTGACCTGGCCAGGCCGCAGCCCGAGCCACCCTCCGCCCCGCAGGGTCCGATGCACTCCGTATCGATGCCGGATCTCCGCCGCGGTCATGAACTCGGTCGTGGCCCCCAGGGCGTCGCCCACTCCGAAGCCGAGCATCGCCGCCCGGGCCCGGTCGCACACCCCGGCCGTCACCACCACCGCACCTTTGCCTCCACCTGACCGCCCAGCGCCAGCACCTCCTCCTCCCCGGCCAGCAGGCTCGTGTGCAGCAGGCGGCCGTCGAACACGATCTTGCTCGTGGGAACGGTCACCTCCAGCACCCGGCTACCGAACTCCCAGGCCCGCTCCGCGTCACGGGTGAACGACACCAGGTTGTTGAGCCATACCACGACCCGGTCGCGGGCCGGGCGCGCCGTCACCTCGTGCTCCTCGAGGTCGTGGATGCCCCGGTACAGCTTGAGACCCCGCGGAGGCCCTGGGTACCGGCGCCGCACCTCGTCTTGGATGAACTCGAACAGGAGGTCGAGCTGCAGACGCAGGGCATTCGTCCTCCCCTCGCCCCGGGCCGCGGCGGTGCGGTAGCGCAGGTACGACGGGTCGTCAGTCCCCCGGATCGGGGCCCCGTGATGACAGGGCGGAAGCCCAAACCGGCTCTCGGCCCAGGCTTTCAGGACGGCGGCCTCCCGGGAGTTCGAGTCCACCATCCATCCGCGCAGGTACCGGAAGTAGCTGTTCCGCAGACTCGCGCGTCCGGATCCTTCGGGCTCGTCACGCCACTGGTGGAGGCGGAAGGCCACGTCCATGTACTCCCGGAACCGGCGGCTTCGGTCCTGGGGATCCCGGGTGCGCCGGAGCCACGCGAACAGCCGGCGGTGGGTGCGGCGGACCCCCTGGATGTGAACCGGCCGGGGGTGGCGTTGGAACGCCACCGAGGCGAGCACCGGGGGCGGCACGTTGCAGAGGTTGAACGAGGGGAGCGGGGGGGGCACGGGCACGGGAGCGCCCAAAAGGCCCCCGGCCACAAGGGCTGGGGGCCGTGGGCTGTGCAACCTGTTCAGAGGGAACGGGACACCGTGAACACGAGCCGACCGTCTGCGACGTCCTCGCCGAGGAAGTCAGGCTCGGTGGTGTTGTGGTAGCTGAGGTCGAGGTCCATTCCTTTGACCGATCCGGATATGCCCACCCGGTAATGCACGTAGTCGAATCCATCACCGCCGTCGAGCCCTCGACCGTGCCCGGTGGTCTGGTCGCCTTCCACCGTCTGCCACCCCACCTCGCCCGAAAGGGTCAGGCCATGGGGGAGGCCGAGGCTGGCGTCGGCGACGAGGTAATGGGCGGCCCCGTCCTCCCCGAAAAAGTCAGGCGAATATGAGTACCCGAGCCCCACCGACGGCGAGAGAGCCCCCCAGCCGGGCAGGGTGTAGCCGAGGCGGAGCGATGCCTCGTAATAGTTCATCTCCGGGTCGTCGTTGGATTTTGGGTATGCGTAATAGACGACCCCGACGTCATACGACACTCCAGAGATCTCCGACGCGAACCCGCCGTAGAGGTCCATCTCCACACCCCCCCCGAAGCTCACATTGGAGGCCCAGGTGCCGACGTACACACCGGCAGGGGCGGCGTAGTCGAGCCCGCCCTGGACGGCCCAGTTGGAGTCCGTTTGGGAGACGCCGCGGAACACGTAGTCCGAAGTGTACGCCACGTTGCCCGTGAAGTTGGCGGGCGCCAGCCAGTCCTCCACGTCGGCCGCGGTGGCAGGCGCGGTGATGAGCGCGGCGACGAGAGCAGCCGCAATGACGGGGTTCGTGCTCATGGGGTGCCCCTTTCGCTGGAGACGGAGAAAACGTCCATCGGGTTCAGGATCAGACTTCGGAGGAGGCCAGTTTTCCGGCCGCGCCCAGACGCGCTTCGGAGCCGTCGTTGGGTCCAGAGCCTGCTGAGCCGATCACGGTGGGAAAGAGGAACTCGGGGTACGCGCTCAGGCCGTGCTCGGACAGGTCGCAGCCCGTTAGCTCCTCCTCCGCGCTCAGACGCACCCCCATCACCGCCTTGAGGATCCGGAAGAGCACGAAGCTGGAGCCGAAGGCCCACACGAAGGCCACGGCGATCCCGAGGACCTGCACCCCCACCACGCTCCAGGAGAACCCCGCCGAGTTGAACAGGCCTGCCGCCAGCGTGCCCCAGGCGCCGCACACGCCGTGCACCGACACCGCGCCCACGGGGTCGTCCACCCCCACCTTGTCGAAGAGCACCACCGACTCGGTCACGAGCACCCCGGCCACGAGCCCGATCACGATGGCCGACAGGGGGCTGACATTGGCGCAGCCAGCCGTGATGCCCACGAGCCCGGCCAGACAGCCGTTCAGGGTCATGCCCACGTCAGGTTTCCCGAACCGAACCCACGTGTAGTAGATGGTCGAGACGAGCCCCGCCGCACCCGCCAGGGCCGTGGTCACCGCGATCAGGGCGATGGAGGTGTCGCCCGCGGTGGTGGACCCCGGGTTGAACCCGAACCACCCGAAGAAGAGGATCAGCACGCCCAGGGCTGCCAGCGGAATGGAGTGGCCCGGGATGGCCTGGGGTTTACCGTTCTTGTACTTGCCGATCCGGGGCCCCACCACGATGGCGCCGGCAAGGGCCGCCCAGCCGCCAACGGAGTGGACCACCGTGGAGCCCGCAAAGTCGATGAACCCCAGCCCCTCGAGCCAGCCGCCACCTTTGTACAAGCTGCCCCAGGCCCAACTGCCGAACACCGGGTAGACGATCGCGGTCATGAGGGCGCTGAACACGAGGTACCCGCTGAACTTCATCCGTTCCGCCACGGCGCCCGACACGATGGTGGCGGCGGTGGCCGCAAACACCACCTGGAACATGAAAAAGGCATACACCCACGGGTCCCCATCCACGGCGAAATCGCGGAGCATGAACCCAGAGGTCCCGATCCAGCCGTTCGACAGCCCGAACATGAGCCCGAACCCGACGAAGAAGAAGGCGAGCGCTCCCATCCCGAAGTCCATGAAGTTCTTCATCAGGATGTTGCACACGTTCTTGGCCCGGGTGAACCCGGCCTCCACCATGGCGAACCCCGCTTGCATGAAGAACACGAGGAAGGCGGCCACCAGGGTCCACACGTAGTTGAGATGGGTCTGCACCACATCGGCGGTGAGGGGCTCGTCGGCTGCCCACGCCGCCCCGGTGAGAACGAGGGCGAAAAGCCCTGCGGAGGAAAGCCTTCGGATCGCGTGTTTCATCGTACCGTCTCCTTTGCTGGTTGGGGTCCTTGTCGCGGCGGCGACACCGAGGGCCCCGTGCCAGAGGCGTGCCAGCCGGTCCGTCTTGGAGAGGTATACGGTGTAACACATTGAGATGTCTTTGGTTTTCTTCTCTCGGAGAGGAGGGCGGGGTGGGGGATCGTGAGACAAAATCGGACCGTTGAGTGTCGTATCAGACAAAAATGTAGCGCTGCGTTTCTTTGGGACAATTGTGTTTTTTACGGAGATTCCCCGTTTCGCCTCGTTCCGCCAGGGAGGTGGGCCGAGGCCGTGCCGGCCTGGCACGGTTCGTGTAAGGAGTGGGGAACGAGCGGCAGAAGGCCCTGTGCGTGGCGGCGGCGACCGGGCCCTCGACCGCTCGAACCCATCGGTGACGAAACGAACGAGGAGAGGAGATCGGTCCCATGCGAAAGATCGAGGCGATTTTCAAACCCTTCCGGCTCGATGCCGTGAAAGATGCCCTCCACGACCTCGGGGTGCGGGGGATCACCGTGACCGAGGTCCGGGGGTTTGGCCGACAGAAGGGGCACTCGGAGCTCTACCGTGGTGCAGAGTACACGGTGGACTTCGTGCCGAAGGTGAAGGTGGAGGTGGTGGTGGAGGAGCCCATGGCCGCAGCCGTGGCCGACGCCATCGTGGCCGCGGCCCGCACCGGCAAGATCGGTGATGGCAAGGTGTTCGTGAGCCCGGTGCACGACGCGATCCGCATCCGCACCGGAGAGCGGGGGAGGGCCGCCCTCTGAGGCGGGGTGCGGTTGTCGAACCGACAGCAAGCGTGGTGCGCCTTTTCGACGCCGGGACAGGGGACCTGCTTCCGCCCGGGCGCGAGACTCGCCGCGCCCGGTACCCCGGCAGGCTTCATGCCCCCCAGAGCGCGTCTGTTCAGGCGCCAGGTTGACAGACGACGAAGGCCCCGCCGTGGCGGGGCCTTCGTTCGAGGGCTCGGTTGTGGGCGGGAACCGGCTACTCGCCCAGGGCTTTCCGGTTCTTTTCGAGGAGTTCCCCGCCCACGGGGTAGAACCCTTGCTCCTCCGCGATCCTCTGGCCGGCTTCCGACAGCTCGAACTTCAGGAGCTCGGCCACCACGCCGCGGGGGGTGCCGTTGGTGTACTGGTACAGGGCCCGGGCCAAGGGGTAGCGGCCGGCCTTCACGGCCTCCCGATCCAGGGGGCTCAGGGCCTCTCCCGAGGCGGTCTTGATCTTGAGGGGCTTGATGCCCTTGCGGACGTTGCCGTGCTCGTCCACCACGTAGCCGATGCCCACGTAGCCCACCGCCGAAGCGTCCCGGGCCACGGCCTCCAGGATCTGGGCGTTTCCGTTCATGCGGTTCATGGTCTGGGCGTAGTCCCGGTTGCCCAGCACGTGCTCCTGGAAGAACACGTAGGTGCCCGAGTTGGACTGCCGGCCGTACAGGGTCACCGGCCGGTCGGGGCCGCCCAGGGCCTTCCAGTTCTTGAGCTCGCCCCGGAACAGCCGCCCCACCTCGTCCACGGTGAGGGCGTCGATGGGGTTCTGGTCGCTTACGATGACGCACAGGCCGTCCACCGCCACGGCGAACTCCACGGGCTCCACCCCGTTCTTCCGGGCCAGCTCGATCTCCTTGGGCTTGATCCGACGCGAGGCGTCCGCGATGTCGGCCCGACCGTCGATGAGGGCCGCGATGCCGGTGCCGGAGCCGCCGCCGGTCACGGCCACGAACTGACCGGTCTCGTCCAGGAACGCCTCGGCCCAGGCCTGGGCCAGGTTCACCAGGGTGTCGGATCCTTTGACCTGGACCATCTTACGCCCCGCCAGGGCAGGGCCGGCCACGGCCACGGCGGTGAGGGTGAGCAGGGCTGTGAGGGTGCGCATGGGGCTCGTCTCCTTTCCTCTTCGGATGGGGTTTGTTCGTCTTCCACGGTGGCCATGGTACCCGGCCGATGTTACGGCCGGGTTACGAAACGATGACGGGTTCGTGAAGATCGCCAGACGCCCAGCGGGCCGGGGATGTCATCGTTTCGCAACACGGTCGTAACCTTCCCGTAACATTCCCTTGGTACACTCCCGCCCGGCGATTCACCAGGCCCCATGCCCTTGCGGATTCGGCGGCCGCAAACATCGCGTAAGCGTCGGCCCGAGCGTTGCGTGGAGGGCATGGGGCCTACCTCCGGCCGGGCGCGAAGCCGCGCGTTGAGATTCGCCGCGCAGGCACAAGACACGGGAGTTGGTTTCATCACGGCGGTGGGGAATGGGTACCCTTTCGCGGTCCGGACGCCGGAGGCACTGCGCGGCGAACATAGGAGCCGCGCCCGGCTCTCCGGTAGACCCCATGCCCACCAGACTTTGGCGTAACCCTGCGCAACTGCTGGGAGATGAAAGAGGTTTTCAGGCTTCCAGCTTCCCAGCTTTCTAGCGTTCTAGCCTTTGACCCTTCCAGCGGGCTGAAGGCCCAATCGACCAACGACCAACGACCGAGATCCGCATGAGAGATTCGATGACCGTGACCCGTCGCCGCTTCCGGGCGGGGGAACGCCTGATGGAAGGGGTTCTCGCCCTGTGCGGGTACACCTCGGTCCTCGTGCTGGCCGGGATCTTCGTGCTGCTCCTGTGGCAGGGCGCCCGGGCCTTCCGCGAGGTCCCGATCTGGGAGTTCCTCACCACGGCCCGGTGGGACCCCACGAGCCCGGAGGGGGCGAGGTACGGCATCGGCTCCATGGTGGCCTCCACCTTTCTGGTCACCCTCGGGGCGATGGCGTTCACCGTGCCCCTGGGGATCGGGGTGGCCGCGTACCTGTCGGAGTTCGCGCCCGCGCGGGTCCGCGAGGTGCTCAAGCCGGCCGTGGAGATGCTGGCCGCGATTCCCAGCGTGGTGGTGGGGTTCATCGGCATCGTGGTGGTGGGGCCGGCGATCGCGCGGCTGTTCGGGCTGCCCAACGGGCTCACCGCCCTGAATGGGGCCGTGCTGCTCACGGTCATGGCCCTGCCCACGGCGGTGAGCCTGTCCGAGGACGCCCTGCGGGCGGTGCCCCGGGACCACCGTCTGGCCAGCCTGGCCCTGGGGGCCAACCCCTGGGAGACCCTGGTCAAGGTCACCCTGTCCGCCGCGGCCCCCGGCATTCTGGCGGCGATGATGCTCGCCATGGGCCGGGCCATCGGCGAGACCATGACCGTGCTCATGGCCACGGGCAACGCGCCGGCGTTCCCCTCGGGGCTCCTGTCGCCGGTGCGGACCATGACGGCCACCATCGCCATCGAGCTCGGCGAGGTGCCCCACGGCACGGCCCACTACTTCGCCCTGTTCGCGGTGGGGTTCGCCCTGTTCGTGATCTCGTTCGCCGTGAACTGGGTGGCCGACGGGTTCATCCGGCGGGGGAGGAGGGCCCAGTGAGAGCGAAGCGGATCTGGTCGGCCCTGGGGCGGTCGTGGCTGGTGCTGAGCACGGTGCTGGTGGTGGCCGTGCTGGTGCTCTTTCTGGTGCACATCGCCCGCCAGGGCTGGCAGGTGATGGGGTGGGAGTTCCTCACCGACCGGCCCCGCAAGGGCATGACCCAAGGCGGCATCTTCCCGGCCATCGCGGGCACGGCCCTGGTGAGCCTGCTCACCGTGGTCTTCTCGCTGCCCTTGGGGGTGGGAGCGGCCATCTACCTGACGGAGTACGCCCCGGACAACCGGACCACCCGCTGGATCCGGCTGGCCATCCGGAACCTCTCGGGCGTGCCCAGCATCGTGTACGGGCTGTTCGGCGTGGTGCTGTTCGTGGATCTGCTGGGGCTGGGCACCAGCCTCCTGTCGGCCGGGCTCACCCTGGGGCTGCTGACCCTGCCGTGGATCATCACCGCCAGCGAGGAGGCCCTGAAGAGCGTGCCCCGGGCCTACCGGGACGGCGCCCTGGCCCTGGGCGCCACCCGGTGGCAGGCCGTGCGCACGGTGGTGCTGCCGCCGGCCCTCCCCGGCATCCTCACGGGCGCGATCCTGGGGCTCAGCCGGGCCGCCGGCGAGACCGCGCCGATCCTGTTCACCGGGGTGGCGTTCTTCTTGCCGTTCGCGCCCACGAGCCTCTCCGATCAGTTCATGGCCCTGCCCTATCACCTCTACATCCTGTCCACCCAGCACCACTCCCTGGAGAAGGTCCGGCCCATCGCCTACGGCACGGCCCTGGTGCTGGTGGGGCTCGTGTTCACCCTGAACCTCACGGCGTTCGCCGTGCGAAGCCGCATGCGCCGCCGGCTCGAGACGGCCCGGTAGCGCCGCAGAGGCACGATTCATGGACGAACCGGTACGCATCGATTGCCAGAACGTCGAGGTGTGGTACGGCTCGAAGCAGGCCCTCCACGGCATCTCGATCCGGATCCCGTCGAACCGGGTCACGGCCCTCATCGGGCCGTCCGGGTGCGGCAAGAGCACGTTCCTGCGGTGCCTGAACCGGATGAACGATCTGGTGCCGGGCGCCCGCACCCGCGGCAGCATCTTGCTGGACGGGGAGGACATCCTCTCCCCTGCCACCGACGTGGTGGACCTGCGCCGCCGGGTGGGCATGGTGTTCCAGCGGTGGAACCCCTTTCCCAAGTCCATCTTCGACAACGTGGCCTACGGGCCGCGCATCCACGGCATCCGGGACAAGGCCCGCCTGGCCGAGATCGTGGAGGACGCCCTCCGGAAGGCCTCGCTGTGGGACGAGGTGAAGGACCGGCTCCGGTCGTCCGCCCTGGAGCTCTCGGGGGGCCAGCAGCAGCGGCTGTGCATCGCTCGGGCCCTGGCCGTGGAGCCGGAGGTGCTCCTCATGGACGAGCCGGCCAGCGCCCTCGACCCCATCTCCACGGCCCGCCTCGAGGACCTGATCGGCGAGCTCAAGGAGCGCTACACCATCGTGATCGTCACCCACAACATGCAGCAGGCGGCGCGGGTCTCCGATTACACGGGCTTTTTTTACATGGGTCGGCTCGTGGAGTACGATCGAACCCAGACGATCTTCACCTCCCCCGCCCAGGAGCAGACCGAGGCCTACATCACCGGCCGGTTCGGATGATTCGGGCCCCCTCCGGAGTCGGATCATGAAACCCCACACGAGCAAGGCGTTCGAGTCGGAGCTGGAGCGGCTCCAGCAGCAGATCCTGCGCATGGGTGCGCTGGTGGAGAAGGCCATCGAGGACGCCATGGCCTCCCTGGTGGAGCGGGACGGCGAGCGGGCCCAGGGGGTGATCGCCCGGGACCACGAGATCAACCGGTACGAGGTGGAGATCGACGAGCGGTGCATCGAGCTGCTGGCCCTGCGGCAGCCCGCGGCCACGGACCTCAGGCTGATCATCACCGGGCTGAAGATCTCCACCGACCTGGAACGGATCGGGGATCTGGCGGTGAACATGAGCGAGCGGGTCCTGGAGCTGGTGGATCAGCCGCCGCTCAAGCCCCTGATCGACCTGCCCCGGATGGCGGACGCCGCCCGCGACATGGTTCGGCGCAGCCTGGACGCGTACGTGCAGCGCGACGCCGCCGCCGCCAAGGCGGTGTGCGAGAGCGACGACGTGGTGGACCGCCTGAACGACCAGATCTTCCGGGAGCTGCTGACCTACATGATGGAGAACCCGGCCAACATCTCCCGAGCCCTGGGGCTGATCCTGATCGCCCGGTACCTGGAGCGGATCGCCGACCACGCCACCAACATCTCGGAGATGGTGATCTACCTGGTCAAGGGCAAGGACATCCGGCACACCCACGTGCCGGGAGGGGAGGGCGGCTGATCCGCCTCGAAGAGGGAGCCGATGCGCATCCTGGTGGTGGACGACGAAGAGGACCTGGTGGACCTGGTGGCCTACAACCTGGAGGCCGCAGGGTTCGAGACGGCCCAGGCCCTCACGGGGCACGAGGCCCTTCGGGCCGCGGCCGAGGTCCGGCCGGACCTGGTGGTGCTGGACGTCATGCTCCCCGACCTGCAGGGGTTCGAGGTCCTCCGGATCCTGCGCTCCCGCGACGCCACCCGGGAGGTGCCGGTGATCCTGCTCACGGCTCGGGGCGGCGAGCCCGACCGCCTGGCCGGGTTCGAACTGGGGGCCGACGACTACGTGGTCAAGCCGTTCAGCCCCCGGGAGCTGGTGGCCCGGGTCCGGGCCGTGCTGAAGCGGGCGGCGAACCCGGAGGCCGGGGCGCGGCCGATCCGGCACGGGGAGCTGGAGATCGACCCGGGCGCCCGCCGGGTGTGGCGCGGTGGGCAGGAGGTCGAGCTCGCGCCCCAGGAGTACCGGCTGCTGGAGTTCCTGGCCTCCCACCCGAACCGGGTGTACTCCCGGGAGGCCCTGCTCCAGCACGCCTGGGATCCGGACGTGGTGGTGGACCCCCGCACGGTGGACGTGCACGTGCGGCGCCTGCGGGCCCGGCTCGAGCCCGACCCGACCCGGCCCCGGTGGATCGAGACCGTGCGGGGCGCGGGGTACCGGTTCAACCCGAGGGGATGAGCGCCGTGCCCCGCTCCCTCGCCGGCCGCCTGTTCCTCCAGTCCGCGGTGGTGTTGGCCGTGTTCGTGGCGGCCGCCGGGCTCCTGGGCGACCGGTTCCTGGCCCGGTGGGAGACGGGGCGGGTGGCCCGGGATCTGGAGCGGGTGGCCTGGGCCGCGGCCGAGGGCCTCCGGACCGCGCCGGCCCAGTTCCTGGGGGCACGGGTTCGGGAGCTCTCGGACCGGACCGGCCTGCGGTTCACCGTGATCGCGGGGGACGGTCGCGTGCTGGCCGACAGCCACCGGGATCCCGCCACCATGGAGAACCACGCCGGCCGGCCCGAGGTGCGCGAGGCCCTGGCAGGGCGGACCGGGGTGGCCCGGCGTCGCAGCGCCTCGATCGGGGAGCCGCTCCTGTACGTGGCGGTGCCGGGGGTGCCGGTGGTGCGGGCGGCCCAGAGCCTGGCCTCGGTCGCGAACGTGCGGGCCGAGATGCGCCGGCGGGTTGCGCTGGCCGCGCTCGGAGGGGTGGCCGCGGCCCTGGTGCTGGCCTGGTGGTTCTCCCGGTCGCTGACCCGCCGGATCGGGGCCCTGACGCGGTTCGCGGCCCGGGCGGCCGAGGGGGACCTGGGCGCCGAGCTCGCGGTCCACGGCGCCGACGACCTGGCCGACCTGGAACGGGCGCTCCTGGCGCTGCGGGACGGCCTGCGCCAGGACCTGGCCGAGATTCGGCGGGAGCACGAGCGGCTCCAGGCCTTGCTGGAGCACCTGCCCGACGGGGTGCTGGTGCTGGGCGGGGACGGCCGGGTCCGTCTGGCCAACCCCGCCGCCCGACACATCCTCCGCCTCGGTGACGACCCCACCGCCCACACCGGCCCCGAGGTCCTTCGCCACCCGGACCTGCTCGAGGCCCTGGACCGGTGGAGCCGGCATCCCGAGGCCGCCGCAGAGCCGGTGGCCGTGGACTGGCCCGACCCTCCCTGCCGGCTGCTGGTGCGGTTCGTGCCGTTCCCGGACGAGGCCGGCCGTCCGGGCACCCTGGTGGTGCTGCGCGACGTGACCCGCCAGCACGAGCTGGAGCGGATGCGCACCGACTTCGTGGCCAACCTGGGCCACGAGCTGCGGACACCGCTTACCGCGATCCGGGGGGCGGCCGAGACCCTGCGTCACACCGCCCTGGGCGACCCGAAGGCGGCCCTGCGGTTCGTCGAGGCGATCCACCGCAACGCCCTCCGGCTGGAGGCGCTGCTGCGGGACGTGTCGGACCTGGCCCGGATCGAGGCCGGGGGCGCCCCGGTTCGCCTCGCCCCCCTCGACGCCCGGGAGCCGGTGCGGCAGGTCGTGGAGATGTTCCGGGCCGAGGCCGAGAAGGCCGGGGTGAACCTGGAGGCCCGGGTGCCGCCGGCCGAGGTCCCCGCGGACCTGGACACCGACAAGGTCGAGTCAATCCTGGTGAACCTGGTACAGAACGGGGTGCGCTACACCCCCCGGGGGGGGCGGGTGTGGGCCGAGGTGTCCGCCGACGCCGACACCGTGACCTTTGCGGTGGAGGACACCGGCATCGGCATCCCGGACCACGAGATCCCCCGGGTGACCGAGCGGTTCTACCGGGTGGACCCCGCCCGGTCCCGGGCCACGGGCGGCACCGGCCTGGGCCTCGCCATCGTCAAGCACCTCGCCGAGCTCCTGGGCGGGGGGCTGCGCATCGAGAGCCGGCCCGGCCACGGCACCCGGGTCACCGTGACGCTGCCTCGACATCCCCCTCCCTCCTGACCCGCCCTTCGGGGAGCCTCATCGCTCCCTGCCCCCCACGATCTGCATTGACGGCCCTTCCGGGACCGGGCATAATGTAGAACCTTGTTTTGTTTATGCCGTGTTTCTCTCTGCGGTTGCACGAAACGTCCCGGTTTTGCGGCTTCGGCGGGGGTAATCGCGTTCCAAAATCTCCGCGTTTCCCGGCCGAGGCCCCTGTCCACCCGGCAGCCTCGTCTGCCGGACCACCCGGAAAGGAGGAGCGTCATGAGAAACCGGTTTCGAGCCGCCTGGATTCCCGTCGCCCTGGTCCTCTGGTTCCCCGTCGCCGCGTGGGCCGGGGTCACGCTGACCTACAGCAACCTGTTCCCCCCGAGCCACGTCCACAGCAAGCTGGCCGAGGCCTGGTGCAAGGAGATCGAGAAGCGCACCAACGGCGAGGTCACGTTCCAGTACTTCCCGGGCCAGACCCTCACCAAAGGGAAGCAGGCCTACGACGGAGTGGTGAGCGGCATCTCGGACGTGGCCCTGTCGCTGTTCGGGTACACCCCGGGCCGGTTCCCGGTGATGGAGGCCGTGGACCTGCCGTTCGGGTACCCCAACGCCAAGGCGGCCACCGAGGCGATCAACGAGGTGTACCGGCAGCTTCGGCCCAAGGAGCTGGACGACGTGAAGGTGCTCTACCTCCACGCCCACGGCCCCGGGCTGCTCAACAGCCGGTCCAAGGCGGTGCGCAGCCTGGAGGACCTGCGTGGGCTCAAGTTCCGCGCCACCGGGTTCGCCGCGAAGATCGTGAAGGCCCTGGGAGGGACCCCGGTGGCCATGCCCATGCCCGAGACCTACCAGGCCCTGTCCAAGGGGGTGGTGGACGGCGGCCTGTTCCCCATGGAGGCCCTGCGGGGCTGGCGCCTGGGTGAGGTGGTGAAGTACACGACCCTCAACTACTCCATGGCCTACACCTCGGGCTTCTTCGTGGTGATGAACAAGGACAAGTGGAACGCCCTGTCCGACAAGGCCAAGAAGGTGATCGATCAGGTCAGCCAGGAGTGGATCGCCAAGACCGCCGCGGCCTGGGACCAGATCGACGAGGAGGGCAGGAAGTACTATCTGGAGAAGCAGGGCGGTCACCTGGTGGAGCTCTCGCCGAACGAGGCGGCCCGGTGGAAGAGGGCGGTGGAGCCGGTGATCGAGGAGTACGTGAAGGAGAAAGAGGCCCGGGGGCTGCCGGGCCGCAAGGCCGTGGAGATCGTGCGCACCGTGCTGAAGAAGTACCAGTGACCCCCCTTATCCGGCACTCATGCCAAGTTGCCCTCCATCAGGATACCCAGCCGGGGGCGGGGCAAGGGATCTGCCTCCGGCCGGGCGCGAAGCCAGGCACTGAGATTCGCCGCGCAGGGGCCGCGCCCGGCTCTCCGGCAGGACCCTTGCCCCACCGTTCGGGGGGCCGATAGCTTTGAACGCAACTGGGTATGAGTGCCGGGCGCCCGGCGGCGCCCGCCCGGCAGCCCCGAACCGGAGGCGATCCCCGTGGCACGAGACCTCGTCCAGAAGGTCACAGAGGCGGCCAACGCGCTGAGTGCGGCGTGCCTGGCCGGGATGATGCTGCTCACCTGCGCCGACGTGGTGGGCCGGGCGCTCGGCCGTCCCGTGCTGGGCGCGGTGGAGGTCACGGGGATGCTGGCCTCCATGGCCCTGGCGTTCTCCATGCCCTACGCCCACCGGGCCCGGGCCCACGTGGGGGTGGAGCTCGTGGTCATGCGGCTGGGGGAGCGGCCCCGGGCCGCGGTGGACCTGGTCACCGGTAGCGTGGGCACCGCCCTGTTCTTCGTGATCGGGGTGCAGATGTGGGAGTACGGCACCACCATGCGGCGGGCCGGTGAGGTCTCGATGACCCTGCGGATCCCCACCTACCCCGTGATCTACCTGATCGCCGTGGCCTTCTTCCTGTTCGCCCTCGTCTATGGGCTGGACGTGATCGCCTCCGTCCGAAAGGTGATCGGGCGATCGCAGGGAGACGCGCCATGAGCCCCATGGCCGTGGGGGTGGCGGGGATCCTCGTCCTGGTGGCGTGCTTCTTCACCGGAATGCCGGTGGCCTACGTGATGACCCTGATCGGCGTGGCCGGGTTCGGGTACATGGTGAACCCTGCCGCGGCCCTGAACCTGACCGCCCGCGACATCTGGGGGGTGTTCACGTCCGAGGGGCTCACCGTGATCCCCCTGTTCATCCTGATGGGGCAGATCGCCTACAACGCCGGCATCAGCCGCCGGCTCTACGACTGCGCCTACAAGGTGCTGGGGGGCGCCCGAGGCGGGCTGGCCGCGGCCACCGTGGCCGCCTGCACCGCCTTCGGCACGGTGTGCGGGTCGAGCCCGGCCACGGCCGCCACCATGGCCGTGGTGGGCCTGCCCGAGATGCGCCGATACGGCTACGACCCGGGCCTGGCCGCGGGCAGCGTGGCCGCCGGGGGCGGGCTGGGCATGCTCATGCCCCCGTCGGTGCTCCTGATCGTCTACGGCATCCTGACCGAGCAGTCCATCGGGGCCCTGTTCGTGGCCGGCGTGGTGCCGGCGCTGTACATGACCCTGTGGTTCCTCGGGGCCATCTGGGTCTACTGCCGACGCCATCCCGACCATGCCCCGGCCGGCGAGCGCCTGCCCTGGAGGGTGCGGCTCCTGTCCCTGCTGGAGCTGTGGGAGACCCTGCTCGTGTTCGTGCTGGTGATGAGCGGGCTGTTCCTGGGGTTCTTCACGCCCACCGAGGCCGGGGCGGTGGGGGCGTTCCTGATCCTCGTGCTGGCCCTGGTCCGGCGCCAGATCTCCTGGCCCGGCATCGTGAAGTCCCTGTACGAGACCGTTCGCACCTCGTGCATGGTGCTCCTGCTGATCGCCGGAGCCACGATCTTCGGCCACTTCCTGGCCGTGACCCGGTTGCCGTTCGAGCTGGCCTCGTGGGTGGGTGGTCTGCCCCTGCCGGGATGGCTGATCATGGCCGCGATCGTGGGCATCTACCTGGTGGCGGGGTGCTTCATCGACGCCATGGCGCTCGTGATGCTCACCATCCCCATCTTCGCCCCCATCGTCACCGACCTGGGCTACGACCTGATCTGGTTCGGGGTGATCATCGTGTTGGTCGGCCAGATGGGGGTGATCACCCCGCCCGTGGGCATCAACGTGTACGTGGTGAACGGCGTGGCCCGCGACATCCCCCTGCAGACGATCTTCCGGGGGGTGATGCCGTTCCTGATCGCCCTGGTCCTGGGCACCCTCTCCCTGATCGCCCTCCCCGGCATCATCACCTTCCTCCCCCGGCTGATGTACCAGTGATCGACCCATCTATCCGTCCGGCGTTTCGGGCGGCAGCAGGCAGAAGCTCCAGGGCCGCACGTGGCACCAGACCTTTCGGCCCGGCTCCATGGGGTACTCCCGGGCCGCCCGGATGTTGAGCCAGGCGTCCAGGGTAAGGCTCTCGACGCGAAGCCTCAGCAGGCGGGAGTGGCCGAGGTCGACCCATTCCAGGATCTCGGCCCGGAGCAGGTTTTTCTGCCGCTCGGGGGCCGGAGGCCGGTCGGGCGGGACGAGGATCACCTCCTCGGGCCGGATGCCCACCACCACGGGAGCCCCTTCGGGGAAGCGCGGGTCCGGCGCGGCCAGGAGCTCCCGGGCCAGCCCGTGGATGCGGAGCCGTTGGTAGCCGTCGTCACCCACCGGCCCGGCGGTGGCCGGAAACAGGTTCTGGAGCATGAGGAACCGGGCCACCCGCAGGTTGGCCGGCCGGTTGTAGAGCTCGGCCGGCCGGCCGGTCTGCTCGATCCGGCCGGCCATCAGGATGGCCATCCGGTCGGCCATCAGGAACGCCTCTTCCGGGTCGTGGGTCACCTGGACCACGGTCACCCCCAGCCGGCGCTGGAGGTGCCGGAACTCCACCTGCAGCCGCCGGCGCAGGGCGGCGTCCAGGGCGGAGAACGGCTCGTCCAGGAAGATCACCCGGGGCTCGGTGACCAGGGCCCGGGCCAGGGCCACCCTCTGTCGCTCCCCGCCCGACAGGGTGCGCACGTCCTCGCGCTCGATCACCCGGCCCAGGTCCAGCAGCTCGACCCAGTGCCGCAGCCGCTCCTCCACTCCGGAGACCCGCTGGCCCCGGGCGCGAAGGCCGAACAGGATGTTCTCGCGGACCGAGAGATGGGGGAACAGGGCGAGGTCTTGGGGCACGTAGGCAACGTTCCGGGCCTCGGGGGGCAGGTCGGTGGCGTCCCGGCCGTCCAGGAGCACCCGGCCGGCTTGGGGCCTGCGGATCCCCAGGAGGGCCTCCAAAAGGAGGGTCTTCCCGGCTCCGGACGGGCCGAGGACGAAGAAGCTCTCCCCCGGAGCCACGGCCAGGTCGATGCTCCGGAGCACGAAGCCCCCGAACCGTACGGTGAGCCCCTCGGCCCGGATCACCTCCATCCTCCCAGGGCCCGCAGTCCCACCAGCACGCCCAGGCTCAGGATCGACAGGAGCAGGATCAGCCCCACGGCGCCGGTGATGTCGGCCTCGGCCAGACGCAGGTAGATGGCCACGGGCACGGTCTCGGTTTTCCCGGGCACGGCGCCGGCCAGGGTCACGGTGGCCCCGAACTCGCCCACCGACCGGGCCCAGGCCAGGATGAAGGCGGCCAAGACGCCCTTTCGGGCCAGGGGCAGGGTCACCCGCCGGAACGCACCCCAGGCCGTGCACCCCAGGAACCGGGCCACGTGCTCGTAGCGCTCGTCCACACCCTGGAAGCTGGCCTTGAGCACCCGCACCGCCAGGGCCGTGGCCACGGTGGTCTGGGCCAGCACGATCCCGGGCACCTCGAACACGAACCGCACCAGGTGGGTCTCGACCCACTGGCCCAGGCCGCCTCGGAAGAACAGCAGGAGGGAGACCCCCAGGGCCACGGGCGACAGGACCACGGGCAGGTCCAGCAGCAGATCGAGCACGGCCGACCCGGGAAACGGCCGGCGGGCCAGGAGGTAGGCGGTGGGCACGGCCACGGCCAGGGCGATGAGCGCCGAGAGGGTGGCCGTGCCGAGGCTCAGGGTCACGGCCTGCCGGATCCCGGGCCTGCCGAGGGCGGCCAGGGGGGCCCCCAGCCCCGCGTAGCCGGCCTGGGACCAGAGGATGGAGGCCACGGCCCCCGAGGCCAGGGCCAGGGCGGCCCCGGTGAGAAACCAGAAAACCCGGTCGGTCACCCTCACCTCCACCGCGCGGGCAGGGGGAACTCCCCTCCCACCGGGGTGTCGGCACGGGCGAACCGCCGGGCCTCGTCCAGCGAGGTCAGGTACCCGTGGCGCCGGAAGATCTCCCGGCCTTCGGGTCCGGTGAGGAACTCCAGGAACGCCAGGGCCGCCCCTCGGTTTCCGGTGAACACCGAGACCGCGGCAGGGATGTAGCCGATGCGGGGAACCTCGTCGGGGGGGTACAGGATCGTCTCGATCCGCTCGGGGTTCCAGTCGTCGAACACGTCCCAGCCGAGCACCGCATCCACGAGCCCCAAGGCGAGCATCTGGGCCGTCTTGGTGCAGGACTCGGCGTAGTTGACGATGTGAGGACGGATCCGGTCCGCCAGCCCCTGCCGCTCCATGACCTCCACGGCGTACAGGCCAACGCACACCGCGTCGGGCCGGGCGATGCCCACCCGGATGCCGGGCCGGGCCAGGTCCGCGAGCGACCGGATCCCCTTGGGGTTGCCCCGGGCCACGTTGATGGCGGGCAGCAGGTACACCACCCGCACCTCGGTGGACGGGTCCACCAGCCCCTTGCGTTTGGCCTTCTCCATGAAGTCCGACGAGCCGGGGAGGTACACGTCGCCCCGCCGGGCCAGATCCATCTGGGCGAGCACCGTGCCCGAGCCCCCGAAGTGGATCCGCACCGCGGTGCCGGTACGCTGCTCGAACCGCCGGGCCACCTCTTCGGCGGCCGGTTTCGAGGCCGAGCCGGCGAACACCTCGATCTCCGAGGCGCCCGCAGGGGCTGCCAGGGCAAGGATCCAGAGCAGGAGTAGAATGCTACTTCGCACCATGCCGGTACCGGAGCACCCTCGCCTTCTCCAGGGTGACCATGCCCTCCTCCACCACCTCGTCGAGCCAGGGCAGGAGCCGCTGGAGGTTCTCCTCGGTGTCCACCAGCTCCACCACGATGGGCAGGTCCTCGCTCAGGCGCAGGACCTTGGTCGTGTGGAGCCGGCTGTGGGCCCCGAACCCCATGACGCCCCGAAGGACCGTGGCGCCCGCCAAGCCCAGCTCCCGGGCCTTCAGCACGATGGCCTCGTACAGGGGGCGGCCGTGGTGCTTGTCGGCTTCGCCGATGAAGATGCGCAGCAGCATGCCGTCTTCGGGAAGGGTCATGCGGTGTCCTCCCGTCACGTCAGGGAAAGGCCGAGCCACACCAGCAGGAACCCCAGCAGGTTCGACCCCAGCACGTATCCCGCGGCCAGGCCGAGCTCCCCGTCCCGCAGCAGGTGCAGGGTCTCCAGCCCGAACGAGCTGAAGGTGGTGAACGAACCCAGGAGCCCCACGAAGAAGAAGGTCCGGAACGCCGGCGGCCACAGCGACCGCTCGGCGAGCCCCCACGCGGCCCCGATCACGAAGCATCCGATCAGGTTCACGCACAGGGTGCCCCAAGGGAACACGCCGGATGCGGCGCGGGAGACCCAGCCGGCCACCAGGTACCGGCCCGAAGCGCCGAAAACGGCCCCCAGGGCCACGTAGACGAGACTGGGCATGGGAACCTCCTCAGGAGGGGCCGGAAAACGTCCGTTGTGATTAACCCGGCGGATAAACAGGCGTTATCGTTCCCTGCTCGGGGGGGCAAGGGACCTGCCGGAGACCCGGGCGCGGCTCCTTAGCTCGCCGCGCAGCGCCTCCGACGCTCGGATCGCGAAATGGTTTGGATTCCACCGAGTTGTCATGAAACCAGCTCTTCGGTCTCGTGCCTGCGCGGCGAATCTCATGACCGGCTTCGCGCCCGGCCGGAGGCAGGTCCCTTGCCCCGCCCTCCGAGGGGCCGCACCCGGCGCTCCACCAGGCCCCCACCCCGTACTCCCCAAGGGGAAGGGGGCACGCGCCTGGCAATACTTCCGTTGGGATCGGTATTGGTTGCCTGGCCGGACCCCGGCCGCCTCCGATCCGCGGTCTCCCGGCGCACCGAGCCTGCATTCTGCTACAATCGACACCCCCGGGAAAACCCTTGCACGGGACCCGGGGGCCACCCCGAGAGAAAAAGGAGGATCCCATGGCCGAGGCATCGCAGGCCCCCCTGTTGCGGCTGGTGCGCATGTACGTGAAGGACCTGTCGTTCGAGAACCCGGGCGCCCCCCAGGTGTTCCGGGAAAAGGTCTCGCCCCAGGCGGACCTGAATCTTCAACTGCGGAACCGGAAGATCGATGGGGATCACTGGGAGGTGGCGATCGAGCTCCACGCCACGGTGCGCTCGGGGGACAAGGTGGTGTTCATCGTTGAGGTGGAGCACGCGGGGCTGTTCCTGGTGAGGAACGTGCCCGAGAAGCACATGGGAACCGTGCTGGCGGTGGACTGCCCCACCCAGCTGTTCCCGTTCACCCGCCAGATCGTGAGCCAGGTGGTGGTGGACGGGGGGTTCCCGCCGTTCCTGCTGGACCCGGTGAACTTTCTGGCCCTCTACCGGAGCTCCCAGAAGCCCGAGAAGGAGCCGGAGCACTGACCCCCCTCCGCCGGGTTGGCGAGAGCCACTTGTCCTGAGGGCCAGGAGACCGAAGACCGAAGACCGTGGACCGAAGTTACTGGGAAGCGGCGAACGGGTTCGCGAAGCGCACACCGCCGAGTTCGCGGCCGTGCTGGAAGTCCTCGGTGTAGAGCACGGCCACGCCGGCCCGGCGTGCGGTGGCCCACAGGAGGGCGTCCCAGAACGAGAGGGTGTGTCGGACCACCGCGTCCAGGGCCCGGGAGAGGTCGGCGGGCTCGCTCGGGATCACGGGAAACAGGATCTGCCAGTCCCGCACCTGGGCCGCGGCGTCCTCCACGGGCATCTTCCCCTTGCGGGTCACGGCCGCGAAGAACTCGCACAGCACCTGTAGCGGGAGCACACAGTCCCACTCCACCGCCCGGTCCACCAGTTCGGCGGCGAGTTCGTGCCTCTCCCCGGCATCCCGGTCGACCGCGTAGATCAAGAGGTTGGTGTCGAGGCTAACCCGCTCCGCGTTCATGGAGGTCCGTCCGGTCGATTCGCACTCCGCCGAGGGGGTATCCTCTCCGCATCCGGGCCCTCGTACGGAGGCGGGCCTCCATCTGCTCGGGGGAGAGCGAGTGCGTTTGGGGTTCGGCCACGAGCCGTGCCACCGGTTGGCCCCTGCGGGTGATCACGACCACGTTCCCCTGTTCCGCGGCTCTCACGTAGCGTGAGAAACGCTGATTTGCCTCCCTCAGGCTCACGCGGATCTCCATCTGTCTCCTCCGCCGGAAAATGCCCCCAGAATGTAGAACATCCTACTACAAAGGGCAAGGGCCGGGGGCGAGTGCCGGAGCACAGAAGCAAGAGACTAGAAGCTAGGGAAAGCGCTGGCTCATTGGCAGGCCCCATCGAGCTTTGGCGCGGTTCCAGGGCCCCCTGGCAGCCTAGCCGCCCAGGGGCCCCAGATCGATGACCGAAGTTGCTGGGGGAAGAAGGGCAAAAAAAGAGGGGCCCGAGGGCCCCCGAGGGAGGAGTTGCCATCCGCGCTGTGTTTTCAACAGCTGTTTCTTTTCTAGCATGGTCGTCGGGCGGATGCAACCCCAAAACAACGTTTTTTGTGCCGACCCTCAAAATTTTTGGGGTCATCCGGTTTTCTCAGCTCGTGCGGAGGTTTTTGGGCGGCACGGCAAACCTCGTTCGGAAGGTCCTGGGTGGGCGCGGCTTCTCGCTCGCATACGGCGTTCGTCTTTGGGCTGGTTCGCGGCGGGGCAAGCCGGCGGAAGGGGGGGCGAAATCCGTTCACATCCCGAGTCGTTCCGAGCACTCCCGATGGTACCGGTCCAACCAGCCGCGGTGGGTGGAGGGCAGTTCGTCGAGATCGGTGAGGCGGGGATCGAACGGAATCCAGGTGAGAGGAGAGAAGGCCAGGGCCTTGCGGCCATCGATGGTCCGATCGGTCTCCACGACCCGGTAGAGGTTCTCCAGTCGAACCCCCCCGAACCCGGGCCGGTAGTGCCCCGGCTCGATGGAGGTGATCATGCCGGCCCGCAGGGGAACGGCCGAGGCGGGCCGGCGGCTGGCCGGGGCCAGGGCGAAGGGGCCCTCGTGCACCGACAGGAACGCGCCCACGCCGTGGCCGGTGCCGTGGCCGTAGTCGAGCCCGGCCTCCCAGAGCACCGCCCGGCACACCGCATCCACCGCGGCCCCGGGGGTGCCTTCGGGGAACTCCAGGCGTGCCGCCGCGATGTGGGCCCGGAGCACCCGGGTGTAGACGCGGCGCTGCTCGGCCGAGGGCTCGCCCACGGCCACGGTGCGGGTGGCGTCGGTGGTGCCCCCGTCCAGGTGGATCCCCGAGTCCACCAGGAACAGGTCGCCGGGCCGCAGGGGGGTGTCGTCCGCGCCCGAGTAATGGACGATGGCCCCGTGCTCGCCCGTGGCCGCAATGGTGGGGAACGCAAGTCCCCGGAACCCCGGCAGTTCCGCATAAAGCGCCTCGAGGTGGCTCCGGAACTCGGCCTCGGTCACGGTCCGGTCGGAGGCGAGCTCCCTGCGGAGCCACTCCAGGGCCCGGGCCTTGGCCCGGCTGGCCAGCACGCCCGCCCGCTCCATGGCCCGAAGCTCGGCCCCGGTCTTGAGCGCCTTGGCCTCGGCCACGGGTGAGGTCACGCGGACCGGCTCCACGCCGGTCGCCTCCAGGGCCCGGGTTACGCCCCGGGTGACCCGGGCCGGGTCCACGGCCACCCGGCCGGAGAGGGAGCGAAGGGCCTCCGGAAACGTCTCGTAGGGTCGGGCCCGGAAGTCCGGAAGGCGGTCGAGCTCGGGGGGCACGCGGTCCTGGGGAGCCCGGACGAACAGGTCCACCCCCTCCGGGCCGAGCACCAGGAACGACTCGAACACCGGGGTGTGGGGAACCTCGTCAAAGCACCGGAGTCCCGTGAGCCAGGCCGTCTCGTCCAGACTCACGGTGACATAGAACGGGCTCCGCTTCTTTTCCAGGAGCTCCCTCACCCGGGCCAGCCTCCCGGCCAGGTCCTCGCCGCTCCACTCCTTCGGGCAGGCGAACAGGGGGCCCAGGGGCGGCCCGGACCGGTCGGTCCACACGAGGTCCACCAGGTTCGGCTCGGTCGGGACCGCCTCTCCCCCCGCCTCCCTCACCCGGCCCTCCCAGTCCCGGGCCGCGGCGTCCGGGGCGCACCACGGGTCGAACCCCAGGCGCAGCCGGGAGCCGTGGCGGTCGGCCAGGTCCTGGACCGCCTCTGACAGGGTGCGCCCTCCGGGCGCGCCCACCCGCTCCAGGCCGATCCCGGAGCCGGCCAGCTCGGCCTCGGCCTGGAGGTGGTAGCGGCTGTCGGTGAACAGCCAGGTCTCCCCCGGGTCGAGCCCCACCAGCAGGTCCCCGGCCGAGCCGGTGAACCCGCTCAGCCACTCCCGCCGGCGTCGCCACGGGGGGGGCGTCTCCGACAGGTGCTCGTCCGCCGAGGGCACCACGTAGTGGGTGATCCCCCGCTCGGCCATGAGCCGGCGCAGGGCCTGGAGGCGGGACCGGACCTCGTCACCCACCGGCGCCCCCGTCGCCGCCCGTCCCAGCCGGCACTTCCACGGGCCGGGTCTGGAGCCGCTTGTAGTAGAAGTTCTGTCCGTAGAGCACGGCCACGGGGTTGTGCCCGGTGACCCGGTCCTTCACCACCAGGGTGGTCACCGGGGCCTCGGAGTGCTTGGTGAACAGGATGTCGTGGCCCACGCACAGTCCCACGATCAGGTTGAGGTGGGTCCCCACCCGGTTCAGGAGGCGGGCCTGGGCCACCGGGTTGCAGGCCGGCTCGAATGTGCCCGGCCGCACCTTGTTCTCCTCGGCCAGCCCCAGTTCGAGCTTGTCGATGCTCCCCGACTTGCAGCACACGCTGGCCACCTCGAACCCCTGGGCCTCCAGGATCCGGGTCAGCCGGTTCGTCTCGTCCAGAAGCCCGATGCAGGTGGCGATGCCGATCTTCGCGTAGCCCATGAGCTTGGCGAACGCGACCGTGTCCTCCACCCGGGTCCACCGGGCGTTGACCGCGTCGCTGCCCGGCTCGGGCTGGTAGCACAACCCCTCCACCACCGCGGCCACCCGGGCCATGCGGGCGTCCTCGCCGTCGCCGCGATATAGGGCGAACGCCTCGTCGATCACCTCGGGCGCCACCGCCGAGGGGCAGTTCCCTGGCCGGGGCGGGCCGTTCTCGGGATCGCCGCTCCAGCAGTGGGTGGACCCCTGCTTGGTCCACACGGCGCTACACCGGCTGCAGGTGAACGTGTCTCGACGTTCGGACATGGGAAGCCTCCACAGGGCGGTCTGGGGCAAGGTCGGCCTTGGTCTTTGGCGCGGGGGAAGAATACCAGGGCCGGCCGACGTGTTTCCACGCCTTGCGCAAGGGCTCTCGCGTGGCAGACTGGTCGAGTCACGGTTTGCGCCAAGCTCCGCGACGAAGAGAGGAGGAGCTTCCATGCCCGAGTTCGCAGCCCCCTTCTCCGGCCTTGCCAACGATCGCAAGCTCACCCGCGAGGAGCTCGTGCGAGCCGTCCGGTTCATGGTGGCCGCCGAGTACGAGGCGATCCAGCTCTACATGCAGCTGGCCGAGAGCACCGACGATCCCCTCGCCCAGGCGGTGCTCCGGGACATCGCCGACGAGGAGCGGGTCCACGCCGGCGAGTTCCTGCGCCTGCTCCACCACCTGGCCCCGGACGAGCAGAAGTTCTACAAGGAGGGGGCCGAGGAGGTGGAGGAGATGGCCGAGAAACTGGCCACGGCGCAGTGAGGGGCTACCTCACCTCTCCCCCGGGACCGGCCTGCCCCGGGCGTCGGTCAGGGCTTCCAGGAGCTCCGGGTGGAGCTTGGGGTTGGCGGCCACCACGTCGCGGTCGTAGGGGGTGAACGGCCCCCCGTCGTATCCGGTGACCACCCCGCCCGCCTCCTCCACCAGCAGGCACCCGGCCGCCAGGTCCCAGGGCTTCAGTCCCGGCTCCCAGAACCCGTCGAGCCGGCCGCAGGCCGTGTAGGCCAGGTCCAGGGCGGCCGATCCGGTCCGCCGCACGCCCTGGGTGATCTGGGTCAGGTGGCAGAACTCCCGGTAGTTCCTCGGGTTCTCCCCCCGGTCGTAAGGAAACCCGGTGGCCAGAAGGGCCTCGGAGAGGCGGGCCGTCTCCGATACCCGGATCGGCTCGCCGTTCCGTTGGGCCCCCCTGCCTTGCCGGGCCGTGAACCACTCGCCGCGGAGCGGGTCGTACACCACCCCCGCTCGGACCCGCCCGCCCTCCTCCCAGGCGATCGACACGCAGCAGGCCGGGAACCCGTGGGCGTAGTTGGTGGTGCCGTCCAGGGGGTCCACGATCCACCGGCCGGCGTCGCCGGTGCCGGTGAGCCCCTCCTCCTCGCCCAGCACGGGGGTGCCGGGGGCCAGGCGGCCCAGGACCTGCCGGATCGCCTCCTCGCACTCCAGGTCCACCTCGGTCACCAGGTCCACGGCGCCCTTGTGGCGCACGCCGAACCCGGTTTCGAACCGGTCCCGCAGGATCCGGCCCGCGGCCCGGGCGGCCTCGACCGCGATCTCCAGCAGATCGTCCCGGCTCATGCCCCGCATCCCGCCCCCTCCCCGAACAGGACCCGCCGCTCCTCCGGGGGCAGGGCCGCCCGGGCCTGGTCGCGGAACTGGTTCACCCCCGCGAAGAACTCCCGCATCATGGCCACGAGAAGGTAGCGTCCCTTGGGGGCGAGGGTCAGCGCCTCGGCGTCGTCCCGCTCGAACGCCCCCACCGCCCGGAAGAACGCCATCTCCAGCGCGAGGCCGCGCTCCACGCCCTTCCCGAACCGCTCCCGGAACGCCTTCTTGTCGAGCCTGAGGCCGAACAGGTCCATCATGAACCGGTAGCGCATCTGCTCCTTCAACGGGTAGCGCCGGGCCGCGGCCGCGGAGAGCCGGCCCGAGGCGATCCGCTCGTCGTACTCGCGCAGGCTGAACGTGTTCACGTAGATGGTTCCGTCCAGGTAGCTGAACGCCCCGCTGCCCACGCCCACGTACTCCTCGTAGTCCACGATGTACTCGTCGATCATCTGGCCGGCCCGGCGGGAGAAGGTCCAGGCCGTGGCCGGCTCGAACGCTCCGCCCAGGGCCTGGCACAGGGCCTCGTAGTACCGGTGCTCCCGGGTGTAGCTGACCGGGCCCACGGTCTCGCGCAGCTTCCGGCGCACGGCCGGCGAGCTCATCAGGGGGTAGAACGTGGTCTGGTTCGCGCCCGACTCGGTGAGCATCTCCACGTCGCGCAGGAGGGACTCCCGGGTCTGGCTCGGGAAGTTGAAGATCATGTCCACGTTCAGGGAGTGGAACCGGCCGGCGGTGGCCTGGAGCCGCTCCAGGATCTCCCGGCCGCTCCCGTACTTGTCGTACCGGTCCATCTGCTCGAGCAGCCGGTCGTCGAAGCTCTGCACCCCCACCGAGAACCGCTGGACCCGCTCGGTGAGGGGGTCCACCACCCGGGGGATGAGGTGGTTCGGGTTGGTCTCGCACGACACCTCCCGCACCGGGAACAGCTCCCGGGCCAGGTCGAGGGTGTCCACCAGCTCGTCGATGAGGATCGTGGGCGTGCCGCCGCCCACGTACACCGAGGTGCACCGGTATCCCAGGTCCGCCACCCGGCGCATCTCGTCCCGGAGGCTCCGGAAGTAGGACCGGGCCGGGTCGTCCCGGAACGGGTAGCGGTTGAACGAGCAGTACGGGCACAGCCGCTCGCAGAACGGCACGTGGATGTACAGCAGGCACGGCCGGTCGTCCCGCGCCGGCGGCAGGGTGACGTCCGGGGCCACCCGCACCCGGAGCACCCGGCGGTTGATCTGCCGGAGCGCGAAGGTCAGAACTCGTTCACTCAGCAAAAGAGCCTCTCCTCTTGCCAGTAGCCTCGGTCTTCGGTCTACGGTCAACCGTCGTCGGTCGGGGCGGCTCCCGAGCCGCCGCCAACCCCTTCCGGGGCATGGGGTCTGTTGGAGAGCCGAGTGCGGCTCCTCAGATCGCCGCGCAGGGCCTCCAACGCTCGTACCGCGAAACCGTTCATCCCCGGCCGCACGGTCATGAAACCATTGTTGCGGCCCCGTGCCTGCGCGGCGAATCTCATGCCCGGCTTCGCGCGCGGCCGGAAACAGACCCCATGCTCTGCCGCCAAATCTGCGGGGCTGGGTCGGTGCAGGTTACGGTTTCGAAACCAGGCCGCCTCGCGGCCTACCAGAGCAGACCTCTGCACCCTGGCCCTTGAAACGCAGGTCCCTTGCCCCGCCTCCCGAGGAAATTCGCCTATTTTGTCGGCTGGGTAATAGGAGGCTAGAACCTCTCACCCCTGGGCCTCCAGCAGGGCCGCTCCCCAGGTCAGGCCTCCGCCGAACGCGGTCAGCAGCACCCGTTGGCCGGGTCGGATCCGGCCGTCCCGCCGGGCCTCGTCCAGGGCGATGGGGATCGTGGCGCTCGAGATGTTGCCGTACTTCTCGATGGTGAACACCATCTTCTCCAGGGGAAGCTTGAGAACCTGGGCCACGGCCTCCTGGATGCGGCGGTTGGCCTGGTGGGGGATCACCCAGTCCACGTCCTCCACCCCCAGCCCCTCGGCCTCGAGCACCTCCCTGGCGATCCCGGCCATGCACCGCACCGCCACCCGGAAGGTCTTCTTCCCTTCGAGCTTGAGGGTGTGGAGGTTCCGGTCCACGCTCTCGTGGGAGATCGGGGTGGTTCGGGAGCCCCCGCCCGGCAGGAGAAGGTCCTCGCCGTAAGCTCCCTGGGTCCGGATCTCCACCCGCCGCAGGTGCAGCCCCGGGCCGTCCCGCCGGATCAGGGCCGCCGCGCCGCCGTCGCCCCACAGGATGCACGAGGCCCGATCGGTGTAGTCCACGGTTCGGGTCATGACCTCGGCCGAGCACAGGAGCACGTTGCGGATCCGGGGGTCGGCGGCCAGGAACGACTGCACGGTCTTCAGCCCGAACAAGAAACCCGAGCACGCCGCGGCCAGGTCGAACGCCACGGCCCGGTCTGCGCCCAGCTTGTTCTGGAGCCAGCAGGCGGCCGAGGGGCACATGGTGTCCGGGGTGATCGTGGTGACCACGATCAGGTCCAGGTCGTCCGGGGCCGTGCCGTCCTCGTCCAGGGCCCGGCGGGCAGCCCGGAGGCAGAGGTCCGAGGTGGCCTCGTCGGGGGCGGCCATCCGCCGCTCCCGGATGCCGGTGCGGGTGAAGATCCACTCGTCCGAGGTGTCGACCATCTTCTCCAGGTCGCGGTTGTGGAGCACCCGCTCGGGAAGGTATGAGCCCGTGGCCGCGATGACCATGGCGTCCCTCCTTTCGGATCCCAGATCCCGCCCGGCCCCGCATCCGGGCCGGACCGGGCGAAACGAAGTCACCCATTGTAGGGGTGCGGGGGGCGTTTTGCCAGCACCGGCAGCCGGTTGGGCCCTGGAGCGGGTCCTGGTACAATGCCCACACCGGGGTAACCGGATCCGCCGCCCTGCCGTACAGTTGCGGGCGGGGCCGCCAGAGGAAAGGACCTCTCCCATGCTGCCAGCCGACAAGGCCCGGGCCGTCCGGGACCGGATCCGAGAGAACTTCGACCGGGGCGCCGACGGGTACCATCGGTTCGAGGAGGAGACGGCCCATTTCCAGGAGCTGACCTCCGCCCTCCTGGCCATGGCCCCCGAAGGGGTGGTGACCGGCGGCCGCATCCTGGACGTGGGCTGCGGGACCGGGGCGTCCACCCGGGTGCTGGCGGCGGCCGCGGGCCCGGGGGGCCGGGTGGTGGGGGTGGACATCAGCCTGGGCATGCTGCGCCGGGCCCGGCAGGCCGTGGCCGGCGCCCGGTTCGCGCTGGCCGACGCCTGTCGCCTGGAGGCGTTCCGGGGGCCGTTCGACGCGGTGGTGTACAACGCCGTGCTGTTCATGCTGCCGGACGCCGGGGCCTCCGTCCGCGGGGCCCGGCAGCTGTTGCGCCGCGGGGGGGTGCTCCTGGCCTCGTACCTGGAGGGGGTGTACGAGGCCGAGTCCCGCACCCCCGTGGCGGATCTGCTGGCGGCCGAGGGCCATTCGCCGGGCCGGCATGCGGTCTCGACCTGGGACCGGGTCCTGGACTGCTTGGAACGGGAGTTCGGCCCCGTGGCGATGAGACGAATGGAAGTATCCTTGCCTCCGGACCGTTTCGTGGGGTTCTACGGGCTCGAGCCGATGAGCGCGGGGCTGCTGCCCCGTCTCCCCTACCCGGAGCGGAGGAGGGCCGTGGAGCGGCTGGCCCGCCGGTGGGCGCAGGAGGGGCGGGCGGCCGCCCAGGTGTGGCACCTGGTGGCTGCCACGGCCCCCTGATCCCTGCGCCCGGCAGGCGGTGGTTTCACCCTTTGGACGAGGAAGGCGGCGATGAAGACGATGCGGTGGACGTGGGCGGTGTTGGCGTGTTGGTGCCTGATGGTCGGTGCGGCCCGGGCCGAGCTTCGCCCGGCCGACTACCAAGCGGTCAGCCAGTCGGAGCTGGTGAGCAACCGCGACGCGTACAAGGGCAAGAAGGTGCAGGTGACCGGGGTGTTCCTGTTCACGGGCAGCGACTTCTGCTACCAGATCCGGAAAACCAAGATCAACACCCGGGACTACTTCTGCTTCGCCCTGGGCAGCCCCAGCCTGGTGCGGCTCTACCTCAAGAAGGACCATCCCCAGGCGGACCAGCTGCTGAACCTCCGGAAGGGGACCAAGGTCACGGCGTACGGCGTGTTCGACTACCTAGGGGCCGACTACCACTACATGGTGGTGGACGGCTTCGATGTGGTAACGACCCCATGAGTCGAGGGTTCACCCACTTCGACGAGTCCGGGGCGGCGCGCATGGTGGACGTGGGCGCCAAGAACCCCACCGAGCGGCGGGCCGTGGCCGCGGCGAGCGTGTGGGTGGGGGCCGAGACGTTCCGCCGGATCGTGGACCGCAGCCTGGAGAAGGGCGACGTGCTCGGGGTGGCCCGCATCGCCGGCATCATGGCGGCCAAGCGCACCCCAGACCTGATCCCCCTGTGCCACCCCCTGGCCATCACGTCGGTGAAGGTGGAGTTCGACCTCGTGGAGGACGACCACCGGGTGGACATCCGGGCCGAGGTCAAGGTCACCGGCCGCACGGGCGTGGAGATGGAGGCCCTCACCGCGGCCTCGGTCGCGGCCTTGGCGATCTACGACATGTGCAAGGCCGTGGACAAGGGCATGGTGATCGGCGACGTCAAGCTCCTGCGGAAGGAGGGGGGGAAGAGCGGCACCTGGGCCCGGGAGGAGCCCGACGTCAGAACCGGCCCGACACGCTGAGCACGTGCAGCCACTCCCCCGGGCGCTGCCGGGCCTTCTGCACGGCGTAGCCCGCCTCCAGGGCCCCCCGGGCCCACCCCACCCCCAACGAGGCGTAGTCCTTGCCGGTGTCCCCCCTCCACATCTGTCCGAACCAAAAGGTCCAGGGCGACCCGGGACGCGTGGTCTCGGCTCCCAGGTGGAGGTCGAGCCCCCGGCTCACGTCCCGGTCGAACCCCCGCACCAGGTCCATCTCCAGGTTCCATCCCCGCACACCGGTCCAGGCCACCCCGGCCCCCACCTTCGGTTCCAGGAAGTCCAGGGAGGTGTCCATCAGGTTCTCGGCCACGATGCCGATCCGCACCCCCTGGGGCCGGACGAACAGCACCCCGGCGTCGCCGGTGACCACGTTCTCCCATTCGCTCTGGCCCCGGTCCCGGCCGCGCACGTACCGCAGGGTGCCGCCCCACCACTGGCCGGGCCGGCCGCCGGCGATCCCCAGGCTCAGGTCCTCGCGCTCCTCCTCGCCCTGGAGGCGCAGGTACTGGATGGCGCCCCCGAAGGGAGATGTGGCGTTGTCGAGCACCGTCAGCCGCTGGGCGTCGAACGCCCCGCGGCGCCGGGTCAGATACGCCGCACCGCCGAAGAATCCTCGTTTCACTCCGATGGCTGCGGGGTTCATCGACGCCGCCTCCACCGGGTCGGCCAGGGCCCGCAGGGCACCGCCCATGGCGACGGCCCGGGCGCTCAGGGCGCTGGCCGAGGGAGATGCGGCCCACGTCACGGCCGGCAGGATCAGGACGCAGACGGCGGCAAGGGCGTTTCGGATCATGGGGGTTCTCCCTGGCTACCGGGGTTGCTATAATCCCGGGCTTTCCACACGGGGATGTTATCACACGCGGGCCCCGAAGCGACATGTCACAGACGGCCCGCCCAGCCCGAAGCCACGGGGACGCCCACGATGGACGCCGAGAAACTGGAGTTCTTCCGAAATCTCTTGCAGGACCGGCTCGATGCCCTCCTCGGGGAGGCCCGGGCCACCATGAACGAACTGATCGAGGGGGAGGAGCCGTTCGCGGACCCGGCGGATCGGGCCACGGCCGAGTCGGATCGGGCGTTCCAGCTGCGCATCCGGGACCGGGAGCGCAAGCTGATCGCCAAGATCCAGGAGGCCCTCCACCGAATCGAGGAGGGCACCTACGGGATCTGCGAGACCTGCGGCGACGAGATCGACGAGCGCCGGCTTCGGGCCCGTCCGGTGACCACCCAGTGCATCGACTGCAAGAGCGAGGCCGAGCAGCGCGAGAAGGCAGGGATGTGAAACGCCGGATCGTCCCGTGGGTGCTGGTGGCCCTCGGGCCGCTGTTGACGGGGTATCTGGTCCCGCCGGGAAAGGTGCTGGCCCGGTGGGCCCGAGAGGCCCCGGTGCCCTGGGACTCCCCGCCCTTGGAGATCTCCGTCCGTTGGGACGGGACCCCCCTGCGCTTGCTCCTGCACTCCGACGGGTCGTTGCGCCCGGCTTCCCCCGAAAGCCCTGATCCCGGCATCCCCCCTTCGGCGGGCCTGGCCCTGCTGCTGTTCTCCGGAGGGGACGTGGCGTCCTGGCGTTCCGTCCTGGAAGGGCAGGGGGTGGACCTGGTCCGCTCCGGGTACGCCCGATGCCCGGGGTCCGAGGACGAGGTGTGTCATACCCTGGGGGCCCGGGGGGAGGGCGAGCCCGAGCTGCCCCAGGTCTGGTTCTCCCGCCGCCCCCTCCGGCCCTGGCGGGTGGCTCTCGGGCCCGAAGACCGAGTCGTGGTCGGCCCCCCCGGGCCGGCCGGCTGGCCCCAATGGCTCGAGGCCCCCGACGGACGGCGCCTCGAGATCCTGGCCCGTCCCGAGCCGGCCGGGCTCGGACCGGCGCCCCCTCCCTCCCCCACGCTCCCCGACGACTGGCGCAAGGCCTTCTGACCGATGGACCGGTTCGCCCGGGTGGCCGTGCACCGGCCGTTGTTTCGGCTGCTCCACTACCGGGTGCCGGAACACCTCCTGGACGAGGCCCGGCCCGGGGTGCGGTGCGTCGTGCCCCTGGGCCGGAGCCGGGTGGACGGGTTCGTGGTGGCCCTCGATCCCGAAGCCGAGGTCGGAGGGGTCCGGGACCTGTTGGAGGTGCTCGATCCCGACCCGGTCCTCCCGCCCGATCTGGTGGAGCTGGGGCTGTGGATGGCGCGGTACTACCAGCACTACCCGGGCGAGACCCTGGCCCGGATGCTTCCCCCGAGGCTCCGGGCCCGGGCCCGGCCCGTGTACCGGGCCGCCGGTTCGGAGCCGGCCGTGGGGGGGGAGGCCCGGCGGTTGTGGGAACAGGCGTGCCGCCCCGAGGGTCTCCGGGCCGATCGGCTGGGCCCCGCCCAGGCCCGGTTGGTGGCCGAGTTGGTCTCCACGGGGGCCCTGGTTCGGGGGTGGGCCGTGGAGGTGGGCGAGGCGCCGGCCGAGGTCTGGTTCGGCCTGGCGGCCGGTGCGCCGCCTCCGTCGCAGGTGGCCCGGCGGGCCCCGCGCATGGCCGAGGCCCTGTCGTGCCTGGCCGAGGGGCCGCTGCCGCGCTGGGCCCTGCGGCAGCGGGGGGTGGGGGCGGAGGTGCTGGGCCGGCTCGTGGCCAAGGGGTGGGTGGCCCGGTTCGACCGCACCCAGACGCCGGGGTCCGCCGGGACCTGGGCCGTGGCCCAGGGATCCGAGCGGCCGGTACCCACGTCCGAGCAGGCCGACGCCCTGGTTCGGGTGAGGGAGGCCCTTGACGAGCGGGCGTTCCGGCCCATCGTTCTCCAGGGGGTCACGGGCAGCGGCAAGACCGAGGTGTACCTGCGGGCGGCCGAGGAGACCCTGGCCCGGGGCCGGGGCGTGTTGTTTCTGGTGCCCGAGATCGGGCTGACCCCCCAGTTCCTCGGCCGGGTGTGCGCCCGGTTCGCCGACCGGGTGGCCGTGCTCCACAGCGGGCTGGGCGAGGGGGAGCGGGCCCTGCAGTGGGAGCGGCTTCGGCGGGGCGAGGTGGCCATGGCGCTGGGCGCCCGGTCGGCCGTGTTCGCACCCCTGGCCGACCTGGGGCTCGTGGTGGTGGACGAGGAGCACGAGCCGGCCTACAAGCAGGAGGAGGGGCTGCGCTACCACGCCAAGCACGTGGCTCTCTACCGGGCCCGGCAGGCCGGGGCCGTGGCGATCCTGGGCTCGGCCACGCCCGACGTGGAGAGCTTGTGGCTGTGCCGCACCAACCGCTACACCCTGTGCCGGCTGCCCCGGCGAGTCGGTGCCGCCGGGCCTCCCCGGATCCGGGTGGTGGACCTGCGCCAGGAGGACCGTCGGCGGGGTCGGAGGACCCTGATCTCCGAGCCCCTGGCCGGGGCCGTGGAGGGGGCCCTGGCCCGGAGGGAGCAGGCCCTCCTGTTTCTGAACCGCCGGGGGTTCAGCCCCGCCCTGGTGTGTGGGGCATGCGGCGAGGCGCTGCGGTGTTCCCGGTGCGCCGTGGGGCTCACGTTCCACCGCCGGCCGGGCGGGGGAGTCCTGCTGTGCCACTACTGCGGGGCCCGCCGGCCCGTGCCGGCGGCGTGCCCGGCGTGCGAGGCCCCGGGCCTCTCGCCGGTGGGCGCCGGAACCCAGCGGCTGCTGGAGGCGGTGCGGGCCCGCTGGCCCGAGGCCAGGGTGGCGCGGTTCGACCGGGACGTGGTGCGCCGCGACGGCGGCCGGTCGGTGCTCGTGGCGTTCGAACGGGGGGAGGTGGACGTGCTGGTCGGCACCCAGATGCTGGCCAAGGGGCACCATTTCCCCCGGCTCACCGTGGTCGGCGTGGTGGACGCGGACCTGGGGCTCCACTTCCCCGACTTCCGGGCCTCGGAGCGCACGTTCCAGCTCCTGGTCCAGGTGGCCGGGCGCGCCGGCCGGGAGGACCGGCCGGGGGTGGCCTACGTGCAGACCCGCAGTCCCGAGCACCCGGTGTTCCGGGCCGTGCAGACGGGGGACCACGACGCGTTTGCGCAGGCCGAGCTGGAGGCCCGGCGGGAGGCCGGGTACCCACCGTTTCGCCGCCTGGCCCTGGCGCTGGTGTCCGGCAAGGACCGGGAGGCGGCCGAGCGGGGCGCGGCAGGGCTGGCACGTCGGGCCTCGGCCGAGGGACGGCGCTGGGAGGTGGAGGTGCTGGGGCCCGCCCCGGCCCCGTTGGAGCAGCTGCGGGGTCGGTGGCGGTTCCAGGTGCTTCTGCGGGCCCCGGCCTCCGATCCCCGGCCGCTCACCGCGCTGTTGGGGCGGCTCCGGGCCCTCGGGGCCATGGACCCGCTCGGGGACGTGCGGGTGAGCCTCGACATGGACCCGGTGTCCATGCTGTGATGCGGCGCGGGGTCCGGCTTCCAGCGGATTTGTGTTTGCCCGGACCGTTGTTCTAAGGTACCCGGTCCTTCCGGGGAGGGCGGGGGCATCCATGGATCGAACCTGGAACGAAGACCGGGCCGTGGAGGCCCTGGTCCTCCGGAGCGCCCAGGGGGTGGGCGACCGGGCCTTCCGGCTTCTGGTGGACGCGTTCGGGAGCCCGGGCGCCGTGCTGGCGGCGAAGCCGGCAGAGCTCGCCGAGCGGTGCGCCGCGACCCCCCGGCTGATCGAGAGCCTCGCCCGGGCCCGCCGGCACCGCGCGTGGGCCGAGGCCCAGGTCGCCTGGGCCCGGAGGATCGGGGTGGGGGTGTGGGTGTACGGGGCCCCTGGCTATCCCATCCGCCTGAGGCAGATCCCGAATCCCCCCTCGGTTCTGTTCGCGGCCGGACCCCTCGATCCGGACGAGCGTCCGGCCGTGGCGGTGGTCGGAAGCCGCCGGGCCAGCGAGCACGGTCGGCGGTTCGCCCGTCGGCTCGGCCGGGAGCTGGCCGAGGCCGGGGTGGTCGTGGTGAGCGGCATGGCCCGGGGCATCGACAGCGCGGCCCACTGGGGCGCCCTGGAGGCCGGCGGGACCACGGTGGCCGTGTTCGGGTGGGGGCTCGATCACGTGCCCCGGGGATGGGCCCGGGACCTGGCCGCCCGGATCCGGCAGCAGGGGGTGTGCATCAGCGAGTTCCCCCTGGGGGTGGAGGCCCGGCCGGCCCACTTCCCCCGCCGGAACCGGGTGATCAGCGCCCTGAGCCTGGGGGTGGTGGTCGTGGAGGCGGCCCCGGGGAGCGGGTCGCTGATCACGGCGTCCCTGGCCCTGGAGCAGGGTCGCGAGGTGTTCGCGGTGCCGGGGGTTCCGGGCATGCCCAACACCCGGGGCACCCACGAGCTGATCCGGCAGGGGGCCCGGCTGGTGGAGGGGGTGGACGACATCCTGGCCGAGCTCGGACCGGCCGTGCGCCCCGCCCGCGAGGGGGGAGCGCCCGGGGGCGGGCAGGAGCCGCCGCCCCGGCTTCGCCCCCTGTGGCAGGCCCTGGGCCCCGAGCCCGAGCACGTGGACGCGATCCTGGCCCGGGCCGGCTGGTCGGCCTCGGAGGGGGCCGCGGGCCTCATGGAGCTGGCGCTGGCGGGCCTCGCCGAGGAGTGGCCGGGCCGGCGCTACTGCCGGGCCGGCGGGCGAAAAGGGACGTAAAGGGCTGGAAGGCTGGAAGGCTAGAAAGCTGGAAGGCTGGAAAGCCCCTCCAGGCGCCTGCGGGGCCCTATAGCGGGAAGGGTAACTTTCGTTGATCCGGGGCCTTCACGCCGGAGGCATGGGGCCCGTGTCCGGCCGCTAGCGGCCCAGCGGGCCGAAGGCCCCAGACCGACGACCGTAGACCGACGACCGAAGTTGCGAAGTTACATGGAAGCCGGGTGGTTTTCGAGCCTTCTAGCCTTCCAGCCTCCTAGCTTCCAAACGGAAACCGCGATGCGAGGAAGACTGTTCGACGTGGTTGCCTACATCACCCGCCGGTACGGCACGGCCCGGGCGGCCGGCCGCGATCCGAAGGAGATGCGCGACGAGCTCCTGGACATGGGGTTCGAGGAGGACGACGTGGAGCGCGCCCTGGCGTGGCTCCGGCGCCTGCGGGAGCGGGGCGGCGCGCCCCCGGCCCTGGAGGAGCAAAGGACCGCGGTGCGGGTGCCCGCGGCCGAGGAGGCCCTGCGGGTCTCGCCCGCGGCCTGGGGGCTGCTCCTCCGGCTCGAACGGGCCGGCGTGGTGGACCCCGCCCTGCGCGAGCTCGTCCTGGAGCGGGCCCTGAGCCTCGATCTGCCCGAGGTGGGCCCGGAGGAGCTCCGGGTGCTCGTGGGGCTCGTGCTGCTGAGCCGTCCGGGGGCGGACGAGGCCCTGGTGCAGGCGGTGCTCGAGGACCGGGTCGACGAAGTGCGGCACTGAAGGAGGTTGGAAGGCCAGGCGGTCGGGAGGCTGGGGTTCCGGCCTTCCCGCTTTCCAGCCCTCCAGCCTATGAGAAAAAAGGACTCCGATGGGAAAAGCACTGCTGATCGTGGAGAGCCCGGCCAAGGCCCGGACCCTCAAGGGCTACCTGGGCAAGGACTTCCAGGTCGAGGCCAGCGTCGGGCACATCAAGGACCTGCCCAAGAGCGAGCTGGGCGTGGACGTGGACAACGGGTTCGCCCCGCGCTACAGCGTGATCCGGGGCAAGGGCAAGGTGGTCCAGCGCCTCAAGCAGGCCGCCAAGGCCGCGGACGTGGTCTACCTGGCCCCGGACCCGGACCGCGAGGGCGAGGCCATCGCCTGGCACATCGCCGAGGAGATCCGGCCCAAGCGGGGCGAGAAGCCGATCTACCGGGTGATGATCCACGAGATCACCAAGAAGGGGGTACGCAAGGCCCTGGCCGAGCCGGGACGGCTCGACCCCAACCGGTACAACGCGCAGCAGGCCCGCCGGATCCTGGACCGGCTCGTGGGCTACCAGATCAGCCCCATCCTGTGGGAGAAGGTGCGGCGGGGCCTTTCGGCCGGCCGGGTCCAGTCGGTGGCCCTGCGGCTTGTGGTGGAGCGGGAGCGGGAGATCCAGGCCTTCGTCCCGGAGGAGTACTGGAACCTCGAGGCCCTGCTGGAGGGCTCGGTTCCCCCCTCGTTCAAGGCCAAGCTCCGCAAGGCCGAGGGCAAGACCATCCGGGTGCGCACCGTCGACGAGGCCGAGGCGATCCGCGCCCGGCTCGCGGCGGAGACGTTCCGCCTGGCCCGGATCGAGAAGAAGGAGAGGCGCCGGGGGCCGGCCCCGCCGTTCATCACCTCGACCCTGCAGCGCGAGGCGTTCCGCAAGCTGCGGTTCTCGGCCCGCAAGACCATGACCCTGGCCCAGCGGCTCTACGAGGGCGTGGACGTGGCCGGCGAGCCCGTGGGCCTGATCACCTACATGCGCACCGACTCGACCCGGCTCTCCGACGACGCCGTGGCCGCCTGCCGTGACCACATCCGGGCGACCTACGGTCCGGAGTATCTGCCCCCCAAGCCGGTGGTTTATCGGACCAAAAAAGGGGCCCAGGACGCCCACGAGGCGATCCGGCCCACGTCCATGGACTACACCCCGGAAAAGGTCCGGCCGTTCCTGGAGCCGGACATGTTCCGGCTGTACAAGCTGGTGTGGGACCGGTTCGTGGCCTGCCAGATGGTGCCGGCCCGGTTCGACGAGACCGTGTTCACCATCGAGGCCGGGCCCTACGAGTTCCGGGCGGCCGGCGAGGTGATGCGGTTCGCCGGGTTCATGGCCGTGTACGTGGAGGGCACCGACGACGAGCCCGCGGACGCCGAGTCGGCCGAGGGCAAGCTGCCGGCCCTGGCCGAGGGCGAGGTGCTCCGGTGCCTCAAGCTGGACGCCCAGCAGAAGTTCACCCAGCCCCCTCCCCGGTTCACCGAGTCCACCCTGGTCAAGGAGCTGGAGGACAAGGGCATCGGCCGGCCGTCCACCTACGCCCAGATCCTCTCGACCCTGAGGGACCGCGGGTACGTGGAGATGAAGGAGCGGCGGTTCGTGCCCACGGACCTGGGCATCCTGGTGAACGACCTGCTCGTGGCCAACTTCCCCCAGGTGATGGACGTGGGGTTCACGGCCCAGATGGAGGCCGAGCTCGACCACGTGGAGGAGGGCAAGCGCGACTGGCGCGAGCTCCTGAAGAACTTCTACGCGCCGTTCGCCCGGAGCCTGGAGCGGGCCAGGGAGCAGATGGAGGACGTCAAGGCCCGCCAGGAGCCCACCGACATCGCCTGCGACAAGTGCGGCAAGCCCATGGTGATCCGGTGGGGCCGCAACGGGTTTTTCCTTGCCTGCTCGGCCTACCCCGAGTGCCGCAACACCAAGGAGTTCGAGCGCCTGGCCGACGGCACCATCCGGGTGGTCGAGGGCGAGCCCACCGGCGAGTCCTGCCCGGAGTGCGGGGCGGACCTGGTGATCCGGCGGGGTCGGTTCGGCCGGTTCGTGGCGTGCACCAAGTACCCCACCTGCAAGTACACCGCGCCGGTGGGCACCGGGGTGGCCTGCCCCCAGGAGGGGTGCGACGGCGAGCTGGTGGAGAAGCGCAGCAAGCGGGGCCGCACGTTCTACTCCTGCAACCGTTACCCCCAGTGCGACTACGCCCTGTGGGACCGGCCGATCCCCCGGGAGTGCCCGGACTGCGGCCATCCGTTCCTGGTGGAGAAGACGGGCCGGGGCGGGGCCACGGTGCGGTGCCCCCGACGGGGCTGCGGATACCGGGAGACCGGGGACTGATCCCCAGGGTTGCCAGCGGCTCGAAAAAAGGTACGTTGTCTCTCGGTGTAAGGCACGGTGGAGGGGCGCGACGAACGGAGCGAGGACCCAAACCCGAGGCCCGGAGCTTCCCAGCTTTTCAGCTTTCCAGCCTTCTAGCCTTCCAGCTTTCTAGCCGAGAGCGCACGCCATGGACACCTACTACGACCCCAAGGATCTGGCGAAGTTCCCCGAGGCGGGCAAAGACGCCCCCGAGATCACCCAGAAGTTCTTCGAGTACTACCAGGCCGTGTTCGCCGAGGGCGAGCTGACCGAGCGGGAGAAGGCCCTGATCGCCCTGGCCGTGGCCCACGCGGTCCAATGCCCCTACTGCATCGACGCCTACACCCGGGCCAGCCTGGAGAAGGGGGCGACCCCCGGCGAGATGGCCGAGGCCGTGCACGTGGCCGTGGCGATCCGGGGCGGCGCCTCGCTGGTCCACGGCGTTCAGATGCAGAACGTGGTGGAGAAGATCTCCCTGTGAGCGAGGCGGTGACGGTGGAGCCGGGCGCGGTCGAGCCGTTCGCGTCGGTGCTGCGGCGGCACGGCCTGGAGCTGACGCGGGGGGAGACGACGGCCCTGCAGGTGAACGTGGGGCGCCTGTGCAACCAGGCGTGCCGCCACTGCCACCTGGAGGCCGGGCCCGGCCGTCCCGAGGTCATGGGCCCCGAGACCATGGACGAGGTGGTCCGGTTCGCGGCCCGGGCCGGGTTCGCTGCCGTCGACGTCACGGGCGGAGCCCCCGAGCTGGTGCCCGACATCCTGGACCTGCTCGCGGCCCTCCGGCCCCACACCCCCCGGCTGATCCTGCGCTCGAACCTCACGGCCCTGCGGGAGCGGGGCCCGGAGTTCTGGGGGCGGCTCCGGGACCTGGGCGTGGTGATCGTCACCTCGTTCCCCTCGGTGAGCCGGGCCCAGACCGACGCCCAGCGGGGGGCCGGGGTGTGGGAGCAGAGCCTCGACATGCTCCGGCGGCTCAACGAACTGGGCTACGGGGTGGAGGGCACCGGGCTCGAGCTCGACCTGGTGTCGAACCCGGCCGGCGCGTTCCTGCCGCCCAATCAGTGCCGGGCCGAGGAGCGGTTCCGGCGCGACCTGGCTCGGCGCTGGGGGATCGTGTTCTCCCACCTCTACTCCTTTGCCAACGTGCCCCTGGGCCGGTACCGCCGCTGGCTCGAGGAGTCCGGCAACCTGGCCGGGTACCTCGAGAAGCTCGCCCAGGCCTTCAACCCCGCCACCGTGGGCGGCCTCATGTGTCGCACCCAGCTCTCCGTGGCCTGGGACGGGGTGCTCTACGACTGCGACTTCCACCTGGCCGCGGGCCTCCCCCTGGGCGGCCGACCCCGCCACGTCTCGGAGTGCGAGGGCCCCCCGCCGGCCGGCACCCCCGTCGCTGCAGCCGATCACTGCTACGCCTGCACGGCCGGCTCCGGCTTCACCTGAGGCGGCGCCATCGCGGCCTAGGCAGGCCGGAGAAACCGAACCTCGGGACACCACCTCATACCAAGTTGCGTTCAAACCAAAAGCTATCCGGGGGACCGGGACAAGGGGCCTGATGTCTTTGAACGCAACTTGGTATCAGGAGGGGCCTCCGGGGCGCCGTTTCGGAGGAACTCCCGGAACGCCCCGAGCACCCGGGTGACGTGACGACCCCTGCGCTGGATCAGGAGGAACTGGCGGCGCAGGTCGAGAAACGGGGCGTGCACCGGGGCCAGCCACCCCTGTTGGAGCTCCCTCTCCACGGCCAGCCGCGACAGGCACCCGATTCCCAGCCCCGCCTCCACCGCCCGCTTGATCGCCTCGGTGTGCCCCAGCTCGAGGGCGATCTCGAACTCGGGCACCCACTCCCTCAGGGCCCGCTCGAACACCTGCCGGGTGCCGGACCCGTGCTCCCGCATGATCCAGCCCGGTGACACGAGGGCCTCGGGCGTTACCTCGGCCCCGGCCAGGGGATGGGTGGGGCCGGCGAACACCACTAGCTCGTCCGGGAGCCACGGCTCCACCTCCGCTCCGCCGGCGCGGGGCGGCCCCTCGATGAACCCCAGGTCCAGCATCCCCTCCAGGACAGCGGTTTCGATGGCGTGGCCGTTGGCCACGATCTGCTGGATCGTGACCCGGGGGTGGAGCCTGCGGAACGCCGCGATCCAAAAGGGCATCACGTAGTTGCCGATGGTGGTGCTCGACCCGACCCGCAGCGCCCCCACCAGGTCTCCCCCGTCCGGCGACAGGAGGTTCACCAGGTCCGAGACCTGGGCCAGCACCCGGCGGGCCTCGGGCAGCAGGACCCGTCCCCGCTCGTTGATCCGGAGGGTCCGGCCCCGACGGTCGAACAGCGGCCCCCCCAGTTGGCGCTCCAGCTGGGCGAGGGAGGCGCTGACCGCCGACTGGGTGAGTCCCAGGAACTCTCCCGCGCGGGTGACGCTGCCGTGGTCGGCCACGGCGCAGAAGACCTCGAGCTGACGAAGGGTGATGTTCATGGCGCCGGAGTATATCACTTGAATAGATATGAACGTAAAGAATTATGAATTTGTATTGTTTGTTGGTCCTGCCTATCCTCCCGGGCGTACGGCCCGTCATGGGGTGGCGGCCGCCCCCCCCATCCACGACCCACCGGCCCCGTCCCAGGGGCGAGACCGTCATCGAAGGGGAGTCATGGACCCAAAAGGCTCGCAGATTCGACAGGCGATTTTCGTGGCACTGCTGTTGGCCTCGTGCCTGCCGTGGGTTTCCCCGGCCGTGGCGCTCGGCGCGGGGCTCGTCGTCGGGCTGGCCGTGGGGAACCCGTGGCACGACCTCACGGCCAAGGCGAGCAAGCGACTGCTTCAGCTGTCGGTGGCCGGCCTGGGGTTCGGCCTGGGCATCGGACAGGTGTGGCAGACCGGCCGGGCCGGGCTCGGCTACACGGTGGTGGGCATCCTGGCCACGGTGGCGATCGGCCTGGCGTTCGGCCGGTTCCTCCGGGTCCGGGCGAGCACCGCGGCGCTCATCTCGGTGGGGACCGCCATCTGCGGCGGCAGCGCGATCGCGGCGGTGGCCCCGCTGATCGAGGCCGAGGGCGAGGACATCGCGGTGTCGCTCGCCACGGTGTTCGGTCTGAACGCCGTGGCGCTGCTGGTGTTCCCGCCCCTGGGCCACGCCCTGGGGTTGACCCAGCGCCAGTTCGGTCTGTGGGCGGCGCTGGCCATCCACGACACCAGCAGCGTGGTCGGCGCCAGCGCGGCCTACGGCAGGGCAGCCCTCGGCCTGGCCACCACCGTGAAGCTCGCCCGCGCCGCCTGGATCGTGCCGGCCACGTTGGGGCTGGCGTGGGTGCGGCGTGGCGGCGGCCGGGCCCGGTTCCCCTGGTTCATCCTGGCGTTCCTGGCCGCCTCCGCCCTTCGCACCGCCCTTCCTCAACTGGGGTTCCTGTGGGGAGGGCTCTTCGGCATGGCCCGCCGGGCCCTCGTGGTGACCCTGTTCCTGATCGGGGCGGCCGTGGACCGGGACATGCTCCGGGCCATCGGCACCCGGCCCCTGGCCCACGGGCTTCTCCTGTGGCTGGTGGTGGGCTCCGGCACCCTGGTCGCCATCGTGGAGGGGGTGATCCGGTAGCGATCCCCGACGCACAACGGAGTTTCGGGACAGACGGTCGATCTCCCGGCGGGCCTCCGCCAGGGGCCGGCCGTTTCGCCTTCTTCTCCGGACAGGATCCGACCGCCATTCCCCGTTTCGGTTTCCCCCGAGGTTGCCGGACCCGCGGGGTTTCCCGTACCATAGCGAACCGCCATTCACACGGAGGGGATCCATGGCGGGGCGACAGGGCGGGGACGGCACGGATCGAACGAAACGGCCACTGGGGTGCTGCTGCGCACCGGGTGGCCGTTTTTTGCGCCCACCGCCGATCGTGTTCGCAGCCGAACGGGGATGAGGGGGTAGATCCAGGGGGTTCCGCATGGACGTGTTTTCGCGTCGCGAGCCCACATTCATCTGAACCCCGTCCGGACCGGAGTGGTGAGCGGTGTGGATGAGTTGCGCAGGTGCCGGTGGAGCGGGCATGTGGTGTTGATGGGATGGGCTCTCGACAGCTCCCGGGGCAGCCTGTGGATGAGGTACCACGCCCAGGAGGGTTCAGGAGCTTGACGCAACGAGGCACCAGCGTCCCCCAGGGCCCTGCCCCATACTGCTCATCGGTAAGCGCCCTATAAACCGCTTCTGTTCGGGCTGACCGCGGGGCCTGGCATCCTCCGAACCGACTTGAGGAACCCGTTGTTGTGTCGCGAAGGAGGCTGGCATGGCCCCTGTGGGCAGGTACCGGGTGAAGCGGCAGCGCAGGCGGCAGAAGGCGCGGGGGAGCTGGTTTTTACTGATCGGAGTCATGGGGTGATGGGTGCGGGGGCCGTCAGACCTCCACGAGTCCTAGCCGAGCAAAGGCGTGAAAGTCCCGATCGTTGTGGAGAAGGGGGACGCGGTTCTCGATGCACCACGTGGCAATGATGCAGTCGATGGTCTTGCGAACCGTGATCCCCTGGCGGCGAAGGATCCGATAGTGGCCGGCGCTCTTCCGAGCAATGGCCTCGCCCACGAGGGGGACGACGGCATAAGCCCGGAACGCGTGCTCGACGCGCCGAACATCTTGATCCGTTCGGACCCCTTGGAGGATCTCGGCGAGGATGAGGTCTCCCAGGAGGATCTCCTCCTCGCCCAGAAGCCGTTTGAGCTTGTCCACGTGGGCAAGGGGGCGGGCCCGGAACAGGTCGATCCACACCGACGTGTCCACCAGGATCGCCACGATGGGCCTCAGTCGTCGGGGCTCGGGACACGGGTTTGGCGCAGGGCCTCGAGGTCCCCCTCCCAGTTCAGGGTGCCCTCCAGCGCCAGCACGTCGCGCTGCCGCTCGAGCCGAACCAACCGCCGGAGGGCGAGGTCCACGACCTCCCGTTTGGTGCGAGACCCGGTGAGGCGCATGGCCTCCCGAATCAAGGCGTCATCGATCACGATGTTCGTTCGCATCCCGGGTGCTCCTCCACAATGTGTAGAAACAAACAAAAGCATACACCTCTACCCTTTCCACCACAAGGACAGGGTCGGCACACGTGCAGGCAAGGAGCGAGTTCTGCGCAACAGCCCCCTCGGCTTCGGCCGGGGGTACGCCCTGCAACGGGAGGCCGAGGACTTGGGGGCCGGCCGGGAGTCCCAGTGGGCTCCTACGAAGTGCCCGGCTCGTGCGGCAGAGCCCCTGCTCCGCGTACGACGGCGAGTTCCAGGTCTTGGCCCAGCATCTGGGGTGTAGGCTAGTCACGGCCGACAGGTCCGTACCGCGCTCGTTCCCCTCGGTCGCTGTTTCGGTGCGCGACGCCGTCGCAGGGGGATAGGTCATGGGTTTCCGTTTCTGGAGACGGATCCGGATCGCACCGGGCGTGGACCCTGACAATTCCACAGGAGAGCGGAATTGGACATGCCGAAGGCATGCCCGTAGGGCGAGGGCCATGGACGGCCCGAGTCAAGCTGAGCAAGTCGGGTGGGTCCCTCCCGTTCGGGCCGCGGGGGGCCAAGTTCACGATCGGTCCGAAGATTTGCTCCGGGCGATCCGGTCCTTGCGTCCGTGGACAATCCCTGGGATTCGCCGGTAGGATGCCCTCTTGTTCGGAGAAAAGGGCCTGTCTGTGCGGCGGGAGGGGGGGCGGGTTGCGGCGCGCGGGGAAGCCATCCTTGCAAATGGAAAGGCATCCTTTTGTTTTGCAAGCATGATTCGCCGAACGCTCCAGTTCGGCGTCGCCCGAGCTCACCCGCCACGCGTCCGAGACCCTGGCGGGCCGGGTCGTCCGATGCGAGCGCGGAGCGAGGAGATGAGAGAGGTTTTTGGCTTCCGAATCTTCCGGCCTTTCGGCCTCCCGGCGGGCCGAAGGCCCAGAGGCCGGAGAGCATGAGGGCCTTTTCGTTCGTCCACGCGGCCGACCTGCACCTGGACGCGGCGTTCCAGGGGTTCGCCGGCCTGCCCGATTCCCACGGCCACGTGTTCGAGGCGCTGCGGCGGGCCACGTTCGAGGCGTTCGGGAACCTGATCCGGCTGTGCCTGGACGCGGGGGTGGACTTCCTCCTGGTGGCCGGCGACGTGTACAACGCGGCCGATCGCAGCCTGAGGGCCCAGCTGGCGTTCCGGGACGGCATGCGGCGCCTGGCCGAGGCCGGCATCCGGGCCTACGTGGCCCACGGCAACCACGACCCCCTCGACTCCCGGGTCCACTCGGTGCGGCTGCCCGACACCGTGCACGTGTTCGGCAAGACCGAGTCCTCGGTGGGGTTCGAGAAGGAGGGGGAGCCGGTGGCCCGGATCCACGGAGCGAGCTTCCCCACCCGCGTCGTGGGGAAGCGGTTCGCCCGGAAGATCCGGCGGGAGGGGCCCGAGCCGTTCCAGATCGGGCTCCTGCACTGCACCGTGGGCCCCCACGCCGGGCACGAACAGTACGTGCCCCGCACCCTGGACGAGCTGCGCCGGGCCGGGCTCGACTACTGGGCCCTCGGCCACGTCCACACCCGGAGCGAGCTTTCGGAGCGCGACCCGTTCGTGGGGTACCCGGGCAACCTCCAGGGGCTCCACGCCAACGAGGCCGGACCCCGGGGGTGCTTCCTGGTGCGGGTGGACGAGACGGGCCGGATGGCCCCCCCGGAGTTCGTGGCGGTGGACGCCGTGCGCTGGAGCCGCCGCGCCCTGTCCATCGAGGGGCTGCCCGACATCCCCGCCCTGGAGCAGGCGCTCGGGACCCTGCTCGACGAGGAGGCCCGCGGCAGCGACGGGCGGCCGGTGGTGGTGCGGATCGAGCTGAACGGCCGGGGGCCCCTGCACGGCGAGCTCCTGCGGAGCGGCACCGCGGCCGCGCTCCTCGAGTCGATCCAGCGGGCCGGGGCCGATCTGGACCCGTTCGTGTGGCCGGAGCGGGTGGAGGTGCGCACCCGGCCCGAGGTGGACCTCGACCGGCGCCGCTCCGGTGACGACTTCGTGGGGGAGTGCCTTCGGCTGATCCAGGAGTACCGCGGGGCCGACGCCGGCGGGCGGGAGCCGTTGCGGGCCTGTCTCGACGAGCTGTTCGGCCACCCCCGGGCGTCGCGCTTCCTTCCGGACCTGACCGACGACGACCTGCTCGAGCTCCTGGACGAGGTCGAGACCCTGTGCGTGGACCGGCTCATCCCGGAGGAGGGGTGATGCGTCTGGTGGAGATCCACGTCGATGGGTTCGGGGCGCTTCGGGATCGGTCCATCACCGACCTGCCGCCGGGCCTGTGCGTGTTCCACGGAGCCAACGAGGCCGGCAAGAGCACCCTGTTGGCGTTCGTGCGGCGGATCCTGTTCGGGTTCCCCGACCGCCGGTCCAACGTGAACCACTACGACTGCGTCCACGGGGGCAAGAAGAAGGGGCGCCTGGTGTTTCTCCGGGGCGGGGAGCGCGTGGTGGTGGAGCGCGTCGAGGGCGCCCGGGGCGGGCCCGTGAAGGTGGTGTTCGCGGACGGCACCCAGGGCGGCGAGGCCGAGCTGAGCCGGCTCCTGGGCAGCACCACCCGCGACGTGTACCAGAGCGTGCTCGCTTTCAGCCTGGACGAGCTCCAGACCTTCGAGACCCTTGCGAGCAACCAGGTGGCCGACGCCCTCTCGGTGGCGGCCATGGGCGAGAACCCCCAGCGGCTCGGGCAGGTGCGGGCCGAGTGGGAGGGCGAGCTCAAGGGCCTGTTCACCCGCAAGGCCCACAAGGCCGCCATCACCGAGGGGCTGCGGAGGATCGAGGCCCTCCGGGACCGCGTCCGGGATCTGGAGCGGGACCCGGAGGCGTACGCCCGCCTGTGCGACGAGATCGCTTCGCTGGAGCGCGAGCTCCAGGCACTGGAGTCCGAGCGCAGGGAGAAGGGGGGGCTCCTCGTGGGGGTCCGCAATCTCATCCACGCGTGGCCGGACTGGCACGCGCGGGCCCTGGCCGCGGCCGAGCTTGCCGGGCTGCCCCCGGTGCCCTCGTTCCCCCCCGACGGGATGGGCCGGCTCGAGGCCCTGGTGGGGGAGCGCAGGACCCTCGAGCGGACCGGCGCCCAGCTGGAGGAACGGCTCCGCGAGGTGCGGCGGGAGCTGGCCGCCGTCGAGTGGGACGGGGCGCTCCTGGCCGAGGCCCGGGCGGTGCGGGAGCTCGAGCGGGGCCTGAGCGGGTTCGAGGAGACCCAGGGCCAGATCCGGTCCCTGGAGCGCGAGCTCCAGGACCTGGAGCGGCGGCTGGAGTCCCTGGCCCGGGAGATCGGGCCGGGGTGGGCCGAGCCGGAACGGCTGCGGCGGTTCGACCTGTCGAGCCGGAGCCGGGAGGCGTTCGAGGGGCTGCAACGCTCGGTGCGGGAGGGCCGGCACCGGGTGGAGGCCCTGCAGCGGGAGCGGGAGGCCGCCGAGAGGGCGCGGGCCGAGGCCGTGGAGATCGAACGGCAGCGGGCAGAGGCGTACCAAGAGATCCCAGACCCTCCCCCCGGCCTCGACGAGCGGGAGGTCCAGGCCCATCACAGCAAACAGCAGCACTTTGCCGCGGCGCTTCGCGACCTGCCCCTGCGCAGGGAGGAGCTGCGCCGGGAGCGGGACGACCTGGCCCGGTTCCTCCAGGAGGTGGACCTGGACTGGCCCGAGGAGCGGATCGAGGGGCTCACCGGCACGGTGACCCTGCGGGAGGGGGTGCGCCGGGCCCAGGACCGCCTGGCCCGGGCCGAGGAGGCGCTCACGCGCGCGGACTTGGCCGAGCGCCAGGCCCGGGAGCGGCTCGAGGAGGCCCGGGCCAAGGCGCTCCAGGCAGAGGAGCGGCTCGGGGAGGCCCCGGCCCCGCCCGTGCGGGACGAGGACGAGCTCCGGCAGCGCCGGGACCTGGTGCGCCGGCTCCGGGCCCGGCACGGGGCCGTGCTCCGCCTGGAAGCTGAGGTCCGGGCGGGGGAGCAGCGTCTGGCCGATCTGGAGGAGTCGCTGGGCGTCCGGGGCGGGCCCGACTTGGACGCCGGGACCCGGCTGCCCGGGTGGGTGTGGGGCGCGGCCGGCGTCGGTCTGGTGGCCGTGGCCGGCTGGGCGCTCCAATCCGGGAACACGGCGCTGGCGGCCGCCCTGGCCGTGCTGGCCGCCGGGGGGGCGGTCGGGTACGGGCTCGTGCGGCGGCACGCCGCCCGGGCCGCCGCCGCGGAGCAGGCCCTCCGCAGGAGGCGCGACCAGGTGCGGGCCGAGCTGGAGGCCCTGCAAGACCGCCTCGGGGCGGCCCGGAAGGATCTGGCCGACCTGTGCGAGGCCGGCCGGGTCCCCGTGCCGGTCACGGACGAGGTGCTGGAGACCCTGGAGGCGGAGCTCGACGCCTGGGCCGGCCAGCTCCGGGAGCGCCGGATGCTGCTTCGGGCGGCGGACGAGGCCCGGGCCGAGCAGGCCGAGGCGGCGAGGAGGCTCGAGGCGGCCGAGCAGACCCGGGCCGAGGCGGGGCGGGCCCTGGAGGCGGCCCGCCGGGAGTGGGCGGACTGGCTCGGCCGGAACGGCTTCGACCCCTCCCTGTCGCCGGACATGGCCGTGGACGTGCTCCGCCGGTTGGAGGCGGCCCGGGAGCGGATGCGCTCGATCCGCAGCCTCGAGGACCGGATCGAGCGCATGGAGGAGACGCTGCGCGCAGACGTGGCCGAGCTCAACGCGCTCCTGGCGCGCCTGGGTCGGCCACCGGTGGAGCCGGAGCGGTTCGTGGAGACGGTCGGCAACCTGCTCGCTGAGGCGGACCGCGCCAGAGAGCTCGCGCGCCAGAAACAGGCGGCCCGGGAACGGGCCGAGGAGGCCCGCCGGAACCGGGAGCGGGCCGACGAGGCCCTGGGGCAGGCCGACGAGCGGCTTCGGGACGCGCGCCAGGCCCTGGAGCGCGCCGAGGCGGCGTGGGCCGCCTGGGTCCGCGATCAGGGCCTGCCCGAAGGGCTGTCGGTGGACGCGGCCGTGGACGTGTTCCGTCGCGTCGAGGCGTGCCAGGAGATCCTCGATCGCATCGAGGAGGGGCGCGCAGGGCTGGAGCAGCGCAAGAGCCGGGCCGCGGAGTTCCTCCGCCGGATGAACGAGGTGCTGGCGAGGCTGGGCCGGCCGCCCTGCGACCCGGGACAGGTGCCCGGCGCGGTGGCCGCGCTGGCCCAGGACCTGGAGCACGCCCAGGGGGCCTTCCAGAAGGCCGAGGGCCTTAGGGCCCGGATCGCCGACCTGGAGGGGGAGCTGCGGTCCCTGGAGGGCCCCTTGCGGGCGAACCGCTCCGAGATCGAGAGCCTGCTCCGGAAGGCCGGGGCCCGCGACGAGGACGAGTTCCGTCGCAAGGCCGAGGTGTTCCGGCGCAGGGCCGAGCTGGAGCGAGAGGTGCGGATCCGGGAGGCCGCGCTGGCGAACCTGCTGGGCGACGGGGCGCTCGACATGCTGGAGCGGGCCTACCAGGAGAGGACGGCGGAGGACTACCGGCAGCAGGAGGCCGCGCTGACCCAGGAGCTGGAGACCCTGGGTGACCGGATCAGCGAGCTCCACCAGCGCCTGGGGGCGAAGCGACGCGAGCTCGACCAGCTGGAGAAAAAGGAGGAGATCTCGGCCCTCCGGCTCCGGCTCGCGGCCGAGACCGGGGCCCTGGAGGACCGGGCCCGGCAGTGGGCGCGGCTGCGGCTGGCCCTGTTCGTCCTCGAGAAGGCCCGGGAGAAGTACGAGGAGAGCCATCGGCCCGAGGTGCTGAGGGAGGCCGAGACCACCTTCGCCCGCCTCACCTCCGGCCGCTACGTGGGCATCCGGTCTCCGCTGGGCGAGAAGGGGGCCCTGCGGGTGGTCGCGGCCGACCGGTCCGAGCTCACGCCCGAGCAGCTCAGCCGGGGCACGGCCGAACAGCTCTACCTCTCGATCCGGTTCGGGTTCGTGCGCCGGTTCCTGCGGGGCACCGAGCCCCTGCCCCTGGTGTTCGACGACATCCTCGTGAACTTCGACCCCCACCGGGCCCGGGCCGCGTGCGAGGCCATCCGAGACCTGGCCGACGAGGTCCAGATCCTCTTCTTCACCTGCCACCCCGAGACCGTGGACCGGTTCCGCAGCGTCTGCCCCGATCTAGAGGTGAGGGAACTCGTCGCTTTGTAGGAGGTGCGGCCGGGGACCCCATGGCGAGCGGCGCTTGAAGGGTCTGGGGCGGTTCGGCTACCATGCCCCGGCCCCGTGCTTCCCCCGGACGAGCCATGAAACGACCTTCCGACCGCGCCGTGGTGCAGGCGCTCCTCTTGGCGGCTTGCTTTCTCATCCTGGCCCGGCCCGAGCGGCTGTGGTCGTCGATCCCCCCGCGGCTTCCCCCCGAGGTGGTGGCCCCGGTGTTCGAGCCGGTGGCCGACCCGGTGGTTCCGCCCCTGTCCCAGACCCTGGCCGACCGGGCCGAGGACGGGCTGCTGCGGGCGGCCGGGGCACGCAGGGTGGCCGGCAGGGTGGGCCGGGGGGAGAACCTGGCCTCGCTGCTGGGGGCGGCCGGGGTGCCGGCCCGGGAGGTGCTCGCGTTCGCAAAGGCCCTGAAGCCCGCCCTCGATCCCAAGCGGATGCGGCCCGGCGACGACTACGAGGTGTGGGTGGGGCCCGGGGGGCGGATCGTGCGGTTCGAGTACCGCCGCAGCCCCCTGGAGGTGTACCGGGCCGAGGCCCTGCCGGCGGGCGGGTGGAGGGCCTGGCGGGTGGACGTGCCGGTGGACCGGCGCGAGACCAGCCTGGTGGGCCGGGTGGACGGCAGCCTGTACGAGGCGTTCCTGGGGGCCGGGGCCGACGTGGACCTGGCGATGGCGTTCGTGGAGCTGTTCTCCTGGGACGTGGACTTCACCCGCGAGACCCGGGAGGGGGACGAGTTCCGGGTGATCTACGAGCGGCTGTGGGTGGGGGACGAACTGGTGGGCAACGGCCGGATCCTGGCGGCCCAGTACCGGGGCCGGTCCGGCACCCACACGGCCGTGTACTACCGCTCGAAGCGTACCGAGGGGTACTTCGACCCCGACGGCGGCAGCGTGCGCAAGAGCTTCCTGCGCTCGCCCCTGCGGTTCACCCGGATCTCGAGCCGGTTCTCCCTGCGGCGGCGCCACCCGATCCTGAAGGTCGTGCGGCCCCACCGGGGGGTGGACTACGCCGCGCCTCGGGGCACCCCGGTGTGGAGCGTGGCCGACGGGGTGGTGAAGTTCGCGGGCTGGAAGGGGTCGGCCGGCAAGGTGGTGATCGTGCGCCACAGCCGGGGGTACGAGACCTACTACAACCACCTGTCCCGGTTCGCCCGGGGGGTGCGGCGGGGCACCCGGGTGCGCCAGGGCCAGGTGATCGGGTACGTGGGGAGCACCGGGCTGGCCACCGGCCCCCACCTGGACTTCCGGGTGAAGAAGAACGGCCGGTGGGTCAACCCCCTGACCGAGCGCTACCCTGCCGGGGACCCGGTCCCCAAGGCCGAGCGCGAGGCCTACCGGGCCTGGGCGGCCCGATGGGTGGAGCGGCTCGAGGCCCTGTCGCCGCGCGTGGAGGTGGCCCGGGAGGCCCGGCCGTGAGGGCCGTGGTCCAGCGGGTCAGCCGGGCCGAGGTGCGGGTGGGGGGCGAGCCGGTGGGCCGGATCGGCCGCGGGTTCCTGGTGCTGGTGGGGGTGGAGCCCGACGACACCGAGGCCGATGCGGCCTACGTGGCCGACAAGGTGGCGGGCCTGCGGGTGTTCGAGGACGAGGCCGGCCGGATGAACCGGGACCTGGCGGCCGTGGACGGGGCGGTGCTCCTGGTGAGCCAGTTCACCCTGCTGGGGGACTGCCGCAAGGGCCGCCGGCCGTCGTTCACGGCCGCGGCCCCGCCCGACCTGGCCGAGGCCCTGTACGAGGACGTGGCCGACCGCCTGCGCCGGGCCGGGGTGCCGGTGGCCACGGGTCGGTTCCGGGCCGAGATGGAGGTGGAGTTGGTGAACGACGGGCCGGTGACGCTGCTGCTGGACTCGAAACGGCGGTTCTGACCATGGTGCTGGGTCTTCTTTCCGACACCCATCTGTCGGAGCCCGACGAGCGGCTCGAGGCGGTGCTGGCCGGCCCCCTGGGGCCGGCCCAGGTGCTCCTGCACGCGGGCGACCACACCGGGCCGGCCGTGGTGGACCACCTGGAGTTCGTGGAACCCCGGCCGTACCACGGGGTGCTGGGCAACATGGACGGGCCCGGTCTCGCGGGCCGGCTGCCCCCCACCCGGGTGCTGGAGGTGGGCGGGTGCCGGGTGGGCCTGATCCACGGCTGGGGCCCGCCCGACGGCCTGGTGAACCGGGTGGCCGAGGCGTTCCGGGCCGAGGAGGTGAGCCTGGTGGTGTTCGGCCACAGCCACCGGGCCGAGGACCGGATGGTGGGGGGCGTGCGGTTCGTGAACCCCGGCTCCGCGTTCGACCGGCGCTGGTCGTCCCGCCGCACGGTGGCCCTGGTCGAGGTGGGGCCGTCCGGGGTGGAGGGGGTGGAGTTCGTGGAGGTGCCGGGGTGACCCCGAAGCGGCTGTGGGCGCCCTGGCGCATCGAGTACATCCGGGGGCCCAAGCCCCAGGGTTGCGTGTTCTGCAGCGCCCTGGCCGCGGGGGACGACCCGGGCGCGCTGATCCTCCGGCGGGGCGAGGGCGCCTTTGTCATCATGAACCGCTACCCGTACAATGCCGGGCATCTCATGGTGCTGCCGGTGCGCCACGTGGGCGGCATGGAGGACCTGACCCCGGCCGAGGCCGCGGAGGTGTGGCGGCTGGCGGTGGAGGCCAAGGCCGCCCTCGACCGGGTGCTGAGGCCCGACGGGTACAACGTGGGCCTCAACCTGGGCCGGGCCGCCGGGGCCGGGGTGGCCGAGCACCTGCACCTGCACGTGGTGCCCCGGTGGGTGGGCGACACGAACTTCCTCCCGGTGCTCGACGACGTGCGGGTGGTGAACCAGTACCTGGAGGACCTGTACGCCCAGATCCGCGAGGCCTGGACCGAGCGGGACTGAGGGCGGGGATCGTCCGGCTTCGAGGAGGAGTCCATGTTTCGTTTCATCAAGCGGGTGGTGCTGGCCGCGGTGATCGTGGCGGTGGCCCTGGTGGCGATCCAGCCCGAGAACCTCCAGGCCCTGGGCCAGACGATCCGGTTCCACATCAAGCTCTGGGACCTGTGGACCTTCTACTCCACCCCCCCGTTCCCGGTGGCCCTGCTGTTCGGGGTGTTCTTCCTGCTGGGCCTGGTGGTGGCCGGGTTCCACGGTATCTTCGAGCGGATCGCCCGGCGGGCCGAGGTGCGCAAGCGCGACCGCCGCATCCGCGAGCTGGAGAAGGAGCTCGAGCGCCTGCGCAAGCAGCTGGCCGAGCTGCCCCCCCCCCCGTCCGAGCCGAGCCCCCCGGCCCAGACCGGCCCCGCCGCCCCCCCTGCGGCCGCTCCCCCCGAGGAGGAGCCCACTCTTTAGCACCGCGGAGAGCCCATGCCGGCCGCCCCCCAACCCAAGAACGAGGCTGGCGCACCCCGGCTCACGCCCATGATGCGCCAGTACCTGGAGCTCAAGCAGGCCCACCCCGACTGCATCCTGCTGTTCCGCCTCGGCGACTTCTACGAGATGTTCTTCGAGGACGCCGAGGTGGCCAGCCGGGAGCTCGAGATCACCCTGACCAGCCGCGAGAAGGGGGACAACGCGGTGCCCATGTGCGGGGTGCCCTGGCACTCGGCCAAGGGTTACATCGCCCGGCTGGTGGAGCGCGGCCACAAGGTGGCGATCTGCGAGCAGGTGGAGGACCCCCGCGAGGCCAAGGGTATCGTGCGCCGCGAGGTGGTCCAGGTCATCACCCCCGGGCTGGTGACCGACACCGAGATGATCGAGGCCAAGGAGCCCCAGTACCTGGCCGCGGTGACCCCCGGCCGCCGGGCCGTGGGGTTTGCCTACGCCGACGTCACCACCGGCACGTTCCGGGTGGGCGAGGCCCGGGACTGGGACGAGCTGGCCGACGAGCTCGGCCGGGTGGGCCCCCGGGAGGTGCTGGTGCCCGAGGGCGAGGAGGTGCCGCCCGCGGTGTTCGGCCCGGGGGTCGAGGTGACCCGCCGGCCGGTCGAGGAGTTCGACCGGCGCCGGGCCCGGAAGCGGTTGCGGGACCACCTGGCCGGGGCCGACCTGGCCGGGTACGGGGTGGACGACCTGGCCGAGGGGCTCCGGGCCGCGGCCGCGGTGCTCACCTACGTGGGCGCCAACTACCCCAGCGCCCTGGCCAACCTGAGGTCCCTGGCCCGCCACGCCTCGGGAACCCACCTGGTGCTCGACGAGACCACCCTGCGCAACCTGGAGGTGTTCGCCACCCTGTCGGGGGGCCGGCGGGAGGGCACCCTGGTCCACCTGCTGGACCGGACCCGCACGCCCATGGGAGGCCGGTGCCTGCGGGAGTGGCTGGCGTTCCCCCTGCGGGACGTGGACGCGATCCGGGGCCGCCAGGAGGCGGTGGCCGAGCTGGTGCGCCGGGGCGACACCCGACGTCGCATCCGGGAGCTTCTCAAGGGGGTCTACGACGTGGGCCGGCTGGCCGGCAAGGTGGCCATGGCCACGGCCAACGCCCGGGACCTGGTGGCCCTGCGCACCTCGCTCGGGTGCCTGCCCGGGCTGGCCGAGCTCCTCCACGGCGCGGACTCGGCCCTGCTGGCCGCCCTGGGCCAGGACCTGGGCCCCCTGCCCGAGCTCACCGACCTCCTGACCCGGGCCCTGGTGGACGACCCGCCGGTGGTGCTCACCGAGGGCGGCATCCTGCGCGACGGGTTCGACCCCGAACTCGACGAGCTCCGGCTGATCCAGCGGGACGGCCGGGGCTGGATCGCGGGGCTCCAGGCCCGGGAGCGGGAGCGCACGGGCATCGGGTCGCTCAAGATCGGGTTCAACAAGGTGTTCGGGTACTACATCGAGGTCACCCGGGCCAACCTGCACCTGGTGCCCGAGGAGTACGAGCGCCGTCAGACCCTGGCCAACGCCGAGCGGTTCGTGACCCCCGAGCTCAAGGAGATGGAGGCCAAGGTCCTGGGGGCCGAGGACCGGGCCAAGGCCCTCGAGTACCGGCGGTTCGTGGAGCTGCGCGACGAGGTGGCCCACCACCTGGACGCGCTGCACGCCCGGGCCCGGGCCCTGGCCGTGCTCGACGTGTTGGCCGCCCTGGCCGAGGTGGCCGTGGAGCGCGGGTACGCCTGCCCCAAGGTCCACGAGGGGTTCGAGCTGGCCATCCAGGGGGGCCGCCATCCGGTGGTGGAGGCGAGCCTCCAGGGCGAGCGGTTCGTGCCCAACGACCTCACCCTCGACGCGGACCAGCACCTGGCCATCATCACCGGGCCCAACATGGCGGGCAAGTCCACCATCCTCCGGCAGACCGCCCTGATCGTGCTCATGGCCCAGATGGGCTCGTTCGTGCCGGCCGAGAGCGCGTCGGTGGGCCTGGTGGACCGGATCTTCACCCGGGTGGGGGCGTCGGACGACCTGGCCCGGGGCCGGTCCACCTTCATGGTGGAGATGACCGAGACGGCCAACATCCTCCACAACGCCACCCCCCGCAGCCTGGTGGTGCTCGATGAGATCGGCCGGGGCACCTCCACCTTCGACGGCCTGTCCATCGCCTGGGCCGTGGCCGAGCACATCCACGACCTGGGCGCGCGCACCCTGTTCGCCACCCACTACCACGAGCTCACCGACCTGGAGCGCACCTGCAAGGGGGTGCGCAACTACAACGTGGCCGTGAAGGAGTGGGAGGGCAAGGTGATCTTCCTGCGCCGGCTGGTGGAGGGGGGGGCGAGCCGCTCCTACGGCATCCAGGTGGGCCGGCTGGCCGGCCTGCCCGAGGCCGTGGTGGCCCGGGCCCGGGAGATTTTGGAGAACCTGGAGGAGGGGGAGCTGGACGAGGGGGGGCGGCCCCGGCTGGCCCTGTCGCACCGGCTCGCCGCGGCGGCCCCGGCCCGGCAGCTGGACCTGTTCGCCGCGGCCCGGGAGCGCCGGCTCACGGGCCTGGTGCGGGAGGTGGCCTCCGTGCCCGTGGAGGGTCTGACCCCGGTCGAGGCCCTGGTCCGGCTCGACGAGCTCCGCGCCCGGGCCCGGGACCTGCTGGAGAAGGAGGCCCGGGAATGAGGGGCCTGGAGAGGCGGAGCGGCGCCCGCGCCGGCTCCGGGACACCGGCTCCGCGGTTGCGGCCCGGGGACGGGGCCCGGTGGAGTGCCGGACGCGGCCCCTCAGCTCGCCGCGCCCTCCCCCTGTGCGATCCGCCTGCGGACCCCTCGGTGTTCCGTCGGCGAGGCCCGAGGTGCCGGCCCAGCCAACGGCATGGAAAGGCGCGGCGATCGGATGCCGCACTCGCGGCCGGCCGGAACCGGGCCCCGTCCCCGGGCCGCCTGGCCGCCGTGCTGGGGATGCTCTCGTTGGCGGTGGCGCTCCTGGTGCCGGCCGGGTCCGGGGCCTCGGCCGTGCCGGCCGTGGTGGAGGCCTACATCCACCAGCGCGAGGGGAACGCGGAGGCGGCCCTCGACGCCCTGGAGCGGGCCCTGGACGAGGACCCCTCCTCGGCCTTCCTACGGGCCGAGATCGCCCGCACCCTGGGCCGGGAGCGGCGCTACGACGAGGCCCTGGCCGTGGTGAGCGAGGGGCTGTCGGTCCGGCCCGACCACCCCGACCTCCTCCTGCTGCGGGCCCAGCTGCTCCAGGTGCTCGGTCGGTCCGAAGAGGCGGCCGAGGCGGCGTCCCGGGCCGCCCAGGCCGGGGCCGGGGACCGGGCCTACGACCTGGCCGTGCGCATCCGCGAGAGCCTGGGGCAGGTGGACGAGGCCCTCGAGCTGGCCCGGGCCTGGGCCGAGGCCTCGGGATCGGCCGACGCCTGGTTCGCCCGGGGGCGCCTCCTGGGCCGGGCGGGAAGGACCGACGAGGCCCGGACGGCCCTCCGGCGGGCCCTGGACAAGGACCCGAACCACCGGGCGGCCCTGCGGGCCCTGGCCGGCCTGGAGGCCGAGGCCGGCAACGCGGCCCAGGCCGAGGGGCTGTACCGCCGGGTGATCGAGGTCAACCCCCACGACGTGGAGGCCCGGTTCCGGCTGGGTCAGGTGCTGCTCAAGCAGGGCCGGGTGGACGAGGCCCTGGAGGTGTTCGAGGCGGCCGAGCGCTGGAGCGGGGGCGACCCCACCCTGCGGTTCCGGCTGGGGGTGCTCCTGCTCCAGGAGGACCGACCGGCCGAGGCGGAGACCGTGTTCCGCACCATGGCCCAGGCCCACGCCGACGACCCCCGGGCCTGGTACCTGCTGGGCGTGAGCCTGCTGGCCCAGGAGAAGTATGCCGAGGCCCTCGACGCCCTGGGGCGGGTGCCGGAGTCGGCCGAGGAGTACCCCGACGCCCTGGTCCGTCGGGCCATCGCGCTGGACAGCCTGGACCGGGCCGACGAGGCCCGCAAGCTCCTGGAGGGGTGGCTGGCCGACCACCCGGACGACGAGGAGGTGACCTTGGCCCTGGTGGGGTTCTGGGAGGACCGGGGCGAGTTCCGAAAGGGGGTCGAGGTCCTGGAGCGGTACCTGGCCGACCACCCCACCCGGAACTCCCGCGTGTACTTCACCCTGGGCGTGCTCTACGACAAGCTCAAGGACTGGGCCAAGAGCGTCGAGGCCATGAAGCGGGCCCTGGAGCTCAACCCCGACGACCCCTACGCCCTCAACTACCTCGGGTACACCTATGCCGAGCAGGGCATCCACCTGGACGAGGCCGAGCGGCTCCTGCTGAAGGCCCTCGACCTCAAACCCGGCGACGGGTTCATCACCGACAGCCTGGGGTGGGTGTACTACAAGCAGGGCCGGTACGAAGAGGCGGCCGACACCCTGCGCAAGGCCTTGGAGGCCCAGCCCGAGGACCCGGTGATCTGGGAGCACCTGGGCGACGCCCTGGTGCGGCTGGGCCGCGACGAAGACGCGGCCGAGGCGTACCGCAAGGCCCTGGAGTTCGCCCCCGACTCCGAATCGGTGCGGGGGAAGCTGGAGGCCCTGGAATGAGCGCTCGGGTGGCTCCCGTATTTCTAGCCCTCCTGCTCGCCCTGGCCGGGTGCGGGCCCCGGTTCGTTCGGCCCGGGGCCGGCCCCGCCGTGGACCCGGCCCCGTGGGTCCGGGCCCTCGAGGAGCACAACCGCGGACCCCGGCAGCTCCGGCTGGCCGGGGTCCTTCGTTCCGGCGCCTGGGGCCGGGCCCGGTTCGGCGCGGCCGTGGCCGAGGGTCGGGGCGTCCGGCTGGACGCGGTGGCCGGGCCGTTCGGCACGGCCGCGTTCGTCCTGGCGTGTCGGGCCGATCGGTGCCGGGTGTACGTGCCGGGCGAGCGCCGGGCCGTGGACCTGGACACGGGCGGGCTGTGGCTGGGCCGGGTGCTGCTGGGCCGGGTGCCCACCGTGGGGCCGGCCCGGGCGGCCTGGCGTACGCCGGAGGGCGGAACGGTGCTCCTGCTCGAGGGCCCGGGCGGCTGGACCCAGGAGGTGGAGTGGGGGCCCGAGGGGCGGCGGCCCCGGCGGGCCCGGTTCGTGCGGCAGGGCCGGGTCGAGGCCGAGATCTCCTGGGAGGGGCGGGTGGCCGGGGTGGGATTCTGGTACCCCGCCCGCATCGGACTGAAGCTTCGGGAGCCCTCTGCCGATTATGAGATGGAGCTCACCCGGGTGGTGCCGGCCGACGGTCTCGAACCGGACCTCTTCGTGCTTCGGCTCCCGCCGGGGGTCACCGTGGAACGAGCGGAGGGAACCGAAGGGTGGAAGCCAAGCCGAGCGCCCCTGTGGCACCGGATGCCCCCGGGATAGGGGACCCGTCTCCCCCCGACCCGCAGGACCTGATGGGACGCCGGGACTTCCGGGTCCTTGTGATCGACGACTCCCCCGGGCTGCGGCGCGAGGTGCTGGCCCTGTTGGACCGCGTGGACTTCGTGGCCGAGGCTCGGGAGGCCTCGAACGGACTCGAGGGGTTCAAGAAGGCCGTCGAGTCCCCCCCCGACCTGATCCTGTGCGACCTGATCATGCCGTCGGTCGACGGCTTCAAGTTCCTGACCCTGGTCCGGTCCCGGCCCGAGCTGCGGGACGTGCCGGTCATCATCCTGACCGGCGAGGCCGACGTGGACACCAAGATCCGGGGCCTGGAGCTGGGGGCCAGCGACTACGTGACCAAACCGTTCGACGCCGGGGAGCTGCTGGCCCGGATCAAGGTCCAGCTCAAGATCAAGGCCCTGCAGGACGCCCTCAAGACCTCCAACGACCGGCTCCGGGTCCTCTCGTCCACCGACCCCCTCACCGGTCTGTACAACCGCCGCCATTTCATGGGGGTGCTGGAGCGGGAGTTCGAGCGCACCGACCGGTACGGCACCCCCCTGTCGTTCGTGATGTTCGACATCGATCACTTCAAGCGCCTGAACGACACCTTCGGCCATCAGGCCGGGGACGACGTGCTGCGGGAGCTGGGCCGCGTCGTGAGGGAGGCGGTGCGCGCCTCGGACGTGGCCGGCCGGTACGGCGGCGAGGAGTTCTGCGTGCTGCTGCCCCACACCGAGGTGGAGGGCGCGGCCGAGTTCGCCCGGCGCCTGCGGCTGACCGTGGAGAACCACCCGTTCCCGGCCCAGGGAGAGACCCTCCGGGTCACGGCCAGCTTCGGCGTGGCCGCTTGCCCGTCGGCCGCGGTGCAGCGGGCCCAGGATCTGATCGGCGTGGCCGACGAGGCCCTCTACCAGGCCAAGAGCGAGGGTCGAAACCGCGTGGTGGTGAGGAAGCCATGAACTGTTCCCGATGCCGACACGTGAACGCTCCGGAGCGAAACTTCTGCGGCGGCTGCGGCCTGCCGCTGGCCTCGTTCTGCCCCCGCTGCGGGTTCCGGAACCTGTCGTCCGACCGGTTCTGCGGCGGGTGCGGCTCGGCCCTGGAACGCGGGGCGCGGGCCGCGGCTGCGCCGCCCGAGCCGGCCGGCCCGCCGGTCCCCGAGACCGCCCCGGTGGGGGACTCGGCCCTGGCTGAGCTCCTCCAGGCGGCCCAGGAGGCGGCCGATGCAGAGACCGAGCCCGAGGAGCAGAGGGTGAGCCAGGACGACATCGACGCCCTGTTCGGAGGGTAGCCGGGTGAGCCAGGCCATGCCCAAGAAGGTCGAGGCCCGCCTGGGCCAGCTCCTGGTCGAGGACGGGGCCCTCACCCCCGAGGAGCTCGAGCAGGCCCTGGCCGAGCGCCAGAGCCGGGGCCTTGCGGGCAAGCCCCTGGGCCGGTTCCTGGTGGAGGCGGGGTACGTCAAGGAGAAGGAGTACCTCCAGGCCCTGGGCCGGCAGTTCAACCTGGCCGTGATGGACCTGGAGGACGTGGACATCCAGGAGGATCTGCTGGAGCAGATCCCTGCCGAGTTCTGTCGCAAGCACCGGGTGATCCCCCTGTTCGCCATCGGCGACGAGGTCACGGTGGCCGTGGCCGATCCCACCAAGATCGAGGTGATCGATCTCGTCTCGGGCATGCTCAAACGGCCGGTCCAGCCGGTGCTGGCCAGCGAGACCCAGGTGCTCCAGGCGGTGCACGCCCACTACCGGGGGGAGGACGAGGCCGACGACGAGCAGGACGACTTCGTCACCCTGAGCCGGCTCGACGTGGACTCGGGGGGCGAGGTCGCTGACATCGAGAGCCTGCGGCGGGCCGGCGAGGAAGCCCCCATCGTCAAGCTGGTGGACAAGGTACTCAAGCTGGCCGTGCGCGAGGGCGCCAGCGACATCCACATCGAGCCCGGCGAGGAGAACCTGCTCGTGCGGTTCCGCATCGACGGGGTCCTCCACAAGCGGTTCGCCTTCTCGACCCGGCTGGCGCCGGCCGTGGTGAGCCGGGTCAAGATCCTCTCGGACCTGGACATCTCCGAGCGGCAGCGGCCCCAGGACGGCCGGATCCAGCTCAAGATGGGGGAGCGGGAGCTGGAGTTCCGGGTGAGCATCCTGCCGGTGTACTACGGCGAAAAGGTGGTGATGCGGATCCTGGATCGGGCCAGCGTGCGGGTGAGCCTGGGGGACCTGGGGTTCTCGCCCCGGAACCTCGCCCTGTTCGACTCGATGATCCGCCAGCCCAACGGCATCGTGTTGGTCACCGGGCCCACGGGCAGCGGCAAGTCCACCACCCTGTACGCGGCCCTCAACGCGATCAACTCCATCGAGAAGAACATCGTCACGGTGGAGGACCCGGTGGAGTACCAGATCCCGCTGATCAATCAGGTGGGGGTGAACCCCAAGCGGGGGCTGACCTTTGCCGGGGCGCTCCGGTCGATCCTGCGGCAGGACCCCGACATCATCATGATCGGCGAGATCCGCGATCCCGAGACCGGCCACATCGCCGGCGAGGCGGCCCTGACCGGCCACCTGGTCCTGTCCACCCTGCACACCAACGACGCGCCCAGCTCGGTGACCCGGCTGGTGGAGATGGGGGTGGCGCCGTTCCTGCTGGCGCCCACCCTGTTGGGGGTGCTGGCCCAGCGGCTCGTGCGTCGGATCTGCCCCCAGTGCAAGGCGCCCCACGACCCCAAACCGGCCGAGATCGCCGAGGCCGGGGCCGAAGCCCTGGTGGGCAAGGTCACGTTTTACCGGGGCCGGGGCTGCGGCTACTGTGGGGGCACCGGGTACCGGGGCCGCACGGGCATCCACGAGGTGCTGAAGGTGGACGAGTCGATCCGGGACCTGATCCTGGAGCGGGCGAGCACGGGCCAGATCCGCCGGGCGGCCCATGCCAACGGCCTGAGGGATCTCAGGTTCGACGGGCTGCGCAAGGTGGTGGCCGGGGTGACCACCCTGGAGGAGGTGATCCGGGTCACCAAGGCGGTGGATTAGGGGATGCGGGCCGAATACGTGAACGCGTTTCTCGTGCCGTCGGTGCGGGTCCTGGAGAAGATGGCCCGGGTCTCGGTGCGGCTGGGGAGGCCCCGGCGACTCGAGGGGTTGGAGCTGGGGGACAACCTGTGCATCATCATCGGGCTGCAGGGCCGGCTCAACGGCTCGGTGGTGCTCGCGGCCTCCCATGCCGTAGCCTGGGCCGTGGCCGAGCGGATCGCCGGGGGGGCGGTGGAGGACGACCGGGAGGTGCGGGCCATCCTGGCGGAGCTGGCGAACACCATCGTTGGAAACGCCACGGGCCACCTCTACGATCTGGGGGTGCGGGAGGGAATCACCCCGCCCACCGTGGTGGACGGGGAAGCGGTGAACGTGGACTTCGGCACGGGCATGGAGATCGTGCTCCTGCCCCTGGAGACCGAGGCGGGCCGGGTGGATCTGGTGGTGTCCCTGGCGCCCGAGGAGCCCTGACGGGCGAGCGAAGCAAGGAGCGGAGTCGATGGCGAAACGGGCCCTGGTGGTGGACGACAGCCCCTATATCCAGAAGGAGCTCACGAAGATCCTGGAGCGCCACGGGTGCGAGGTGGTGGCCACGGCCTCCAACGGGCTCGAGGCCGTCAAGAAGTACAAGGAGCTCAAGCCCGACTTCGTGACCCTGGACCTGGTGATGCCCCAGATGGGGGGCATCCAGACCCTGGTGCTGCTGCGCAAGATCGACCCCCAGGCCACGGTGATCATGGTTAGCTCCATGTCGAGCCGGGACAAGATCGTGGAGTGCGCCAAGGCCGGGGCCAGGCACTACATCCTTAAGCCGTTCGAGGAGGAGAAGGTGGTGGAGGTTCTGAACAAGGTGGTGTTCGGGACCGGTTGACCGAAGACTGGTTCCCCCCCGCCCCGCGCTTACGTGTCCGGAGCGGGGACCATGACGGCCGGCGATGCCGCTCTTTCCCTCAACTCCTGGACTTTCCCATGCCATCGATTCCCGCCCGCCAGATCTTGGAACCCTGTCTGCGCATCGACGGTCTGGCCCTCGATTTCTATCTCCGCTTGGCCGAACAAGCGAATGACCCCGGTTTGTCTGAGCTATGGCGCGCCATGGCGTCGGACGAGAACGATCACGTAGGGATCTGGAACCGGGCCCTCCGAAGGTGGGCGGATCGGCCCGCGGTCGACCTGGTGGGGGAGCCGGAGCAGCTTGTCCGGGAGCTTGTCGCGCTCGAGCTGCGCGTGTCCGAGATCGCGGGCAGGGCTCCGCGCCCGGATCCGGCATGGGCGTTCTTGGCCGCGTACCGGCTGGAGTTCTACCTCCTGGACCCGGCCATGGACGTCCTCCTAATCCTGGCCTCGGGCGAGGTGGAGAGCGGACCGGAGGGGGCATACGCCCGGCACATCGATCGGCTTGTCCGGGCTTTTGACCGCTACCGGGGCGACGACCCCATGGCCGAGCTGGCTGGCGATATGATGAGGCGTCTGTGGGCCCAGAACCGGGTCCTGGCTCGACATCTCAGGGTTCTCCACGAGCTCAGGGCCCTCGTCCCCATCTGCTCGGGGTGCAAGAAGATCCGGGACGACGCCGGCTACTGGGAGCACCTCGAGACCTACCTCAAGACCCATGCCGGCCTGGAGTTCACCCACGGCCTCTGCCCCGACTGCACCCGGCAGCTGTACCCCCGGTTGGATGAGGGCGGCGCGGAGAGTGCAGGGAGATGAAAAAAGGAAGGGGGCCCTTCGGGGCCCCCTTCCCATGTACGCCTCGGGGTCTACCGGCGGGCCACGGTGGCGGCCGGTGCCGGGCTCCGGGCGGTCTTCGGCGGGGCCGAGGTGGGTATGGCCGACCACACCATCAGCACCAGGGCCAGGGCCGCGCAGGCCACGGGAAAGAGCTTGCCGTTGTATCGGGCCGGGTCGTAGTCGAGCCAGCCGTGGATCCGGTCCACCTCCCGCAGGATCCGTTCGTCCTTCTCCCCGCCGGTTACCAGGCTCACCACGATGGTCACGAACCAGGCGGCCGAGGCGGTGAAGATGGCGGCCACCAGGTGCCCCAACGGCCCCAGCTGTACGAGCTGCAGCCCGAACAGCTGGCCCTTGGTCCACCACAGCACCACCGAGAGCAGGCCGCCCACCACCATCCCTGCGATGGCCCCGGCCCGGTTCGCCCCCTTCCACCAGATGCCCAGGATCAGCACCGGCGTAAACGTGGAGGCCGACACCACGTAGGCCCAGATCACGCTGGTCAGCAGGAACTCGGGGGGCCGCAGGGCCAGGAGGATCGTCACCACGCCGCCGAACGCGGTGAAGAAGAGCCCCATCTTCATCTTGCGGCGGTCGTCGGCTCCGGGGAACAGGGTGGTGTAGATGTCGTGGCCGATGCCCGTGCCGATCACCATGAGCAGACCGCCCACGGTGGAGAGCCCCGCGGCCAAGGCGCCGGCGATGGGCAGGGCCGCCACCCAGGCCGGGGTGAACGCCTGGCTCATGATCACCACCAGTAGATCCGCCTCCTTGGGGTCGATGGCGAGCCCCTGGGCGTTCAGGACCTTGGTGGTGTAGAGCTTGGCGGCGAACCCGATGGCGAAGGTGGTGAAGAACACCAGGCCGATGAAGAAGATGCCCCACAGGGTGGCCTTCTTGCCCTCCTTGACCGAGGGCGCCGTGAAGTAGCGCATGGCGATGTGGGGCAGGCCGATGGTGCCCATGGCCAGGCTCAAGACGATGCCGGTGTAGTACTTGAAGCTCACCGGGATCTTGCCGCTCACCGTGGTGAACGGGTCGAAGTAGGTGGGCAGGGCCGCCACCATCTCGGGCACCAGCTTGGTGTACCCGAACGGGGGGAACACCGCGCCGGGGCCGGCGTTGAGCTTCCACAGGATGATCGAGGTGGGCAGCAGCAGGGCGATGCCCATGATCACGGCCTGCAGGGTCTGGTTGTACGACAGGCCGTACATTCCTCCGATGGTCACGTACAGGGTGACCACGATGCCGCCCACCACCAGACCGGTGGTGTAGTCCCAGTGGAACATCACCTGGAACACGTTGCCGATGCCCTTCATCTGGCCCACCAGGTAGAGCTGGGCCAGCAGGATCATGCACAGCACCGAGATGATCTTGGCGGTGCTGCCGTAGCGCTCGCCGATGAACTGCATGCTGGTGAACTTGCCCCAGCGCCGCAGGCTCGGGGCCACACTGACCGAGATCAGCACGAACCCGCCCAGCCAGCTCATCACGAACGCCACGAGCAGGAACTGGAGCTTCCACAGGAGCGCCGTGAACCCCAGGAACGTGGCCAGGCTCATGTAGTTGGAGGTCATGGCCAGGCCGTTCGAGAGGGCCCCGATCCCCCGGCCGGCGGTGTAGTAGTCGTCGGTCGTGGAAACCCGCCGCTTGGACCACCACCCCACCCACAGGAACAGGGTGACCATGCCCAGGGTGTACACGAGCCCCAGGGTCGAAAGGCTCTGGGTGGGCTGGAACCGGTAGGTCTGCATCCCGTCGGCGGCCCGGGCCACGGCGGGCACGAGCCCCAGAGCCACGGGCAGGGCGTGTCGGGCGGCGCGTCTCATCGCTCCCCTCCTGCGGCGAGCCGGACCTCGGGTTCGGCGTCCGGGCGGCTGGTCTCCACGATCTGCTGGTCGATCTTCTCGCTGACCCGGATGTACAGGGCGTACAGGGGCATGAGCACCACCCAGCCCAGGAACAGGGTCAGGAAGTAGTGGGCCGGGAACCCGAACAGCTTCATCTCGGTCAGCTTGGGGAACAGGAAGTACAGCGGGTAGATGTGGGTCAGGAACGCCGCGACCACGAACGCGGTCAGGGCGAGCCAGCACTCCTTGCGGTACGGGGAGTTCATGGGATCTCTCCTTCCCTCCTGATGAACACGATTTCCCTCGGATGTTCCGAAGACAAGGCGACAAACGCCCCCCCTTGCGGCGCCCGCCCGGGTCGGTCGCCGCCGACAATCAACCAAACGTTGGGTAGAATTTTGGGTCAAAAGGAAGGGGCGGCCCCGGCCGGAAGGCCGCCCCTGTTCCGTGACGATGGACCGGGGTCAGCCGGTCTTGCCGAGCTTGCGCTCCTCCTCCATCTTCCGAAGCTCGACCCGGCGGATCTTGCCCGACACGGTCTTGGGAAGCTCTTTCACGAACTCGATCTCCCTGGGGTACTTGTAGGGCGCGGTCTCCTTCTTCACGTGGTCCTGGAGCTCCTTCACGAGCTCGTCCGAGGGCTCGAACCCGGGGGCCAGGATCACGAAGGCCTTCACGATGGTGCCCCGCAGCGGATCCGGCGAGCCCACCACCGCGCTCTCGGCCACCGCGGGGTGGCTCTGCAGGGCGCTCTCCACCTCGAACGGCCCGATCCGGTAGCCCGAGGCCTTGATCACGTCGTCGGCCCGGCCCACGAACCAGAAGTACCCGTCCTCGTCCTTGTAGGCCTTGTCGCCGGTGAAGTACCAGTCCCCCACGAACGCCTCGGCCGTGGCCTCCTCGTTCTTCCAGTAGCCCCGGAACAGCCCCACCGGGTGCTCGGGCTTCACCTGGACCGCGATGTGGCCCTCCTCGCCCGTGGGCACGGGGTTGCCGTCGTCGTCCACCACGTCCACGTGGAACCCGGGGGTGGGCTTGCCCATCGAGCCGAACTTCACCGGCATGCACGGGAAGTTGGCGATCAGGTTCACGGTCTCGGTCTGGCCGAACCCGTCGTAGATGGTGGTGCCGGTGTGCTCCTTCCACACCTTGATCACCTCGGGGTTCAGGGGCTCGCCGGCCGAGCAGGAGTGGCGGATGCTCGAGAGGTCGTACCGGCCGAGGTCCTCGAGGATCAGCATCCGGTAGGCCGTGGGCGGCGCACAGAAGGTGGTCACCCCGCAGGTCTCGATGAGCTTCAGGTGGGTCTTGGCGTCGAACTTGCCGGACGCGTCGTGCACCATGACCGCGGCGCCGATCTGCCACTGGCCGAACAGCTTGCCCCAGGCCGCCTTGGCCCAGCCGGTGTCCGACAGGGTCCAGTGGAGGTCGGTGGGCTTGAGGTCCTGCCAGAACTTGGCGGTGATGATGTGGCCGATGCCGTACGAGGCCTGGGTGTGGGGAACCATCTTGGGGTACTTGGTGGTGCCCGAGGTGAAGTAGATCAGCATGATGTCGTCGGACCGGGTGGGCTCCACCTTGTCGGGCGAGAGCTTGGGCGAGGCCTTGGCCATCAGCTCCTCGAACGAGAGCCAGCCCTCGGCCGGGCCGCCCACGGCGATGGTGTGCTTCATGGTGGGGCACTCGGCGCGCACGGCGTCGAGCTTGCCCACGTGCTCGTGCCACATCACCGCGCCCACGGCCTCGGCCTGGTTCACCCGGTAGCGCACGTCGTTGGGCACCAGGATGTTCGGCGAGGGCAGGGGGATCACCCCGAGCTTGAAGCTGCCGAGCATCACCGCGTACCACTCCACGGTGCGCGGCACCATCACGAACAGCCGGTCGCCCTTCTTGAACCCCAGCTCCCGGAGCACGTTGGCGAACCGGTTCGACAGCTGCATCAGGTCGAAGAACGAGTACTTGCGGACGTCCTCGCCGGTGCGGTCGGCCCACACCATGGCCAGCTTGGACCGGTCCTGGGCCCAACGGTCGATCACGTCGAACCCGTAGTTGAAATACTCGGGCACGTCCAGCCGGAACGTGCGGCAAACCTCGTCATAGTCCGGCATGTTGGGGCCGTCGAGGTTCACCGGGATGTTGTCGTACGGCGTCGTGAGTTCCACGGCATCTCCTCCTCACGGTTAGGGTTGGGCCAGCCCATAAATTGAATGTGAAAGCCGTTCACGGCAGCAGAACATAGCACGTGGGTTTCCCGGCGTTCAATACCAAAATTCAGTTTGGGTGAAAAATCTTCAGCGTCAATAAAACGCCGTGGTGACATTTTCAAACGCCCGGTTGGGCCCCGGAAACCAACGGGGTAACTTCGGTCGTCGGTCGGTGGTCGTTGGTCGTCGGTCCGGCCTTCGGCCGCTGGGCGGCTCTCGGGGGGCTGCCGGGCTCCGCTCCCTCACCGAGGGCCGGGTGAATCCGGGGGGCGGATTGATGCGGCGGAAACCCTTCTGCTATAGAGGATCCACCGAACCGTCGCCCGGCGGCCCGCGGGCCCGGGCTCGCCGAAAGGAGCGGACCGTGCTGTTTCGGAAGGGCAAGGAGAAGGAGAAGAAACCGGCGACCTCCCCCGTCGAGCCGCAGACGCCGCCACCGCCGCCCGAGGTGGTCCGGGTTCTCGAGCAGCTCCAGAAGGCCGGTGCCCAGGTGCTGGTGCGGCCGCCGGGGCCCGAGGCGTACACAACCGTGGTACTGGGGCTCGGAAGGGACGGGTTCTTCGTGGATACCTTCTCGCCCCCCGAGGGAGACCGGTTCGGGGTGCCGGGCCGGCTGCTGGACTTCGAGACCCTGGTCCAGGGCATCACCTACACCTTCGAGACCCGTGTCCTGGGCAGGGTCCAGTACCTGGACGAGCTGCCGGCGTTCAAGCTGGCCTACCCGGAGGCGGTGCGCGGCGAGCGGCGCCGCAAGAGCCCCCGGGTGGACACCACGGGCGACGCCTCCCTGTCGTTCCTGGAGCCGTTCCGGTGCGACGCGCCGGTGGTGAACGTGAGCGAGGGGGGGTGTGCGTTCGAGTACGAGGCCGAGCTGGGCCGGCTGCGACGGGGCACCCGGATCCCGGAGATCCTGCTGGAGCTGGGCCGGGAGCCGGTGGTGAGCGTGTCGGCCCGGGTGGTGGGCAACGTGGTGGCCGAGCTGGGCGGCCTGACCCTGCCGCGCCGGTATCGGGCCAGCGTGGCCTTCGAGGACCTCTCCGACGACGCGGCCCGGGTGATCCGGACCTACGTGGTCTCCCGGCGGGGGCTGGATGCCTCGGCCTGACGCGCCCCCGGCCCGGTGGGCGGTGGCCGGGGTGCCCCTGGGCCTGGACGAGGACCCCGGCGTGCTCCCCGTTCGGGCCGCCGGGCGGCTGGGCCTGCCGGGTTCGGCGGTGCGTGCCTGGCGCATCCTCCGGCGCTCCCTGGACGCCAGGGGAAACCGGCCGCCCCGGTTTGTGTGCCGGGTGGCCCTGGAGCTGGCCGAGCCCCCGCCGGCCGACGTGCCGGCCGGAGCGGCGCCCTGGACCCCGCCCCCGCCCTTTGCCCCCCGGCCCCTGCCGCGGGACCCCGGCCGGCCGGTGATCGTGGGCGCCGGGCCGGCCGGGCTGTTCGCGGCCCTGCGCCTCGCGGCCCACGGGGTGCGGCCCGTGGTCCTGGAGCGGGGCGACCCGCTGGGCGAGCGGGTGCGCCGGGTGGCCGCCTACTGGCGGCGGGGCGAGCTCGATCCCGAGTCCAACGTGGCGTTCGGCGAGGGAGGGGCGGGCACCTTCTCGGACGGAAAGCTCACCTACCGGGGGGACGATCCCCGCAAGCTGTGGGTGTTCGAGGCCCTGGTGGCCTGCGGCGCGCCCGGCGAGATCCTGTGGGAGGCCCGGCCCCACCTGGGCACGGACCGGCTGCGCACGGTGATCCGCCGGATTCGGGATCGCCTCCTGGCGGCGGGGTGCGAGGTGCGGTTCCGCACCCGGGCGGAGGGCCTCATCGTGCGGGAGGGGCGGGTGGCCGGGGTGCAGACCGGGTCGGGCCCGGTGGAGGGGCCGGCCGTGTTCCTGGCCCCGGGCCACGGAGCGGCCGACCTCCTGGCCGCCCTGGTGGGTCAGGGGGTGCCGGCCGAGGCGAAGGGGTTCGCCCTGGGGCTGCGGGTCGAGGTGGATCAGGCGGCCCTCGACCGGCACCAGTACGGCCGGTGGTGCGGCCACCCGGCGCTGCCCCCGGCCGAGTTCTCGGTCAAGGCCCGGGCCGGGGGGCGGGACGTGTACTCGTTCTGCATGTGCCCCGGGGGCACTGTGGTGCCGGCCGGCACCGAGCCCGACGGGGTGGTGGTGAACGGCATGAGCGGCTCGCGCCGGAGCGGGCGGCGGGCCAACGCGGCCCTGGTCGTGGCGGTGGAGCCCCGGGACTGGGGGGGCGGGGCCCTGGAGGGGTTGGCCTGGCGGCGTCGATGGGAGCGCCGGGCGGCCCGCCGTGCCGGGCCCCGGGCCGTGCCGGGCCAGACGGTGGCGGACTTTCTACGGCGCCGGCCCAGCCGCGCCGTTCCCCCTTCGTCGTGCCCCTGGCCGGTGCGGCCGGGGGACCTGGGGGGATGCCTGCCCCCGGCCGCGGCCGAGGCCCTGCGGGCCGCGTTGCCCAGGTTGGCCCGGCAGGTGGGGGTGTTGCGCCGGGGCCTCCTGATCGGGGTGGAGACCCGCACCTCGTGCCCGGTGCGGCTGGCGCGGGACGAGACCCTCCAGTCCCCGGGCTTCCCCGGCCTCTACCCGGTGGGCGAGGGCGCGGGCTGGGCCGGCGGCATCGTGAGCGCGGCCGTGGACGGGGTCCGGGCGGCCGACCGGTGGCTCGCTTCGTTGGGGGCGGGGGGGGGCGGCTCGTGAGGTGGGTGGGATGGGTCCTGGCGGCGTTTCTGGGGGGATGGGCCGTCGCGGCCGGGGCCCGGGAGACACGGGTGCTCGCGCCGGTGCCGGACCAGGCCCCCGGCCCCCAGGGGCTGTGGCTGGTGCTGGAGGCCCCGGCCCCGCCCGAGGTGCGCTCCGGCGACGCCCGGATGCCGGTGGCCCGGGCCGAGGACGGGGTGTACCATGTGCGTCTGCCCGTCGGCCCCGACGGCGCGGTGCGGGCCCGGGTGGACGTGGGCGGGAAGCGGATTATCTTGGAACGCCTGCCCGGCGGACGGGGTCGGTTCCACGGGGCTGCCGGGGCCGGGGCGTGCGGCCGGTGCCACGACGCCGGGGCGTGCGAGGAGTGCCACCGTTGGCAGGGCGAGGCCCACGGCGCGCTGCGCCGGGCCGGGTGCGGGGGGTGTCACGAGGGAGCCCGGCGCGCCGTGGACGACGTGGAGTCCCTGTGCACCCGGTGCCACGACGACGTGCGCAAGCGTCACCGCCGGTTCCGCCACGCCCTGCGCGGAGGGCGCGACCCCCGGCGGCCGGGCCGGCCCCTGGGGTGCACCTCGTGCCACGACCCCCACAGCCCGGCCCCTTTGTCCGGCCTGGACCGGGCGGCGCTGCGGAAGTGGTGTAAGGGGTGCCACGGCCGGTGAGGGGAGGAGACACCCGAATGGACGAAGAACGCAGCCGAGAGGCCGTTGCCGAGGACGAGCCCGAGACCGAGCCCGAAGGCCCCGGGTCCGACGAGCAGGCCGAGGCCGAAGAGGGATCCGGCGAGGGGGAGAGTTATTTCGACGAGGCCGAGCTGCCGGCGGTGGTGTCCACCGACCTGGTGGAGGCCGGGCCGCTCCAGCAGTACATGGCCGAGATCAGCCGCTACCCCCTGCTGACCCCCGAGGAGGAAAAGGCCCTGGCCGTGCGGTACCGCGAGCAGGGGGACGTGCGGGCCGCCTACACCCTGGTGCTGGCGAACCTGCGGCTGGTGGTGAAGATCGCCTACGAGTTCCGCCGCAACTTCGCCAACCTGATGGACCTGATCCAGGAGGGCAACATCGGGCTGATGCGGGCCGTGGAGAAGTTCGACCCCTACCGGGGGGTCAAGCTGTCCTCGTACGCGGCCTGGTGGATCCGGGCGTACATGATCCGGTACATCCTCAACAACTGGTCCCTGGTGAAGATCGGCACCACCCAGAACCAGCGCCGGCTGTTCTTCAACCTGAAGAAGGCCAAGCAGGAGCTGGAGGCGGCCGGGTTCAAGCCCGAGCCCCGGTTGATCGCGGCCCGGCTCAACGTGCGCGAGGACGAGGTGATCGAGATGGAGAAGCGCCTGTCCGGGTCGGACGTGTCGCTCGACGCCCCCCTCGACGACGACTCGGACGCCTCGCGGCTCGACTTCGTGGCCGACGACGAGGCGGACGTGAGCGAGGCCTTGGCCGAGCGGGACTTCCTGGACCGGGTGCGTCATCGGATCCAGGAGTTCCGCGAGACCTTGGGGGATCGCCAGCGGGCCATCCTGGACCGGCGGCTCCTCGCCGACGACCCGGTGACCCTGCGGGAGCTGGGCGAGGAGTTCGGGGTGAGCCGGGAGCGGGTGCGCCAGCTCGAGGCCGATCTCCTGAAGAAGCTCCGCAGGTTCCTCGAGGAGGACCCGGGCGTGCGGGAGGTGTACGCTGAGTAGCCCCTGGACCCCTGACGAGGTGTGGAACGTCTCGGAGCTGGTGGGGCGCGTCCGGCAGGCCGTGGAGAACGGGGTGGGCTCGGCGTGGGTCCGGGGGGAGGTGCGCAACCTTCGGATCCCGTCGTCGGGCCACGCCTACTTCACCCTGGGGGACGGGGCGGCGCAGATCCGGGCCGTGTGCTTCCGGTCCACCCTGCGGCTCCAGTCCGTCGCCCTGGCGGACGGCATGGAGGTGTTGGCCTGGGGGCGGGTCGGGGTGTACGAGCCCCGGGGCGACCTGCAGCTCGTGGTGGACCTGCTGGAGCCCCTGACCGGTCAGGGGGCCCTGCTACGGGAGTTCGAGGCCCGCAAGCGGCGGCTGGCGGCCGAGGGGTGGTTCTCGGCCGATCGGAAGCGACCGATCCCGTCCCTGCCCCGGGCCGTGGGGGTGGTCACGTCCCCCACCGGCGCGGCCCTGCGGGACGTGGTCCAGGTGCTGGGACGGCGGGCGCCCGGCATCCGGGTGGTGGTGTCGCCGGCGAGCGTCCAGGGCGACGGGGCGGCCCGGGAGCTGCGGGAGGCCCTGGAGGCGGCGGCCGCCCTGCCGGGGGTGGACGTGGTGCTGCTGGTGCGGGGAGGGGGGAGCCTGGAGGATCTCTGGCCGTTCAACGACGAGGACCTGGTGCGGGCCGTGGCCCGGAGCCCGGTGCCGGTGATCACCGGGGTGGGGCACGAGACCGACGTCACCCTGGTGGACTTCGCGGCCGACCTGAGGGCGCCCACCCCCTCGGCCGCGGCCGAGCTGGCCGCGGGCGAGTGGAGCCGGTGGGTCGAGACCCTGCGGCGGCACGAGGCCCGCCTGAACCAGGCCGTGGCCGCGCGGTTGCGGGAGCTTCGGGCGCGGCTCGGGGCGGCCGACCCGACCCGCCGGCCGCCCCGGTTCCTGGTGGACCGGCTCCGGCTGCGGGTCGACGGGCTCGCGGACCGGGCCGGCGCCGCGGTGGACCGCCGAGTGGGGGAGGCCCGCCAGGGACTGTCCGGCCTGGAGCTGCGGCTCCGGGCCGGGGATCCCCGGGCGCGGCTGGGGCGGTGGCGCGAAAGGGTGTCGCAGCTCTCGATGCGGCTCCACCGGGGCATGGCCGAGGGCGTGGACCGCCGCCGTCGGACCGTGACGGCCCTGGCGAACCGGGCCGAGGCCCTGGGGCCCTACCGGGTGCTGGCCCGGGGGTACGCCCTGGTGCGGGACGAGGCGGGTCGGGTGGTGCGGGACGCCGGGGGCTGCCGTCTGGGGCAGCCCTTGGCGGTGACCCTGGCCCGGGGCGGGCTCGACGTGGAGGTGACCGGGGTCACCGGACCGGCGGATGACGGGGCGCGCCTTTCCCTCGGCCAAGGCAGGGGACCTGATTCCGGCCGCGCGCGAAGCCGGGCATGAGGATTCGCCGCGCAGGCACATGGCAGGGGAGTTGGTCTCATCACAGCTCAGGGGAATGGGCACCATTTCACGGTCCGGGCGCAGGAGGCGCTGCCCGGCAAGCCAAGGGGCCGCGCCCGGCTCTCCATCAGGGGCCCTGCATTGGAGCAGGGAACCTGTTCGAGTGCGGCGTTGACGGCTATCCCGGGGAGGAGGGCGACCGGTGGACCTGACCATCCAGAACCCGCGGCCGAGACCCGACCGGGGGGCCACGACCCGGCTTCTGGTCATCGACGACGACCCGGCCATGGTGCGGTTCGTCGAGCTGTTCCTCGAGCCCGAGGGGTTCCAGGTGATCGGGGCGCTGTCCGGCGCCGAGGGGATCGAGCAGGCCCGGCTTCGGTCGCCGGACGCCGTGCTCCTTGACCTCATCCTCCCCGACATGGAGGGCTGGGAGGTCCTGCGGGCCCTCAAGGCCCGGCCCGAGACCTCCGGGGTTCCGGTGGTGGTGGTCAGCGCCCGCACCGGGCCGGAGGACCGGATGCGCAGCCTCGACCTGGGGGCCGACGACCTGGTGGCCAAGCCGTTCGACATCCGGGAGCTCCAGGCCCGGATCGCGTCGGCCGTGTCCCGGGTGCGCCAGCAGGCGCTCCAGACCGAGGCCGAGAAGATCACCACGCTGCGCCGGGTTGTGGCCAGCGTGTCCCACGAGGTCAACAACCCCCTGGCCGCCATCCTGATGTGCGCCGAGGCCCTGGAGCGCAAGCACCCGGACGACCCGGACGTGGTGAAGAAGAGCCGCACCATCCAGTCCAACGTCCTGCGCATCCGCGACATCCTCAAGAAGCTCGAGCGCATCCGGGCCGTGGTGTCCAAACCCTACGTGGCCGGGGAGCGGATCCTGGAGATCGACGACGTCGAGGAGGAGCCGTGAGCCTGCGGGAGGGCATACCCCAGCTGGTCGTGTTCGAGGAGGAGCACCGGGATCTGAGGCGGATCCTGGCCCGGATCCACTCCGACAGCCGGGCCCGGGCCGTGCTTCTGTTGGACGTGAACGGCCAGCTGGTGGCCGAGTGGGGCGACACCTCGGGGCTGGACGTGACAAGCTTCTGCTCCCTGGCCGCCTCGAACATCGCGGCCACGGCCAGCATGGCCCGGCTGGTGGGGGAGAAGGACTTCACGATCCTGTTCCACCAGGGCAAGCGCGACTCGATTCACATCAGCCTGATCGGCGACCGGGTCATCCTGGCGGTCATCTTCGGGGCCGAGGCGTCCCTGGGCATGGTGCGCCTGCGGGTGCGCCGGGCCGGGGCCGAGATCGAGGCGGTGCTCCGCCGGATCCTGGCCCGGATGCGGCTGGACGACCGGTTGGACGTGGACCCCCTGTGCGACATCACCGACCAGGACATCGACGAGCTGTTCCGGTTCTGATGCCATGGCTTTCGTCAACTACTCCGCCCGGGAACTGAACGTCAAGATCGTGTACTACGGCCCCGGGCTGGGGGGAAAGACCACCAACCTGCGGCACGTGTACGCCCGGGCCCCCACCCGCCAGAAGGGCCGGCTGATCAGCCTGGCCACCCAGACCGAGCGCACCCTGTTCTTCGACTTCCTCCCCCTGAACCTGGGCACGCTTCGCGGGTTTCAGGTGCGGTTCCACCTGTACACCGTGCCGGGCCAGGTGTTCTATGCGGCGAGCCGCCGGCTGATCCTCAAGGGGGTGGACGGCCTGGTGTTCGTGGCCGACAGCGACCCCCTTCGCCTGGACGCCAACGCCGAGTCGTGGGCCGACCTGGGCCGCAACCTGGCCGGGTACGGCCTGCGGCGCGACCGGGTGCCCACCGTGGTCCAGTACAACAAGCGCGACCTGGAGGGCGCCGTGCCGGTGGAGGGCCTGCGCCGGTGCCTCGGGTCCCCGGGCGTGCCCGAGTTCGAGGCCGTGGCCTCCCAGGGCAGGGGCGTGTTCGAGACCCTGAAGGGGGTGGCCCGCCTGGTGCTGTCGGAGCTGGCCCAACGGACGCCTGGACATTGACGAGAGGGGCTGCTTACCTACTATTAACCAGGCGGCAAAACGGGCGCACTTCATTGGCGGCGAGGGGCTTGGTTCCGGCCGTGCGCGGCCGTATCAGGGGCCAGAATTCAGAGGACAGTAGACCGGAGAACTGCCGGAGCGATTTTCCCCTGTCTTCTGTCCACTGACTCCTGATTCCTGAATCGCAGGCCCCATGCCCCCCTGACCGTGAGGTGGAGGCGAAGAGGTGCGGTGATTCCTAGAACGCCTTGGAATCTGGGAGGTTTTTTTGAGTCCCCTAGCCTTCCAGCTTTCTAGCCTTTGAGCCTTCCCGCGGGCCGAAGGCCCCAGACTGACGACCGCCGACCGAGGCTGCCGGGGAGTGTCGATCATGGCGCCGGACTACGACCGGATGCGCGCGGCCATGGTGGAGGCCCAGATCCGGCGGCGGGGCATCCGGGACCCCCGGGTCTTGGACGCCCTGGCGCGGGTGCCCCGCCACGAGTTCGTGCCCGCAAACCTGCAGGCCATGGCCTACGACGACACCCCCCTGCCCATCGGCGGAGGCCAGACCATCTCCCAACCCTACATGGTGGCGCTGATGACCGAGGCGCTGGGCCTGCGGGGCGGCGAGAAGGTGCTCGAGGTGGGCACCGGCTCGGGGTACCAGGCCGCGGTGTTGGCCGAGCTGGGGTGCCGGGTGATCTCGGTGGAGCGGGATCCGGAGCTCGCCGCGCAGGCGGCCCGCCGGCTCGAGCGGCTGGGTTACGACGTGCAGGTGGTGGTGGGCGACGGCACGCTGGGCGTGCCGGAGGAGGCGCCGTTCCAGGCGATCCTGGTGACCGCGGGGGCCCCCCGGGTTCCTCCGTCGCTGGAGGCCCAGCTGGACCCCCAGGGCGGGGTGCTGGTGATCCCGGTGGGCGACCGGGGCGTGCAGGAGCTCCTGCGGCTCACCCGCCGTGGTAACCGGGTGCTCCGGGAGGACCTGGGCGGCTGCCGGTTCGTTCCCCTCGTGGGGAAGGAGGGGTGGTGATGGCCAGAGCCCTTCTGGTGATCGACATGCTCAACGACTTCGTGGACGAGAAGGGGAGCCTGCGGGTTCCCGACACCGCGACGATCCTGCCCCGGGTCGTCCAGGAGGTGGCCGATGCCCGGACCCGGGGCGAGCCGGTGGTGTATGTGTGCGACGCCCACCGGCCGGACGATCCCGAGTTCTCCCGCATGGGCTGGCCGCCCCACGCCGTGCGGGGCACCTGGGGCGCCCGGGTGGTCGATGCCCTGGCGCCCGGGCCGTCGGACCCGGTGGTGGAGAAGACCACCTACTCCGGGTTCCACGGTTCGGACCTGGACCGGGTGCTCCGGGGGCAGGGAGTCCGGGTGGTTCGGCTGGTGGGGTGCGTCACGAACATCTGCGTGCTCTACACCGCGGCCGACGCGGCCATGCGCGGCTACGGGGTGGAGGTGGTCCGGGACGCCGTGGCCGGGCTCGACCCCGAGGACCACGCCTTCGCCCTGCGCCAGATGGAGCGGGTGCTCGGCGCCCGCCTGGTGGACCGGCAAGCGCCGTAACGGCGCGTGTTCCCCGGTAACTTCGGCTGGGACGTTAGGAGGCCGGGACGCGAGGACGCTTGAAGACCTCCAGAATTCCCATACGTTCTAGTCTCTAGTCTCTAGTTTCTAGTTTCTAGTTTCTAGTTTCTAGTTTCTAGTTTCTAGCCCGCCCCGGACCCACAAACGTTACCCTTCCCGTTGTAGGGCCTCGCAGGGGCCTGACGGGGCTGCCCAGCCTCCCGGCTCAGAAAGGATCCATCCATGCCCAAGCTCTGGACCGCTTCCAACCAGGAGATCCTCTCGGGAAAGGTCACCGATGTCTATTTCACCCGGACCCTTCGGGTGCTCGAGAACGAAGGGATCCACAAGCGGGTGGTGGCCGAGTTCGTGGCCAAGGGGTTCCCGGACGGTTGGCCCTGGGCCGTGCTGGCGGGCGTGGACGAGGCCCTGGAGCTCCTGAAGCGGCTGCCTGTGACGGTGCGGGGCCTGCCCGAGGGCACGATCTTTCGGCCCTGGGACGTGGTGCTGGAGATCGAGGGTGACTACCGGGAGTTCGGGGTGTACGAGACCGCGATCCTGGGGTTCCTATGCCAGGCCTCGGGCATCGCCACCCAGGCGGCGCGGTGCCGGCTGGCCGCCGGGGACCGCCTGCTGGTGTCGTTCGGGGCCCGCCGGATGCACCCGGCCGTCGCGCCCATGATCGAGCGCAGCGCCTACCTGGGCGGGTGCGACGGGGTGGCCACGGTGGCCGCGGCCGAGAAGCTGGGCATCGAGCCCACCGGCACCATGCCCCACGCCCTGATCCTGATCCTGGGGGACTGCGTGGAGGCCACCCGCGCCTACGGCCGGGCCATGGGGCCCGAGGTGAGGCTGGTGAGCCTCATCGACACCTTCAACGACGAGAAGTTCGAGGCCGTTCGGGTTGCCCAGGCCCTGGGCGACCGGCTGTTCGCGGTGCGGCTCGACACCCCGTCGAGCCGCCGGGGCAGCTTCAAGCGCATCGTGGAGGAGGTGCGCTGGGAGCTCGACATCCGGGGGTTCGAGCGGGTGGGCATCTTCCTCTCGGGCGGGCTCACCGAGGACGATCTGCGGGAGCTTCGACCCCTGGTGCAGGGGTTTGGGGTGGGCACCTCCATCAGCGCGGCCCGCACGGTGGACTTCTCCATGGACATCGTGGAGGTGGAGGGCGAGCCCCGGGCCAAGCGGGGCAAGCGCTCGGGGGCCAAGGACGTGTACGGATGCCCGGCGTGCCTGACCACCCGGGTGGTCCCCCGGGGCCGAAGGCCGGCCGATGCGTGTCCGTGCGGCGGCGCGTGGGAGCCGTGGACCGTGGAGTGGATCCGGGACGGCCGGCTGGTGCGGGAGCCCGAGCCCACCACCCAAGTCCGGGAGCGGGTCCTGGCCCAGCTTCGGCTCCTGGACGCCCCCCAAATCCCTGCGGGGCCGGGCGCCTAGCCGCCCGGCCGCCTAGCGGCCCAGCCGCCCAGCCGCCCAGCGGGCCGAAGGCCCCCGACCGACCACCAACGACTGACGACCAACGACCGAAGTTCCCCGAAAAGGATCGGCCATGGGCACCCACGAGTCCGTCGTCTGGCTGTTCGTGCTCTCCGGCTTCTACTGGGCCTACTGCCTGTTCTGGGGGCTCAAGGGGTATGCCCGGGCGCGCACCGCGGCCGACTACTTCATCGCCGGCCGGCAGATCCCGATGTGGGTGTTCGTGCTGGCCGCCACGGCCACCTCGTTCTCGGGCTGGACCTTCGTGGGCCACCCGGCCCTGGTGTGGCGCGACGGCCTGCCCTACGCGTTCGCCGCGTTCTATGTGATCGCCATCCCGTTCACCGGCGTGCTGTTCCTCAAACGCACGTGGGTGATGGGCAAGCGCCACGGGTACGTGACCCCGGGCGAGATGTACGCCGACTACTTCCGCAGCGACGCCATGCGGTGGCTCACCGTGGTGGTGGCCCTGTTCTACGCGGTGCCGTACCTGGGGCTGCAGTTCAAGGCGTCGGGGGTGCTGTTCAACGTGCTCAGCGGCGGCGTGGTGGACGTGAACTTCGGCATGTGGGCCCTGTCGATCGTGGTGCTCCTGTACGTGGTGCTGGGAGGGCTGCGGTCCGTGGCCTACGTGGACACGGCCCAGTGCGTCCTGCTCATGGCCGGCATCGTGGCCATCGGGATCATCGTGCTCGTGAAGACCGGGGGGTGGGGGCCGTTCACCTCGACCTTCGCCGACATGATCCGGTCCGACGCGGCCCGGGGCACCGACCTGCTGGGGCGGCCGGCCCTGACGCCCCAGGGGTACCACCGTCTGGTGGCCGTGCCCGGCGCGATCCAGGCCGTGCCGTCGGCGGCCCAGGCCGAGGGCGGCATGTGGACCGGCACCATGATCCTCACCTACCTGTTCGCCCTGATGGGCATCCAGGCCTCGCCCGCGTTCACCATGTGGGCGTTCTCCAACACCAACCCCAAGCCGTTCGCGCCCCAGCAGGTGTGGGCCAGCTCCCTGGCCGTGGGCGTGTGCCTGTTCGTGTTCTCGGTGATCCAGGGCCTCGGGGGATGGGTGCTGATCGGCCAGGGTAAGCTGTCGGTGGACCTGCTGGCCGGCGGCAACCAGGAGAACCTGGTGCCGGCCCTGATCAACCTGGTGAGCGACCAGGCCCCCATGGTCGTGGGGTTCTTGGCCATCTGCGCCCTGGCAGCCATGCAGTCCACGGGCTCGGCGTACATGTCCACCACGGCGGGCATGATCACCCGGGATCTGTACGTGCGCTACCTGAACCCCAACGCCACGGCCGGGCAGCAGAAGTTCTGGGGCCGGGTGTGGGTGGTGATCATCACCCTGGCCGCGCTCCTGGTGGCCACCTACTCCGAGGACGCCCTCGTGCTGCTCGGGGGGCTGGCCGTGTCGTTCGGGGCCCAGATGTGGATCCCGCTCCTGGCCACCCTGTACGTGCCCTGGTTCACCCGCCAGGGGGTGGTGGCCGGGCTGGTGGCCGGCATGGCGGCCGTGATCCTGACCTACCCGTTCCACTGGGAGCCGTTCGTGGCGCTCCACCGGGCGCTGGGGTTCGGAGCCTACCCCCTCACGATCCACTGCGCGGGGTGGGGGATCCTGGCGAACGCGGTGGTGGCCGTGGCCGTGTCGGCGGTGACCCAGCCCGAGCGCAAGGAGTACCTGCGCCGGCTGGGCTACCACCGGTATCTGCGGGAGCACGCCTCGGTGCCGGCCGGGAAGGCGCCGCTGAAGAAGGTGGCCTGGGCCCTGGTGCTCCTGTGGTTCGTGTTCGGCATCGGCCCCCTGGCCGTGGTGGGCAACACCTTCTTCGGCCTTCTGGACCCCCGGGACCCGTCCACCTGGCCCCTGGGCGTGGCCCCCCTGTGGTGGTGGCAGCTCGTGTGGTGGGCGTTCGGCATCTACATGATGTGGTTCCTGGCCTACAAGCTGGAGCTCAGCACCCGGTTCGGCGCGGTGGAGCCCCTGCGGGAGGACTTCCTGGAGGCCCGTGCCGGCGAGGACGCCCCGATCCGCCTCGACGTGGAGGAGCCCGGGGTGTAGCCCCGACGGCCCGGCTCAGATCTCGAACTCCAGCACGTACGCCCCGTCCTCGAACCGGGTCTCCATCTTCTTCGCGGCCTTCTGAAAGAGGTGCATCATGGCGCGGTTCTCCGGCATGACCGTGGCCATGATGCCCCGGATCCCCTTGTCCCGGGCCACCTCGATCAGGTGCTCCACCAGGGCCCGGCCCAGCCCCTTGCCCTGCCAGTCGTCCCGCACCAGGAACGCGGCCTCGGCCAGCCCGCTCGCCTCGTCCAGCACGTACTGGGCCAGCCCCACCATCTCCTCCACGCCGTCGTGCTCCACCACGGCGGCCAGGGCCATCTTCTTCTCGTAGTCCAGGTCCAGCTCCTCCTGGAGCCGCTCGTGGGGCATGTACTTGATCACCGTGAAGTACCGCCGGTACACCGACTCGTCCGACAGGCTGTAGAACAGCTCCTTCAGGAGCGGCTCGTCCGTGACCTTGACCGGCCGCAGCAGCAGCCGCACGCCGGCCACCGTGACCCACCGCTCGTAGCGCTCGGGGTACAGGTCCAGGGCCGAGGGGATGATCTGATCGGGCCAGACGTAGTGGAGCCGCCGGGCGGCGTCGAGGAGCTCCTTGCGGAACCTGGGGTGGGCGATGTTGATGAGCGCCATGGCCCGCTCGCGGATCGTCTTGCCGAACAGGTCCGCGTACCCCCACTCGGTCACGACGTACCGGACCGACGCCCGGGTGGTGACCACCCCGGCCCCGGGCGAGAGCTGGGGCACGATGCGGCTCACCGCCCCGCCCCGGGCCGTGGACGGAAGCGCGATGATCGCCTTGCCCCCCGGGCTGCGGGCGGCGCCCCGGATGAAGTCCACCTGGCCGCCGATGCCCGAGTAGAACTGGTGGCCGATGGAGTCGGAGCACACCTGGCCGGTGAGGTCGATCTCCAGGGCGGTGTTGATGGCCACCATGTTCTCGTTCTGGGCGATCACGAAGGGGTCGTTCGTGTAGTCGCTGGGGTGGAACGCCACCATGGGGTTGTTGTCGATGAAGTCGTACAGCTCGCGGGAGCCCATGCAGAACGACGCCACCACCTTGCCCGGGTGCAGGCTCTTTCGCCGGTTCGTGACCGCGCCGGCCCGAACCAGGTCGAGGAGCCAGTCCGAGAACATCTCGGTGTGCACGCCCAGGTCCCGCTTGTCCCGCAGGGCCTGGACCGCGGCGTGGGGGATCGCCCCGATCCCGATCTGGATCGTGGCGCCGTCGCCCACCAGGCGGGCGATGTTTCGTCCGATCCGCAGGGCCGTCTCGTCGGGGGTGGGGGGCAGATACTCGATCACCGGGGAGGCGTGCTCCACCAGGGCGTCGAACCGATCCACGGGCACGAACGAGTCGCCCAGGGTGCGGGGCATGTGGGGGTTGACCTCGGCGATCACCACCCGGGCGGTCTCCACGGCCGCCCGGGTCACGTCCACGCTGACCCCCAGGCTCACGTAGCCGTGGCGGTCGGGCGGGGTCACCTGCACCAGGGCCGCGTCCAGGCGGATCCGCCGGCTGCGGAACAGGGTAGGGAGCTCCGACAGGTACACCGGCGTGTAGTCGGCCCGCCCTTCTGCCACGGCCCGGCGGGTGTTGTCGCCGATGAAGAAGGCGTTGTGGCGGAACACCTTGGAGAGCTTCTCGTCGGCGTAGGGGGCGATGCCCAGGGTGAGGATGTGCAGGATCTCCGAGTCCGCCAGCCTGCGGCCCTTGTCCGCCAGACCCTCCACCAGGTACTGGGGCTCCCCGCAGGCCGAGCCCACGAAGATCTTGGCCCCCCGCTGGATCCGAGACAGGGCGGCCTCCCGGGTCATCACCCGCGAGGCGTAGCGCTTCTTCCAGTCCGGGTCGTGGCTCATGGATCCGACACGGGTGCGGGCAGGCGCACGCGTCCGTCCCGCCTCAGGTCGCAGAACAGGAGCGTGCCGCCCACCACGCACACCGGGATCGCGAGCAGGTTCAGCAGGGGGATCATCAGCAGGAGCGACGCCCCGCACCCGAACGCCACCACGGCCGGGGCGTTGTGGAACACGGCGCGACGCTTGGCCCCGAACGGCAGGCGCCACCGCTCCAAGGAGTAGTCGAGGTACTCCCACCCCAGGAAGAAGAACGCCACCAGGGGCGCCAGCACGGCCGAGGCCACGGAACCCAGGCCCGGGATCAGGTTCAGGGCCAGCACCAGCCCGAACCCGGCCAGATACAGGGCCATCCGGCCCAGTGCGGCCTGGAACGACCGGCCCATGTCGCGCAGGAACGCGCCCAGCCGAAACGGCTCGTCCAGGGTGGTGCCGGTGTAGATCCGCTCCACCCGCTCGCTGAGCAGGTCGTTGAACGGGGCGAGGATCAGGTTGCCCACCAGGGCGAAGGCGTACACGATGACCACCAGCAGGATCACCGCGCCGACGAACGCGGCCAGGTAGTAGAGCAGGGCCCACCACCACCCCTCGCCCTGGGGCAGCATGCGGTCCAGCCACTGCCCGAACCGGCTTCCGGCGAACCAGGCGAACAGGCCGAACAGCAGGGTGTTGATGGCCACCGGCACGGCCACCAGCCCCACCAACCGGGGGTGCCGGGTCAGGAACCTCAGCCCCCGGAACGGGTAGAAAAAGGCGCCCGCCGCCCTGGGGCCGGCCATGCCCCGGATCACCCGGCCTCCTCCAGTTCCCGGAAGAACGAGGCGTCGCCCGCGCCCTCGCGCAGCACCCGGACCCGCTCGCCCACCAACGAGACCACCGTGGACGGCACCCGGGGAAGCACCCCGCACTCCAGGATCAGGTCCACCTGGCTGCCCAGCACCCACTGGATCTCCTCGGGCCGATTCAGGGGGTCGGCGCCGCTGGGGTTGGCGCTGGTGGAGAGGATGGGGTTGCCCAGCTCCTTGACCAGGCCCAGGCACACGGGGTGGTCCGGGATCCGGATCCCCACGGTCTTCTGCTTGGTCAGGAGCAGCCGGGGCACCTCCCGGCTGGCCTCCAGAACGAAGGTGTAGGGGCCGGGCAGGAACCGCTTCAGGATCCGGTAGGCGAAGTTGGACACCCGGGCGTAGCGGCTGATGTGGGTGAGGTCCGCGCACACGAAGCTCATGGGCTTCTTTGGGTCGCGCCCCTTGATCCGGACGATCCGTTCCACCGCGTGCTTTTTGGTGATGTCGCACCCCAGCCCGTACACGGTGTCGGTGGGGTACACGATCACCCCGTCGTTGCGCAGCACGTCGGCCGCCCGCCGGACGTGCCGGGCCTGGGGCGTGACCGGGTGGACCGAGAGCATCACAGCCATGGGGATCCCCTTGTGGGTGTTGAGATCGTTCGGGGCCGGAGGGCCGGGTCGAGCGCGCCTGGTCGATGGCCGGGGTAATAATGCAGCCCCCGCCGGTTGTCAAACCTGGCCCGGTATCCCGCGCTTGTCCCCGCCAACCGCCGTGTGTATGCTCTGCCAAATCCTGTGCATGAAGGAGAGCGGGCATCATGAACGACGGTAAGGATCCAGCGGCGGAGGCCCCGCCGGCCGAGGAGGCGACCCGGGAGGAGTTCGCGCGGCTGTTCGAGCAGGAGGGGGGCGGGCAGACCGAGGGGGTCCGGCGGGTCAAGGTGGGGGACAAGCTCCGGTGTAGGGTGGTCCGCGTCACGGACGAGTGGGTGTTCGTGGACCTGGGCGGCAAGCAGGAGGGGAGCATCCGCCGCGAGGAGTTCGAGGCGGACGCGGTGCCGGCCGAGGGCCAGGAGCTGGAGGCCTACGTGGCGTCCACCGGCGCCGGCGAGGTGGTGCTGACCACCAAGCTGTCCACCCGCGACCTGTCCCTGGGCGCGCTGGCCGACGCCCACGCCTCGGGCGTGCCGGTGGAGGGCAAGGTGGTCAAGGTGGTCAAGGGCGGCTACGAGGTCCGTGTGGCCGGCCTGAGGGCCTTCTGCCCCCACTCCCAGATCGACCTGCGCTGGACCAAGGATCCCGAGGTTCACGTGGGCCAGACCTATGCCTTCAAGGTGATCGAGTTCAAGGACCGCGGCCGCAACGTGGTGGTGTCGCGCCGGGCCCTGCTGGAGGAGGAGCGGGCCCAGAAGCGCGAGGCCCTCCGCGACGTGCTCCGGCCCGGGGCGGTGGTGACCGGCCGGGTGCGCGCGGTGCACCCGTTCGGCGCGTTCGTGGATCTGGACGGGGTGGACGGCCTGATCCCGGTGTCCGAGATGAGCTGGGGCCGGGTGGAAACCCCCACCGAGGTGGTCCGGCCCGGTGACGAGGTCACGGTGCAGGTGATCGAGGTGGACTGGGACCGCGACCGGGTCACCCTGTCCCTCAAGGCCCTCCAGGAGGACCCCTGGAAGGCCGTGGAGGTCAGGTACCGACCGGGCCAGCGGGTGCAGGGCCGGGTCACCCGGATCGCCCCGTTCGGCGCGTTCGTCGAGCTGGAGCCCGGGGTGGAAGGGCTGGTGCACGTGTCGGCCCTGGGCGCGGGCCGCAGGGTCAAGAGCGCGGCCGAGGTGGTGAGCCCGGGTGAGGCGGTCGAGGTGGAGGTGATCAGCGTGGACCCCGAGGCCCGTCGGATCGGCCTGTCCCTGGAGCACCGGCTCTGGGAGTCCCTGGGGCCGGTGCCGGAGCCGGGCGAGGTGCTGGAGGGCACGGTGGAACGGGTGGCCCCGTTCGGGGTGTTCGTGAAGCTGCCCTCGGGCCACGTGGGCCTGGTGCACAACACCGAGATGGGCACGCCCCGGGGGGCGGACCACGCCAAGTCGTTCCGGCCCGGCGATCCGATGCAGGTGGCCGTGCTCGGGGTGGAGGAGGGCGGCCGCAAGATCCGCCTGTCGCGCCAGGCCGTGTCGGAGCAGGCCGAGCGGCGGGCGATCCGGGAGTTTCGGGAGTCGGCCCCTGCGGCGAGCCAGGGACCGGTGTTCGGCACCCTGGGAGACCTCCTCAAGGACAAGCTCAAGAAGTAGGCCGGGCCCGGTCCAAGGGATCCCCGGACCCCCGCCTCCCCCGGGACGCGGGGGTTCGTTTGTTGCTAGGACCTTCAAACGTATTGCCAGGGTGCGGGGTGGGGGCCTGGTTCCGGCCGGGCGCGAGTGCGGCATCCGATCGCCGCGCCTTCTCATGCCGCCGCTTGCGCGTCGATCCAGGCCACGATAGCGGAACCCTCGGAGTCCGGAGGGGATCCGAACGTTCGGAGGGCGCGGCGAGCTAAGGGGCCGCACCCGGCGCTCCACCAGACCCCCACCCCGTACTCCCCAAGGGAAAGGGGGCACGGGCCTGGCAATGCTGTCTACTGAAGCCCTTGCCCCGCCTCCCAAGGAAACGGGCCTGTTTTGACGCCGGGTCGATATGGTACGGAGGAGTGCTGCCGTGGAGGTGCACCGGATCGAGATTCCCACGCCCTATGCGGTGGGCACCGTGAACGCCTACCTGCTTCCCGGCTCGCCCCTGACCCTGGTGGATGCGGGGCCGGGCGTGCCCGGGACCTGGGAGGCCCTGGCCGGGGGCTTGGCCCGGGCGGGTGTGCGGCCGGCCGACCTGGAGCGGCTGGTGCTGACCCACCCCCACCACGACCACGCCGGCCTGGCCCGCCGGGTGCGAGACGCGTCCGGCTGCCGGGTGTTCGCCCATCCGGTGGACCACGCCCGGCTGCGGGACGAGCCCGGCGTGTGGGAGGGGATCGTGGGGTTCCTGGACGAGGTGTGCCGCCGGGCCGGGGTGCCCGAAGGACACCGTCGGGAGCTGCGCCAGAGCATGGAGCGGCTCCACGGCCACGCCCTGCCCCTGGACGAGGTGGAGCCCCTGGACGAGGGCGACGAGGTGTGCACCGATCAGGGGTGCTGGCGGGTGCTCCACACCCCCGGCCACGCCCGGGGGGCGGTGTGCCTGTGGGAGCCCGGGGAGCGGATCCTGATCTCGGGGGACACCCTGATCCCCCACATCAGCTCCAACGCGGTGACCGAGCCCGGTCAGGGGACGTTCCGGACCCGCACCCTGCCGGCCTACGTGGCGAGCCTTCGGCGCATCCGGGAACTGGGGTGCGGCCGGGTCCTGCCCGGCCACGGGGATGCCATGGGCGACCCGACCCGCCTGATCGACGAGCGGCTGGCGTTCCACGAGCGCCGGGCGGCCGACATCCTGCGCCGCATCCCTCCCGGGGGCGCCACCCCCTGGGACCTCGTGCGCGCCCTGTTCCCCGGGGTGGAGCCGGGGTGGGTGTTCCTTGCGGTGAGCGAGGTGATCGGCCACCTGGACCTGCTGGCCGACCAGGGTCGGGTGGAGTGGGAGGGCCAGGAGGACGGTTGGAAGGCGCGAAGGAACGGTGACCAGTGAGCAGTGACGCGTGACGCGTGACAGGTGAGGAGGGGTTCCCCGTCACGCGTCACCCGTCACCTGTCACCGCCGTGTCCGCTCACACCTCCAGCACCTTCAGCAGGTTCGTGGTGCCCGGGGTGTCCACCGGCACGCCGGCGGTCACCACCACCCGGTCGCCGGGGCGGGCCAGGCCCATCCGGAGCACCTGGGCCCGGCAGGCCTCGAACAGGGCGTCGGTGGTGGGGGCGGGCCCCATCACCCCCGGGGTGGTGCCCCAGGTCAGGGCCAGGGCGCCGGTCGTGTGGGGGTCGCTCGATAGGGCCAGCACCGGCACGGGGGGGCGGGTGGCTGCCACCAGCCGGGCCGTGGAGCCGCTGCGGGTCGGGGTGACGATGACCTTGGCGCCCACGTCCCGGGCCACGTGCCAGGTGGCCCGGGCGATGGCCGCGGGCACCCCCTGGGCGGCCAGGGGGCGGCACTCGTCGGCCGGCGGGGCGTCGGCCTCGGCCCGCCGCACGATCCGGGCCATGGTGGCCACCGCCTCCACGGGGTGGTGGCCCATGGCGGTCTCCTCCGACAGCATCACGGCGTCGGTGCCGTCCAGCACGGCGTTGGCCACGTCGGTGACCTCGGCCCGGGTGGGACGGGGGTTGGTCACCATGCTCAGGAGCATCTGGGTGGCCGTGACCACGGGCTTGGCCCGCCGGTTGGCCTCGCGGATCAACCGCTTCTGGATGCCCGGCACCTCCTCGATGGGCATCTCCACGCCCAGGTCGCCCCGGGCCACCATGATGCCGTCGAACGCCTCCAGGATCCCGTCGATGCGGTCGAGGGCCTGGCGCTTCTCCACCTTGGCGATCACCGGCACCCGCACCCCCTCCTCCTCCATGATCCGCCGGGCCGGGTCCAGGTCGGCGGGGCTGCGCACGAACGACAGGGCCACCCAGTCCACCCCCAGCCTCAGGCCGAACCGAAGGTCGTCGGCGTCCTTCTCCGACACCGCGGGCAGGGCGTCGCCCTTGCCCGGAAGGTTCAGGCCCTTGTGGCTGGTGAGCGTGCCGCCCGAGAGCACCCGGGCCCGCACCCTCCCCCCCTCCACGGCGACCACCTCCAGGGGGATCGCGCCGTCGGCCAGGCTGATCCGGTCGCCGGGGGCGAGCTCCTCGGCCAGATGGGGGTAGTTCACGGGCAGGGCCCCCGGCTCGGGGGTCGAGACGAGCACGATCTCCTCTCCGGCGTGGACCACCCGGGGCTTCTCCAGCTCGCCCAGCCGGATCTTGGGGCCGGCCAGGTCCAGCAGCAGGGCCACCGGCCGGCCCACGTCCCGGCCGGCCTCGCGCACGAGCTCGGCCGTGCGGGCGTGGGTGGAGTGGTCACCGTGGCTCATGTTGAGCCGGGCCACGTCCATGCCGGCCTCCACCATGCGCCGCAGCACATCGGGGTCGGCGCTGGCCGGCCCCACGGTGCACACGATCTTCGCCCTTCGCATCGGTTCCTCCGCTGGTTCGGGGAGCAGGCCGTGATAAGGTTTTCTCGCAAAACGGGGAAAACTTACCGTGAACCCCGGGCCCCGTCCAGTCCGGAGGGTGGAATCAAACGAATGGCCGGTTGAGGAAACTTTGTTTGTTTTGGTATGGTGTTTGCAGCTCGGGCCGTGTTCACCCATTCGACGGAGGAGACGCCATGAAGAAGTATTGGAACGAGAAGTTCGAGACCATGCCGGTGGAGCAGCTCCAGGAGTTCCAGGCACAGAAGCTCCGGGAGACCGTGGCCTGGCTGTACGAACGGGTCCCGTTCTACAAACAGAAACTCGACGAGAAGGGGGTGAAGCCCGAGGATATCCGCACCCTGGACGACATCCGTCACCTTCCGTTCACCGTCAAGAACGACCTGCGCGACAACTACCCCTTCGGGCTGTGCGCCGTGCCGATGAAGGACCTGGTGCGGGTGCACGCCTCCTCCGGAACCACCGGCAAGCCCATCACCGGCCCCTACACGGCCGAGGACAAGGCCCAGTGGCAGGAGTGCATGGCCCGGACCCTGTGGGCCCAGGGGGTCCGGCCCGACGACATCTGCCAGAACGCCTACGGCATGGGGCTCTTCACCGGCGGCTTGGGCTTCTACCTGGGGGTCGAGGCCATCGGCTCGTGCCTGGTGCCCACCGGCTCGGGCATGACCGAGCGCCAGATCATGCTCATGCAGGACTTCGGGAGCACGGTGCTGTTCTGCACGCCCACCTACGCCCTGACCATCGCCGAGAAGGCCGACCAGATGGGGGTGGACCTGCGCAAGCTGCCCCTGCGGGTGGGCTCGTTCGGGGCCGAGCCGTGGACCGTGGAGATGCGCAAGGAGATCGAGGAGCGCATGGGCATCACCGCCCACGAGGCCTACGGGCTGACCGAGATGATGGGCCCCGGCGTGGGGTTCTCGTGCGAGGCGTACCGGCTGCACCTGAACGAGGACCACGTGTACCCCGAGATCGTGGACCCCACCACCCTGGAGCCCGTGCCCCTGGGCGAGAAGGGTGAGCTCGTGTTCACGGCGCTGCAGCGCCGGGCCATGCCGCTGCTGCGCTACCGGACCCGCGACATCACGAGCCTGCGGCGGGTCGAGTGTGACTGCGGCCGCACCCTCGTGGTGATGGACAAGATCCTCGGCCGGTCCGACGACATGCTGATCATCTCGGGCGTGAACGTGTTCCCGAGCCAGGTCGAGTCGGTGATCATGGAGTTCGAGGAGATGGAGCCCCTCTACCAGATCCGGGTGTTCAAGAAGGGCCACCTGGACGGCATGAAGGTGGAGGCCGAGGCCAAGCCCGCCGTGTACGCCCAGGGCAAGGAGGCCCTGGAGGAACTGGCCCGTCGGATCAGCGCCCGCATTCACGCCGTGATCGGCATCCACGCGCCCGTGGAGATCGTGCCCCAGGGCAGCATCGCCCGCAGCGAGGGCAAGGCCAAGCGGGTGATCGACGAGCGCAAGAAGTAGACGGCTCGGCCGGCGGCGGCGGGGTTCCCCTTGACCCCGGGGCCGCCGGCCGGCTATGTTCTCCCGCGTCTCCGAGCGGACCGACCTACCGGCCCCAGCGGCCCACGGGCGGTTCGCCGATGGGTCGGGGTGGAAACGCCCCGGCCTCCCGCGTTCGGAAAGGAGACGGGTGACCGGTGTTGTGCGCACCCTCCCCGTCCGACCGCGGGGAGGGTTTTTTGTGTGTTGCCTCCGAGCCGTGGCGCCTACGGGGTCCGTCCTAGGGCGCGCGGCCAACGGGTTCGGCGGGAAACCGCCGGGCCTCCCGTGCTTGGAAAGGAGGCGGTGCGACCGACGGGTCCCGTGCGGGGTCCGCCCGGCATGCCCGCGCCCCCTTTCCAGCCGGAAAGGGGGCGCTTCTCGTTTGGAGGATTCGCCGCTCACCCATCACGGAAAGGAGGAACGAATGCGGCAGGTCGTGGGAGTTCTGGCGGTACTGGCGACCCTGGGGGTGGGGGCCCGGCCCGGGTGGGCCCGGGTCGACCTGCTCGAGCGCCTGGAGCAGAAGGGCATCATCACGGCGGCCGAGCGCAAGGAGCTGGAGGCCCGGCAGGCCCCGGCCGTGCCCGCGGCCCCGAACCACCTGTCCTACCGGAGCCGCGACGGCCGGTTCTCCGGCCGGATCTACGGCTACGGCCAGGTGCGCTACACGTTCCGGGAGCTGGAGGACGCCGAGAACCAGAGCAACTTCTCGGTGCAGCGCACGCGCGTGGGGCTCAAGGGGCACGCGTTCCGCAAGAACCTCGAGTACAAGGTCTACGTGAACGTGTACTCGGGCAACGAGAAGGGCACGGACCTGTTCGATTTCTTCGGGGACTACGCGTTCGCCCCCTGGTTCTCCGTGAAGGCCGGGGCCTACAAGGTGCCCTACGGCGTGCAGTGGAACGTGTCGGCCTCGAAGCTCCAGTTCGTGGAGCGAAGCGGGGTGGACGCCACGTTCCGGTTCGACCGGGACACGGGCGTCACGGTCCACGGTAAGCTGGCCGGTGGGCTGTCTTACGACGCGGGCGTGTTCAACGGCGAGGGACGCAACCGCAACAACTCGGGCGACGGTCACCTGTACGTGGGCCGGGTCGTGTGGGCCCCCATGGGCGGAAGCCCCCTGACCGGGGAGCCGAGCCTGAACCGGCCCGAGCGACCCCAGGTGTTCCTGGCGGCCTCGGTGGCCTACGACGACGACGTGGCGGGCCACACCCGCAAGAACCTGAACGGAAGGCTCGCGGCCCTGGGCACGAGCGACGTGGTGAGCGTGGGGGGATTCGCGGGGGTGGCGTACCGGGGGTTCTCGCTCCGGGCCGAGGGCCACCGCCGCCGGATCGACCCCAAGGCCGACGGCGTGGACGACGAGACCGCCACGGGCCTGTACGTGCAGGGGGGCGCCCTGGTGTGGAGGGACGTGGTGGAGATGGCCGGCCGGTACGAGTTCTTCGACCCGAACACGGACGCCTCCGACGACCTGACCCAGTCCTACGGGGTGGCCCTGAACGCCTTCTTCAACGGCCACCGCAACAAGATCCAGGCCGACTGGTTCCGGATCCGCGCCCAGGACGGGCCGGGCTCGGCCACGACCGAGGATCGGTTCCGGGTCCAGTACCAGGTGGCGTTCTGACTTCCGCTAGGACGCTAGGAGGCTGGGAGGCTAGGACGCTTGAAACCTCCAGAATTCCCATACGTTCTAGTCTCTAGTTTCTAGTCTCTAGTCTCTAGCTCCCCCCGGACCAACGGGGGTGCCCCTTCGCGTTGTAGGGCCCCGCATGGGCCTGATGAAGCTTCCAGCAGCAAGAAAGGAGAAAACCATGCGAGACCGTCGATGGATCCGTTCCTGGAGCGGGCTGGTGCTGGCCCTGGCTCTGGTCGCCGGCTGGGTCGGCTCGGCCGGCGCCGAGTGCCGCATCCGGATGTCCACCACCACCAGCACCGAGAACTCGGGGCTCCTGGCCCGGCTGCTGCCCCCCTTCGAGGAGACCTGGGGGTGCAAGGTGGACGTGATCGCAGTGGGCACCGGCAAGGCCCTGCGGTTGGGAGCCAACGGCGACGTGGACGTGGTGCTGGTGCACGCCCGGCCGGCCGAGGACAAGTTCGTGGCCGACGGCTACGGCGTGAACCGGCGTGACGTGATGCACAACGACTTCGTGGTGCTGGGGCCGGCCGACGACCCGGCCGGCGTGCGGGGCTCGGGCTCGGCCGCCGAGGCCCTTCGCCGGATCGCCAGGGCCGAGGCCTCGTTCGTGTCGCGGGGCGACGACTCGGGCACCCACAAGAAGGAGAAGGCCCTTTGGGCCGCGGCCGGCCTCGAGCCTGGTGGGGCTTGGTACAAGGAGGCCGGCCAGGGCATGGGCGCGGTGCTGCGCATGGCCGACGAGCTCGGGGCCTACACCCTGTCGGATCGGGGCACGTACCTCGCGTTTCGGGAGAAGATGGGCCTTCGGATCGTGTACGAGGGCGATCCGGCCCTGGCCAACCCCTACGGCATCATCGCGGTGAACCCGGCCCGGTACCCGGACGCCAACTACGAGGGCGCCATGTGTCTCATCGGGTACATCACCGGGCCCCGGGGGCAGCGGATCATCAAGCGGTTCAAGAAGGGCGGGGAGCAGCTGTTCTTCCCCGACGCCATCCCGAACCCGTAGCCGCCCCTGGGGCCTTCACCACGCGCCGAGCCGCCGGTACGCCTCGTACACCACCACCCCCACGGCCGTGGAGAGGTTGAGGCTCCGCACCCGGCCCCAGATCGGAATCCGGAACACCTGGGACGCGTTTCGTTCGAGCAGGTCCGGCGGAAGCCCCCGGCTCTCGGGTCCGAACACCAGCCGGCATCCGGGGGCGAACGGGGCCCGGTCGTAGGGTCGGCCGCTCCGGGCCGAGAAGTAGAACACCGGGCCGGAGCCGCTGGCCGCCAGGGCGGCCCCCAGGCTCGGGTGCTCGCGCACCGACACGTGGGGCCAGTAGTCCAGCCCGGCCCGCTTGAGGTGGCGGTCGTCCGTGGAGAACCCCAGGGGGTGGACCAGGTGGAGGTGGGTCCGGGTGGCCGCGCACAGCCGGGCGATGTTGCCGGTGTTGGGGGGGATCTCGGGCTCCACCAGGACCACGTGGAGGGCAACCGGGCTCACGGCCTGCCCTCCATCCACCGGGCCAGGTGCCGGCCGGTGGGCCCCAGGGCCCGCTGGGCCACGTCGGCCGGGGGGCCCGCGTCCACCAGCCGGCCCCCTTCGTCGCCCCCACCGGGCCCCAGGTCGATGACCCAGTCGGCCCGGGCGATGAACTCCAGGTTGTGCTCCACGGCCACCACCGTGTTCCCCTCGGCCACCAGATCCCGGAGCACCGCGAGCAGCCGGTCCTGATCGTCGGCGTGCAGCCCCGTGGTGGGCTCGTCCAGCAGGTAGACCAGGTTGCGGGGCCGGCGCCGGGCCAGGAGCTCCGAGGCGATCTTGAGGCGCTGGGCCTCGCCGCCCGACAGGGTGGGCGCGGGCTGCCCCAGCACCAGGTACCCCAGGCCCAGGCGTTGCAGCGTGGCGAACACCCGGGCCAGCGCGGCGTGGTCGGCGAACACCTCGGCCGCGTCGTCCACGCTGAGGCCCAGCACGTCGTGAATGGTTAGGCCCCGGTATCGAACGGCCAGCACCCGGGGCCGGAACCTTCGGCCGTCGCACTCCGGGCACGGCACGAAAAGGTCCTCGAACAGGTACATCTCGAGCTTCTCGTACCCCGTGCCCCCGCAGCGCTCGCACCGCCCCCCCTTCACGTTGAACGAGAAGTGGGCCGGCCCCAGCCCCAGCCGGCGGGCAGCGGGGAGGCCCGCGAACAGGTCCCGCACCGCCTTGTAGGCCCCCACGTAGGTCAGGGGGATCGACCGCGGGGTGCGGCCCATGGGCGACTGGTCCACCAGCCGGACCCCCTCCACGGGCGGATCGGGGGGCAGCACGAGGCGGGCCGGTCCCCGAACCCCCTTCGACTCCAGCAGCGGCCTCAGGGTGTCGGCCACGAGGGTGGACTTCCCGGACCCGGACACCCCGGTCACGCACACCAGGACCCCCAGGGGGACCGAGACCTCGAGATCCCTCAGGTTGTGGAGCCGGCATCCCTCCAGGGTCAGGAACCCGCGGGGACGTCTCGGCTCGGCAGGGGGCCGGCCGCCGGCGCGCCGGGCCAGGTGCCGGCCGGTGGGGGTGTCGGCCCGGGCGAGCTCCCGCGGCGGACCCTGGAACACGATCCGGCCGCCCCGGCGACCCCCTCCCGGGCCCATCTCGATCGTCCAGTCGGCCCGGCGGATCAGGGAGAGGTCGTGCTCCACCACGATCACGGTGTTGCCCCGGCCGGTCAGTTCCCGGAGCACCTCGCCCAGCACGTCCACGTCCCGGGCGTGCAGGCCCACGGTGGGCTCGTCCAGCACGTAGGTGGTGCCGGTCAGGTGGTTCTGGAGCTGCAGGGCCAGGGCGGCCCGCTGGGCCTCGCCGCCCGACAGGGTGCGGGTGGGGCGGTCCATCGTGAGGTAGTGGAGCCCCAGCCTGACCAGGGTGCCGATCCGGTCCTCGATGCGCCACAGCACGGCCTGGCCCCGGGGGCCCACGACCGGGCCCAGGCCCCGTACCCACCGGCCCAGCGCGGCCAGGTCCATCCGGCTCGCGTCGGCGATGGTCCGACCGTCCACGGTCACGGCCAGGGCGGCGGGCCCGAGGCGGGCCCCGCCGCAGTCGGGGCAGGTGCGGGGGCTCCGGTACCGGGCCAGGAACACCCGCACGTGCATCTTGTAACGCTTGCCCTCCAGGTACTCGAAGAACTCCCGGATCCCCTCGAACCCCGAGCCGCCCTCCCACACGAGCCGCCGGACCTCGGGACCCAGCTCCGCCCACGGGGTGTCCAGGGGAACCCCGGCCGCCGGGCCGTGCCGCACGAGCTGGTCCTGCCACCACCGGTTGGCCGGGGTCTGCCACGGCTCCACCGCGCCTTGGCGCAGCGTTTTGCCGGGGTCGGGCACCACCTTGGTCTCGTCCCACTCCAGCACCGCGCCGAACCCGGTGCAGGTGGGGCACGCCCCCAGGGGGTGGTTGAAGCTGAACAGCACGGGCCGCGGCACCGGCAGATCGAGGTCGCACCGGTCGCACCGCCGCAGGGCGCTGAACCGCGCGGGCACGCCGTCGTCTCCGGTCACGCACACCAGGCCCCCGCCCAGGGAGAACCCCTGCTCCAGGGCCGAGACGATCCGGGAGCGGCGGGACGGCTCCAACACGATCCGGTCCAGGACCAAGGCGCCGCCGGCCGGGGGGAGCCGGGGCAGGTCCGGCTCGTCCAGGGGCCGGATCCGGCCTTCGACCCGCGCCCGGGCGAACCCCCGGGCCGACAGGTTCCGGGCCCACCCCTCCCGCGGCAGCCAGGTCAGGCGATCCAGGGGCACCTCCACCGTCACCCTCTGCCCGCCCCGGGCCTCCAGCAGGTGCAGGGCCAGGGCCTCGGGGCTCCAGGCCCGGCCCGGCTCGCCGCACCGGGGGCACCGCACCCGGCCGGCCGCGGCGTAGAGCAGCCGGAACAGGTCGTAGAGCTCGGTGGCCGTGCCCAAGGTCGAGCGGGCCGTGCGCACGGGGTTGCGTTGCTCCAGGGCCACGGCCGGCCGCACGTTGTCCATGGCGTCCACGGCCGGCCGCACGCCCTTCTCCGAGAGGAGCCGGGCGTAGGCCGGCAGCGACTCCAGGAACCGCCACTGGCCTTCGGCGAACACCGTGTCGAAGGCGAGGCTCGACTTGCCCGAACCGGACACCCCGGTGATCACCACGAACCGGTCGTGGGGGATCTCGAGGGTCAGGTCCCGCAGGTTGTTCTGGCGGGCTCCGACGATGCGGAGAGAGGGGGCGTGAGGTCGTTCCATGGGAACCGGAATTATGCGGGCCGGCGCGGGGCGGCACAAGGACTGCGCGGTCGGTGGACGGCCCGTGGGTTCCTCGGTAGAATGCCGGGCCGTTCCCGGTGGTTGGCGAGCCTAAGGGAGGCCCGGCCCATGGATCAGGACTACTCCAAGCGCTTTTACGAGAAGGTCGCGCCGGTATACGACTGGGTGTTCGGTAAGACCATGGACGAGGGACGGCGCGAGGCGGCCCGGCGGGTTCGCCCCGGCGAGCGGGTGCTCGAGGTGGGGGTGGGTACCGGTCTCGGCCTGCGCCACTATCCGTCGGGGTGCGAGGTGCTGGGCATCGACATCTGCCCTCGCATGATCCGCAAGGCCCGGTGGCGGGCCCTGGTGAACGGCAACGGCTCGCGGATCCTGCTGCGGTGCATGGACGCCACCGCCCTCGAGCTGCCGGACGAGTCCTTCGACGTGGTGGTGGCGCCCTACGTGATCACCACCGTGGGCGACCCGGCGCGGCTGTGCCGGGAGATGCGGCGGGTGTGCCGGCGGGGGGGGCGGGTGGTGGTGGTGAGCAACACCCGGGAGCACGGTGCCTGGGGGGCCGTCAAGTGCAGGCTTTCGCCGGTGATGGAACGGGTGGGGTTCTGCACCGACCTGGACGTGCCCTCGGTGCTCGAGGAGGCCGGGCTGCGGATCGAGGAGGCCCGGCGGGTGAACCTGGGGGTTCACAAGCTGTTCGTGGCCCGCAAGCCGCATCAGACCACCGCCTGAACCCCCGCCCGCCCCGGGTGAACCCGATGGCACGGGTCAAGCCCGCCGGCGGGCGGGCCGAAAGAAGAAGGGGTTGCCGTGGTGCGGGGTGGGGGCCTGGTTCCGGCCGGGCGCGAGTGCAGCGTCCGATCGCCGCGCCTTCTCATGCCGTTGCCCCGCCGACGATCCGGGCGGCGATAACGGGACCCCCGGAATCCGGTGGCGACCCAGACATTCGGGGGCGCGGCGAGCCAAGGGGCCGCGCCCGGCACTCCACCAGGCCCCCACCCCGCACTCCCCGAAGAAAGTGGTGCGAGTCGGGCAATGCCGTCGTTGGGAGCGGTAGCGGGGGGGTGCCGGCGACTCCGGAGCCGCCCATCGGGCCGAAGGCCCGAACGTACTGGAGATCGGCCGGATCGGCGTGGCCGGGAGGAGGATCGCGGCGATGAAGGGGTGGATGGCACGCGTCGGCATCGCTCTGGTGCTCTTGGGGGCTGGGGTCGTGGTCGCCCGGGCCGGCGTCAACGAGCTCCTGCGGCTGTGGATCCCGTCGTCCTTGGAGTTCTGCGGGGAGCCGGTTCCCCTGGACCGGGCCGACGTGAAGGAGCGGCTGGACCTGGAGTTGGTGGTGGCCCTGGGGGATCCCGTCAGCGCCGCCCTGTGGTTCAAGCGGGCTCCTCGGTACCTGCCCGCCGTGGAGGCGGCCCTGGATGCCGAGGGGCTGCCCCAGGACCTCAAGTACATCGCCGTGATCGAGAGCAACCTGCGGCCCGAGGCGGTGAGCTCGGCCGGGGCCGTGGGGGCGTGGCAGTTCGTGCGGGCCACCGGCCGGCTCTACGGCCTGCAGCGCCGAAAGGGGTGCGACGACCGTCGCGACTGGGAGAAGTCCACCCGGGCCGCCCTGGCCCACCTGCGGGATCTGCGCGACGCGTTCGGCTCGTGGCCCCTGGCCCTGGCCGCGTACAACGCCGGCCGCAGGAGGGTGGCCGACGCCATGGAGAGCCAGGGCGAGTCCTCCTTCTACGACCTTCGTCTGCCCCGCGAGACCGAGCGGTACGTGTTCCGGGCCATGGCCGCCAAGCTCATCCTCGAACATCCCGATCGCTACGGCATCGACCTCGAGGGGGCCCGAACCTGGTCGGCCTGGGACACCCGCAAGGTCACCCTGCGGGTCGACCGGCGTCGGCTGCCCGTGGAGGCGGTGGCCCGGGCCGCGGGCCTGGGGTTCCGCCGGCTCGTGGAGCTGAACCCCTGGATCGTGGGAACCGAGCTGGGCAAGGGGACCTACCAGGTGACCGTGCCGGCCGCCGAGGCTCCGGAGTTTGCGGGCCGGCTGGCCCGGTGGGAGGCCGAGCACCCCGAACCCCGGCGGATCTACCACCGGGTGCGGCGGGGCGACACCCTCACCGCCATCGCCCGGCGCTATGGAATCACCGTGGGGCAGATCTGCGAGTGGAACGGCATCAGCCGCCGGTCCACCATCTACCCCGGCCAGACCCTGGTCCTGCTCCTGACGGATTGAGGCTCCGGCAGGCCGCGACGCGGCCGGCCGGCGAAAACGCGATCTGCACCGATCCACGCGTCGTCTCGGGGCTGGGGCATGGAGCCTGCTTCCGGCCGGACGCGGCTCGAACTCCGCCGCCCCACCCCCTCACGCCGTGCCGAAGCCCTGGGAGAGCAGGTGGGGGTCGATGCCCAGGAGCCGGATGGCGCGCTCCCAACGGTCCTCGGCGGGGGTACGGAACAGCAGGTCCGCCTCGGCCGGCACGACGAGCCAGTCGTTGCGGGCGATCTCCCCCTCCAGTTGGTCCGGCGCCCATCCGGCGTACCCCAGGAAGAACAGGAACCGCTCCGGCCCCTCCTCCCGGGCGATGTCCCGCAGGATCTCCAGGGACGTGCCCAGCCTCAGACCGTCCAGCACCTCCAGCGAGCCCTCGTAGTCGGGGCCCTCGTACAGCACGAACCCCATCTCGGGCTGGACCGGCCCGCCGTAGTGGATGGGCTCGTCGGCTCCGCCCTCGCCCTCGATGTCCTGGCCCTCGTAGATCTGGCCCAGCAGGAAGGGGGTCGGCCGGTTGATCACCAACCCCAGGGCCCCTTCCTCGGTGTGCTCGCACACCAGGACCACGGTGCGTTCGAAGTTGGGATCGGTGAGTTGGGGCATAGCCACCAGGAAGTGGCCTTTGAGGATCGTGCGGTCGATGGGGCACCTCGCTCGGCGTGACGGCTCAGTCCGCGCCGGGTTCGTAGGGCATGCAGAAGATGCAGGGGGTGTACCCGGCCGCGTACGCCTCTTCCTTCGTGCGGAAGGTCACCGTGTTGTGGGCCCACTCGATGGCGTGCACGGCGCAGCTGGGCTTCTCGTTGGCCAGATCGTGGACGTGGCGTTTCCGGTTGGGGTTTGCATCGCCCACGTACCGGGTGGGATAGTTTCGCCTGCGTTGCATGGACGGCCTCCCTCGAGAAACGAACGCGTCGAAGAGGCGTCAAAGCTAGCAACCCCCTTCACCGCGGTCAAGGGCCCGCACGCGGAGGTGCCACGATGAGAAATCCCACCCACCGTTCCCACAGGGCAGGGCGGGGGGCGCTGCCGGGAGTCCTCGTCCTCGTGCTCGGCGTGTCGGCGGCCTGGGGGCAGGAGTACCTGATCCGCCAACCCACCGAGCCGTCGTCCCAGCCGGTTCACCTGACCCAGCCCGTGGAGGGGGCGGTCGAGGTGACGAACCTGCCGCCGGTGCAGGACGTGCGCGTGACCGGGGGAACCTTGGACGGCCCGGTCACGGTGCAGGGCACGGTGGAGGTGCGGGCGAGCACCCCCCTGCCGGTGGAGGTGACCAACCCGGCTCCGACGCCCGCTGGCCCGGTGGAGGTGGAGGGCACGGTGACCGTGGACGACCGCGTGCCGGTGCGCGTGGTCGTGACCAACCCGCCGAGCCCGCCCCCGGCCAAGCCCGAGGAGCGGTTCGCCGTGTTCTCGTTCCGGGGGGTGTTCGGGGGGAACCGGGGCGTGGTGCGGGAGACGTTCTCCCCGCCCGAGGGCATGGTGTTCCGCGCCACGGGGGTGACCTTGGACTGCCGGGCCGATGCGTTCCTGCGCCTACGGCTCCTGGCCGACGCGCGGGCGGTGGTCGGCCAGGTGGTGGGGGGCGGGCCGGTGCCCTTGTTCCTGCTGGACTCCCGGGTGGCGCCCACCGCCTCCCTGGGGCGACCCGTGCCCTTGCGCGGGCCGTTCGTCGTGGAGGTGGAGGCCCCCAAGGGGCTCGGGGCGCCGTTCACCGCCGTGGTCACCGGGTACCTGTCGGCCCGGTGACCCGCCCGGGGGGCCGGGGATGGCCCCCCCGGATCAGACGGCTTCCAGAAGCTTCTTGCGGATCAGCTCCACGATCTCGTCGATCGCCTGGCGCACCCGGCGGTCCGCCAGGATGATCTCCCGCAGCTCCTGGGCCTCGTGGCTCTCGGGCTCGATCCCTTCCTCGATGCGCCGGCGGGCTCCCACCGGCGTCATGCCCTTTTGGTTCACGTAGTAGTCGAGCTTGCGGATGCGCTCGACGCACACTTCGGTGAACCGCCTCTGCCCGCCGGGGGTCCGGTGGGGCGCGAGGAACCCGGGCAGCTTCCGGTCCCACAGGCGGATGGTGTGGGCGGGCACGTCCGTGAGCTCCGAGACTTCCTTGATGGAATACAGGGGGCCGTCCTCGTGGGGGGCGACCGGGGGTCCTTCCTGTGCCTCCATGGCCAGACTCTCTCCGTTGGGGGTGAAGGGGGATAATTCGTTATCGGAAAACCACGCTCGGAACTGTAATGGGGCGGGGACCCGGGATGCAACCGGGTGTCACAGAATTTTGTTCAGGGGGTACTCGATGATGCCGGTGGCGCCGGCGGCCAGCAGTTTCGGTACCAGATCGCGCACCACCCGCTCCTCGACCACCGCCTCCACGCTGAGCCAGTCGGTGCGGAACAGGTGCGCCACCGTGGGGGCCTGGAGGCTCGGAAGCAGATCGATCACGTCCTCCATCCGCTCCCCCGGCACGTTCATCTTGAGCCCGACCATGCCGTCGGCCCGCAGCGCCGCCTGGAGCAGCTGCGCCACCTGCTCGATCTTCCGCCGCCGGCCCGGATCGGCCCACGCCCGGTGGTTCGCGATGAGCTGTGTGTTCGTCACGAGCAGGGTCTCCACGATCCGCAGTCCGTGGGCCCGGATGGTGGAGCCGGTCTCGGTGACCTCCACGATGGCGTCGCACAGCCCCTCCACCACCTTGGCCTCGGTGGCCCCCCACGAGAACTCCACCGCCACCTCGATGCCCCGCTCGGCAAAGTACCGGCGGGTGAAGTTCACAAGCTCGGTGGCCACCACCTTACCGTGCAGGTCCTCGGGCCGTTGCACGGGGCTGTCGTTGGGCACCACCAGCACCCATCGGGCCGGGTTGGTGGAGGCCTTGGAGTAAACCAGGTCGCACACCTCGACCACGTCCGAGTCGTTCTCGAGGATCCAGTCCTTGCCGGTGAGGCCGGCGTCGAGCACCCCGTCGGCCACGTACCGGCTCATCTCCTGGGCCCGCACCAGGGAGAGCCGCAGTTCCGGATCGTCCACGGTGGGGAAGTAGTTGCGCGAGCTCCGGCGGATCCTCCACCCCGCCCTCAGAAAGAGGTCCACGGTGGCGTCCTCGAGGCTGCCCTTGGGGATCCCCAGCTTGAGCAGGCTCATTTCCCGTACACCTCCTCGGGGTCGAACACTTTCTCCCCGTCCTCCACCAGAGCGCCGTCCTCCACGCGGCGGTAGAAACAACTCCGGTGGCCGGTATGGCAGGCCGCGCCCCCCACCTGCCGGACCTTCAGGAGCACGGCGTCCGCGTCGCAGTCCACCCGGACCTCCCGCACCTCCTGCACGTGGCCCGAGCTCTCGCCCTTCATCCAGAACCGGTTCCGGGATCGGCTGAAGAACCAGGCCCTGCCGGTCTCCAGGGTGCGGCGCAGGGCCTCCTCGTTCATGTAGGCGAGCATCAGCACCTCGCCGGTGTCGGCGTCCTGCACCACGGCGGGCACCAGTCCGCCGGCCTTCTCGAAGTCGAGCTGGGTCGCGTCCATCGAGTGCTCCTCTGTTTTGGCAAACAGGCCGCCTCGGGCCTTCCGATGGGGCCGGGGCGATCGGCCGGGGGTCAGCGCCGGAGCAGCCGGGGGGCCTGGAGGGTCCCGCGGATCCGGGCGGTGTACCGGCCGTCGGATCCCCGGGAGCCCGGGAACAGGGCGAACAGGAGGGCGAGATCCTCCTGGACCTTCTGGTTGGGGGTCAGGGAAAGGAGGCCGCCCTTGATCGGGCTGCGCCCCAGCGGCCGGCGCAGGTCCACGGCCGCGCCGGTGAGCAGCACCTCCAGGTCCCCGCCCCGGAACCGCGCCTCGCGAACCTCGGCCCGCCCCCCTTCCAGGTCCACCTCCAGCACGCCGTCCCCCAGCCCCACGGCCGGCACGGGGACCCCGCGCACCTTGCCCGGACCGATCCGGACGCCGGAGAACGAGGCCTGGAGCCGGGCCCGGGCCTCGAACGGGCTCTGCCTCAGGCCGTCCACCGACAGGCTGCCGCCGGTCCGGCCGACCAGGGGGAGCTCCTTCCACGGGGGAGGTTTGGGGATCTCTCCCAGGGCCACGTCGGTCCACGACAGATCCAGGGGCACCCGGCCGTACGACCCCACTTCGCCCTCCACCGTACCGCCGGCCACGGTGGCGCGGAACCGCAGGGCCGGTCGGCCCCGCAGCGCCCGGGCCCACGACGGCCAGACCTCGAGATCGGAGACCCCCAGCCGCACGGGGAGCCCCGGGGGCTCCACCTGCACCGACCCGGCCCGGACCCCGAACCAGGGGCCGGGGCCGAGCCCCCGCACCCGCACGCTCACCCCCCGATCCCGGAGCCGGGTCTCCACGGCCGAGGCGATCTCATCGTAGGGCAGCGACCGCCACAGCGACACCCCGAACGCGGTCAGGAACACCAGGGCGTAGGCGACCACCCGGCCCACCACCCGCCCGGTCTTCGCCGCCATCACCGTCCCTCCAGGGGCTCGTAGGCGGCGACCTGGAACCGCACGTCCAGCAGGTTGGGGTCGTCGAACCGGGGCCGGATCTGGAGCTGCTTGATGCGCAGCAGCTCGGGGGAGTTCTCCACCTGGAACAGGAACCGCACGATCTGGTTCAGGCGGATCTTCTCCATCCGGATCTCCACCGTGTTCTCCCGGTAGTACCGGGTCACCTCGCCGGGTTTCGGCTTCATCTGCACGATCCGGTCGTGGATGCCCTGGCGCTTCGCCAGATTCTCCAGGTACGAGAGGATCGAGAACTTCTTGCTGCGTTTCAGGTTCTTCTCGATCCCCCGGATGCGGGTCTGGAGGTCGGCGTAGCGCTGGGCCAGCTCCTCCACCTTGCCGTACTCCACCCGCTTCGCCTCGACCCGGCGCTTCCACAGCTCGATGCGGGCCTGAACCGGCTCCCACACCCCGATCCAGAACGCCACCACCGCGATGGCGACCCCGCCGAGGCCGACGACGGCCTTCTCACGGTCCGTGAGCCGCACCGCCTACCCCTTCTTGCCCAGGTTGAGGGTGAGGTTGAACCGGACCTTGTCCTTGGTGCCCATGGTCTCGGCCTTGCTCACGGCCACCTGGGCGAACCGGGGATGCTTGGCCAGCTCGGCCTCGATCCGGGCGATGGCGTCGAAGCTCACCGTGACGCCCTTGATCCTCACCCGGTTCTCCTCCACCACGAGCTCCTCGAACTCCACCTCGATCTCCTTGGGGATCCGCTCGGAGATGTCCCGCAGGAGGCGAAGGGGCGAGATCTCCCGGTCCACCAGGCTTCCGAGGCTGCGGGCCCGGGCCTCGAGCTCGTCGACCCGGGCCGACAGCTGATCCACCTCGCTCACGATGTTGGCGACCTCCGGCAGGGTGGAGCGGAACCGTTCCCGCACGGCCGAGCGCAGGGTGTCGTACTGGGCCCGGAGGTAGGCGATCTCGAGCCCCTTGCCGATGCCCCACAGGCCCAGGAGGATGCCGGCGTACACCCCCGCCTGGATCGCAGGCCCCTTCCAGGGGGTGCCCCGGTCCGCCGGAGCGAACGGGCCCTGGAGGAGGTCCACCCCGCACCGGGCCGGCCGCCAGACCTCCCGTAGGGCCAGGCCCAGCGGCACCGCCCAACCGGGCCAGGGCAGATCGTCCGAAGACGCCGCCGCGGTCACCCCGGCCGGAAGGGGCAGGGGCTCCACCGTGTGGCCGAGGCGCCCCACCCACTCGTCCCGGTCGGTGTCGGGCGCCAGGGGGCCGCTCAGGTACACGGGGGTGGAGGGGTCGGAGAAGGGCGGAGGGCAGGCGGAGAGGGCCAGGGCCACCTGGTCCAGCAGGTCGGGGTCGGTGCCCCGGCCGGGCAGGCAGCCGAAGGCCACCTCGTCCCCCGGCCCGACGGCCGCCCACTGCACCAGGTCGGGGCCCAGGTCGCACACCCACGCCGGAGAGCGGCCCGCGGCCCGGCACAGCCCGGCAAGGGCCAGGGGTTCGGCGTCGAGGGCCTCGACCCGGAGGCCGGCCCCGGCCAGCAGACCCACCCGCTCGCCCACCGCGTCCTGGGGGGCGGCCACCACCAGGCACCGGGAACCGGCCGGGGTACGGCCGAGGACCCGGGTGTCCCACACCAGGTCTTCCAGGGGAAGGGGAAGGGTCTCCTCGGCCTCCAGGGGCGCGGCCTGGGCGAGGCGGTTGCGGTCGGTGAATGCGAGCTCCACGACCCGGGCGAACAGGCGGTCGGCGGCGAGCCCGGTGACCACCGGTTCGGCCGGGAGGCCCAGGGCCTCGAGGCCGGCGGCCGGCCGGTCCGGGTCCAGGGGGCCTCCCCAGACCCGCTCCACGGCCGCGCCCTTCCAGCCGCCCCTCACCCGGACGGCCACGACGCGGTCGGAGCGGACCTGAAGGCCTACAGCGGATTTCGGCATGGAGACGGCACCTTCGATCGGCGTTCGCGAAGGCGCCCACAGTATCGGAAACGGCGGGGGGGATGCAAGAAACGGCCACCCCTTCCCGGCGCGTCCGGGAAGGGGTGGGAGGAGGGGGCTAGATGCGGCCGAGGCGCTGGAGTTTGCGCAGCTGCCGCCGGCGCCGGCGGGCGGCCTTGCGCTCCTTGATGCGCCGCATCTCGCTCTTGCTCACGTAGAACGAGTGGCGCTTCACCGCGGGAAGGACGTTCTTCTGGAAGTCCTTCTTCAGCTTGCGCAGCTCCCGCTCGAACTCGTTGCCGGGGCGCTGCGAGCGTTCTCTTTCCCTAGCCAAGGGCGATTCACCTCCTCCCATGCACGAAGTCTCCCGGCCCGGGGGCCGGGGAACGGTCCATATACCATCCGGCCCGCCGGTTGTCAAACGGAACGGAGGAGCAACGGAGCTGGGCCCGTGTCCGTCCGGGAATTCGAGATTTGGCCATACAGCCCCGGCCGGGCCGAGGGCAGGCTCTGCCCCTGGGGGCCGACAGGGCAGCGTCAACGAGAAAGGGTCGTGTCTATCTCGCTCGTTCAGGCGGAGTCTCGGCTTGGGGATTCAATATTGGTAAGCGCCTTATAGACCGCCCCCCGGCGCGAGTTGGGCCAGGAGGTCCGCAGGCATGTGCTGCGGCAGGAGCACCCGGTAATCCTCCCGGGTGCTCGCCTGGGGCACATGCTCGAACACGTGCTTGAGGTACCGGTACGGCTCCAGCCCGTTCGCCTTCGCCGTCTCGATCAGGCTGTAGAGCGCCGCGCTCGCCTTCGCTCCCGCTGGGGTGGCGCTGAACAACCAGTTCTTCCGCCCCACCACGAACGGCCGAATCGCGTTCTCCGCCAGGTTGTTGTCCGGCGTCAGGAACGCGTGGTCCACGTACGCCACCAGCCGCGGCCATTGGCCCAAGGTGTAGTGCACCGCCTTCCCCAGCAGGCTTTTCGGCACCACCTGGAGCGCCTTTTTGTCCAGCCAGGCCTTCAGTTCCTCCAGCACCGGCAACGCGTGCTTCCGCCGCTCCCGCACGAGCGCCTCCCCCTCAAGCCCCTGCGCCTGGGCCCGCCGCTCGATCGCATAAAGCTTCCGGATCCGCCCCACCGCCCAATGCGCCGCCGTGGTCTTCCCGCGGGAACCTCCCGTCGCCTTCTGCGCCTCCACAAACCTCCGTCGCGAGTGCGCCATGCACCCCGCATGCGTGATGTCGGGTTCGTGATCCAGAAAGTCGTACCCCTGGTACCCGTCCGTCTGCACCACGCCCCGGTACCCACGAAGGTACTCCCGCGCCACCCGACTCTCCCGCGTCGGGGCGTAGTGATACTCCACCGCCGGTCGGCCAGGTGGTCCCCCCAGGAAGACCCACATGTACGACTTCGTCTGGGCCGACCGCCCCGGTTCCTGGAGGACCTGTAGCGTCGTCTCGTCGCACCGGATCACCGGCCCCGCACGCACCTCCTCTCGCAACAGCTCCAGCACCGGCCCACACCGCTCGGCCGCCTGCAGCGCCCACTGGCACAGGGTCGTCCGGCCGAGCTCCACCCCGATCCGCTCAAACTGCTTCGCCTGCCGATAAAAGGGAATCGCGTCCGCAAATTTCGACGTGATCACAAACGCCAGGAGCCCTTCGCTCGCGGTCCCCTTCGGTATCAGGTGCGGCCGCGGCGGGGCGATCACCACCGTCGGCCCCTCGTCTTCCACCCCCTCGCACGTCCGGCACGCATATTTCGGCCGGATCTCCCGGATCACCTGGATCCGCGCCGGCACGATGTCCAGGCGCTCCGAGGTCTCCTCCCCGATCCGCACCTTCTCGGCCCCGCACCCGCACCGCTTCTGTTCTTCCGGTACGTCGCACACCACGTCCACCCGCGGCAGGTTCGCCGGAAGAGCCTTCCGGCCCCGCTTGCGCCGGGTGTGGGCCGAGACCCGGACCTCCTCTTCCCCCTCGTCTTCGCCGCCCCCAGCCGCCTCGACCGTGGCTTCCGCTTCGTTGAAGAGAAGCAGTTGCTTCCTCTCCGCCTCGCTCAGCCGCTCCGACTTCCGGCCAAACAGGCGGTGCTTCAGAAACTGCACCTCCTCCTGCAACAACGTCACGTCCGACCGAAGCTTCTGGTTCTCTTCGGTCAGCGCACGGTTCTCTTCTTGGGCAGCCATCAATAGGCGCTGCAGGGCGGCGATATCGTTCGGTAGGGCGGGTCCTATTGTTTTCATGCCCCACCCTATACCACAAATGGCTAGGCTGCGTCCAGAACTTCTTTGGCTTTGTGGCCACTAAATGTGTATTTCATGCTGCAAAAGACACGGAAAGCCGCCGATGGGAACTTCTCTGCTCAATCTCCAACCCGCTCAGTAACCACAGGAGCTGCCGCGGCTCAATCTCCAACACCTCCTCTTCGATCCTCGGCCACCGAAACCGTTCCGCCTCCAGCCGCTTCTGCCACAGGCAAAACCCGTTGTGGTCCCAGTAGAGCGCCTTCACGATCGTCCGCGCCCGGTTGCAAAACACAAACAGGTGCCCCGACACCGCCGAGCGCCCCATCTGCGTCTCGACCAGCGCCGCCAGCCCGTTGATCGACTTGCGCATGTCCGTGGGCCCCACCGCCAGGTACACCCGCGTCCCCGACGGCACCGCGATCATCCCAGCCGCTCCAGCACTCGCACCACCCGCGCCAGGGTCGACTCCTCGAACCCCAACCCCACCCGCACCTCGTAGCGCCCATGGATCCACACGCTAACCCCGGAGGCCGGGGCAACCACTCCACCTCCCAACCCCAGGGCCCCCACCGTGCCCACCGGAACAAACCTCGCGCCCGCCGCCTCAACTGCCAACCGGCCCCGCCCGGCCCTGCTCCCCCGTGCCAGCTGCCACCTGCGCTGCCGCTTCACCCTGTACCTGCCCACAATGGCCATGCCAACCTCCTTTCCGACAGAGAAACGAGTTCCTCAAGTCGGTACAGAGGATGCCAGGCCCAGGTCACCCCGAACAGAAGCGGTTCATAGGGCGCTTACCAATATTGGGAACGGTAAACGGCTGTGCGCCTTTATATATCAGGTGATTCGGAGACGTTGGTTTCAAATATTTAAAAACGACTAAGATAATGTAGGGTTTTGCTTGAGTCTGTGTTGACTCGTTCCGATACGGAGTCCAGTACTTAGAGTTGTAGAAAAGACGATAAGCCTGAAAAAATCCCCCGGCTGGCCCAGCCGCACCAGATGTCGTAGGTCGTGTCAGGTTTGAGCCACTGCATATTGTTCTTAGCCTAGTCACGATCGACTTTTTGCAGCCCCATCAAAGATCGACCTGGATAGGCCGAGTGTTGGAGCCAAATATTTGGATAGGTGCTTGTGTGCTCGGGATGTTCATGGGCCTATGTAAGGCATAGCGCTGTTTGGTAGATGAGAGGGAATTAGATGTGTTTTGCCGCCATTAACAACGATGGAAAGATTGGCTTCAACGTAAGGCAGCCTTTTCGGATCCTTGTGGTGGACGATAATGCCCATTTTAGAGAGATGATGTCGCGATGCCTGAAGAGGTTGGGGCATGAGGTGGTCACCGCGGTCGATGGGTTCAGGGCATGGATGTGTTTCCGTGAGACACCTTTTCCGATCGTGGTGGCAGATCTTCGCATGCCGGGACTGAATGGGATCGAACTTTTGAAGAAAATCAGGCTCGAATGCCCTGAGACAGAGGTCATATTGGTGTCTGGACTCGCGGAAATATCCATCGTGATCGAGGGACTTCGGTGGGGAGTTGCGAATTTCATTGTGAAGCCCTTTACTGAGTCCGAGTTTGTCCGACAATTGGAACCCAGTTTCTACCGGCTGACTTTAGCGCTGGAGCGAGCAAAAGTCAAAGAGGAACTTTATAGTTTACAGAAAAGAGAGGAGAGAGAGTGCCGGATGCTAGCGCTCGGGCGCCTCATTTCGGGTTTGGTTCGTGAGATCAACACACCGTTGGCCTTCGTTAGTACGAAGGCACAGTTGCTGCGGGGATTTTGCGATGAGATCTACAGGCAGGTGTCGGAGGGTGCTTCTCCCGACAAACGGGCCTTAGAGGAAATGCAGGGATTGCTTAAAAACCTCTGCCGCGGGGTTGATCGGATCGAAGCATTGATCGAGTCCGTTCGCATCTTCGGGCGGGCGCCAAGGGGATATTGCCCCGAAACCGTGTTGGTTGAACTCATGCGGTCCGCCTTCCAGGAGTCGCTTGCGAGGAAACCTCGGGAAGTCAACGCCGAGTTTCTGCCTCCTCCGGAGAGTTTCCTAGTCGAGGTGCACAAGACGGAAATGATCGGTTGCTTCGTCAATCTGTTGGTGAATGCATTTGAGGCCGCCGGGTACGGTGGATCCACGGTCCGGTTCTTTACGCGGGAGATCCCCTACGGAACCCCTGCGTTCTTCGGTCTGGTGGAGGTGGTCATCGAGGACGACGGCCCAGGGATCCCTCAAGCGGTCCTCGACGAGATGTTCATCCCGTTTTTCACGACGAAAGAACAGGGAACCGGCCTTGGGCTCAGCATCGCGTATGAGGCGGCAAAGCGCAATGGGGCCCAAATGGAAGTCGAAAGCAGGGAAGGAAGGGGAACCGTTATGACGGTCCGGCTGCCACTCCGATTCGCCGACAACGCCAACGTCGTCGGGGAGCGAAACAGAAAGATGAACAGCCCGGAGAAAAATCTCAGGGGGGCTGCTGACACAAGGTGTTCTGGCAAGGCCGATGCGCAAGACGTCGGATAAAGTGGATTCGCGCAGGTAGGGTGATTTTTTCAGTCACATCACGAGAAAGCCTTGCCTTCAAAGGCCATAATGGAGACAGGAGCTTTTGTGATCCAGCAAAAAGGTCGCGGACACAACTGGATCCCGCACGCCGTCACCTTCAGGAAGGAGCAATCGCAATGGCACTGAAAAAGCACACTGCACTGGGTTCCGACACGGCGAGCAAGCCGAAGGTGACCTCTGAGCAGAGGCTGGAGGCTGAGGAGAAACGCCGACGCGCGCGTACCTTGGCCAAGAAGCAGCAGGCGGCCGAGCGGATTTCCGCGGCATCGACCCAGCTGGCATCCGCAGTTTCCGAGGCCGTGGCCGCCCAAGAGGAACTGAACCGTTCCATGGAGCAGATCGCAGGAGGGGCCGAGCAAGCCGCCGGCGCATGTCAGGAGAGCCTGGCCGCGATGAACCAAGTGGACGGCCGGCTGCGACAGCAAGGCGAGGTGGCCGAGCTGGCGCGAAGAAAGAGTACCGAGCTCCAGGGGATGATGGATCGGGTAGGAAGCGAGATCACATCTCTGGTGGAGAACGTCAAGGTGGGGGCCAAGCGGCAGATGAAATCGGTGAAACGGATCGGCGAACTGGAGCAGCAGGCCGGCCGGATCACCGAGGCGGTGAAGGCGGTGATGCGAATCGCGGATCAGACCAACCTGCTTGCTCTGAATGCCGCGATCGAGGCGGCCCGGGCGGGGAAACATGGAAAGGGGTTCGCAGTGGTGGCCGACACGGTCCGGGGGTTGGCCGAGACCTCGGCCAAGAATGCGGCCAATATCGACGAGTTGATCCAGCAGGTACAGGAAAAGACGCAAGCGGTGTCCGGGGGGGTGCGGGCAGCGGCGGAGTCCGCCCGAGCCGAAGTGGAAAAGGGCGCAGCCGTTGCGGAGCAGCTCGCGAAGATCAAGTCTCAGACGGAGAAAATCCGGGCCGCCGCTGACGAGATCGCCCAGGCCGCCGCCGAGGCCTCCCTGGCGGGGGAGCAGGCCCAGAAAGGCAGCGAGCAGATCGCGGCGGCAGCGGAGGAACAGTCGTCGGCTTGTGAGGAGTGTCTCAAAAGCCTGGAGCAACAAGCGCAGGCGCTTTCCGAGAGCGAGAAGGCGGCCCAGGAGTTGGAGGAACTGGCCGACGAACTCAAGAGCAGCACCGACATTGCCAAGAGCGCGGAGGAAGTTGCTGCAGCCGCGGAGGAACTTTCGGCAGCGGTGGAGGAGATCAACCGGGCCTCAGCAGAGATCGTGACGGCGATAGACCAGATCAGCCGGGGTGCCGAGCAGCAGGCCTCCGCAGCGGAGGAGGCCGTGGCCGGAATCGCCCAGATCGAGAAAAGCGCCAACGTGGCGGAAGCAAAAGCTCGGGAAGGGGCGGACGCTGGCGCGGAGATTGTTGAGCTCGTGGCAGAGAACAAAAAGCTCGTGGAGGAAATGATAGAGGGGATTCGGGAATCGGCTCGAACCGGACGGGCAAACCTGGAGGCGATCCAGGAGCTCGAGGCGTTGAGCCGCCGGATCGACAAGATCGTGGATGGGATCGCGACGGTAGCGATCCAGACGAGCATGCTGGCGGTTACGGGTGCGGTGGAAGCGGCCCGGGCCGGAGAGTTTGGGAAGGGGTTCGCCGTGGTGTCCACAGACATCCAGAACTTGGCCACGGACGCGGCCCAGAACGCCGAACAGATCAAGGATCAAGTGAAAGCGATCCAAGATCACGTGGGGATCGTGCGTACCGAGCTGAACGAGATCGCGGACGTGTCCCTGGCCGAGGCCGAAAAGGCTGCCATCGTGAGCGAGAATCTGGTGGTGGCGGAGAAGGAGACCAAGGTGGTTTTGAGTGGGAACCGCGAGGTTCTGGAAGGCACCACGGAGATCGCGGCCGCGGTCACCCAAGCGAAGAAAGGGATGGAGCAGATCAGCGCGGCGGCAGAAGAGGCGAGCCAGGCGACGGCCCAGTCGTCGGCTGCAGCCCGGCAACTCTCTCAAGGGGCGACCGAGCTTGCAGCGGCGATCGAAGAGATCGCATCGACCGCCGACGAGCTCCAGGCCGGGTAGACGGTGCGTCCGGTCCTCCTCGACCACATCGCTTGCCTTGATGGAGAGTGGACCCATGGATTCCATGACGAGCATTCCCGAGGAGCCCTCCCGGTCTCCGATACTCGCGGCCGACGGTCCCCTCGGGGAGGAGCAGGCCGTGGGCCAATATGTGACGTGCTACGTGGGGGACGAGTGCTTTGCGTTTCCCATGGAGTCGGTGCTGGAGATCATCCGCCTGCCCGACGCCGTGCGCGTACCCCTCGCCCCTTCGTGTCTTCGGGGGCTGGCAAATTTGCGGGGAGCGGTGCTGCCCGTGGTGGATCTTCGAATGCTTCTGGGGTTGGCCGTGGCGGAACCCACCGACGCCACCCGGGTGGTGGTGGTGGATTGCGGCCGGCCGATCGGATTGATCGTTGACCGGATGGAGCGGGTGATCGGCGTGGAACCCGAGCGGATTGAGCCCTCGGCGGACGTGCGAACCACGGTCGATACGGAGCTTCTGGCCGGGGTGATCAAACCGCCAGGGGGCGAGGGCGCATTGATCCAGCTTCTGGACGCCCAAGCCCTGGTCGCGCGGGAGTTCAGCCTGAACGCGCAAGGGCCCAACGGGGTTTCGGGTGGTCCGGGTGTGGAGGTGGGGGCCGATCGGCCTGGCACGAAAGATGAGGATGAGGTCGAAGGGCAGCAGTTGGTGAGTTTTGGAGTGGACCAAGAGACGTACGCGTTCGAGATCTCAGAGGTGCAGGAGATCGTGCGGGTACCGGACGAGATCAGCAGGGTTCCGGGAGCAGGGGACCACGTGCTGGGCATCATCGACCTCAGGGGGCGGGTTCTGCCCCTGGTGAGCCTTCGGAGGCTGTTTGGTTTGGGGGAGGTTCCTCTGGATGACAACCATCGGATTCTCGTGGTGAGCGTGGAAAGCGAGGCGGCCCGGGCCCCCACGGTGGGGGGGGTGGTGGTGGACCGGGTGTACGAGGTGTTCCACACGCCAGAGGAGGGTCTGGAGCCGGTTCCTGCTTTCTTGGAAAAGCAGGGTGTGGAGGGCGTTCAGGCAATTTGTCGGCTGGCGAACGACAACCGGCTTGTCTCGGTGCTGACCGGCCAGACGCTGTTCCGCCATCCGAGCGTACAAGAGGCGCTTCGCGCCCAGAAGGAGGGTGAGGAAGTGCACGTCGACAAGAGGCCCTCGTGCTCCGAGGCGGGGGGGGACGAAAATCTGCAGTTCGTTGTGTTTCGGCTCGCGGGTCAGGAGTACGGGGTGGAAATCGGGTGTGTACAAGAGATCATCTGGGTGCCCGAGGAGATGAGCCGGGTGCCGAAGACCCCGGAGTTCATCGAAGGGGTGGTGAACCTACGGGGAACGGTGCTACCGGTGATGGACATGCGCACGCGGTTCGGGCTGGAGAAAATGGAGAGGAACGACGGACAACGCATCTTGGTGCTCAACCTCGAAGGGACGCGCACGGGCTTCATCGTGGACGCCGTGAGCGAGGTGCTTCGGGTACCTGCGGACAGTGTGGAGGCTGCACCTCGGCTTTCCGAAGCGCAGACCCGCATCGTGGCACACGTGGTGAACCTCAAAGAGCACGGGAGAGTGATTCAGATCCTTGAGGCGCGGGAGCTACTGGCTGCCGGGGAACACGAGGCTGTGGCCTCTGCGATGGCGCAAGGAGCGGCAACGGACACGTGAAGGTACGGAGCTCGATAAAGATGGGCGCGAGATATAAGGTCCTCGTGGTAGACGACTCAGCGCTGATGCGCAAATACCTGCGTCAGATGCTGGAGACGCAAGAGGACTTCGAGGTGTACACGGCCCGCGACGGCGAGGACGCCCTTCGTCGGATCCAGGAGGTCGACCCGGATGTGGTGAGCCTGGACATCAACATGCCGGTGATGGACGGTCTCACCTGTCTGAGCCACATCATGACGGAGTCACCGCGGCCGGTGGTGATGGTTTCGTCCCTCACCGAGAAGGGGGCCCTGGCCACGTTCGAGGCCCTCGAGCTGGGCGCTGTGGACTACCTGGCCAAGCCGGACGGCACCGTGTCGCTCCAGATCAAAGACCAGGCCGACGAGTTGATCCGAAAGGTGCGGGCGGCGCTCGGGGCGAAACGCCGCCCGCGGCGCAGCTCTGGGGAGCGGGTCCATCCCCCTCCGGAAAGACTAAGGAAGCCTCTGGCCGCTCCAGAGCCGGCAGAGAGGGCCCCGGAGGGCCTCGTTCTGATCGGGGTGTCCACGGGCGGGCCCCGGACCCTGGAGGAGATCCTTCCGGATCTGCCGGCGGATTTCCCGCTGCCCGCACTGGTGGCCCAGCACATGCCGGGCCACTTCACGCGGGTGTTCGCGGAGCGGCTGGACCGCCGGTGCGCGCTGCGCGTGAAAGAGATTCGGGGTCCGAGCCTTTTGGAAGCCGGGACGGTGTGGATCGCCCGGGGGGACGCCGATGTGGTGCTGAGCCGCCGGCGAAAAGGGCTCGTCGCCCTGGGCGTGCCGGCGGACGAGCGGTGTCTGTGGCATCCCAGCGTGGATCGCATGGTGCGCTCGGCCTTAGAGCACGTGCCGGCCGACCGGCTGATCGCGGTGGAGCTCACGGGAATGGGGGACGACGGTGCCGAGGCCATGGCAGAGGTGCACCGTCGGGGCGGGCGCACGGTGGCCGAGTCGGAGGATACGGCCGTGGTTTTCGGGATGCCCAAGGAGCTGATCGAGCGGGGGGGCGCCGACAAGGTGCTCCCGTGCCATCGGATCGCCCGGCAGCTCGTGCAGTGGGCCTACGAGGGAAGTGGAACGGCCGAGGCGGCCAAAGGCTGAAACGAGGAAACCGATGGGACTGGTCAAAGCGGACGGGAAGCCGGCGGCAACGTCAAAGCCGAGCCCCCGCAAGTACACACGAGATCTCACGGGCCTGCTGGCCGAGCTCAACGACCAGCAGCCCAAGGCCCGGAGGTGGGCGGCCCGGGACCTGGTGGCCTACGGCGAAGAGGCGGTGGGGGCCCTGTGCGAGCGGCTCCGGACCGAGCCCGAGCCTTCGGTGCGCGAGGCCCTGTTCGATGCCCTGCTGGCCATCGGGGGCGATGCCGTGGTCGAGGGCCTGATTCCCCTGCTGAGAGGGGAGGACGCGGGGCTGCGAAACGGTGCGGTGGAGGTGCTGGGGCAGCTCCCCGAAGCCGTGGGCCCCCGGATGGAAGTTCTGCTGGCCGACCCGAACCCGGACGTGCGGCTGTTCGGCCTGGACATCCTCCGAGACCTGCCCCACCCGGAGGCGCCCCGATGGCTGATGGGGGTGTTGGAGCAGGACCCCCACGTGAACGTCGTCACCGTGGCCCTGGACCGGTTGGCCGAGGTGGGCACCCCCGAGATGATCCCGGCGGTCCGGGCGGTGAAAGACCGGTTTCCCGACGAGCCGTTCGTGGCCTTTGCGGTGGACACGGCGCTCGATCGGATCCTCGGGGGCGAATGAGAGATGGCCCGTGCGGCGGCGACGCAACCCGGCTGCGGCGAGCTCCATATCACCGATGCGGAGTTTGACCGGTTTCGAGACTTTTTCTATCGCAAAACCGGGATCCGGTTCGAGGACTCCAAGCGCTATTTCGTGGACAAGCGCCTGATCCAGCGGATCGAAGGAACGGGGCATAGGGGCTTCCGGGATTACTTCGCGTTCATGCGGTTCCAGGCATCTGGGGAGGAGTTCCAGGAGCTGGTGAACCTGATGACCGTGAACGAGACCTACTTTTTCCGGGAGGAGTATCAACTGAGGTGCATGGTGAGCGACCTGCTGGGCGAGGTGCTCCACTACAAACGGGCGGGCGAGACGGTGCGGATCTGGTCGATGCCGTGCTCCACCGGGGAGGAGCCCTACTCCATCGCGCTGTACCTCCTGGAGTACTGGGACCTGATCGACCGGGTGGACGTGGAGATCGTGGCCTCAGACATCGACACCCGGGCTCTGGAACGGGCGAAGCAGGGGCTATTCTCGAAACGATCGGTGAGCCATCTGCCCCGCTGGATCTTGGGCAAATATTTTGAGCCCGCCCCGGGTGGGTATCATCGGCTGTGCGACGACCTGCGGGCCAGCGTGAACTTCCGGCGGACCAACCTGTGTGACCTCAACGAAACGAAGGGGATGCGCAACTTCGACCTGATCTTCTGCCGGAACCTCTTGATTTATTTCGACGAGGCGTCCCAGAGGCTGGCGGTTCAGACACTGTACGACGCCCTCAATCCTAGGGGATTCGTGCTGCTGGGGCACTCGGAGTCCATGAGCCGGATCACCTCCGTGTTCAAGGTGCGCCGGTTCCGGGACGCGGTGGTGTACCAGAGGTCGGCCTGAACACAGGGAGAAAACCGGGCATGAGACGAGCGCTGATTGTGGATGACGCGGTGACGGTGCGCCTGTACCACCGCAAGATTTTGGAGGAGGCGGGGTTCCAGGTGGAGGAGGCGGAAAACGGTGTGGAAGCCCTGGAGAAGGCTCTGGTGACCCCCTACGACCTCCTGCTGGTGGACGTGAACATGCCCAAGATGGACGGGTACACCCTGCTGAGGGAGGTGCGAAGCACCCCGGAGCTCGAAGGGGTGCCGGCGATCATGATCAGCACCGAGTCCGAAAAGCACGACCGGGAACATGCCTACCGGGTGGGGGCCAACCTGTACCTGGTGAAGCCGGTGCGGCCGGAGGCGTTCAGGCTGCTCGCGGCCCTGATGGCGCGGAACGGAGAGAGCCGATGAACCCGTTGCTGGCCGAGTTCATCACCGAGACCCGGGAGCTCCTGGAACGGGTGAGCCAGGGGTTCCTGGTCCTGGAACGCAACCCCGGCGACGCCGAGGCGCTGAACGAGCTGTTCCGGGGAATGCACACGATCAAGGGCTCGTCGGGGATCTTTGAGGAGCTGGGGTCGCTTACTCGGTTGGTGCACGCGGCGGAAGACGTGCTGGATGGGGTGCGACAAGGCCAGCAACAGCTTACCCCCGAGGGGGCGGACATCTTTTTCGAGATCCTGGACCAGGTGGCCACCTGGGTGGACGAGCTGGAAGCATCGGAAACCTTGGGGCCTGGTGCGGGAGAGGCCAGTGTCCAACTGGTGAGGCGGCTTCGGCAGTGGGCCTCCGGCGGGGGCGGCCGGGCGGAGGCGAAGCCCGGGCATGAAGCCCCACGAGAAACCGACGCGCTGCCCTTGCAGGAGTCCGGGGAAAACAATGAGGGCGTGCGCGAGCTGCCGTGGGCGGCGGAGGTTTCGGAGGCACTGCGGAGGGAGTGGTTCCGGGCGGCTGCGGAGGGGGCCGGGCGGCCGGTGGTGGTCACCTACACGCCGGACGAAGCGTGCTTTTTCGCGGGGGACGATCCGTTTCACACCGCCCGAAACGCGCCGGGTGTGGCGTGGGGCACGGTGCAGGCGAGGGAACCTTGGCCCGACCTGGGGGATCTGGATCCGTACCGGTGCGTGCTGGAGTTTCGGCTGGTGTGTGCCGCGCCGGAGGGGGAGGTGGAAGAGTGGTTCCGATACGTGGCCGACCAGGTGCGCGTGGAGACGGTGGCGCCGAGCGCGTGGGTGCGACCCACGGGAGAGCCTTCCGACCCGGAGCCCTTTGGTGCGTTCGTGCACGACGCCCGGGAGGGGGCGCGGGGCGGTCGGTGGGAGAATTTGCGGCGGGCCGTGGGTACCGCCCTGGGGGTGGCCGGCCCGGAGCTCCTGAGTGCCTCGGCCTTGCGGTGGCTCGACACCGTTCTGGCCACCTCCGATCCGGATTCAGGGCTCGTGGAGTGGCTCATCGAGTGCGTGGCCCGGGGCGAGGCGCCGCCCGAGGGACGGCAGGGGGGGGCGGACCGCCCCTCCGGAGCCGGTGTCTCGGCCGGGGAGCCGGCGGAGACCGGGGGGAGCGGACCGTCCCCGGCTCCCTTGGGGGATGGCCATCCGGATCTCGTGGCGGCGGCGGTGGAGATCCTGGAAGCCCAGCGCACCCTGCTGGCAAGCCCTGTAGACCCGGGAATCCGGCGCGGCGTGTTGCGGTCGGTGGCCCGGGTGGCGGAATCGGTGCTGATCGGGGTGGGGCAGACAGAGGTGGCTGCCCGGGTGTCGGCCGCCTTGAAGGCCTCTCAAACCCAGGGCGGGGGGGAACCGCTGCGGGAGGTGCTCCAGGACGCCCTGGCTCCCCTGGCCGCGGGCCTGGCCGGCTCGGAGGAGGACGGGGCCCCGTCCCAAACCCCGGCCAAGAAGCCGGAGGGCCCCGTCCCGGAGCCCAGGGGGAACGGCGGCCAGAAGGTACGGGTGCTCCGGGTGGACCAAGCCCGCATCGATGCCCTGATGGACCTGGTGGGGGAACTGGTGGTGGCCAAGAACGCTCTGCCGTTTCTGGCCCGAAGGGCCGAGAACGTGTTCCAGGTGCGGGAGCTGGCCCGGGAGATCAAGAACCAGCACGCGGTGATCAACCGGATCGCCGAGGAACTCCAGGGTGCGGTGATGCAGGTGCGGATGGTGCCCGTATCGCACACGTTCCAGCGGTTTCCCCGGCTCGTAAGGGATTTGTCCCGGAAGCTGGGCAAAGAGGTACGCCTGCTCATGGAAGGGGAGGAGACCGAGGCCGACAAAAACGTGGTGGAAGATCTGGCCGAACCCCTTGTGCATCTGATCCGCAACAGCGTGGACCACGGAATCGAGTCCCCGGACGAGCGCCTCGCGGCGGGGAAGACTGAGGAGGGAGAGATCCGGCTGCGGGCGGTCCAGCTCGACGACCAAGTGCTGATTGAGGTGATTGACGACGGGCGGGGGATGGACCCAGAGCACCTGAAGCGAAAAGCCTACGAGAAAGGGATCCTCAGCGAGGAGCGGCTCGACACCATCACGGACCAGGAGGCATTGCACCTCATCTTTGCGCCGGGGTTCAGCACGGCGCCGCAGGTCTCCAACGTGTCGGGCCGGGGGGTGGGCATGGACGCGGTGCGGGCCATGGTGGACCGAGTCGGTGGCTCGGTGGCCGTGGAGAGCGAGCCAGGGCGCGGCACCTGCATTCGGTTGAGCCTGCCCCTGTCCATGGCGGTGACCCGGGTGATGATCGTGGAGGTGGGGGGCCAGATGCTCGGGGTGCCCATCGAAAGCGTCGTAGAGACCGTGCGGGTGCCTGCCGACGGGATCCACCGGATCAAGGGCCGGGAAACAGTGGTACTCCGGGATCGGCTGGTGCCCTTGTGCCGGCTGAGGCGGGTTCTCGCCCTGGGGCGAGAACCCGCCAATGGGCGGGACGAAGAGGCGGTTCTGGTGGTGCAGGTGGGCGGGAACGAACTGGGCCTGGTGGTGGACCGGTTCCACGAGGGGGTGGACATCATCCTGAAGCCGCTCGAGGGCATCCTGGCCGGGTTCCGGCTGTACGCCGGCACGGCCCTGCTGGGAGATGGGCGCGTTCTGCTGGTGCTGAACCTGCGGGAGTTGGTGGCATGCCTATAACCTTCAAAAAAACGGTGGCAGTGCTGGAGGGGGTGTGCGCCGTGGAGGATGCCGAGGGACTGCTGGCGTGGCTCCAGTCCCACCCCAGAGGCAAAGTGAACCTGAAGCGGGTCGAGCACCTGCACACCGCCGTGCTCCAGGTGCTGATGGCCGCCTCGCCAGCCATCTCGGCCTGGCCCGAGGATCCGGATCTGGCGCAGTGGTTGCGGTGTGTAGGGAGTCCCGGCGGTACGTGAGAGGGCACGGATGAGAGGGGCCACCGCCCTCGTGGTGGCGGTGGCCAACCCCCAAAAGGGGGGCACCGGAAAAGGCGGCCATCGTGGTCTACCTGGCCGTCGAGTGGGGTCGGAGGAGGTACCGCACCCTGGTGGTGGACCTGGACACCCAGGCTCACGCAAGGATCGGGCTGGGCTGCGGGACCTGCGACCGATCGGCCCCCGCGTGCCACGGGATCTTCCGGGATCCGGGGGTCCGGCTGGCCGAGGCGCTCGAGGCGGGGAAACCCGTGTGCGGGTTTGCGCTCCGGAGCGGAGGAGCGCTGGGATACCGGATCTTTGCAGAGGGAATCGAAGTCCTGTGGACCTGAGGGGGGAGCCGAAACCTGGGAGGGAGCCATGAAGACGATCCTGTTGGTGGACGACTCGAGCACGATGCGGATGAGTATCGCCTCGGTTCTTTCCAAGGCGGGGTACCAGGCCGAGGATGCGGCTGACGCCGAAAAGGCCCTGGCCAAGCTCAAGGGGGGCCTGAAGCCCCACCTGATCATCACCGACCTCAACATGCCCGGCATGGACGGGATTAACCTAATCCGGGAGGTGCGTAAGGTGCCGGGCTTTCGGTTCGTGCCGATCCTCATGCTCACCACCGAGTCTCAGCAATCCAAACGCCAAGAGGCTCGGACGGCCGGTGCCACGGGATGGCTGGTGAAACCGGTTTTGGCAGATGATCTCTTGAAGGTTATCAAGCAGGTCGTTCCGGGCGCCTGATGTCAGGATGTGATCCTCCGGCTAGTGTCCGATGGTGGCCCATCGTTTTCAAGGGAGAGACCAGCTGCGCCGCCGAAGGCTTTGCATGAGGATATAGATTGGCGAAAAAAGAGGTTTTTGTGCGATCGCTGTTTTCTACAGGCCTTTTCACCTTCTTCTCCCTGGCACGCGGGGAGAAGGGGCAAAAAATGGATGCTTCCAGGTACCTACTTCTGACCCGTCGTTTCGCCAGATTTGTCGGCGGGGTGCTCCTGCTGGTCTCCGCGGGTAACCTGGGGTTTCTGGTCTGGGAGGGCACGGAAACGATGGGCCTTGGAGGGGGGGACGCCCTTTTGGGGGCGCTTTTGGAGGCTGGCCTTACCGGAGCCTTGGGAGCCGCTTTTTTGGTGCTGTCGGCACGCCGCTTCCCCCTGCTGGAAGGTCTCGTCCGCGACAGCGAGCAGCTTTCTGAAACCAGGGAGCTCACCCAAACCGCAGTGGACGCCTTGGATGCGTACGCCAGGGCCAGGGAGGTGTTGCAGGGCCAGCTCTCGGGGGTGACCCAGGTCACCGAAGACGCGGCGCGGAACATCGTGGAGCGCTTCAAAGGCCTGGACGAACTGGTGGGGGACATGACCAGCAAGATCTTCGCGGCCATGGAGGAGATCGAGGCCCTTTCGCGCCGGATGCGGGAGGACCGGGAAAAAAATATTCAAGCTGTGCAGGGCTTGGAGGCCTATTTGGCTAACCGCCAAACCGCACTGCAAAAGGAGTGGCGCCATATCGAGGAGGTACTGGATCGAGCCGAGGATCCGCGCAATTTCACGGAGGTGGTGGAGGACATTGCAAGCCAGACGAACTTGCTGGCCCTCAATGCGGCCATCGAGGCAGCCAGGGCCGGGGAAGCTGGGAGGGGTTTTGCGGTGGTGGCGAAAGAGATTCGGGACCTATCTCAGAAATCCGCCGAGGCGGCGCAGCGGATCGAACGGGGGCTTTCCGAGCTGGTGGCGACGGTGCGCACCAAGTTTGGGCATCAACTTCAGGACGAAGGGCGGAACGAACAGATCCGTGGGTTGAGAGAGGCCGGCGAGATGCTGCGGGGGCTAGGTGAGGTCGCTTCCGAGGTGCCATCCGTCGTCCAGGAGGTCCTAGCAAGCACACGAGAAGCCAACAAGGAACTGGGGCGGCAAGTGATGGAAGGGCTTGCAAGTATCCAGTTCCAGGACATTGCCCGCCAACGGCTCGAGCAGGTGGCGGGAGCGCTCGATGAAATGAGCAACCACGCGGATTTGTTGGTCAAGCGCTTGCGGACCGGTGGTGGGGACCCTGTTCCCCCCTTCGTCCCGGATGGCCTGGTTTTGGGCTACACGATGGAAGAGCAACGGATAATTCACGATCGGGCCACAGGGGTTGCCGAGGCAAGCTCGGCTGAAGAAGGGCCCAGTATTGAACTATTTTCCTGAATCCGCGGGCGTTGGGGACGTCCAGGGCATGGCCGGGGCTGTCAAGATTTTTGTGTGTCGGCCTGGGACGGTTCCCGGTCACGTTTCCGACCAGATCGAAGTGGGTCGCCAACCGGCCCGGGGTTTGGCCCCAATAGGTGCTGGGGCGTCCCCACGTCTTCTGGAATGTCGGATGGCCAGGGATAGCACCTCCAGCAACGCGCCATCCGATGGAAAGTCTCGGCGGGTCTTGATGAGCCTCCGGAATCGCCGGTGCAGGTTGTACCAACCATCGTTGTACTCGAGAACCTTCATCCGCCCTCCCGGGGGGGCGTACTTCACGCGGTCCCGTAATCCGCATTCCAGCGTGGCAAGAAAAAAGATCTCGCATGTCGCGTTGTAGCAGCAGTCGCCCACCGGCCCCATCGAAAGGCAAATGGCCATCTCCTAGCATCGCCTCCTAAACGTCGGCGGGGTGGGGCGGCCCGGGCTCGGGACGGAGGACCTTCAAAGTTCTGAACCCCTGGGGCGCCGCGTCGGGAGAAGGGGAGCCCTCGACGAGGAAAATGGTTCAGTTTCTTGTAACATATTGATGCTAAAGGAGGTTCCGGATTTAGCGCGGCTTGAGGGGTGTCGATGAGAATTCTATATTTGTTTCGCGTTCCCTCTGCGGGAACGGGGTGACCCTCATGTCCGTGCGAACACGACTGGTTTGGCTCGTTCTGGCTTCCCTGGCTCCCTTCCTGGGCCTCACCGGGTGGGACCTTCTCGAACAGCATCGGGAACTCTCGTCCGCGCTCGAGGTGGAGGCGCAGGTGCGGGCGCGGATCTACGCGGCGTACGTGCACCACGCGGTGGACGACGCCCGGACGCTCACGAACTCCGTTGCCTCCGCCGCGGAACTCCTCCTCGCCCACCCGGAGCGGTGCGCCGGGCTGCTCGCGCGTCTCGCCTGGCCCGGGCGAACCTCACTCGCATCCCTCGCGGTCCTTGATGAGATCGGCCACGTAGTCTGCAGCAACCGGAGCCCCGAGACAGACCTCGACGCCAGCCACCGCGACTACTTTCAACGAACCAGCACCGCGGCGGATCCGGTCGTGGCCGGCCCCATCCGGTGCCGCATCGCGGGCCGGGTTGGCCTGCCGATGGCGGCGCCCATCCGGGACGAGCGCGGGGGGATCCGGGGCGCGGTGGTGGCCGTGATCGACCTGGGCACTCCGGGGAGCCCGGAGGCGGTTCCCGGGACGGGGGACGACGAGTACCTGACCGTGACGGAAGCCGGGGTCGTGGTGGCCTGCCAGCCGGGCGGCCGGGCATGGGCCGGCCGGAGCATGGCCGGGTCAGCCCTGCTGGGGGCGCTGCGGTCGGGGGGCGCGGTGGCCAGAGTCCAGGGGCTGGATGGGAGGGTGCGGGTCTACGCGTGGAATAGGGTGGATCTGCCCGGTGGTTCAGCGGGGGCCCTGTGGGCGGTCGCCGGGGTGTCCCCCGAGCCCGCCGCCCTGGGGCTCCGGCGGGACCTGTTCCGGAGCTTTGTGTGGGGGCTGGCAAGTCTCGCCCTGGCCGTGGGGCTTGCGGCCGGCGTGGCCCGCACGGGGGTGACCCGGCCCCTTGAGCGGCTCGTGTCCGCCACCCGGGCCCTCCAGCGGGGGGACAGGGGCCCCCTCTCGGCCCTGACCGAGAGCCCCGGCGAGTTCGGCTACCTGGCCTCGGTGCTCGACGAGTTGGCTGACGTGCAGGAAACCCAGCTTGCCCGAATCCAGACCCTTGCGGGCCGCTACCGGGCCCTCGTAGAGAAGGGTCCGGCCGCCGTTTTCGAGATCCACCGCTCGCTGCTCGCGCCCGACCGCTGGGTGCTCGGGTACGTGAGCCCCCAGGCGGAGTCCCTGGTCGGGGTGCCAGGCGTGAAGCTGCGGGCCAACCCGGAAGTCTGGCAGCGGTGCCTCCCGGAGCCGGAGCGACGGGCCGCGGGGCGGGTGCTGGACCGTCTGGCGTCCCGGGGACGCCCCCGGGCGTACGAGCACCGCCTGCTGCGGCCCGACGGGAGCGTGGTCTGGGTGCACACCCGGTTCCTGCCGGTGGCCGCCCACGGAGGACGGCCGAGCCTGCTCGGGGTCATCGTGGACGTGGACCGGCGCAAGCGGGCCGAGGAGGCAGCCGTGACCTATGCCCGTAGCCTGGAGGAGAGCAACCGGGAGCTCGAGCGGTTCGCTTACGTGGCGTCCCACGACCTCAGGGAACCCCTGCGGGTCGTGGCGAGTTACGTGCAGCTCTTAGAGCGGCGGTACGGTGGGCGGCTGGACCCCCCGGCCCGGGAGTTCATCGCCTTCGCCGTGGAGGGGGTGCGGCGTATGGAGGCCATGATCGAGTCGCTCCTCGAGTACTCCAGGGTGTCGACGCGGGGGCTGCCCCCGGAACCGGTGGAAGCGGCCGCATGCCTGGCCGAGGCCCGGGCCAACCTCGGCCGGTTGATCAAGGAGTCGGGCGCCCGGATCGAGGCGGGGCCCCTGCCCCGGGTGAGGGTCGACCGGCAACAGCTGGTGCGGGTGTTCCAGAACCTGCTGGCGAACGCGGTGCGGTTCCGGGGGGACGAGGCGCCTCGCATCCGGGTGGAGGCGGGCCCCCGGAACGGAATGTGGGAGTTCCGGGTCCGGGACAACGGCCGCGGCATCCCCCCGGAACGGGCCGAGGAGGTGTTCCTGTGGTTTCGCCGGCTGGGGGGGGCGAAGGGACCGGCGGGCGCCGGGATGGGCCTGCCCATCTGCCGCCGCATCGTGGAGCGGCACGGCGGCAGCACCTGGATCGAGCCAGAGCCCGGGGGGGGTACCTGTGTGGTCTTCACACTGCCGCGGCTCGGACCGGAACCGGAAACGGGGAGTGGGACATGAGCGGGATCCCAAACGGCAGCCGGGTTCCCGAGGTGCTCCTCGTTGAGGACGACCCGGCCCACGCCCACCTGTTCCAGGAAGCCGCCCGGGAGGCGGGGGTGTCCGTGCGGATCGCACGTGCAGCGAGCGCCGAGGAGGCGTGGGCGCGGCTGGCCGACCCGAAACGAGAGCCGCCCCGGGTTGTCTTTCTGGACCTGAACCTGCCCGGAAAGGGGGGCCGGGAACTCTTGGTCGAGCTGAAACAGCACCCGAAGCTGCGCCAGGTTCCGGTGGTCGTGCTGTCGTGTTCCAATGACCCGGACGACGTGAAGGCGTGCTACCGGGCCTACGCAAACGCCTACGTGGTAAAGCCCTGCGGCTGGGAGGACCTCGTGCGGCTGGTCCGGAGCAGCCTGGAGTTTTGGGTGGCCGAGGCCCTGCCCTGGACGGGCCACGGTGCCAGGGCCGGTTGCGGGGGATGGCGGCCGATGTGAGGAGGGGAGGGGAAAATGCCGGTGCACGTGCTGATCGTCGATGACAGCCCCGCGGATGTGCGGCTGATCGAGGAGCTCCTGGCCGAGGCCCGGGGAGAGGAGTTCTCCACGGGGGCCGCCCACTCCCTGGCCGACGGGATCGAGGCGGCGAGGACCGGCACGTACGACGTGGTCTTACTGGACCTAATGCTCCCCGATGCCCAGGGAGCCGAGACCCTCCAGCGGTTCCTCGGTGGGGCGCCCGAGGTGCCGGTGGTGGTGCTCACCGGGCTCGGGGGAGGGGATCTCGCCCTTGAGGCCCTGCGCGTGGGCGCCCAGGACTTCGTGCCCAAGACCGAGCTGGAGCCGGCGCGCCTGGAGCGGGTGATTCGCTATGCCAGGGAGCGGGCCCGGCTGCAGGGGAGCCTGGAGCGGACCGCGGCCGAGCTGGCCCGGGAGCTCGAGGACCGACGTGCAGCCGAAGCCCGGCTTCGCCGGACCCTGCGGGCGCTGCGTACCCTGGCGGCCTGCCTCGGCGTGAGCCGGGAAACAAGGGGAGCAAAGGCCATTGCCGAGGCGTTTTGCCGGGTGGCTGTGGAGGAGGGCGGCTACGCCATGGTCTGGGTGGGGCTCACGGAGCGGGAACCGCGGCTGGTACGGCCTCTGGCGGCGGCCGGGGCGGCCAAGGACTACGTGGACCAGATCCAGGTGACCTGGGACGAGGGCCCCCTGGGCCAGGGGCCCAGCGGCACTGCCATCCGTACCGGCCAGCCCGCCGTGGTGCGGGACATGGCCCGGGCCCCGACGTTCGCCCCCTGGTGTCGACGGGCCCTCGCCCAGGGGTTCCGGTCGAGCGCGGCTTTGCCCCTCACCGCCGGGGATGAGGTCGTGGGGATGTTCGGGGTCTACAGCACCGAGGTCGACGCCTTCGACGAGGAAGAGGTGAGCCTGCTGGCCCGGGTGGCCGACGCGCTGTCGGCCGCCCTCCAGGCCGAGCGAACGGCCGAGGAGCTGGCCCGGGCCGAGGCCCGGGCTAGGCAGGCCGAGCGACTGAGCGCGGTGGGCCAGCTGGCTGGGGGGGTGGCCCACGACTTCAACAACCTGCTCCAGATCATCCTGGGCCAGAGCGAGCTCCTGTTGGGCTTGGACGACCTGGCCCCGGTCGTCCGGAGGCGGGTGGAGCAGATCCTGACGGCAGCCGACCGGGCCGCGGACCTGACGCGGCAGCTCCTGGCCTTCAGCCGCAAGCAGGTGCTGGAGCCCCGGGTGGTGGACCTGAACGGCGTGGTCCGGGGGGTGGTGAAGATGGCGGGCCGCCTGCTCGAGGAGCACATCCGGGTCGAAACCCGGCTGGCCGGGGACCTGTGGGCGGTGCGGGTCGACCCAGGCCAGATGGAGCAGGTGATCCTGAACCTGACCGTGAACGCCCGGGACGCAATGCCCGAGGGAGGGGTGCTCACCCTCGAAACCGCCAACGTCGAGCTCGACGAGACTTACAGCCGGGCCCACGACGGTCTGGTGCCGGCGGGCGAATACGTGATGCTCGCGGTGAGCGACACCGGCGAGGGCATGGATGAAGAGACCCAGGCCCACATCTTCGAGCCGTTTTTCACCACCAAGGAGAAGGGCAAGGGCACGGGCCTCGGGCTGTCCACGGTGTACGGTATTGTGACCCAGAGCGGCGGGTACGTTTGGGTCTACAGCGAGCCGGGCCGGGGCACCACGTTCAAGATCTACCTGCCCCATGCCGAGGGAGCGCCCGCGGCCGGGGTCGAGGCGCCCGAGGCGGCCCCAGAGCCCGAAGCCCCGGGGGCCGAGCCGCGTCGCTCGGCCACGGTGCTGGTGGTGGAGGACGATGCGGGGGTCCGGGCTACGGTGCGGGAGGCCCTGACCGCCGAGGGGTTCCGGGTGCTCGAGGCCGACGGCTCGGGGGACGCCCTGCTGGCCGTGGAGCACTATGGCCGGGAGATCGACCTGGTGCTCACCGACGTGGTCATGCCTCGCATGAACGGGCCCGCCCTGGCCCGCCGAATCCGGCAGCAGGTGCCGGGGATGCGAGTGCTGTTCATGACCGGGTACACCGGCAACGGGGTCGTCCACCAGCGCATTCTCGAGCCCGGGGCTCGCCTCATCCACAAGCCGTTCAGCCGCCAGGCCCTGGCCGAAACGGTCCGCTTCGTCCTGCAGGAGGCCCTGTGAGCGGACCAGAAGGGCCGGCCGGGTCCTCCTTTGGCTCGACGACCGAGAGGCGGCAGAGGAGGTGCGGCAGATCGTCGAGGGGGGCCTCCGGGCCGAGGTGGTCCGGGTGGGCGCGCCGGGGCGAGACTCGGGACTACCGAGTGTGCCGGCCCAACTACGATTCCGCCCGCCTCGGTGTGGCGCTGGATCGGGCTCTCGCGCCCATGGCGCCCGCCTGCACCCCCGGCGGCCGGGTCGGGGGGGTGTTTCTGGTGGTCGAGGACGACCCCAGCACTCGCAAGCTCGTGGCCGACCTGCTGGACTCCCGGGGGGGGCGGGTGGGAGCGGCCGGGGACGCCGAGGCACCCCAGGCCGGTAGGGCGAGGGGAGATCCCGACCACCTTGTCGGTGCCAGGCCCTCCACCAGGAACTCGGCGAGGCGGCCGCCCTCCAGCACCTTTTCAGGGCCCCGACCGGGCCCCGGTGATCGCCCTGGTCTGCCGGATCGTTTCCCGCAGCCTCCGGCCCGGATCCGTCTGGCGCGTCACGGTCTGCGCGGCCTTGAGCCTCGTGGGTGACCATGAGCTTCCGCTTCCATTCGAGGGCCCTGTGCTCTGCTCTTCGGTGGTCTCGTGCAAGACCAAAAGGGCGCCGTCCGGCCATCTGCCGTCGTCGGGCGGGGCCGTGTATGTGTAGCGGACCCACGTCGATGATCGGGGCTGCACGAGCGCCTCGCCCCGCCCGGATTCGCCCACACGACGCGGCCCACGGCGTCGAGCTCGAGCACGCTGTCGTCGTCGGCTTTGGGGATGCGGCGGGCTCTCTGGCCCGTGCCGGTGGCTGATCGTGGTGGTGGCGGGTTGGGTGGAGCGGGGCTGACATGGGTTGCTCCATCGGGTTCGGGGGCTTGTCCTCACGTATCGCCCCCACGGGGGGGCAGGGAAAAGCCTCCCTATCCGAAAGCGCGGGCATGGTTCAAATTGTTGAACGATGGACTCCGCAACAAGAAGGACGACCTGGGAAAAATGCCACGGGATTGCGGGGAACCGGCCATGGATGTTACAGGAGTTCGAACATCAGGTCCTAGCTCCTTGGCGGCGAAAACCGCCTTGTTTTCCAAAGGAAATAGCGCAGGTGTATCGTACTGGCCGGACCTGTTGACAGGGTGGCGCGGGTGGTTATGTTGTATTTAGCGAACATAGTTTGCAAATATCAAACTCTCGTGGGAGAAGATACGCCCGAATGCTGTTGGAAGAGATCCTTGGCACCCGAAACCAGATCCGCGTCCTTCGGGCCCTGTTCCGCCGGGGGGAGTCCTCGGGAAGCGAGGTAGCCCGGGAGGCCGGACTGCGGCCTTCGGCCGCCCTGTTCGCCTTGCGGCGGCTGGCCGAGACGGGCGTCGTGCGGGTGCGCCGTGCGGGGAGGCGGGTGCTTTACGCGATCGACGGCAACCACTTCCTGACCCCCCACCTGGAGGCGCTGCTGGCCGCCGAGGCCGGGGTGGCGCCGCACCTGGTGAGCCTAGTGCGAAGCCTCATCGGCGAAGACGAGGAAACCAACCTGAGAGGGCTTTGCATCACCCCGGACGGGCGGGTGTACGTGTGCCATACCCGGCCCGATAACCTGCCGGCCGACCGGGTCGGCCAGGTGATCGGATCGATGTTCGGGTTGCGGTTTGTCGGTGCGGTGCCGGACCCGCGCCGGGTGTTGGAAGCCCATCGTTTCGTGCCCGCCCCTTCCTCCGGCCCCCCCGCCTCGGGCCGCGGCGGGAGCGACCGAATCTCCGGCGAGTCGCCCACGGCGGCTTGACGGCCTGCGTCGGCGGGGATAGGTTTTTCGGCTCCGAGATCCCCGTTCCCGGAGAGGCGAACCGACTCCCATGCCCCCCCCCCAGAAGCCCTCGTCCGTGCGCCCCTCCCCCCGCCTCGTGCGCTGGCAACCGAACATGGTCGCGGTGCTCAAGGCCGTGGCCCCGGCCGGCCTGGCGGCGGTGTACTACTACGGGTGGCGGGCCCTGGCCGTGGTGGCGGTGACCAACGCGTTCGCGTTCGCCACGGAGTACGCGTTCACCCGGCGCCGGGGCGAGTCGGTGACCTCGGCCGCGTTCGTCACCGGCACCCTGCTCGCGCTGTCGCTGCCTCCGGCCGTGCCGTTCTGGATGTGCGCCGTGGGCGCGGTGGTGGCGATCGGGTTCGGCAAGGAGCTCTTTGGGGGCATGGGCCGCAACGTGTACAACCCGGCCCTGGTGGGCCGGGCGTTCCTGTACGTGTCGTTCCCCGTGGCCATCACCGGCACCTGGACCGAGCCGTTCTGGGGGGGCGTGGGCGGGCTCACGGCCTGGGCCCCCGGGGCGGACGCCGTGACCTCGGCCACCCTGCTGCCGGTCCTGGCCCAGGGGGCGCCCATCGGGCTGTCGGCCCTGTTCTGGGGGGCCATGCCCGGCAGCCTGGGCGAGACCTGCAAGGCGGCCGTGCTCCTGGGCGGGGCCTATCTCCTGTGGAGGCGGGTGGCGTCGTGGGAGATCGTGGCGAGCGTGCTCGGCAGCTTCGCCGTCCTGACCGGGGTGTTGCGAACGGCCGGGCTGGCCGGGCCCGATCCGCTGCGGGCGGTCCTGGCCGGGGGCATCCTGTACGGCGCCGTGTTCATGGCCACCGACCCGGTGAGCGCCAACCGCACCCGGGCCGGAAAGGTGCTCTACGGGTGCGTGATCGGCACGGCCGCGGTGCTGATCCGGGAGTTCGGCAACTTCCCCGAGGGCGCCATGTTCGCGATCCTGCTGGGCAACACCTTCGGCCCGATCATCGAGGAGGCCCTGGCGGCGTGGAAGGCCCGCCGGGCGGGGGGGCAGCCGGCATGAGGATCCAGGAGCGGCCCTGGTATCCGGTGGTGTTCATGGTGGTCCTGTCCGCCGTGTTCGGGGCCGCGGTGAGCACGGTGGAGGTGCTCAGCCTGCCCCGGCAGCAGGCCGGCGAGCAGGCCCGCCTGCGGGCCCGGGTGCTCCAGGCGTTCGGGGTGGACGCGCCGACCGACCCCGTGGCCCTGGCCGGGGTGTGGAAGGCCCGGGTGGCTGAGGGCCGGGACGAGGTCGGCCCCTACTACGCCCTGCGGGAGAGGGGCCGGGTGAAGGGCTATGCGTTCCCGTTCGAGGCCCCCGGGTTCTGGGGGGCGATCTTCGGGGTGGTGGCCGTGGACGACCGGGCCGAGACGATCCTGGGCATCTCGTTCCTGCGCCACGAGGAGACCCCCGGGCTGGGGGGCCGGATCTCCGAGGCCTGGTTCCGGGACCAGTTCCGGGGCAAGTCCCTGGAGGTGCGCGACGGCCGGGTGCTGGAGTTCGTGTTCCGGAAGCCCCGAGGCCCCCGGGAGGTGGAGGCCATCACCGGCGCCACCCAGACCAGCAACCGCCTGGGCCGGTTCCTGAACGAGTTTCTGGCGGGCCTTCCCCAACGGCCGGTGTTCCGGCGAAAGGGGAGCGGATGAGGCCGGCCCTGTGGTTGCGGCGGAGCCGGGCCGTCAGCACCCTGCGCCGGGGCGTGTGGGACGACAACCCGGTGTACCGTCAGATCCTGGGCATCTGCTCCACCCTGGCCGTCACGAACCTCCTGGTGAACACCGTGGTCATGGGCCTGGGGCTCATCTTCGCCACGGCCATGTCCTGCTGGACCGTGAGCCTGCTGCGCAACGTCACGCCCAAGCGGGTGCGCATGATGGCCCAGGTACTGATCATCGCCTCCTACGTGATCCTGGTGGACCTGGCGCTCAAGGCGTACCTGCCCGAGATCAGCGAGGCGCTGGGGCCGTACGTGGGTCTGATCATCACCAACTGCATCATCATGGGCCGGTGCGAGGCGTTCGCCGCCAAGAACCCGCCGGGCCTGGCGTTCTTGGACGGCCTGGGATGCGCGGTGGGGTACACCCTGGTGCTCCTGGCCATCGCGTTCTTCCGGGAGCTGCTGGGGTTCGGCACCCTGTTCGGTTACCCGGTGCTGCCGGAGAGGGTGACCCTGTGGACGATCATGGCCATGCCGCCGGGGGCGTTCTTCATGCTGGGCCTGGCCATCTGGTTCTTCCGGACCATCCAGAAACCGAGGGAGGCATGAGGACGGTGATACGTTGGGATGTTAGGACGTTGGGACGTCCCAGCCTCCCGGCTTCCTAGCCTCCCAGCCTTCTAGCCTTCGAGCCTTCTAGCCAACAGAGGTGCCATGACCCAACAGGGCGCGTTCACGATCTTCATCGCGGCGATCTTCATCAACAACATCCTCCTGTCGAACTTCCTGGGGATGTGTCCGTTCATCGCCGTGAGCCGCGAGGTGCGCACGGCCGCCGGCCTGGGCGCGGCCGTGGCGTTCGTGATGACCCTGACCTCGGGCCTGAACTACCTGGTGTACGCGTACCTGCTGGAGCCGTTGGGGCTCGAGTACCTGCGCTACATCGCGTTCATCGTGGTGATCGCGGCCACGGTGCAGCTGGTGGAGATGGTGATCGAGCGCACGAGCCCCGTGCTCTACTACGCCCTGGGCATCTTCCTGCCGCTGATCACGGTGAACTGCGCCATCCTGGGGGTGAGCCTGTTCATGGTGATCCGGCAGTACTCGTTCGTGCAGAGCCTGGCCTACGGAGCCGGCAGCGGCGTGGGCTGGGCGCTGGCCATCCTGGCCATGGCCGGGCTGCGCAGGAAGATGAAGCGCTCCCGGGTGCCCGCGGCCCTCGAGGGGCCCGGCATCACGGTGATCCTGGCCGGGATCATGGCCCTGGCCTTCATCGGGTTCTCGGGCATGGTGCCGATGTGAGCGGGCAGGCCATGGCCGACGTGCTCACCGCCGTGGGGGTTCTGGTGGGGCTGGGGGCGTTCCTGGCCCTGGTCCTGGTGGTGGCCGAGCGCAGGCTCGTGCACTCGGGCCCGGTGCGGCTCACCATCAACGACGCCGACCCGGTCGAGGTGCCGGGCGGCGAGCCCCTGCTGTCGGTGCTGCGCGAGCGCAAGATCTTCGTGCCGTCGGCCTGCGGCGGCCGGGGCAGCTGCGGGCTGTGCAAGGTGCGGATCCTGGAGGGCGGCGGCCCGGTGCTGCCCACCGAGACCCCGCACCTGTCGCCCGAGGAGATCGAGGATCGGGTTCGGCTGGCCTGCCAGGTCAAGGTGCGCGACGACACGGCCATCGAGATCCCGGCCCACCTCCTGGAGGTGGAGGAGTACGAGGTCCGGGTCGAGGCGATCGAGGAGCTCACCTACGACATCCGCCGCGTGCGGCTGGCGTTCGGGCCGGGCGTGGCGTTCCGGTTCCGGGCCGGCCAGTACGTGCAGATCGAGACCCCCATCTACGACGGCCTGGGCGAGCCCGTGTACCGGGCCTACTCCATCAGCTCGCCGCCCCAGGACACCGACGCCGTCGAGCTGATCATCCGCAAGGTGCCCCGGGGCATCTGCACCACGTTCGTCCACGAGCTGCTGCTCGTGGGCGACCGGCTCCGGATCAACGGCCCCTACGGCGACTTCTACCTGCGCGAGACCCCGGCCGAGGCCGTGTTCATCGCGGGGGGCTCGGGGCTCGCGCCGTTCGAGAGCATCCTGGCCGACATGGTGGCCCGCGGCGTGCGCAAGAAGGTCACCCTGTTCTTCGGCGCGGTGTCCCGGCGGGACCTCTACGACCTGGAGCGGCTCCACGCCTACGGCGAGCGGCTCCCGGGGTTCTCGTTCGTGCCGGCCCTGTCCCACCCCGACCCCGGGGACGACTGGCAGGGCGAGACCGGGCTGATCACCGACGTGGTGGCCCGGCACTACGGCTCCATGGAGGGCATGGAGGCCTACCTGTGCGGCAGCCCCGGCATGATCGACGCCTGCGTGCGGGTGCTCACGGACAAGGGCGTGGCCGAGGACCGCATCTTCTACGACAAGTTCGCCTGACCCCCCGGAGGCCCGGATGAAGCAGCCGCCCCAGCTCTCCCAGGCCCAGGCCCGCATGGCCCACGGCGCCCTGACCCGCGACGGGTTCCTGGGCACCGACTCCCGGAACCTCGTGGAGATCCTCCAGGACGATGACGGCCGGGTGCGGCGGCTGGGCCTCGGCCACGCCGACCTGGCCGCGGCCCTCCAGCGGCTCACCGACGCGGCCCTGACCCACCTGGGGGCTCCCGTGGTGATCGACGACCGGTTCGAGGTGCGCTCGGTCGAGGCCATGGGCCGGATGCCGTGCCCCTTCGGCCATCCAGGGCTGTTCGTCAAGGCCGAGGTCCACGGCCGGCGGCTCGACACGGGCGAGACCCTGGTCTGGACCCCGCTGTCTGTCCACCTGATCGGGGCCCACGGCTTCTACCAGGGCCGGGGCAGCCCCTACCGCCTGGACCCGGAGCGGTTGGCAGGGTTCCTAGGGCTGGAGGCGGAAGGTCTTTCGTAGCCGCTTCGTTCTGGCAGACGGCCGGGGGGAACCCGCTTAGGGACTCACCGGCCCCCCGACTTTGGGCCCTGTCTCTGCCTCCGCGCCTCGGCCCACGCCCGTAGGCCCCGGGCGGCGAAGGCCATGTCGTCCTCGTACTCCCGGGACGCGAGCGACTGGAACTCCGCTACCCGACCCACGTCCCGGCAGAAGACCCTGCGGCCCGACAGGGCCTCGAACCGCAGCGCCGCCGGGCTCTCGTCGGTCAGGGGCACCAGGTCGATCTCCTCGAACCCCAGGGCTTCCTGGAGGTCGGCCCTCAGGTCTGCCAGCTCGTCCAACGACGGGGGGCGGCGAAACAGCACGGCCACATCCACGTCCCCCCCCGGCCGAACCCGGCCGCCGCTGGCCGAACCGAACACCCATGCAGCGACCACGTTCGTGCAGGCCGCGAGCACCCGCACTGCCGCGTCCACGTCAACCGTGCACATAGGACAGAACCTCTTCCCGGAACCGATCGAAGTCCCCGAGCCGGTTCCGCACGATATCTGCCAGGACACCCGGGTCCACGTGCTCGTACCGGTGGACCACGAAGTTCCGGAACTGGATCATGCGGCGGTACGGTGCGGGATCCGCCAGGGCGCCCAGCGTCACGCACGCCCGCACCGCCTCTGCTCCTGTGTCCACCGGCCCTCTGCCTGCCAACGCCAGGAGGCGCTGGCACACGTCGATCACGATCTCCACGAGAATCTGGAGATCCCGCTCCACCGCTCGGCGGGTCCGCCAGTCGTCGGAAAGGCGCTCCAGGTCCCTCTCCCCCAGCGATCGCAGTTCTGCGAGCACGGTGTCCATCTCGGCCAGCTTGCGCAGGATGATCCCGTTTTTCATCGGCGACTCCCGGGGCAGGTCAACCCGTCCTCATCGACTATATCACCCTCCATCTCCGCGGCTCCATCCAGAGCCGTTGATCCGGCGGGCCGGATCTGTCAGTCTTCGCGCTACGTTTTTCCCTTCCATCAGCGGAGGCTTGGATGCGACACGCCGAGATCACCGGCTGGGGCAAGTGCGTGCCCCCGGCCGTCATGACCAACGACGACCTGGCCACCTTCGTCGACACCTCGGACGAGTGGATCCGCACCCGCTCCGGGATCGAGCGGCGCCACTACAGCCACGTGACCACCTGCGAGATGGCCCGGGTGGCGGCCGAGCACGCCCTGGCCGCGGCCGGTCGCACGGCCGAGGACCTCGACCTGGTCGTGTTCGGCAGCACCACCCCGGACGAGATCATCCCCAACACCGGCTCCCTGTTGAAGAACCAGCTCGGCGCGCGCAACGCCGCCGCCTTCGACCTGAACGCGGCCTGTGCCAGCTTCCTGTACGGGCTCAGCGTGGCCACCGACATGGTGCGGGCGGGCACGGTCCGCACCGCCCTGGTGATCGGGGCGGAGCGGGCCTCGTGGCTCATGGACTGGACCCGCCGGGAGTCGGCCGTGCTGTTCGGCGACGCCGCCGGCGCCGTGGTGGTCGAGGCGGCCGAGGGGGAGACCGGCCTCGTCGCCTCGCGCCTGGGGTGCGTGCCCGACACCCGCCACACCCTGCACATGCCCAACTGGGGCCACGGCTTCGACCGGTTCACCGACAACCGCGTCCACCTGTCGCTGCGGTTCGAGGGCCGCGAGATCTTCCGGCACGCCGTGCGGGCCATGACCGAGGCCTGCCAAGACGTGCTCCGGGCCGGCGGCCGCACGCCGGCCGACGTGGACCTGTTCGTGCCCCACCAGGCCAACCTGCGCATCCTGAACCTGGTGGCCGACAAGCTCGGCATCCCCTCCGACCGGGTCATGGTGTGCATCCAGGAGTACGGCAACACCTCGGCCGCATCGATCCCGGTGGCCCTGTGCGACGCCCTGGAGGCCGGCCGGGTGAAGCCCGGGGCCCTGGTGCTGACCACCGTGTTCGGGGCCGGCCTGGTGTGGGGCGCGGGGCTCATCCGGTGGGGCAGCCGGGTCGAGCCCCTGGCCCGGTCCGACGCCGAGCTGCCCCCCTGCGACAAGTCCGCCCTGGAGATCATGGGCCCCAGCATCGAGTACTACCTGGGAAGCCTCCCTCAGCCCCTGCGGGGCCGAGGAACGCCCAAGTAAGTCGGCTGGGTCTGGGGGAGCTGACGGAGCCTGCCGGTTCCGCTGGAAGGCTGGCAGGCCAAAGAACTCCGACATCCTACTGTGGTGGTCGATGGCTCTCGTCTACTGGCGACCACGCCGACCCCCCAAGGGTGGAAGCGGCCTCCGGGCCGCGACAAAAACTCTGCCGGGCCCTGCGGCCCGGGATCGCGATCGGGAGGTCGCTCCGACACCGGGGGAACCCGTTGCAAGTTACTCTTTTTGATTTCGGTCGTCGGCCGAAAAGCCGTGAATCACCGAGGCGTTGGCGACAGCCCGGGAGCCGCCCCGCTGCCCACCGGGTCTTCGGCCCCCTGGGCACAGGCCATACGGTAGGAACCGCAGGCAGGGCAACGGGCCGACAGAAGGCGTGGGGGGCAGCCCAGCGGGGTTCACCATGCCAGGTGCCACGGAACGGCCCGGATGCCCGGCCTTAGCGTGCCCGGCCGCTCCACGTCGCAGGCCACCACCCCTTGGGCCGACTCGCCGGCGATCCCGAGCCACCGGGACAGGGCGGCGGCATGCTTCGGCACGGGTGTGGCCGTTGCCTTCACCTCCACCGCATACAGGCGGGTCCCCCGCTCGATGATCAGGTCGACCTCCAGCCCGTTTCCCGACCGCCAGTAGTAGAGCGTCGGCCGCTCTCCCAGGTGACGAAACGCCTTGATCCACTCGGAAACCACAGCCGTTTCCACCAGCGGGCCGGCAAAAACGCTCTGCAGCGCCTGCTCAGGCGTCTGGATCCCCATGAGGTAGCAGGCGAGCCCCGGGTCGATCATATACAGCTTGGGGCTCTTGCGGATGCGTCTTCCGAAAGAACGATGGAACGGCGGAAGCAGGCACACCACACCGCTTGCTTCGAGCACGGAGAGCCATCGTCGGGCGGTAGGGCCGGTGACGCCGGCTTCGGCACCCAACGCCGCCATGTTCAACACGGTGCCCGTTCGGGCCGCCACGAGCGTCAGAAACCGGGTGAACGCGTGCAGATCACCCACATGGGACAGATCCCGCACGTCCCGTTCCAGATAGGTTTGGGTGTAGCCACCGAACCAGAGGTTTGGATCGATCTGAGGATTCAATCGGACCCCGGGGTAGCCCCCGCGGATCAGCCAGTCTCCGAGGTCGACGGACGTGTCGGAGGCGACGGGGGAAGGTCCGGAAAAGACTTTGGCCAGAAGGTCGTCTACCGTGGGAGGCGGTGGGTTCCCGCGTGCCTCTGCGACGGAGAGCGGCAGGAGTTCGAGCACGGCCACGCGTCCCGCCAGGGTCTGGCTCACCCCCTTCATCAATCCAAACGTTTGGGACCCTGTGAGGAGCCACCGCCCCGGCTCGCGAGCGCGATCGATCTCGTCTTTGATGTAATGGAGCAGGTGCGGGGCGTATTGGATCTCGTCGAGGATGACCGGCGGGGGGATCTCTCGCAGGAACCCCACCGGGTCTTCCGTGGCACGCAGCCGAACATCCGGACGTTCCAGCGACACGTACCGGTGGGTCGCCCCGAACTCGTTCTTGAGCAGGGTCGTTTTCCCGGTCTGGCGCGAACCGGTCACGAGTACCGCCGGAAACGTCGCAGCGGCGCGGTGCAGGGTTCTTGCGAGGTGTCTCGGCAGATACGTCATGGCCCAAGCCTATCACCATGCAAATCGAAAATGCAATTTTTTGTTTGCATGAAAATAGGACGATGCGGGTAGCCACGGTGAACATCTCGTTTCCGCGGGAGCTTCTGGCGACGAGTGGCGAGCGGGCCAAGAAGGAGGAGGCGGGGAGCCGCTCGGAACCCCTGCGGGAGGCGGCGTGGATGTACCTGGCAGCGGATCTTCGACAAGGGCGGCCGGGTGCGGCCAGATCGGGGCCCGTCCCGCCTGCGGAGTCATTGACGCCCGCAGGAGCGGGCGACAAAGAGGTGTTGCCAACCGAAATCCGGAAGGGCCCGGTGGCCGAGCCCAGGCCGGGGTGGGCATGGGGCGCAGTCCTGTCGGCCTGCGTATATCGCTAAGAAAACAAAAAACGGCCAGGAGCCCCTGGGCCCGCTTACGCGTCAGGCCCTGGGTGTCGTTCAGTTGCCCCCGGACCGAGACGATCAGGAGCTACTGGCCGAAGCACTGGTCCGAGCCAAGGGGGGGAGCGGGTGCGCGGGCTGGTCGACACGAACGTGCTCCTTGACGTGCTGGGACGGAGGGAGCCGTTTTGGCCGGACTCCGCGAGGGGGTGGACCCGGGCCGAGATCGGGAGCCTGGACGCTTGGGTTTCGGCGATCCGCTTCAACAACGTCTACATCGTGATCCAGTACTTCTCCGCCCAGCACATGGGTGCCGCAGCGATCGTGACCCGTAACGTGGGCGACTTCCCGCGGACCGGCCCCTCGGCCCTGACCCCTGCCGCGTTCCTCGCGGCTAGCCTCTGATACCAAGTTGCATGCAAGGCCATCAGCCCCCTGAGCAGAAGGGACCTGCCTCCGGCCGCGCCCCGGAAGAGGGGTCACCGGCGGCCGCGCCTCACCACCGTCTCGATCCGGTCGAGAGCCTCTGAGACGTCCTCGGTCGATACGTCGCAGTGGGTCACCAGCCGGATCTTTCGGGGGCCGAACGCGCTGCACAGCACGCCCACCCGCCCCAGGGCAGCCACCAGGGAGGCGGCGTCCCAGGCCGGGTCCACCACCTCGAACAGCACGATGTTGGTCTGCACCGCGCCCAGGTCCACGCGCAGGCCGTCCACCGACGCGATCCCCCGGGCCAGGGCCCGGGCGTTGGCGTGGTCGTCGGTCAGGCGGCCCACCATGGTGTCCAGGGCGACCAGGCCGGCGGCGGCCAAGATACCGGCCTGGCGCATGCCGCCGCCCAGCAGCTTTCGGTGCCGGCGCGCCCGCTCGATGAACGCTTTCGGGCCCGCCAGCACCGAGCCCACCGGCGCGGCCAGCCCCTTGCTCAGGCAGAACATCACCGAGTCCGCCGTGGCCGCGATCTCGGCCACCGGCCGGCCCAGGGCCACCGCGGCGTTGAACACCCGGGCCCCGTCCATGTGCACCGGAACCCCGTGGCGCCGGGCGAGCCCTGACAGCTCTTCCAGGTGCTCCAGGGGCAGCACGGTGCCGCCCGCCCGGTTGTGGGTGTTCTCCACGCAGATCAGGGCGGTTCGCGGAAAATGAATATTGTCGGCCCGGATCGCGGCCTCCACCCGGTCCAGGTCCATCATCCCCCTGTGGCCCGGAACGGGGTGGGCCTGGCACGCGGCCAGGGCGGCGATGCCCGCGACCTCGTAGTAGAAGATGTGGCTCTCGGCCTCGACGATCACCTCCTCCCCCCGGCCGGCGTGGCTCAGCACGGCCACCTGGTTGGCCTGGGTGCCGCTGGGCAGCAGCAGCGCCGCCTCCTTGCCCAGAAGCGCCGCCGCCACCTCCTGGAGGCGGTTCACCGTGGGATCCTCCCCGTACACGTCGTCCCCCACCTCCGCCTCGAACATGGCGCGGCGCATGGCGGCCGTGGGGCGGGTCACGGTGTCGCTACGAAGATCGATTCGTCGCATGGGGGTCCTCTTGAGGGCTCGTCTCGGAAGTCTCGTCAGGCCCCTGCGGGGTCCTGCAGCTTGCAGCTATCGTCCCGGCATGGCAGGCGTACCGCATTGACGCCCGCAGCAGTGGGCGACAGAATGGACGGGTCGCCAACCGAAACCCGGAGGGGCACGGTGGCAGAGCACGACACCGGATACAAGAACCTCTTCTCCCACCCCCGCATGATCCAGGACCTCCTCATCGGGTTCGTGCCCGAGCCCTGGGTCCGGGAACTGGACTTTTCCACCCTGGAGAGGGTGAGCGGCTCCTACGTGTCCGACGATCTGCGGAGCCGCGAGGACGACGTGGTCTGGAAAGTCCGGTGGGGACCCCGCTGGGTCTATGTGTACATCCTGCTGGAGTTCCAGTCCACCGTGGACCCGTTCATGGCGGTGCGGATCCTCACCTACGTGGGGCTCCTGTACCAGGACCTGATCCGGCGGGGCGAGCTGGGGCCGGAGGGGAAACTGCCACCGGTGCTGCCGGTGGTGCTGTACAATGGGGAGCGCCGGTGGAGCGCGGCCGAAGCGGTGGAGGATCTGGTGGAGGCGGTTCCGGAGGGACTGGGCCGGTACCGGCCCCGGATGCGGTACCTTCTGATCGACGAGGGGCGGTACGGCCCGGAGGCCTTGTCGATCGAGCGGAACCTGGTGGCGGCGCTGTTCCGGTTGGAGCAGAGCCGGACACCGGAGGACGTGCGGGCGGTGGTGGAGGCCCTGTTGGAGTGGATGGGAGCCGATGAGCAGCGGGAGTTGCGGCGGGCGTTTGCGGTATGGGTGAGGCGGGTGCTTTTGCCGGCGCGTCTGCCCGACACACCGATGCCGGAGACCCGAGATCTACTGGAGGTGCGAGACATGTTGGCGGAACGGGTGAAGGAGTGGACGGAGCAATGGAAGCGGGAGGGGATCGAAGCGGGAAGGAAGGAGGGGCTCCAGCAGGGGCTCCAGCAGGGGCTTCAGCAGGGGCTCCAGGAAGGCAGGGCAGAGCTTCTGCTTCGGATCCTGGAGAAGCGCTTTGGCGAGGTTCCGGCAGATCTGCGGGACCGTGTGACGGGGGCGGACCTGGACACCCTGGCGGGGTGGGTGGAGCGCGCGTTCGAGGCAGAGTCCCTGAAGGACGTGTTCAAAGGGGAGTGACAGGGGCCGCCACCAGGCCCTTTGCCCCCACCCGCTTGATCGGTACGAGGAGATTCCTGTTTCGCGAGCAGGCCACCCCGTGGCCTCCGGCTTCCCCAGATCTTGCACGAGATAATCTGATTCCCCTACCATGGGCAACCGCCATCCATGAGGGAGGGGAGACCCATGGCGGGGCAATCGGGCGGGACGATCAACCGGGAATCCAAACGGCCACCGCGGCGCCTTGGCGCCCCCGGTGGCCGTTTTGGTTTCCGGGGCGGGGTTGTCAAGGGGTGGAGGCGCAACCTGTTTCCTCTGGGAGTCTCAAAATGAAGGTGACGGTTTTCCATTGCGGGCCTATGGCAAACGAAAGCGAGCGGATGGCCGTCGAACAACTGAAGACGAAGCTCATATCTCTGTCCGGCGATGGAGAGTGGATTCTGCTGTGCAATTTATCGTTTTCTGTAACTCACCAATTGCAGTCTGAAGAAATCGACATCGTTGCCATCGGGCCTCCGGGGGTGAAGGTGGTAGAGGTAAAACACTGGACCGCCGCCTGGATCAACAAGAATCGGGATGTTGTCGAGCGAGAAGCCGACCGGGTGACTCTCAAAGCCAAGAAAGTGGGAACTACGCTCCGAAGGGTCGTGAAATCGCTGCCTAGGGTGGACGGCGCATTCCTTCTGACCGAGGGTTCGGCGAAGATTTCCCGGGTCTTGGGTGAAACGGTTCGGGGGGTCCCTTTCCACGGTCTTCGGGATTGCGAGAAGGCGGCCGGCGCAGGGGGCATGGAGGTTTTGACTTCGGATGAAGTGCGCAGACTGGGCCGCGCGCTAGAACCTAAGTGCTCCGTCGCTATAGATGGTTCCCTAAAACGCCTCGCTGGGTATGTGAACCTGGAGCTTCAAACGCCAAAGGAGGAGAGGTTCCACCGCGTTTACAAGGCAGTTCACGCGGCCCGGCAGGACCGCGTCGTGTTGCATCTCTACGACCTGTCCGCGAGTACGGAGAGGAACGCGGATGCGAGGGCCGAAAGAGAGTTCGAGGCGTTGCGGCGACTACAGCTATATCCGTGGGCACCGCGCATTCTGGACTCATACCAAGAGGCGCCCGGGTACGCCGGTGAGATGTTTTTCTTTTCAGTCGTGGACCCGGCGGCTCCAACGTTGGAGGAACGATCAGCGGACGAGACATGGAGCCCTGAGAGCCGGGTGGATTTTGCGAGAAGGGCGGTCCAGGCCCTGAGCGATCTGCACGCAGCGGATAGCGACGAGCCCTTGGTCCACAGGAACCTGACCCCCAACACCATATTGGTGAAGTACGACAACACGCCAATCTTCACTGGATTCGAACGGACGAAGGTTCCGTCCCAAAAGACGGTCGCATCGACAACGCTTCCGTCCAATGCACTGGTGCCTTATGTGCCCCCAGAAATCCTCAGTCAGGGCTACGCGTGTGCGGATCAGCGGTCCGACGTGTACGCACTCTGCGCTTCGCTGGGGGAGATCTTCAAAACGCTCGAAGATGAGACATCGAGACGGGCGCTTTCCGTACTGAAGCAGGGGTTGGCCGAGGAACCAGCCGACCGGGCGAGCTTACAGGAGCTCGAGGCCGGACTCTCGCAACTCCTGGGTGACGTGCACCGCGTCGTTCCGCCTCCACCCGCAAGATACTGGACAGAAGATCAAGTCATCCCGTTTCGCGGCCACGAATACAGGATCGTAGCCCGATTGGGATCTGGAGGCGTTGGCACTACGTACAAGGTTGTCCACGTAGACAGTAAGACCGGAGAAGAATTCGGAACATACGTGGCAAAGGTGGCCCACGAGGAGCACGTGGGCCAACGGATCCTCCGCGCGTACCACCTGGTTCGTTCCCACCTAGGGCATACGGGGCTCTCTACCATTTTTGAAGTGGCGAGCGAGTGGCAGGAAAACAGTTTTGTCGCCCTGATGAAGTGGGTCGACGGGGCTGCGCTTTCGTCGTTCATCGGCGTGTTTCCGTTGTTGGCGGAAGAGCAAGGGGAGCCAAATGCGGAGGCGTTGGCCCTACGCTGGCTGGGCCAGGTCTGCCAGGCCCTCAATGTACTGCACAAAAACGGGATCGTTCAAGGCGACGTGAGTCCAAAGAACTTGATCGTTTCGGGTCAAGATCTCGTGCTCACGGACTATGATTTCGCCACGCGGATCGGAGAACCGAGGGCGTCGCCGGGAACCGTTCTTTACTGCCCACCCCCCACTCCGGCCAGCCAGGGTGCGGTAGCGTCGGACGATCTTTATGCGCTGGCGGCCAGCCTTTTCCATGTGGTGTTCGATCGCGAACCTTTTCGTTACGGGGGGACTCTCGACAAGGGCCGGGGTTTGAACTGGGGGGAGATCGACCAAGGTGCGTACCCCGTGCTCTCGCGGTGGCTCAACAAGGCTACTCACCCAGAGCCCGGCGACCGGTTCGAGAACGCAGCGGAGGCGCTGAAGTGGCTTTCGGAAGCCCGGGTAGCCGGGCGCACACCGATGGACGGAAAGGCAGTCACACCTCCCGGGGTTGCTTCCGAGGGGGACGAGGCACTGTCTGAAGAACAGGTGGAATGGCTGAAAGGGCTTCTCCAGTCCTACCCTGGTTCCCGGTGGGGGAACCAGGAAACCCGCGGGCTCGACACGGAGTTCGCAAAGAGTACGTATGTCGCCACCCCGCTGGAGGAGACGCTACTCCGCGACGTGCGAGATCGGCGTGTGCGGCTCGTCATCCTCTGCGGGAACGCGGGGGACGGGAAGACGGCTCTCCTACAGCATCTGGCAATGGAGTTGGGGCTCGGCCACCACTCCTCCGCGCAAAGAGTCGTTGAAGGGGAGATCCCCGGCGGGCCCACCGTGCGCATCAATTTCGACGGGTCGGCCGCCTGGGAGGGGAAGACGGCCGACCAACTCTTGGACGCGTTCTTGGAACCGTTTCAGCAGGGCCCACCCCAAGAGGACATCGTCCATCTCCTGGCCATCAACGACGGCCGTTTGATGGAGTGGATCGAAAGTTACGAGGAGCGATCTGGAACCACGCCGCTAACCGAGGAGCTTTACTCTCTGCTGCAACAGGAGGTGGCAACTCAGGAGTCTCACATTCGGTTCGTGGATCTCAATCAGAGGTCTCTGGTCGGCGGTGTGCTCCCGGACAAGAAGGCGATCGCAACCGCGTTTCTTGAGAGGTTGGTGGATCACCTGTATGGCGGCCGAGACGCCACGGAGATATGGGCGCCGTGCCGAACCTGTTCGGCGAAGCGCCGTTGCGAGGTGTTCCGGGCGGCGCGCGTGTTCGGGCCGGAAGGGGTTCCGAACCGACAACCAGAGCCGGTTCGAGGCCGGGCGCGCGAGCGGCTCTTCGAGGCGCTCCAGGCGGTGCATCTGAGGGGGGAGACGCACATCACCGTGCGCGAGTTGAGGGCGGCCTTGGTGTACGTCCTCTTCGGCCTCCATTCTTGTGAGGACTACCACCGGCGGCCGGCGGAGGAAACCCTGCCGTATTGGGACCGGGCCTTCTCCCCCACCTCGCCGGCACGCCAGGGGGAGGTGCTGGGGGAGTTGGCACGACTCGACCCAGGCCTCGAGGCACACCCCCGGATCGACCGGTATCTCGTGTCGAACCCAGCGGAACAAGGGGACGGTCCTCCCCGGTATCCCGATCTGACGGTGGAATCTGCGAGGCGCCGAGCCTTTTTCGAATGGAGTGCCGACCACATTCAGTTCGTGTCCGGAGACCCGTACGCGCTGGGGTTGGCGCGGGGGACTCACATCGGGCTCTTTCGGGACCTTCCCCTCAGCGACGCCGAAGATCGGATGCGGGTGTGCGAGCGGCTGTGCCAAGGCATAGCGAAGCTCGAGCAGCTTCCGCCCCGGGCGCTGGACCGAAAGGGAGTGGTACCCCTCCGGATAACCCCCCGCACGCCCACCGAATCGGCCTTTTGGGTGGAAAAGCCCCTCGGCCACTTTCGGGTGGAAGCGGACCTTCCACCCGAAATGGAGGGAATGGAACGGCTTCACCGGAGAGCGTTTCTCGTCTATCGCTACCGGGACGGCCGTGAAGAGCGTCTGCGGATGGGGGCGGAGCTCTTTCACCTGCTGCTTCAACTCGCGGAAGGGTACCAACTGGGCGACGTGTCCTCGGACGACACCTTTGCCCACCTCTCCATCTTCGTGCAGCGGTTGGTCCGGGAAGACGAGCGGAGACTCTTGGCTTGGAACCCGAGCCAGGACGAGCGCGTTTACGAAGTGGGCGTCACCCTGAGGGAAACCGAAGGGGGTGTGAGACAACACCTGGTGATCCGTCCGGCCGGGCAGGAGGGGTAGCATGAGCGGCACGTCGGCGCGAGCGATCGTCGAGGAGATCCTCGGTCGGGGGCACACGCGGGCGATCTGGTCCGCAGACTACCAGAAGGTTCTGCCGATCTCGGTCCAAGACTTCGACCTGTCGGCCGTGCTACCCGCCGTGTTGTACATGTTCCGGTTCGGGCACCGGCGGGGGAAGGGCCGTTTTGTCGAGGTGTTCGGAGGGGAGTCCGGTTCGTACCGGGAACGCCGAAGGCAGGCCACCATCGATCGGGTGGCCGAGGTGCTCTCGAACAACTCGTTGTTTGAGGGTTTTTCGGACGAGACGACCCGGGCCATCCTGGGGGACCTCCTGCTGTGTTTCTGCCTCGAGAACCGTAACCGGGAACTCGGCCGCAGGGAGCAGGTGCAGCGGGTGGCCCCGGCCCACTACCTGGCGAGTTGGATCGACCTTCCGGAATCGGTGGTCAACTTGCGGTACGTCCCGGAGACGATGGTGGCCGTGCTGGCGGAACAGGAAGGCCCGCATGTAGCCCAGACGCCGGATGGCGACAGGACCTGGTTCCCTGTCGCTCGGGGATTTGAAGACAACGTGCTTTTGAAGGCGTTCGCGAAGGGAATCCGGATGGAGGGAGGGCTCGGGGATCGGGCGGGCGACCGGTTCGACGAGAGCACGCAGGTGGGGTTGGACCAACTGCTGATGGTCCGGCTGGCGCAACAACTGGGCGTCGCGCCCGACAAGCTTCGGGGGGGCGAGGGCGAGAGGATCCCGAACCAGCGGCCGATCGCGGCGAGGGCTGCCCGGTACTTTTCCGAGGACATCCGCCGGTTCGTGCGGGAGTACGCTGAGCAAATCCCTCGCCATGCACTGGTCGAGATGCTGGAGTCCTGCGTAGCCTTGGGCCTTACGACGATCCTCTTGAGCGTGGTGGATCTCGTGTTCGCGTGGGCCGAGTCCGGGACGGTCCCACCAAACAATGTGCAGCGTCCCGTCGAGGTGTTCGTGGACTGCTCCAACGGCCTGGACCGAGGGCTTCGCTATCTGGCGGAGCAGTCCATGGAAGACGTGTTGCGACGCCTTGAGCGGTTCCCAGTGGTGCTGATGGCGCTTCGCCTTCTCGACTACGCCGCGAGCCACGACCGTACCTTGCGAAGGCTTGCCATTGCGACCCGGCCGGACGCCACCGAGTGGGTCAACCTGTTGGGCGAACTCCTGTTCGAGAGGCGAGAGGAGGCCCGGGCCATCCTCTACGACCTGGACCGGAGGGGCCAAGAACTCGCGGACGCCATGCAAGACGAGTACCCCGATGCCGCGGCCATCCTGACGAGCGACGAGGCCGTGGAAAGCCCTGTGTGGAGGCTCGCCGAGGCGCTGACATATCTCCAAGGGCGAAAAAACACGTTGGGGAACCTAAATGGCCTTCTGGATGCCTGCCTAATGGTTTCTCGCCCGAACGGCCTTGCCGCCAAGCGAAAGGTTTCCCGCACTGCGCCCGGCCGCGGCCGCAGAACAACGGACGCCCGGTCGCTCATTCTGACCGATGCCGTGCTGGATTACCTCGTCCACCTCCACATCCTCCGGCCGGGACGAAAGGGAGGCGCACGTTCCCTCGCGTTCCGAGAGTTCCTGGAAATCTTGTACGAGCGATACGGGCTGTGCGTGGACCGGGCCCCGCCGGGCATGGCGGTTTCCAACGAGGACTTGCAGCGAAACAAGGCCGTCCTCGAGCGGCGGCTGCGGGACCTGGGGTTGCTGATCGGAGTCAACGACGCCGAGGCCATGAAGCGGCTCGTGCCGCGGTTCCAACACGCTGGAGAGGGGACCCATGATCTGGACTGAAACCCACGCGCGGGTCCTGAGCCGTGCTTTCGAGACCGTGCTGGGTCGGCCGCAGGAAGGCACGATCGCGTTCGCGCGCTTTCTGACGCCCCACGTCGTGGAGCAGTTGGCTCGGGATCGCCGGTTCCAGCCGGCGGGTTGGTCGGTGTACCGGGTGGCGGACGAAAACGATCCGGACGACCGCACGGTGGAGGCGGATCGGGCGGTAGAGTTGCGGGAAACGAAACGGGAAACCACTCTCCTCCTTGTGGATACCTCGCGAGCCGGAGCGGGGATGGATGGCATCTACAGCGCCGCGAAGGAGGTGGAGGAAGCCGGCCTTTTCCGGGAGGCTGTGCGGCAGGTTGCGGCACAGCTCACCAGGAGCCAGTCCAGCGCCGCTCGTAGGTATGCGGAGCGCGCCATCCAAAAGGCGCGGTCACGGGGGCGGTTCAGTGTGTCGCGCTGGGCCGAGTTCGATTTTTTCGCCCGGGCCGTTGCCGAAGGCGTTCACCCCGGGGCGCTCTTGCACTTGCTCGGCCTCTGGCCCGTCCAGGTGGACGAGCCCGCGGATCCGGATGCGGATCTCGCCATCTCTCGGAAGTTTGTGGACGAACTGATCGGGAGAGAGACGGCCGGCCGTTCGCCGGTGCAGCGGATCCAGTCGCTACGGCTTCTTGATCCGACCCCAAAACAGCTCGCAGACCTGGAACGGTTTGTGACGTCGGCCGCCACGAAGCCTCTGCTGGCCGCGGTGGGAGAGCTGGCCGACCTCCCGCACCTGTGGGTCAACGCGCTTCGTCTCGAGATATCGGCGGAGGGGGTGCGGGAGACCGAGTTGGTGCCCTGGCGCAATCGCTCGGGAAAGCTGTCCAAGTGGTCCGGCTTGCGGGAGCAGGGGGACGGCGATCCGCCCGCCTTTGTCTTGGACCCGGAAGCGGAACGCAGCGGGAACTATTCGACCTTGGAAGTGCGCTGGCGGGCCAGGCCCGTGGATTTGCCCAAAGGGGCCGCCGAGTACACGGTGCAGGTTGTGAGCGATCTGGATGAGGAAATCGCCTCTCGGACCGTGAGACACGCCGCCAGGAGGGAGGAGAAGTGCCGGTTTTCGAACGATGATTTTGCGGCACTGGGCGACGACGCGGTGGTGAACGCCCGCGTGCGCGTTGCGGTAGTGGGGAACGACGACGTGGAACCCCAGGAAACGGAAGAGTTCGTCATTCGGTGGGGGGAGGTTTCCGCCGAGTCCAAGACGGCCTCCGGCAAGAGGGTGCGAACCCTCAGCGAAGGGGCCGTCGAGCTCGCAGACAGGGACGACGTGACCACTTTGGCCGCGCGAGCAGACGCTTACTCCCAGGATAGAAAGGGGTATGTGCTCCTGCAGACCGGCAAGGGGGGGAAGCGTTTTCGCGTCTATCGACCCCCTCTTATCCGGGAAGCGGAAGAGGATTGGTTTTCCCGGCAAGGACACCCCGGGAGATGGCTAGTTCGAGTGCGCGAATCGGGCGTCCGGGTGGGCTCTCCGGAGTTCGTCCCCTTGGAGCCCGATGGGGGAGGAGCTTCCCAGGAATGGCTCGCTGTGTGGGAACGTGTAGTTGCTGCAAGTCGACGGTTCGCCGACCGGGTTGCCGTGACCCAAGGTGCGGTGGGGCAGATTTACGATGACGCGAGCCAGGGATTCGGGCAGGTCGTGGAGTATCTTAATGCCTGGGCCGCGCTCCTGAACCACGAGGAAACCCCTCCCGCGTTTGCGCTTACCCAAACCGTAGAGGTGCAGTCCCTTTCGGGCCGCACGCTCGGAGTCGTTGTTCTGCCGGCCCATCCTCTCCGGGTGGCCTGGCACGTGGGCTACGACGCTCTTGTTCTGTTCACGCGATACGTGGAGGGTGCGTCCCCGAAGTCGATCCGGGACGAGTTCAAGCTCTTGGATGGCGCGATGTTCCCTCCGTTCCTCCCGGGGCCGGCAGCGGGTAGGTCATTCGTTTTCGCGGATAACCTCGGCTTCCATGCGGTCGGCATGGTTGCCGACGACGACGAGGAACCGAAGGCGGCGCTGGCCGTTCTGAACCGGGCATTGGGGGAGAGCGACGCGAATGACACGACGCCGACCGTGGGGCAGCAAAGTGCCCACATCTTGGGTGTCGAGATCCAGAAGTATCTGGAATGCCATGAACCACCCCGCGTGATGCATGTGCACGCGCTGCGCCCGGGCGACGGGTTGACCGTGGTCCGGGCTTTGGGCCGCGTGCAGGGGGCCGGTGGGGAGTTGCAGGAGACGGAGGCCGAACCCACGGAGGGAATGGAGCGGAGGTCCGTTGCATTTGTCTTGGAACTGTATCCGTCCCAAGCGCAACGGGGAGTTGCCGGCCGCTTTCTTTTGGAGTTGCGCGAGCGCAGGCGCTCCGGGGCAGGCAGGATTGAAGATTCGGACCGATGGGTCTTCGATTCGGTGAGCCTGCCTGGAGGGGGGCTGATGCCGAAGCTGCGGTGGGCGCGCCGGGATGTCTCGGTTCCGGATAGGGCGGCGCACATCGGGGTGGCGTTCGATACGTTCCAGTCGAAGGTAGTGGCCGGAGCTGAACGCAGGCGTCGACCGCTATTCGCTTTCGGCCTACTTTCGTTCTTCGATCGAACGTACACGGGCAAACCGACCCCGCAGTGGGAGGGGGCCGTACCGGCGGAGGTGGAAGGGGAGAAACACCCGTCGGAGCGGGTGCATTCCGAGCGCTTGACAAGACTCCTCCAAGGGGTTTTGCGCTGCGTGGCCCGCAATCTCGGGAAGTCGGACGGCGATCCCGTCTTGCGCACCCAGATCAGCCCGGAAAAGGCGGAGCAGCTTCAACAAATTCATAAGCTCTGTGACTGGGTGATTACGCTCGATCGAAATGCTGGCATAGAGTACTTCGACTCTCCTCGGGATCACAAAGACATCTACGACGCATACGTCATCGATTGTGTTCCAGAACGGGAAGACCTGGGTTGCCTGCAGCTGATAACTTCTACTTCGAACCTTGATGAAGTGAGAAACCTGTTAGACGGCGCCCTAGACCAGATGGGCCTCAGCAGGAGTAGGCGAAATGCCGAGTTCCTGATGGAGAACCTTAAGGCTTTGAGCGGGCGCCTAGCGATCCGATTGACGGGGCAAAAGGCGCCCACCGTGGAACTGGTGGCGCTGGCTATGAGCCACGCAAACTGCCGACGGTCCGCAGGCGATAGTCCGTGCTGGGTGTCCCTGGAAAGGGGGTTCTTGATCCCCGTGGATGACGTGGCTGACCTGCTACCGCCCCTCCAAGGGCAGGGCGGGACAGAGGTTGACCGGTTGACGCGACCGGATCTGATCTATGTCTCTGTGCTGCCCCGGAAGGGGTTGGTGTTCCAGTTCGTCGAGGTGAAGTATCGCCGGCACCTGCGGGCGGCGCGAAATCCCGAGCTCTTGCAGACGATACGGGGGCAGGTGGAGGGCCTTCGGTCGCGGTGGATGAACTGGTATGGTGCGCAAGACGTGCCAGCGGCATTTCGGGCGCTTCGCCGCGCGAAGCTTGCGCGCGTGCTTCGGTTCTATGCGGACAAGGCTCGAAGGCACTACCTTCCTAAGGATACGTACCGATTGGCGGTGAGCGAGATTGACAAGATGGTAGAGAGGGGGGGCGATTATTCCTTTTCGGATCAACGGATGCCGGGCCTCGGATGGGTCTTTTGCCCGGAGTATCAGGGGGGGCACCCCCTGGAGATCACGCCGGCCGGTTGGGAGACAAGAATCTTTCTGTTCGGGCCCTCGGTGTTGCCGGATTCCGCTTTTTCTGAAGCAACCGCGAGGGGAAGGGCGGATGATCCGGTCACTGACGGCCGGGTGGGCGGGTTGTCCATCTCGCATATCCCGAAAGTTGGGGTGTCCGGGGTTGGGGTCGACGGCATCCCCGCCGGGAACCGAATACCGCCGGATGCAGAGGTTCCCGTCGCTCCTGCGGCTCCCCCTGACAGGCGGGAAGGGGCGGTGCCCGCACCGGAACGTAGGGGGCCGGGCCAAAACGTCGCTCCTGCAATTTGTCTGGGAGCGGACGCGTGGTCGGGCGCGGAGGTGCGTTGGCCGGTTACGGTGAAAGGGAATCCCCATTTGCTACTGGCCGGTTTGCCGGGAATGGGGAAGACGACTTGTCTGCTCAACATCTGCAAACAGATGCTGGACGCCGGGATCCGGCCGATCGTGTTTTCCTATCACCAAGACATAGACGAGAGACTACAAGCCGCTGTGGGAGGGGTACGCTTCGTCGATTTCTCGGGCCTCGGGTTCAACCCCCTTCAGGTGGTCGACCGCGATTCCCCCATGGGGTATCTCGATGTGGCCGGGGCCGTGCGGGACATTTTCCTTGCCATCTATCCCGAGTTGGGTGACATCCAGGGGGAACGGATACGGAGAGCGGTGAAGGAGAGCTTTTTGGAGGCCGGATGGGACCAGCAGACGGACCGCGGAGAGGATCTTGTTGAGCCACCATTTCGTCGGTTTGTCGAGATCCTTCGCGCGGAACCCAGGCAGGATAGGGGGTTGAAGACTCTTTTGGCCCGTCTGGAGGAACTCGACGACTATGGCTTTTTTGATCTAGCTGAACATCAACAAAGCCTTTGGGAGAGTAGCGCGCCGGTAGTGATTCGCATTCACTCGACGCAAAATGAGAATCTGCAAAAAGCGTTCGCGTCTTTGGTTTTCTACGGGCTGTACAAAGACATGTTCAAGAGGGGGGTGAAAGATCGCATCACGCACGCGATCGTTTTTGATGAAGCGCACAGGGCCGCCAGGTTGAAGTTGATACCAACCATGGCGAAGGAGTGTCGCAAGTATGGAATATCCCTTGTTTTGGCATCGCAGGAGGCAAAAGATTTTCACGCTTCCCTTTTTTCTGCTGTGGCCAACTACCTCGTGCTGAGATTGACAGAAGCAGACGCAAAGGCACTCGTGCGCAATGTGGCGAGTTCCGATCAGGAAAGGACTCTGATTGACAAGATAAAGCAAATGCCCCGGTTCAGGGCCCTGTATTTCGCTGAAGGCAAGACGCGGCCATCGACCGTCGATTTGCTGCCTTGGCCCGATCATCTTCCAGAGGGGGATATGCCTCCCGTTCCCGATGCGCCGGAACCGATTCACCCTAACGGGGCAGCAGTTGTCGCCGAATCGGGTACCGCTTTGGTGTGTTTCGCCGACGCGCCGAGGACACCGGGGCGCGACAGTTGCCTGAAAGAATACGAAGGTAGGTTCAAGAGGTTGAGGACAGATGTGAAAAAGGCTCATTACCCTCCCGGCACTTCCCACCGAGCCCCACACAAACCATTGCTGCTTTTGTCTATAATAGATCTTGTCGAGCAAGGAGATTTAAAAGATAACTTTATTGAGCCGTCCCAGCGGCTAGCCGAGCGGTTTAGCAAATACTGGTCGCTGGTTATGCCGAATGAGAGAGAAGGAAACCTGGCGTATCCGTTCTTCCATCTTCGAAACGAAGGGTTCTGGCATCTGATCCCTGTGGAGGGAATGGAAGAGGCTCTCCAAGATCTACCAAGAATCCGTTCTATTGCGGAACTCACTAAGTTCGCTCGGGGCGCACGGCTGGACCCGGAACTCTTCGAATGCATGCGTGACCCAGTGGGGAGGGAATCGCTTCGCAGAACGTTAGTTTCGACCTATTTTGCCCCGGAGTTGTGCGAGAAGCTCTTGGCAGCGGTATCGGGCTAGGAAAGCGAATGGAGGAGGGTGGTCATGGAGGGAAAGACGTTCGTGAAACGAGAGTCGTTACAAGATTTGGCCGTTGAGTTGTGTCGTCTCGTGCGGGTCAAGAAGCCAAAAACTCCCAGAACTCATAAAGTGCCCCAGTTGGCGGTGGTGGTGAACGAGGCTGAGAAGGTTGTGTACCTGCGGGCTCAAAATCCACCGGATCTCCTCGAGAAAGGAAGGGTGCTTGCTCGCACGCTCCATCAACACTCTTGGAAACCTAGGTTTGCGAACCACCCGCATTATAAGGACTGTGTGGAGGTGGCCGACGTCGAGCCCAACCCTTCACCGGCTGATTGGGATTCGGTGATCGAGGAGTTCAAGGCACGGGGGTACCGGATCAAGGCGACGAAAAGTTTCCAGTGGGGCCGTAGCCGGCCGGAGAATGTTTCGAGAGGGAGGGGCCCATGGCCACGATGATTCCGGAAATTCCGGAAGGGGTGGAGGCGTTCCACACCGAAGGGGAGCGGAGGTTCTACCGGTTTCTCCAGCAGGTGGCCCGGCCCGACAGGGAGTTCGTGGCTTGGTACACCCCGGACGTGGGCGGCCGGGAGCCGGACTTCGTGCTCTTTCACCCCGATCTCGGGCTCGTGGTGTTCGAGGTCAAGGACTGGGCCCTTCATCAGATTCGCAGGGCCAACCCCCACGGCTGGGTGATCGAGGTGACCGGCCGGGAGGAGGCCCGGCCGAACCCCCTGCGCCAGGCCCGGGAGTACAAGAACCAGATCCTGGAGCGGCTGCGGCGGGAACGCCCCCTGTGCCTGGCCAACGACCCGCACAAGGTGAAGGTGCCGGTGGCGGCCGGGGTGGTGTTCGCGAACATCAACCGCCACGAGTACGAGGAGAAGGGGCTCGACCGGGTGATCCCGTCGGGCCTTTCGTTTTTCTGGGACGACCTCCACCCCCAGGGCGATCTGTTCACCGACCCGTCGGGCCGCAAGTTCCGCGAGCGGCTCGAGGCGTCGTTCCGGCCGCTCTTCCCCTGTCGGCTCACGGGCCGCGAGCAGGGCCGGGTGCGGCAGGTCCGTTTCCCCGAGGTGCGGATTCCGGCCGTGCGGCCGCCCGCGCCCGGGGAGGACCGGGAGCGGCTTCGGCTCCTCGACCACAACCAGGAGAGCCTGGCCCGGCGGTGGGACGGCGGCCACCGGATCGTGGCGGGGCCTTCCGGCTGCGGCAAGACCCTGGTCCTCGTCCACCGGGCCCGGTTCCTGCGGAAGTACAACCCCAAGGTCCAGCGGGTTCTCCTGGTCTGCTACAACGTGGCCCTCGTGCCGTACCTGAAGCGGCTGTGCGTTCGCCAGGGGCTGGGGCTGGGGCCGGGCGGCGGGGTCGAGGTGTGCCACGTGTTCGAGCTGTGTCAGCGGGTGGTGGGGGAGCCGGTCGCGTTCGAGAAGGAGGAGCCAGGGTACTACGATCTGGTGGTCGAGGAGGCGCTCGGGCGGCTGGCGGAGTTTCCGGAGCGCTACGATGCGGTGCTGGTGGACGAGGGCCAGGATTTCTCGGATGCCATGCTCCGCCTGGTGGTGGGGCTTTTGAACCCGGACACGGATCATCTGCTCATCGCCCTGGACGAGCATCAGGACCTGTACCGGCGGGGCGGCCGGGCGCGGTGGTCGGATCTGGGAATCCGGGCCCGGGGCCGGGTTCACCGCCTGCGCACGGCCTACCGGAGCACCGAGGAGCTCGCTGGCTTTGCCGGGCGGTTTCGGGGCCTCGAGACGTCGGCCGAGCCCAGCCCCGGCGCGACCCAGTTGGAGCTCTTTTCGGGGTATCTCACGGCCCCCGGGCCCGATCCGGCCCTCGTTCGGCTCCCAGACCCGAAGGCGGTGGTGGCGTTCGTGGCCGAGGCGGTGGCCGAGCGGGTCCTGAAAAGGGGGGTGCCCGCCTCGGAGGTGGCGGTGCTCTACCCCACGAAGCGCCCCTACGACCCGGAGGGGCCGCCCCTTCCCAAGAGGCTGGAGCAGGAGCTCCTGGCCCGGGGCGTGCTGGCCCGGTGGGCTGCGGAGGACTACCGGAGCAAGGCGGGCCACGACATCACCATCGACTCGGTCACCATCTCCACCGTGCACACGGCCAAGGGCATGGACTGGTCGGTGGTGTTCGTGGTGGGGCTCGACGCCCTGGAGCCGGGGAACCGGTGGAGCAAGGAGCAGCTCAAGAACCTCGCCTACGTGGCGATCACCCGGGCCCGGTACGAGCTGGTGGTCCCGTACGTGACCGAGAACGGCCTCGTCCGGAGGCTTCGGAGGAGCCTGGGGTGAGCCGTTGTCGGGCCGGGCCACGGGGAAGCCGGAAACGGGGGAAGCCACACCGACCGGGGACGTTGCGGTCTCAGCGGATTCGTGATAATTGAACATCGAATATTCAATCGTCACGGAGCCCCCATGATCCCGCGCACGCTCGCCCCAACACTGCTCCGGGCCGCCGGGGCGTTCCCGGTGGTCAGCGTCACCGGCCCGCGCCAGTCCGGCAAGACCACCCTGGTGCGGGCGGTGTTTCCCCACCACGCGTACACCTCCCTCGAGCTCCCCGACCAGCGGCAGTTCGCCCTCGAGGACCCGCGGGGCTTCCTGGAGCAGTTCGCCGGGCCGGTGATCCTCGACGAGGTGCAACGGGCCCCGGACCTGTTCTCGTACATCCAGGTCATGGTCGACGAAGACCCCCAAACGACCGGGCGCTTCGTGCTGACGGGGTCCCACAACTTCCTCATGCTGGAGCGGATCTCCCAGTCGCTGGCCGGCCGGTCCGCGGTGCTGCACCTGCTTCCGCTCTCCCTGGCCGAGCTTCTTGGCGCGGAGCCCCTTTCGTTCGACGCCCTGGGCCGGGAGGTCCCGGCCAACCGGCTCCCGGCACCGGACCGCGGCCTGCTCGAAACGCTCTACACCGGGTTCTATCCCCGGATCCACGACCGGGGCATCGAGCCCCGGGATTGGCTGGCGAGCTACTACCAGACCTACCTGGAGCGGGACGTGCGGACCGTGGTGAACGTGGGGGACCTGGAGACGTTCGGCAGGTTCGTCCGCCTCTGTGCCGGCCGGACGGGCCAGTTGCTGAACCTCTCGGCCCTGGCTTCGGACGCCGGCGTCACCCACTCCACCGCGCGGCGCTGGATCTCGGTGCTCGAGGCGAGCTTTCTCATCGCTCTGCTGCGGCCCCACCACGAGAACTTCGGAAAGCGGCTGATCAAGAGCCCCAAGCTGTACTTCCTGGACCCGGGGCTCCTGTGCTACCTCCTGCAGATCCGGTCCCCGGAGGAGCTGTTCCACCGTGCCGAGCGGGGCGCGGTGTTCGAGAGCTTCGTGGTGAGCGAACTCCTGAAGGCGTTTCTGCACCGGGGCGAGCAGCCGAGCCTCTACTACTGGCGCGACGCAGCCGGCCACGAGGTCGACATCCTCGTGGACCTGGGCGCCCACCGGATCCCGGTGGAGATCAAATCCGGCCAGACCGTCACCCCCGAGTTCTTCGCCAACCTCCGCTACTGGCGGAACCTCTCCGGCGACCCCGACGGACCGGCGGCCCTGTTCTACGGAGGCGACCGGGCCTTCCGGCGGTCGGGCGTGGTGGTGCTTCCCTGGTTCGGGGTGGCGCAGAGATCCCCGTGAGCCGGGGGTGGCGGGCGGGTGGCGTGACGATTGAATATCCGATATTCAATCGTCATGAACCGGGCGCCCCGCGGCTGCGGTTCCCCAGCCGGGCTCTCTACCCGGCTTCCACAGGACTCGGAGGACAAGAACCAGATCCTGGAGCGCCTGCGGCGGGAACGCTCCCTGTGCCTGGCCGACGCCCTCACAGGGTGAAGGGGCCGGTGGCGGTCGGGAAGGAGCAGCTCAAGAACCTCGCCTACGTGGCCATCACCCGGGCCGGTACGAGCTGGTGGTTCCGTATGTGACCGAGAACGGCCTCGTCCGGAGGCTTCGGAGGAGTCTGGAGTGGGCGGCTGGGGGGCGGGAGAACGCGGTTTGACAACAGGGGCCCGGTCGGGCACCGTGTAGTTATATGTGTAGCTGTATGGTTGCGGGGAGATGATGGCTCTGAACATTCGAAATCCCGAAACCGACCGGCTCGCAACGGTTCTGGCCCGATTGACCGGTGAGACCAAGACCGAAGCGGTCACCCGAGCCCTCCGGGAACGGCTGGAGCGGATCCGCCGGGAACGCGGGGGGCGGCGCTTGGCCGACGAGTTGGACGAGATCGCCCGTCACTGCGCCTCGTTGCCGGTGCAGGACCCGCGCCCGGACGACGAGATCCTCGGGTGCGACGAAGACGGGCTGCCGCGTTGACCGGGAGGTGAGCGGTGCGGATCCGGGTGATCACCACGGGGGGTACGATCGACAAGGTGTACTTCGACGCCAAGAGCACCTACCAGGTGGGCGAGCCCCTGGCCGGGGAGGTGCTCCGGGAGGCCGGGGTGGCGTTCGAGTACGAGGTGGAGCCGGTGATGCGCAAGGACAGCCTGGAGATCACGCCCGAGGACCGGGCCCGGATCCGCGAGGCGGTGGAGCGGTGCCCCGAGGACCGGGTGGTGGTGACCCACGGCACCGACACCATGGCCGAGACCGGCCGGGCGCTCGCCGGCATCCCCGGCAAGACCGTGGTGCTCACGGGTGCGATCCAGCCGGGCCGGTTCCGGTCCACGGACGCGCCGTTCAACCTGGGGTTCGCCGTGGCCGCGGTGCAGATCCTGCCGCCCGGGGTGTACCTGGCCATGAACGGCCGGGTGTTCGACCCGTTCCGGGTGCGCAAGAACCTCAGGACGAACCGGTTCGAACCGGTGGAGCCTCGGCCCGGGTCCGGGTGAGGGCGATGCCCGTGGCCACCAGGGCCCCGCCGACCCAGACCGAGGGGTCCAGACGCTCGCCCAGGAACAGCCACCCGAACACCACCCCGCTCACCGGAACCAGGTTGATGAACACCCCGGCCCGGGCCGCGCCCAGGGCCTGCACCCCCCGGTAGTACCACACGAACGCGAGCACCGTCCCCCCCAGGGCCAGGTACAGGGCGCTCGCCCAGGCCGTGGCCGACCAGGCCCCGATGCCGCGGGCCAGGCCCCCGGCCAGGGCCGGTCCGGCCAGGATCGCGGCGCCGACCACGCAGGCCCCGGCCGTGGCCTGAAGGGGGCTCAGGCCGGCCAGGGCCCTCCGGCCGATCAGGGTGTAGGCGGTCCAGCACACCACGCATCCGGCGATGCACAGCTCGCCCACGCCCACGCCCCCCCTGAGGACCTGCAGGGGGTGGCCCCGGCTCACCACCACGCAGGCCCCCACCACGGCCACCCCGATGCCCAGGCTGGCCCGCAGCCCCAGCCTCTCGCCCAGCACCAGGGCGGCTCCGGCCGCGATGGCCACGGGGTTGTTGGCGATAATGAGCGCCGCCCGGCCCGCCTCCACGGTGCGAAGCCCCGTGAAGAAGAGCAGGTTGTACCCGGCCACGCCGGTCAGGCCCAGGAGCGCGAACCACCCCAGGGTGCGCGGGGTCCAGGCCACGGGCTCGCCCTCGCGCCAGGCCAGGGCGGCCAGCACCGCCCCGGCCAGGGCGAACCGCACGAACGCGGCCGCGGCCGGCGACACCTCGGCCGCCAGGAGCCGGCCCGCCACGAACGTGCCCCCCCACAGCACGGCCGCCCCGGCCAGCCGGACGTACAACCCACGGTTGATTACCATGTCGACCTCGGTCTCCGGTCATCGGCCTTCGGTCCCGGGCCCTCGGACGGCCGAAGCGCTTCCGTCTGTTCCTCTCGCATCCCTTGACAAGGCGCTGGCAGTGCGTTCCATTGGCGCAGGGAAGCGGGGGTTTGGTTATGGTGGACAGCGTTCAGTATATTCAAAAACCCTTTGTTCTTGCCAAACGAGTCGAGCCTGTGGTACCCAGGGGCCCTTCGCTCACGGGGCGCGTAGCCGCCCGGAAAGGAGGAGGATCATGAGCCTGCGACGCATCGCCACCCTGACCCTCGCCGCGGTCCTGGCCGCGGGCCCGGCCTTGGCCGGGAAGACCCTGGACACCGTGCGCGCCCGAGGATACGTGATCGTGGGCGTGAACGGGAGCCTTTTCGGGTTCGGCATGCCCGACGAGAAGGGCGTGTGGAAGGGGCTGGACGTGGACACCGGCCGGGCCATCGCCGCGGCCGTGTTCGGCGACGCCTCCAAGGTGAAGTGGGTGCCGCTGACCGCGGTGCAGCGGTTCACCGCGCTCCAGTCGGGCGAGATCGACGTGCTGTGCCGCAACGCCACCCGGACCCTGACCCGGGACACGGCCCTGGGCCTGGACTTCGTGCACGTGAACTACTACGACGGCCAGGGGTTCATGGTGCCCAAGAAGCTCGGCGTGAAGAGCGCCAAGGAGCTCGACGGCGCCACGGTGTGCGTGCTGCCCGGCACCACCACCGAGATGAACGCGGCCGACTTCTTCCGCACGAACAACATGGAGTGGAAGCCGGTGGTCATCGAGAACACGGCCGAGCTGGCCAAGACCTTCTTCTCGGGCCGGTGCGACGTGCTCACCTCGGACGCCTCCCAGCTCGCCGGCACCCGCGCCGTGGCCCCCAACCCGGACGACTACGTGATCCTGCCCGAGATCATCTCCAAGGAGCCCCTGGCCCCGGCCGTGCGCCACGGCGACGAGCAGTGGCGCGACATCGTGGACTACGCGGTCATGGCCATGATCGCGGCCGAGGAGATGGGCATCACCTCCAAGAACGTGGACCAGATGCTCAAGAGCAAGGACCCCAAGATCCAGCGGTTCCTGGGCGTGACCCCGGGCAACGGCAAGGCCCTGGGCCTCGACGAGAAGTGGGCCTACAACATCATCAAGCAGGTGGGCAACTACGCCGAGGTGTTCGAGCGCAACGTGGGCCCCAACACCCCCCTGGGGCTGGAGCGGGGCCTGAACGCCCTGTGGACCGACGGCGGCCTGATGTACGTGCCGCCCTTCAAGTAGAGGAACGCGAGCCGGGGCCGGCCCCCTTCGCCGGGGCCGGCCCGGTGCCCCCACCGGATCCCACCACGGACGCCCGCACGAGCCCATGATCCAGAGCACGAGCGCACCCGCGGCCGCCACCCCGTTCTGGAACGACCCGGCCAAGAGGGCCCTGGCCTTCCAGGCCGCGGTCCTGGCGGTGGTGCTGGCCGTGGGGTACTACCTGTTCGCCAACGTCCAGGCCAACCTGGCCCGCCAGAACATCGCCACCGGGTTCGGGTTCCTGGGCCGGGAGTCCGGGTTCGAGATCGGGGAGTCCCCGATCGCCTACTCGGCCGCCGACACCTACGCCAAGGCCCTGCTGGTGGGGGTGCTCAACACCCTGCGGGTGTCGTTCCTCGGCATCGTGCTCACCGTGCTCCTGGGCACCTTCGTGGGCATCGCCCGCCTGTCGACCAACTGGCTGGTGTCGAAGCTGGCCGGGGCCTACATCGAGGTGCTCCAGGACATCCCGGTGCTTCTGCAGCTCTTCTTCTGGTACGCCCTGTTCAACGAGATCCTGCCCTCGCCCCGCCAGGCCCTGAGCCCCCTGCCCGGGGTGTTCCTGTGCAACCGGGGGCTGCTGCTTCCGATCCCGGCCGCCCACCCGGCCTACCGGTGGATGGCCGCGGCGTTCGTGGCCGCCTGCGTGGGGGTGTGGCTCCTTCGGCGTTGGGCCCGAAAGCGGCAGGAGGCCACGGGCCGGATCTTCCCCACGTTCCGGGTGGGCCTGGCCCTGCTGCTGGGGCTGCCGGCCCTGGCCTGGTGGCTCGGCGGGGCGCCCACGGCCATGAACGTGCCCCACCTCAAGGGGTTCAACTTCCGGGGCGGCCTGTCGCTGAGCCCGGAGTTCGCGGCCCTGCTGCTGGGGCTCGTCCTCTACACCTCGGCGTTCGTGGCCGAGATCGTCCGGGCCGGCATCCAGTCGGTGAGCCACGGCCAGACCGAGGCGGCCATGAGCCTGGGGCTCACCTCCGGCCAGACCCTGAACCTGGTGATCCTGCCCCAGGCGCTGCGGGTGATCGTGCCGCCGCTCACGAGCCAGATGCTCAACCTCACCAAGAACAGCTCCCTGGCCGTGGCGATCGGGTTCCCGGACTTCGTGTCGGTGGCCAACACCACCATCAACCAGACCGGCCAGGCCATCGAGGGGGTGGCCCTCATCATGGCCGTGTACCTGATGTTCAGCCTGTCCACGTCGGCCTTCATGAACTGGTACAACAAACGCATCGCGCTGGTGGAACGGTGAGCGCATCGAGCCCCTCCCAACCGTTGCGGCCCCCCTCCACCCGCCTGGGGGTGTGGGGCTGGATGCGGGTGAACCTGTTCAACGGCTGGTTCAACTCGCTCCTGACCGTGGTCACCGTGGCCGGGCTGGGCTGGGTGGTGCCCCCCTTCCTGCGGTGGGCCTTCTGGGACGCCCTGTGGAACACGCCGGCCGAGGCCTGCCGGGTGGGTGGGGGCGCGTGCTGGTCGGTCATCACCAAGAACCTGCGGTTCATCATCTTCGGGTTCTACCCCCACCCCGAGCAGTGGCGGCCGGCCGTGGCCATGGGGCTGCTGGTGGCCCTGCTGTGGTACAGCAAGGACCGCCGCCGGTGGAAGAGGTCGCTGGGCTGGATCTGGCTGGTGGCGCTGGTGGTGATGGGCGTGCTGATGCGGGGCGGGATCCTGGGGCTCGAGCCGGTGGAGACCAGCCAGTGGAGCGGGCTGCCGCTGACGCTGCTCCTGTCGGTGTTCGGCATGGTGGCCGCCTACCCCCTGGGCGTGGTGCTGGCCCTGGGCCGGCGCTCCCGACTGCCGGCCGTGAAGAGCCTGTGCGTGGCCTACATCGAGCTGATCCGGGGGGTGCCGCTGATCAGCCTGCTGTTCATGTCGTCGGTGATGTTCCCCCTGTTCCTGCCCGAGGGGGTCACCGTGAACAAGATCCTCCGGGCCCTGGTCGCGATCATCCTGTTCACCGCGGCCTACATCGCCGAGGTGGTGCGGGGAGGGCTCCAGGCCATTCCCCGGGGACAGTACGAGGCGGCCGAGTCCCTGGGGCTCAACTACGTGCAGACCATGCGGCTGATCATCCTGCCCCAGGCTCTGAAGATCGTGATCCCGCCCACCGTGGGCATCCTGATCTCGGCGTTCAAGGACACCTCGCTGGTGGTGATCATCGCCTTGTACGACGTGCTCAACACCACCAAGTCCACCCTGTCCAACCCCCAGTGGATGGGGTTCAGCACCGAGGCGTACCTGTTCCTCGCGCTTCTGTACTTCCTGGGCTGCTTCTCCATGTCCAGCTACAGCCGGCGGCTCGAGCGGGAACTGACCCCGGGCACGGCCGGCCGCACCCGGTAGGAGGTTCCCGATGGCGCGCCAGCCCGAGCCGGCCGCACCCGTGAAGCCGGCCCACGAGGCGATCATCCAGATGATCCACGTGCACAAGTGGTTCGGCGATCTGCACGTGCTCAACGATATCAACCTGGAGGTGGCCCCCCGGGAGCGGATCGTGATCTGCGGGCCCTCGGGGTCGGGCAAGTCCACCCTGATCCGGTGCATCAACCGCCTGGAGAAGCACCAGCGGGGCCGGATCCTGGTGGACGGCATCGAGCTCACCAACGACGTGAAGAACATCGAGCGGATCCGCGCCGAGGTGGGCATGGTGTTCCAGCACTTCAACCTGTTCCCCCACCTCACGATCCTGGAGAACCTGACCCTGGGCCCGATCTGGGTGCGCAAGACCCCCCGGAAGGAGGCCGAGGAGATGGCCATGCACTTCCTCGAGAAGGTCCGGATCGCGGACCAGGCCAAGAAGTACCCGGGCCAGCTCTCGGGCGGCCAGCAGCAGCGGGTGGCGATCGCGCGGAGCCTGTGCATGAAGCCCAAGATCATGCTGTTCGACGAGCCCACCTCGGCCCTGGACCCCGAGATGGTCAAGGAGGTGCTCGACGTGATGATCGAGCTGGCCGAGGAGGGCATGACCATGCTGGTGGTGACCCACGAGATGGGGTTCGCCAAGAGCGTGGCCGACCGGGTGATCTTCATGGACGCCGGCCAGATCGTCGAGGAGAACACCCCCCACGAGTTCTTCGACCACCCCCGGCACGAACGCACGAAGCTGTTCCTGAGCCAGATTTTGCATTAGGGTCGGTCGTCGGTTGGGACCCCTGCCCCCGGCTCCGATGTCGGGGCGAGCTTTCGACCAACGACTAACGACCAACGAACCGAAGTTGCCGGGAAGAGATTCTTGAGCCTTCCAGCTTTCCAGCCTCCCAGCCTTACAGCCGAAAGGGGAGGGCCGTGTCCGTGCCGGTGACCACCGCGCCGGTGCCGTTCGAGCCCGGGCCCCGTTACTTGTCGGGCAACGAGGCCGCGGCCGATGCGGCCGTGGCGGCCGGGTGCGACTTCTACGCCGGCTACCCCATCACCCCCTCCAGCGAGATCATGGAGCGGATCGCGGCCCGGTTCGCGGAGCTCGGCCGCGTGTTCGTGCAGATGGAGGACGAGATCGCCTCGATCGGGGCGGTGATCGGGGCGGTGTGGGCCGGGGCCAAGGGCATGACCGCCACCTCGGGGCCGGGGTTCTCCCTGATGATGGAGGCCCTGGGGTATGCCGCGTTCACGGAGACCCCGCTGGTGATCGTGGACGTGCAGCGGGCCGGCCCCTGCACCGGCCAGGCCACCCGCCCGGGCGCGGGCGACGTGCAGCAGGCCCGGTGGGGGTCCCACGGAGACTACCCGGTGATCGCGCTGTCGCCCTGGTCGGTGCAGGAGATGTTCGACCTGACCGTGCGGGCGTTCGAGTTAGCCGAGCGCTACCGGGTGCCGGTGATCCTGCTGGCCGAGGAGGCGGTGGGCCACCTCAGGGAGCGGGTGGACGTGCCCGCCGAGGTGGCCGTGGCCGGAAGGGACCGGGACCCGTCGGGGCCGCCGTTCGGCACGGACGAGCCCCAGGGGGTGCCGCCGATGCCCTGCTTCGGCGACGGCGCCGACCTGCTGGTGACCGGGTCCACCCACGACCCGTGGGGCTGGCGCCGCACCGAGGACCCCGAGGTGCACGAGCGGCTGGTGACCCGGCTCCACCGCAAGGTGTGGGACCGGCGGCCCGAGATCTGCCGCACCGAGGGGTACCTCCTGGACGACGCCCGGTTCGCCCTGGTGGCCTACGGGTTCACCGCCCGGTCGGCCCTGGCCGCGGTCCGGCGGCTGCGGGCCGAGGGGGTGCCGGTGGGGCTGCTGCGGCTCCAGACCCTGTGGCCGTTCCCGGCCGAGGAGGTGGCGGCCCTGGCCCGGCGGGTGGCATGGATCGGGGTGCCCGAGATGAACCTGGGTCAGGTGCAGGGAGAGGTCCGCAAGGAGGCCCGATGCCCGGTGGACGGGCTCCACCAGGTGAACGGAGAGGTCATCGACCCCCGCCGGATCGCGGCCTGGGTGAAGGAGGCGGTGCAATGGCCCGGGATCTGAGCCACTGGCTGCGCGAAGGGCTCGGGGCCACCCCGTTCTGCCCGGGGTGCGGCCACGGCATCCTGCTGGGGGCCGTATGCCGGGCCCTGGACCTGGCCGGGGTGGAACGGGAGCGGCTCCTGGTGGTCTCGGGGATCGGGTGCGCCGCGTGGATCCCCTCGCCCCACCTGCGGGCCGACACCCTGCATACCCTCCACGGGCGGGCCCTGGCCTTTGCCACCGGCGCCAAGCTGTACCGGCCCGATCGGGTGACCCTGGTGGTGAGCGGCGACGGCGATCTGGCCTCGATCGGCGGGAACCACTTGATCCACGCGGCCCGGCGGGACCTGGACGTCACCGTGGTGTGCGCGAACAACTCGATCTACGGCATGACCGGCGGCCAGGTGGCGGCCACCACGCCCCGGGGGGCGCGCACGGCCACCACCCCGGCCGGCAACCCCCACCGGCCGTTCGACCTGTGCCGCCTGGTGGCCGCGGCCGGCGCCTCGTACGTGGCCCGGTACGCGGTGGTGCAGCCCGACCGGGTGGCCCGGGCCGTGGCCCGGGGCATCGCCACGCCCGGGTTCGCGTTCGTGGAGGTGGTGAGCCCGTGCCCCACCCAGTACGGCCGCCGCAACGACGAGGCCGATCCGGCCCGGGCCCTGGCCGCCCTGCGGGAGCGGCTGATCGGCCGGGAGGAGGCCGAGGCCCTGCCGGCCGGGGAGCGCGCCGGCCGGATCGTGGTCGGGGAGTTCGTGGCGTGACCGGCCGGGTCGAGGTTCTGTTCTGCGGGTTCGGCGGCCAGGGGGTGCTGCTCATGGGGCACCTGCTGGGCCTCGCGGCCGTGGCCGAGGGCCGGTGGGCGGCCGGCGCCGGGTCCTACGGCGCCCAGGCCCGGGGATCGGCCTGCCGGGCCGGGGTGGTCCTGGCACCGGAACCCGCGGACTTCCCCCACGTGCTGGAGCCGGACCTGCTGGTGGCCCTGTCCCAGGACGCCTACGAGCGCTACCTGCCGTGGCTCGCCCCGGACGGGGCCGTGCTGATCGACCGGGGGGTGGCCGCGGCGCCGGACGAGGGCCGACCCCGGCTCTGGGTGCCGGCCCTCGAGGTGGCCCGGGACGCCCTGGGGAACCCCCAGGTGGCGAACGTGGTGCTCCTCGGCGCGGTGGCCGGGGCCACCCGCCTGGTGGGGGCGGGAGCGATCGAGGCCGCGCTGGCAGAGGCCGTGCCCTCCCGGCTCCTGGAGCTCAACCGGAGGGCCCTGGCCGAGGGGGTGGGCCTGGGCGCGGCCCTGGCCCCGGACTTGGCCGGGTGGCGCCGTCGCCGGGGCCTGGAGGCTCCGGCGTGAGCCGGGCGTTCCGACCCGAGATCGACCCGGCCCGGTGCGGGGCGTGCCGGGTGTGCGAGGGGGCCTGCCCGGCCTCGGTGCTGGAGACCCTGGGCGCCGACCCGGACTGGACGTGTTCGCCCCGGTGGGCTCGGGCCGGGGCGGACGGCGCGGCCCCCTGCCGGGCCGCCTGCCCCCTGGGCCAGCACCCAGGCGTCTATGCCGAGGCCTTGGCCCGAGGGGATATGGCAGCGGCCCTGGCCGAGGTGTTCGGGCCGAACCCGCTCCCGGGCGTGAGCGGCCACCTGTGCCACCGGCCGTGCGAGGCGGCCTGCGTGGCCGAGCCCCGGGTGCCGGCCCGGCGGCTCAAGGAAGCGGTGGCCCGCCTGGCCCGCTCCCGGCCCGGCGCGCTCCTGCCGTGGCTCCCGGAGGGGCCGCCACCGGAGGGGCCCCGGGTGGCCGTGGTGGGTGCCGGCCCGGCCGGGCTTGCCGCGGCCCGGGACCTGGCCCTGGCCGGCTGCCGGGTCACCCTGGTGGATGCGGCCGAGGCGGCCGGGGGGATGCTGGTTCAGACCATCCCCCCATTCCGGCTGCCGCGGGAGGTGGTGGAGGCGGACCTCGCCCCCATCCTCCGGCTCTGCGCCGAGGTCCGGCTGGGCACCCGCGTCCGGGACCCGGGAGACTGGGAGGGGCTCCGCGCGCGGCACGACGCCGTGGTCCTGGCCCTGGGAGCCGGCCGCGGGCTGGGGCTGGACCTTCCCGGCTGGGGCGGCGACCGGTGCCTCGACGCGCTTTCGTTCCTTCGGGCGTTCTGCAACGGCCGACCGCCCGACCTCACAGGACGGGTCGTGGTGGTGGGCGGGGGCAACGTGGCCGTGGACGCGGCCCGGGCGGCCGGCCGGGCCGGGGCCGACGAGGTGGTCCTGGTCTACCGCCGGGGCGAGGCCCAGATGCCGGCCGACCCGGACGAGGTGGCCGAGGCCCGGGCCGAGGGCGTGTCGTTTCGGTTCCTACGAATGCCGGAGGCGCTGGAACCGCGGGGAGAGGGGGTTCTGCTGCGGCTTCGGGAGACCCTGCCGGCCGGCCGGGGGGAGCCCGTGGTCGCGGGACCCGAGGTCGAGGACCTAGAGGCGGGCTGGGTGCTGGCCGCCGTGGGCCAGGCGCCGGAACACCCGTTCCTGCCGTCCTCGTGCCTGGACGCGCGGGGCCGCGTCCAGGGCGGGCCGGGGGGCGAGGTGCCAGGGCTCCCGGGGGTGTTCGCGGCCGGGGACGGCGCGACCGGGCCGGGGTACCTCACCGAGGCCCTGGCCTCGGGTCGGAGGGCGGCCCGGGCCGTGGCGAAGTCCCTGGGGCTGGAGCCCTGGGACCCGACTCGGGTCTCGGGGGCGCCCGAGGGGGACGTCCCTCCGGACCTTCGGGAGGAGGCCCGGACGTGCCTGCGAACCGTGGGGTGCACCGAGTGCTCGGTGTGCCGGCACCTCTGCCCGGACCTCGCCATCACCCGGGACGGCCAGGGCCGCGTCTCGATCGACCTCGACTGGTGCAAGGGCTGCGGCATCTGCGCCGCCTTCTGCCCCCGGGGCGCCGTCCGGATGGTGGCCGAGGGATGAGGAGGGGAGGACCGGAGCCGCCGCCCGGTTCGGTCTCCCGCCTGCGCGCGGTCGCCCGGGAGTACCAGGCCGAGAAGGTGATTCCCCGGTGCGGTGGGTGTCGCCGGCCGTGCTGCCGGCTGGAGAGCCTGGTGATCGAGCTCGACTGGCCCCGGCTCCGGGCCCTGTGGGGGATCGAGGAGGCCCGGGAGGCCTTCGACCGGCGCCTGGCCCGGGGGGAGGGCCCCCCGGAGATCCGGGCCGAGGGGGGCATGTACTACGCCCACGGAAGCGTCTGCCCGGCGTTCCGGGACGGTCGGTGTGCGGTGTACGACACCCCGGCCAAGCCTCCGGGGTGCACGGACTTCCCGGTGTACGAGGACCAAGGCCGCCTCGTGGCCGACCTGCGGTGCGAGGCGGTGGAGCCGGACGAGGTGGAGGCCCGACTCCTGGCCGCGTTCCCGCCCCCGGCCCGCCTGCGTCGCCGGCCGGACCGGCGGTTTCCGTTCCTGGTGCGGTGGACGGTGCGGGGACAATGAGCGCCCGCTCCCGAGCCTGGACCGTGCGGGCCCCATGCTGCGTCGGGGCGAGCCAAGGAGCCGCGCCCGGCACGCCACGAGGCCCCGCGCCCCCGCCGCTTTGGTGATGGCTCCGGAGCCGCCCAGCGGGCTACGGGCCGAAGCCCCGCGTTTGCTTTGCCCGCCGGTTCCCTGTAAGGTGGCGCGACCTCGCTTCTGAGCCCCCGCCTGAAGCCTCTCCGAAGAACTCTGATTTCCCTCCAAAGAAAAGGACAATTGCTTGAGCTTCGCATCGTTTGGCCTCCATCCGCGGATCGCGGACGGAGTGGCTGCCTGTGGCTTCGTTTCCCCCACCCCCATCCAGACGGGCTCGATCCCGCCGGCCCTCCAGGGCCGCGACGTGCTGGGCCTCGCCCAGACCGGCACCGGCAAGACCGCGGCGTTCGCCCTGCCCATCCTCCATCGCCTCAGCCGCGGCCCCCGGGGCCGGGTGCGGGCCCTGGTGGTGGCCCCCACCCGGGAGCTCACCGAACAGATCCACGAGTCGTTCCAGGCGCTCGGCCGGCGCACCGGGCTTCGCTCGCTCACGGTGTACGGCGGGGTGGGCATGAGCCCCCAGATCCGGCGGCTGCGGGCCGGGGTCGAGATCGTGGTGGCCTGCCCGGGCCGCCTCCTGGACCACCTGGGCCGGGGGACCTGTGACCTCTCGGCCGTGGAGGTGGTGGTCCTGGACGAGGCCGACCGCATGTTCGACATGGGTTTCCTCCCCGACGTGCGCCGCATTTTGGACCGGCTCCCCCGGGAGCGGCAGACCCTCTTGTTTTCGGCCACCATGCCCCCGGAGCTCGGACACCTGGCTCGGGAGATGCTCCGCGAACCGGTGACCGTGCAGGTGGATCCCACGGCCCCCGCGGCCACGGTGGCCCATGCCCTGTACCCGGTGCCTCCCCACAGGAAGACACCGCTTCTGCAGGAGCTGCTGCGCCGCACCGAGGCGGGGTCGATCCTCGTGTTCACCCGGACCAAGCACCGGGCGAAGCGGCTCGCCGAACAGCTCGCCCGGGCCGGGCACCGGGCCGCCTCGCTCCAGGGGAACCTGTCCCAGAGCCGGCGACAGGCCGCCCTCAAGGGGTTCCGGGACGGGCGGTTCCGGATCCTCGTGGCCACCGACATCGCGGCCCGGGGGATCGACGTGGCGGGCGTGTCCCACGTGATCAACTACGACATGCCCGACACGGTGGACGCCTACACCCACCGGATCGGCCGCACGGGGCGGGCCCGCCGGTCCGGCGACGCCTTCACCCTGGCGACCCCGGAGGACGCCGGCATGGTTCGGGCCATCGAGCGAGCCCTGGGCGCCCCCTTGGAGCGGCGCAGGGTGCCTGGGTTCGACTACGCGGCCGGGCCCGCCGGGGCCCCCTCCCGGCCGAGGACCCGGTCCCGCTCCGGGCCGCGGGCGGTGGGATCCAGGGGACGGTAGACCGATGGCCCTGCCCTGGAAAACCCTGGACTCGGTGGCCACCGGCGAGGGCCCGTTGGAGCTCCGGTGCCGTGGGGGGCGGGACTACCTGATCACCGTGGCCGGCCGGGTGCTCATGTCGAGCGCCGCCCACCGGTCCGAGGAGGCCCTGGGCGAGCTGGCCTGCGCCGGCCTGGCCGGCCGCCGGGGGCCCGAGGTGCTGGTGGGGGGGCTGGGCATGGGGTACACGCTCCGCACGATCCTGGATCTGCTGCCCCCGGGGGGCCGGGTGCGGGTGGCCGAGATCAACCCGACCGTGGTCGAGTGGTGCCGGGGCCCGCTGGCCGCGCTCACGGACCGGGCCGTGGACGACCCTCGGGTGACCGTGGAGGTGGCCGACGTGGCCGCGGTGATCCGGCGGTTCGCAGAGGCCGGCCAGGCCTGGAACGCCGTGGTGCTCGACCTGTACCAGGGGCCCCACCTGAGCTCCCGCCGGCGGGACCACCCCCTGTACGGCACGGCCGCGGTGGAGGCGACCCGGCGGGCGCTCCGGCGGGGCGGGGTGTTCGCGGTGTGGGGCGAGGACCACGACCCCGGGTTCGAGAAGACCCTCCGGCACGCCGGGTTCGCGGTGCGGGTCCACCGGCCGGTCACCGGGGCGCGTCGCCATGTGGTGTACCTGGGCCGGGCCGCCGGAGGCCGGCGGCCCGGGGGGCGGCCCCGCCCAAGGTGAGCCGTGGGAGTTGCGTTTCGGCCGGGGCGTGAGATACTAAGGCGCTTCCCGTCCCCCAACCCCCAGGGAGGTGCCGTGTGCGAAGGTTCGAAGGGATTCTGCCCCCGGTGGTGACCCCGTTCCGGGGCGACGAGGTGGACCTGGACGCGTTCCGGACGAACCTCGGCCTGTGGAACCGGACCGGGCTCGCCGGATACCTGGTGCTCGGGTCCAACGGCGAGGCCGTGTACCTGGACGACCGGGAGCGGGACCAGGTGCTGGCAGCGGCCCGCGAGGCGATCCCGGCCGACCGGATCCTGATGGCCGGGACGGGCCGCGAATCCACCCGGGACACGGTTCGGGCCACCCGTCGGGCCGCCGAGCTCGGTGCCGACTGCGCCCTGGTGATCACGCCCCACTATTTCAAGGGACAGATGACCGCTGACCGGCTGGAGGCCCACTTCCGCCGGGTGGCCGACGACTCCCCGATCCCGGTGCTCCTCTACAGCGTGCCCCAGTTCACCGGGGTGGCCCTCTCGCCCGAGACCGTGGCCCGGCTGGCCGAGCACCCCAACATCGTGGGCCTGAAGGACAGCTCGGGCAACGTGGGGCTGCTGGCCGAGACCTGCCGGGTGGTCCCCGAGGATTTTGCGGTGTTCGTGGGCAACGCGGGCGTGGCCTACCCGGCCCTGTGCGTGGGGGCCGTGGGCGCCATCCTGGCCGTGGCCAACTGCGCCCCCGAGGCGTGCGTGGCCCTGTACGAGGCGTTCCGGCGGGAGGACCACCAAGGGGCGCTCGTCCTCCAGCGCCGGATCGCCCGGTTGGCACGTCTGGTCACCGTGGCCCACGGCATCGGTGGGCTCAAGCTTGCCCTGTCCATGCGAGGGTACAAAGGCGGCGGAGTCCGGCCCCCCCTCACCATGCCCACGGTGGAGGCGGCCCACGAGATCGCCAAAGAGCTGGAGACGGTGCTGGAGGCGGGCGTGTCCGAACCGGCTTCGTAGCTCCACCAGCCCCCATGCCCTTGAGCTTTGGCGCGGTTCGAGAGCCGCCCGGCCGGAGGTAGACCCCATGCCCCCCGGGCTTTGACCGCCGGGTCGGAAGCCAGTTGGAAGAAGACAGGTTGCGAGGTGAAAGAGGCTTTTAGCCTTCTAGCTGTCCAGCGTTCCAGCCTTTGGGCCTCCTAGCGGGCCGAAGGCCCTAAACCGGCGACCGACGACCGTAGACCGCAGTTACTAGGAGGAATCCGAAAGATGTCTTCGTTCCATCCCCCCCAGCGGATCCTGATGGGGCCCGGCCCCTCCGACATCCATCCCCGGGTCCTCCAGGCCCTGTCTCGTCCCACGGTGGGCCACCTGGACCCCGAGTTCGTCCGGATGATGGACGAGCTCAAGGACCTGCTGCGCTACGCGTTCCAGACCCGCAACGAGGTGACCTTTGCCGTGTCCGCGCCGGGATCGGCCGGCATGGAGGCGTGCTTCGTGAACCTGGTGGAGCCGGGCGACACGGTGGTGGTGTGCCGCAACGGCGTGTTCGGCGAGCGCATGCGCCAGAACGTGGAGCGGTGCGGCGGCCGGGCCGTGGTGGTGGACGACGAGTGGGGCCGGCCGGTGGACCCGGACAAGCTGGAGGCGACCCTCCGGCAGCATCCGGAGGCCAAGATCGTGGCGTTCGTGCACGCCGAGACCTCCACCGGCGCGGCCTCCGACGCCCAGGCCTTGGCCCGGATCGCCCGGGATCACGGATGCCTGACCATCGTGGACACGGTCACCTCCCTGGGCGGCATGCCGGTGCGGGTGGACGAGTGGGGGCTCGACGCGGTGTACAGTGGCAGCCAGAAGTGCCTGTCGTGCGTGCCCGGGCTGGCGCCGGTGACGTTCGGGGAGCGGGCGCTCGAGAAGCTGCGGTCCCGCAGGACCCCGGTGCAGAGTTGGTTCCTGGACCTCAACCTGGTCCTGGGGTACTGGGGGGGCGACGGCAAGCGCACCTACCACCACACCGCGCCGGTGAACGGGCTGTACGCCCTGCACGAGGCCCTGACCCTGCTCCGGGAGGAAGGGATCGAGAACGCGTGGCGGCGCCACCGCCTCCACCATCGGGCCCTGCGGGCCGGGCTCGAGGCCATGGGCCTGGGGTTCGTGGTGGACGAGCCCCATCGGCTGCCCCAGCTCAACGCGGTGTTCGCCCCCGAGGGGGTGGACGAGGCCGCGGTGCGCCGTCGGCTGCTGGAGGACTACAGCCTGGAGATCGGCGCCGGCTTGGGGGCGTTCGCCGGCCGGGTGTGGCGGATCGGGCTCATGGGGTACGCGGCCAAGCGGCAAAACGTGCTGGTGTGCCTCGGGGCCCTGGAGGCGGCGCTGGCCGACGCCGGGGCCCCGGTGGACCGGGGCGCGGCCGTGGCCGCGGCCCTGGGGGTGTACGGGACGCAGAGCTGAGGGGAGCGCCGAGGGCCCGAGGTCAGCAGCCTCCGCCGCCCTCGCACCCGCAGGTGGGGGGCGCGCCGGTGAGCCAGCTCTTGATGATGGCCCCGGCGCACCCGACACCGGCGCTCACGCTCAGCGCCTCCACGGGGCAGTTGCGGGCGCAGGCCCCGCACTCCATGCACGCGTCCCGGTCCGTGATCCGGGCCTTGCCGTCGGACACGGCCAGCACGCCGTGGGGGCACACGGTCTCGCACAGGCCGCACCCCACACACCGGTCCGCGTGCAGCTCCAGGGTGGCCACTCCGTCGAGGTAGCGGAAGCCTTCCATGTGACTTCGGTCTCCGGTCGTCAGTCGTTGGTCGTCGGTCTGGGGCCTTCGGCCCGCTGGGAGGCTCAAAGGCTAGGAAGCTGGAAGGCTAGGATGCCAGAAGGCTTGAAAACCTCTGTGATCTCCCAGCATTCCAAGCGTGACCACGCCTTTTTGGCGTCACCTTACGGTCTCGGGGGCATGGGGCCTGAGAAAGCGCCCGCCCAACGGTCCGAAATCCCCGGTTCCCCTAGTCCCTAGTTTCTAGTTTCTAGTCTCTAGACGGTGAGGCCTTCGGACCGCTGGGCAGGTAGGCGGCCGTTTCCCGCCGGGTCTAAAGGCTCCAGGCCGAGACCATCCAGGCCACCAGGGCCAAGCCGGCCGCTCCGATCTGCCAGGGGAGGGCGCGGCGCATCTCCGCCTCCACGCCCGAGGGCGAGGTGAACGGCGTGGACCCGGTGAAGTTCATGGCGCAGTAGGACGAGGCCGCCGTCACGGCGAGCACCAGGGCCATGAGCCCCCACCCGTTGAGGCGGGTCCCGAACCGGGCCGCGAGCACGAGCGCGGCCCCCAGCCCGGTCCACACGCCCTTGACCGCGAACATCCGGCCCGGAAGCCAGGGGAGCAGCACCGGGGCGGCCACGGCCCCGGCCAGGACCCCGGCGGCCAGGGTGCCCACCGCGGCCCCGCCCCGCACCAGCGCGCCGGCCAGGGAGTAGCCGCCCGGGCCGATGCCGCCCAGCACCAGGAGCAGGGCGGCCAGGGCCAGGCTGGGCCGCATCAGGATCACCCGCAGCTCCACCGGTGTGAGCACGAGCCGCTCCCACAGGGAGAACGTGACCCTGCGCATGTTCGGCGAGGCCTTCATGCCGGCCCGCAGGAACGCGGCCAGGTCCCGGCTGCGCACCGGCCCGTACACCACCCGGAACCCGCAGCGGCGGCGCACCTCGTGGGCGGCCACGCCGGTGGCCCCGAGCTGGGGCACGACCAGGGTGCGGTGGCTCACCACCCGGTCCAGGCCCGCCTTTCGGACCCGGGCCACGAGCTCGTCGGTGCCGAAGGTGCCCTTGCCGGCCGCGCACCACACGTTGATCCCCCACGTCTCGAGCACCAGGATCCACGCGTTCACCCCGCCGAGGTCCTTCCGCACCAGGTCGAAGGTCATCTTGTAGTTGGCCGTGACCACCACCGGGGAGTCCGGCGTGGGCCGGCCCACCGCGTACAGGCCCGGCGCGATTCGGTACCGGTCGCGGCCGATACCCCAGCGCATGGCCCATCGGCCGAGCACGTCCCCCTTGCCGAGGCGGGTCGACACCACGGGCACATCGCCCACCGGGGTCTCGATCCATTCGTCCACGAACGGCCAGATCCGGTAGCCCGGACGCTCCCGGTCGGCCCATCGTGGCCCCACCGCCTCCGCGGCCGACCCGCAGCACGGCTCGGCCATCGCGAGGGCTGTGGATCCCGGCGGGGGGCAGCACGCCTCGGCCATGGGAAGGGAATCGCCAGGCGGGGCTGGGGAGCAGCAGGGGTCGGTCTCGGTCATGGGAAAGTCCCTCGGCGGGTGGAGCCGGTCCTCGGTCGAATTTTAGATGTCCGGGTTTTCCTGTGGTTACCGGGAAACTGCACTTTCGAGTTCGTCACTGGCATCCCCACCCCTACGCCGCCGCTCCCCGGCCCGACAGGCGGCCCACCAGGTAGCCGTCCATGAGCAGGTGCACCAGATGGTGCACCACGCACACCACAAGGGCCTGCCCGAGGCCGGGGAACAGCGAGGTCTGGAGGAGCACGGCCAGGGGCAGGGTCTTCTGGCCGCCCATGAAGATCGCGGCCTCCCTCCGGCCCGGCCCGATCCGGCCCAGAAACACCAGGCCGAACAGGCAGGCAAGCACCGTTGCGTGGAACGCGGCCGAAAGGCCCACGGCCACGGCCAGATCGCCGGCGTGGCCCAGCAACGTGGTCCGCGAGCCCGCCACGGCGATGCCCACGATGGTGAGCACGAGCCCCAGGCTGGCCCGCCTGAGCCCCGGTCCGGCCCGGGTGAACGCCTCCGGAGCCCGGCTGCGGATGGCCATCCCCACGGCGAGGGGAACCAGCACCAGGCCGGCGATCCGGGCCGCCATGGCCCCCCGGTCGAACAGGTCGGGCGGTACGGCCCGGGCCGTGCCCAGGAGCCACGGCAGAACCACCGGCACGGCCGCCACGGCCAGGGCGTTGGCCCCCAGGGTGATCACCAGGGCGGTGGCCTCGTTTCCCCCGGCGGCCGCGGTCATGACCACCCCCGTGGTCAGGGTGGTTGGCATCGAGGCGACCAGGAAGAGCCCCACCACCAGGCCTGGGGCCAGGGGAAGGGCCGAGAACCCCAGGGCCAGCAGGGGCGAGACGACGAAGATCCCCGCGAACCCCAGGGCCACCACCGGCAGGTCGGCCGCCCCGGCCAGGGCGGAGCGCACGGACAGCCGCAGCCCCGACAGCAGGAAGATCGCAGCGATCACCGCCTCCGGGGCCCGGTGGGCCTTGAGCCACAGGCCCAGGGTCTGGGGCAGCCCCCCGGGGTTCCACAGCACCAGGGCCGTCACGGCCGCGAGCCCCAGGACGAAGGCGTGGCGGCGAAGCGGCGCGGACGGGCCCACGGGGTGCGGCTACTCCACCCAGTCGGCCACGAAGATGTCGGTGGCCCGGGGTTTTCGAGGGTTGCGGTTCGAGGCCCACACCAAGCGTCGTCCGTCCGGGCTGAACATGGGGAACCCGTCGAACACCCGGTTGAAGGTGATCCGCTCCAGGCCTGTTCCGTCCAGGTTGATCAGGTACAGCTCGAAGTTGTGGCCGTACCTGCCCAGGTCGGACCGCCAGTCGTCCATGTTGCTCGAGAACACGATCCGCCGGCCGTCGGGGTGCCACGAGGGGGCCCAGTTGGTGGCACCGTTCGCGAGGATGCGGCGTTGGTTCGATCCGTCGGCGTCCATGACCCACAGGTCCAGGGGCACGGGCACGATGTAGTCGTTCTCCATGCACTCGCGCCACAGGGCCTTGTCCTCGGGGGTCTGAGGGTGCCAGGCCCGCCACACGATCTTGGTGCCGTCGGGGGACCACCAGGGGCCGCCGTCGTACCCCACCCAGCGGGTCAGGCGCCGGACGTTCGACCCATCGGCGTCCATCACGTAGATGTCGAAGTCCCCGTCCCGCTTCGAGCCGAACACGATCCGGGTGCCGTCGGGCGACACGACCGGCTCGGCGTCGTAGGCCGGGTTGTCCGTGATCCGCACCGGGTTCGACCCGTCCGCATCGGCCACGAAGATGTCGTAGGGGAACAGGGGCCACACGTACCGCCGGCCCGGCGGGGGCGGGGGCCGGGGCGGGCAGTCCCCGGACAGGTGGGCCGTGGAGGCGTACACGATCTTCCGGTCGCCCGGGAAGAAGAACGCGCAGGTGTGGGCCCCGCGGTCCGGGCTCACCCGGCGCTTGCCGGTGCCGTCGGCGTTCATGACCCAGATCTTGTCGCACCCGGCCCCGCCGCGGTTCGACTGCCAGGTCAGCCGGGTGCCGTCCCAGGAGAAGTACGCCTCGCCGTTGTCTCCATCGAAGGTGAGCTGGCGCACGTTGCGCAGGTGAGGGCCCTCTGCCGGAAGGGGCTTCCGAGGAGCCGGCGACCGGCCGGCGCAGGCCGATACGAAGAAGAGAATCGTCGGCAACACAACGAATGTGCGGTACATGACCCTCGGTTTCCCGATCGGGGAGCGGTTCGTCACCCGTTCACGGACTCACAGCACCGTGATCACGCCGTCCAGATCCCACAGGGCGGCGTACACGGCCTTGAGCTCCTCGGCCGAGTCGATCCGCGCCGTGATCGTGGCCGACACGTACGCGGCCTTCCGGCTCAACCGGGTCCGGAGCTCCACGGCCCGGTCCTCACCCACCGTGGAGAGCACCGCCCGGTACGCCGAGGGGGCGAACTCACGGGTGTGGTGCCCGATCGCCTTGAACGAGAACCGCGTGGGGAACTCGATCAGCTCCTCCACCGGGATGCGGCGATCCTCCACGTCAGTCCCTCATGCCCGTGCACCGGACGCAGGCCAGGTCGTCCTCGTCCAGGCTCTGCTTCGTCTCGGCCTGCATCGCGATGGTCCGCACGCCGCACAGGGACCACAGCACCCCGTACTCCCGATGGGCCTCGCTGTGCCACCGGGTCTTCCCGGGCAGCCGAAACCACGATCCCCGGTGCGAGGTGTCGCGGCCTTCGGAGACGTCCTTTTCGCTCATGGTTGCTCTCTCCTCCCGGACAAACGAACGGCCCCCATTGTAGTCCAGGGGGCCGAACGGAGAAAGGAGCGGTTTCGAGGTTCTGAGGATCATCCGCACTCGGAGTAGCCGCAGCTGCGGCACAGCACGCATCCCTCCTCGTGCTCCAGGGCGTCGCCGCACTCGGGGCACGCTCCGCCCACGTCCACGTGCTTCTCGATCTCCTGCTCCGGGGCCAGGTGCTGCTGCACCGCGATGGCGAGCGCGTCCGCGCACGACAGCACCCGGTTCGGGCCGAACCCCGCCGGCTTGTGGCACGAGATGCCCCGGAGCTGCCGCACCACCGGTTCGGGGGGGACCCCGGAGCGCCAGGAGAGCGAGACCAAGCGGCCGATGGCCTCGCACTGGCTCGCCGCGCAGCCCCCGGCCTTGCCCATGGTGGTGAACACCTCGAACAGCCCTTGGTCGTCCTCGTTGATCGTGACATACAGGGGCCCGCACCCGGTCTGCATCTGGTAGGTCTTGCCCGTGAGCACCCGCGGCCGGTCCCGTTTCCGGGCCGGCGGCTCCTCGGCCGGCTTCTGGGGGTCGGACGAGGGGGTGACCAGGACCTGGCTTTCCCGGCTCCCGTCCCGGTAGATGGTGAGCCCCTTGCACCCCAGCTCGTAGGCCAGCCAGAACGCCCGGGCCACGTCCTGCCGGGTGGCCGCCCGGGGGAAGTTCACGGTCTTCGACACGGCGTTGTTCGTGTGCTCCTGGAACGCCGCCTGCATCTCCAGGTGGGCCTGGGGGTCGATGTCGTGGGCCGTGACGAACACCTCCTTCACGTCGGCCGGCACCTGGGCCACCTCGGACAGGGGCGCCCCCTGGGCGATCCGGCGCAGGACCTCGGGGGAGTCGAAGCCCCGCTGCCGGGCCTCCTCGGCGAACACCGGGTTCACCTCGACGAGCTCCTCGCCGTCGAGCACCCGGCGCACGAACGCCAGCGAGAACACCGGCTCGATGCCCGACGAGCACCCGGCCAGGATCGAGATGGTCCCGGTGGGGGCGATGGTGGTGCGGGTGGCGTTGCGAAGCGGCCGGGCCCCGGGCCGGTCGTACACCGACCCCTGGAAGTTGGGGAACGGACCCCGCTCCGCCGCCAGCTCCTCGCTGGCCTCCCGGGCCACCCGGTCCACGAACCCCATGAGCCTGCGGGCCAGGGCGACGGATTCGTCCGATCCGTACCGGATGCCGAGCCGGAACAGGAGGTCGGCCCACCCCATGACCCCCAGGCCGATCTTGCGGTTGGCCCGGGTCATCCGGGCGATCTCCTCCAGGGGGTAACGGTTCACGTCCACCACGTTGTCGAGGAAGTGCACGGCCAGCCGCACCGTCTCTTCGAGCTTCTCCCAGTCCACCTCCGCGCCCTTCACCATGCGCGCCAGGTTGACGCTGCCCAGGTTGCACGACTCGTAGGGCAGCAGGGGCTGCTCCCCGCACGGGTTGGTGGACTCGATCGCGCCCACGTGGGGCGTGGGGTTGTCGCGGTTGATCCGGTCGATGAACACGATGCCGGGCTCGCCGGACTTCCACGCCTCGTCCACGATGCGGTCGAACACCTCCCGGGCCCGCAGCCGACCCACCACCCGGCCGTCCCGGGGGTTCACCAGGTCGTACTCGCCGTCGGAGCGCACCGCCTCCATGAACGCCTCGGTGATGGCCACCGAGAGGTTGAAGTTGGTGAGCACGGTGGGGTCGGACTTGACCGAGATGAACTCCAGGATGTCGGGGTGGTCCACCCGGAGGATGCCCATGTTGGCGCCCCGCCGGGTCCCCCCCTGCTTGATCATCTCGGTGGCCGTGTCGAACACCTTCATGAAGCTGATGGGGCCCGACGAGACCCCGCTGGTGGAGCGCACGATGTCGTTCTTGGGCCGGATCCGCGAGAAGCTAAACCCGGTCCCCCCGCCCGACTTGTGGATGAGGGCCGTGTTCTTCACGGCCTCGAAGATGCTCTCCATGCTGTCGTCCACGGGCAGCACGAAGCACGCCGAGAGCTGGCCCAGCTCTCGGCCGGCGTTCATGAGGGTGGGGGAGTTGGGCAGGAACTCCAGCCGGGCCATGGCCTGGTAGAAGGCCACCGCCGTCTGGTCCACGTCGGCCTCGGCGTCGTAGCCCCGGTCGGCCTCGGCCACGGCCCGGGCCACCCGCCACAGCATCTCCTTCGGGGTCTCCGCCGGGGTGCCGTCCGGATGCTTTCGGAGGTAGCGTTTCCGCAGCACCACCAGGGCGTTGTCGGAGAAGGCGGGTTCGATCTCCAGGGGGATGACGCGGGCGGCCGATTCGGGCATGGGGCAACCTCCTGAGGGGTGGGAGCCGGCGGTTCGGGTGCGTGCTCGTCGGGAAGGTTTCGGTTCGAACGAGCGGGCTGCACTACATGTGGTGGAGTGGGTACATACAACTTCAAGATCTAGTGGGTCAACCCCGATCCTGGGGACAAAAAAGAGGCGGCCGGACAGGCCGCCTCCATTCGGGAGCGTTTTCGTCTGGTTACGATTTGTCCTCCTTCTGCGCCTCCCCCTCTCCCGTGGGGCGGCCGGGGTCGGTCCCCGGCGGGGGGGGCACCGCCGGCTCCTCCTGCGCCTTCTCCTCGGCCGGGGCCGGTTCGGGCTCCAGAACCGCCTCCTCGTCCTTCCCCTCCGGGCCGGACTCGTCGGCTGCGGGGGCCGCGGCCGCTGGCTCCGCCTCGGCCGCGGGCGGTTCGGCTTGGTCCCCCTCCGGAGCCTGGGGCTCCACCTCCGGCCCTTCGTGCTCGGGGAAGTGCTTGCGGGCGCGGCTCAGCCGGGCGATGGCGTCGCGCAGGTGGTCGATCTCCTCCCGGTTCTTGCGGATGCTTTCGACCAGGAGCTTCACCTCCTCTTCCTCGAGGATCCCGGGCTGGTCGTTGATCATGGCGTTGTACACCAGGTTGCCCAGGTCCCGGAGGTCCGCCTTGATCTCCTTCTGGAGGGCCGCGATGCGCATCCGCCGTTTCAGGATCCGGCTTTGCTTGGTGGTCTCGAACGCCAGAACCGAAATTCCCTTCTGGGTCTTCCGGATGAGGCTCTCACCCTGGCTGGCCATGGCCGCCTCCTTTCCCCAGAGCTCGTGCGATGAACGGATTTTCACCAAGTTTGAGGCACGCGAATGTATCGGCAACACCGGGAGGTGTCAAGGAATCGAAGGCCCGACCGCGGGAAGCCCCCATCGGCCGCTGCGCGACCCTACAACGGAGAAGGGTAACTTTCGTTGGTTCGGGCCGTTGGCGCCGGAGGGCATGGGGCCTGCTTCCGGCCGCGCGCGAAGCCGGGCATGGAGATTCGCCGCGCAGGCACGGGGCACCGGCGGTGGCTTCATAACCGTTCGGTGAGGCCCGAACGAATTCACGGTACGAGCGTTGGAGGCGCTGCGCGGCGAGCCAAGGAGCCGCACGCGGCTCTCCAGCAGACCCCATGCCCTCCGAGCTTTGGCGCGGCTCGGGAGCCGTTCGGCCGCCCAGTTGCCCAGCGGGCCGAAAGCGCCAGACCGACAACCGTTGACCGACGACCGAAGTTACATGGGCGACGGGCGTGTCGCCCGGCGCCGCGCCGCCCCCTGGTCTGGGGGCCGCGACGTGGTATCTTGGCACCCATGTCCGTTCGGATCCTCTTTGCGCTGATGGTCGTCTTCGCCCTGCCCGCCGGGGCCGGCCGGGCCGCGGTGGTGCCCCTGGTGGAGGTGGAGGGGCCCATCGGACCCGTGGCGGCCGAGTACGTGGAGGACGCCCTGGCCCGGGTGGACCCGCTGCGGTCGCCGGCCGTGATCCTCCGGATCGACACCCCGGGAGGTCTGGACGCCTCGATGCGGCGGATCGTTCGGGCGGTGCTGCGCAGCCCGGTGCCGGTGGTGGCCTGGGTGGGGCCGGCGGGAGCCCGGGCTGCGAGCGCCGGGCTGTTCATCGTGGCCGCGGCCCACGTGGCGGCCATGGCGCCGAGCACGAACCTGGGGGCGGCCCACCCGGTGGCCATCGGGGGGGGCGACGGCGGGGGGACCCTGGCCAAGAAGGCCGAGGAGGACGCGGCCGCCTATCTGCGGTCCCTGGCCCGCCAGCGGGGGCGGGACCCCCAGTGGTTCGAGGAGGCGGTTCGGGAGAGCCGAAGCCTGGCCGCGCAGGAGGCGTTGGGTCGCGGCGTGGTGGACGTGTTGGCCCCCTCTGTGGACGCCCTTCTGGCCGACCTCGACGGCCGCAGGGTCCGGTTTGGAACGGCCGAGGTCGAACTCCGGTTGAAGGGAGCCCGGGTCGAGCCGGTGCCCATGGGGCTTCGCCACCGGATCCTGCGGGTGCTGTCCGACCCCAACGTGGCCTATCTGCTGTTGTTGCTGGGGTTCTACGGCCTCTTCTTCGAACTGGCCAACCCGGGCAGCATTTTCCCGGGGGTACTCGGAGGGCTGTGCCTCATCCTGGCCTTCGTGGGCCTCCAGACCCTGCCGTTCCGCTACGGGGGGGTGCTGCTGATCCTGCTGGGGCTGGTGCTCCTGATCCTGGAGGTGAAGATCACCTCGTTCGGGCTCCTCACCGTGGGCGGAGTGGTGTGCCTGGTGCTGGGGAGCCTGATGCTGTTCAAGTCCAACGCCGCGTACTACCGGGTGAGCTGGTCCGTGATGGTGCCCGCGGTGGCCGGGACCGTGGCGTTCTTCGCGTTCGCGGTCGGTAAGGGGCTGGCCGCCCAGAAGATCCGGCGCCTGGGGGGGCAGGAGGGGCTGGTGGGCGAGAGGGGCGAGGCCGTGGAGCCGTTGGGGCCGGATCGGGTGGGTCGGGTGTTCGTGCACGGGGAGTACTGGAACGCCCGGAGCTCCGAGCCGGTGGAGCCGGGGTCGCCGGTGGAGGTGATCGGGATCAAGGGGCTCACCCTCACGGTGCGGCCGGTTCCGAGGACCGAAGACAAGGGGCGGTGAGCGGAGCGCGGCAGAACCCGGGCGCCGCGTTTCGGCTGCCCAGATGACGGAGGAGGAGTCGCCATGCCCAGCATCCTTTTGTTCCTTCCGGTGTTCATCCTCGTGCTGCTGGTTTTCCTGGTCTCGGCCATCCGGATCCTTCGGGAGTACGAGCGGGCCGTGGTCTTCCGGCTCGGCCGAGCCATCGGGGTGAAAGGGCCGGGGCTCATTCTGCTCATCCCGTTCGTGGACCGGATGGTCAAGGTGAGCCTGCGCACCGTGGCCCACGACGTGCCTGCCCAGGACGTGATCACGGCCGACAACGTGTCGGTCAAGGTGAACGCGGTGGTGTACTTCCGGGTCATCGATCCGATGAGGGCGATCGTGGAGGTGGAGGACTACCTGTACGCCACGAGCCAGCTCGCACAGACCACGCTCCGGAGCGTGTCGGGGGAGGCCCAGATGGACGAGCTCCTGTCCCACCGGGAGAAGATCAACCAGAAGCTCCAGGAGATCCTGGACCGGCACACCGATCCCTGGGGGGTGAAGGTCTCGACCGTGGAGCTCAAGCACATCGACCTGCCCACCGAGATGCAGCGGGCCATGGCCCGCCAGGCCGAGGCCGAGCGGGAGCGGCGCGCCAAGATCATCGCGGCCGAGGGCGAGTTCCAGGCCGCCGAGAAGCTCACGGCCGCGGCCCGCACCATCGGGACGGAGCCCACGGCGATCCAGCTGCGGTTCCTCCAGACTCTGCTCGAGGTCAGCGCCTCCAGCGGCGCCAAGACCGTGGTGTTCCCCCTGCCGGTGGACCTCCTGAAGGCCTTTGCCGATCGGGCGGCGGAGGAGCGGTGAGCCTTCCCCCCCGCCCTTCGGGCGAGGCGCGTCGGGCGCTGCTGACCCTGCACTCCAAGATCGAGGCGTTCTGGGACCGGGTGGTGCGCGTCTTGGGGGATGCCGTGGGGTGCCGGCCGGGGTGCGACGCGTGCTGCGGGCAGGTGCTGCGCCTGCGGCCGGTGGAGGCCGCCTACCTGTGGGAGGGGGCCCGGGAGCTCCCCCGGGCGGCCCGGGACGTGGTGCGGCGCAACCTGGGCGCGGGATCGTCCGGGTGCCCGCTGCTCCACGCCGGAATCTGTCTGAGCTACGCTCACCGGCCCGTGGTGTGCCGCACCCACGGCCTGCTCCTGCTCCGCCGGGAGGCGGGGCGGGCCGTCCTCCACCACTGCCCCGAGAACTTCCAGGGCCTGGCCGGCGCGGACGTCCCCGGCACCATGGTGCTCGAGGAGGAGCGCCTGGCCCTGCTCGCCGACGCGGTGGACGGGCTGTACCGCAGGGAGACGGGATGGCCCCAGGGGCGGATTCCCCTCGATCGGATGCTGCGCCAGGGCCTTGGGCCTTGAACCCAGGGGGCCGGGGCTGGTAGGAATCCCGCCTCGAGTTCCCCCTTGCCCCGGAGGTGCCATGGCACGACCGCTTCGCGTGGAGTTCCCGGGGGCCGTCCATCTGGTGACCGGAAAGGCCCTGCCCCGGCGGAAGCTGTTCCGGTCCGAGGACGACGCCCTGGCGCTGGCCGCCCGGCTCCCGGACCTGGTGGACGCCTACGGGGTGCGGGTACACGCCTACTGCCTGCTGCCGGACCACTACCACCTGCTGGTGGAGACCCCCCGGGCGAACCTCTCCCAGGCGATCCATCGGTGGAACGGGTTCGTGGCCGCCCGCAGGCGGGGGGACGGCCCCGTTTTGCGGGGCCGCTACCGGGCGGTGTTGGTCGACCCGGACGAGTGGCTGGTGCCGTTGTCGGTCCACGTCCACCTGAACCCCGTGCGCAAGGGGCTCGCGGCCGCGCCCGGGGCCTACGGGCCGTCCAGCGCGGGGGCGTACCTGAACGGGGACCCTGGGCCGGTCACCACGGATCGCGTCCTGGCGCTCGCCGGCGGAACGGAGGCGTACCAGGCGCTCCTCGAACGCGAGACCCGGCGGCCGTCGCCCCCTCCCTGGGACCGGGTATGGAAGCAGGTGGTGCTGGGGGGCGAGGGCCTGCGGGACCGGGTGCGGGAGCTGGTGGAGGGCCGGGATCTGCGGGAGGCAGCCGGGTTCGGCCGGCCCGATCCGGTGGCCGACCTGGACGCCGTGATCGGTCGGGTGGCCGAGTACACCGGGCTCACCCCCGAGCAGGTGGTCCGGGGCAAGTACCAACGGGTGTTGGCCCGCAAGGTCGCCCTGTATCTCGCCCGCCGGTACACGGGCCTCACCCTTCGGGACATCGGCCGGGCGTTCGGCCTCGACTACACCTCGGTGCACATGTCCGTGCGCCGCACCGAGGAGCGCCGTCGCCGGGACCCGGCCCTGGACGCGATGATCCGCGACCTGGAGGCCGGGTTCGTGGCCTCCAGGCCGGAGCCGGCCCCCGCCGCCCCGCCCCGGGAGAGGCGGCCCCGCCGCCGGGCCCGGAAGAGGGACGGCGGCCGAGAGCAGCTCAAGCTCTTCTGATACCAAGTTACATTCGAGGTCCTTGCCTCGCCCGACGAGAACTCTCGGTTTGAACGCAACTCGGTGTGACCTCCTCCCAACGGTGCCCCATGTCCGTGATCCGTCTCGGCCTTTCCCCCTGCCCCAACGACACGTTCCTGTTCTACGCCCTGGTCCACGGCCGGGTGGACACCGAGGGCCTGCGGTTCGAGCCGGTGCTCGAGGACGTGGAGACCCTGAACGCCTGGGCCCTGGACGGCCGGCTCCCCATGTCGAAGGTGAGCTACGGCGTGGTCGGGGAGTTGGCGGCCCGCTACTGGTGCCTACGGTCGGGGGGCGCCCTGGGCTGGGGATGCGGCCCCCTGGTAGTGGCCCGGGAGCCGCGGCCCCTGGACGAATTGCTGGCGGGACCGGTGGCCGTGCCCGGGCTCCGGACCACCGCCTACCGGCTGCTGGAGCTGCGCGCGGGCCGGGCCGTGGAGGCGGTGCCCATGGTGTTCCACGAGGTCATGCCGGCGGTGGCCCGGGGCGAGGTGACCTGCGGGGTGGTGATCCACGAGGGCCGGTTCACCTTCGAGCGGTTCGGTTTGGTGGGGGTCGAGGACCTGGGGGCGTGGTGGGAGGAGCGGTTCCGGGTGCCGGTGCCGTTGGGAGGGATCGTCCTGCGGCGCGACGCCGGGGTAGACCCGGGCCGGGTGCAGCGGGTGCTGCGGCGAAGCGTGGCCTACGCCCTGGAACGACCGGACGAGCCCATGGCATACGTGCGGGCCCACGCCCAGGAGATGGACGAGGCGGTGATGCGCCGCCACATCGAGCTGTACGTGAACCGGTTCAGCCTGGATTTGGGGGAGGAAGGGTGCCGGGCCGTCAGAACCCTGCTCCACCGGGGAAAGGTGGGGGAAACCTTTCCCCGGTGGGAAGGGCCGCTCTTCCCCCCGGAAGAGCTTCCGGGAGCTTAGGCCGCCTGGCTTACGGCGGCCCGGACCTCGCTCAGGATCTCCGAAGGATAGAACGGCTTCGGAATGAACCTCCGGGCCCCGAGCGTGAGGGCTTGCTTGACGGTTTCCGCATTCAGGGTCGCCGAGGTGACGAGCACCGGGACCCCCTTCGCCAGGGGCGACGACCGCACCGCCGACAGGAACCCCAGGCTCTCCGGCGTGCGTGCGTGGTGCAGGTCCACCACCGCGCAGTCCACCCCCCCTTGGAGCACATGCCGGACCGCCTCACCCGGATCGGTGCAGCAGATCGTGCCGAACCCCTCGCTGCGGAACACGTAGTCCAAGAGGTTCAGAATGTCCGGGTCGGTGTCGATCAGTAACACCGTCGGACGTTCCCCGTTTGCCCCCATGGTCCCCCTCCCGTTCGCCGATTCCCCAAACAGCGGGGGAACGCTACCACCGTCGGGAAGGGGACGCATCCCCCCAAAGGGTGAAATTGATGCCCAGGAGGAGAGAAATGTCCCGTCCGCAGCAACGGCTCGGGGAGCTCCTGGTGGAGCGGGGCCTGCTGGAGCGGGCCGATCTGGAGCGGGCCCTGGAGACCCAGAAGGCCACCGGCCGGCCGCTCGGAGAGGTCCTGTTGGAACAAGGGCTCCTGGACGAGCAGGCGGTGCGGTGGGCCCTGGCCGAGCAGATGGACCTGCCGCTGGTCCATCCGGATCCCGCGGCCTTGGACCCGGACGCCCTGGCCCTGGTGCCCCCGGACCTGTGCCGCCGCTATGGGGTGCTGCCCCTGTACCGGATCCCGGAAGAGGAGGAGGCCGGCGCGCCCCTGGTGGTGGCGGCGGCCGATCCCTCCGATCGGGCCGCGCTGGCCGACCTGGAGCGCCGGCTGGGGATGCCGCTGCGGGTGGTGGCCGCCCTGCGGGAGGAGATCGAGGAGGCCTTGGAGCGGCTCCACGGCCCGGGCGGCCCCATGGACACGGGGGTCCGGGAGGTGGGGGTGTGCGAGGGGTGCGAGGACGAGGTGCTCTCCGACCCCACGGGCACCGCCCTGTTGCGCCGGCTGCTCGAGGCGGTGGTCGCCGAGGGGCGGGGCGGGCTCCATCTGCGGCTGGTGGAGGGGGAGCTTCGGGCCGAGGACCTGGAGGGAGGGGTGCTGTTTCGCGGGGGGGCCACTTGGCATACGATTCTCGTGGATCGGCTTCGCCAGCTCGCCGGGCTCGACTCCCGGGTGCGGGGGGTGCTCCAGCGGGGTCGGTTCACCTTCGGGGTCGATCCGGCCGAGGCTCGCCTGTTTCGGTTGTCGATCCTGAGGGGGGTGGGCGGCGAGGAGGCCCAGGCCCGCCTGGTGCTGCCCGAGGGACCCCCGCGCAGCCTGGAGGCCCTGGGGCTCCGATCGGCCCAGCAGCGGGAGCTGCGGGCGGCGCTCGAGCGGCCGGGGCTGGTGTGGGTCACGAGCCCCTCGGAGGAGGGGGCGGCCAGCACCCTGTTCGCCCTGCTGGCCGAGATCCCGGGCCGGGGCCGGACGGTCACGATCGAGGACGAGGTGTTCTACCGGGCGCCCGAGGTGCTCCAGGTGGAGACGCTCAACCTTACCCCGGCCGGCCGGCGCCAGGTGCTGGCCGAGTTGCGCCATCTGGAGTTCAGCCGCATCGTGGTGGACCGGATCGGCCCGGGCGGCCTGGGCCCCCTGCTCTCCCTGGCCGTGAGGGGACGATGGGTGCTGGCCGCCTCACCCGAGGCGAGCCTGGCCGAGGCGTTGGCCGACCTGGCCGCGCGGGCCCGCGACCTGCCCCTGTTCGGGCTCCGGGCCGTGGTGCACCAGCGGCTGGTACCCCTGCTGTGTCCCGGCTGCCGGGTGGAGTGCTCCCTGGGAACGGCCGAGCGCGAGGCGCTCCACCGGTGGCTCCCGGGCGACCTCCCCCTGTTCCAGGAGGGGGACGGGTGCGATCGGTGCGGGGGGAAAGGGGTGACGGGACGCCGGGCGTTCTTCGAGGTGCTGCCCGTGGACGCGGGGGTGCGCGACGCGCTGTACCGGGTATCGTGGGGCGAGGGGAGGGTGGACGACGTGGCCGCCCGGGTCCGCCCGGGCCTGGCGGAACAGGTGGCCGCGGCCGTGGCCGCAGGGGAGGTGAGCCTGGCGGAGATGTGGGACGTGATGTAGGAGCGGGGATCGACCCTCGGCCAACCCCCGGCCCCTGTGGGGTCGGGCAACGAGGAAGGGTAACTTGCGTTGGCCCGGGGCCGTTGCCGGCGGCGGGCATGGGGCCTGCTTCCGGCCGCGCGCGAAGCCGGGCGTTGAGATTCGCCGCGCAGGCACGGGGCACCGGACGCGATTTCATGGCAGCCCGGTCGGGAATGATCGGTTGCACGGTACGAGCGTTGGAGGCGCTGCGCGGCGAACAGAGGAGCCGCACGCGGCGCTCCAGCAGGCCCCATGCCCCCCGGGGCTTTGGTGATGGCTCTGGGGCCGCCCCGCCGCCTAGCTGCCCAGCCTCCTAGCGGGCCGAAGGCCCCTCAGGCCCCTGCGGCCGCCTGGACTCGTCGAGCCGGCGGAACCCCTCCATCAGCAGGCCCTCGGTGTCCGCCCCCTGCACCGTGCGGGGCCGGTCGGGGTCGATGCCGGGGGTGATCCGGAACCGCCCTTCTTCCCAGGCCACCATGGCGTACACGGCCTCCTCGCCCACCAGGTCGCCCGCCCGGGCGTCCACGATGCGGCCCTGCTCCAGGGCGATCTCCCCCGATCCGTCCGTTCCTTCGATGCGGACCACCGCCGTGCGCAGCCCGTGGGCCAGCACCTGGACCACCTCCGCCACGGTCAGGTCCGAGAGGCTCCCCTCCACGCCCTGGCCGGCCGGCCGCTGACGGGCCGCGGCCCGCTCCAGCTTGGCCACCACCACCTCCGGGTGAGCCGACGGGTCGATCACGTCCTCGGCGCCGGCGCGCAGGGCGTAGAGCATGTCCGCCGGGTGGGCGAGCTCGCCCACCACGAACACGGGGGTCGTGGGGGGCAGGGCCCCTGCCTCGATCCACTCCACCCCGGGCCGGACGGGCACGAGAACCACCTGGAACCCCTCGGTGTCCTGCGGCCCCTCACCCCGGACCACCTCCCACCCGGCCGCCTGCAGGGCCCGGAGGATGGGCTCGGGGCCGCCTTCGGCGGGGAACAGGGCGAGCGCCCGGGGCGCTCCCCCCAGGGTGGCCAGCAGGTCGGCCCCCGACACGAACCGGGTCACCGCGGTGACCGCGTCGGGGTCGAGCCCCGGGATCCGCCCGAGCCGGGTCACGGCCTCCCGCGGGGACCCCGTCTCCTCCACCGCCCGGGCGAACGCCACGGCGGCCCGGGCCAGGCCGATGCCGGGGGGGACGGGCTCCTCCCCGGGCAGGTCCCAGGCCCGTGCGGCGGCGCGCCAGGTGCGCAGCATCAGCCATCGGGCCTCCCAGCCCCCGATCCCGCTCCGCGCGGCCAGGAGCCGCACCAGGGCCACGGTTTCCTCGGCCCGTGGCCGGCGCTCGGCCGGCACCGCCTCTCGGGCCAGTTGCTCGGCCTCCCGGGCGAACGCGTCCGCCGGCCCGAGGCTCTCGGCCCATTCCGCCACCGGGTCCGAGTACACGCGGGCCCGGCCCGGCACCGCGTCGCGCCAGTCGCTGTGGACCCACACCTCGTCCCACCCGCCCCGCCGTCCGAGCTCCGAGGCCTCCGCGGCCGAGCCCGCCCGGGTCACCCGGAACCCGTGCGCCTCGAGCAAGGCCCCCACGGCCCGGGCCCTGCGGGGCGAGGGGTCGGCCACCAGGGCCTTGCGCCTCGCGTCCCGGCGGGGCTCCAGCAAAGGGGAGGCCTCGCCCCCTCCGGTCAGCGGGACCCCGCCCAGGGGCTCCGGCTCCACGCCCCGATACCGCCGGGCGATCTCCCGTTCCACCACGTGTTCCGGAGCCACCAAGGGCACCACCCTCCGGGCGCCCGAGGCGAACCGCAGCTCGTCCAGGGCCTCCAGGTCCTGGGGATCGGCCATGGCCACCTGGAGCACTCCGCGCTCGGCGTCCCACGCCACGGGCACGGCCCGCCGTCGCCGGGCCAGCTCCTCGGAGATCCGGGCCGTGGCCCCGGGGTCGTCGGGGCACAGGGAGGGCAGGAACGGCGGAACCCGGTGCTGGATCGACAGCGCCTTGGCCAGATCCTCCTCCTTGACGGCGCCCAGCTCCAGCAGATGGCTGCCCAGGCGGCCGGGCTGGACCTGCTGCCGGTCCAGGGCGCGCTCCAGGGCCGACGAGGTCACGAGACCGGCCCGGAGCAGGATGTCTCCCAGACGGGGGCGGGGGGCGGGGCTCATGGCGCCGCGATCATCCGTTCGAACAGGGCCCGGTTCTGGGCATGGCGCAGGGCCTCCTCCGGCGTGATCGTCTTGGTGTTCACCAGCTCCAGGAGGTGCTGGTCCAACAGCTGCATGCCCTGCTTGCGGCCCGTCTGGATCACCGAAGGGATCTGGAAGGTCTTGCCCTCGCGGATCAGGTGGCCCACGGCCGGAACGTTCACCAGGATCTCCAGCCCCGCAACCCGGCCCCGACCGTCGGCCCGGCGCAGGAGCACCTGGGCCACCACCCCCCGGAGGCTCTCGGCCAGCATGGCCCTCACCTGGTCCTGTTGTCCCGCCGGAAACGCGTCGATGATCCGGTCCACGGTCTTGGCCGCGCTCTGGGTGTGGAGGGTGCCCAGCACCAGCATGCCCGTCTCGGCCGCGGTGAGCGCCATGGCGATGGTCTCGGTGTCGCGCATCTCGCCCACCAGCAGCACGTCGGGATCCTCCCGAAGCGCCGCCCGAAGGCCGGCCGCGAACGACGAGGCGTGTCGGCCCACCTCCCGCTGGTGGATCAGGCACCGGCCGTCCTCGTGGAGGAACTCCAGCGGGTCCTCCAGGGTGATGATGTGGTCGGCGCGCTCCTGGTTGCGGCGGTGGATCATCGCGGCCAGGGTGGTGGACTTGCCGCTGCCGGTGGGGCCGGTGACCACCACGAGGCCCTTCTGGGCCAGGGCGAGCTCGGCCACCACGGGGGGATGCCCCAGCTGTTCCAGGTCGGGGGGCGAGGCGGGGATCCATCGAAACGCGGCGCCGTACCCCTTACGGTGGACGAACGCGTTCCCCCGAAACCGGCCGATCCCCTCGGCCCCGTAGGCGAAGTCCAGGTCGCCGTCGGCCTCGAGCCGGGCGATCTCCGGGTCCGACAGGATCTCGTAGAGGAGGTCCTCCACCTCGGCCGGATCCAGGGGCGGGTGCCGCGCCTTCTGCAGCCGCCCGTTCACCCGGAACACCGGGGGGGCCCCCGCGCTCAGGTGGAGGTCGGATCCCCCGAGATCAACCAGGTGTCGGAGAAGGGCGTCGATCCGCGGCATGGGCCGGACGGTAGGGCAAAGCCGCGGAACGAGTCAAGGGGAGGGGGCCTTCTGGGCCTGGGGCGGAAGGATCTCGGCGCAGAAGCTCGGGTCCCGGGCCGAGGCGATCACCTTCTCCAGCACGTCGATCGGAAGCCGCCCCAGGTGGATGAACCGCACCCGGCCGGCCGGGTCGACCAGGTAGAACGTGGGGGTGCCCACCACGCCGTAGCTCGCGGCCACCTCGAAGAAGTCGTCCGTCTGCCTGTCGTAGGCGTTGGGGAATGTGATACGGTTCGACTCGACGTAGGGCAGGATCTTCCCGTCGTACTCGGGCCCGTCGAGGCAGATGCCCACGACCTGGACCCGGTCGGACAGGTTGCGGGCCATCTCGGCCACCAGGGGCATCTCCCGCTGGCACGGAAAGCAGAAGTAGCTCCAGAATACGATCAGGACCGGTCGGCCCTTGCCCAGGTAGTCGGAGAGCCGCAAGGGGGAGCCGTCGAAGGCGGTCAGCCCGAACTCGGGCGCCATATCCCCCACCCGAACCGTGCCGTCCGTGGAGGAAGGCGCAGCAGCGGCCGGGCCGGCGGACCCCAGGGTGGCGATCCAGAGGAGGGCCAGGAGCAGACGGGCGCGTCGATTTCGTCTCGTTTTCCACGGGGTAGCGGTCATGGCCGTCCGTAACCTCCCGATCGTGCTGATCCACGGCCTGGGTGTGGATCACCGGATGTGGAACCTCCAGGTGCCGGTTCTGCAAGATGTAGGCCGGGTTTGGGCCCCGGACCTGCCCGGGTTCGGGGCGGAGCCCCCGTTGCCCGCGGCCCAGCGCCGGATCGATGCGTACGCCCGGTAGCTGTGGGCCCGCATCCGGCAGCGCTTCGGGTCGGGGCCCGTGGTGCTCCTGGGGTACTCCATGGGCGGCACCCTGGCCCTGACCGCCGCGCTCCAGCACCCGGACGGGGTGGCGGGCCTCGGGCTGTGTTGCACCTCGGCCCACTGGGCCCGGGGGCTGCGGCGGTGGGCCGGCCTGGCGTTCGCCGGCATCGGCCGCCGCCTGGCCATGGAGGCGTTCCAGGCCTCGGTGCTCCTGGCCTTCGGCCGGCACCACGGGCCGGGGTGGGCCCGGCCGGTGGTGAAGGACATGGTCCGGAAGGCCCATCGGCCCACCATGCGAGCGTTGTACATCGACCTGATTCGCGCCGACCTTGAGCCGGGGCTCCCGGGGCTTCGCATGCCGAGCCTGGTGGTGGCCGGCTCGCGGGACTGGCTGGCCCCGCCGGCCCACGCCCGCGCCCTGGTCCGGGGCCTGCCCCGGGCCTGCCTGCGCGTGTTGGAAGGGGCCGACCACATCCTGTGCCTGGGCCGGGCCGACGAGTTCGGTGCGATCCTCCGGGGGTTCGTGGAGTCGCTGGATCCCGGCTCGCGGGCCGGAGGCCCATAACCGCTTTCTCCGAGGTGTCTCGATGCATGTGGACGAAGAGGTCCGACGCTTCCTCGCGGAACAACCGTTCGCCGTGGTCGCGGTGAACCTGGACCTGGGCTCCGGCGAGGAGGTGGTGGTGCTCGTCAAGACCCGCCGCGACGTGGCCGAGGCCCTGCGGGCCGCCCGTGCCCCGGTGGAGACCGGGTGGGTCGTGGAGGCCACGGCCCACGGCCCCGTGGTGTGCTGGCTGGTGCGGTGCGAGGCGTCGGGTGCCGGGGACCTGGTGGGCGAGGTGTACCTGGACCCTGCCGATCCGTCGGACCTCGGCTTGCTGGGGTCCCTGGCCCGGCAGGAGCGGGTCCGGGTGGGGTTCCTGGACGAGGACCTCGAGCCCGCCTGGGTAGCCGAGCTCGCGTGGGACGAGGTGCGGCGGCTGGAGGCGGAGCAGGTGCGCGACCGGGCCGAGGAGCTCCTGGAACGGGCCGAGGCCTACGACTTCGAAGGCGCCAAGGAGGCGTTCCAGGAGCGCCACAGCCTCGACGCGTTGGCGGAGCGGGTGTTCCCGGAGGCGGGGGAGGGCCACTGACCCCACGCTTCATACCAAGTTGCCATCCATCGGATACGTATCCGGGGGCGGGGCAAGGGACCTGCCTTTCAGGAGTCAGGGCTCGGTGGACAGGAGACAGGGAAAACCGCTCCTGCGATTCTTCTGTCCACTGTCCTCTGAATTCTGGGCCCTGACACGGCCGCGCCCGGCTCTCCGGCAGGTCCCTTTGCCCCTCTGAGCAGGGGGCCCATAGCTTTGAATGCAACTTGGTATCAGCAGGCCCCCCGCCGTGGCCCAGGAAGGGGGGCACACCATGGGGGTGTGAGCTGCACGTGGGGTGACAAAAGGGCTTTTAGCCTCCCAGCAAAGGTTACTCCCGCGTCGCGAGCACCGTCTCGATCACCCGCGACAGCTCGGCCAGCCGGTAGGGCTTGGCCACGGAGGCGGCGAACCCGTAGCGCCGGGGCTCGGCCAGGACGGGGTCCGAGGCGTACCCGCTGGAGGCGACCGCCCTCACCCCCGGATCGATCCGACGCAGCTCCTCCAGGGCATCAAGCCCGCCCATGCCGTCCGGCACGGTGAGGTCGAGGATCACCAGGTCGAAGGGTGCCCCGGCCTCCTGGGCGGCCCGGTAGCGTTCCACCGCCTCCCGGCCGTCCCCCGCCACCTCGGGCTCGTACCCCATGTCGTCCAACACCTCCATCACCACGTCGCGGATGATCGTCTCGTCGTCCATGACCAGGATCCGGCGACGTGCCGGTGGGGCGGCGACGCCGCGCGTCTCCGGACCGGCATGGGAGGCTCGGGGGGGCTCCCCCGCCGCCGCGGCCGGCAACAGGATCCGGATCCGGGTGCCTTCGCCCAGGCGCGACTCCACCGACACGGCCCCTCCGTGTCGCCGGACGATGGAATGGGCCGTGGCGAGGCCCAACCCGCTGCCGGCCTGTTTGGTCGTGAAGTAGGGGTCGAAGATCTTCGGCAGGTGTTCGTCCGGGATGCCGATGCCGGTGTCGGCGACCTCGATCTCCAGGTAGCGGCCCGGCTCCAGGCCGGGGTGGTCGCCCGGCCCGATCTCCCGGTTTCGGGCCGACACCCGGACGGCGCCGCCGCGGGGCATGGCCTGACGGGCGTTCAGGACCAGGTTGGTGATCACCTGCTCGAGCTGGCCGGGGTCGGCCTCCAGGGGCCAGAGGCCGGCGGGCAGGTGGAGGTCCAGGGCCACGTTGGAACCCCGCAGGGGGAACGAGGCCCACTCCTCCAGGTGCTCGGCCAGGTCGACCCTGCGGCGCACGGGGTCGCCGCCCCGGGCGAAGGTGAGGAGCTGGCGGGTGAGGTGGGTGGCCCGGAAACAGGCGGCCTCGGCCTGGGAGAGCCGGGTGTAGGCCGGGTCGTTGGGGGCCACCTTCCGGCGGGCCGCCTCCAGGTTGGCCGAGATGCCCATCAGCAGGTTGTTGAAGTCGTGGGCGATGCCGCCCGCCAGCACCCCCAGCGACTCCAGGTGCTGGGCCCGAGCCCGTTCGGCCTCCCTTTGGCGCTCCTCGGTCACGTCCCGGAACACCAGGACCACGCCCACCACCTGCCCCTCGTCGTCCCGGATGGGCGCCGCGCTGTCGGCGATGGCGCGTTCCGTGCCGTCCCGGCCGATGAGAATGGTGTGGTTCGCCAGGCCCACCACCCGGCCCGTGGCGATCACCTCGTCCACCGGGTTGGTTGCGGGGTGCCGGGTCGTCTCGTTGACGATCCGGAACACCTCGGCCAGGGGCCGGCCCAGGGCCTCGCCCTCGGACCATCCGGTCAGTTGCTCGGCGGTGGGGTTCAGCAGGGTCACCCGGCCCTGGGGATCCGTGGCGATCACCCCGTCCCCGATGCTCTCCAGGGTGACCCTCAGCCGGTGCCGTTCCGCTTCGAGGGCGTGTTGGGCGCGTTTGAGATCGGTGATGTCCCGGGCCACGTGCACGCAGCCGAGGTTCCGGCCGTCCGGGCCGGGCAGGGCCGAGGTGGAGACGAAGAAGTGGCCGCGCAGGTGGGGCTCGTGGACCTCGGCGACCCGCGGCCTCCCCCCTTCGAGGGATCGGGCGTGGGGGCACTGGGGGTGCGGCTCGGCGGTGCCGTGGAACACCTCGAAGCAACGCCGGCCCACTAGGTTCCGGGGCTCGACCCCCAGCCGCTCGGCCAGGGCCCGGTTGACCCGCCGGATGCGGCGGTCGGGCCCGATGAGGGCGATCAGGTCGGGCACGGCGTCGAAGGTCTTCTCCCACTCCTCCTTGGCCCGGCGCACCTGGTCGAACGCCCGGACGCGATCGGTCACGTCCCGCACGGTCTCCACGATGCCGGTGACCCGTCCCTCGGCGTCCCGCAGGGGGGATGCCAGGATCTCGACCTGGCGGGGCTCGCCGGCCGGGCCCTTGTGAACGTGGGTGACCGTGACGGCCTCGCCGGTCTGCCGCACCTGTGCCAGCGGGCAGGGGTGGTGCTCTCCCGTGCATGGGGTGTCGCTGCCGTGGGACAGGCCGTGGCACGTTTCCGCCTGTGGAAGGCCCGAGGCCTTCCGGGCCGCCCGGTTCCGGAGCTTGACCCGGTAGTCCGGGCCGATGACCAGGATCGGCTCGGCCACCCCGTCGATGACCGTCTGGAGGAAGTCCCGTGCCCGGCGGATGGCCCGCTTCGCCCGGCGCTGGCGGGCGGCGTCCGCAGCCTGGAACAGAGCCAGCAGCCCCAGCAGGCCGAACACCCCGAGGCCGGGGCCCAGCACTTTGCCGTACCGCTCCCACAGCCCGGGGGGCTGGAACCGCACGTGGCTTCCCGGCGGGAGCAGGCCGGGGTCGATGCCGAACCGCACGAGCTCCCGGTAGTCGAACATCCAGGGGTTCGATCCCTCCCGCACCACGGGCAGGCTGCCGGCATCGGCACCTGCAAGCACCCGCAGGGCCAGTCGCGCCGCCGCACGGCCCTGGTCGGCGCCGCTCACGAGTTTCCCCCCCACGATGCCGTATCCGAAGAACGTGTCCCAGAAGCTGTGGATCGGCACCTTCGAGGCCTCCCGCAGCCGGCGGCACGCCTCACCGAACCCCAGGGCCACGCCCCGGTCGGTTCGCAGGGTCTCGATGAGCACGGCCACCGCGCCCGCGGAAAGCGCGCCGATGTCCTCCCGGGCCTCGCCCACGGACAGCCCGCCCCGGAACTCCAGGAGGCCCTCCATGCCCAGGGCCCGGGCCGCCGCCACCATCCGCTCGCGGTTCGCCCGGAAGGTGGTGGTTTCGGCTCCGTACACCACGATCCGGCCGAGATCCGGGTAGAGCCGTCGGATCAGCTCCAGGTTCTCCCGGAAGCTGACCGCCTCGGCCACGCCGGTCACCGGATCGAGCCCCCGGACCATGGCCTCGGAGAAGTTGTTGACCCCGCAGAACACGATCGGGACCCTGCCGAACACCCGGTCGCGGTGCTCCCGTACGAAGTCCAAGGCGTTGTTGTCGCACGCGACGACCAGGGCGGGGGGGATCCGCCGGTACTTGCGGGCCAGGAGCCGGGCCTGGAGCTCGAGGTAGTCCGACCCGGTATGGGCCTTGGTGTCCAGGTACTCGAACCGCAGGGCCAGGGTGGGGTCGGCGCGTCCGAACACGTCCGTCAACCCCGCGTTGATCGCGTCCACCCAGGAGAGCCCCTGGTGGTACGAGTGGAGCACCACGACCCGGCGGTTGGGCTGGGACCGTGCGGGCTGGGGGGCCAGGATGACGGCTGCGACGGCGACGAGAACCCGGATGAACAGCAATGCGGAGCCTCCGCAAACAGAACACGATATTTCTCCCCTTTTCGGCGGGGAGGGCCGAAACTTTACCGGTGGCCCCGCCATGGGGCGCGCCGGCCCCTGCGGGGCCCGGCAGTAGGGAGGGTAACTTTCATTGGTCCGGTGCTCATTGCCGGCGGCGGGGCATGGGGCCTGCTTCCGGCCGGGCGCGAGTGCGGCATCCGATCGCCGCGCCTTCGCATGCCGTTGCCGAAGCAGCCTGTTCGGGCGGCGACAGCGGAGGGCCCTGGAATTCGACAAAGCTACGGATGTTCGGGGGGCGCGGCGAGCCAAGGAGCCGCGCCCGGCGCTCCAGCAGGCCCCATGCCCCCCGAGGTCTTGGCGTCGGCGCTCAGGAGCCGCCTAGCGGCCTAGCCGCCCAGCCGCCTAGCGGGCCGAAGGCCCGAAGTTACAGGGAAGCAGCCCCTGGGCCATCCGAACGCCCAAGGGGGGGCGGGCCGGGTCGGTGCAGTGAATGCGGCCCACGTACTTCTGGAGCACGGGGCCAGGCACCCGGGGGGTTCCCCAATCCTTGGCCGTGTAGAGGGCGGTTTCCAGGTCCCGGGCCACGGTGTCCCCGGGGAAGGGGATCACCAGGTGGGCGTAGGACCGGTCGGCCTGGGCCTTGCGGGCGAGGTCTTCCAGGAGGTCCGGAAGGACCTCTGCGGGGCCCCCGGGCGGGAGCGGTCCCTGCCGCAGGAACCGGGGCTCGGGGGGCGATCCGCCCTCCAGCGCCTTCCGGTACTCGGGCTTGGGCACGGCCGCGCAGGCCCAGCGGGTACCGTTCCACGCCCAGAAGGCCACGAGGTTCCAGTGCTTGGACGAGAGCACCGGAAACGGGAGGCGCTCGGGATCGGGCGGGCCCTCGGCGAGTTCGACCCCGGTGGAGGGCCCGAACAGCTCCCGTGCCCGGGCTCGGAGCTCCGGCAGGCACTTCAGGAGCTCCTGGTGGGCCCAGCCCCCGGCGGGCACCCGGATCCGCAGGACCTCGCCGGCCCGCTCGAGGCCGGTGATGCCGTCCAGGCGACGGGCCAGGGCCGGGGCCCGGAGCCGAAGGTGGGGGAACAGCGCGGCCACGGGGAGCATCAGGCCTCCTCCCGGTACCACGCCGACGTCCGGTAGAGCGCCAGCAGTTCGGCCAGCGTCACCCGGAGCACGGCCGCCGAGGGCACGGCGAGCAAAACCCCCACGGCTCCGAACAGCTCCCCCCCGGCCAGGATGGCCACGATGACCGCCACCGGGTGCAGCCCCACCCGGTTCCCCACCAGCCGGGGGGTCAGCACGAACCCCTCCAGGGCCTGCCCCGCCGCGAACACCCCCCACACGGCAAGCACGTGGGCCAGGTCGTGGAACTTGAGCAGGGCCAGCAGGGTGGCGAGCACGAGTCCGACCAGGGTGCCGAGGTACGGGACCAGGAACAGCACGCCGGCCAGGGTCCCCACCACCCACGGCATGTCGATGCCGGTGAAGCCGAGCCCCACCGAGTACACCAGGGCCAGCGAGGCGCACACCGTGATCTGGCCGCGCACGAACGCGCCCAGCGCCTCGTCGGCCCGCGACAGGATCCGGTTCGCCAGCCCCTGGTGGCGGGGCGGCAGCAGGCCCACCACCCGCTCCCCGAGGCCGTTGAAGTCGAGCAGCAGGTAGAACGCGAACACGGGGATCAGGGCCAGGCCCAGCAGGGTGCCCAGCAGCCGCCACAGGTTCGCGGCCACCGCCCCGGCCAGGGCCGCGGCCCGGCTTCCCAGGTCCGGCAGGTTCGCACCCACGGCCTTCAGGATCTCCGCGAGGCTCGCCGCAGGGTCCACGGGCAACGGGCGGCCCAGCAGACCTTCGATGCGCGGAAGCCAGGAGCCCCGGGTGGCCTCCAGGTAGCCGGGCAGGGCTCCGGCGGCGCCCCTCACCTGCTCGACGAAGGCCGGGATCACCACCACCACCGACAGGAACGCGAGCAGGAACGCTCCGGAGAGAAGCAGGAAGATCCCGACCGCCCGGGGGATCCGCCAGGTCTCCAGCCGGTCGAGCACGGGGTCCAGGGCGTAGGCGATGAACCAGCCCAGGAGCAGCGGCACCACCACGGCCTCCAGGCGGGCCAACAACCACAGGCCCGCCGCCACCGCGGCCAGGCCCCACACGGTCAGGCCGATGCGCTCCCGGATCATCAGGGTTGCTCCTTGTGACTTCGGTTTCTGGTCGTCAGTCGTTGGTCGTTGGCCGGGGCCCCCGGCCCGCTGGGCGGCTAGGCGGGCAGGCGGCTCCTGAGCGCCGACGCCAAGACCACGGGGGGCATGGGGCCTGCTGGAGAGCCGGGCGCGGCTCATTGGCTCGCCGCGCCCTCCGAACATCCGTAGCTTTGTCGAATTCCAGGCCCCTCCGCTGTCGCTGCCCGAACAAGCGGCTCCGGCAACGGCATGCGAAGGCGCGGCGATCGGATGCTGCACTCGCGCCCGGCCGGAAGCAGGCCCCATGCCCCCGCCACCAACGAACCGGCACCCCGACCCCTACGGTCTGCTCGTCGGGGCGATCGTCGCCTCCCCGTCATCGAAGCACAAAGGGGAGCAGGAACAGGCAGCCGTTCCCCAGGGCGTGCACCGTATAGGGGGCCCACAGGCTTCCCGATACCTCGTACACCAGGCAGAACACCGCTCCTCCCACCATCTGGGTCCAGGGGATGGAGGCCGTGGCCAGGTGGGCCAGGCCGAACAGCGTGGTCGACGCCGCCACCCCGACCGTCACCCCCCACCGCACGCGAACGGCCCGGTAGACCACGCCCCGGAACAGGAGCTCCTCGAACGCCGGGGCCACCACGGCCCCCACCGCCACCAGCCACAGGGTCTCGTCCAAAGGCCGGGCCGGGCCCGTGACCGCCGCGAGCCAGCCCCGGCCGACCATCATCCGGGCCAGGAGCTCGGTGCCGAGGACCACGGCCCCGAACCCGGCGGCCACCCACAGCCCGATCCGCAGCCCTTGCCGGGCGTGCCGGCCGGTGAGCCCCAGGGAGCCCGGGGCGAAGCGGCGGGCGCGCCACCACAGGGCGAGACCTCCGGTCTCGACGAGCCGGATCGCGCCGGTCCAGATCAGGGCAGCCGCCGCCGATCCCGGCCTGGGCACGAGCCGGCTGAGGGCCGTCTCGGCCGCTGCCCAAACGGCCACGACCAGGGCGGCCTCGGCAACGGTCACCTCCCGGGCCGCCACCCGGACCTCCGGAGCCCGGCCCACGCACGCTCCTTCACGTACCAATCCGCCGGGCCCTCCAGCACCGCCCGAAGCACCTCCCGGGCGCGGGGGCTTGCGACGCGGCCCAGGGCCTGGGCCGCCGCGTAGCGGACGTTGATCACCGGATCGGCCAGGGCCGCCTCCAGGGCGGGCTCCCACCCCTCGCCCAGTCGGCCGGCCGCCCGAGCCCCATAGAACCTCTCCACCGGGCGGCGGGCGCGAAGGGCGGCCTCCACCCGGCCGGCCTCGGGGGTGGGTGAGTCCGCCAGGTCCCGTCGGACCCGCACGAGCCACGGAGGCTGCATCGCCACCGCTGCCACGAGCCCTCCCAGAAACCCGGCGCACACCAGGGCCGCCGCCTTCCGATGGCCCGGGTGGGGCATCCAGGCCCCCAGCCAGACAGCCAAGCCGGAAAGCAGGCCCGCCAACACCAGCGGGCACCCGTAGAAGAGCGACACCGCCGTGACCCTCCGAAGGGGTCGGGCCCGGTCGGCCCGGGCCGACAGATCGTTCCACGCCCGCCGGCGGGCCTGGGGGGGGCCGGCCCACGGGGCCTCGGCCGGGCCGTGGACCAGCCGGGGGCCCGGCTCGATCCGCACGTCCGCGCCGGAGGGATCGTCCACGCACCACAACCCGACCCGGGCCGCGGCCCCGCACAGCGCGGCCCGGTCCCCGGCGGCCGGGTCCGCCCAGACCGTGGGCTGGCTGCGGGCGGCCAGGGGTTTGAGGGCCTCGGCCGGGTACAGGGTCCAGCGGTAATAGAAGGTGTCCAGGGCAAGCGCCGGTCCGGTCTGCCGGGCCAGGAGCACCCGATCCCGGAACCGGGTGAACGGCCCTTCCGGGGCCCGGGCCCAAGGCAGGAGGCCGACCATCGCCAGGCCGGCGCACGCCAGGCGAAGGGCCGGCACCCCCCGGCCCGCCCGGCCCGCGGCCCACGCCGCAGCGGCCAGGGCCGCGGGCTCGGCCGCCGCGGCAAGGCCCCAGTCCCGCCCCCAAAACCCCAGCCCCAGGGGAACCAGGGCCGTGGCCCAGGGGAGGAGCCTCCCGGCCCGTCCGGGCGCAAGACCGAGGGCCGCCGCCAGAAGGGCCAGGAGCGCCGCGCCGCCCAGCCCCAGGCTCAGGCCGAAGAACACCGCACCCGCGCCGGCCGGGGCCCAGGAGCCCAGGGTGCCCAGGTGCCCCGGGCCCGGCAGGGCGGGAACGCCCGCGTCCAGGAGCGCCCGGTTCTTGGCCAGCAGGTGGAGGGCCGCCTCCCGGGTCCGGGCCGCGCCCAGCACGGCGCCGGCGGCGGCGCCGACCAGCAGAACGACCCCGGGGCCTCGCAACGTGCGGAACATGCGCGTCCTTTCGTGGGGGTTGGCGAAGCCTTCGGTGCCTGGAGTCTAATACGCCGTCGGCGGCAACTCCAAGCCCGGCCGGGGGGCACCTGGCGTTCCCCGCGGGCCTTTCGGTACAGTGCGGCGCACGAACCCCCTGTCAGGGCCGGTGGGCCGGGCGGCGAGCCAAGGGGCCGCACGCGGCTCTCCAGCAGACCCCATGCCCCCCGAGCTTTGGCGCGGTTCGAGAGCCGCCTGGCCGCCTAGCGGGCCGAAGGCCCCAGACCGTTGACCGTTGACCGAGGACCGACGACCGACGACCGACGACCGAAGTTACCGGGAGGACTCACCATGGACCGGGAACGACGCAGGCACGAACGCATTCCCAAGCGGGCGCGGATCACCTGCCAGGAGATCACCTACCCCTTGGGGCGGGCGCCCGAGCTCGAGGCCGAGATGCGCGACGTCAGCGAGGGGGGGGTGAGGCTGGTCCTGGACCAGCCCCTGGAGCCGGGCCGGCCCGTGCAGGTGGCCCTGAGGCTGGCCGGTTGGCACCGCCACACCTCGGAGTTTTTGAAGTATGGGGAGGACTCGGTGACCCGACCCCTGACCGCCATCGGGCGGGTGGTGCGCACCCGGCCGGTGGAGGGGGGGCGGGTGGAGGTGGGGATCGAGTTCGTGGACATCTGGGACGACCACTGGAAGGCCATGCGGGTCTACCTGGAGCGGGAGAAGGAGCGGCTGAGGAAGCCCCCTGCGGGGCCGGGCAGCGAAGAAGGGTAACCCGCAAGGATCCTGGGCTCCCCGGCGTGCTCGGCCGTCGCCCTGCGCCGGAGCCCTCAGCTCCACCGCCGCAATCCGTCGGAATCCTTTCTTGCAAAACGGGACACTCGCCGCCTGGCGGGCCGAAGGCCCCGAGCCCGCCGGGGCCCGGCGTTGACCCGTCGACCACCGCTGCCCTAGAGTAGCCGAAAACGCAGGTTCGACCGGAGGTTCGGTTGGGCCGAGGGAGGTGTGGCAGAGCCATGGACATCCGCGAGGAGCTCGACATCCTGATCCGTTCCCGGCAGCCGGTGATCTCGCTGGTGACCGGTGAGGAGGAGCGCGCCCACGATCTGGTGAAAGGGGTCGCGCAGCGCCTGAACGGGCGGGAGCTGTTCTTCTGGAACACGGTCATGGGGTTCCGGCGGGAAGGGGGTTCGAACCCCCTGGAGGAGGGGCGGATGGACCCCCTCACGGCGCTGCAGCGCATCGAAGGGTACCGGGGCGACGCGATCTTCGTGTTGGAGGACTTCCACCCGTTCTTCGAGCAACCGGTCATCGTCCGGATGCTCCGGAACCTTCTCCACTCCCTGCGCTCGTCCCGGAAGACCGTGATCCTCCTGTCCCCCTTCTTCAGACTCCCCCCCGAGATCCGCGACGACGTGCCCCAGGTGTTCCTCCCCCTGCCGGACTACGAGGCGCTCCGGGAGATCCTCCACGAGATCTGCGACTCGCGGGACGTGAAGGTGGACCTGAGCAAGGACGCGGAGGAGAAGCTCGTGAAGTCCGCCCTGGGGCTTACCGAGAACCAGGCCCGGGGCGTGTTCGTCAAGTCGATCCTGAAGCACAAAGTGCTCGATCAGTCCGCGATCCAGCTGGTGCTGTCGGAAAAGCAGAAGGTCATCCGCAAGGAGGAGGTGCTGGAGTTTTTCCCGGCCCGGGAGAGGATCTCGGACATCGGGGGGCTCGACAACCTCAAGGACTGGCTCAAGAAGCGGGACAAGGCCTTCAGCAGCCGGGCCAAGGAGTACGGACTGCCCAACCCCAAGGGGATCCTGATCATCGGCATCCAGGGAACCGGCAAGAGCCTCACCGCCAAGGCCACATCGGCCCTGTGGCGCCTGCCGCTGCTCCGGCTCGACATGGGCAAGGTGTTCGGCAGCCTGGTGGGGGAGTCGGAGGAGCGGATGCGCAAGGCCCTGCTGCTGGCCGAGACGATCAGCCCCTGCATCCTATGGATCGACGAGATCGAGAAGGCGTTCTCGTCGGTCACGGGCGCCGGGGACTCGGGCACCTCGGCCCGCGTGTTCGGCACGTTCCTGACATGGATGCAGGAGAAGGAGAAGCCGGTGTTCGTCATCGCCACCGGCAACGACATCACGAACCTGCCGCCGGAGCTGATGCGCAAGGGGCGGTTCGACGAGATCTTCTTCGTGGATCTTCCCCACTACGAGGAGCGCATGGAGATCTTCCGGGTCCATCTGTCGAAGGTGCGGCCGGTCATCCGCAACTACGACGTGGCCCTGCTGGCGGGGGAGACCGAGGGGTTCAGCGGGGCCGAGATCGAGCAGGCCATCATCAACGCCATGTACAACGCCTTCGACGACGGGGAGCGGGATTTCACCACCGAGGACATCCTGCAGGGCATCCGGGAGGTGGTGCCCATCTCGAAGCTGATGAGCGAGCGGATCGAGCGCCTGCGCGAGTGGGCCGCCGACCGGACCCGGAAGGCGAACAAAGAGGTGCACTGACGCGGCGGGGGCGAGCCCCCCGACGGCCGACAGCCGAGGTTTCCCATGTCCCACTTCTCCCGACTGAAGACCCGGATCGTGGACCTGCTGTTTCTGAAGCGGGCCCTGGCCGACATGGAGCTCGACGTGGTGGAGGGCCGCAGCAAGATCCGGGGCTACCTGGGCCGCAAGATGACCGTGGATCTCAAGGTGCGCACGCCCGAGGGGTACGACATCGGGTTCATCAAGAACGGCGACACCTACGAGGTTGTGGCCGACTGGGACATGGTTCGCTCGTTCTCCCAGGAGGCGTTCGTCAAGGAGGTCACCCGCCGGTACGCGTACCACGTGGTCAAGGACCAGTTGGCGGAGCAGGAGTTCCAGGTGGTCAACGAGGACCGCCAGGGCGAGACCGTCAGCCTGACCCTGAGGAGGATGTGACCGTGGAAGAGGTGAAGGTGACCATCGACGAAGAGGGCAACGTGAAGGTCACCGTGTTCGGGGCCAAGGGGGGGCGGTGTCTGGAGATCACCGAGAAGATCGAGGCCCTCCTCGGTGGGCAGGTGGAGCGGGAGTTCACGTCGGAGTACTACGAGCAGCTGACCGACGAGGAAAAGGCCCGGGTCCGGGAGAAGGCGTAGCCGCCCATGGATGCCCAGGTCCACCGCCCCCTGGGGGACCTCCTCGAGGAGATCCTCGACCGGGGGCCGGGGGCGTTCCCCCGTCACCTCCCCCCGGTGGGCTCGGCCCCGCGGCCGTACCGGCTGGCGGTGCTGGTGGGTGGTCTGTGCCTGGGGCCCGAGGTGGACGAGGTGCTCCACGAGTGGGTGGCCCGGCCGGACTCGCCGCAGAAGCGGGGGGTCATGCTGGGCCTGGGCAGCCTGGGCCACCCCTTGGCCGAGGGATACCTGGCCCGGTTGTGCCGGGAACGCTCCGCCCTGGACGCGGCCGGCCAGGCGCTCCGGGCCCTGGGCCGGATCCGGGGCCCCAAGGCGCTCCCGCTGGTGCTCGCCGCCCTGGAGCACCCGTTCCTCAGGGCGGCCGCCTGCGAGGCCCTGTCCGGGTACGGGGGGCCGGAGGCCGAGGCAGCGCTCCTTCCCTTGGCCGACGATCCGGCCGCGTTCCACGCTCTGGCCCGGATGGGGGCGGCGGGCGCCCGGGACCGCTTCCGGGAGCGTCTGGCCGAGGACTCCCCGGTGGGGGCCTGGGCGGCCCTGGGGATCGGTCGGTTGGGCGACCCCGGGCTGGCCGAGGATCTGATCCCCTGGCTCGCGGTCCCGGATCGGGAGAAGGCGCGGTCTGCGTTCGAGGCCTACGCCGCGCTCGGGGCCCCCGCAGGGGTGGGTCCGCTTCTGGAGGCGGCAGGGGAGGAGCCCGAGCCTTGGATGTTAGAGGCCCTCGGCGCGGTTCCGCACCCCGAGGCCCAGGAGTTCGTGGCCCGGACCCTGGACCCCCGGGAGCCCAAGGGGTTCTGGGGACGACTGTTCCGGCGGCGCCGATCCGAGCCCGCAGACCCGGTGCCGGTGTACCGGGGGCTGCGCCGGGCCACGGCCCCGGCGGCCCTGGAGCGGCTCGTGTTGCGGCTGCCCCGGGAGTCGGGCCGCCCCCTGCGGGAGCTCCTGCTCGTGACGGCCTTCCGGGAGGACCCCCGATACGCCCCGGACCTGGAGGCCGTGTGGCGCCGGGGGGAGCTCCTTCCGGCGTACCTGGCCGCCCGGTGCCTGATGCAGATCCCCACCACCGCGTTCCTGGCGGAGGCCGTGGCCGCCCTGGGGCGGCCCGGTCTGGTGGAGGCCGATGACCTGCCGGCGGGGGCCGATCCGGAACGGCTCTTGGAGGTCACCGCGGCCGAGGCGAACCCGGTCGTGAACCTGGCCTCGTTCCTGGACGAGGGGCTGGTGGACCTCGAGGATCTGGAGCGGCAGCTCGGGCAGAGGTTCGCCGCGGGAGCCTATCCCCCGGCCGAGGACCCGGAGTCGCGGTTCTCCGGTCCGGCGGAGAGGTCCCTGGGCCGGTACCTGTCGGCCCTGGCCGCGGCAAAGCCCGGCCGGCGGGAGGCCCTTCACCGGCTGTGGGCGCTGATGGTCCAGCTCGAGGACCGGGGAGACCCGCTCCTGGAGCTGTTCCTGTGCTGGGAGGGGGTGCACCGGGGCGGGCTCGGCCGGGCCCTGTTCCACGGCCTGCCCACCGCCCTGGGGCGGTGGATCCAGGGCCGGACGGACCGGGACCTGCCCGAGTTGGATCGGATCGCGGCCGAACTGCCGGCCGAAGGGGCCGTGGTGGGGCCGGTGCGCCACATGCTCGACCGGGCCCGGACCGCGCTCAAGGCCGAGTGCCGGGACATGGTGCTCCTGGTGGAGGGACAGGTGCGGGGCGATATGGTGCTGATCGAGGCGCTGTGAGGGTGGCGGTCCGCGGCCGGCCTTTGGCTTCCGGCCCCCCAGCCTTCTAGCTTCCGGGCTTTCTATTGACCCGGCGACAAAATAGACGCGCCTCCTCGGAGGGTGGGGCAAGGGTGGGGCAAGGGACCTGCCTCCGGCCGGGCGCGAAGCCGGGCATTGAGATTCGCCGCGCAGGCACAGGACCGAAGAGCCGATTTCATGACAACTCGCTGGAATCCAAACCGTTTCGCGGTCCGAGCGTCAGAGGCGCTGCGCGGCGAGCTAAGGGGCCGCGCCCGGCTCTCCGACAGGTCCCTTGCCCCTCCGAGCAGGGAGCGGTAGCACCTGTTTGTCCGCCGGGTTGATCGCTTTCCCGCCTTCCAGAGGTTCTTTTCGTGGCCGACATCGCTGTGGATCTGGGCAACTACAACACCCTGATCACCTTCCGGGAGGGGGACACCCGGTATCGGGGGCTGCTGAAGGGGGTGGCCCGGCGGGTGCGGGACGTGCCGGGGACCCTGTTCGTGCCCTCGCTGGTGCACTTCGGCAGGCAGCTCCTCCTGGGGGAGGAGGTTCTGCGGGCCGGGGTGTACGGCGACGACGCCACGTTCCGCGACCTCAAGGACCACGTGCTCCACCCCACCCCGGTGGGCAGGAAGGTGGGGGAGCGGCGGATCACCCACAAGGAGGCGGCGGCCGCGTTCCTGCGGGGGGTGATGGAGCGGCTGGCGGGGGAGCTGGACGAGGGGGTCCACGCGGTCATCCTGTTCCCCTCGGTAGGGGGCGAGGCGTTCCGGGAGTGGCTGGGAGACGTGGATCTGGATCCGGTACGGTCCGTGACCCTGGTGGACGAGGACACCGCTCTGGCCCTGGGGTACGGCCTGAACCTGTTCACCGACGACCTGGTGGCCGTGTTCGACTTCGGGTTCTCGGCCCTGCGGGTGCGGGTGGTCCAGTTCCACTGGATGGGGCGCGAGGCGTACTCGCCCCCCGTGATCAAGGCCTCGGTGAGCGTGCCGGTGGGCACGGCCGACCTGAAGCAGCGCATCCTCCGGGAGCTCCACGCCGACGACATGGGCAAACCCTTGCCCTCGTTCTACTGGAAGAGATTCGTGCTCCACGAAGCCGACGCCCATACCTGGGGCCAGGAGGAGTTCCGCAAGATCCTGGAGCGCGAGAACCTGGCCGCCGAGGTGCAGCGGGCCTTGGACCGGGCCCTGGAGGAAGCCCGCCTGGGTGGGGTCGAACCCGAAGCGATCCGCAAGGTGCTCCTGCTCGGGGGCGGCACCCGGATCCCCATCGTGCGCCGGACCCTGGAGGAGAACTTCGGCGACCGGATCCTGGGGACCCAGCCCGAGCTGGCCACGGGCCGTGGGGCCCTGCGGTTCCTGTCGGACAGCCCGGTGGACGACATGGTGCGCGACACCTACTCGCTCCAGGTGCGGGACCCGATCAGCGGAGAGTACCACTACCCGGTGGTGGTGGAGCGGTTCACGCGCTATCCCACCCGAAACCCCACGGCCCGCTACATCGTGAACACCTTCTACGACGGCCAGTACGAGCTGCATCTGCGGATCTACCGGTCGGCCGGTGGGGGACCCCGGGCCGAGGCCCGGGAGATCCTCTACGGCGACGACGGCCGGATCAGCTTCGTGGCCTCCCAGGAGGACGAGACCCACGAGCCGGCCATGGACGGGCCCCTGGTGATCCCGGTGCACCCTCCGGGTCGGGTGGGGGAGCGCCGGTTCCTGCTGGAGTTCAAGGTGGACGCCCGCAAGCGCCTGACCGTGACCGTGAAGGATCTGCGGGAGGAGAAGGTGATTTGGGAGGAACGGCCCCTGATCGAGCTGAGTTGAGCCCGGCCGAGCCCCACCCCCGGCGTCTGGGCCGGGCCCAGGTGGTGGTGGGGGTGCCGGCGCTGGCCCTGGTGGCCGTGGGACTGTTCGTGGCCTGGCAGCTGAAGGGGGGGCTGGGGGCGGCGGTCCTGGCGGGGTTCCTGGCCCCGGTGGTCATCGTGTTCGGGTTGTACTACGCGATCGCCTGGCGGCGTCTGCGATCTCGTCCGCCTTGCCAACGGCCGCCGACGAACGGCGGGTAGCCGCCCCTCTCATCCCCGCCAGTAGCGCACCGGGCCCACGTCCACGTGGACGAACTCCCGGTACGACCCCACCCCCCCGGCCCGAAGGCTCTGGGCGGCCCGGCGCAGGCGAGCCAGGGGCACCCCCGGCAGCCGCACGTCGGCCGCCATGCCGCGCAGGTGGTAGCTGCGTCGGGCCACCGCATGGCCGTTGCGCCGAAGAAGCTCGTTGTATCGGGGGGATCGGTATCCGGAGATGAGCTCGTAGGATTCGTCGGCCCGGCCCAGGGCGGACCCCAGCCGGTCGAGCAGGAGATACAGCTTCGGATCGATGGGGCGCACCTCCCCCGTGTAGTGGCAACGGAACAGGCGGTTCAACGCCTCCAGCCCCGCGGGGTTCCACCCGCCGCCCGGGTCCAGGTACCGCGCCCGGCAGGTCTCGCCGGTGTGGACGTTGCCCACCGCCAGAACCCCTGTGGGCGGGGCGGATTGCGCGGCCCACGCCTCGTCGCCCAGCCATTGGGGCAGCATCAGCCCCCCGCACGCGAGAGCGATCCGTCCCAACGCCTCCCTTCGGTTCACTCGGCCTCCTTTCCCCCGGCGGCCGCGGATTCTACGAGCTCCAAGCCGCGAACACAACCCGCGCCGCAGCCCCTGCTGCGGGCCCGGGGGCGCCCGTCGTTCCATCAGGCTCCGTGCCCCCGAGGTTTTGGCGGGGCTTGCGAGCCGCCCCGACCGACGACCGAGGTCGTCCGGAAGGTGTCCCCAAACGGTAGCACTTTCTTGAAAGGGGTTGGGAAACGGGGGTATAGTCCGGTCCATCCGTTTCCTATCTCTCTTTCGGGGTTCAGGGGGTCGGGATGCTGGTTCTGACACGGAAGGTTGACGAATCCATCATGATCGGGGACACGATCGAGGTGAAGGTGCTCGGCATCGACGGCGGGGCCGTGAAGCTGGGCATCCAGGCTCCCCGGGAGATCCCCGTCCACCGCAAGGAGATCTACGAGGAGATTCGCAGGGAGAACGTGGCCGCCACCCGCGCGCCCACGCTGGACGTGGACCGCCTCAAGGATCTGCTGCGGAAGAAGGGGTGATCCTCAGCGCACCGTGAGCACCGAGCACGGCGCGGTGCGCCGGACCCGCTCCCCCACGCTCTCGAACGCCACGTGCTGGAGCAGGTGCTGGCTCCGGCTCTCCGGTCGCTCGCCGACCACGATGAGGTCGGCGCCCACCCGTTCGGCATACCCCACGATCTCCCGGGCCGGGTGACCGGTGACCACGTGGGGGACCAGGCGAACCCCTTCCAGATCCTCCCCCCGCAGGAAGTCCTCCATGCGCCGCCGGGCCCGCTGACGGGCCCGGGCGCACAGGCGCTCCATCGCATCCCCGCTCACCCGCACGAAGAACACGGATCTCAGGTTGGGCTGGCAGGCCACGTGGAGCAGGTGGAGCTCGGCCCCCAGGTCCCGGGCCAGGGTCAGGGCCCGCCGGAAGGCCCGCTTGGACCCGGGGGTGAAGTCGGTGGTGGCCACGATCCGTCGGAAGGTGGTGCCGCGCTCGGGCGTGCCCCTTTCGGGGGCGGGTTCCGGTCGGCTCATCGGTGCTCCTCCTCTGGGTCTCGCTCCCGTTGCTCGGCCCGCTTTCGCTCCCACCAGGCCAGCCGTTTGGCGATCTCGCGCTCGAACCCGAACCGGCCGGGCCGGAAGTACCTCCGGCCCGCCAGGGCATCGGGCAGATAGGTCTGGGCCACCACGGCGTCGGGGTGGTCGTGGGGGTAGAGGTAGTCGCGGCCGTGGCCCATCTCTCGGGCCAGCCGGGTGGGGGCGTTGCGCAGGTGCAAGGGCACCGGGAGGTTGCCGTGCTCCCGCACGTCCTTGCGGGCCCGCAGGTAGGCTGCGTAGGAGGCGTTGGACTTGGGAGCCGTGGCCAGGTACACGGTGGCCTGGGCCAGGGGGATCCATCCCTCGGGCATGCCCACGAAGTGCACGGCATCCTTTGCGGCCAGGGCGATCCGGAGGGCCTCGGGGTCGGCGTTGCCCACGTCCTCGCTGGCGAAGATCACGAGCCGGCGGGCGATGAACAAGGGATCCTCCCCGGCCTCGACCATGCGGGCCAGCCAGTACAGGGCGGCGTCCGGGTCCGAGCCCCGAAGGCTCTTGATGAGGGCGCTCACCACGTCGTAGTGCCAGTCGCCCCGGGTGTCGTGGTACAGGGTCGGGCTCTGGAGGATCTGGGCCAGCACCTCCCGGGTCACGGTGGTCCCGCCGTCGGCGGCCCGGGGGGCGGCGACCGCCGCCGCCTCCAGCAGATTGAGGGCCCGGCGGGCATCCCCCTGGGCGGCCCGCAGCAGCAGGCGTTCGGCCTCGTCCTCCAGGGTCACGCCGGGCAGCCCCCGTTGGGGGTCCTCGAGGGCCCGGCGCACGATCGCCCGCACCGCCTCGTCTTCGAGGGGCTCGAGCCGCACCACCAGCATCCTCGACAGCAGGGGCGAGACCACCTGGAACGAGGGGTTCTCGGTGGTGGCCCCCACCAGGGTGATGGTGCCGGCCTCGACGTGAGGCAGCAGGGCGTCCTGCTGGGCCTTGTTGAACCGGTGGATCTCGTCGAGAAAGAGCAGGGTGGCCCCCCCCGCTCCGCGGGCCTGCTGGGCCCGGGCCACCACCTCCCGAACCTGTTTGACCCCGCTCTCCACGGCCGACAGGGTCTCGAGCCGGTATCCGGCCAGCCGCGCCAGCAGATGGGCCAGGGTGGTCTTTCCGCTGCCCGGGGGCCCCCATAGCAGCAGGGACGGCAGCGCCCCCGACTCCACCGCCGTGCGCAGGGGGCGGCCCGGGCCCAGCAGGTGGTCCTGCCCCACCACCTCATCGAGGGTCCGGGGCCGCATCCGCTCGGCCAGGGGGGCACGGTGCTTCGTTTCCCGTGGGTTCATGGTTTGTTAGAATACCGGCTGGAAAGCTAGAAGGCTAGGAAGCCAGAGGGCTGGAAGCCGCCCAGCAGACGCGAAGCGTCCCAACGTCCTAGCCTCCCAACGTTCCAACGTCATAACGTCCTGACGTCCCCACGTTTCCGGAGCCGATCGTTTGCCCCTTCGCGTGTTGTCCGTGTTCCGTAAGCGCAGCTCCCCCGAGGCCGACCGGGCCGCCGAGGACCTGCGGCGGTGGGCCCGGGCCCGGGGGGTCCGGGTGCTGGAAGACGGTCGTTTCGGCCGGGCCCCGGAGCCGGCGGACCTGGTGGTGGTGCTGGGGGGCGACGGGACGCTCCTTGCGGCGGTGCGGGCCCTGGGCGGCCGCGAGATCCCGATCCTGGGTGTGAACATCGGGTTCCTGGGGTTCCTGACCGAGATCCCCGTGGCCGAGCTGTTCTCCACGCTGGAGCGGATCCGGAAGGAGGGCTGGACCGTGGATCCGCGCACCACCCTGGAGGGGGAGGTGGTGCGGCAGGGCCGGGTGGTCCAGCGGTTCCGGGTCCTGAACGACGTGGTGTTCAACAAGGGGGCCCTGGCGCGGATCAGCGATCTCGAGGTCCGCGTGGACGGGGCGTACCTCACCAACTACCGGGGCGACGGGCTGATCGTGGCCACCCCCACCGGATCCACGGCGTACAGCCTCTCGGCCGGGGGACCGATCGTGCAGCCCCAGGTGCCCGCCCTGGTCCTCTCGCCGATCTGTCCCCACACCCTCACCCAACGGCCGATCCTGCTGCCGGACACCTGCCGGGTGGAGGTGCGGCTGGCCTCGAAGAACGGGGAGGTGTTCCTGACCCTGGACGGGCAGGAGGGCATGGAGCTGGACGAGGGGGACCGGGTGACGGTGGTGCGGGGCGAAAGCCGGGTGCTGCTGGTGCGCTCGGCCGAGCGGGACTACTACCGGGTCGTGCGCACCAAGCTCATGTGGGGAGGCTTCCCCGTGCTGGAGGAGGGGCGGTGATCGAGTGGGTGCGGATCCGCGACTTCGCCCTGGTGGACGAGCTGGAGCTGGAGCTTTCCCCCGGCTTCACCGTGCTCACCGGCGAGACCGGGGCCGGCAAGTCGCTGCTGCTCCAGGCCTTGGGGCTCCTGCTGGGCGAGAGGGCCCGCAGGGACTGGGTTCGGGCCGGGGCGGCCCAGGCCCGGGTCGAGGGGGTGTTCTCGCCCGAGGGCCCTGCCCGCGAGGCGGCGGGGTCGATCCTGGAGGAGGCCGGGATTCCGTGGGACCCCGACGAGCCCCTGATCGTGAGCCGCACCCTGACCGGGGACGGCCGCAGCCGGGCACACGTGAACGGGGCGCTGGTCCCCCTCGGGGTGCTGGCCCGGCTGGGCGCCCACCTGGTGGAGGTGTCGAGCCAGCACCAGCACCAGGCCCTGCTCCGGGAGGACGAACACGGCCGGCTCCTGGACGGGGCCCTGGGGCCCGAGGGCCGGACGGCCCTGGGCGCATGTCAGGAGTCGTACCGCGCGTGGCAGGCGGCTCGGGCCGAGGTGGACCGGCTGAAGCGGCTGGAGCGGGAGGGACGCGAGCGGGCCGAGTTCCTTCGGTTCCAGATCGAGGAGATCCGCGCGGCCGGCCTGGAGCCCGGCGAGGACGAGCGGCTGCGGGCCGAGCGAGACCTCCTGGCCCACGCGGAGCGTCTCCGGGAGGCTTACGGCCGGGCGGAGGCCGAGCTGTACGCGGCCGAGACCGCGGCCCTGGCCCGGCTGGGCCGGGCCCAGCGGGAGCTGGAGGGGGCCAGGGCCTGGGACGAGGGGGCCGGCGAGATCTTGGACCTGGTGGCCGAGGCCGCCGCATTGGTGGACGAGGCCGCGTTGCGGGTTCGCCGCCGCCTGGGGGCGGTGGAGGCGGACCCGGCTCGGCTCGAGGCGGTCGAGGCGCGCATGGAAACGATCCGCCGCCTGGAACGCAAGCACGGGGCCGGCGTGGACACGGTGCTGGCGCGGCTGGGGGCCATGGAGGCCGAGCTGGCCGAGATCGAGGCCCTGGAGTGGAACCTGGAGACCGCGCGCCGGGACCTGGAGTCCGCCCGGGGTGCGCTGGAGCGGGCCGTGGCCGCCGTGCGGGCCTTTCGCGAGGGGGCGGCCCGGGCCCTGGAGACCCGGATGGCCGAGGAGCTGGCCGCCCTGGCCATGGGCCGGGCGCGGTTCCGGGTGGAGCTCGAGCCGGTGGAGCCGGGCCCCCGGGGCGGGGACCGGGTGCGGTTCCTTCTGGCCGCGAACCCCGGGGAGCCGGCCCGGCCCCTGGCCCGGGTGGCTTCGGGGGGGGAGCTGTCCCGGCTTCTGCTGGCCCTGAAGAACGCGTTGCGGGACCGGGGGGTGGGCACCCTGGTGTTCGACGAGGTGGACGCCGGCATCGGAGGGGCCACGGCCGACGCCGTGGCCGAACGCCTGGCCCGGCTGGCCGAGCACGGCCAGGTGCTGTGCATCACCCACCTGCCCCAGATCGCGGCCCGGGCCACCGGCCACCTGAGGGTGGAGAAGGAGGTCTCCGTCGGCCGGACCGTGACCCGGGTGCGCCCCCTGGTCGGGCGGGACCGGTTGGAGGAGCTGGCCCGCATGCTCGGCGGGCGCCATGTGACCGAAACCTCCCTGCGCCACGCGCAGGAACTGGTGGAAAGGTTTGCGTCGTGACGATCACCGTGGTCCCGGCCCGCCTCCAGGACGTGGAGGCCATGAAAGCCATCCTCGACGACTACGCCCGGGAAGGGGTGGTCCTGTCGCGGTCCCGGCTGGACCTGTACGAAAACCTCCGGGACTTCGTGGTGGCGTGGCGCGGCGACGAGATCGTGGGTCTGTCGGCCCTGCACATCTGCTGGGTGGACCTGGGGGAGGTTCGTTCCCTGGCCGTGCGCCGGGACCTCCAGGGCCGGGGCATCGGCCGCCGCCTCGTGGAGGCCTGCCTGGAGCAGGCCCGGTGCCTCGGGCTGCGGCGGCTCTTCGCCCTGACCTACCGGCCGGGGTTCTTCGCCAAGATGGGTTTCCACGAGGTGGAGAAGTCCCAGCTCCCCCACAAGGTCTGGAAGGACTGCCTCCACTGCTCGAAGTTCCCCGAGTGCGACGAGGTGGCGGTGATGCGGGAGCTGGGCCCGTGACGCCCGCCGGCCTGTGGGAGGCCCTGACCCGGGCGGCGGCCGGCCGCCCCTGGCAGGCGTCGGTGTGGGAGGAGCGGGGCATCCGGGTCGAGGGCGGCGACGGCGAGACGGCCGTGGAGCGGTGGCGCGAGTCCTACCTGTCGGTGCGGCTGGACCTGGGGGGCGGTAGGGTGGGGTTCGCGGCCGTGCCCCTCGGCCCGGGTTCCCGGTGGGACGCCGGCGAGCTGGTGGCGTGGGCTCGCCAGGCCGCCGAGGCGCAGGACCCGGTTCCGGCCGCGGACCTGGAAGGCGCCCTGGGGCCGTCGCCGTCGGGGGACCTGGGGATCCGGGACTCCCGGGTGGAGGCGATCACCGCCGCCGACCTGGCCGGCGTCGTCCAGACCCTGGAGCGCACCGCCCGGGCCCGGGACCGTCGGGTGGTCTCCGTGCGGAAGCCTTCGGCAGAGGCGGTGGTGATCCGCCGGATGCTCCGCAACCACCGGGCCGAGGAGGTGGCCTGGGTCGAGACCTCGGCCTCCGCCTCCCTGGAGGTGTCCGCAGCCGAGGGGGGCACGGCCCAGACGGGGTGGGCGTCGGCCGAGGTGCGGCAGTGGGCCGAAATTGCACCGGAGCGTCTCGCGGCCGACGCGGCGGACCGGGCGGTGGAGCTGCTGGGGGCCCGGCCGGCCCCCACGGGCCGGTTCCCCCTGATCCTCGACGCTCGGGTCGCGGCGGACCTCCTGGGCGTTCTCGCCCCGTCGTTTCTCGGAGAGACCGTGGAGAAGGGGCTGGGCTTGTTCCGGGAGCGAGGCGAGGTGGTGGCGGCCCGAGGGGTCACCATCCGGGACGAGGGGCTCCGGCCTGGGGGGATCGAGACCCGGCCGGTGGACGAGGAGGGGGTGCCCCGGCAGAACACGGCGGTGGTCGAGCAAGGGGTGTTGAAGGGGTTCCTCTACGATCGGCCCAGCGGTCGGCGGGCCGGGCGGGATTCCACGGGCAACGCGGCCGGGGGGGCGGCGGTCCCCCCCCGGCCCGACGTGACCAATCTGATCTGGGCCCCGGGCGATGGAGGCGGCGCCGCGGATCTCATGGCCCTGGCGGGCCGGGGGCTGTGGGTGCGCGAGGTGCTGGGGCTGCACACGGCGGATCCGGTCACCGGCGAGTTTTCCGTGGGGTGCTCGGGGGTCTGGTTCGAGGAGGGGACGCCGGCCCATCCCGTGACCGGCGCGGCCCTGTCGGGGACCGTGGGGGAGCTGCTGCTGCGGGTGGCCGTGGTGGGCACGGACCTGGAGGCGCACGGCGGCTTCGGGGCCCCGCCGGTCCTCGTGGAGGGGCTCGATCTGGCGGGGTGAGGCGGCGGGGGCTGCCGTCGCCTCACGGAGCGGGGGGGGCGTCGGTCAGTCCCGTTGCGAACCGGTCCCGCACGGTCCGTGCCCGGGTGAGGAAGGCCTGGGCCCGGGCCCACAGGTCCTGCCTCCGGGTCAGCCTCCGGACGCCGTCCGCGATGTGGGCCGCATGGTCGGCCAAGCTCTCGGCCAGGGTGGCCACCGCCGCCGGCGCCCAGGGGAGGAGGATCCCGAGGCCGGCCAGGATCAGTTCCTCGCTGGGGCACTCCTCGATGCGCAGGGTGATCTCCAGGGCCCCGTCCCGGTCCATCTCGGGCCGGGCCCCGAGGCCCATCTCGATCCCGGCCACGCAGGTCTCCACCTGGGCGAGCTGGTCCTCGAGCCGGTCGAGCACGGGCGCGGGCGCGTCGCAGGCTTCCACCAGGGACTCGAAGAACCGAAGGAGGTTGGCGTGGTTGCCCTCGGCCAGGGCCAGGTCGAGCCAGAACCGAAGGGCCGCGGGGTCCGCCCGGAGCCGCCGGGCCAGCTCCAGATAGATCTGGGCCACCCGGGTCTCGTAGCCCACGGCCCGGGTCAGGTCCCACTGGATCCGGTCGCCGATCCGAGGGCTCGGCAGCTCCACCTCCCGAAGCCAGCACCGGACCAGCCCCTCCATGGCCGACAGGAGGTCCCCGGCGGCGGGCGTCTTCGACAGAAACGCGTTGGCCCCCAGGGCGTACGCCTCGGTCACGGTCTCGGGGCTGGCCGAGCCCGACAGCACGACCACGGGAACGGCGCGCAGGCTCGGGTCCTCCTTGATCTGGCGGACCAGTTCGAGCCCCGAGCCGTCTGGGAGCCCGAGATCGGTCACCACCAGTTTGGGCAGGGCTCCGCCTTCGCGGATCCTGGCCAGGGCGCGCCGGGCCTCGGCCAGGCTGCCGGCCGGTACGATGCGCCCCCCGAAACCGATCTTCCGAAACACCGCCTCGGCCAGCCGGACGAGACCGGGCTCGTCCTCCACGTACAGGATCGTGTCGCTCATTCGCACACCCCCTCGCGTCTCGGTGCCCCCGCGCCCGCGTCACGGACGCGGGCGAACGCGTGACCCTACGCTACCACAGCCCCTGGGGAAGGCAAGCGTGCCCGCCGTGGACATCCTCATGCCGTTCCGGAACGCCGGGCCGTGGATCGCCCAGGCCTGGGAGAGCCTGCGGCGTCAGCGGTTCCCCGACTGGCGCCTGATCGCGGTGGACGACCACAGCCGCGACGCCTCGGCCGAGGTTCTGGTCCGGGCGGCCGAGGGCGACCGGAGGTTGACCCTGGTCCCCGGGCCCGGCCGGGGGGTCGCGGCCGCCCTGAACCGGGCCCTGGAGGAGGTGTCGGCGCCGGTGGTGGCCCGCATGGACGCCGACGACCTGTGCCACCCCGACCGGTTGGAGGCGTTGATGGACGCCCTCGGCCGGAACCCCTCCTGGCAAGCGGTGGGGAGCCGGGTGCGGCTGTTCCCGGTCGTCCGGGTGTCGGAGCGCATGGCCTCGTACCTGCGGTGGCAGAACCGTCTGGTCCTTCCCCAGCAGATCGCGCGGGAGCGGTACGTGGAGTGCACCGTGACCCATGCCACCCTGGCGGTCCGCACGGAGGCCCTGGTGGCGGGTGGCGGGTGGTGGGAGGGAGACGGCCCCGAAGACCTGGACCTCCTGCTGCGGTGGCACCGCCTCGGATACCGGGTGGGCAAGGTGCCCCGGGTGCTGTACCTGTGGCGGGAGCACCCGGGTCGCGAGACCCGTCGGTCGGCGCGGATGGGGGCCGGGGCGTTCCGGGCCGTGAAGGCCCGTCACCTGGCCGCCGAGCTGGCCTCCCGTGGCATCGGGCACGCCACGGTGTTCGGCCGGGGGCAGACTCTGGCCGCCTGGACCCGGGCCCTGGGATCCCGGGGCCTGGGGGTCCGGGGGGTCGAGTGGAAACCGGGCCACGCAGAGGTGCGGTGGGAGGGGGTGGCGCTGTTTTGCTTCGGGGCTGCCGCGGTGCGCGACCGGGTGCGACGGTGTGTGCCGGCCGGCGTGCAGGAAGGGCAGGACTACCTGTTCGTGGCCTGATCCTCTGGATCGGGGCCGGCCTTGGGGCAGGAGCGGCAGGCCTGGCACCGGACCTCGGGGCACCACTGGCAGCAGTAGCACTCGGGGCAGGGGTGCTTCTTGGGGCCCCCGCCGGCCGGCACGTACAGCCGGCCGGGAAGGGTTCCGGCGGGGCGAAACGAGGACTCGTCGGTCATGGCGTACCGGGGGACAAACTTTGGCGTTGACACGGGTGGGCGGATGCCTATAATCATCAACCTTCCCAGCGGCGCGGGCGTAACTCAGCTGGTAGAGTATCAGCTTCCCAAGCTGAGAGTCGCGGGTTCGAATCCCGTCGCCCGCTCCACGACGATAAAAGGCGCCGCCCCTCGGGAGCGGCGCCTTTTCTTCTGTGGGTGCGGGGGGCGCAGGGCCCTCAGCCCTTGCCGAGGGCCTTACGGATGACGGCCTCGATCTTCTCCGGCTCCTCCCGACCCACGTGGGTCCACAGCACCTTGCCCCCCTTGCCCACCAGCACCAGGCTCGGGGTGCCGGCGACGCCGTAGGCGTCGGCCGTCTTGTAGTTCACCCCCTCGATCTCCTCCCACAGCACGCGGAACGAGAAGCCGTTGGAGTCCACGTACCGGCGGACCGCCTTGGCGAGCTTGGGGCCGTCGAGGTTGATGGCCAACATCTCGAAGCCCTGATCCTGGTACTTTTTCAGGATCTGGTCCAGCAGGGGGATCTCTTCGCGGCACGGGCCGCAGAAGAACGACCAGAAGGTGAGGAGCACCGCCTTCCGGCCTCGGAACTGCTCCAGGCTCACCGTGTTGCCGTCCAGATCCTTCAGCGTGAACGGCAACGCCTCGGACCCCACCGCCAGCAGGCCGTTGGAGTCCACCTTCTTCCCTTTCAGGGCCGTGGCCTCAGCGGCGGCCGCAGGGGTCAGGGGAGCGACCGTGGCGGCCAGCACGGCCGCGATCACCAGAGAAATCAAGGAACGCTTCATCGCGCGTGACTCCTTGCCGAGGGGGTTGGGGGATCACTGCCCTGCGCCCAGGGCCTCCTTCACCTTCTGTTCGATCTCTTCCTCGTCGCCGGGCGAGTACCCCACGTGGTAGAAGATCACCTTGCCGTCCTTGCCGATCACCACGGTGGTGGGCAGCACGCTCACGCCGTACTTGGCCGCGACCTCCCGGCGTTTGTCGATCACGATCGGATAGGTCACCTTGAACTCGAGCCCCTTCACGAACTTCTTGACCCGTCGGGTTCCGAAGCTGTCCAGGTCCACCCCCACGGCCACCAGCCCCTGATCCCTGTACCGGTTGTAGATGTCCACCAGGTGCGGCATCTCCTGGATGCACGAGACGCAGTAGATGGACCAGAAGTCGAGAAGGATCGCGTTGGTGCCGATATAGGGGGCGAGGTCGAAGTCTCCGCCCTGCAGAAGGGGGGCGTTGAACGTGGGGGCGTCCGAGCCGGGTTGGGGTTTCTTGCCCGCACCGAACAGGGCCAGGGCGGGTTGGGCGAAACAGAGCAGCGCGACGAGGATCGTGCAGAGAAACCGCAAGGTGCTCCTCCGTGGAAGAAAAGGGTTGTGCCCCTCGCCACGCGGGTGAAGGGGCCGACCGAAACTCCACCCCCGCCAGCAAGCACCGTGCCGCGGGGGTCGGCTTAGCTTGGCGAAGCGGGAAACCAAAGTCAAATGGGCGGACTTTGACCGGATGTTCCCTTGATCGGCCGGTGCGGTTCGGGGCTTTACCCCCGAGGCGGCACGAGGGTTGCTGCAGCCTCTGCCGGGGGGGAGGATTCTGGAACGAACGACCCTCCTCGGTGCCGGACTGCGCGGTTTCACGCTGACGAGGGTGTTTCGACGCACACGAGGTCCATGGACTCGCACGGGTATTTCGACACGGATTCGGAGCTGGCGGTCCGGGCCCTGAACGGGGACCGGGACGCCTTTGGCTCCCTGATCGAGAAGTACCAGGGGCCCATCTACCGGTTCGCCCTGCACTTCTTCCAGGACCCCTCCCGGGCCGAGGACGTGACCCAGGACACGTTCCTGCGGGCCTACCGCTTCCTCCACACCTACGACCCGTCCCGGCGGTTCGCCACCTGGCTGTTCACCATCGCACGAAACCAGTGTATCGACCGGCACCGGGACAAAGTACGTAGGGACGAGGTCGACAGCGACAGCGTGAGCCCCCTTGCCCTGCTCGCACACCGGCCCCAGACCGACCCGTTGGACCAGCTGCTCCGGCGGGAGGACTGGAGCCGGCTGATGAGAACCCTTCGGGACCTGCCCGAGAAATACAAGACCCCCCTCGTCCTGTGTTACCTGGAGGGGTTGCCCTACCAGGAGATCGCCGACATCGTGGGGATCTCGCTCAACAACGTGAAGATCCGGATCTTTCGGGCGAAGAAGATGATCTTGAGGCGGCTGGGGCTGCTCGACGGGGAAGGACCATGAAACGGTGGATGGCCGTGGGGTTGCTCGTGCTCCTGGGATGGCCGGCGGGGTGGACCCCGGCGGGGGAGCCGGCCGTGGGGCGGCTGGGACCGGGGCGTCTCACCGGCACGTTGGAGGAGGTGCGTCTCCAGGCCCGGGCTGCAGGGCTCTCGCAGGACCGGATCCGGCAGGCGGAGCAGGCGTGTGAGGACGCTGGGTTCTCGTCGTCCGAGACGGCAAGGGTTCTGCTGCTGCTGGCCCGGGCGCGGGTGGCCGGGCTCCCCGACCGGGACCTGTTGTCCAAGCTCCGGGAGGGGGTGGCGAAACGGGCGGGGGCCGACGCCATCCTCCGGGCGCTGGACCGCCGCACCCTGACCCTGCGGCGGGCGGCCGACCTGGTGGACCGTCTCACCTTGGAAGGGTTTCCCCCTGCCGACCGGCTCACCGCGGTGGAGATGGTGGCCGATGCCCTGTGGGCGGGGGCGGAGACCTCTCGCATCCTCCGGTCCGTCAGGGAAGACCGGCCCCTCGGGGGAGGCCTGCCCGACGTGCGGATCGCCTTCCGCCGCTCGAAGCGCCCCCGGTGAGGGGATGGCGTAACCCCCTGCCGCGGCTCCGGTAGAGACTACGCATTTCCTCCATGCAGGAAAACGCGTGGGAGCTCCGCTGGGCCACGGGGCGGCGGGTTTGGAAGAAGCAACTTGCACCGATCCCCGCACCGTTTCGGCGGCGGGGCATGGGGCCTGCTTCCGGCCGACTAGAGACTGGAAACTAGAGACTAGAAAGCTCGGGAATCCTGGAGGTTTTCAAGCGTCCTAGCCTCCTAGCGGAAGTTACATGGAAGCCCCCTTCGGCCGCTGCGTGACCCTACAACGGAGAAGGGTAACGTGCGTTGGTCCGGGGCCATTGCCGGCGGCGGGCATGGGGCCTGCTTCCGGCCGCGCGCGAAGCCGGGCATTGAGATTCGCCGCGCAGGCACGGGGCACCGGCGGTGGCTTCATAAGGAGAGCGGCCGACACGAGCGATTTCACGGGGCAAGCGGTGGAGGCGCTGCGCGGCGAGCCAAGGGGCCGCACGCGGCTCTCCAGCAGACCCCATGCCTCCCGAGACCGTGAGGTGGCGCCAAAGAGGCGGGGCCATACTTGGAACACTCTGGAATCAAGTAGGTTTTCATGCGTCCTAGCGTCCTAGCCTCCCAGCATCCTAGCAGAAGTTACATGGAAGCCGCCTAGCGGGCCTAAGGCCCGAAGAGGAACGGGGGAGATATGGGGTGTGATCGGTTCGAAACGTTGTGGTTCCGGGTGATCGAGGGGACGGCCGCTCCCTCGGAGCGGGAAGAGGCAGAGATGCATCGGGCTGCGTGCGCCCGGTGCGCTCGGCTGGCGGACGGGTTGGAACGCCTTGAGCACGCGCTGGAGGCCCTGGGCGAGGAGCGGCCGGAGCCGCCGCCGTACCTGGCCGCCCGGGTCAAGGCCCGGCTCCGGGAGCTTCCCCGCCCCGGCCGGTGGAGGCGGTGGTGGGGGCGATTTCCGGCGCTTCGGCCGGCCACCACCCTGGCCGCGTTGGTGCTGGCGTTCTTCGTGGGGCTCCTGGCCCGCGAGGTCCACCGCCTGAACGCCGTGCTCGGCGAGCGGGGACAGGTGGTGGTCATTGAGTTCGCGGACCCCGACGCGCGAGAGGTTCGTCTGGTGGGGGACTTCAACGACTGGGGCCGGACCCCCGGCCCGGTGGACGCCGTGCGGCAGGGGGACCGGTGGGTGTTCCGGCTGCGCCTCGAGCCCGGCCGCTACCAGTACTCGTTCGTGGTGGACGGGACCAAGTGGTTGCCCGATCCCAACGCGCCCGGTATCATCCCCGACGGCTTCGGGGGGCGGAATTCGGTGCTGTACGTGGGGGCGGAGCGGGCCGGCATCCGGTTGTAGCTGGGGAGGCGTCGGACGGCGGGGTGATTCACGGTCACCCGGCGGGGTTTTGTGCGCCCGAAACGGGGTGGGGCCGGCTCCAGCTTGCATGGTGGAGGATGGGTGAGCATGGGAACAGGCCAGCGGCAGCCGCGACCTCTCCGGATGGGGCTTTGGGCCCCCCTCGTTCTCGCCGGGCTCTTCGCCGCCCCCGCGCCCGCCGCCATGGTCGGAAGCCCCCATGACTTCGTGGACAACGGATTCACGGGCGGCGGGGTGTGCGCCGAGTGCCACGTGCCCCACGGAGCGCAGGATCAGCGGCTGTGGGCGCGCGTGGGAAACACGGGGTACACGACGTATCCCGCGCGGCTGTGCATGGACTGCCACGACGGCACCCTGCCCACCGGGGGCGGTTGGGACTCGGTGACCGGGGTGGTGCCTCCTCCCTATCCTCACACCACCGACACCAAGTACGACAACTGCAGCACCTGCCACGATCACAAGAAGTCGTTCGTCATCCCCAACGACGACTGCCTGGTGTGCCACACCACCTCGGCCAACGGCGGGCTGTTCGACGACACCACCGAGGCGAGCTTCGAGGTCGACCGGTTCTTCAACGGCATCGGGGCCGTGAACGACTCCACCATCCTGAGTCAGCACAACATCCGTTACCAGGTGGACGGCGACTTCAACACGCCGGAGGACGCCAGCCTGAACGAGTGCAAGAAGTGCCACGGCAACGGGACCAAGCACCCCAGTGACGCCGCCTTTCTCGTGTATCCAGACGACCGCACGGCCACCGGGAAGGTGGCGGGGGATCCGGTGGCCCGCTCCGGCGATTACTCGGCGTATCAGGATTTCTGCCTGTCGTGCCACGACGGGGTGGACGAGGGTGCGGCCAACGCCTCGTTCCAGCAGTTCAACGGGCCGGTGCCCGCGGGCCAGGTCGGCCCTTCGGACCGGTCCGATCCGTCCACCCAGCAGACAGCGGCGCCCTGGGTCGTGCCTGCCGTGCCGCCGAAGGACGTCAACGCGGGGGCCCCCTACACGAACGCACCGCCCTTTTTCGACTACTACGAGACCAACGGTCACGGCTACGCCACGAGCATCGAGGGCAACCAGATGGACGTCACCTGCTTGGCCGGCGGCGCGGGGCAAGGATGCCACAACCCCCACGGAACCAAGAACCGGTTCTTGATCGACGGGCTGTTCGGGGCGGGGGTCGACACCGCCACCGAGTTCGCGATGAGCGTCTGTTTCGGGTGCCACATGGAGGCGGATCTGGGGGACCCGAACAACTCCATTCTGGCGAAGAATTTCTTCCACGGCAGCTGGACGGGGAGCACCGAGCCGCTCCACGCGAACGCGGGCGTGGGCATAAGCCAGTGGAGGGAGTACACCTCGGGGTTCATGGACATCGCAAACCCGTTCAGCGACCCCAACGGCGCGGGCACCCCGCCGGACGCGTACGCGGAGTCGGGGATCCTCCCGTTCTACAACGGGACGAGCGGTGCGATCGAGCAGCGGGTGTACGGGCCGACCCTGGGCTCCAGCTGGGTCATGTGCCTCACCTGCCACGATCCCCACGGGACGGCGACCACGCACTGGGACTACAAGGGGGGAGTCGCACCGAATCCCCCGTCGGCCACGGAAAACACCCAGGCCATGCTCCGGAAGTTCCCCACGAGCTGGGATTATCTGGATCCGCTGTGCAGCGAGTGCCACAGCCACTGAGCGGGCGGGAGAGATCGGGATGGAGAAGAGAACGGCGAGGGTCCTGTGGTGCTGGGTGGTGGTCCTTCTGGCGGGCATGACGATCGGGGTGGCGACGGCCCCGGCCGCGGAGCGGTATGCGCAAGGGGAGGCGTTCCCCTCCCTGAATCTGCCGGACGTGGAAGGGGGGCGCACCGTGGACGTGAAGGACTACCTGTCGGGGAGCGTGGGCGCCGTGGTGTTCATGCAGACCTCCTGCGCCGCGTGCCGCAAGGAGCTGCTGGCCCTGAAGGAGCTCCGGGAGAGATATCCCGGCATCCGGGTGGTGGCCATCAGCGTGGACTCGGGCAGTCCCGCCCGGGTAAAGCGCTACAGGGAGCACTTCGGGTTCCAGTTCCCGTTTCTCCACGATCCGGAGTTCAAGACGCCGGGGTTGTTCGGCTTCTCGTTCACGCCCGCGTTGGTGCTGGTGGACGGGGCCGGGACCATCGCGCTGTTGAAGGGGGGCTACCGGCCGGGGGACGAGAAGGTTCTCGAAACGAGGATTCGGGAGCTGCTGGCGAAGCAGTGAACGGGCGGTGAGACGGCCACGTTCCGGCGGCGCAGGCGGGATGGGGCGCGCCTCCGGTGGGGGAGTGGGCGAGCGGGGCTCTTGGGACGGAGCGGTTTTTCCAGAGTGAGGTGAACCATGGGGCGACGCGGCACGTGGGTGTGGGGCGCGGGGGGGCTGCTGCTTTTGCTGGCCGCTGTCACGGCCTTTGGTTCGGAGCCGGCGGTGCCTCCGGAACGGGCCCTGTACCGCGACGTGCGCGGCCGGGTGGTCGACGGGGAAACCGGGGAGCCGGCGCCCGGCGTTTCGGTGAGCCTGTTGTACGAGGTGACCACCACGGACTGTGACGGCAGGTTCGTGTTCGAGAAGGTTCCCCTCACGCACACGGCCCAGGTGAGCCTGCGGGTGCGCAGCAAGTCGGGGCTGATCATCGGGTGCGTGACCGTGGACGTGCCCGTGCGGTTCTACCCGGTTGCGGCCTCCGACGGCGAAAAGTTCGACATCGTGATCGCGGACCCCCGGGAGGACGAGGAGCTCGAGCTCCGCCTCGAGCCCCTCCCGTCCTCCGAGGTGGATCGGTACTGCACCGCGTGCCACGACACCAACCCCTGCCTCGAAACGGCTACCTATGAGGACGTGGTCAAGACCGGTAAGGATCTGCGGGGGATCGTGGTGCCGGAGGATCAGGTGGAAGAATACAAGGAAAAGCTCATGATGCTCGGTCTGAGAAAACAGACCTACAGCAAGATCCGGTATCAAGACACGCATCCAGACGGAATGAACATGGAGGTCATCCCGAAGCTGGACCTGGCGGAGTATAAGGGAGCCTACCAAAAGCCGGAAGGACTTGATCTTCTGGATGACAAATATGTGACGTGCGATACCTGCCACACGCGCCACATGCCGACGGACCAGAAGCAGTATGTCGTGATGTCGTACGAGGAAGATAGCGAGCTGTGCCTGAAGTGCCATCTGTAGAGCTGGGAACGGAACGTCGAGGCTCTCTCGAGGACGGGACCGGCATGCGGCGGCCCGCGTTTCCGTGGGGAGGGGGCGCGGAAGGCGGCGGAGCCCGGGGAAACGAAGTGGCCATGCGAATTCGCCTGAGGATTGCGGTTGTGGGAGTTGCGGTCGGGCTCCTGGGGTGTGCAGGGGGGCTTCGGCCGTCGTTGCAACAGGAGCCTTCCGCCCAACCAAAGCCTGCCGCGGCGGCGCCGAAGGAGGTCCGGGAGGCCCCCGAGAAGCCTCGGCTGGAACCGCCTCCCCCCCCGGCGGGGAGAACGCGGGCCGACCTGTGGGAGGAGGCTCTGAGGAGGGCCCGCCGGCTGGAGCCCGTTGTGCAGGAGGACATCGCGCGGGTCCTGCCCCCGCCCATACCCGAGGAGGTTCGGCAGCCGAAGCCCCGGAAGGAGCCGGCGCCTCCCCCGGCGGCAGAGGCGGCCGGGGGCGCGCGGGCTGAGCCCGAGGCCGCTGGGGAGCCCGAGGAGGAGAGGGCGGCGGCGGTTCCGGATGTGCGGGTCGTGCAGCGGTACACCACGGAAAACGGGCTCCCTTCGAACCGGATCACCGCGCTCTACGTGGACGACACGGACGCCTGGGTGGGCACGGCGGACGCCGGCGTGGCCCGGCTCAATTTCGAGGAGGGCAACTGGATCATCACCAAGGTGGAGGACGGCCTCGCCTCGAACCGGGTCACCGACATCATCAAGTACCGGGGGCTCGTGTTCGTGGGCACCCAGGAGGGCATCAGCATCTGGGACGGGGTGTCCTGGAGGACCGAGGACAAGGTGGGCAAGGTCAAGCTGGTGAACACGGTGTTTCGTATCCACGAAGGTCTCCTCTGGGTGGCGGCGCGCACCATGCACGGCGGGCTTCTCACGTTCGACGGGGAGAGATGGAAGGACAAGAGCACGATCAAGCCGGGAACCGTGCTCAACAACGTGTCCGACTTTGCGTTTTCGGACGGCACCTTGTGGATCGGCACCACCAACCGGGGGGTCTACCGGTTCGACGGCAAGGGGTGGAAGAGTTTCACGGTGGCCGACGGCATCGCGAGCAACTTCGTGTACACCCTGGCGGTACGAGGGGGCACCTGCTACCTGGGCGGATGTTGCGGGGTGAGCGTGTATGAGAACGGCTCGTGGAAGATCTACGACATCGCCGAGGGCCTGCCCCACTCCACGGTGAACGCGATCGCGGTGGACGGGGGGTTGGTCTGGTTCGGATCCAAGAAGGGGCTGGCCCTCTTCGACGGGTTCGAGTTCACGAACTTCTACTCGGAAGACGGACTGACCGACGACCGGATCACCAGCCTGTTCGTCAAGGGCAAAGAGGTGTGGGTGGGGACGGCCAACGGGTTGAATCGGCTCGAGAAGAGCTACTGAGCGAGGGAGTGGCGTAGACCATGAACCGGATCCTCCGGATCTTCCCCGTTGGGCGCGGGGCCGTGGTGGCTTGGGGAGTGCTGGCGACGCTCGTGGGCTACGCGGGAACCGCACGGGCCGACCACTCCCTCGGCCGACCCTGCCTGTCGTGCCACGCCCTGCGCTCCACCAAGGTGGTTCCCGGCTCCCGGAACATCCTGAGCGACAATGTCCAGGATGCCCTGTACCAGACGGACTTCTACTGTGGCGGCCAGTGGAACGGGGGAGAGCCCCTGGACTGCTCCTACTGCCACAGCTCCACGGGCGACATCGCCAACGAGATCGCTGCCGCGGCCGGCGGGGTGAACGGGAGCGCCCACCCGGTGGACGTGGGGGGGGACAGCGCCAGTTACCCGATCTCCACCCGGATCCTGTGTAACGACTGCCACAACGGCGACACGGACAACGCCACGAATCCCGGACCGGACCTGACCCCGGCCACGGAGTGCACCAAGTCCCCGACCGACGGCTACCCCAACCACCACAGCATCGTGATCGGCGCGGTGGACCCGGGCGCGAACAATCTGGCGGACAACCCCCCGCGGCTCACGGCTCCGTACGGCCCCAACGGCGGCGCCACCTCGAGCGGGGGCGGGGTGGACTGGACCAAGGCCACGCTGACGTCCAGCGATCTTCTGTGCTTCGTGTGCCACGACGGGAGCCCCAGCCCGCCGTATTCCACCGGGATCACGGCGACGGACGTGGCCACCGCCTACAACCAGCCGGGGGGCGGCCACAACCTCGCCGCCCGGGGCAACCTGACCGGGAAGCTGCCGTGCTACGACTGCCACGATCCCCATGCGGCGGCCGGCGCCGGCGCGAACAACAAGGCGTTGATCATCAACGGGGCGGACACGCCGGCCAACCCCTACGGCACGAGCAATTTCTCGACCACGGGTTACGACGGGACGAACGATCGGGTGGTCTGCTACGGCTGCCACAACGGCTCCTACACGGTGGAAGGGGTGACCCCGCCCGATCCCGCGACCACCGCGCCGGTGTTTCCGTTCCACGCGGACGTCCACGCCAACGTGGGCAACACCAGCCAGAACTGCCTCCAGAAAAACGGCGGCTGCCACCAAGGCCCCCACAACACCAACTTCTTCCGATGCCTCGACTGCCACTCCACCGGCCGGGACCCGAACTCGGCCGCGAGCCTGGCGAACGTGGACCACGTGGACAGCGAGTTCGGCCACATCGGGGCGGTGCTGGGCAACGACCTCCTGAGCTTCCACACCATCAACTACGACGTCACCCAGGACATGACGGTTCCTGACAACAACGGGTGCCTCAAGTGCCACGACACCCGGGGCGGGCCCACGAACGCGATGTTGAAGGACGATGACGGCAACTTCTACACCGGTTCGCGGGGGACCACGTTCTCCACCAGAGAAAGCCTGAAGTACTACGATCAGTTCTGCCTGTCGTGCCACGACGGGGCAGGCACCGACGTGGAGTTCACGATCAACTTCTCTTTCGACCTCACCGATCCCACCTACGGAACGGTCACCTTCCCGTCGGGCACCCGGCTTCCCCCCAAGATCAACAACCCCCTGGGGAGCACCTGGAACCGGGGCTACTTCTTCGAGGCCGGCCACGGCCGGGGCAACGGGCTGATCACGGGGAGCTTCCCCTGGTCGGGCAACCCGGAGCCCCGGGTTCCGTGTCTGGAGTGCCACCTCTACCACGGCTCCACCGCCTACAAGCTCCTCCCCGGCGACCGGCAGACCGCGGACGGCGTGGGCCACGTGGTGAAGGGGGCCACGTACCCCCGGGAGACCGTCGGCATCAAGTTCACGATCGGCGGCGTGGCGGACTCCACCGAGATCGATTACACCGACTACACGGATCCGGCCCAGAACCCCAGGCTGGGCAACATCACCCCCATCCGGAACTACTTCCGGTCGTGGTACATGTCGGACTACCTGAACACCACCCCCTGGTCCACCTACTACAAGACCGGAACGATCCAAACCCCCGACGGGGTGACGACCCATTTCGGGACCTCGGGCGAGATGCACGACAACACGGACGTGTCGACCGAGCTCTGGTGCAATCAAGATGCCCAGAACACGACCACCAAGATCGGGTTCTGCAACGCCTGCCACTTTTACGACCAGAGCACCGACGGAACCCAGGACACCTACGGCTGGGTGTACACCCACGAGGGCAGCGTCGGGCTCACGGACTGCGCGGGCAACGACCTGAAGTCCCAGATGAACTTCTTCAAGGACTGCGTGGAGTGCCACGATCCCCACGGCTCGGGGCAGGGCGACCCGGACGACGGACAGCACAACATCTACATGATCCGGAAGAAGATCAAGCACGCCCCCACCGACTCCGAGGCGGACGTGAAGAACACGAGCTGGTGGAGCGCGGTCGTGTTCCAGAACACCACGGGCACCGACAGCTTCGACGAGCCCGACACGGACAACACCGACGACCTGTGCACGGTGTGCCACCAGAACCCCACGGAGAACAGCGCCGACAACGTGTCCCACAACTACCGGAGCCAGAGTCTGTCCACCGACCACCAGGTGGGGAACAACTGCACCCAGTGCCATCGGCACGGGGGCAAGAAGGGGCAGGGCACCACGAACCAGGGCCTGATCGGGTTCCCCCAGGCCGCCTGCAACGGCTGCCACGGGTTCCCCCCGGCCCCGGCCGCCCGGGCGCTGGAAGGGGGGGATCCGAACCTGGTGGCCGAGAACTACACCGGCGGGGGCGGGGCCCATATCGAGCACGTGAGGTTCCTCCTGGGCAAGTTCCCCGCGTCGGATAACGCCAAGGAGCTGTGCGGCCCCTGCCACGGGGACGATGCCGGCTCCGGCAACAACCACGCCCAGTCGGGTGAACTGGGCGGGACGTGGAGCATTCTGAGCCGGGCCTTCGTGGACCTGAAGCCGCGGACCCTGAGCTCCTGGGACGGGATGACAGGAGATCCGGCCACGGGCGCCTACGGCGGGAACCCCCTGCCCACCACGCCGCCGGGGGACGCGGTGGATCCGGCGGACAGCACCTGCACCGGGGTGGACTGCCACGGCAATCCGTCCAGCGCAGAGGGGCTCCACTGGAACCTGGCTTCCGCCGGGGACGGCACGGGGGACTCCGACGGGTTGGGCCGGAGCCAGGCCTGCGCGGGGTGCCACGACGGGCTCGACAGCCAGGCCGAGATCCGGCTGTATGACCGGAACGACACGGCCGTGTACACCTCCAAACTCGCCCCGGACGCGGCCCGGGTGTATTACGCCACACCCTCGGGGTACTCGCGGGGCGGTCACGGCGATGCCGCGATCCAGACCGAGGACCCGTTCATCGACTCGGCCCCCGGCGTGACCACGCCCATCGACTGCACCGCCTGCCACGACAACACGCTCCCCCATTTTCCGGCGGCCTCGGCAACGCTTCAACGCCTGCGGACCCAGACGCTCCAGGCCGCCGACGATGTGAGTGGCCTGTGCACCCGCTGCCACACCGCCTACAACGACACGGCTCCCAACGGAAACCCCCTTCACCACCCCTCAGGGATCTCGTTCACCCGGGCCTACAACGAGCCCACCGGGGTGAACTACGACGTGCCCGCAGGCGGCGAGGGGGACGTGGACGAGTTCGTCATGTACTGGTCCGACACCACTTACACCGCCGTCGGAAACCCGACCCAGGTGGACCTGCCCCGATTGGACGACATCTTCCCGGGCCAGGCCGTGGAGCTGGCCTGCACCACCTGCCACCAGCCCCACGGGACCGATCTGGCCGTGGACGTGGGGTCGGGAGGCGGCGGAACGTACACCGAGATCCCCGACAACAACATGCTGCGGCTGCGGGACACGGACAACACCCTGTGCACCGCGTGTCATTAGGGACGGTGACGGGTGACAAGTGACGGGTGACGGCTGACGAGGGGCGGGCCGAAGGCTCAAAGTTACAGGGAGTGCGGATGAGACGGATTTGGATTCTCGTGGTCGGCGCGGCGCTGGCGGCTGGGGTCGCCGGGGCGGCCGAGCACCCCGGGAGCGGGGCGGACTGCAAGGCCTGCCACACGGCTGGCCAGGGGCCGGCCGAGGCACCCAAGGTGGTGCCGGAGCCCCCTGGGTTCTGGGCCCGCCTGTTCGGTGCGAAGCCGGTCCAGGGCCATCCCAGCGTTTCGTGTGCCGGCACGCTGGGCGAGGACGGCCGTCCCACGGGATGCCACCGTCCGGAGACCGGCGGTGAGGCGTTCCTGGTGGCCGGCGGGGCAGGCCGGCCGGTGGACGAACTCTGCGGGATCTGCCATGGCGACCAGCGCCGCCCCGGGGCGCACCATCCCACCTACAAGAAGGACACCGACGACGACGGGGTCCCCGACCGCATCGTGAGGCCCGCCGACGGCCAGGAGGTGTACACCCGATACGCTCCTCCGCAGGAGGGGCGGGCCGACGTCCTGGAGTTCCGGAACCTTCCCGACGGGGGGCGGGAGCTCGTGGCCCGCCTCCCCCTGGAGACGGTGGTGGAGACGGTGGACGGGCAGACGGTCGAGGAGCCCCACGTGGTCACCTGCACCACCTGCCACAACCCCCACTACGGGTACCTGGCCGGTGTGGGATCCGAGGAGCAGGTCGATACGGATCTGGTGGCCCGCGAGTCGGGCGACGCACTCCTCCGGCTACGCGACTACGACAACACCCTGTGTGAAGCCTGTCACTGACGGGCGAAGGACCCGCCGTTGCCCCGGGCTTTTCGTTTCCCCCTCCTCCGGCGTTGGATAGGGGTCCTCGTCGCCGGGGCGGTCGCTGTCGGCTCGGTGGCTGGGGACAGCGGGGCCGCAACCGACCGATGGGAGCCGTACCCCCCCGGGGTCGGTGGACCTTGGGGGGGATCGGCGCGCCGCTTGGTAGGCGGGTCCGACGGGGTTCTGTGGGTCGCCACGGCCGGCGGGGTCTATCGGCGGGGTTCGGAGGGGGAGGCGTGGATCCCCGCCGGCCTGGCCGGTATCGAAGTGAACGATCTGGCCGTGTGCCGTGGGGCCCCTGCAACGGTTTGGGCCGCCAGTTCCTCGGGGCTTTTTGTGTCTGCCGATGGGGGAGACACATGGTCACTGGTGGAGTCCGAGTCGTTCGTGGTGGAGGGCCGGCGCGTCGAGGCGTTCGCCGCCGTGGCGGTGGACGATGGTGACTGCAACCGGCTCCTCGTGGCCGGGCCATGGTCCACCTCTCAGGACCGGGTGTTCTCCACGGCGGACGGGGGCACCACTTGGAGCGACCGGGGCGCTCAAGCTCCGGTGACGAGGCTCGTTCCTTTGGGGGGGGGTGGTTTTGCGTTAGGCACCCAGGCCGGCGAGATCGTTCGCGTCTCGGTCCCCGGACCGGGGGCAACGCTGCTGTACCGCCACCCGGAAGGGGTCGGCGTGGCCGACATGGTCCTTGCCGGGGCCGGACTGATCGCCACTTTCGGGGGAGACGGTCTGAGGGTGGTCGATCCCGACGGGGCAGAACCCACCCGCGAGATGACGAATTTTGCCCTCGGTCAAGACCCTGGGTTCGCGGAGGCTGTGGCGGCCGACCCGGACGTGCCGGGCCGGATCCTGTATTTCGTCAGCGACGTGACCCCCACGCTGTACGAGTTGGACGCCTCCGGCCCGGTAGCGGCCCCGTCCCCGTTGGAGTTGCCGGAGCCGGGCTTGGAGGTGGTTTCGCTTCTGGTGGACGCGGGGGGCGAGTGGCTTGGCACGAACGAGGCAGGCGTGTTCTGGCGCCCCGCCGGTTCGGCCGAGTTCGTCCACGCGAGCGTGGGGCTGCGGGCCTTTGACGTGGCGGACTTCGCCTTCGATCCCACGGGGAGCGGTGCCTTGCTCGCCGGAGGAGCCGCAGAGCGGGGGTCCGGCAACGGTACCGTGGCCCGATGGGACCCTGCGGTGGGGCAGTGGGTACGATGGTCGGGCAACGGCCTTCCCGCCGGGTCGGGTAGAGGGGTGGCCTACCGCGGGGGGGAGGCCTGGGCGCTCATCGACGCCTTGGGCTTGTACCGGTGGGCCCCGGGGGCCGGTTCCTGGGAGGACCGCTCGGCCGGATTTGCGGCGACCAGTGACCGGCGGTCGATAGGGTCGTTCTTGTTCCATCCGGCGGAACCCGACCGGCTCCTGGCAGGGGCGAGCCCCAGCCTTTTCCTGGGAACCGCGGGGGGGCTCGAATGGGCTCGGGTGGAGGGACTCCCGGAGACTAGCCAGCAGCCGTGGGCGGTCACAGCAGTTCCGGTTCAAGAGGGAATCCGGCTATTGGCCGGCGGCGGCAACGGCCTATCTGGGTGGATCTACGCGTCCGATGACGGGGGGGAAAGCTGGGTCCTGCTGAAGGATGCAATCCCGCCCGTTCTGTGCCTGGCCGCCTCGCAGCGCGGGACCGGCCGGGTGCTGGCCGGAACGGCAGAGGGGCTGTGGTCCTCTGACGACGGAGGTGAGTCCTGGCTTCGGGTGGATGACGTGCCCGAGGGGTTCCCGGTGAGTGCCGTGGCGGTGTCGGACTCGGACGAGGAGGGCTTGGCCGCGTTCGTTCAGGACAAGGGCGTGTTCGTGAGCACGGACCGAGGGGCGAGTTGGGCCGGTGTCCCGGACGAGGGGTGCCTGAGCGATGACGGGTCGATGCCCTCGGTCCGCCGGCTTCGGTTTGAGCCGGGCGGGGTCCGGCTCGTGGCGGCGCTCCGACACCGGGGACTATGGTTCGTGGATCTGCTCCCCCCATCGGAAGTGCCGGTAGGGCGCATCTCGGTGGTTTCGGTCGAATCCTCTGGGGAGGTGGTTCTCGGGCTGGAGACCGTCGGGCGAGTGGAGGCGGTGCTCCTGAGTTCCGACATGGTGAACTGGAGAGAGGAGGCCGTCGCTGGGGAGCTGGCCTACTCGGTCTCGGGTGGTGGGGTGCGGCCGGTGTACGTGCGATTGCGTGGGCCGTCGGGGCGCGAGTCCGCCACGTATCAGGTGGTCGTTCAGGTCCCAGCCGTGCCTCCCCCCGGAGGCGGTGAGCCGCCCGGGGATGGCACGGAACCCCCGCCCGGGGGGGGAGGGGCGGGCGCTTCGTCGCCCGGCGGTGGCGGCGGTGGAGGTGGAGGGTGCTTCCTGCGCGCACTGGGAGGGGAGTGGTGAGGTGGGCCTCGGTGTGGGGCCGGCGGATCGCCCGGGTCGCTGTGGCGGTCGGGCTGGCGTGCGTGGTTGCGCCGGCCGCGTCCGCTGTCGGCCCCTTCGGCGGATCCGTGACCACCCTGTTCCTGGACGAATCCGCCCGGGCTCCCGACTGGGCCGGCACCGAGCGGGGGTTGTTTCGCTTCGAGGGGGGGCGATGGCAGCGCGTCGCGTTCTGGGCCGCCCGGCACGTCACGGCCCTCGCCCGGGCGGGCGGCGCGGTGCTGGCGGCCGAGCACCGAAACGGCCTCTGGCGCAGCGTTGACGACGGCGCCACCTGGGAGCGGGTGCAGGAGGGGCTCCAGACCCCCATGGCCACCCGGGTGCGGGAGGTGCTCTGCCTCGCGCAAGACCCTGCCGACGGCCGGAGGGTGTACCTGGGCTCGGCAGGGCAGGGGCTCTTCGAGAGCCGGGACGGGGGGCGCACCTGGACGCGCCTGGACGAGGGCCTCGAGGCCCAATCCCCCCCCGCGTTTCACGTTACGGCGATCCTGCCGTCCGAAGGGGCCCGGCCCCTGCTCATGGGCACCGACGGTGCCGGCCTGTTCTCTTGGACCGCCGAGGGGTGGCAGGCGGTGGGCGGGATGCCGCCGGGGCTTCGGGTCCGGCGGATCGCCGCCGAGCCCGGAAGGCCGGAGCATCTCCTTCTGGCCACCCGCGGGTTCGGCCTGTGGGAGAGCCGGGACGCTGGGGCCACCTGGAGGCGGGTTCGCAAGGGATTCTTCGGCATGGTTGGGGCCGTGGCCGTTGCCCCGGGGGGGCGGTGGCTCGCTTTTTTCGCGGGGGAAGGGCTCGTGGCGTCGGGCAAGCCTCGGCCTCGGGTCCTGGGCGTCTGGAAGACCGCCGAGGTTCGGGTGCTCCTGCCCGTGGGGGATGGGTGGCTCGCGGGGTTGGCCCACGACGGGGTCTGGCGCCTAGGCCCGGACGGTGCCCCTCAACGGGCGGAGAACGAAGGGCTGGATGCCACCCGCGTGCTTTCGCTGTTGCGGGAACCGGACGGGAGCCTCTGGTGCGGCGACACCAACGGCGTGTTCCGCTCCGAGGACGGGGGAAGAACCTGGGTTGCCCGGGAACGGGGGCTACCGGGGGCCTCGGTGAACGTTCTCCTCCGGGCCGGATCCTTCCTCTATGCCGGCACGGGGGGGCGGGGCGTGTTCCGATGGCTGCCGGGGGAGGGCCGTTGGGAGGACGTCTCCCAGGGCTTGGGTACGGCCAACACGATCTTTTCTCTGACCTGGGACGGCGAAGCCCTGTACGCCGGAACCGAGGGGGGGATCGTCCGGCGGCAGGCCGAAGGGCCCTGGCGGCACGTGTCCCAGGGGCTTCCGGCGGCCGGCCGGTGGGTGGTGGCGGCCGATCCGGCCCGGCCGGGTCGGGTCTGGGCGGCCGGCGGCGGCGCCGTGTACCGCTCGGAGGACGGGGGGACGGGGTGGGCACGGGTGGCCGAAGGCGATGCGATGGCGCTGCACGTGCGGTCCGCCGGGGCCGGGGTGTGGGGCCTGGAACCCAGGTCCGTACGGGTCTTCGACGTCGCGGAGGCGGGACCGACGGTGCCCTTGGAACGGGGGGAGCAGTTCACCTCCTGGGCGTGGGGGGACGATAGGATCTGGCTGGGGACGAACCGGGGGCTGTGGCTCTGGGATCCGGCCGGCGCTCGCAGGATCTGGCAGGGGGGACGGGTGACTTCGGTTTGGCCGGAGGACGGGAAGATCTTCCTGGGAACGGACGGTCTGGGCGTGCAAACGGCGGCCACCGGCGGGCCGTAACCCTCACCGGCCCCCTCGGTATTCGGTGGCAGCGCCACGGAAGGCTCCTGTGCGCGCTAGGCGGAGAGGAATCGCAATGGGATTCGGAGTTGGATCCATGGGATATCTTCGGAGCGCGGGTTGGTTCGTTGTGGCCGCCGTCCTGCTGGTGGCGGGCCTGGCGACGGAGAGCCGGGCCACGCACTACCCCCCGGGATGGAAGTGCTACGAATGCCACGCGGTGAGCGCCTCCAAGATCGTCCCCGGCACCCACCTGATCAAGCAGAGCCAGAAGACCTTCGACCTGGGGATCACCTCCACCGATCCCACGATCCGGTGCCTGTTCTGCCACGAGGCGTTCCGCTCGGCCTCGAACCCCTCCGGAATCGCGCGGGACCGCATGAAGGGGGTGGATCACCTGTTCGGGGCGGGGGCCCTTTCGAAGCACCCCATCGACGTGACGAAGAGCACCTTCACCCAGGACGCGACGGCCTTCGACTGCCTCGACTGCCACACCGTGAGCGGGTTCGACACCACGAACCCGGCCAACCCCAACATCCACGGCGTGGACGCGTCCCAAACCCTGCTGGCCGTGAACTCGACCCTGGTGGGTGCCCCCGCCGACACCTCGGACGCCGAGATCTCCACCAAGACCTGCCAGAACGCCAACTGCCACGACGCGGACGGCGGAACCCTGAACGGATACACCGCCCCGCCGAAGCACTCGGCCTCCAACGCCAAGCTCAGCCTGAACGACGTGGCCGTGGTCTCAGGGAGCGCCGACGCGGACGCCTCGGGCCAGATCTACTGTACCAAGTGCCACGGGGCCCACGGCAGCGTGGACGGGGAGGCCCTCCTCGTTCTCCAGAACACCTCGGGGAACAACGGCCAGGCTGCCACCAACCAGACGGTGGCCCTGAACGAGTGTGACGTGTGCCACACCCAGGACGAGAACGGCGGGCTCACGGACAACTACTACGCCTACGGCCACGGTAGGATCCTGGGTGGATGCGACACGTGCCACGAGCTGCGGCACGACACGAACGGCGACAACGCCTTCGACCCGGCCCCCCGGCTGAAGGCGAACCTGGCGTTGGACACCACCGCCGGGACCTCCACGTTCGGCACGAACTTCTACGGAAACTGCCGGGCCTGTCACCAAGGCCACGCGGCCCACACGCCCACACCGAACGCGGGAGGGGACCCGGGTACGGGACGGAGCGCCGGGTGCATGGACTGCCACGACCAGCACGGAACCACAGCGGCGGACACCACGTTCCAGAACGACACCATGATCCGCCGGACGATCCAGGGAGAGGATGCGCAGCTTCCGGGCGACCTGGCCCTGATCGGTGCCCCGCCGCCGGACGGCACGGGCGACACCTACGACGGCGACTGGTTCAACCCGGGGGCAGGGAGCCCGGCGGTGACCACCGGGGTGTGCGACAACGTGGCGTGCCACACCTCGCTCACCACGGACCTCCAGACCGACCACAAGGGCGGCGCGTTGGCCGACACCACCTGCGCCACCGGGCCGGGGTGCCACGCCACCCATCTGCAGGCGGGCAAGCAGGGGACCACGATGGGGGCGGCCTCGTGCGACGGGTGCCACGGGTTCCCGCCGACCACCAATGCCCATCAGAAGCACGTGGACACGGCCGGGTTCGCCTGCGAGGCTTGCCACGGAAAGCTCGGGGGGAGCGGGGGCACGAGCCACAACGAGACCGGCATCGCGGACAAGACCGACTTCGACAACACCTGGGCCACCAGCCCGGGCACCATCCGCAACAACGTGGACATCGACCTGCCCTACGACGGCACGAACCCCAACGGCGCGTACAGCCTGGCCAAGGGGAGCCGCCCCAACGACACCACCACCTACGGCACCTGCACGGCTCTGTACTGCCACGGCGACGACACCACCCTGTTCCCGGCCGCGAGCCAGGGGACGGACACCACGCCGGTGTGGAACGATGCGGCCACCGCGGCCTGCGGCACCTGCCACGGGGCCACGGCTACGGCCCCGCCGGGGTCGAACGCCCACCCCACCCACGCCGGGAGCACCGGCGGGTACTCGTTCCCCTGCAACACCTGCCACGTGAACACCACGGCCGACGGGGTGAGCGTTATCTACCCGGCCCACGTGAACGGCCAGGCCGACGTGGCCTTCGACACGGCCGAAGCCCGGCTGGACGCGAACAGCGCCTATGCAGGCGACGCGGCGGTGGGCTCGGGGTACGGGGCGTGCTCGAACACCTACTGCCACAGCCAGGGGCTCGATCGGACGGCCCCGTTCAACGGAACGAACACGGCCCCCCGGGTCGCGGCGTCGTGGGACTCGACCACCGTGGACTGCTCTACCTGCCACGACTTCGGCCCATCGTATGCCAACGACACCGCGATCGAGGCGGGCACCAAGAAGAACAGCCACCCGAAGCACTCGAACTACGGCTGCCAGACCTGCCACCAGCCGACCACGACCACGGGCACCAGCATCACCACCCCAGCCCAGCACGCGGACGTGACCTTCGACCTGGCACCGGACACCGGCGCGGGCGTGAGCTTTACGGTGAGCACCGTCGGGGATCTCACTGTGCCCACGAGCTGCTCGAGCATCTCGTGCCACGGGGGCGGCAGCGCCACCTGGGGCGGCACCCTGAGCTGCACCGACTGCCACCTGGGCACCTCGGACGTGGATGACTTCACGTACGACAACGGCACCACGGCCGTGCTTAGCTCGGACGAGTGGGGCTTTTCGGGCCACGGCAAGGCGTCCGGCTCGTACGATGTGTCGCTCAACGCGGCGGCCGCGTTCTCCGGGCCGGCGTCGGACCCGGAGGGGTGTGGCTACTGCCACGACTTCGGTGTGACCCACGGCACGGCCGCGAACCCGTTTCGGCTGGCGAACAAGGGGACGCTGGGCCGGGGGACCACGGAGGACGGGGGCTGGAACGACGTGTGCCTGGTGTGCCACAGCACGGCCGGGTCCGGGTACGACCCGGACGGGGCGAGCACGGGGTACGCGAGCATCAACTCCACCCTGAACGTGGACGCGAACCACTACGGCGCCAAGCACGACCAGACCACGGACGGCGGAGCGTTCTGCTGGGACTGCCACGACCCGCACGGCGACCGCACGAGCGGCGGCACCGGCAACATCTACATGGTGCAGAGGGCGGTGACCCAGGTCTCGGACGGGACCTACGGGGTGCCGCAGACCACCGTGACGCCGACGTTCACGAACAACACCACCGGCACGGACTACGCCAAGAGCGCGGCCCCCTACGACGGGATCTGCCAGGTGTGCCACACGACCACGGCCCACTACACCTCCACCTCGGGCGACGGCCACAACAGCACGAGCCGGTGCACGGACTGCCACAAGCACACCAAGGAGTTCGGGGCGTCGTGCATGCTGTGCCACGGCACGGATCGGACCACGGATCCCAACGCGCCCCAGGTGCTGTGGGAGGACGGGAGCGCCACGGGCAAGACCACGGTCTACGGCTCCCACCTGAAGGCGTCGACCGGCGAAACCCTGTCGGGGGCGACGGACTGGGATGCGCAGTGCAACAAGTGCCACACGGGGCACTCGGGCCCGGTGACGGTGCCGCTGCCGCCGACGAGCTGGAACAACCGGGACGACGGCTCGGGCACCACGATGAACATGCAGACGCAGCTGGGCATCGACTACACCCAGCACGGCGGGATCTTCCTGGGCGGCACGGCGACGAGCGGCACGACCGAGGCGGAGATCTGCTGGAACTGCCACGGCACCAACGACCAGATCAACGAGTGGGGGACGAACGCGGATACGAACGGGACGAGCTGGCCGGTGGTGCAGATCCCGGACGTGAACGGCAACACGGCCGGTTCGTACAACTACGGGTGGCTGTACTCCGACTCGGGGTGGACCACGCTCACCCCCTACTGGGTGGATGCGTCTGGCAACGGCATGTACCGCAAGGACGGCTACCAGCACGACCCCAACACCACTCCGAGCTACGCCCTGAGCCGGCGGATCTCGTCGGTGCACTCGGTGGACTTCACCGTGGGCTCGAACCCGGGCTCGAGCGTGGCCAACAACGTGGACGGTAACGGCAACGTGATCCGCACAACGGGGGCCCAGACCCTGGAGAGCAGCGCTCAGATCCGGTGTTCGTACTGCCACGACGTGCACGACCTGAACAAGGCCGTGAACGACACCCAGTCGGGCCGGCCGCACCTGCGGGGAACGTGGATGGGGAACCCCTACCCCCCGGACATGCCGCCGTTGAACGGCTACACGTACCCGACCACCGGCGGGCCGGGTCCGCTGAGTGTGGGGAACCGGTTCTCCACCACTCAGCCGACCAACCTGTCCTTCAGCGACGCCGTGCCCAGGCTGTGGGCGGACGCCACCTCCCGGAACAAGGGCGGGTACTTCATCGACGCCAACTCCGGCCGGCCCACGGACGATCCCAACTACGACACCCTGGCCGAGACGGCCGGGCTGTGCACGCTGTGCCACGGCTCGGACGTGGACAACATGGACTACTACATTGGCTCGAACCTATGGCGGGGTCCCAACGGCCATTCCAACTCGACCCTCGGAGGAACCGGAATCAACGGTGTGGACCTGTTCGACGCCCGTCGCGGGCAGAGCACCTGGCTGTTCATGGCCCACCAGGACGGGGTGAACGTGTTCGAGTACGGGAACAACAGCGGGGCGGACAACAGCGGACCGTTCGCCGGGGATTTCAGCAACGACAAACCGGCGGAGAACGGTGGCGAGTTCGCGCCGCCCCGGAACACTGGGTGGTACGGCGGCACGCCGGGGAGCACGACAAAGGGGAGCCAGTACTCCGTGTGGTACAGCGCAGGGGGTGTGGGCAACGACGGGGTGAACCCCACGGCGCACAAGTTTACGTGTTCGAAGTGCCACAGCCCCCACGCGACCGGGCTGCCGGCGCTTCTGATCACGAACTGCCTGGATAAGAACGTGAGCAACTGGAGCACGGTGAACTCGGACCCGAGCATCCAGCAGGCGAACAACTGCCACCGGAAAGAGAGCAACAGCACGGGGTGGAACCGGCTGGCGCCGCAGCAGTGAGGTGGAATCGATGCGGGTGAGGCGCACTGGAGCCGACCGCTCCAGGAGTACAACGATGAAGAAGCAAGGATGCTCAAAAGGGATCGCGCTGGCTCTCTTGTGTCTGGGCCTGTTGATGCTGGCCCAGGCCGTGCCGGCCTCGGAGGCGGTGCGGGAAGGGTTCGAGAAGGTGGAGGCGGCGGGTACGGTGAAGGGGTGGGACGGAGAAGGGTGGTCCTACCCGGGCACCAATTTTCGAGTCCGGAACCCTGTGCGGGTAGAGAGGCGGGTCCCGTTCCAGAGGGCTGCCCGGGGGGTGATTGCGTTTGATCTTCAGCGTGTGGATGCGGATCTGGAGAGAGACCAACGCAGCGTGTTTTTGCTGGAGGATGCGGCTGGCCAAAAGCTGCTACTTGTCCAGATCGACTGGACATCGGTTTACGATCCAACCCTGCCGATGCTTCGTTTGACGGGAGGGCCGTACTTCGAAGAGGGAATCGGGTGGTGGAGCCCGTGGATCCTGCTGGACGAGCCGGTGGAGGCGGGGCAGTGGATCCACGTGGAACTGACATGGGACGACGATGCCTCGAAGTACGAGCTGTACGTGAACGGCCGGCTCCAGGACACGACACCCAAGTTCTACGACGCGGTGCAAAAAGATATCGATCCGGATCCCCGGCAGGTCACGAACCAGGTGGAGGTTCGGGAGGGCCGGCCGCCGCGTTACGTGCCGCACCGTTTCGGGGACCTGCTGGAGCGGGCGAAGACCCTCCGGTTCGGGATCAACTGGAGCCCTGGGGACGAAGAGGCGACCTCACCGCTGGCCAACGCGGTGCTGGACAACTTCGTGATCGCGGTGGGGGAGGCGGCGGTGCCGGTTTCGGCGGTGCACGGGCCGGAGTACGACCCCCGGGACCTGCGGGCGTCGGTGGGGCCGGAGGGGGTGGAGCTCACGTGGGAGCCGCCAGAGAAGCGGGGGGTGAACCAAGGGTACTGGGTGTACCGGCGAGAAGGGGCGGGTCGATTCGAGAAGCTCACGCCGGAACGGGTGTACGACCTGACCTTTACCGACACCACGGCGGAGCAGGGGAAGACCTACCGCTACTCGGTGACGGCCGTGTTCGGCGACGGCAGGGGCGGGGACGTGGAGAGCAAATACCCGCCCGAGGTCACGGTGACCGTGGCGGACCTCGCGGTGGCGGAGCTGGGGGCGGAGAAGGCGCTCTACGGCGCAGGCCAGGAGATCGGCGTGACCCTGCGGGGCGCGGCGGACAAGACGGCCACGTTCACGATCGAGGGGCTGGCCGCCGAGGTGGCCATGACCGAGGTGGACGACGGTGTGTACGTGGGCAAGGTGGCCGTGCCGGAGGGTGCGAACGGCTCCTTCGCCCTCATGGGCACCCTCACGGATCCGGCCACGGGCGAGGCGGCGAGCCTAGAAGGCCCGACAATCACGATCGACACCACGGCTCCGGACCCCGTGCCGGCGGGGCGGATCCTGGCCACGTCACCGTGGCCGGGGGAGATCGAGGTCACGTGGGAGGCGAGCCCTTCGGCCGACGTGGACCACTACGAGATCTATCGGGGCGAGGGGGCCGACCCGGATCTGTCTGCCGATCCCTACGAGAGCATCCGGAAGCTCTCGTTCACGGACACCGCCGTGGTGGCGGGGCTGGAATACCGTTACGCCGTGGTGGCGGTGGACCGGGCGGGGAACCGAAGCGAGGCGAGCGACATCGTTTCGGCCGAGGCGGTTGCGGGCGAAGGCCCGGCCATCACCGGGGTCACGATGGAGCCCTTCGGAAAACCGGTGAAGCCCGGCGAGAACGTAACGATCACGGTGACGGGCCAGAGCGGGGCCACCGTGACGGCGGATCTCGGCACCCTGGCGGCGGGTCTTCCCCTGACGGAGGCGGGGCGCACGGGCCGGTACACGGGCACCTACACCGTGACCGACGCGGACGTGGGCCCGACCAAGACGCTGCACCGGGTGGTGGTGCACGTGGCCGACGCCTACGGGTCGTCGGAGCGTGCGGGGCCGGAGCTCGCGGTGGTGGGCCTGGACGCCCTGAACGACACGACCCCGCCGGTGATCGCATCGGCGGAGAACGACTTCTTCTCGGTGGCGGGCTTCAGCGGGAGGCTGGTGGCGGGGGACGTGCTCACGGTGACGATGAAGGGGGAGGCGGGAGGGTACGCCTCGTTCTCCATCGAGGGCGTGGCCGCGGACGTCCCGATGACCGAGGTGGAGCCGGGGACCTACCGGGGCGCCTACACCGTGGAGTGGGACGACGAGGGCACCGAGGTGCCGGTGATGGTGCGGCTGGCGGACGACGCCGGGAACGAGACCACCCAGGCGGCGGGTCGGCCGGTGAGCTTCGACACCCGGGTGCGGCTCGTGGTGACGGCGCGGGACACGCTCTTGCCGGCGGACCGGAAGAGCACCACCCGGCTCGTGGCCAAGGCCGTGGACGCCAACGGGGACGAGGTGTCGGGGCACGAGCTGGCGCTGACACTGTCGACCACGAGCGAGTACACGGGCGTGGTGGGCGGGGGACGGATCGAGGGCAAGGAAGCCCGCATGGAGGACGCCGACGACGTGGAGGTGCGCTGGGGGGGGGTGACGGACGCGTTTGGTGAGGTGACGGCGACCTACACGGCGGGGTTTGCGGCGAAGACCGCGCTGATCGTCGCCAAGGACCTGACCACGGGGGACGTGGGCGCGGGGTGGCTCCACACCTACGTGGCCTCCACGGTGGCGATCGAGCTTGTACCCCGGGCGCGGAAGGGCATGGAGGACCGGGCGGTGCTGCGGGTGACGGCGGAGCCGGCGAAGCTCACGGCGGACGGCCGCTCGACGAGCCGGATCAAGGCCCTGCTGCTGGACCTTCAGGGGAACCCCATCGAGGGGGCGCGGGTTCGGTTTGCGCTGGGGAACGACAACGGGCGGCTTAGGGTGCTGCGGGGGGGGCGCACGGACGGGCGGGGGTTGGCCGAGGCCGAGTACCGGGCGGGTACCGCGATCGGCACGGTCACGATCACGGCATCGGCCAAGGAGTGGGGAGTGACGGGATCGGTGCAGATCGTCCTGATGAGCGACGCCCCGGCCAAGATCGACCTGGTGGCGGAGGCCGAGCGGCTTCCGGCGGACGGCCGAAGCGAGACGGGGCTTTCGGTGCGGGTAACGGACATCCACGGCAACCCGAACCACGAGGTGCCGGTGGCGTTCACGGTGCTGCGGGGCGATGGGGAGGTGGGGCCGGCCACGGTGCTGACAGACCGGAACGGGGAGGCGCGGGTGGTGTTTCGGGCGGGGCGGCGGCCGGGCACGGTGGTCGTGGAGGCGCGGCACACGAGCCGGGAGCCGACGGACGCAGAGTTGCGGCGGATCTACGGGACGGTGTTCGTGCCGCGGCTGGAGGAGCGGCAGGAGCGGGACCGCATCAAGGTGTCCGAGTGGCTGGTGGAGCCAGGGGACGAGGTGGAGAAGGGGGAGCCGATCGTGATCCTGGAAGGCCGGAAGGCCAGCTGGACGCTCACGGCCCCTGAGAAGGGGGTGTTCGTGCGGCGGGTGAAGCACCGGCGGGACCGGGTGGAGCTGGGCGACACCCTGGGGTACGTGGAGATCGACGAGGACGTGTGGAAGGACGAGTACGTGGGGACGTTGGGACGTTAGGACGTTGGGACGGGGGAACGTCACCCGTCACGCGTCACGGATCACCAGTCACCCGTCACGGATCACTCGTCACCGATTCAACCAACCGAGGCAGAGTCGATGAGTCGAAGATTTTGGGTCGGAGCCATCGTGGTGGGGTGGATGCTGTGGGCCGGGCCGGCCCTGGCCACCCATTATCCGCCGGGGGCCCTGTGCTACGACTGCCATGCCGTGAGCGCGGGGAAGATGGTCGCCGGGACCCATCTGTTGAGGGCATCGCAGAAGACCATCGATCTGGGCATCACCGACACCGATCCCACGGTTCGGTGCCTGTTCTGCCACGAGGAGAACGCCGTATCCGTGCAGAACCGCGACCGGATGAAGGGCGTGTACCACGACTTCGACGCCACGTCGTTGTCGAAGCACCCGGTGGACGTGACCAAGGGCACGTTCGCCCAGGACTCCACGGCCTTCGACTGCCTCGACTGCCACACCGTGTCCGGCATGACCGCGGACGGGGCCGGAAACGCCAACATCCACGGGGTGGACGCGTCCCAGACCACCCTGGCCGTGAACACGACCCTGATCGGAAACCCTGCGGACCTCTCCGACGCGGAGCTCTCCACCAAGACCTGCCAGAACACCAACTGCCACAGCGCCACCGGCACGACCCTCAACGGCTACTCCGCGCCCCCGGCCCACGGGGCCGACAATACGAAGATCACCCTGAACGACGTGGCCGTGGCCGAGAATCCGATCTACTGCACCCGGTGCCACGGCAAGCACAACTCGGTGGACGGGGAGCGTCTTCTGGTGCTCCAGAACACCTCGGGCCACTCGGGCCAGCCGGCCACCAATCAGACCGTCAATCTCACCGAGTGCGACGTGTGTCACACCAAGGACGAGAACGGCGGGCTGACGGACAACTACGGCCTGTACGGCCACGGAAAAATGGGGGTCGGATGCGACACCTGCCACGAGCTGTCCCACGACGTGGACGGGGACGGGGTGTTCGATCCCGCGCCCCGGCTCAAGGCCACCCTGGCCGAGGACACCACGGCCGGCACGTCCTCCTTCGGCACCAACTTCTACTCCAACTGCCGGCACTGCCACGCCGGCCACGCTCCCCACACGCCCACTCCGGCAGACGGGGGTGACGCCGGCACCGGCCGCAGCGCCGGATGCCTCGACTGCCACGACCAGCACGGCACTACGGCCGCGGACTCCACCTTCCAGAACGACACCATGATCCGCCGTATGCTGGCAGGGGAGGACACCCAGCTCCCCGACGACGACGTCAAATACAACGGCGACTGGTACCTTTTCGGGGCAACGAACGGAACCTGTGACAACACCGCGTGCCACAGTGCCATTCCCTCGGGCCAGAGCCTCAACGACAACGGCGCGGGGGGCACCAACCACCTGGGGGGGCCGCTGACCTCCACCACCTGCGCCTCGGGCACCGGCTGCCACGACGGGCACAGCTCGTCTACGAATTTTGCCGCGGCCCAGGCCTGCGACACGTGCCATGGGTTTCCTCCGAGCGCGTCGGACACCCACCCCGACAACCCGGACGCCGTGGGGGTGCACGACACCCACGTGAACAAGATGGGCTACGGGTGTTCCGAGTGCCACTACGGGAACAACCACAACCAGAGCGGGTGGGGCTCGGACCAGGGCACCGCCGTGCCCTCGGCCAACGTGGAGGTGGCGTTCAACCCTGCGTTCAACCCGGACGGCACCTACGACACCGGCACGAACACGTGCTCGAACCTGACCTGCCACAACCCTGACGACCCTACGATCGGGATCACGGGGAAGGGGGACGGGGGCCAGACCACGCGATCCGCGCCCGTGTGGATCGACGCATACAAGACCACGGCCAGCACCGAGACGACCCGGAACGGGTATCCGGCCAACGGTGGGACTTGGGAGATCGGCGACACCGGGGAGGAGTGCGAGGCTTGTCACCTGAACTCGCTTTCCTCCAATCCGGACGGCGGCAACCACTACGCCCACGACAACCCCACGGCGCCCCAGAAGAACTACCCGTGCCGCACCTGCCATGCGGGCGAGGACTCCACGAACAATGCCTACAGCCCCGACCATGCCAAGGGAAGCCTCACCGATCCTGCGCTCGTGAACTTCGACCTCAGCCAGGCGGGGCTTCCGGTCACCGGCACCGAAACGTTCACGAACGCGAGCTCGACCTGCACCAATGTGTATTGCCATGGCGCCACGCTCAACAACGGAGGGGTCACCCAGTCGCCGGTGTGGACGGACGATACCACCGGGGACTGCGGTACCTGCCACGGGGTGTTCGGGGATCCAGCGAACGCATCGGTTCCGGAGAAGGCGGTTACTTCGAACAACCATCCGACCCACTACACCGCGGCTCACGGGCCGGCGATCGTGGAAGGGCACGGGGGCACGGCTCCGGGCTGCAGCTCGTGCCACAACAGCATCGCTGACTTCTCGGCGGACTGTTCCCCCTGCCACGGTTCTGGGAGCGAGGGGGCACTGGGACCGGGGGCGACCACGCCCAGCCCCACCCATGTGGATGGCAACGTGGATTTCGTGGGCGACGTGCAGCTCGCCGCGACGAGCGCTTGCGACAACTGCCACTCCACGGCCTCGATCAACGGTCAGGTGGGCCGGGATCTGGCCAAGAGCTACTGGGCCACGACGAACACGATCCCGTGCGTGAACTGCCACAACGGGACCGACCCGGGGACCTCGCTCGCCGACGGCACGGGCCGCACGGCCCCCGATGTGCTGGGCGACGACACCACCTACGGGGCCGAGGTCACCGGGCACAACCTGGCGAGCGGTACGTACGCTGGGTCAGGCAATCCAGCCGCCGCAAAGGTCTGCGACGACTGCCACGACACCGCCTCGACCCACGTGAACAACGCCGACGACACCACCTTTGCGGGCAACCGTCTCCGGGCCACGGTGAACACGGTGGCCACCGGGTCGACCGTGAGCGGGCTGTGCGGGGCGTGCCACCAGACCACGGTCGGCACGCCCGCCCAGGCCCAGGTGTCGAGCCACGGCAATCTGAACACTTCGTTCACCTCGGGCACGACCCACGATGCCAACGCGGAGAGCTTCGCCTACAACTGCGAGGCCTGCCACGAGCCCCACGGCCTGACCCAGAACACGGGCGGCAACGCGAACATCTACATGATCCGGCCGTCTGTGGAGATCAAGAACTACTCGGAGCCCACAACGGGTGCCGACCGCACCACAACGGTCTCAGTGGTGTTCGAGGCGAAGACGGGGACGAACTCCTTCGACGACGGGCTGACTCAGAACGACAACATGTGCGTGGCCTGCCACATCGACGCCAACCGTCCGGGCAGCTCCACGGCCATGACGAACACCGACGGCAACCACATCGAGCTGAACGACTACACCTCCAACGAGCAGGGTAACGACTGCACCGGGTGTCATTCCCACGACTACGACTCGGACGCCGGCGGCACGGCCGACGGGTTCATGCCGCTCCAGTGTGACGGCTGCCACGGGTTCCCGCCGGCCACCAACGCCCACGCCAAGCACGTGACCACTGCAGGGTTCGATTGCGGCAAGTGCCATCAGAACGCCGGCACCCACAACGAGACCGGCGTGACCAACGCCACCGAGTTCAACAACCTGATGAGCACGAGCCCGGGCACCATCCGGAACAACGTGGACGTGGTGTTCGATGCCTTGAACCCCAACGGGACCTACAGCTTGGCCAAGGGAAGTCGGCCCAACGACACCACCACCTACGGAACCTGTACCACGCTGTACTGTCACGGGGACGATGCAGCCACGTTCCCAGCGAACAACGGAGGATCCGACACCACGCCCGAATGGAACAACGCCAGCACCGGAGCCTGCGGCACGTGTCACGGAGCCACGGCTGCGGTGCCGCCCCGGAGCAATGCCCATCTGAAGCACACCTCGGCCAACGAGTACGGGTACGGCTGTAACCTCTGCCACGTGGCCACCACGCCGGACGGGTCCACGCTCAACTACCCCACGCATGCCAACGGCGCGGCAGAAGTGGCGTTCGACACGAGCGACCCGCGGCTCGACGCGAACAGCACGTACAACGGCGACACCGCTGTGGGGTCGGGCTATGGGGCCTGCACCCAGACCTACTGTCACAGCCAGGGGAACGACCGGGTGCCCCCGTTCGGCGAGTTCACCTACACGCGCCAGAAGGGGGTGAGCGGCACCTGGACCCCGATCACCTGGGACAACCCGAACGGCTCGTGCTCCAAGTGCCACGGGTCCAGGCCGGATTACGCCGATCTCCAGGACATCGACGGCACGCCTAAGGGGAACAAGCACGAGAAGCACGTGGGCGAGAACCTCTACTCGGACTGCGGCGCATGCCACTACACCACGGTCAAGGGCAAGGGCGGCGGCTTCAACCCGGCGACCCACGTGAACATGCAGTACAACGTGGACGTGGACCCGGCGCTCACCACGGCGGATTTGGGGTACTTCACGTTCACCGCCGGGACGGGGGGGGTGAACGGCACGTGCTCCACGGCCAACTGCCACGGCGGCCGCAGCAACGTCGCGTGGGACTACGACGTGGCCACCAACGGCAACTTCACCTGCGACGTGTGCCACGCGACCACCGGCGGGGCGGCCGCCACGGCGGACGTGAACGACTTCCTTTGGGACAACACCGGGGCCCAGTCCAAGATCAACCAGACCGACTACAACTCTTCCGGCCACGGCGCCAAGGGGCTGGCCTGTGCGGCGTGTCACGACAGCACCGTGCCCCACAACTCCTATACCCAGGCCCTCCAACCCCACACCTTGGACGGGACCAACCCGTTCCGGCTGAAGGATCAGGACACCGGTACGGCCGGGGTGCAGTTCTCGTGCTCGTACACCGGCACGGGGTGCCACGCCTCGGGCACGATCGGGCCGGCCACGGGGCTCGACATCTCCACGTTCAAGACCCATTCGTCTGCAGAGATGTCCAACTCGGGGTACACGCCAAAGTACACGTGGAGCTTCGCGCCCGAGTGCGTGAACTGCCACGATCCCCACGGAGACGGCTCGAATCTGTCCATGGTCCAGCGCGAGCTTTACGACAAGGCGCAGTTCGGCCTGCCTGCCGGCCCGCCCCCGGCGGAGCCCACCGAGCAGACAGGACTTGCGTTTACCGACGATACAACCGGCCAGAGCACGGCGGGCACGAGCTACGCGGACAGCGACGCCCCGTACTCGAGCATCTGCCAGGAGTGCCACGAGGGCACGCCCGGCACGGACACGCCCTACGTATTTGTGGACGACACCAGCGCATCCGGTGGCAGCCACCCCGGCGGCACCGGAAACCCGGGCGATTGCTCGGACTGCCACCCGCACAATAAGGCGTTCAGCCCGTCATGCACCGGGTGTCACGGCGATCCCGCGGCCGGAACCTACTGGCCCGACGGCACGGCCACCCCGGACCGGGCGGGCCGCCACGCGAAGCACATCTCCCGTATCGCCGGGAAGCTGGGGTATGCCAGCCCCTATACCGATGCGCAGCAGAAGGAGATGTGCGCTTACTGCCACGAGGATCCGCGGGGCTCTTCGTTTGCGACGCTGCACAACAACGGCACCGCCAACGTGACCGGGTACGTGGACCCGATCTGGACCACGATCGTGGTGGGGACGGAAAGCACCGACACGGATGCGGCGTACGACAACGTGGCCGATACTTGTGCCACGGTGGACTGCCACAACAACAAGCTCACCACGGACAATACCTTCGGCTGGTACGATACCGGCACCAGTACCTGCACCATGTGTCACACGCCGGGAGGCCATGCGGGCGGGTTCGCCAATCCCACCACGGGGCTTCACGATGTGGTCCCCACGGTATCCGGAGTGCAGCACGACGACAGCTTCCCGTACAACGGCGGGACGAGCACGGCCGACTGCACCACGTGCCACACGACGACGCCGTCGAGCGCCCACATGGACGGCACGGCCGACCTGAGTGCACCCACCATCCAGTTCGCGGCGGACGTGGGGTTTACCGACGGTACCCCCCCCACCTGCGCTCCCAGCCTGACAGGGTGTCACCTGGAACAGACCGTGGGTGAGAGTTGGTCGCGTCTGTGGCACGAGAATGCGGCGGCAACCACGGGGGCCGAGTGTGCCGGGTGCCACGGCGACTGGACGAACGGGTGGAACGCAGGCGTGACGCATCGCACCGACAGCGGTCCGAGGGCCCATGCCACGGGTACGAACTACGAGTGCAAGGACTGTCACGCCTTGGAGGCAAGCACAGGGTACATGTTCACGAGCGGGACGGGTGACTGGAACCAGGCCTCTGGAGAGACCTCGAACCATGGAAACGCCCAGATCACTCTGAACTCCAATGGGACCTCGTTCGCTCGCGACGGGGCTGGCCTGTCTGGGTGCAGCGCGTGCCACGCGGCCTACGACGGCGCCGTACCGGGCAAGCACTCCTTCGTCACAACCGCTTGGACGTTGGAGACGGTTTCCGGGGACGTGCCGAGCGTCAACTGCGGCTCGTGCCACGACGACGGAGGCGCGAGCGGCGCGCCGCAAGTAAACGCGACGAGCTCCCACACGGATGCAGATGGGGCTGGCACCACATGGGCGGCCGGGGACTGCTCAGCGTGTCACAAGGGGCATGTCGGGGCGGCTGGGGGGGTTGACATTCCTCTTCCCCCCACGAGCTGGAACAACCGCAGCGATGGCAGCGGTCAAAACCTCAATATGCAAACCCAGCTCGGTATTGATTACACCTCTCACGGGGGGATCCACCTGGGGGGTAGCGCCACGAGCGGCACCACCGAGGCGGAGATCTGCTGGAACTGCCACGATAGCAACGGGGTGTCGGAGTGGGGGGTGAACAACAACGCCAACACCGGAGGGCTCTCCTACGACTACGGAAGCCTGGATGTTTCCAATTGGACCATCGCGACCTGGACCAGCGCGGTGCCCGAATTCTCATACAAGACGGCAGCCATCCAGTCCACCCACTCGGTGAATTTTACGAACGGCACGGCCGCTGTGTCGGGCACTCCCTACGCGACCGGAGGGATGAGTGAGACCGTGGACAACGTGGCGGACATCCGGTGTAGCTACTGCCATGACGTGCACGACCTGAACAAGGCGAGCGGCGATACCGTTTCGGGGCAGCCGTATCTGCGAGGTACTTGGAAGGGGAACCCGTACAACGAGGACGGGGCCCCCCAGAGCAGCATGGACGGAAACTGGACCGGGACGAACCGCTACGGTTTTGTTCCCCGCGGCAGCGCGGATCCGAACAACAACAACGGGGTGGGGGGGTACTGGATCGACCAGAACAGCGGCAACCCGAACAACGGGGAGACCCTCTCGACCACAGCGGGTCTGTGTACCCTTTGCCACGGCACGGACGTAGACAACATGGACTACACCACGGGCGAGGGCCTTTGGGTGGGAACCAACGGCCACTCCAACGCGGTGATCGGGGGAACAGGGGCGCAGGCGGTGAACATCTTCCGGAACACGTGGCGCGGTGGCAATGCGAAGCCAGCGGGAAGCGGAAGCGATCAGTCCATGGGGCTGGCCGAGGAGACCGGCAGGGGGTACTCGTACAGGGGTTCGTGGGGCTACGGCTACAACCCTCCCACCAACCCCGCCTCCCGGGCTTATGCGTACAAGAGTTTCGAGTGGGGCACGAGCGCCGGCGGAAGCACGCCCAAGATCGCGACAGGCACGGTCGAGTTGACGGTGGACGATACCACTCTCCAGATCCAGTTCCATACGTTCAACTGCGGAAAGTGCCACAACCCCCACGCGTCCCGGCTGCCGAAGCTGATGATCACCAACTGCCTGGACACCAATCACAACACTTGGCAGGACCTCTATCAGATAGATACGAACTCGGGATCGCTGACAAACGGTGAACGGTTGGCAAACTGGACGACGTCCCAAAACTGTCACCGTCGGGGGCCCGCAGAGGCGACTGGCGCGGGCGGCTCCGGAACGAAGTACGGGCCGGGGTGGAACAAAGTAACCCCCTGGTGAGAGGGGAGGCTCGGAGGCTGGCATGAAGACCGTCCGATGGATCGCGGGTCTTACGGCAGCTGCGGTGATTTGTGCCGCAGCTGGGTCGGCTGGGGCGCGGGTGGTGCTGGACGCCCGCAATGCCTCGGTCCGGTTTGATGGTGCGTCTCAAGGTGGTCCCCAGGGGGACTTCGGGGCCCCCGGGAAGACGTGGCGCGCCCCGCGGGGGGGAGACGTGACAAGGGGCGGAAAGTACCTGTACTTCGATCTGGAGAAGACACCGCTGAACCCGGACGAAGGCGTGATCGCACTCACCTTCTACCGGGGGAACGAGTCTGAGACCGAGGCGCTGTTCAGTTTGGCCGATGCCTCGTGGCACCGGATGCTGGTGTTCGAGGTCCACTGGTGGGAACCGGTGCCGGAGCTGCGGCTGGAAGATTTCGGGGCTAGGATCCTTCCGGACGCTTTCGTACCGTTGCCAGAGCCGGTTGGGGTCGGGGACCGGGTGAGGGTGGTGCTGAGGTGGAGGAGAGGGCAGATCTCCTTGAACGTGAACGGAGTGGATCTTGGGGCGGGCACGGGGGGCAACATGGAAAACTTCATCGCATTGCTTCGACAGGCCCGGTATCTGGTGATCGGAGCAGAGACGGATCGGGAGCTCCCGCGGGGAGCCTGGTCGCAGCTGGCATCATCCCTGGTGGACTTCCGGGTGGGGGACTCCTTCGGGGAGGACCTGGGGTCGGGGACCGGAGCTGCCGTAGTCGCTTTGGGAGCCGAGAAATCCCTCTACGGTGCAGACCAGGAGATCAGCGTGACCCTGCGGGGGGCGCCGGACAAGGCGGCGGCGTTTTCGATTGCTGGGGTGGCCGAGAACGTGGCCATGACCGAGGTGGACGACGGGGTGTACGTGGGCAAGGTGGCCGTGCCGGAGGGTGCGAACGGCGACTTCGCGCTCACGGGCACCCTCACGGATCCGGCCACGGGCGAGGCGGCGACCCTAGAAGGCCCGACAATCACGATCGACACCACGGCTCCGGACCCTGTGCCGGCGGGGCGGATTCTGGCCACGTCACCGTGGCCTGGGGAGATCGAGGTCACGTGGGAGGCGAGCCCTTCGGCCGACGTGGACCACTACGAGATCTACCGGGGTGAGGGGGCCGACCCGGATCTGTCCGCCGATCCCTACGAGAGCACCCGAAAGCTCTCGTTCACGGACACCGCCGTGGTGGCGGGGCTGGAATACCGTTACGCCGTGGTGGCGGTGGACCGGGCGGGGAACCGAAGCGAGGCGAGCGACATCGTTTCGGCCGAGGCGGTTGCGGGCGAAGGCCCGGCCATCACCGGGGTCACGGTGGAGCCCTTCGGGAAACCGGTGAAGCCCGGCGAGACCGTAACGATCACGGTGACGGGCCAGAGCGGGGCCACCGTGACGGCGGATCTCGGCACCCTGGCGGCGGGTCTTCCCCTGACGGAGGCGGGGCGCACGGGCCGATACACGGGCACCTACACCGTGACCGACGCGGACGTGGGCCCGACCAAAACCCTTCACCGGGTAGTGGTCCACGTGGCGGACGCTTTTGGGTCAGCCGACCGGGCCGGGCCGGAGGTGGCCGTAGTGGGCTTGGACGCCTTGAACGATACTACCCCCCCGGTTATCGTTTCGGCCGAGAACGATTCCTTTGCAGCGGTGGGCTTCAGCGGCAAGCTGGTGGCCGGCGACGTCCTTACGGTCACCATGGAAGGTGAGCCCGGGGGATACGCGAGTTTCGACATCAAAGGGGTGGCCCAGGGCATCCCGATGACCGAGGTGGAGCCAGGAACCTATCGGGGCACCTACACCGTGGGCTGGGACGACCAGGGAACCGACGTGCCGGTGGTGGTGCACCTCTCGGACGACGCCGGGAACGAGTCCACCCAGGCGGCGGGTCGGCCGGTGAGCTTCGACACCCGGGTGCGGCTCGTGGTGACGGCCCGGGACACGCTCCTTCCGGCAGACCAAAAGAGCAGCACGCGGCTCGCGGTAAAGGCCGAGAACGCCAACGGCGACCCGGTAAGCGGCCACGAGCTGGTGCTTACCCTGTCTACGACAGAGGAGTACACGGGGGTGGTGGGCGGGGGCCGTCTCGAGGATCGGGAGGCCAGGATCGACGACGTGGACGACGTGGAGGTGAAGTGGGGCGGGGTGACGGACGCCTTTGGGGAGGTCGCCGCGACCTACACGGCGGGGTTTGCGGCGAAGACCGCGCTGATCGTCGCCAAGGACCTGACCACGGGGGACGTGGGCGCGGGGTGGCTCAACACCTACGTGGCCTCCACGGTGGCGATCGAGCTTGTGCCCCGGGCCCGGAGAGGGCTCGTGGACCGGGCCGTGCTCACGATGTCGGCGGAACCGGCCTGGCTCACGGCGGACGGCCGCTCGACGAGCCGGATCCAGGCGAAGCTCGTGGACCTCGAGGGGAACCCGATCGAGGGGGCGCGGGTTCGGTTTGCGCTGGGGAACGAGAACGGCCGGCTGCGGGTGCTGCGGGGTGGGCGCACGGACGAGCGGGGCATCGCCGAGGCCGAGTACCGGGCGGGCACGGTGGCCGGGTTCGTTACGATCACGGCGGCGAACGAGGACTGGGGCGTGACCCAGGCGCTCCAGATCGAGCTCCGGGCCGACGCCCCGGCCAAGATCGATCTGGTTGCCTCGACCACGCGGCTACCGGCGGACGGGCGGAGCACGGCGGAGCTCTCGGTGCGGGTGACGGACATCCACGACAACCCGAACATCGAGGTGCCGGTCCTCTTCACGGTTCTGGAAGGATCGGGATCCGTCACGCCGAAGAGTGCGCAAACGGACCGGAACGGCGAGGCCGTAGTCACGTTCCGGGCGGGTCGGCGAACGGGCACGGTGATCGTGGAGGCGCGGCACACGAGTCGGGCGCCCACGGAGGAGGAACTCCGGCGGGTGTACGGCACGGTGTTCGTGCCGCGGCTCGAGGAGCGGCAGGAGCGGGACCGCATCCGGGTGGCGGAGTGGCTGGTAGAGCCGGGGGACGAGATGGAGAAGGGCCAGCCCTTGGTGGTGCTGGAGGGCCGCAAGACCACCTGGACGCTCGCGTCGCCGGAGAAGGGGGTGTTCGTCCGAGAGGTGAAGCACCGCCGGGACCGGGTGGAGCTCGGCGACACCTTGGGGTACGTGGAGATCGACGAGGACGTGTGGAAAAACGAGTATGTTGGGACGTTAGGACGTTAGGACGGGGCGCGCGGGCACCCGCCACGCGTCACCGGTCACTTGTCACTGGTCTCAGACCAAGGAGCGAGCCATGAAGAGGACGACCTACGTAAAGCCCAAGATCGTGGGGACCTCCAGCGTGCATCCCTGCTGAAGAAGCACGGCACGAGGTTCGGAAAGAGGGTCGGCGGTTTGCCGGCCCTCTTTCCGGTTGGACTCCCGTGCGCTCCCCAAATGGACGGACGGAGGGGCCGCGCCTCGGCGCCCCCCCACGGAACCGGGGGCAACGGGCGGGAATCTCGTCCGGGCGGTGCACGGGCCCGTTTGACCCGCGTGTGATGCAACCGGTACTTCCTCCCGAGGGCGAAGCAGGACCGGGGACGGACACCCTTGCTTCCTACATCTACTCACTCCGCGAGGTCGACCATGCGCCCCGCTTGGGGGCTGTGGTCGGGGCGAGCGTTGTTGGACATCCGGATTGCTGGGGCGCTCTACTTCGCTTCCGGCGTGGTGGCCCTGAGCCTGGAGATCCTCTGGTTCCGGGCCCTGGAGCTGGTCGTGGGCGCATCCGCACCAGCGGTTGTTGTTCTGCTGTCGGGGTACATGGGGGGGCTCGCGGCCGGCACATGGTTGGGGGGGCGGTGGGGCTGGTATGGGGCCAGGAGGCCCGGCCGGGCTCTCGCTGCCCTCCACGTGCTGGTGGGGGTAACGGGGTTGGCTTTGATGTTGTTCTTCCCCGTCGTCCCCGCGCCCCCGTGGTTCTCTCCGGCCGCCCGCCGGGTCATGGCGTTTGTCGTGATGGTTCTCGTGGCCGCACCAGTGGGCGGCATGTTTCCTGTGCTGGCCGCTGTGCTGCCCAGCGGCGGCCGGCGGGCACCTCACTTGGCCTTGCTCTACGGCCTCAACATCCTGGGTGCGGCCACCGGCACCGTGCTCGTCTCATTCTTGGGGCTGGAACTCCTGGGCGCACGTGCCTGTGCCGGCTGGTCCGCAGCGGCCTCCGTCGTGTTGGCGGGTCTGTTCCTCGGCACGGGCGGAGCTGTGCGGCGGGGGCAGCCCTCATCCCCGCCAGCCTCGGCTCGCCACGCGGGAACCGCCGTACGGTGGATCGTCATAGCTTTTTCTCTGGGGTTCTTGGGGCTTGGCTTGCAGACGGCAGCCGTGAGAGCTTTGACCCCCATCATGGGGCTCAGCATCTACGCTTTGGCCGGCACGGTGGTGCCTTTTTTGTTGGGTCTGGGTACCGGAAGCCTGCTGGCCGCGCGTGTGGCCCCCAATGCCTCGCGGTGGTCTTCCTCCATCGCGGCCTCAGCGGCCGGGCTGCTGGCGCTTCTCCCGTGGACCTTACCCCAGCTTCCCTGGACCGTGGTGTGGCTGGCCGATCGTTTGCCTCCGGCAGGGGTGCAATGGATCGATCTGCTGACGGCCCAGGGCTTGTGTGCCATGGTGGTGTTGTACCCGGGGGCCGTTGCGCTGGGGGCTCTTTTCCCCCTGGTGCTCGCCATGTCAGCTCCCGTCGGTGGCCCGGGAGGGCACCAGACCGGTGTGTTGGTGGCGGCGAACACCCTGGGGGCGGTGTTTGGGCCGGTGATCGTCAACAGCCTACTCGTAGGGCAGGTGGGCGTGGATGGCGCGTACCGGACGATGGCGGGGGGGTATGTCTTGGTCGGTGCGGCGTTGTTGCCGAAGCTCCGATGGCGCGTACCGATGCCGTTCCTGGTGTTGGCGGTGTCGGCGGGACTGCTGCTGGTCGCCGCCCCGTCGCCATCGCCCTTGACGGTGCACTCCGGAGTGTACTGGGCGGCCCCGAGATACGCAAAAAATCTTGCCTTCTCTCCCCCAATGCAAGCCGTGGCAGCCGGGCGACGCTCACAGCTGTTGGCCGTGATCGAGGGGCCAATAGGCACGGTACTGGTGGTGGAGCAGGGGGCGCAACGCTATCTGATCATCGATGGAAAGCCGGCTTCCAACACGTTGCTCGATAGCCCAACCCAGCGGATGCTGGCCCGGTTGCCCATGTCACTGAAGCCCGATGCGAAGCGGGTGCTCGTCATAGGATGGGGAAGTGGTCAGACGGTTGACCAGATCTTGCGCTACCCGGTCCGGGAGGTGGTGTGCGTAGAGATCTCGCCCGAGGTCGTACGGGCGGCTCCGTGGTTTAGAGACGTGAACGCCCGGGCCGTTCAGGACCCACGGCTCACCCTGGTCGTTGATGACGCTCGCCACTTCCTTGCTTCGGGCCGGGAGCCTTTCGATATTATTGTCTCCCAGCCCTCGAACCCGTGGGTGGGGTTTTCCTGGGCCTTGTTCACCCGAGAGTTCCTGACGATGTGCCGGGACCGACTGGCGGAGGGCGGGCTGATGGTCCAGTGGTTCCAGACATACGGAACGGCCCCCAGGGACTTGGCGATATTCGAGGCCACCTTTGCCCGCGTTTTCCCCGAATGGTCCCTTTGGGTGCCTCAGCGGGGGGATCTGCTGCTGCTCGCCCCCGACCGGGGCCGGGCCCCTTCCTCGCGCCTCCCCGCAGCGAACCGACAGGCCTACGCAGGGCCTCGAACCGCGCGTGACCTGACCGAGGAGGTTCCCCTCAACACCGACGATCGTCCCGTGTTGAGTTTCCGCACGGCCCGGCACATGCTCACCCACGCTGTGCTCGTGGATCGGCAAGAGCGGCTTCGATAGGAGAGCGCCGTCCAGAGACGGCGGTGGCCCGCGGCCGCTACTTTCTCCTCACCACGCGCAGGCCTTCCGTCCAGCTCGCGGTGTAGGCGTAAGCACCGTTGACGTATACATTCATCGCGAACGGGACCATCTCGTCGCTCTGCCATGCAAACCGGGGGCGGTGTGGGTCGCTGTAGTCCACCACTACCATCCCGTCGAACATGGCCCCCAGATACACGCTTCCCCGGCTTGCGGAGAGCCCTTCCAGGTTGAGGCCACTCCCCAACTTCGCACCTTGTGCCTCCAGGTCGTCCGCGTCGGTCACGCCTATGAGCCGCACGTCGGTGGGGTCGCGAACATCGTACTGGTACAGCCGGTCCGCAGCCACGTACACATACGTGCCGTCGATGGCGCAGTCCACCGCGCTCGATGTTTCGGCTGACTGCCACACCACCACGGGGCTGGACGGCTCTCGCACGTCCACCACGGTCAGCACGGGGCCGTCCGTCGCCACGAAAGCGTAGCCGCTGCGATGCTCGACGCCCTCGCCGGCCATGGGAAGGCTTCCCAGGAGCGAGGGCGCCTTCGGATCCGTCACGTCGTACACCTGGAACGCCGCGTCTCCGATGGCGTACAGAGCCGTGCCATCGAGCGATATCCCGTACACGCGGTTGTCCGTGACTGTCTCGCCGAGCTTCACCGGGCTGGTCGGATCGGCCAGGGAGTAGACCGCAACTCCCCCTTCCTGCAACGATGTGAGGTTCCAACCACAATACAAAAGGGGCCAGTCGAGGGCCGCGGCCTCACAGTTGCGGTCCCCCAAAACGCCCCCGATGAAGGCGGGCGCGGTTGGGTCGGACACGTCGACCACCTCGAACCCGTTTTCCACGTCGCAAAGGACAACGATGCCTTCGTGGCCGACCACGTCCTGAATGTTGATCGCGTCCACCCCGGGAATATCCTCCGGTGTCAGCACCCCGACCGTCTTGCCGACGGAGGAGTTGGGCTGGAGGGTCAAGTTCACCATCATGGGCACGCCGTCGCCCTCCAAGCGCGCCCAGGCGGTGCCGGAGTACCGGTAGGCCCGGTACTGGGCGGTGACCTCGTGCACACCTTGGGGCACGAAGGAAAAACGGAACGCGCCCTCCGCATCCGTAAGGGTGGAAACCTGATCTCCGAGAGTGACCCGGATTCCCGGCAGCCGCCCCAGACCTGAGACGTCGACGGTGCCCATCACGGTTCCCCCCGCGGACCCGCCGACCTCATCACCGTCGCCGGAGGATGCCGCGCACGCTCCCAACAAAGGCAGACTGGCTATCCCTATTGCGGCTAGGGCCCCGTGCCACGACCGCTTTTTCATGACCACATTCCCTCCTCACACAAGACGCCAGCGCTTTGGTATGCCAATGGCCTTGCGCGTGGTACGCGTTTCAGAGTCACCCTACACCACAAGGTAAGGGGGCGGAAGGGGGGTGCTCACGGTTCCCCATGGGAGGGACGGGCGGGGGGGGCGGGAGGAGCTCCAGGCCCCCTTTTTATCGGTTTCGTCGGAAGTTCGGTGTCCAGCGGAATCCACGCCTCCGGTCCCACGGCCGGCGAGGCGGTCAAAGGCGGGGAAAATCGCACTCGGTCGAGGGTGAACTTTTCCTGGCCGGTTCCCCAGTTGGTATAGGCCACCTTCGGTTCGTCCCGGCCGTCCCAGATGCGTGAGAGATTTGCCTCGGGGCCGGCCTCCATCTCGGACCGTGTCTCCTCGTCCCAGTCGTTCTCGCTCACGTCCACCACGCCGGCTGCTCCGGGCAGCGTTCCGCGAAGCATCATGGGGTTGCGGGTATTGCGCTCCCGGGCTTTCCCCAACGTGATCCTTGCAGACCCCTGACGCCGTTCCCAGTCGGCCGACATGAACCGGCCGAGCTTCACGTGCCAGTCGTTGTCGGCAAACCGGTTTCGACGCACCTCCGGGTACGACGAGAAGTCCAGGAACAGGGCGGTGCCGTTCCGTTCGAATCGGTTTCCCCGAATCTTTGCCCCGGACTTGTGGTCCAGGCGCACGGCCTCTGCGTTCCCCTCGAACGCGTTGAACCGCAGGAGCGGTCCGCAAAACTCCTTGGCGTCGAAGGCGACCCGGTTGCCCCGGAACGCGCTCGCCTCGACCAGGGGGTGGCTCGTCGACCGGGCCACCACGGCCGCCCGGTTCTCCTCGAACCGGCAAAACGAGATCCGGGGGCTGCGGCGCGACTGGCGAAGGAACACGGCCGCGCCGGTGTGGCCCGTGAACGAGCAGCCCTCCAGCGCCGTGTCGGCCCCGTTCGTCTGGCTGTAGCCGGTCTCGTTCGCCTCGAACCGGCAGCCCCGCAGCGTGAGCCGCACCGAGTTTCCGGCCCCCACGCCCACCGTGTTCTTTCGGAACGCTGCCCCGTCTACCGTGACGAGGGCCCCGTTGTCGGCCGCGAGCCCGAGGTCGTTTTCCTCGAACGCGACGTCCCCCAGGACGGCGCGGGTGCGCATCTGGAGCCTGAGGGCGGTGGCGTTCTTCCGGAAGGCCGATTCCGTGGCCACCACCGTGCCGGCCGTGGCCCCGACCACCGTGCCGCAGCCCTCGGCCTCGACCCGGTGGAGCCGCACCACGGCCTCCGGCGTGTTGGCCTGGAACACGGGCTGAGGGGCCTCCCGGGTGCCGGTGATCCGCACGGGCGACTCCGCGGTGCCCAGCAGGTAGGCCTTGCCCTGCACGAGCACGGTGCCCCCGGGGCCGGCCGCGATCTCCGTGCCGGGTTCGACCACGAGGATCTGGTCGGCCGTGACGGTCAGCGGCGCATCGAGCGCCACGCGCCCGCTCCAGCGGATCTGGGTATCCTCGGCCCGGGCGCAGACGGCGACGAGGAACGAAAGGAGAATCACGAAGCGCCTCACCGCTCCTCCCCCCGCTCCAGAAAACGCCGCACTGCCCGGCAGAACCGCTGGATGTCTCCGACGCGGTCCCGCAGGATGCCGTAGACCAGGAAGTCGTCGATGTCGCCGTAGTTGTGGACGATAAGGTTCCGGAATCCCGCCATGGGCTCGATGCGGCGGCCCAGGTCCTCGTCCAGGACACCGTGCTTCGTGAGAAGGCGGAACACCTCCCGGTTGGTCTGCGGTTCGCCCCACCCCTCGTCGGCGAGGATGTGCTGGCCAAGGTCGAGGCACGCCTCGATGGCGATCTGGAGCGTGCGCTCCGCGAACCGGCGGGTGCGTACGTCGTCCCGGTACTCCTCGAACGTTAGGTCGCCGAGCACGGTGAGGTCTCCAAGGTATCCCTCGATGAGGGCGAGCAGGCGGTGGGCCAGCGCCACGTCAACCATGATGTAGTGCCTCCTTGGCCTTCCGGGCGCGCACCTCCCGGTAGATCCGGCGGCGGTGCTCGCCGTCGAGCCAGAGTTTTCGACTGCGTACGATCCAGGCGATGCGGGCGCTGCGGTCCCGCTCCCACAGGAGCCGGCCCTTCATCCGGACCTCGCGCTGGAGCACCGGGTCGGCCCGGTTCAGGTACACCACGTCCACCCGGGTGCCGAGCCGGTCCTCGAGTTCGCCCATGACCCGGAGGATGTGATCGTAGTGGGCGAGGTAGTCGAAGCCTTCGCGCATGAGGAGCGCCACGTCGACGTCGCTTCCCGGCTTCTCCCGCCCGGTGGCCCGCGAGCCGAAGAGATACGCGGCCACCACGTCGGGGTCGTCGCCCACCACCTCGACAACGGCGCGGCGGATGGTTTCGATGTCGTGCGGGGGACCCACGTGGAGAACTCCCTGGACGTGTGGTGTCAGTCGTGCTCGGTAGGCAGTATAATACGGCTGCTCGGCAGAGAACCAAGGGCGGGGGCGGGAGGTGTGGCATGGGTGGGAAACCGGCGCGGTATGTGACGGACGAGCAAGGGAATCCGGTTGCCGTGATCGTTTCGCTGGGTGACTACCGCCGGATGCTGGAGGCTCTAGAGGAGCTGGAAAGCATCCGCGCTTACGATGCCGCGAAAGCATCGGGGGACGAGACCGTGGATTTCGAGGCGGCAGTGCAAGAGATCGAGGAGAGACGGGGGGGGTGAGGTACAGGCTCCGGATCCTCCGTCGCGCCCAGAAGGAACTCGCCGGGTTGCCATCGAAGAGCTACGAGGCGGTGCGGGACGCCATCCGGGCGTTAGCCGAAAACCCGCGACCCACCCAGGCTCGAAAGCTCGTGGGCCGGGATGGGTGGAGGGTGCGAATCGGGTCCTACCGCGTGATCTACGAGATCGACGACGAGCAGGGTGTCGTCGTGGTGCTCCATGTGGGGCACCGGCGCGATGTGTATCGCTGAAGGCCGAGCATGGGGAACCGCATCGAAAGCCTGTCGGTTCCCGCGGTGCTCCTCGTGATCCCGGTACATAAGCCCTTTGAGAGAAGGGGGTTTCGATGAGCAAAAAGGGGACTGTCGATTCCGTTCTCTCCCGGTGTAAAGCCTTGATCCAGAACGTGGAGCCCGGGGCACGGGTGGTCTTGTACGGGTCGAGGGCTCGCGGCGACGCCAGGGACGATTCGGATTACGACCTGCTCGTGTTGTTGGAAGGACCGGTGGATCTCGCGAGGGAACAGCGGATCCGGGCCGCCGTTTACCCGGTTGAACTCGATACGGGTGCCGTGATCACGGTGTTCGCGGAGTCGCGTGAGCGGTGGGAAAGCCCCGTCTTTCAGGCCATGCCGTTCGTGCAAAATGTGGAGCGAGAGGGCCGTATCGTATGAGCCCCGAAGTCGAGGCACTGGTCAGGTACAGGTTGGAACGCTCGAGTGAGGCGCTAGAGGAAGCCGAGCTTCTTTTGGGGGCGGGCTACGGAACCTCGGCGGTGAATCGGCTGTACTACGCGGTATTCTATGCGGCCTCGGCGGCGCTTCTGGCGAAGGGATTCAGCAGCCCAAAGCACTCGGGAATACGTTCGTTGTTGCACCGCGAATTTGTGCGACCCGGTTTGCTGCCAGTGGCGTTCGGACAGTTCTATGACCAGCTCTTCGACAGCCGGCAGAGGGGGGATTACGCCGATTTGGTCCGTTTCCCGGTAGAGGACGTTCGGCCGTGGCTGCCGCGCGCAGCAGAGTTGGTGCGGCGGTTGCGGAATCTCGCGGAACAGGGGTGTGGGGCCTGAGGGGCAAGAATGCCGAACCGCTCTGAGGATTGGTTGACCCAGGCCGAGCTGGATCTGGAGATGGCGGTGCAGGCCGCCCGGATGGAGCGCCACGAGTGGGCCTGTTTCGTGGCCCAGCAGGCCGCGGAAAAGGCCGTGAAGGCCTTGCACCTGTGGTGCGGCCAGGATGCGTGGGGGCACGTGGTGGCACGGTTGCTCAAGGAGCTCCCGACGGACGTGCCGGACGACCTGGTGCAGAAGGCAAAGGTGCTCGACGGCTACTACATTCCGACCCGGTATCCCAACGGCCATCCGGCCGGGGCGCCGGCGGAACACTACGGCCCGCTCCACAGCGGCCCGGCGGTGGACTATGCCCGTGAGATCGTTGCGTTCGCCCGTGCTCAGATGGCCTCGGCCTGAGGAGGTGCTCACGGCACTCGACCGGTGGGTACGGGACGAGGCCGCCCGACACCCGGAGCTGGTGCGGCTGGGGTGCTTCGGATCCTACGTTCGGGGGGATTGGGGGCCCGGGAGCGATCTGGACCTGGTGGCGGTGGTGCGGGCCTCCCGGGAACCGTTCGAGCGCCGGTGCCTTTCCTGGAGCACTGAAGTTCTGCCGGTGCCCGTAGATCTTTTGGTGTACACAGAGGCCGAGTGGAAGGCCGTCGGTCGACGTGGCGGTCGGTTCGCTCGCGTGCTGAGGGAAGAGGTCCTCTGGGTGTGGCCGCCCCTTTCCCGTAACCCCTGATCCCCTTCCCAGGTACCCCTACCCGTGTGGATTCGAACTCTTCTCGCCATGCTGCTGTTGGCAGCGGCGTTCGCACCGACGGCGTGCCGTACGCCCGTTGACCGGGTGTTTGCCCTGCCCCTGGACCACCCCCCCACCGAGTCAGACTGGGAGAATGCGGTGCCCCTGCGCGCCCAGGCGAAGGGGGGGCGCACGACCCGGGCGGACGAGGCCTCGGTGGACGCCGATGCGGTGCACAAGGCCACGGCCTCGTGCCACCACGGCACCCAGGCCCCGCCGGTGGACCTGGAGGTGCGGGCGTTCTACACGCCGGAGCGCGTGTATCTACGGATCACCTGGTCGGACCCGACGCTGCACCGGGGGCCGGGGTGGAGCTGGGATGGAAGCTCGTGGCGGCGGGGGCCGAGCGGGCAGGACGGGGTCGCGGTGCTCTGGGGGGCCGGCGTGGAAGGGTTCACCTGCGTGAAGGCCTGCCACCTGGCGGACTTTCGCATGGCCGGACCCCGGGCCTTTGCAGACTACCGGATGGCCTCGCCCGAGGGCTGGGGACGGTTGGATCTGTGGGAGTGGAAGGCCGGGTGGGGGAGCCTGGACGGGGCTGCCGACGATCTGTTCCTGGCCCCAGGGGGCCGCGAGCCGGACGTGCCGGGCGAGCGGTTCGTGGAGAACCGGGTGCCGGAGGCGGGGGGGCCGGTGGAGGCCCCGGATCCGGAGCCCGGGGCCCGGGCTCCGGCCTTCCTGGACCGGGCCCCCCCTTCCGGTCGTACCGAGGTGGAGGCCGTGGGCAGGTGGACCGCCGGCTGGTGGAGCGTGACGTTCAGCCGGGCCCTCCAGGGGGCGGATCCGGGAGACGTGGCGCTGGAGCCGGGCGGCGTGTACCCGGTGGGGATCGCGCTTCTGGACGGGGTCAGCCAGGATCACAACGCCGTGGCCGAGCCGGTGCGCATCTGGCTGGTGCCCGGGGAGAGGCTGAGATCGGGGGGAGAGGCGCGGGTTGCCGCGGATGCCGGGGCGAGGCTTTGAGCTCTTACGTTCGATCTCACGGCACGATGCGAAACGCCCTGTTTCTTGAGGCGCGGTACGCGGAGAAACCACGGCGACCCAGGGTGAACACATCGTAGATGCGCAGTTCTTCGGCCAGTGCCACCAGCGTTGCATCGGCGAGGTCCATCGGCACGTCGGCGTAGCGCTCCATGAGTTCACGGGTTCTCGCGAGGCGCTTCGGGGTCAAGGGTACGAGCTCTGCGCCTCCAAGAAGGAAAAATCGGAGTGCGGGGTCCTGGTTGTAGAAGGACGGCCCGAGTAGATACACGGTTTCCGTGAGGACGGGTTCGGTGGTAAGGAGCTGCCCATGGAACCGGCGGAGAACTTCGACGCAGCGGGGGTGGTTCCTCTCGCTCCGGTCCAGCAAGGCCACGAGGGCCCCCGTATCCAAAAGCATTCTATCCACGGCGCCGGAACCGTCGTTCGAGGTGTTCTCTGTGGGCTTCGCCCAGGTCTGGGACCCCGGATTCCACCGAACCCAACAGGTCTCTTACCCGGGAGAAGAGGGGAGATTCCTCCGGTTCGGAACGTTCCTCCAAGAACCGGGCCAAGGCGAAACGCACGATGTCGGAGCGCCGAAACCCCGTCTTCTCCGCTGCGGTGTTGAGCGCGGATGCCAGACGGTCGTCCAGCCGGACCGTGATTTGGGAACCCATTCGGCGTGTCCTCCTGCCTTTGTGTTGTGCAATGCACGATAACCAACATGGGTAAGCCCCCGGCTATGCCGGGGGACAGTCGAAGTTTGACAGTTCCGGGAATATGCCGTTGTTCATTCTCCGTCGGATTCACTCGCCGGAGGTTGGGGCTCCGTCAGGGGCCACGTTGCTAAGGGCGAGCGATATGTTTGGGCTCAACGGGTTTTGACCTTCCGGTTGCGATCAGGCCCCTTTGAGGGGCCAGCAACCGCAAGCCCCCGGCTTTGCCGGGGGTACCTGACACCGGAGCAATGCGTTGGCAATCGAGCGAAAAAGGGTTGAGTTGACCGCGCGGTGTGGGCACCGGGGGCGCGAGAGGGGCGCCTGGTCTTGGATCGTGGGGATGCTCCTCCTGATCGGCGTGGTCGGGTGTTTCTCTTCCCGGGGAGACGACCGTACCCTCACGCAGGTCCGCGGCACGGTGTACGAGCCGGCCCGGCAGGTGGTGGTGGACGTGTACAAGCCGGGCATGGACCTGAGGGGCCCCCCCTATCTGCAGTTGGGGCCCCTGGACGACGGCGGGTTCGAGGTCGAGCTGCCCCCCGGTGAGTACCTGCTGGTGGCGCGGCGCCGGGCGAGCGGAGAGAAGACCGGGCCGGTGCGATCCGGGGACCTCAAGAGCGACCCGGTGCGGGTGCGGGTGGAGCCGGGCGAGCCCCTGGACCTCCCGGTGCTGGCCTACGTGAAGCAGGGCAACGCCAAGCAACCGCTCGGTGCGTCCGCGGGGTGGACCACCGCGATCCGGGGCCGGGTGCTGGACGCCGAGGGGAACCCCGTGGAGGGGGTGCGGGTGCACGTGTACGATCACATCCAGATGTCGGAGCGCCCCAAGTTCGTGTCGGCCAAGACCGGGCCTGACGGTCGCTACGAGGTCCGGCTGCCCGAGGGGGGGACCTACTATGTGTGCGCCCGCAACCGGTACGGGGGCCCCCCCGAGGTGGGCGAGCTGTACGGCCGGTACGACCAGGGCACCGTGGATCCCTCGGCCGTGATCGTGCCCGGGGGGCAGGTGGTCACCGGCGTGGACATCACGGTGCACAAGGTATGGTAGGAGAGGCTGGGCGGCCGGGCGGCTGGGCGGCTGGGCGGCTGGGTAGCCGGGAAGCTGGAGGCGTCACCCGTCACCCGTCACCCGTCACTCGTCACGGCGGTAAAGCTGGGAGGCTGGGAGGCTGGGAGGCTGGGAGGCCTGGCCCGCGACGGACGACCCGCGACCTGCGACCCGCGACCCTCCTTTTCCTTCTCCTCGTCGCGTGCGGGGTGCCCCGGACCGTGCCCGTGGAGGAGTTGGTCCGGGCGGCCCGGGCGGGGGATTCGGACGCGGCCGCGGACCTGGTGGGGCGGATGGGGCGCCCCTGGGCCGAGGCGATCCGGTCCGAGGCGTACAAGGCCGTTCTTGCCCTGCCGGACGAGGTGGTGGAGGCTCGGATTCGCGAGGCGTGCCGGTCGGAGGATCCGGTGCTCCGGGAGCACGCCCTGGCGGCGGCCGGGAACCGGGGGTGGCCCTGGGCGTCCGACGAGGCGGCCGCAGCGTTGGAGGACCGGTCGTTCCCGCGCCGGTACGTGGGGGCCTGGGTGCTGGGGGAGCTGGGCCGGCCCGGAGCGGCCCCGGTCTTGGCGTCCGCCCTGGCCCAAGGGGGGGATGTGGCCCGGGAGGCCACCCGGGCCCTGGTGAAGCTGGGGGCCGGTGCCGTGCCCGCGATCCTTGAGGCGGCCCCGCGCCTCGACCCCGCCGCCCGGCTCCAGGCCGTGCTCGCCCTGGGGGACATCCGAGACCGGCGCGCCGGCCCCCTTCTGGTGGAGGCCCTGGCCGACCCGCCCACCCGGTCCGCCGCGGCCTGGGCCCTGGGCATGCTGGGCGACCCCGCCCATGCTGCGGACCTGCTCCCCCTGCTGTCCGATCCGGACTGGCGGGTGCGGATGGAGGCGGCCCGGGCCCTGGGGGTGCTGGAGGCCGGTGGGGCAGACGCAGTCCTCGACCGGTTGCGCCGGGACGACCCCGTGCCCGCGGTGCGGGAGTGGGCGGCCCGCAGCCTCGCCCTGATCCGTAAGACGCCCCAGACCTTTCCGGACGAAACCGGCCGCGAGCGGCTTCCCGACAACGTGTATCGGTGAGGAAAGCGGGGCGGCTAGGCGGCTAGGCGGCTAGGCAGCCTGCGTGTCGGGGGCCAGTGGACATGAGACAGAGGACAGGGGTTCTCTGTCATCCGTCCTCTTCGTCCTGATCCGTGATCGGGATCCCCCCGCGGGTTGGGGCGGGGGATGGCGCCGGAAACAAGAAGGTTTTCAGCCGCCCAACCGCCACGCCGTCTCCAAAACGGAGTCCACACCCTTGTCCACCCGTCCCCTTGATCTCTCCCGGCATCCCCTGACCCGGCCGTTCCTGCGGCCTGCGGCCCAGACCGCCGTGCGGGCCGCGTTCCTGGCCGGGTACGTGGTGCTGGCGGCCCTGGGGTGGGGGCGGGACGCGATTCCCGGCGTGCCCGACCTGCATCCCCGGGCATACACCCACGCCACCACGCTTTTGTTCTGGGTGTTCTGGTTCATGGGGCTGGTCCTGGTGGTGCCGGCCCTCGGCCGGGCCTGGTGCGGGGTGTGTCCCCTGGGGTGGGTGACCGATGCCGTGGGCCGGCGGGGGGTGGGGCTTCCGTGGCCCCGGTGGATCTCCCGGGGATGGGGGGCCTTGGTCGTGTTCGGGCTCGGCGTGGGCGCGGTGGTGGGAACGCAAGCGAACCTGAGCCCCCATGCCACGGCGGTGCTCGTGACCGGGGTGGGAACCCTGGCCCTGGCCTCGGCCCTGCTGTGGCGGCGCAGCGCATTCTGCCGGGGGCTGTGCCCGGTGGGCGCGGTGCTCGCCCTGTACGGCCGGCATGCTCCGGTGGCGGTGGGGCCCAAGGATCCGGGGGCCTGCTCCGGGTGCGGCCGGGCCTGCGTGGCCACGGATCCCCAGTGGCGGCGCTCGGACTGGGGCCGGTGGGTGTGGTTCCACCGCCGGGACCGGGGAGGGTGCCCCGTGGCCCTGGACCCGAGCCGCATGGACGCTGCGGAGTGCCTCCTGTGCCTGCGGTGCCTGCGGCGGTGCCCCGGGGAGAACCTGGCGTTGTGGTGGGGCCGCCGGCCCTCTTCCGGGGATCTTGGTCCGGCCCGGGCGGTGTTCCTGGGGCTCCTGCTGGGGCTGGTGACCCTGGCCCTCTACCGGACCTGGCCCGCGGCCGAGGTGGCGCTCACCCCGGGGGTGCGGCCCCCCGCGTGGCTGCGCAGCGCTTGGATGGGGGTGGCGGTGCCGGCGCTCCTCCTGGCCGTTCCCGCGGCCCTGGGCCGGATGGCGCTCCGGCTGGGGGGGCGCCCCGGATCGCCGCCCGCCGGTGTGCGGCCGGGGCACGCCTCCCGTGGGCGGCCGTTCCGGTGGAGGTCGGTCCTCGCGGCGTTCGTGGGGCCGGTGCTCGGGGCCCACGGGGCGCTCGCCCTAGTCAAGCTGAACGCCAAGGCGGGGTATCTGCCCTATCTCGCGTACGACCCCCTGGGGGCCGAGACCTACCTGGCCGTGCACGTGTCCCGGGTTCTGGCGAAGCCCGATCTCCTCCTCCCCCTGGCCGTGCTCCGGTGGCTGGCCCTCGGGATCCTCGGCCTGGGCATCCTGGGCGGAGCCCGGGTGCTCGTCCGCCGGTGGCGCAACCCAGAGACCCGGCAGGAGGCCCTGTGGTACCTGCCCTCCTGGCTCCTGGTCTCCGGGGGGCTGGCGGCGGCGCTGTGGCATTGGCTGGGAGGCTAGAAGGCTAGAAGGCTGGGAGGCTGGGAGGCTGGAGATCCAGCGGCTGAAAGCCGACGACTAGTGTACCGTTTCGCAAAAACGTATGCGGATTGCGTGGATGGGGCTGGGGGCTCCGACGAAGCGCGACGGCCGAGCAGCCCGGGCCGCCCGGCGCCAGGGGAGCGACCGCGGCGCGTGCCCTCACGCGCCGCAGCGGACCGCGCCGAGGCGGCCCCTGCGAGGCCGTTCAGCGAAGGAGGGGCTCCCAGCCCCATCCCCTGGGAAAACCGCGAGATTTCGGAAACGCTACACTAGCGGCCGCCGCATAGCAAGTTGCGTTCGAAGCCATCAGACCTCTGAACCGGCGGGGCAAGGGGCCTGGTGGAGCGCCGGGCGTGGCTCCTACAGTCGCTGCACCCGGCACTCAGCCGATGTTTGCCTCGCGACAATCCCGAACATGCCTTGTCAACGTTCGCTTTTCCAGCGTCCAAGGAGCATAGGGCTGAGTGCCGGGTGCGGCGTAAGTCCAATACTGTTCACTTAGTGTGCCTTCGTGCTATTCTTCTCTCGTCTTCCTTACTCATGGAAAGCGAGGTGAAGGATGGCTCGAACTCCAGCAGGGCTTCCCGAAGGCACGCGGATCACGGATTACATCACGCTGGGGGTCATCGCAAAAACGTTCCCCCTGCCCAAGGTGCACGAGGTGCTGCAAGCCACAGGCAAGGCGAGCCAGCGACAGCGCGCCTTACCTGCCCATGTCGTGGTCTACTATGTGATCGCACTGGCGTTGTACATGAGCGTGTCCACACGAGAGGTGCTCCGCTGTTTGCTCGAAGGTCTCCAGTGGCTCATGGGGCCCCGTGAACGCGTTCGCGTTGCCGGAAAATCGGCCATCTCCCAAGCGCGGTCCCGTCTGGGGGCGGAACCGATCGAACGGCTGCACAACGAACTCGTCCGGCCGATCGCCGAAACGGCCACCCGAGGGGCGTGGTACCGGCGCTGGCGGCTGGTCAGCCTGGACGGCAGCACCTTGGATGTGGCCGATACTCAGGAGAACGAACAAGCCTTCGGACGCCCCAAGGCCGCCCGGGGACGGAGCGCCTATCCGCAGATCCGGTTCGTCTCCTTGGTGGAGAACGGAACCCACGTGCTGTTCGGCTCCCGCATGGGTGGATACCACACGAGCGAGGTCGCGTTGGCTCGGCACGTGGTGGAGTCCTTGCGGCCCGGGATGCTGTGTCTGGCCGATCGGTGTTTCTTCTCCTGGCCCTTGTGGACCCAGGCCTGCGCAACCGGAGCCGATCTGCTGTGGCGAGTGAAGGCAAGCGCACGCCTGCCGTGCATCCGCCGTCTGTCCGATGGTTCCTATCTGAGCAAGATCTATCCCAACGCCTATGCTCGCCAAAAGGATCGGGGCGGTGTCATGGTCCGGGTGATCGAGTACACACTGGACGGAGTCCCAGGCGCAGAGGACGTGTACCGGTTGGTGACCACGATCCTCGACCCTGAAGATGCCCCGGCAGAGGAGTTGGCCGCCCTGTACCAGGAACGCTGGGAGATCGAGACTGCACTCGACGAGTTGAAAACGCACCTCCGAGGGGCTCGGATTGTGCTCCGGAGCAAGACCCCGGAGCTCGTCCGACAGGAGTTCTTTGGGTTCCTGATGGCGCATTTTGCGATACGAGGACTCATGCATGAAGCCGCCCGCAAGGGCGATGTGGATCCTGACGAACTTTCCTTCGTTCACACGGTGCGGGTGGTGCGTCGGAGACTGCCCGCTTTCGTCGCCACTCCCCCCTGAGCACAGGGCGGCGTTCCATGCGCAGGTGCTGGAGGAGATTTTGGAAGAGCGAGTGGTGTCCAGTCGTGGTCGACGCAACCCGCGAGCGGTGAAGCGGAAGATGACCCCGTATCCGACTCGGCATCGCCAAACGGTCTCGCCCATGCGACTGCAGCCCATTTGCGAACACGTTCGTATCTTAAAGTGAACAGTATTGGGCGTAAGTCGGATGCTGCACTCACGCACGGCCGGAACCAGGCCCCTTGCCCCGGCCCCCCGGATGGATCTTGGTTTGAACGCAACTTGGTATCACTCCGGCGGCCGGCCCGGGAACGGCCAGGGCACCGGAACGGGCCCGGGCAGGACCGGTCGCACGTCGACGCCCCTGCCCCCTCGGCGTTCCCGCCCGTCCAGCGAGGCCTCCACCACCTGGTCGGCCGAGAGCCCGCCCCAGTAGTTTCCGGGGAACCGGAGGCCCCGCTCCTGCTCCCAGCCGAGCTTCACCGGCACCCGGTTGGCACGCAGGTTGTTGGAGCGGAACACGGTGCCGCCGCCGCATCGGGTCACCGCGAAGATGCCCACCTCGTTGTCCGAGATCTCGTTGCCCTCCACCCGGGCCGGGTGACCCCGCTCCTCGAACCGGATCCCGTGGGTGTTGTGGTGGATCCACGACCCTTCCAGGGTGAGGTCGGCCGTGGAGAACCGCACACCGTCCACGTTGTCGGCGAACTCGCACCTCCGGATCGTGGCAGGGCTGTAGTGGACCTGGATGCCGCTGAAGGCGTACCGAACCCGCACGAACTCCAGCTCCGCGCCCGACGCGAAGTTGACCATCAGGTACTTCCAGTCCCCGGGGCGGGGCTCGGGCTCGGCCGAGGCCAGATCGATGGGCCGCTCCGCCGTGCCCCGCGCGGTGAGCCGGCCCTCCACCGTGATCTCGGCGTCGCCGATGCCGTCCCCGTCCCAGTCGACCCGCCGGAACCGCACCCGGGTGCCGGGCGCGATCACCAACTCCCCGCCCGAGCGCACCACCACGATCCGGTCGAGCACCACCTCGCCGCTCCACTCGGTGCGGCCCGTGATCGACTCGGTGGGCATGGCGTGGAGGTCGGTGGGGGGCACACCAGGCCCCGGCGTCCGGCATCCGGCCAGGAGGAGGAAGAGGAGGACTAGGGGGATGACGGGTGACGAGTGACCGAAAGGCCGTGACGGGTGACGAGTGACAGAAAGGCCGTGACGAGTGACGGGTGACGGGTGACGGGGTTTCCGCTGCCCAGCCGCCCAGCATCCTAGCGTCTTCGCCTTCCCGCCTTCCCGCCTCCCAGCCTCCCAGCTTCCTAGCCTCCTAGCCGTCATCCAACACCCTCTTCACCACGATCTCCACCCCCTCCAGCACCCGGCCCCGGGGCACCACCAGGCCGTGGTCCGGGGAGCCCTCGTAGAACCCGAACCACTCTCCGGGCCGGGGGGAGCCGCCGGAGTTCTCACGGCCGCCCAGGTAGAACAGACCGCCCTCGCCCAGGGGCAGCTCGAACCGGCCGTCCGGGCCGGTGGGAAGGGTGCGGAAGTCGGGCATGCCGTGGCCGATGGTCCGGTTCCGATAGGCGAACACGTACACCCCGGCCACGGGCCGGCCCTGGGGGTCCACCACCCGGCCCCGGACACCGGTGCCGGTGAGCTCCATGCTGCCGGCGTCGGGGGCCGTGTCCTGTTCCTTCTGCACCAGGTGGATGTCGAGCCGGGTCTCCTGGCCGTCCCGGATCGGAACGGGGTTGGCCGGGGCGATTCCGTAAAGGTCGCCCTTGCGCACCGGCCCCATGCCGCCCTCGTGGAGCCGCTTGCGGGCCACCACCCAGTACCGGCCCGCCAAGACCCCCTCGATCACATACCCGCCGTCGGGACCGGTGGGAAACGAGTCCTGGATGCCCGGTCCCCTCAGGCCCCGGCTTTCGTCCGCATACAGGCTGACGACCGCCCCTTCCACGGGCCGGCCCCGGTGGAGAACCCTGCCCACGATCGACCCGAACCCGGGTTCGGCATCGGCCAGGGGAGCAAACGTCGGGGACTCTGCAGGCACAGCCTGGAGCCCGATCCAAACCGGTTGGCCCGGCGGCAGGTACACCGGGTTTTGTCCGGGGATCGCCGCCAAGGGGCCCGGCCCCCGGGCCTCCACCCGGTACGGGCCCGGCGGAAGGTGGGGCACCTCGAACCGGCCGTCCGGTCCGGTGCGAACCTCGGCCCCCGCGCCCCCGTTCGTCGGCTCGAGCCGTACCCGAGCCCCGGCCAGCGGGCTGCTGTCGTGCATCACCCGGCCCCGCACGGCGGCCCGGGGGGCGCAGGCGGAAAGGATTGCCCCCACGAGGAGCACGGCCCACCCTCTCATCGCGCCGCCCCCACCCGGATCGGCACGGGACCGGTCTTCCCCTCGGCCACGTCGGCGTCGCCGAAGGCCTCCCCTTCGGCCAGGGGGCCTCCCAGGCTCTTCCGGGCCCGCAGGTACGCGGCCGTGCCCGGCGGGATCGGGACGAACGTGCGGCCGTCGGGCCCGGTGGGCGAGCTCACGGCCATGGGCGGGCCCGAGCGGGTCGGCACGGGGTAGGCCAGCACGTGGTATCCGGCCAGCGGTTGGCCGTCCTGGCCCGTGACCATGACGGGGAGCCCGTGGTAGGCATCTGGGTCCTCCTCGAGCTGGCTCAGGCGCTCCACCATCGGGATCTCCAGCCGCACCACCTCACCGGCGCCCACCCGCACGGGGTTGCCGGCGTAGAAGTTGAACCGGTCGCCGACCTCGATGGGGCCGTACGAGCCGCCCCGGGCCCGCTTGCGCGCCACCAGGTAATAGGTGCCCGGCGGCACCGCCACCCGGAACCGGCCGGTGCGCACCGGCACGGTCTGACGGGCCGGGCCGCGAAAGCCCGTTCCCGGGTCCGTGTATAGGTACAGGTAGCACTTCTCCACGGGCTCGCCGTCGAAGGTGATGACGCCCTCGATCCGGCTGCGCTCGGACCGGCTCCGGCGTTCCTCGGGCACCCGGATCAGGTTCAGCCCCACCGCGGTCCACGCCCCGGCGGTCACCACCACGGGGGATCCGGAGTACAGGCACCACAGGTCTCCGGGCTCGGGCCGGGGGGCCGTGTTCCCGTTGGCCTTGGCCAATCCCTCCACCACGTACCGGCCTGGGGGAAGCCCGATCCGGTAGGTGCCGTCGGTCGCGGTTCGGGCCTCGCCTACCGGCTTCTCTCCGGTCCACGGGCCGAAGGTGCCCGGCCGGTACGCGTAGGCCCGCACCACCAGGCCCTCCACCAGGGTGCCCCCCAGGCTCACCCGGCCGCGGATCCCCTGCTCCGCCAGAACCCCGGGTGCCCAGCCCGTGAGAACCAGGGCCGCGATCGCGGCCAGGAAGGTTCCCACCGATCGCCGTGCAGTCCCGGCGGTGGCGCACCTCCCTCTCCCCCCGAGGGAGGGAGGGCCGGGGTGAGGGGGGCCTCCGGGGCGTCGCCTGGGAGAAGGGGGCGCGTCTCGGTTTGCACAACGGGCCTTCGCCTCCCAGCCTCCCAGCCTCCCAGCCTCCCAGCGGCAAAGGGACTCGCATTTTCGCGCGAGGGGGCTTTTCATCGGCGGGCCACCTGGTTCGTTCGTGCTACCCGTCACCACATCTCCTCCACCACGATGCGAACCCCGCGCAGCGGGGCGCCCGGGGTCACCCGCACGCCGGCCCCGTCGTCTCCCCGGAACGCCCCCACCCGTTCCCCTGGCTCGGCCGGGCCGCCGATCCGGCTGCGGGCGCCCAGCCAGTACGTGCCGGGGCCCGGCAGATAGATTCGGAACTCGCCCGATGGACCGGTTGGGGGCGCCATGGCTGCGGGTTTCCCCACCATTCTCGGGTCCGTGAACGCCAACACGTAGAGCCCCTCGGCAGGTCGGCCGCCGGGGTCCACCACCGTGCCCTCCACCCAGGTGTCGCCCTTGGGGGAGGCCCGCAGGGTTTGGCCCCAAATGCCCGGGTCCAGTGGGCGCAGCACCAGAGGCGGGGCCTGTACGGTGCCACGGCTGGGCACCTGCACCACGGTCTCGGCCACCTTGTCCCCCGGCACCAGGCTGCCGTGGGGCTCCCCGCTCCGGCGCCACCGGGCGGCCAGTGTGTACGTTCCCGGCCGAAGGCCGAGCCGATACCGGCCGGCCGTGTCCGGGGCCGCGGCCGCGGCAAACCCGGGGCCGGTGGGCCGCCGGTGCCGGCCGGGGTACGCGTACACCATGACCTCTGCGAAAGGCGCCCCCCGCACGATCCCCTCCACCGGGATCCCCGAGCCGACGCCCGAGGACCCCAGGGCCGAGGGATCGGTCAGCACAACGTCCGCCCGGGCCGTGTGCCCGGCCTGCACCCGCACCGGCGAGGGCGACGCCTCCCCCCGGAGCCGCACCGACCTGCCGTCGCGCTCCGCGGTGGCCCGGGCCCAGATCCAGTACGTGCCGGCGGGCAGTTCCAGCCGGAACCGGCCGGCCTCGTCGCTGGCCGCCTCGGCCAGCGGTTCCACGGTCGGGTCAAGATCGGGCCGCGGGTAGGCCTGCACGAGGGCTGTGGCGACGCCCCGACCGTCCCATTTCACGGTGCCCTCCACCGTTCCCGGGCCGGCTGGGGCGGAGCACCCCATCGCCACGAGGGCGATGCCGAGGATCACCGCTCTCACCGGCCCCCACCCAGCCGCGGTACTAGGATCGCCGCACTCGCGTACACCGCCGCGCCCGCGACCAGGGTGCCGGTGTATCCGAAGTGCAGCGCCACGAGCAGCGCGCCCACCGATCCCAGGATCCCTGCGGCGCCGTTGAGGGCCCAGCACCAGGGCAGGCTGGCCCCAGCCGCCTGCCCGAGGAGGGCCATGCCGGAGGGGAATGGGATGCCCATGAGAAACGCCAGGGGAGCGAGCGCCGCAACGGCCACGGCGGCCCGACCGACCAGGCCCCAGGGGTGATCGGGCCGGAACCACCCGGGGGCCAGGAGGGCCCAGGCCCAGACCCCGGCGGCCACCACCAGCAGAACCCCCGTCAGGCGCCTGGGATTCGGAGCGATCCGAGGGGCCAGCAGGCTTCCCAAACCGCTGCCGCACAGGAACGCGGCCAGCACGGCGGCGGCGGCGTAGACGGGGTGGGCCAGGAACAGGACGAGCCGCTTCAAAATGCCGATCTCCACCAGCATGTACCCCAGCCCGATGGCCGCTGCATAGGCGAGCGCCGGCCCGCCCCCCCGGGGAAGCGCGTGGCGCAGCGCCACCGGCGCCACCAGTCCGACCAGGGTGAGCAGCGCCAGCACCAGGAAGGCGGAGCGGAGCAGCAGCACTCCCTGGTTGTCGAACCCCACGGCCCGGGACCCAGGCTGCAGAAAGTCCCGGAGCCTCAATGTGTAGTAGAAGAACGGCCGGTCGTCCGTGGGAGGAGACAGGTCGTAGGGCAATCGGTCCAGCGTAGACGAAAGGTCCGGGGCTTCCAGGATCCGAGCTAGGAGGTTGTCTCCCCCCTCCGGCGGGTAGAGCATCCGGAATCGGGCAGCTTTCACCCGCTCGCGGAGCGATCGGTCCTCCTGCGGGGTGAACGGCCTCCGGCTCACGAGCACGTTGGCCACGGCCCGGTCCCCCACCACCCGCACGTGGGCCTGGGGCGCCGCCACCCCCTGGCGGTCCAACAGGTCGCGAACGAGCGCCACCAACCGGGGGGCCCTGCGCTCGTGGGCGAACAGCGTGATGGACAGGATGCCATCGGGCGACAGGCGTCGCCAGTACGCCTCCAAGGCTTCCCGCGTGTGGAGAAAGTCCTCCGACAAGGTGAACACGCCGCCTGCCGGCGGCATCCGGCCGAACACGGCCGAGGCCTCGATCACGTCGTACCGGGCCGGGTCCCGCGCCGTGAAGGCCCGGGCGTCGGCCACCGCGAGGCGTACCCGGGCATCGGAGTACGGGCGGCCCGTGAACCCGGCGAACACCTCCTCCACCATCTCGACGACCCCGGGGTTGATCTCCACGGCCTGGACCCGGGTCCCGGGGAACGACAGGGCCACCCACACGTCCTTGCCCCCGCCCGGCCCCACGATCAGGGTCCGGGCCCCGGGTCTCAGGTGCCATGCCAAAGCCACCAGGTTCTGGCGGAAGTAGTCCGGGTTGGCCCGGGCGGCACCCCCCTCGTACAGGTTGGTGTAGCCTGAGTCGTCCACCACGAGCCCGAGCTGCTGCGGGTGGGGACCCCGGTACCTCGGCGAGAGCCCGAACGGCCGGGCGGCCTCGCCCGGGGCCAAAGGGTAAGCGGCCACCCGGCTCATGGGGTTCCACCGCACGGCCAGCAGGCCCGGCTCGTACCGGCCCCGGGCCAGGGGCAGCTCGGCTGCGCCGGTGGCGTCCAGGCCCCAGGCCAGGGCGCACCCGGCCAGCAGCACGAGGATCGTACCGGGCGGGGCGCGTCTTCGCCCTGCGGCAGCGGCGAAGGCCAGGGACGCCACCGCGGCCAAGGCAGCCGGCGCGCTCCACACCGTGAGGGCCGCCGGAACGGCCGCGGCCCCGATCCCGGAACCGCCCAGGATCCAGGCATAGGTGCGGTGGATCCGGCCCCTCCCTGCCGAGAGCGCCGCGGCCAGTGCCACGCCGGCCCCCAAAAACGGAAGCCCCGCGGCCCCGGCCAGGGCGGCCACCCTCCACCCGATGCCGGAGTCGGGAAGCGCGGCCAGGGTGCGCGCGAACGGTTGGAAGAACGGTTGGTGGAACGGCGCCAGGGCCCAGGCCGCGAGGCGGGGGCTGAAGTGAACGGCCACGAGCCCAGCCAGGAACCCCAGCACCCCCACGCCGAACCCGGCGGCGCCCCATCGAACCAGCGCCGGGCCTGGGCGCCGCACCAGGCCCACCCAGACCGCTCCGGCCGACAGCCCCAGAAGCGCGACCCCGATGGTGAGGCTGGCGAAGTGGTACCACATGAGCACCGAGAACAGCCGCAGCAGGAGGAGCTCATAGGCCAGCACCCCGGCCGACAGGGCCAGAAGCGCCAGCCCCCCTGCGGACGAACAAAAGGGCTGCCCCTGGGCAGCCCTGCTTGGTTCCGCTCGAGGCACCCGCTCAGCGGGAAGCGAGCTCACGCGGCTCCTCGATGGTGAGCACCCGGCCGGGAGTGATCCCAGTGAGGACCTTGCGGGCCCCGCTCGGGAACCGCACCTCTACGGTGTAGGTGCTGCCGGCCTGGACCCCGAAGAGGAGCTCCTGGGGGGGTTGGGCGCAAAATCCGGAGGCCGTGGGGAGCTCGGCCATGCCCACCAACTTGCCTTCCCGGCGCACCCACACCCGGGAGCCCACGGCCATGCGGTTCGACAGGGTGCCCACGAGCCGCACCTTGAGCCAGTTGCCGTCGTCGAGCGTGTTGCGCAACAGCCGGTTCTCCACGCCCCAGTTCACCACGTACAGGTCCAGGTCCCCGTCCGAGTCCACGTCGGCGAACATCGTGCCCTTGGTCCGCACGGTCTCGCACCGCACGTCCGGGTTGCGGTCCGCGATGTTCGTGAAGGTACCGTCCCCGTTGTTGCGGTAGAGCTGGTTCGCCACCTTGCAGTCGCCCTCGTACAGGTCCAGGTCGCCGTCGTGATCGATGTCTCCGAAAGCAGGGCCCTTGCCCCACCCCTCGTCGGCCAGACCGGCTTGGGCCCCCACCTCGGTGAACCGACCGGTGCCGTCGTTCAGGTACAGGGCGTTGGGTCCGACATAGTTGGACACGAACAGGTCCAGGTCGCCGTCCGAGTCCACGTCGGCAAAGGCCGCGCCCAGGCCCCAGTTGGCGTCCGCCACGCCGGCCTCCCGGCTCACCTCCCGGAACGTGCCGTCCCGGTTGTTCAGGTACAGCCGGTTCGGCTCGCCAGCCGGGTACCGGCCGTTCACCACGTACAGGTCCTGCCACCCGTCCCCGTTCACGTCGGCCCACACCGCCATCCACGACCACGACCGGTCGCCCACGCCCGCCTGGTCGGTGACCTCGGTGAACGTTCCGTCCCCGTTGTTGTGAAACAGCTGGTTCTTGGCGCCCACGCCGTAGTTGGCCAGGTACAGGTCCAAGTACCCGTCGTTGTCGTAGTCGGCCGCGGCCGCGGCATAGGTGAACGCCTTGGACCCCACCCCCGCCGTCTCGGTCACGTCCACGAACCGGCCGCCCACGTTCCTGAGCAGGCGGTTGGCCTCCACCTCGTACCGGCCGCCCTTGGCGAGGTAGAGGTCCACCCACCCGTCGTTGTCGAAGTCGAAGAAGATCGACCCCATGGCGAAGCCGGCATCCCCCAAGTTGTCGCCGGCCTCGGCCGTGATGTCGGTGAACGTGCCGTCGCCGTTGTTGCGGTACAGACGGTTGGCTCCGCCCTTGTTCGACACGTACAGGTCCCAGTCGCCGTCGTTGTCGATGTCGGCAAACGCCACGCCCTTGCCGTTGCCGGCGTCGCCCACCCCGGCCTTCCGGGTCACGTCCACGAACAGGGTCTCGGCCGCCAGGACCGGTCCACAAGCCAAAGCCGCCACGACCAGGGCGGAGATCATGCGCCGCTTCACTTGGTGCCTCCTTCTCGGAACGGTGGGAAACCCGCCGCGACAGTATCGCCCACTGGGCCGGGCCCGTCAAAGGACGAGGAGTCACGGCATCTACGGCGGAAAGGCTCCAGGGGTTACTCTGGAGGAGCTTCCCCCCCCAATCTCCGGGTCTTCGGATGAAGCGGGCAAAAGTGCGGGTCCGGACCCCCTCCGGCCCACGAACGAAAAAAAGCCCCGGAGGGCGAACCCTCCGGGGCTTGAGACCGTGTAAGATGTTCCCTTAGAACGGCACGTTCACCATCACGTAGAGTTCGTAGGGATTGTTCGGGTCGTCGGTCTTGCCGTCGTCATCCACGGCCATGTCGTTGAAGTAGTCGCCCAGGAAGGCGTAGGCGGCGTTCAGCGACACGTCTACGGTCTCGGCCACCTTCATTCCGGTGCGCACGAATACCTCCGTGCCCAGGCCTGTTCCGTCGTGGTCGTCAGCCCCGTCGTTCGGGGTGCGGTCGTCCTCGACGGCGGAGAAGTAACCGACGCCGCCTTTCACGTACACGCCTTTCATAGCGGGAGGGTTGTACTGACCGGTCAGGGCCACGGCCCACAGCCCGTTGCCGCTCACCACGGCGCCCTCGCCGAAGCCCTCGAAGCCCCAGGTGGTCCAGTAAAGGTCGGCCATCATCAGCATGAAGCCTTCGGTGCCGAAAAAGAAGTCTTCACCGGACTGCGGGATCGTCCAGCTGTTCTGGTCGGTGTCGCCGCTGTCGTCGTCCCCGGAGAAGTACAGGGCCAGGAGCTTCGCCTTCACGCCCTCCATGGGCGAGAACGCGGCCGCGACGCTGCCCGCGAAAGCGCTGATATCCAAATCGTCGCCGTTGGCCGCCGCGCTGTCGGCCGTGCCGAAGTTGTACGCAACCCACCCGGAGAGGGCCGCCGGGCCAATTTTGTACTTCCCGTTCACGCCCAGCCAGTAAATGTCGGCGTTGCTGAAGCCTGCGCTGCCGTACCCGGCGCCGTTCACGTTGAGCCAATAGAAGTCAGCACCCAGGGAAAGCCCGCCTATCGGCTGGAAGGCGGCCTGCACGGCGTACAGGTCGATGTCGTTTTCGGTGTTGTCGGCAGTCTGGGCGCCCTCACCCCACTTGAACCACGCCACGTTGCCGCTGACCATGTCGGTCTTCGCAGAGAATTTGAGACCCGCCATATCGGCCGCGAACAGGGAGTAGTTCCAGTGGTCCGCGTAGCCCTGGAGACCCACCCGGGCGCTCACCGGGGTGTCCGGGATCTTCACGTTCAGATAAAGGTTCTTGGTTTCCAGGTTTACAGTATCGCCGCCGAGCCGGCCGCCGTCGTTCCGGGTCGTCCGATGCCCATCCGCTCCGTAGCCCGCGTAGGACAGGTCACCCCACTGCATGTCGACCTCGCCGTAGTACGTGACGCTCACGTACTCGTTGAGGCCCATGGTCCACTTTGCTCGGAATCGCTGGTCGACGATTTTTGTCGGCCCGTCCTCGCTCCGGCTGTTGTCGAAGTCCGTCATCATGAAGCGGGTACGGAAGAAACCGTTGATGCTGTGGTCCTTCGCGAAAGCCGGCAGGGCCATCGCGACGGCGAGGGTGCTCGACAGAGCGACAAGCAGTTTTTTCTTCATTCCCATTCCTCCTGTAGTTGGTTGACCCAACCCTTCACACAACTTTCGGTCCTGTGAACCCTCTCCTTGCTTCCTCCGGTGGCTCACCTCCTTTTTGCCAGGTCGTTGGAAATGGAAACTACCCCTCCGAACCCTCTCTTTATCGCCGAACCAAGCCGCCCGAAGCCGGACGGTGGAGGTCAATAAAAAACCTCGCGCGCGGAGCATAACAGCGGTTCAAAACGGGTGTCAAGACCCGAAGCGCCGTATTTTCGCCGCGAATCGCGAGGTCGTCGGTCGGGGTCGGTCCGGCAATCCGTCTCTCCCACGAACGGTAGGGCCGAATCGGCGGCGAGTATATCCATCGGCCGAACGGTTGGCAAGAGGGAGGTTTGGGCGTGTGGAACCCGTTAGGGGGCGGATCAGTCGTCTTGGTCCGTTGAGTGACGTCGCAGGCTGCTGAGGCGTTCGAGGAGGATCTCGGGATCAATGGGCTTCAAAAGGTAGCCGTCCACGCCGAGTTCCCGGGCCTGGAGCACGGTGTCCGAGTCGGACCGGGAGGTGAGCACCAGGATCGGTACGTGGCGGGTCTTGGCGCTGGCCCGGAGGCGGAGGATCAGTTTCAGGCCGTCGAGCACCGGCATGACGATGTCGGTCAGGATGGCGTCGTAGGTGTTGGAGAGGGCCATCTTGATGCCTTCGAGGCCGTTTTCCGCCAGGTCACACTCGTGACCGGCCTGTTCTAGGATCTCGGCGGCCTTCCTCCGGATGATGTTGCTGTCGTCCACGACCAGGATGCGCATGGCGGGTCCATTATTATGACGTGAGGATGTTGGGACGTGCGGACGTTAGGACGCTCGCCCTCCGCACCCCGGCCCTCTCCCCACGGCGGGGGAGAGGGAGACGAGCGCTGAGGGAACTGTGCGCTGGTGCTGGCCGTCCCGGCCGCGCCCTGTGAGGATTCATCGGCAGGAGGGCGGTGCTCCTTGAGGAGGCACGAGGCCGGGTGCTAAAGTCGGGCCCCAGGCCTTTCGGGGGATCGGAGGAGCGGATGGAACAGACAACCGCCGGAAACCGCCGCAGGGTGCGGGTTCTGCCCGACGAGATCGCCAACCGGATCGCGGCTGGCGAGGTGGTGGAGCGGCCGGCCAGCGTGGTGAAGGAGTTGGTGGAGAACGCGGTGGACGCAGGGGCCGGCCGGGTGCGGGTGCGGCTCGAGGGGGCCGGCAAGCGGCTCATCGCGGTGGAGGACGACGGCGAGGGCATGGGCCGGGAGGACGCCCTGTTGGCCCTGGAACGCCATGCCACCAGCAAGATCGCCTCGGCCGACGATCTGGACACCATCACTACGCTGGGATTTCGGGGGGAGGCCCTGCCGAGCATCGCTTCGGTCAGCCGGATGCGGATCGTGACTAGGCCGCCCGAGGCCTCGGAGGCCACGGTGGTGCGCGTGGAGGGCGGCAAGGTCATGGCGGTGGAGTCGGCCGGGGCGCCCCGGGGCACCACGGTGGAGGTGACCGATCTGTTCTTCAACGTGCCGGCCCGGCTGAAGTTCCTCAAGGGCGACGCCACCGAGCTCCGGCACTGTGTGGAAACGGTGACCCAGCTGGCCCTGGTGCACTACGACGTGGGGTTCGAGCTCAGGAGCCAGGGGCGGGTCTCCCTGGCCGCGCCGCCGGGGCAGAGCCTGGAGGAACGGGCGGCCCAGGTGGCGGGTGCCGAGGCGCCCGGGGGGCTGTACTGGGCCCGAGCTGAGGCGGACGGGCGGGAGCTGGTCTTTGCGTTTGCGGCCCCCCACGAGGGGCGGGGGCACCGGCGGGGGCTCAGGCTGTTCGTGAACGGCCGGCCGGTGCAGGATCGGCTGCTGGTGCGGGCGGTGACCGAGGGGTACCGGGGGCTCCTGGAGAAGGGGCGGTACCCGGTGGCCCTCCTGTGGGTCGAGGTGCCGCCGGACGAGATCGACGTGAACGTGCACCCGGCGAAGCGTGAGGTCCGGTTCCGGGACGAGGGCCGGGTGTTCCGGTGGGTGGCGGGGTTTGTGGCCGAGAGCCTGGCGGGAGCCCCCTGGCTGAGCCGGGGCGCCGTGACGCCCGCGCCCGAGCCGTCCCGCCGGCCGGAGTTGGGGCGGGTGGCCGAGGCCGTGGCCGGATACGCCGAGCGGGTTTCCGCCGGAGGCGGCGGGCGGGCGCCATCTTCGCCCCCGGCGAGGAAGAGCAGGGCAGGTGCCATCGGCCGGCTCCGGATGGGGGGGGCGCCCCCCGTTGCTCCCTCCCAACCCGGCCTGCGGTTCGACGAACCCTCCCGGGGGCCCTACGACGGGCTTCGGTTCTTGGGCTCGGTGGAGGCCACCTATCTGGTGTTCCAGGACCCGGACCGCCGGGAGCTGGTGATCCTCGATCAGCACGCGGCCCACGAGCGGGTGTTGTACGAGCGATTTCTGGGACAGGGGGGCGGCCGGCCCGTCCAACGGCTGCTGGTACCGGTGACCGTGGAGTGCTCCTCTGCCGAGCGTGCCGCGTTCGAGGAACGCAAGGGGGCTCTCTCGGCCCTCGGGTTCCGGGTGGAGCCGTTTGGCGACACCGCCCTGGCCGTGACCGAGACCCCGGCCGATCTGCCGGCGGCCGCGGCCGAGGCGGTGGTTCGCGATATCTTGGGCGCCGACCCGGCCGAGGTGGCCGAGGGGCACGACGCCTTGGCCCGCCGGGCCGCCTGCGCGGCCGCGGTGAAGGCCCGGAGGGCTTTGGACGCTTCCGAGGCCGAGGCCCTGCTCCGGGCCCTGTCGGCCGCCCGCCATCCCTCCCACTGCCCCCACGGCCGGCCCCTAGTTGTTCGGCTGGGTCGGAAGGAGCTGGAGGGGATGTTCCACCGACGTTAGGACGTTGGGACGTGGGGATGTTCGGACGGGAGGATGTTGTTGGATAAGTCGCCGGCTCGGCCGGTTCCCGACGCCGGGGATCCGCCAGGCGGATCCTGCGCCACGACGAACGACGAACGACGAACGACGGGCGGGCCGGGCCTCCCAGCTTCCCTGCTTCCCAGCCTCCCAGCCATTCTCGTGATCACCGGTCCCACGGCCTCGGGCAAGACCCGGTTCGCCATCGAGGTGGCCGAGGCGGTGGACGGCGAGATCGTTTCGGCCGACTCCATGCAGGTGTACCGGCACCTGGACATCGGCACGGCCAAGCCCACGGCCCGGGAACGGGGGCGGGTTCCCCACCATCTGGTCGACGTGGCCGACCCCGACGAGGCGTTCCACGCGGCCCGCTTCGTGTCCGAAGCGGACCGGGCCATTGCGGATATCGCCGGCCGGGGGCGGGTCCCCGTCGTGTGCGGGGGCACCGCGCTCTACCTGAAAGCGCTCCTCCACGGCCTCGCGCCGGCACCCGGCCGGGACCCGGAGGTAAGGGCGGAGCTGGAGGCCCGGTGGGACCGGGGGGAACGGGAGGCGTTGCGCCGGGAGTTGGCCCGGGTGGACCCCGGGGCGGCCCGCCGTCTGCACCCCAACGACCGTACCCGGATCGTGCGGGCCCTGGAGGTGTGGCGGGTGACGGGCCGACCGATCTCCGAGCTCCATCGGGCCCACCGGTTCGGTCCGGTGCGCTACCGGGCCCTGATGGTGGGGCTGCTCACGGACCGGCCGGATCTGTACCGGCGGATCGACGAGAGGGTGGTGAGCATGGTCGAGGCCGGGTGGGTGGAGGAGGTGCGGCAGGTCCTCTCCATGGGGTACGGTCCCCATCTCCCCCCCCTCCGGGCCATCGGGTACCGCCAGATCTGCGCCCATGTGCTGGAGCGCCGGCCTCTGGACCAGGCGGTCGCCGAGATCCAGCAGGAGACCCGCCGGTTCGCGAAGCGGCAGATGACCTGGTTCCGCCGCATGCCGATCCGCTGGGTGCCGGCCGACGCGACGGCCGAGGTCGTGACCCTGTGGCAGGAGTTTTGCGAGGAGCCCTGATCCCGTTCCCCGCCCCGGGTGGAAAATGGGGTTTGCAACGACGCGGAGGGGCGCTAAGATACCCCGCCGTTTCCATGCTCCATCTTTTTTTCTTCCCTTTCCCAAGAGGGGGTTTCCCATGGCCAAGGCGAAGCTCAATATTCAGGATCAGTTCCTCAACAACCTGCGGCGCGAGAAGGCCCAGGTCACGGTCCGCCTCACCTCGGGGGAGGAGGTGGAAGGGGTGGTCAAGGCCTTCGACAACTTCTGCGTGGTGGTGAAGACCCCGGGGAACTACCTCCTCCTCTACAAGCACGCCATCGCCTACATCCGACCGTTCGAACCCCTGAAAAAGTTTGACGCCATCTACGAGAACTTTTAGGAGTCTCGCCCTCGTTCTGTGGGCCCTGTTGGCCGCGGCGGTCCCGGCCGTCGTGGCCGCGGGCGTGCCGGTGGTGGTCGAGGTGACCGCCGACGCAGGGGCCGGGGGGGAAGGTCTGCCCCCGCAGGTTCTCCGCGAGGCGCGGAAGCGGGCGGTGGAAGCCGTGGTGTTCCGGCATGTGGTCCAAGCCGAACGCAGACGCGCCCTGGCCGCCTTGGGATCCCCATCGCGGTACGTGGTTCGCCTGGCCGTGGTGTCGGAGCAGACCGAGGCCGGTCAGCGGAAGGCCGAGGTCGAGATCGAAGTGGATCGGGACCGGATCCTGGGGCTGCTGGCACGAACCGGGGTCGGGGTGCATCGCCTGGAGGTGCGGCCACGCCTCCTGGTGGCCGCCCGATCGGGCCCCACGGCCTCCCCGCTGCTTCGGGCCCTTGCCGACGCGTTGGGTCGGGAGGGGTGGGGATTCCGGGTGGCGGCCGGTGTGGAGTCGCCCGAGGCGGCGTTGGGGTTGGGCCGGACCCTGGGGTGCCACGTGGTGTTCTACGTCTCGGGCGAGGCGCGGAGCGGGGCTCCGGTGCCGTGGGATCCGCACGACCGGGCCGCCACCCCGGCCGAGTCGTCCGGGATGACCGGGCCCGGGTTCGCGCGGGCCACGGCCTCGGGCGAGGGGGCGGTCCTGGATGCCCTCACCGGCGCTTTTCTGGCCCGGGTCGAGGCCCGGGCCCAGGGGGCCGGCCCTGACGGGGTGGAGGCCGAGGCCCGGGCGGCCGTCCGGTTGGGCCGCCGCCTGGGCCAAGAGCTCCTGGCCGGGTTGGAGCAGTCGGGATGGGCCCTTCCTCCCGCGGACCGTGAGGTGCGGATCCGGGTGCAGGGGATCCCGGCGCCACAGGGGCTCGAGGCGGCCGAGGCGGCGTTGGGGGGGCTGGCCGAGGTGGCCGGGATCCGGCTGGCCGAGGTGGCGTGGCGCGAAGGGGTGTGGGTGGTCCGGGGCCGGCCCAGCGGGATCCCCTGGGACGCGGTGCTGGCCTGGGCCTCGGTCGGGTTGGGCCGGCTGCGGGTGGAGGCGACCGGGCCCGACGAGGTGACCTGCCGCTGGGTGACGGATGGCCCCTGAACCGAGCGACGGTGCTCCGGCCCCGGCGCTGGAAGCCCGGGGGCTTCGGATCGATCCCCCCTTGCTCCTGGCCCCCATGGCGGGCCTGACCCACACGGCCCTGCGAAGGCTCCTGGCCGAGCTGGGCGGGGTGGGGCTGCTGAGCACCGAGATGCTCTCGGCCCGGGCCCTGCCCCAGGAGCGGCCCGACCACCCCTTCCTCAAACGAACCCTCTGGGAGTCCCCCCTTTCTTGGCAGCTCCTGGTGGCCCGGCCCGAGGAGGTGGCCCCGGCCGTCGAGACCCTGGAACGATGGGGGGCCGAGGCTCTGGATCTCAACCTGGGGTGCCCGGCGCCCCAGGCACGGCGGCGGGGGGGCGGGGCGTTCCTGGCGGCCGACCTGCCGCGGGCCCGGGCCGTGGTCCGGGAGGTCCGGCGCCGATGGCAGGGGCCGCTCTCGGCCAAGCTCCGCCTCGCCGATGGGCCGGACGAGGCCCCCGTGCGGGATCTGGTGCGGCTCCTGGGGGACGAGGGGGCGGACTGGATCACGGTGCATGCCCGGTTCCGGAACGACCCCTACGGCCGCCCGGCCCGGTGGGACTGGATCGCCCGCGTCAAGGCATGGGCCTCGGTGCCCGTGGTGGGCAACGGCGGCGTGGCCGAGCCCGGGGACGTGGGCCGGATGCTCGCCGAGACCGGCTGCGACGCCGTGATGATCGGTCGCGCCGCGGCGCGGACCCCGTGGATCTTCCGGAAGGCCACCGAGCGGGTGTTCGGCCGCGCCCCTCCCGGCCCCGACCCCGACCCGGCGGCGGTCTACCTGCGGTTCGCCGAGCTCCTGGCCGAGAGCTTCGACGAGCGCCGCGCGCTGGGCCGGCTCAAGGAGTTCACGCACCACTTCGCCGAGAACTACGCCTTCGGCCACCTGCTGGCCAGTTCGGTCCAGGCGAGCTCGTGCTTCGAGCAGGCCTTGGACCGGGCCCGACGGTTCCTGGAGGAGAACGAGCCCCGATGCGCCACCCCGGCCTGCCCCTGATCCTGGCGTCGACCAGCCCCTACCGCAGGGATCTTCTGGCCCGGCTGCGGATCCCCTTCGAGGTCGCCGCCCCCGCCTATGAGGAGCCTCCCCTCGCGGGCCTCTCCCCGTCCGACCTGGCCCGGGCCCACTCCCTGGGCAAGGCCCGGGCGGTGGCGAGGCAACATCCCGGCCGGATCGTGGTCGGGTCGGATCAGGTGGCGGAGCTCGAAGGCGAGGCCTTGGGAAAGCCGGGCACCCGGCATCGGGCCGTGGAGCAGCTCGCCCGGTGTGCCGGCCGGACGGTGCGGTTCCACACCGGCGTGGCCGTGGTGTGGGGGCAGCGGGAGGCGGCGTGGGTGGAGCCGTTCTCCGTGACGTTCCGGCGGCTCACCCGGGCCGAGATCGAGGCCTACGTGGACCTGGACCGGCCCCTGGGATCGGCCGGATCGTTCAAGATCGAGTCCCTGGGCATCGCCCTCATGGAGCGGACGGAGGGCCGGGACTTCACGGCCCTGATCGGGCTGCCCCTAATGGCCCTGTCCGAGCTCCTGGCAGGGTTCGGGGTAGACGTGCTGTTGTTGCGGCGCTGAGGCGGCCATGTGCCGGGCCCGCAGATGCCGGAGGGTCTCCTCCAGTGCGAGGCGCACCGAGGCCGACAGGTCGGGCGGAAGCCCGGCGCACGCGCCGAGCAGGGTCTCCTTCAGGTACATCTCGAAATGATCCCAGTACACCGGGCTTCGCAGGGCCCAGGTTCGGCACGGGTCGGCCTCGTTCTCGGCGATGGTGCGCTGGAGCGCGGTCTGGATGCCGGAGAGGAGGTCTCGCACGGCCACGGGCTGGCTCCACACCCCTTCCGCCTGGGCGGCGTGGAGCACGCTTTGCAGCCGGCTCGTGCTTTCGGCGGGCAGTCCGGCGCGGATCGCGGACATGGGATGTCCTCCTGTGGACGGGGGTGCTCGCCCCTGGCCTCTATGCACGCTCCGTGCCCGGGGTCCGGAGGGTTTGATCGAGCCAAATGAGAAAGTGGGTTCCCAATGTGGGCACTCGATTGCTCTCCAAGGGCAAGGATCCGACACCTTCGGAGCCGTCCCGAACCGTCTCGAATGCGGGACCGGCCGTGAGAAGGGCCCCGATCTGCATCCTGCGCGAGACCCCGACGAACCGCTACTCGGTCAACGTGCTGGCCGGCCTGATCCGGCAGACGGGCCTTCCCTGGGTCGTGGCCCGATCCGAGGCCGAGGTGGTCCGGCTGGCCGGGCAATCCGGCCGGGCGTTCGGGCTGTACTCGTTCATGACCCCCGACCTCCCGGTCGTCCGGGCCGAGATCGCGGCCCTGCGGCCCCGGCTCCCGGGTGTGCGGTGGCTGGCCGGGGGGCCCCACCCCACGGCCGACCCGGAGGGCACGCTGGCCATGGGGTTCGACCACGTGGTGGTGGGAGAGGCCGAGCGGGTCTTGGGGCCGTTCCTGCAGGAGGGAGACGGGCCGTCCGTGATCCGGGATCCGGACGGCGGCCCGCCCGACCTGGACCCCTATCCGGCCCGGGTGGTGGGGCGGCCCGGACCGGTGGAGATCACCCGTGGGTGTCGGGGAGGGTGCCGGTTTTGCTCGGTGGGCCGGCGGCGGGTGCGGCACCGCGGTCTCCCCGCGGTGGTGGCCGCGGCCCGGGCCCTGGTGGCCGAGGGCCGTCGGGTGATCCGGTTCGTCACCCCCGATGCCCTGGCCTACGGGGGGAGCCTCGCGGCCGTGGCCGATCTGCTCTCCGCCCTCCGGGGCGTGGGGGTCGAGCCGGTCCTCGGCGCCTTCCCCTCGGAGGTGCGGCCCGAGCGGGTGACCCCGGAGGCGGTGGCCCTGCTTCGGACCCACTGCCACAACCGGACGCTGGTGATCGGAGGGCAGTCGGGGAGCGACCGGGTGCTCCGGTTTCTGGGCCGCGGCCACACCGTGGCCGACGTGGTTCAAGCCGCGGCCCACGCCCGAAAGGGGGGCTTGAGGCCCCACGTGGACCTGATCTTCGGGATCCCCGGCGAGACCCCCGAGGAGCAGGCCGCCACGGTGGAGCTGGCCCGACTCCTCCAGCGGGACCACGGGGCCAGGATCCACGCCCACTACTTCCACCCCCTCCCCGGCACCCCCCTCTGGGGCTCCGACCCGGAGCCGCTGGAGCCGGAGACCCGGGCGTTTCTGAAACGGGCCGAGCGGGCCGGCACCCTGGACGGGGACTGGCGAGCCCAGATCGCTTTCGCCAAAGATCTGCGGGAGTGGGCCGAACGGGGCTGGATCCGAGCCAAGAGCACCTCCCGTCCCAGCGCCCTGACGTCCTAACGTCCCAACATCACTAACGCCCGAATCCCCCCTTTCCGTCCCATCGGTATTTCCCATATACTCGTTCTCGTTTTCCGATCCACACGGCTCTGCTGAGGTGCTCCATGTCGTACAAAGTGCTCGATCTGTTCAAGGATCTGCCCGGGACCAACTGCGGAGACTGCGGCAAGGCGGGGTGTTTCGCGTTCGCCACCGCCGTATATCTGGAAGCCTACCCCCTGGAGCGCTGCCCCCACCTGGGGAACGAGGCCCGCGAGATCGCCGCCAGGCTCCAGGCCGACCGGGACGAGGGCGGGGGGCGAAAGCCGGACTCGAGCGAGCAGACCCTGGAGCACCTCCGGGGCGTGATCGCGGAGATGCCCCTCGCCCAAGTGGCCGAGCGCTGCGGGGGCACGTACGACCCGGGTCCGCCCGAATCGGTGACGGTGGAGTTCCTGGGGACGCCCCATCGAATCCTCAGGGACGACGTGACCTGCCCGGCGGAGGCGCCGACGGTATGGGTGAAGATCCTCCTTCTGATCTACGTGACCCGGGCGTCGGGCCAGCCCCCGGAAGAAGACTGGGTGGCCTTCCGGGAGCTGCCGAACACGGTGAGCAAGGCGAAGTCGTTCGAGGCCTCGGCCCGCCGCATCGCCGATGCCTTCGCCGGCCGGGCAGCGCAGTTGGCCGAGGCCGTGGCGGGGATGGGGGGCGAGCGCATCCCCCACCCGTCGGCTCCGTGGGCGTTCCGGATCCGGGCGTTGCCCCGGGTCCCCCTGCTCCTCCTGTTCTGGGACCGGGACGAGGAGTTCGAGGCCCGGGCCTCCCTGCTGGTGGACCGGTCGGTGCTCGAGTACCTGGACCAGGAAGGGCTCGTGTTCCTGTCGGAGGCCCTGGCCCAGAAGCTGCGCGGAGGCGATCTGGCCGAGGTGATCCCATGACCTTCCGGCACCTGGAGGCGTTCGTGGCCGTGGCCGGGGAGGGCGGCTTCACCCGGGCGGCCGAGGTTCTGTGCCTCACCCAGCCCACCGTGAGCGGCCAGATCCGCGAGCTGGAGGAGGAACTGGGGGTGACCCTGTTCCACCGACTGCCCCGGGCCGTGGAGCTCACCGAGGCCGGCCGGCGGTTCCTGGTGCGGGCTCGCGAGGTCCTGGCCGGCCGGGACCGGCTGCTCGAGGAGGCCGCGGCGTACCGCGGCGTGGTGGACGGGACCCTGGAGATCCATGCGAGCACCATTCCGGGGGAGTACCTCCTTCCCCCGGTGCTCGCCCGGTTCAAGGCCGAGCACCCCCGGGTGCGGGTGGTCCTGCGGGTGGCGGACACGGGCGAGGTGCTCCGCCGGGTCGAGTCCGGGGAGGTGGGCCTCGGCGTGGTGGGACGACCGGCCGGCACGGACCTGGAGTGCCGGCCCCTGTGGCGGGACCGGGTCGTGTGCGTGGTGCCCGCCGGATGGGAGGTGGCGGATCGGCTGGAGCCGCCGGACCTGGAGCGTCTGCCCCTGGTGGTCCGGGAGGAGGGGTCCGGGACCCGCACCACCGTGGAGGAGGCCCTGGGGGAGCGGTGGTGCCGGATGCGCGTGGTGGCCGAGTTGGGGTCCACCGCCGCGGTGCTCGAGGCCGTCAAGGCCGGCCTGGGGGCGGGCTTCGTTTCGGAGCGGGCCGCCCGCGAGGCGGCCGAGGCGGGAAAGGTCCGGTTCGTGGCGGTGGAAGGGGTGCTGCCGGTGGAACGCCGGTTCCACGCCGTGTGGCATCCGCGAAGGGTGCTCAGCCCAGCGGCCCGGGCCCTGCTCGAGCTGCTTTCCGGCGACGGCGGCTAGTGTCGCGTTTCGGAAATTTCGTGCTGTTCCCTGGGGGTGGGGCTGGGGGCCCCTCCTTCGCTGAACGGCCTCGCAGGGGCCGCCTCGGCGCGGTCCGCTGCGGCGCGTGAGAGCACGCGCCGCGGCCGCTCCCCTGGCGCCGGGCGGCCCAGGCTGCTCGGCCATCGCGCTTCGTCGGAGCCCCCAGCCCCACCGAAGCAATCCGCATACGTTTTTGCGAAACGGAACACTAGGCAACTAGGCGGCTGGGAGGTTCCCGAGCCACGGCCAATCCATGAGGGGCATGGGGCCTGCTGGAGAGCCGCGTGCGGCCCCTTGGCTCGCCGCGCAGCGCCTCTGCGCTCGGACCGCGAAAGGGTTTGGATTCCACCGAGTTGTCATGAAGCCAGATCTTCGGTCCCGTGCCTGCGCGGCGAATCTCGATGCCCGGCTTCGCGCGCGGCCGGAAGCAGGCCCCATGTCCCGCACGCCACGCGCTCCGCCGAAGTTCCCCGCTACCCGGCCGCGGCCGGGCCGTCGGCGGTCTCCTCGGGTTCGTCCTCCTCCCCCTCCTCGTCGGGCTTGGGCCCGAACACGCGGGCCACCAGGATGCTGATCTCGTAGAGGATCCACAGGGGCCCGGCCATCATCAGCTGGGTCACCACGTCGGGCGGGGTGAGCACGGCCGCGGCCACGAAGATGATCACCACGGCGTACCCGCGGTTTCGGGACAGGGTGGCGTGGGTGATCAGCCCCATCTTGGCCAGGAAGAACACGATCACCGGCAGCTCGAACACCACCCCGAACGCCAGCAGGAGCTTGATCGCGAACCCCACGTAGGCGTCGATCGAGATCGATGCCTGGATCGGCCCGCCGGCCGCGTAGCCCAGCAGGAACTTGAACCCGAACGGGAACACCACCGTGAACGCAAAGGTCACCCCCGCGAAGAAGAACAGGGTGGCCGTGCCCACGAACGGCCACACATAGCGCTTCTCGTGGGGGTAGAGACCCGGCGCCACGAACTTCCACGCCTGGTACAGGATCACGGGGCTGGCGAGCAGGATCCCGCCCAGGAACCCGATCTTGAGGTGGGTGAGGAAGCCCTCCTGCACCCGGATCATGGCCAGCGTGCTCCCCTCGGGAAGAGCCGCGACCAGGGGCTGCACGAAAAAGGTGAACAGCCGGTCGCTCACCCCGTAGCACGCCGCAAACCCCGCCACCACCGCTACGGCGCACTTGATCAACCGCTGGCGCAGCTCCTCCAGGTGGGCCGTGAACGGGAGCTTCTCCTGCTCCTCGGGGTCCTGGGGCGGCGGGGTAGAGGCTTCGGTCATGGGGGTCTGGGCCGTGTCGGGTTACGCGGGGGAAGAGGGGCCCGGGGGCTCTTTATCGTCGGCCCTCGGCTCCGCACGGGGTTCGGCGTCGGTGTCCGGGGGCGGGCCGGGCTTGGTCTGGGCCCGGGCCTTCTCCAGGTCTTTCCAGAGTTCCTGGGGGTCCAGGGGCTTGTGAACCTCCTGGTAGATGGTGCGCTGGATGTCCTCGGTGGCCCGGCGGAACTCGGCCAGCCCCCTGCCCAGGGCCCGGGCCAGGTCGGGGAGTCGTTTCGGGCCGATCACGATCAGGGCGATCCCCAGCACCAGCAGGATCTCGCCCATTCCCATCCCAAACATCCGGCACCTCGGCTTCTTCGAGTGGAAGTATGTCAGGCTACGGTCCCGGACCGCGGAGTGTCAAGGAGCCGGGCCGACCAAAAGCCGACGGCCGATGCCCGGCCGCCGCTTTTCCCCATTGACACGCCGGGAGCCCCGCTGGTATAGAGAGCGTTCTTCGGGCCCCGGGCCCGGACGGAGCGAGACCCACTTGTAGGCACGTAGCTCAGTGGGAGAGCACCTGCCCGACACGCAGGGGGTCGGCGGTTCAATCCCGCCCGTGCCTACCACTTCTTGCTCGTTCCCAAGAGGCATCGCGTGGTCTCCACCGGTGCCTTTTTGCTTTTGGGCGGCCGGTGTCCGGGGCGAGAGCGGCCCCGCCGCCGAGTTCCAAGGAGTTGTCTCATGACGATCCGGGTCACCCTGCCCGACGGAAGCGTGAAGGAACTCCCCCGGGGCGCCAGCCCGCTCCAGGTGGCCGAGGCGATCGGCAAGCGCCTGGCCCGCGAGGCCGTGGCGGCCGAGGTGGACGGCCGGCTGGTGGACCTGACCGCGCCGCTGGAGGCCGACTGTCGGCTGCGGATCCTTACCGGCGACACCCCCGAGGGGCTCGACGTGCTCCGCCACTCCGCGTCCCACGTGATGGCCCAGGCCGCCAAACGGGTGCTGGGCGAGGTGAAGCTGGCCATCGGCCCGGCCACGGCCGACGGGTTCTACTACGACCTGGACACCCCCCGGCCCCTCACGCCCGACGACCTGGAGGCCATCGAGGCCGAGATGGCCCGGATCGTCAAAGAGGACCTTCCGGTGCGGAGGCGGGAACTGCCCCGGGAGGAGGCCCTAAGGTTCTTCCGGGAGCGGGGCGAGAGCTACAAGGTGGAGCTGATCGAGGACCTGCCCGACGAGGACACCATCTCCCTGTACGAGCAGGGGGAGTTCGCCGACCTGTGCCGGGGGCCCCACGTGCCGAGCACCGGCCGGGTCAAGGTGTTCAAGCTGCTGTCCGTGGCCGGGGCCTACTGGCGGGGCGACGAGCGCAACCCCATGCTCCAGCGCATCTACGGCACCGCGTTCCCCACCAAGGAGCAGCTCAAGGAGCGGCTGCGGCTTTTGGAGGAGGCCAAGAAGCGCGACCACCGCAAGCTCGGCCGGGAGCTCGACCTGTTCTCGATCGAGGACGAGGTGGGGCCCGGCCTGGTGATCTGGCACCCCAAGGGGGCGCTGGTGCGCACGCTGCTCGAGGACTTCGAGCGCCGCGAGCACCTGCGGCGGGGGTACCAGATCGTGATCGGGCCCCAGCTCCTGCGCCGGGAGCTGTGGGAGCGATCGGGCCACTACGACAACTACCGCGAGAACATGTACTTCACCGAGGTGGAGGGGCAAGCCTACGGCATCAAGCCGATGAACTGCCTGGCCCACATGGTCATCTACCGCTCGCGGGTGCGCTCGTACCGGGAGCTTCCCCTGCGGTTCTTCGAGCTGGGCACCGTGCACCGCCACGAGAAGTCGGGGGTGCTCCACGGCCTGACCCGGGTGCGGGGGTTCACCCAAGACGACGCCCACATCCTGTGCACCCCGGACCAGCTGCTCGACGAGATCTCGGGCATCCTGGACTTCGTGCAGGACGTGATGGGGCTCTTTGGGTTCGAGTACGAGGTGGAGCTCTCCACGCGGCCCGAGAAGTCCATCGGCGACGACCAGGCCTGGGAGCGGGCCACCCGTGCCCTGGAGGAGGCCCTGCGCAGCCGGGGCATGGAGTTCGGGGTGTGCGAGGGCGAGGGCGCGTTCTACGGCCCGAAGATCGACGTGAAACTGCGGGACGCGCTTGACAGAAAGTGGCAGTGTGCTACAATCCAGGCCGATTTTACCCTTCCCGAGCGCTTTGATCTCACCTACGTGGGGCCCGACGGGGAACGCCACCGGCCGGTGATGCTCCACCGGGTCATCCTGGGGTCGATCGAGCGGTTCATCGGGGTTTTGATCGAGCATTTCGCCGGAGCGTTTCCGACCTGGCTGGCCCCGGTTCAGGTCGTCCTCCTGCCCATTGCCGACCGACACGTCCCCTACGCCCGGAAGGCGGAGGGGCTTTTGCGTTCGCGGGGGGTGCGGGTGGAGGTGGACGCCCGCAACGAGACGCTCCGCTACAAGATCCGCGAGGCCCAGGTCCAGAAGGTGCCGTACATGGTGGTCCTGGGCGACCGCGAGGTTTCGGACGGCACGGTCAGCCCCCGGCCCCGGTCGGGGGACCCGTTGCCCACCATGGCGCTGGACGAGTTCGTGGAGCGGGTGGCTGCCGAGGCCGACCTGCCCCGATTGGAGGATCGACGCTGAACGACCTGACCGAGGAGGTGCCCCATCGCTGATCAACCCCGCATCAACCGCATGATCCGGGTCCGAGAGGTCCGGACCATCGGCCCCGACGGCACGCAACTGGGAATCCTGCCCATCGAACGGGCCCTGGCCATGGCCGAGGAGATGGACATGGATCTGGTGGAGGTGGCGCCCCAGGCCCGCCCGCCCGTGTGCAAGATCATGGACTACGGGCGGTTCAAGTACCACCAGGCGAAAAAGGCCCAGGAGGCCCGCAAGCGCCAGGTGCAGACCCAGGTCAAGGAGGTCAAGGTCCGGCCCAAGACCGATGAGCACGACTTCCAGGTCAAGCTCAAGAAGGTCCGGGAGTTCCTGGCGGATGGGCACAAGGTCAAGGTCACCGTGATGTTCCGGGGCAGGGAGGTCACCCTGCCGGAGAGGGGCCTGCAGCAGCTTCAGAAGATGCTCGAGAACCTGGGCGACGACGTAAGGGTGGAGCACCCGCCCCGCATGGAGGGGCGGAACATGTTCATGCTGCTCGCCCCCGTGTCTCGCTCCGCAAAGAAGTCCTGAGTCTTTCGGGGAAAGGAAACCGTCATGCCGAAGATGAAGACCCACCGGGCGGCGGCCAAGCGGTTCAAGAAGACCGCCTCCGGCAAGTTCAAGTACCGCAGGGCGTTCCGGAGCCACCTGCTGGGCGGCAAGAAGGCCAAGCGCAAGCGGCAGCTGCGCCGGCCCGACTTCGTCGACGCCAGCCACGCCCGCCACATGCAGAAGCTCTTGCCCTACGCCTGACCCCCCCTGATCCCCGCGGAGCGCACCTGATCCCCGGGCTTGCCATGTGCCTGGGGGATAGGGGGTCCGACCCGGACCGGCCGCGGGGACGGTTTTGTTGAGCAAAGGAGAAAAGCCATGGCACGTTCGCGTCCGTCCGTCGCTTCGCGCAAGCGGCGCAAGAAGGTCCTCAAGCAAGCCCGCGGATTCTACGGCGCCCGGCGCCGCACCCTGCGGGCCGCCACCGAGACCCTGCACCGCGCCTGGGTGTACGCGTACCGGGATCGCAAGAACCGGAAGCGCGAGTTCCGCCGGCTGTGGATCACCCGCATCGGTGCGGCCGCCAAGATGCACGGCACCTCGTACAGCCGCCTGACCCACGCCCTGAAGCAGGCCGGGGTGGAGCTGAACCGGAAGATGCTCGCCGAGATCGCCGTGCGCCACCCCGAGGACTTCGCCCGCATCGTGGACGAGGTCCGCTCGGCCGGCTGAGGCCGGGCCCTGCCTGCGTCTCCAACGATGATCGACCGGCTCCAAGCCATCGGCGCCCAGGCCGTGGAGGAGATCCGCGCCGCGGGCGACACCGCCGCCCTCGAGGCCCTGCGGGTCCGGTACCTGGGCCGGAAGGGCGAGCTGACGGCCTGTCTGAAGGGCATGGGCCGGCTCGACCCGGCGGAGCGGCCCCGGGTGGGCAAGGTGGCCAACGAGGTCAAGGCCGCCATCGAGGCAGCCCTGGCCGAGCGCAGGGAGGCCCTGCGGGCGGCCGAGCTGGAGCGTCGGCTCGCCGGCGAGGCCGTGGACGTGACCCTGCCGGGCCGCCGCGGCCACGGCGGAGGGCTCCATCCCCTCACCCTGGTGGTGCGCGAACTGCTGGACATCTTCGGTCAGATGGGGTTCTCGGTGGCCGAGGGGCCGGAGGTGGAGCTGGAGTACTACAACTTCGAGGCCCTCAACATCCCCCAAGACCACCCGGCCCGCGACATGCAGGACACCTTCTTCGTGGCGCCGGGGGTGGTGCTGCGCACCCATACGAGCCCCGTGCAGATCCGCACCATGGAGGCCCAGAAGCCCCCGGTCAAGATCGTGGCCCCGGGCAAGGTGTACCGGTGCGACTCCGACGTGACCCACTCGCCCATGTTCCACCAGATCGAAGGGCTCCTGGTGGACCGGGACGTCACCTTCGCGGACCTCAAGGGGGTGCTCACCGAGTTCGTCCACCGGTACTACGGCCCCGACACCGGGGTCCGGTTCCGGCCGAGCTTCTTCCCGTTCACCGAGCCCAGCGCCGAGGTGGACATCCAGTGCGTGCTGTGCCGCGGCTCCGGATGCCGGGTGTGCTCGGGAACGGGATGGCTCGAGATCCTGGGCTCGGGCATGGTGGATCCGGCCGTGTACGGGTTCGTGGACTACGACCCCGAGGAGGTCCAGGGGTTCGCCTTCGGCATGGGGGTCGAGCGGATCGCCATGCTCAAGTACGGCATCGACGACATCCGCCTGTTCTTCGAGAACGACCTGCGGTTCCTCCGGCACTTCGGCTAGGGTCCCATGCGCATTCCCATCTCTTGGCTCCGTGAGTACGTGGACGTGGACCTCGAGCCCGAGGCGCTCGCCGAGCGGCTCACCATGGCCGGGCTCGAGGTCTCGGCCGTGGAGCGGCTGGGCGAGGGGGTCGAGGGCGTGGTGGTGGCCCAGATCGTGGAGAAGGGCCCCCACCCCAACGCCGACCGCCTGAGCCTGTGCCGGGTGACCGACGGAGCCGAGACCCGCGAGATCGTGTGCGGGGCCACCAACATGGAGGCCGGGGACAAGGTGGCCCTGGCCCGGGTGGGGGCGCGGCTGCCCGGCGGGTTCAAGATCAAGAAGACCAAGATCCGGGGCCAGGTGAGCCACGGCATGATGTGCTCGGAGCGGGAGCTGGGCCTCGGCGAGGATCACTCGGGCATCCTGATCCTGCCGGCCGACGCCCCGGTGGGAGCCGACCTGCTGGAGTACCTGGGCCTGCCCGAGACCGTGATCGAGGTGGAGATCACCCCCAACCGAGCCGACTGCCTCTCGGTGGTGGGGGTGGCCCGGGAGGTCGCGGCCCTGACCGGGGCGGAGCTACGGATCCCCGAGCCCGAGGTGCCCGAGTCGGGGCCCGACATCGCCGACATCACCTCGGTGGAGATCCAGGCCCCGGACCTGTGCCACCGGTACGCGGCCCGGGTGATCCGGGGCGTGCGGGTGGGCCCCTCGCCCCTGTGGCTGCGTCAGCGGCTGGAGGCCTGCGGGGTGCGGTCCATCAACAACGTGGTGGACGTCACCAACTACGTGCTCCTGGAGCTGGGCCACCCCCTGCACGCCTTCGACATGAACCGGCTGGCCGAGGGACGGATCGTGGTGCAGCGGGCCCGGGCCGGCGAGCGGTTCACCACCCTGGACGGCCAGGAGCGGGAGCTCGACGCCGACAGCCTGGTCATCTGCGACGCCGAGCGGCCGGTGGCCCTGGCCGGCATCATGGGCGGCGAGAACTCCGAGGTGGAGCCCGACACCACCGACGTGCTGCTGGAGAGCGCCTGGTTCCTGCCCGCGAACATCCGGCGGACCTCCCGCCGGCAGGGGCTTCGCACCGAGGCCTCGTACCGGTTCGAGCGGGGCACCGACATCGAGGGCCTGATCCGGGCCCTGGACCGGGCCACCGAGCTGATCGCCCGCCTGGCCGGCGGCACCGTGGCCCGGGGCATCTTCGACGCCTACCCTACCGTGCACGAGCCCAAGCGGATCACCGTGCGCCACGACCGGGTGAGGCGGCTCCTCGGGGTGGAGGTGCCGCCCGAGGAGGTCCGCGGCATCCTGCGCGGCCTCGGCATGGCCGTGGAGGCCGACGACGAGGAGGCCGTGACCGTGCGGGTGCCCACCCACCGGGTGGACCTGGAGCGGGAGGTGGACCTGGTGGAGGAGGTGGCCCGGATCCACGGGTACGACCGGATCCCCACCACCCTGCCCCGGGTGCCCATGCGGCCCGACCCCCTGCCCCCTCGGCGGCGCATCGCCAACGTGGCCCGTGATCTCCTGGCAGGGCAGGGGTTCCACGAGGCCGTGTGCCTGAGCTTCGGCGACCCGGCCGACGACGGTCGGTTGGGGCTCCCCGAGGGGCACCCCCTCGCCCGCCACGTGACCCTGGCGAACCCCCTGGGCCGGGAGACGTCCGTGCTCCGGACCTCCCTCCTTCCCGGGCTCCTGGGCTGCCTCGCCCGGAACCAGCGCCGCCAGGAGCGCGCCGCGCGCCTGTTCGAGGTGGGCCGCAGCTTCCACCCGCAGGAGGGAGAGCCCCTTCCCCAGGAGGTGCTCCGGGCGGCGGCCGTGGCGGCCGGACCCCGGGAGCCGCTGGCCTGGTGGTCGGGGGACGAGCCCGTGGACTTCTTCGACGCCAAGGGTGCGGTCGAGACCCTTCTGGCCGGTCTGGGGGTGCGGGAGGCCGGGTTCGAGCCGGCCACCGATCTGCCCTGGCTCCACCCGGGCCGGGCCGCCCGCGTGACCGCGGGCGACGCGGAACTGGGGTGGGTGGGCGAACTCCACCCGGCCCGCATCGAGGCCTGGGACCTCGACGGACCGGTCGTCGGGTTCGAGCTGGACCTGGACGCCGTGGCCCGGGTCCGGCAGGAGCCGGGGCCGTTCCCCGGGCTGCCCCGGCACCCGGCGACCCAGCGGGACCTGGCGATCCTGGTGCAGGCGAACCGGGTGCAGGCCCGGGAGGTGGTGGAGGCCGTGTGGCAGGCCGGCTCGTCCCTGGTTCGCGACGTGGATGTCTTCGACGTGTACCGGGGCGACCGGATCCCCAAGGGCATGGTGAGCCTGGCCCTGCGGATCACCTACCGCGCGGACGACCGCACCCTCACCGACGAGGAGATCCGGGCCGAGGAGGCGCGCATTCTCGAACACCTGGCCGAGCGGACCGGAGCGAGGCTCCGGGAGGGCTGACCGCCCCTCCCCGCCGGGCCGAAGAGACGGAAAGGGAAGCAAAGACCATGACCAAGTCCGATCTGGTGGAGGCGTTGCACGGCCGCGTCGGCTTCAGCCGCAAGCGCTCGGCCGAGGTGGTGGGGCTCATCCTCGAGCTCATCAAAGAGGCGTTGGAGCGGGGCGAGAAGGTCAAGATCAGCGGGTTCGGCAACTTCGAGGTCCGGGAGAAGGCGGCCCGCCGGGGCCGGAACCCCCAGACCGGCGAGACCATCACCATCACCGAGCGCCGGGTGCTCACCTTCAAGCCGAGCCAGGTGCTCAAAGAGCGCCTGAACCACCGCCGGTAAGCCTCACGCTCGTTGCGTTCGGACGGCCGGGCTGGTATGATTCAGCCCCTTCCGGACAAAGGAGCGGGCGTTGGAGGGCCGGGGGATTCCCCAGAAGCTCTACTACCGTATCGGCGAGGTGGCGGAGATCGCGGGCGTCAAGCCCCACGTACTCCGGTACTGGGAGACGGAGTTCTCCTTCCTCTCCCCCCGAAAGAGCGACGGGAACCAGCGGCTCTACACCCACCAGGACCTGCAAAAGGTCCTGATGATCAAGAAGCTCCTCTACGAAGATCGGTTCACCATCAGCGGGGTGAAACGCAAGTTCCGGGAGGAATGGAAGAAGACGCAGCAAAGGCCCAAGCAGCAGGGCCGCCGCCGGCTCCTCCAAGCCCTGCGGCGCGACGCGGAAGAGCTGCTGCGGCTATTGGGCAAGGACCAAGCATAGACCATCCGTGTCGGGACGTGGCGCAGTCTGGTAGCGCACCTGAATGGGGTTCAGGGGGTCGGAGGTTCGAATCCTCTCGTCCCGACCATCACAAAGCCAAAGGGCCTGCGGGTTGAAACCCGCAGGCCCTTTTTCATCGTGCGCCGGGCATGGCGCGCAGCGCCGTAAGCGACGCTGTCAACTGTGGAGCGAAAGCGACGTGGGAAGTATCGTGAGCTTCTTGGCGGATCCTGGTCCACCGGGTGACATCGGGGGGCATCGAAAAAAATCGTCCCCCAGGTTTCTGGCCGTACTCAGCAATTGGTCAAGATGACCGAGGTCTGGCCGGGACCCCTGTCCGCGCTCCCAAATTTGTGTCAAGGCTTGGCGAGAAAGGTGCGCGATCGGGCTTCCGGGCCGCGAGGCGCGGACCGTGTGGAGGCAGGGAAAGGCGAGGTGCTGCCGCCTTTCAAAGGGCTTCCCCTCAGGGTGCTGAGGGCCGGAGGAGTTCCATGAGCGAGGTAACCCTGTGGAATGAGAGTTCGCCCGCCGCGGTTAAGATTCGATCGGCCCGTTCCTGCGACACTCCCCCCCAGAGTGCCAAGGAACGGAACTTAGCCTCCAGGGCCGCCCGGCTCAGGGGGTTGCCCGCATCCCCCTTGGGGGTGTCCACCCGCCGATTCAGGCGGCGTCCGCGGGTGGAAAGGACCACCCGGGCCGGCGTCTGCTGGGGGAACAATGAGTCCAGCTCCGGGTCCACCGACAGACGGACCCTGTGGGCCAGCTCCAGCACCGGTGGATCCCGGAGGCGTTCGGCAGCTAGGGGAAGCAGGGCCTGGGGTCCGTGCACGGCGGCGAGGGCAAGGCAGAACGGGATGCTGTACTGGGCCCCCTCCAGGGTGGAAGGGGCCGGTTCGTTGGAGAGGCTCACGGCCCGGCCGAAGGTGTCGACCCGGATCTCCTCGATCTCCTCGGGGGAGATCCGGTGCTCCGACAGGAGAGCGGTCAGGGCGTCCAGGGCCGCGTGGATCCACCGACAGCACCCGTAGGGCTTGAAGTACACTCCCTCCACGGCAAAGGGAGCCCCCCCCAATCCGTTCGCGATCCGGTCCGCATCGTAGTAGTCCGGATGGTCCAGGATGTCGAGGGGGCCGGTCCACCCCCTCCGGACCAGGTCCAGGGCGGCCAAGCCGGTGAACACGGCCCAGGGAATGCCCTCTTTGGTGCTGTTGCCCATCAGGCGGCTGTAGCCGGCCGCCGAGAGCCCTGGGGAGAGGACGCCGGCCACGGCGAGCGCGTGGGCGAGGAGGTCCGGGGAGAACCCGTACAGGCGGCCGGCGGCCGCCGCGGCCGCGTAGGCGGCCCAGCGGCCCGTGGAGTAGGTGTCGAGGGTGGCGGGGTTGCGGCCGGCCGCCACCCGGACCCCCACCTCGTACCCCACGACCACGGCCTCGAGCACGCCCCTCCCCGGGGCACCGACGAGCTCTGCGGCCGCCAGGGCGGCCGGGAGAACGGCCGCCCCGGGGTGCCCGCCGGCCGCCCGGTGCCCGTCGTCCAGGTCCAGAGCGCTGGCTGCCGCGCTGTTGGCCACGGCCGCGGCCTCCGGGGTCAGGGCTGCGCCCTCGTACCAGACGGTGCAGGGACCGGGGGCGAAGGCCCGGGTTGAGAACCCGGCCAGGGCCTTGGCGGCCGGAGTGGGCCGCCCGGCCGCGGCCGCGCCCAACGTGTCGATCAGGCACCGGCCCGCCGCCTCGGTGGCCGTGGGAGGCAGGTCTTCCGCCGATGCCCCCACGGCGAACTCGGCCAGCCGTTCAACCGTCCAGGGGGAGTCCATCGGAATGCCCTCGGGCCGCCCGCTCGGCAGCCTCCCACGCCCGGGGCGGCAGGTCTCCGGCGTCGAGCATCCGGCGCACCCCCCGGGCGAACGCCTCGCGCCACGGCCGGGTGTCCACGGTGAGGTACGACGCCCGGTGCCGGGCGATGTTCAGGGGCTCGTTGCGCCGTTCAGCTTCGGTGACGATCTCGGTGAACCGGTCTCCCGCCACCTCGCACGCCTGGCGGATGCCTTCCTGGATGTGGGGGGGCAGGGCCTGGTACTTGGCCTCGCTCACCGCCACCGCCAGGGTGGAGGGGAGATCCCCGAGGCGGGTCACATACGGGGCGTACCGGCACAGGCCCATGGGGTAGAGGTGGGACTTGTGGGTGGGCAGCACGTCGATGCGCCCGTCCCGCAGCGCCCGCTTGACGTCGGCCCAGGGCAGAACCACGGGCTCCGCGCCCATCTCCTCCCACAGCCTGCCCAGCCCGGAGGCTTCGGAGACCCGCACCCGCAGGCCCCGCACGTCCGCAGGGGAGAACAGCGCACGGCGGGACACGAGCACGTACTCCACGCCCCGCTGCCAGTTCCAGCGGGGGTTCAGGATGCGCACGCCCCGGGCGAGGAGCCGTTCGAACACCTCCCGCCGGAACCAGGAACTCGACAGCATGGCCTGCCGGTGGTCCTCGGAGCGGAAAACGTAGGGAATCCCGAACAGGCGGGCGTCCGGAGCGAGGCGGGCGAAGCGGTGGATCTCCTCCACGAACAGGTCCAACGCCCCCTGGCGGAGGTGCTCGACCTGGTCCTCGGCCGGACCGAGCTGGGAGGCCCGCAGCGGGATCAAGGTGATGCGGCCGGCGGTGCGACGCCGGACCTCGTCGGCAAACTCCCTCAGCGCCTCGCTCTCCGGCCCCGCCACGGTGGTGAGCGTGCCCAGGACCCGGGGCATCTCCTCCTCGCTCTGGAACAGGTAGCTGAGGGGCCGGTCCAGGGCCTGGCACAGCCGGGCCAGCACCGCGACCGAGAGGGTGGCCTTGCCGGTCTCGATCTTGGAGAGCTGGCTCTGGGAGATCCCGGCCGCCCGCGCGAGGGCGTATCCGCTGAGCCCCCGCGCCTTGCGGAGCTCCCGGATGCGGACGCCCACGTTCCGTTGGATGAGCGCCTCGGCAGGCGGCTCGTCGGGGGAGGGAGGGGCGGGGGTCACGTCCTTCGCACCACGTGGATGCCCCGCGCCCGGAGTTCCTCGAGCAGCCTGTGCCCGGGCACGTCCCGCACGGGGGAGAGCACGCCGGCCCGGGAGATCTCCCCCGCCATCACCATCTGCGCCGCGATGCTCGCGGTGTAGCCCACGGTTCGGTTCATGGCGAACAAACCCGTGTCCAGGTCGCGGTAGTCGATCAGGTCGTACACCACCTCGTGCTTCCGCCCTTCCCGCTCACCCCAGGCGTGGACCCGCAGCACGGCCACGTCTCGTTCGTCCGGGCGGAACTGAAGGCGCGGGGTGAGGTGCTCCACCAGAAACCGGCGGGGCGACACAAGGGCGCCGTCCACCTCGACGGGGTCCTCGTCGAGAAAGCCGAGGCGCACCAGAGGGTACCAGAAAGCGGAGTGGCCCGGCCACCGAAGGGCATACCGCCCCATGTGTTGCAGCTCCGGCCCCAGGCCGAACGCCTCCGCGTACCGCACGGCGTCTCCGTTGGGAAACGCCTCCATCGCCCCCAGGCCCGGGATCGCCAGGGTGTGGACGTGGTCGGGGCGGAACAGTTCGGTGCCGGGGATCCGGGTCTCCCTCCCGTCCTCGAGCAGGCGGGCCGGCCGGGTGTAGGCCCGGAGCACCCCCTCGAAGGTCCAGGTGATCTTGTACTTGAGGGGGTTGTCGCACGCCGTGGGCTCGGGGAGGCCCCCCCCGTAGGACCGCAGCCCCACCACCCGGTCCAGCTCCCCCAGGGCCAGGGCCGCCAGCACCAGGTCGATGCCGGGATCGAACCCCATCTCGGGCAGCACGGTCACGCCGCGTTCCCGGGCGTCCGCGTCCAGGTCCGCGATGGGGCCGGCGTAGCTGGTGCTCACGAACGCCACGCCCTCGTCCACCGCGGCCCGGGCCACGGCCAGACCCAGGGACGGGGGCAGCATGCACACCACTACCCTTGCCCCGGACCGCCGGATCGCATCCCGGAGGCCGGAGGGGTCGGATGCGTCCACCGCCACGGCCCGGGTCTTCCGAAGCCCCCCTTTCCGGATGTGGTTCTCCACGGGTCCGGCTTCCAGGTCCGCGGCCACGATCTCGTCCACCAGAGGAGACCGCTCCAGGTCATGGAGCACGGCCTTCCCTTGCAAACCGATGCCGAGCACGAGCGCCTTCATCGAGGTCCCTTTCCGTTGTTGAACTCAGCTCACGATGTTACGCAGCCGGGGGTCCAGGGCGTCCCGGAGGCCGTCGCCCAGGAGGTTGATCGCCAGAATGGTCACCATGATGGCCAGACCCGGGAAGGTGACGAGCCACCACGCCTCGGTGATGTACACCCGTCCCTCGGCCAGCATCCGGCCCCAGGTGGGCATGGGGGGCGGCACGCCCATGCCCAGGAAGGACAGGCCGCTCTCCCAGATGATCACGCTGGCGACCCGCAGCGTCCCCAGCACCACCACGGGGGACACCACGTTGGGCAGCACGTGGCGCCACAGGATCACCCGGCCGGGGGTGCCCACGGCGCGGGAGGCCTCCACGAACTCCTTCTCCCGGATCGACAGCACGCTGCCCCGCACGGTGCGGGCGTAGGTGGTCCAGTCCGACAGCCCTAGCACCAGGATCAGGTTGGTCATGGAGCTGCCGAGCACGGCGATCACCGAGATGGTGAGCAGCATGAACGGGTATGCCATGAACACGTCGGCCGTGCGCATGATCACGGAGTCCACCCGTCCTCCGTAGAAGCCGGACACGAGCCCCAGCACGATGCCCGCCAGCTCGGCCACCAGCACCGAGGTGAACCCCACCATCAGGGACACCCGGCTGCCGTACAGGATGCGGGCCAGCACGTCCCTGCCCAGGTTGTCGGTGCCCAGGGGATGGGCCAGGGACCCACCCTCCTGCCAGAACGGGGGCTGGAGCCGCGCCAGGAGGTCCTGGGCGAGCGGGTCCTTGGGGTAGAACAGCGGGAACAGGAGGCTCGTGCCCACGATGAGGGCGAGCAACGCCCCCCCCACTAGGGCCTGGCGGTGGCGCTGGAGTTCCGTCAGCGTATCCCCAAGCCGGCGCAGGGCCGGGGCCGCGGCGGTCACGGCCGGTCCTCCTGGTAGCTGATCCGGGGATCCAGGTACACGTAGAGCAGGTCCACGAGCAGGTTCACCAGCACGAAGATCACGGCGAGCACCAGCACCGAGGCCTGAACCAGGGGGTAGTCGCGGTTGAAGATGGACTGCACCACCAGGCGGCCCACGCCGGGCCAGGCGAACACGGTCTCGATGATCACCGTGCCCCCGATGAGGAACCCGAACTGCATGCCGGCCACGGTGACCAGCGGGATGAGGGCGTTCTTGAGCGCGTGCTTGCCGATGACCACCCGCTCCCGCAGCCCCTTGGCCCGGGCCGTCCGCACGTAGTCGAGCCCCAGGATCTCGAGCATCACCGACCGGGTCAGCCGGGCGAACATGGCCATGAGCCCCATCCCCAGCGAGACGGCCGGCATCACGAGCTGCGCCCAGGTGCCCCGCCCCGAGGTGGGCAGCCAGCCGAGCTTCACGGAAAACAGGAGGATCATCATGATGCCGAGCCAGAAGTGGGGCATGGACAGCCCGAACAGGGCGGCCACCATGCTCCCCAGGTCCAACAGGGACCCCCGTTTCACGGCCGACAGGATCCCGAGCGGCACCGCCACCGCCAGGGCGATGCCCATGGCGGCCACGGCCAGTTCCAGGCTGGCGGGGAGGCGTTCCAGGATCAGGCCCAGCGCCGGGGTGTGGTAGTACAGGGACTCCCCCAGGTCGCCCTGGATGGCGTTGCCCAGGAAGCGGGCGTACTGGACCGGGAGCGGGTCGTTCAGCCCCAGGCGCTCGCGCATCTCCTCGATCTCCTGCATGGTGGCGTCCTGGGGCAGCAGGAGCATCACGGGGTCGCCGGACAGCCGGATGAAGAAGAAGCTGATCACCGAGATGCCCAGCAGCACGAACACGGTGTGCCATAGGCGTTTTAGAATGTAGCGTCCCACGGCCGGTCCTGTTCTCGATCAAAGGGGGAAAGGGGGGCGAGGCCGGCGCCCCGCCCCCGGGGTTTCTACTTCTTGGGCTTGGCCCAGCGCATGTTCAGGAAGCCGTCGCGCCGGCCCTGGTAGTCCACGTCGTTGGCCACCGCGAACACCTCGGGGACCACGTACAGGTAGACCCAGGGGGCGTCCTCGTACAGAAGCCGGTCGATCTGGTGATACACCTTGGCCCGCTCCTGGCGGTCGAGGATGGTGCGCCCCTTGTCGAGCAGTTCGTCCACCTTGGGGTTCTTGTAGTAGTAGTCGCGGCTCTTGGAGTGGAACAGGGCGTACATGTACCGGTCGGGTTCGGGGGCGTCGTCCCACCAGTAGATGTACATCTGGTGCTTGCGCTGCTTGTACCGCTGCCACATCACGGACCGTTCGAACGGCTCCAGCTTCACCCGCACCCCCACCTTGGCCAGGTCGGCGGCGATGGCCTCGGCCTGCTCCTGGATCTGGGACATGTAGGTGGGGTACGCCAACCGGGCCTCGAACCCGTCGGGATAGCCGGCCTCGGCCAGGAGCTTCTTCGCCTTTTCAGGATCGTAGGGGTAGGGCTTCAGGGTGGGGTCCGCGCCAAAGGTGCGGGGGCTGATGGGGCCGGCGCACAGGATGGCCTTACCGTCGAACAGGGCCTTGTTGATGAGCTCGCGGTTGATGGCGTAGTTCATGGCCTGGCGCACCCGCACGTCGTCGAACGGGGGCTTGTACGTGTTGAGCCCCAGGTACGGCATCACCCCCATCTGGTTCGTGAGGTAGGCCTTGCCCGACTCGAGGATCCGCTTGCGCTGATGGACCGGGATGCCGCTCACCACGTCGGCCTCGCCCGTGAGCACCGCAGCGATGCGCGCCGCCTCCTCGGGCACCCCCCGGAAGACCACCCGCTTGTAAGCGGGCTTGGGGCCGTAGTACCCCTCGAACCGCTCCAGCACCACCTCCTGACCCCGGACCCACTTGGCCAGCTTGTACGGGCCGGCGCCCACGGGCTTCATGTTGTACTGGGTGTCCCCCACCTCCTGGACGTACTTGGGGGGCACGATCGGCAGGTAGTACCCCAGGATGTACAGGCCCGGCGCGTAGGGCTTCTCCGTGGAGATGGTGAAGGTGTAGTCGTCGATCACCTCCAGCTTGGTGAACGCGGAGAGCTTGCCCCGGTGGGGGGACTTGAAGTCGGGGTTCATGATCCGGTCGAAGGAGAACTTCACGGCCTGGGCGGTCACCGGTTCGCCGTTGTGGAACTTGGCGTCCTTGCGCAGGTAGATCTTCCAGGTGAGGTCGTCCACCTTTTCCCACCGCTCGGCCAGGGCCGGTTTGACCGAGGCGTCCTCCTGGGGGTGGAACAGGGTCTCGTGGATGTTGTAGCACACGCTCATCGTGGTCTGGATGGAGCTCTGCATGAGGTCCAGGCCCACGGGCTCGGCCTCCTGGACCACCACGAGGGTGTCGGTGTCCCGGGCGTGGCCCGGGAGCGCGCCGAGCACCAGGCAGACGGCCGCGAACAACGGAACGAAGCAGCGGTGTCTCATGGCTCTTCCTCCTTTCCCTGGGTGGAGACGAGGGGCCGACGGCCCGCTTTCCGTCGGCCGGTTCCCGAGGCGTACAGGTGGCATCCCACCACGTGGCCCGGTCGGATCTCGGTGCAGGGAGGCATCTCCCGGCCGCACACGTCCATGCGCTCGGGGCACCGGGGATGGAACCGGCAGCCCGTGGGCGGGTTCAGGGGCGACGGCACGTCCCCCCGGAGCACGGCGGGCCTGGAACCTCTCCGGCCCGGATCGGGGTGGGGCACGGCCTCGAGCAGGGCCCGGGTGTAGGGGTGGAGCGGGTCCTCGAACAGGGCCCTCGTGGGACCCTCCTCCACGATCCGGCCCAGGTACATCACGGCCACCCGGTGGCTCATGTGGCGCACCACCCCCAGGTCGTGGGAGACGAACAGGTAGGCCACGCCCATCTCCGCCTGGAGGCGCTTGAGCAGGTTCAGCACCTGGGCCTGCACCGACACGTCCAGGGCCGAGACCGGCTCGTCCGCCACCACCAAACGGGGCTGCAGCACCAGGGCCCGGGCGATGGCGATCCGCTGGCGCTGGCCGCCGGAGAACTCGTGGGGGAACCGGTCCATGTGCTCGGGAAGGAGCCCCACCGTGCGCAGGGCCTCGGCAACCCGGTCCCGCTGTTCGCTCCGGCGGCCCCAGTGGTGGGTGCGCAGGGGCTCCTCCACGATCTGGCCCACGGTGAGCCGGGGGTTCAGGGACCCGAACGGGTCCTGGAACACGATCTGCATCTCCCGCCGAAGCGGCCGGAGTTCCTGGGGGGAGAGGGCGAGCACGTCCCGGCCGTCGAACCGGATGGTGCCGGAGGTGGGCTCGATCAGCCGGAGGATGGCGCGGCCGGCCGTGGACTTGCCGCAGCCGGACTCGCCCACCAGGCCGAGGACCTCCCCCTCGTTCAGGGTGAGGGAGATGCCGTCCACCGCGTGCACCCGTGCGGTTCGACGGCCGAAAAAACCCGTACGCACCGGGAAGTGCTTGACCAGGTCCCGGACCTCCAGGAGGGGGGCCATCAGGCGCTTCCCCCCTGGGCCACCCAGCAGGCGACCCGGTGGCCGGCATGGAGCTCCTCCAGCACGGGCCGCTCGCGCCGGCACCCCTCCTGGCGGTCGGGGCACCGCGGGTGGAACGGACACCCGTCGGGCAGGTTCACCGGGCTCGGAACGGTGCCCGGGATCTCGAACAGCTCGCTCTTCTCCTGTGACACCGACGGGATGGCGCGCAAGAGCCCCCGGGTGTAGGGGTGCAGGGGGCGCTCGAACAGCTCCCGGGTCTCGGCCTCCTCGACCACCCGGCCCAGGTACATCACGGCCACCCGGTCGGCCATCTCGGCCACCACCCCCATGTCGTGGGTGATGAGCACGATGGCCGTGCCCAGCTGCTCCCGCAGCTCCTTCATCAGGTCCAGGATCTGGGCCTGGATCGTCACGTCCAGGGCCGTGGTGGGTTCGTCCGCGAGCAGCAGGTCGGGCCGGCACGCCAGGGCCATGGCGATCATCACCCGCTGGCGCATGCCGCCGGACATCTCGTGGGGGTAAGACCGGTACCGGCGCTGGGGGGAAGGGATGCCCACCAGACCCAGCATCTCCACGGCCCGCTGGCGCGCCTCGGCCCGGGAGAGCCGCTGGTGCGTCCGGAACACCTCGGAGAGCTGGTTCCCCACGGTGAACACGGGGTTCAGGGCGGTCATGGGCTCTTGGAAGATCATGCTGATCCGGTTGCCCCGGATCCTTCGGATCTCCTCGTCGGAGAGCCGAAGAAGATCGGTGCCCCGGAATCGGATCTGGCCTCCGGCGAAGAACGCCGGGGGCCGGGGCAGGAGCCGCAGCACGGACAGGGCCATGACGCTCTTGCCGCACCCCGACTCGCCGACCACCCCCAGCACCTCCCCCTCGCGCACCGTCAGGTCGACGCCGTCCACCGCACGGGCGGTTCCCTGGGGGGTCTTGAAGTATGTCTGGAGGCCGCGGATCTCGAGGAGGGCCATGGACCTTCCTGGGGCCGGAGACGGTGGATCGGGCGGATGTTTCCGTATGGGAAAGATTGATCCTTGTGCGGCGGATCCTATCTGCTTCAGAAATTCCTGTCAAGCATCAAAAGATGTTTTGGTGTGTGGGAGGAAGGCTGGGCATCGTGGGCGGGCCCGTCCGGCCCGCCCATGTCGTGGCGTCAGGAACCGCGTTCATCCGCGGGGTTGCCGGCGGCCTCCACGGCCTCCCGCAGGCGGTCCACCAGGAACGAGATCTCGTCTTCGTCGATCACGAACGGCGGGCAGATCAGCACGTGGTCACCCCGGAGGCCGTCCGTGCAGCCGGTGCCGGGGTAGGTGAGAAGCCCGCGCTTCCGGGCCTCCTCCCCCACCCTCCAGGCGAAGCCGGCTTGGGCCGGAAACGGCTCCCGGGTATCCCGGTCGGCCACGAACTCGATCCCGGCCAGGAGACCGATGCCCCGCACGTCGCCCACCACGGGCAGGTCCGAGAGGGTACGGAGCCGCTCGAGGAGCACCGTGCCCATCCGGGCGGCCCGGTCGATCAGACGGTGCTCCTCCAGGTACCGGAGCACCCGGTCCCCCACCGCCATGGCGACCGGGTGCTGGTTGTAGGTGAACCCGTGGACGAAGGCCCCTGATCCGTCCCGGATGGCATCGTGGATCTTCGCGTGGGCGAGCACCGCGCCCACCGGCGCGTACCCGCTCGCGAGCCCCTTGGCCAGGGTCACGAGGTCCGCCGAGACGCCCCAGTGCTCCAGCGCCAGCCCCCTGCCGGTGCGGCCGGCTCCGGTGAGCACCTCGTCCGCGATCAGGAGGATGCCGTGTGCGTCGCAGATCTCCCGGATGCGGGGCCAGTAGCCCGGCGGGGGTACGGCCGCGCCCAGGGTGGCGCCCACGACCGGCTCGGCCAGGAACGCGGCCACGGTCTCCGGGCCCTCGAACCGCACCGCACGGTCCAGGGCCTCGGCGCACACCAGGCCGCACCGGTCGGGCTGCAGCCCGTAGGGGCACCGGTAGCAGTAGCACGGCTCGATGTGGGGGGTGTGGGGGATGAGGGGGTCATAGGGCCGCCGCCGGCCCGCATGGCCTCCGTAGGCCAGCGCGCCCACGGTGTTGCCGTGGTACGAGCCCCAGCGGGAGATCACCTTGTGCCGCCTGGGCTCGCCCACCTCCTGCCAGTACTGGCGGGCGAGCTTCACCGCCGTCTCCACCGCCTCGGTGCCGGTGGACACGAGATACACCTTGTCCAGATGGGGGTCGGAGGCGAGGCCGGCCACCCGCGCCGCGAACCGCTCGCACGCCTCGGTCAGGAACGTGGCGCCGTGCACGAAGCTCACGGCCCGGCGCTGGGCCAGGGCGGCCTCCTCCACCTCCCGCACGCCGTGGCCGATGCCCACCACGCAGGCCGAGGAGCACCCGTCGAGGTAGCGCCGGCCCTCGGTGTCCCAGATCCACACGCCCTCGGCCCGGGCCGCCACGGGGTAGGGGCGCCCGGGCTTCCGGAGGAACACGAAAGACATGGGACGATCACCCCAGCCCGAGTTCCCGGAGCTTCTCTGGGGTGGGGTTCCCCTCGGCGTCCCAACCCCGGAACCGGTAGTACTCCTCGAGCATCTCGGACAGGTGCACCACCATGCCCTTGGCCGGCCCGTCGGGCATGGGCTCCCGGAGCATCCGGGGCGGCAGGGTGTCGTCCTTCCCCCCCGACCCGGCCCGGATCATGAACAGGCGTTCGGCGTTGAAGATCCGCTCCCCGGCCCGCTCCAGCTCCTCCAGGGTGTACCCGGCGCCGGTGGCCGCGTTCAGGAGCTCGAGGATGCCGGTGGGGCGCACGTGCCGGTCGGGGGTGACCAGGTTTCGGATCGTGAAGAACACGCACAGGCCGGCGGCGTCGATCAGGGCGAAGGTGTTCTGCCACTCGGCCACCAGCTCGCCCTTGCCCTTCCACTCCAGGGGGTCGATCAGGGTGGGCACGCCCAGGATCTCGATGTACGCCGGGTCCCCCCGCATGTGGGACGCACCGATGGGCGAGGTGGCGTAGGCGAGGCCCATGCCCTGCTCGCCCCGGGGATCGTAGCCGGGGAACTCCTGCCCCCGGGCCGTCACCGCCAACTCGGGGTGGCCGAACCGGGTGGCCAGCCGCAGGCTCCCCTCGGCCAGGAGATCGCCGAACCCTTCCCGGTGGGCGGTCATCCGGGTCAGCTCCACCAGCGCCCGGGCGTTGCCGAAGCGCAGCTCCATGCCCACCGCGGCCTCGGTCAGGATGCCCTTCTCGAACATCTCCATGGCGCAGGCGATCGTGGCGCCCATGCTGATGGTGTCGAGGCCGAGCTCGTTGCACAGGTAGTTGGCCTTGGTCACGGCGGCCAGGTCGGCCACCCCGCAGTCGCTCCCCAGGGAGTAGACGGTCTCGTACTCCGGGCCCTCCCCCTCGCCCTCGTACCCGGGCTCGTCCACCCGGGTGACCCGGCCGCAGGCGATCGGGCACGAGAAGCAGGCCTTGGGTTTCACCAGGAACCGCTGGGTCAGGGTCTCCCCGTGGAGGGCCTCCCACTGCTCGAACTGGCCCGTCTGGAAGTTCCGGGTGGGGAACACGCCCACGTTCTGGGTGCCCATCACGGTGACCGCGGTGCCGTAGCTGCGCAGGGGCGGGGGCTCGTCTCGGTAGGTCTCGTGGAACCGGTCCAGGTAGCGCTTCACCGCGGACCGGAAGGCCTCCTCGTCGTGGAGGCGGACCGGGGTAGTCCCCCGGACCGCCACGGCCTTGAGGTTCTTGGCCCCCATCACCGCCCCCACGCCCGACCGGCCGGCGGCCCGGTCCTTGTCGTTCATGATCGACGCGAACCGCACCCGGTTCTCGCCGGCGGGGCCGATGCAGGCCACCCGGGTTCCCGGGCCGTGGGCCGCGACCAGGGCGTCGGTGGTCTCGTGGGTCGTCTTTCCCCACAGGTCGCGGGCCGGCCGCAGCTCGGCCCGGCCGTCCGACAGCCACAGGTACACCGGCTCGTCCGAGCAGCCCTCGAACACGATCGCGTCCACCCCGGTCCGCCGAAGCTCGGCAGGGAAGAACCCCCCCGAGTTGGCGCAGGTGAGCACGCCGGTCAACGGGGACTTGGTGGTGACGATGTACCGGGCCCCGGTGGGCGCCCGGGTGCCGGTGAGGGGGCCGGTGGAGAAGATCAGCTTGTTCTCCGGGCCCAGGGGGTCGCAGGCGGGGTCCACCTCGTCCAGCAGGTAGCGGATGCCCAGACCCCGGGCGCCCACGTAGTCCTTGAGCACCGCGGGCGGGATCTCCTCCCACGAGGTCGTCCTCCGGCTCAGGTTCACCCGAAGCAGTTTTCCGTGCCATCCGTACATGGGGACCCTCCTCTCAAAGCCCTAGGTACGCCCGCCGGATCTCCGGGTCGTCCGCGAGATCCGCGGAGCGGCCTTCCCTCGCCACCCGGCCGCTCTCCAGCACGTAGGCCCGCTGGGAGTGGCGCAGGGCCATCTCGACGTTCTGCTCCACCAGCATCACCGTGATCCCCTCGCCCAGGGAGTCGAGCGCCGCAAAGATCTCCTGGGTCACCAGGGGCGCGAGCCCCAGGCTCAGCTCGTCCACGATGAGGAACTCGGGCCGGCTCATCAGGGCCCGGCCGATCGCCAGCATCTGCTGCTGGCCGCCCGACAGGGAGCCGGCGCTCTGGCTGCGGCGCTCCGCCAACACCGGGAACAGGGAGAACACCCGGTCCATGGACTCGCGGAGCGCGGCCCTCGCCCGGAGCGGGTAGGCGCCCATCTCCAGGTTCTCGTACACGGTCATGTCCCGGTACACCCGCCGGCCCTCCGGCACGATGGCGATGCCCATCCGGGCCACCTGGTACGGCCGTTTCCCCACCAGGCTCTGGCCCCGGAACCGGATGTCTCCCCGGCTGGGCCGCACGGCGCCCAGGATCGCCGCGATCAGCGTGCTCTTGCCGGCGCCGTTGCTGCCGAGCACGGCCACCCGCTCGCCGGGTCCCACCCGCAGCGACACGTCCCACAGGACCTGGCTCTCCCCCCGGAACACGTCCACGCCCGCCACTTCCAGCATCGGCATCCCTTCAGCTGTGCCCGAGGTAGGCCTGGATCACCCTGGGGTCGTGGGCCACCTCCTCGGGGGTGCCCTCCATGAGCTTCCGGCCCTGGTCCAGCACGATGATCCGGTCGGCGGCCCGCATGATGGCCCCCATGATGTGCTCGATCCAGAACACGGTGACCCCCACCTCCTCCCGGAGCCGCAGGATCAGGTCCACGGCCTGGCCGATCTCGGCCGTGTTCAAGCCCCCCAGCACCTCGTCCAGGAGCAGAACCCGGGGGTTCGAGGCGAGGGCCCGGGCCATCTCGAGCTTCTTCTTCTCGATCAGGTTGAGCTGGCCCGCCCGGGTCGCCGCCCGGCCCCCGAGGCCCACGGTCTCCAGGAGGGCGGCGGCCTCGTCCTCCCACCCCCCGGCCGGGGGGTGCCGGCGGTTCACCACGGCCACGCCCACGTTCTCGAGGCAGGTCATGTCCGCGAACGGTCGGGTGATCTGGAAGGTGCGGGCGACGCCGGACCGGCAGATCCGGTTGGGCCTCCAACCCGTGATGTCAGTGCCGTCGAGGAGCACCTTGCCGGCCGTGGGCCTCAGGGCCCCGGCGACCACGTTGAACAGGGTGGTTTTGCCCGCGCCGTTGGGGCCGATGAGCCCCGTGATCTGGCCCGCCTCCAGGGCGAAGTCCACGCCGTCGAGCGCGGTGACCCCGCCGAACGATTTGCCGAGCCCCCTACCGACCAGGATCGGCATCTCAGCTCCTCCCCCCGGCGGCCGGCGCCGGCCTCCCCGGGGCGGGCGGGCCCTTGCGCACCGCCCGCGCGAGCCCTGCGAGGCCGTCCGGCGCGAACCGGGCGACCACCAGGGCCACCAGGCCGAACGCCAGCACGTGGTACTCGCCCCACGCCCGGATGTACTCGGAGAGGATCTCCAGGAAGAACGCCCCGGCCACCGGCCCCCACAGGGAGCCCAGCCCCCCGATCACCGCCATGGCCAGCACCAGGAACATCTGGTCGAGGGACAGGAGGGTCGGGGTGATGAGGAGCAGGTAGTGCCCGAACAGACCGCCGGCAAGCCCGGCCAGGGCGCTCGACACCGTGAACGCCAGGACGCGGATCCGCACCACGTCCACCCCGCTGGCCGCGGCCGCGGCCTCGTCGTTCTGCACGGCCCGGAAGCTGAGACCCAGGTCCGAGCGGATCAGCCGCACCACCAGCCACACCGTGCCCACGGCCGCGGCCAGGAACACGAAGTAGTAGCTGAGCTTCGAGTAGGTGGGGAGCAGCCCCGGGATCTGGAGGCCCATGGTTCCCCGCGTGACCTCGTACTCGTTCTGGACCACGATCGACAGGATCTCGGAGAACGCGAGGGTGGCCAGGGACAGGTAGATGCCCCCCATCCGCAGGCACAGCACCCCGAGCATCAAGCCGAACGCCCCGGCCGCGGCCGTGCCCACGGCGATCCCGATCCAGGGCGGCACCCCGGCCTTCACGGCCAGGAGCCCCGAGGTGTAGGCGCCGATGCCGGCGAACGCGGCGTGGGCGAACGACACCTGGCCGGTGTATCCGGCGATCAGGTTCCAGCTGGTGGCCATCATCGCGTAGAACAGGCAGGTGATGGCGACGTGCAGCGCGTAGCTGTCGAGGCCGAACGGCACGGCCACGAACGCGGCGGCCCCGATCCACCAGCGCCAACGGAGGCGTTTCACGGTCGGGTCTCCCTTGAGTCCAGGGTCATGCGGCGGGCTTTCCGAACAGGCCCGACGGCCGCACCAGCAGCACCCCGAGCAGGATCACGAAGTCGAACAGGTGCTTGTATCCGGTGGACACGTAGGTGGCGCCGAAGCTCTCCACCAGCCCGATCACCAGCCCGCCCACCACGCACCCCCACAGCGAGCCCATGCCCCCCAGCACCACGATCACGAACGAGGTGAGGGCCACCGCCACCCCCGCGGTGGGGGTCACCGGGAAGATGGGGCTCAGGATCACCCCGGCCGCCCCGGCCAGGGCACAGCCCAGCCCGAAGCTCACCAGGTTCACCCCCACGGTGTTCACCCCGTTCATCTCGGCCATCTCCCGGTCCTGGCTCGTGGCCCGCACCACCCGGCCGAACCAGGTGGTCTTGATGAGCACGAACAGCGCCCCGATGACCGCCGCCCCGGCCGCCAGGGCCACCAGCCGCTGGTTGCCGTAGTAGAACTGGTCGAAGAAGTTGGTGGCGCCCTTGACCCAGTTGGGGGGCTTCTTGGGGTAGGGGCCGAAGATGTGCAGGTACGCGTTCTGGAGCACGATGGACAGGATGAAGGTCAGGATGAGCGAGTACATGTCGTTGCCGTAGGTGGGCCGGATGAGCAGGTACTCCACCAGCACCCCGGCCGCGAACACCAGCGCCACGGCCGCGACCATGGCCGCCGCCACGGGCCACCCCAGGGCGTCGGCGAACAGGTAGCTGAAGTAGCCCGCCAGGATGTAGAACTCGCCGTGGGCGAAGTTGATCACGTTCATGATCCCCACCACCAGCGACACCCCCAGGGCCGCCAGGGCGTAGATCGTGCCCATCACCAGGCCGTTGACGACGGCGAGCGAGAACATCGGGCTCCTCCGAAGGACGGGTTCCGGCAGGGGAGGGCCCTGCCAGGCCCTCCCCTGCCGCGGTGGGCTAGTGTTCCGTTCCGCAGAAACGTATATCCATTCCGGCGGTGGGGCTGGGGGTTCCGACGAAGCGCGACGGCCGAGCAGCCCGGGCCGCCCGGCGTCAGGGGAGCGGCCGCGGCGCGTGCTCTCACGCGTCGCAGCGGACCGCGCCGCGGTGGCCCCTGCGAGGCCGTTCAGCGAAGGAGGGGCCCCCAGCCCCACCGAGTCGGGGAATGCACGAACGTGCGAACCATGCCACTAGCGCTTTAGCTTGCCCGTGGCCGCCTGGGGCGGGTACAGGACCACCTGCTCCCGGTTCTGCCACTGGATGACGAGCATGGGGGGCATCCAGTGGTGGTACTCGGGTCCGCCCTTGGTGGTGCCGAACCGCACCGTGCCCCGGGTGACCTCGAGGCTCGTGGTCTCCAGGGCCGACACGATCTTGCCGGCGTCCAGGGAGCCCGCCCGGTTGATGGCGTCGGCCGCGATCAGGATCGCGTCGAAGATCGATCGCGACTTGTAGTCCGAGGGCTTCTTGCCGAACGCCTTGATGTACGCCTTGCGGAAGTGGGTGGCCAGCGGGGTGAGCTCCACCTTCTCGTGCATCGACGACACGAAGCACTCCTTGTCCCCGTACTCGCCCACGTTGGTCCAGAAGTCAGGCCACAGGCTCGGCGGCCCGGCACCGTCCAGGATCACCGCCTTGGGCGTGAGGCCCACCTCGCCGGCCTGGGCGATGAAGTAGTGGAGCCCCGTGCCGTACACGAACGCGAGCACCACGTCCGGATCGAACTGCTTGATCTTCGCCAGCTCGGTGTAGTGGTCCTGGGCCTTCCGCTCCGTGACCAGGGAGGCGTACTGGATGCCCCGCTTCTTCAGGGCCTTCTCGCACAGCCCCTTGATCCCGAGGCCCCAGTCCGTGTTCTCCGCCACGATGTAGACCCGCTTGAAGCCCTCGTGCTCGACCCACTTGGCGATCGTCTCGTTGACCACCCCGCTGTTCGACGGGCCTGCCCGGAACACCCACTTGTAGTTCTTGGCCGTGATCGGGTCCGCCCATGCCTCCACCACCACGAACGGCACCTGGAGCCGGTTGGCCACCTCGATCTCGGCGAGCGCCGCGGACGAGTGGCTCTCGCCCAGGACCATGGCCACCTTGTCCCGGGTGACCAGCCGCTCGAACGCGGCCGCCGCCTTGTCGGGGGAGCCGGCGGTGTCCTCGAACACCACCTCGAGCTTCTTGCCCAGCACCCCGCCGTGGGAGTTCACGTAGTCCAGGGCGATCTGGATTCCCTCCTCGAACGCCTTGCCGGTGGCGGCCGCCCCGCCGGTGCGGGGCCCCACGACCCCGATCTTCACCGTGTCGGCCGCCCAGGCCGAGCCCATCCCCAGGGTCACCGCGAGCGCCATGCCCAGCCGCTTGGCCCATCTTCCCCTCATGGTCCACCTCCTTTTTCGTGTGTGTGGGGGGAAACCCTGCTATCCAGACCCGGCGGCGGCCCCGCCGGAGCCCAGCCCGAGGATCCGGCGCGCCTCGGCCGGGGTGGCCACGGGCCGGCCCAGCTCCCGGGCCAGGCGCACCACCCGCTCCACCAGGTCCACGTTCCGCGCCAGCACCCCCTTTGCGTAGTAGATGTTGTCCTCCAGGCCCACCCGGACGTGGCCGCCCATGAGAATCGCGTGCACGGCCATGGGTAGCTGGGCCCGGCCGATCCCCGATACGGTCCAGGTGCTCCCGGCGGGGACGGTCTCCACCAGGTGGAGGAGGTTCTTCGGCGTGGCCGGCAGCGCCCCCTTGAGGCCCAGCACGAAGTTGAAGTGGAGCGGCGGCTCGGCAAGCCCCTTGCGGGCCAGGTCCAGGGCCCCCTCCACCATGGACACGTCGAAGATCTCCATCTCGGGCTTGATGGCGAGCTCCTTCATCCGGCCGGCCAGCCGTTCCACCAGGTCCCGCGGGTTGGCGTACACCCCCTCGGGGAAGTTGACCGACCCGGTGGTGAGCGAGGCCATCTCCGGCCGAAGCTCGAGGCGCTCGGACCGCTCCTCGAACGCGCTGCCGGCGCGCCCCCCCGTGGAGATCTGGAGCACGGCGTCGGTGCGGGCGCGGAGCCCCTCGGCCACCTGCCGGAACAGATCGAACCGGGTGGACGGCCGCCCGTCCGGCTCCCTCACGTGCACGTGACAGACCGAGGCCCCCGCCTCCACGCAGCGGACGCAGTCCGCCACGATCTCCTCGGGGGTGATCGGCACGTGGGGGGTCGTGTCGCGGGTCGGGATGGACCCCGTGGGCGCGATCGTGATGACGAGCTTCTCCATGACAAGCCTTTTGAAGCTGGGATGCCCGGCGCTTCCCCGGGGCCGGTTGTCAGCTCGGGGCGTTCCCGGAGCGCCAGCCCAGGGCCTGGGAGATCTCCCCCGCCACCTCCCTCACCACCGGGGCGAGGCGGGTGCGCATGTCCTCGGACGAGTACTCCGATGCGTGCACGGCCAGGTTGACCGCGGCCACCACCTCGCCCGACCGGTTCCGCACCGGGGCGGCCACCGATCGGAGCTCCACCGCGAGCTCCCCGTCGTTCACCGCAAACCCCTGGCGCCGGACCTCTTCGAGGATCCGGAGGATCTCCTCGGTGTCCGTCACGGTGCGGCCGGTGAACCGCGACCGATCCGTACGGGCCAGGATTTCTCGGACTTGCTCTGCAGGCCGGGCCGCCAGGAGCACCCGGCCCATGGAGGTGCAGAACGCCGGAAGCTTGGAGCCGATCTCCAGGTTGATGCTGAGGATCCGCCGTGTCTTCACCCGATCGATGTAGAGAATGTCGGTGCCGTCGAGCACCGCCAGGTTGAAGGTCTCACCGTGGGTGCGGGAGGCCTTGACCAGGTAAGGGTGGGCCGTTTGCCACAGGTCCGAGGTCTGGAAGAACGCAAACCCGAGGCCGAGCACGTTGGGCGTGAGGCGGTACTCCTTGGTCCCCGGCAGTCGTTCCACGTACCCCTCGGCCTCCAAGGTGTACAGAAGCCGATGGGCGGTGCTGGCGGGCACCCCCACGGCCTCGGCCACGTGGGAGAGGGTAACCGGGGCCCCGGCCCGGGCCATCGCGTCCAGGACCTTCAACCCTTTTGCGAGCGATTGGGTGAAGTAGCGGGGAGAAGTCATCTGTTTTTGCATAGTAAAAATATATTTCGCATAGTGATTGCAATATGCCAAACACGGTTTCTGGTGTCAACGGGTGCGAGTCTACAAAAGGAGGAATGGGGCCCTCCGGGATGCTGGAAGTGGGGTTTGCCTGTGGGGTACCCTGGGGGGCATGGACACGGTGCGCAGCTTTGCGAGACGGTGGGTTGCGGTGGCCACGGCCGCGTTGTTGGCGGCGTGTGCCGTGGCGCGGCCGGCGGGCGGGGGGGCCCTGACCCGGGCCGAGGAGCGCAAGCTCGGGGAGCGGGTGGTAGCCCAGGTGCGCCGGGAGTTCCGGATCCTGGACGATCCGTACCTCACGGGCTACCTGGAGGCGGTGGGGGGGCGGGTGGCCCGGGCCATGGAGGCCCGCACGTTCGAGTTGAGGTTTCACGTGGTGGCCGACCCGCGCATCAACGCGTTCGCGGTGCCCGGCGGCCACGTGTTCGTGACCAGCCAGACGATCCTGTCGTGCGGCGACGAGAGCGAGCTGGCCGGGGTGGTGGCCCACGAGGTGGGCCACGTGGAGGGCCGGCACATCGCCCGGCGGATGCAGAAGGCGGCGAAGGTGAACCTGGGAGCCATGGCCGCGGTGCTGGCCGGGGCGTTCCTGGGGGGGGCCAAGGCGGGCGCGGCGGTGGCCACGTTCGGGGTGGCCGGGGCCCAGGCCAAGATGCTCCAGTACAGCCGGCAGGACGAGGAGGACGCCGACCGCAGGGCGGCCCGGGCCCTGGTGGCCGCGGGGTACGACCCCTGGGGGCTGGTGCGGTTCATGGAGACGATCCGATGGGCCTCGCCCCGGCCCGAGGGGGTTCCGGCCTATCTGTTCACCCACCCCCTGCCCGAGAACCGTGCGGCCTACCTGGCCGACATGATGCCCCCGGGCACGAAGCCCCTGCCCGAGGACCCGGAGCGGCTGTGGCGGGCCCAGGCCCGGGTGCTGGTGGAGGACCCGCGGCCCTGGGGTGAGGATCTGTTCCGGCAGCGCACCCGGGAGCATCCCCGAAGCGCGTCGGCCTGGTTAGGGCTGGCCCTGCTCGTTCGGAAGCGGGGGTTGTACGATGAGGCGTTGGAGGTGTTGGGCCGGGCCGAGAAGCTCGCGCCGTCCGACCCCGAGATCCTGCACGAACGTGCCGTCACCTGGCTGCGGCAGGGCCGCACCGCCGAGGCGGTCTCGTTGCTCGAGCGCTTGCGGAAGGAGGGCCGGGCCACGGTTCCGGCCCTCCGGGATCTGGGATGGACGTACCTGGAGGCGGACCGGGGCGAGGAAGCCCTGGCCGTGTACGACGATCTGGCACGGATCGATCCGGAATGGGACAAGCTCGCCTACTACCGCGGAATGGCCCTGGGCAAGGCGGGCCGGCCGGGGGAGGGGCACGCCTTGCTGGGGGACTACTACCGGTCCGCGGGGCGGATCGCTTTGGCCGTCCGCCACTACCGCCAGGCCCTGGAGGACCTGCCGCCGGGCGCCCGGCGGGCCGAGGTCGAGAAGGCCCTCCGGGCGCTTCGAGATCACCGCCGCGGGGAGAGGTGAGGGGGGCATGCTCTAGCCTCCCTGCCTCCCGATCCCGAAGTACGCGAACCCCATCTTCTTCATCTTGGCCGGCTCGTAGATGTTGCGGCCGTCGAACACGGCCGGTCGGCGCATCAGCCCCTTCACCCGCTCGAAGTCGGGCCGGCGGAACGCGCCCCACTCGGTGCACACGGCCAGGCAGTCCGCCCCCTCCACGGCCTCGTAGTTGCTGGCGCAGTAGGCGATGCCGTCCTCACCCAGGATCCGGCGGGCGCTCCCCTCGGCCACCGGGTCGTAGGCCCGGATGCGGCAGCCGGCCTCCCTGAGCCGGCCGATCACGGTGAGGCTGGGGGCCTCGCGCATGTCGTCGGTGTTGGGCTTGAACGAAAGGCCCCACACGGCCACCGTGGCCCCGGCCGGGTCGATGCCCTCGGCCCGGAACCAGTCCAGGATCTTGTCGGCCAGCACGTGCTTCTGCCGGGCGTTCACCGAGTCCACGGCCTCGAGCACCCGTGCGTCGTAGCCCGCCTTCTTGGCGGTCTGGATCAGGGCCTTCACGTCCTTGGGAAAGCACGACCCGCCGTAGCCCACGCCGGGGAACAGGAACTGGTACCCGATGCGGGAGTCGGCGCCCATGCCCAGCCGAACCGCGGCCACGTCGGCCCCGACCCGCTCGCAGATGTTGGCGATCTCGTTGATGAACGAGATCTTGGTGGCCAGCATGGCGTTGGATGCGTACTTGGTCATCTCGGCCGACCGGATGTCCATGACGAGGATCGGGTGGTTGGTGCGGGTGAACGGGGCGTAGAGCTCCTTGAGGATCTCGGCCGTGCGCACGTTGTCGGTGCCCACGATGATCCGGTCGGGCTTGAGGCAGTCCTGGACCGCGTTGCCCTCCTTGAGGAACTCGGGGTTCGAGACCACGTCGAACTCCAGGTCGTCGAGCCCCCGGGCGTCGAGCTCGGTCCGGATGGCGTCGCGCACCTTCTCGGCCGTGCCCACCGGCACGGTGGACTTGATCACCACGATCCGGTAGGCCTCCATCACCTGCCCGACGGACCGGGCCACCGCCAGCACGTGCTGGAGGTCGGCCGAGCCGTCCTCGCCCTCGGGCGTGCCCACCGCGATGAACAACAGGAGGCTGCGCTCCACGCCCTCGGCCAGGTCGGTGGTGAAGGTGAGCCGCCCCTCGTCCACGTTGCGCTCGAGCAACTCCTGGAGCCCCGGCTCGAAGATCGGGACCTCTTTGCGCCGAAGCCTCTCGATCTTCTCCTCGTCGATGTCCACGCACACCACGTCGTTGCCCATCTCGGCAAAGCAGGTGCCCGTGACGAGCCCCACGTATCCGGTTCCGATGACACAAAGTTTCATGATATCGGTTCTCGGTTGTTGGTTGTTGGTTTCTGGTTGGTTGGATCAGCCCTCCTCCCAGAACTCGGGCCGTTCGGCCTCGGGTTCCCAGGAGGGCTTCTGGCTTCCCCGGCGGAGCTTGGCCACCAGGCCCAGGATCCGGTCCGCCACCCGGTCCTTGCTCATGCGGGGCACCCCGATGCGCTCGCCCGAGGCGGTGAAGATCACCACCTCGTTGGTGTCCACGTGGAAGCCGGATCCGGGTGCGGTCACGTCGTTGGCCACGATGGCGTCGAGGCGTTTCTCCGCCAGCTTGACCCGGGCCCCCTTCTCCATGTCGTGGGTTTCGGCTGCGAACCCCACCAGGATCTGGTCCGGACGCTTGTTGCGACCGAGCTCCTTGAGGATGTCGGGGTTGGGCTCCAGCTCCAGGGAGGGGGGGGCGCCGGAGCGCTTCTTGATCTTCTGGGATGCCATGGCCACCGGCCGCCAGTCGCACACCGCTGCGGCCATCACGATCACGCTGGCCCGGCCCGCCTGGGTCAGGACCGCCTCGCGCATCTCCCGGGCCGTGGTGACCCGGATCACCTCGGCGTTGAGGGGGGGCGGCAGCGAGGTGGGGCCGGAGATGAGAATCACCCGGGCGCCCCGCCGGACGGCCGCCCGGGCCAGGGCATATCCCATCTTCCCTGACGAGTGGTTCGAGATGAACCGCACGGGGTCCATGGGCTCCAAGGTGGGCCCTGCGGTCACCAGCACGGTCTCCCCGGCCAGGTCGTCGGGGGTGAGCACCCCCTCCAGGGCCTCCACGATCTGCAGGGGGTCGGCCATCTTGCCCTTGCCCTTGACCCCGCAGGCCAGCTCCCCCTCGGCTGGGCCCACGAACGCGAAGCCCCGCTCCTTCAGCCGTCGGACGTTGTCCTGAACGGCCGCGCTCTCCCACATGACCACGTTCATGGCCGGGGCGAACAGCACCGGTACCCGGGTGGCCATGATCATGGTGGAGAGGAAGTCGTCGGCCAGCCCGTTGGCCACCTTGCCAAGGATGTTCGCGGTGGCGGGGGCCACCACCAGGGCGTGGGCCCGGTCGGCCAGGGCCACGTGGCCGATCTCGGGGCCCCGGAACAGCTCGAACATCCGGTGGGTCACGGGGTTGCCGGAGATCGTCTGGAAGGTCAGGGGGGTGACGAAGTTCATGGCGTTCTTCGTCATCACCACGTGCACGTTGGCCCCGCGCACCGTGAGCTCTCGGCACAGGTACACGCTCTTGTAGGCGGCGATGCCGCCGGTGACCCCCAGCAGGATCTCCTTGCCCCGGAGCATCGGTCAGTACACGAAGAAGGGGTTGGTGCGCTTTTCGGTGGCCACGGTGGTGGCCGGGCCGTGGCCCGGGTACACCACTGTGTCGTCGGGCAGGGTGAAGATCTTCTCCCGCACCGACCGGATCAGGGTGTCGTAGTCGCCGCCCTGGAGGTCGGTCCGGCCGATGGACCCGGCGAACAGCAGGTCGCCCACGAACACCTTCTTGTCCACCACCAGGCTCACGGAGCCGGGGCTGTGCCCCGGGGTGTGGAGCACGCTGAGGGCGAAGGAGCCGAACGGAATCGTCTGCCCCTCCTCCAGGAGCACGTCGGGCTCGGGTGCGGCCTCCACCCGCATGCCGAACAGCAGCCCCTGGCCGGGCAGGCCCTTGAGCAGCGGCAGTTCGTCGGGGTGCACGCACACCGGCGCGCCGGTGGCCCGCTTCATGCCCGCCAGGCCCTCCACGTGGTCGAAGTGGCCGTGGGTGGCCACGATGGCCACGGGTTTCAGGTCCCGCGCCTGGAGGGCCCTAAGGATCACCGGGGTGTCGCCGCCCGGATCGATCACCACGGCTTCGCGGGTGGTCTCGTCGCCCAGGATGTAGCAGTTGGCCTGGATCGGCCCGACCACGAGTTGTTCGAGAATCATGGCAACGCCTCGATTTCAGGAGTTCGTTCCTTCCCCCAGCACCCATGCCCGGCCGGCCTCCAGGAGCCGCTCGAGCGCCTCGTCGGAGTCGGCCTCGGCGTAGAGCCGCACCACCGGCTCGGTGCCCGATTTGCGCACCAGCACCCACGCCCCCCCCTCCAGCAGGAACTTGTGGCCGTCTGTGGTGACCACGTCCCGTACCCGTCGGCCCGCGAACCCGTCGGGGGTCTCGCGGACCTTGGCCTCGAAGGCCTCCTCCTGCCGGGAGGTCAGGCGCAGGTTCACCCGGCGGGTGCGGTACCGGCCCACCCGGCCGTACAGCTCCTCGAGCTGCTGGATGAGGGGGGTGCCCCGCCGGGCCACCATCTCGGCGGCCAGCAGGCAGGCCAGGATGCCGTCCTTCTCCGGCACGTGGCCCCGGACGGACAGGCCCGCCGACTCCTCGCCCCCCAGGGCCACCTGGTTCCGTCGGATGAGGTCGCCGATGAACTTGAACCCCACCGGGGTCTCGAACACGGGCCGCCCCAGGTCCCGGGCCACGGCGTCCAGGAGGTGGCTCGTGGCCACGCTGCGGGCGACCCCTCCCTCGAATCCGCGCTCGCGCACCAGGTAGTCGAACAGGAGTCCCAGGAAGTAGTTGGGCTCCAGGAACGCGCCGCCCCGGTCCACCACCCCGAACCGGTCCGCGTCGCCGTCGGTGGCCAGGCCCAGGCAGATCCCCGGGTCGTCGGAGACCGACGCGATCAGCTCGGGGATGTTGGCGCGGCTGGGCTCGGGTGCCCGGCCGCCGAACAGGGGGTCGGGGTTGTCGTGGAACACGACCACGTCGCACCCGGCCTCGCGCAGCAGCTCGTCCAGGTACTCGCGGGCCGTGCCGTGGAGCACGTCCACCGCGACGCGCAGCCCGGCCGAGCGGATCGCGTCCAGGTCCACCAGATCGCGGATCCGGTCCAGATAGTCGGGCCGGGGGTCGTGGGCCGCCACCAGTCCCCGGTCCCGGGCCTCCTCGAACCCGAGGGACCGGTACGAGCCGTCGGCCATCCGGCGGTTGGCCCGCTCCTCGATGTCGCGGGTGGTCTCGGGCAGGGCCGGGCCGCCCCAGGCCGGGCTGAACTTCACCCCGTTGTACTCCGGAGGGTTGTGGGAGGCGGTGAAGTTCACGGCACCGTCGCGGCCGTGGCGCAGGATGTCGTACGACACCACGGGGGTCGGCACGTCGCGCGGGGGCAGGAACGTGCGGATCCCGTTGCCCGCGAACACCTCGCAGGCGACCCGGGCGAACCGCTCGCCCATGAACCGGGTGTCGTAGGCCACGAGCACGCCCCGCTCATCCAGCCCCCCGGCCTTGAGGTGGTCGGCGATGGCCTGGACCACCACCCGGACGTTGTCGAAGGTGAACGCCTCGCACAACACGGCCCTCCAGCCGGAGGTGCCGAACTTCACGGTGGGAGTGGTCATGGGATGTCCTCGTCGTAGGGTCGGGATACGCAGGATCAGAACCGCCCCACGATCAGGTCCTCGAGGGGCAGGCGCTGGGGGTTGCCGTGGCGGTCCCCCTGGGGGAAGCCCACGGCCACCACGGCCATCAGCTCCAGGTGGGCGGGCACCCCCAGGATCCGCTCGACCTCCTTCCGCTGGTTCAGGATCTCGCCGAGCCAGCACGCCCCCAGCCCGGTCGCGTGGGCCTCGAGGAGGAGGTTCTGCAGGCACGCCCCCACCCCCTGGAGGTCCTTCTCCCGGTGGTAGGACGAGGCCGTGTCGAGGAGCACGGCCACGGCCAGGGGCGCCGATCGGAGGATCCGGCCGTACTTGGTGCACCGAGCGAGCTGCTCGCGCACCTCCGGGGCCTGGACCACCACGAACCGCCAGGGCTGGTTGTTCAGACCCGAGGGCGCCCACCGGGCCGCGTCGAGCAGGCGCTCGATGTGGTCGGCCGGGACCGGGTCGGGCCGGAACCGGCGCACGCTGCGGCGGCTGCGAATGGCTTCGGAAGTGTCCATGGGTCCTTCGTGTGCCCGGCCGCGAAAGGCCGAGGGAAAACGGACGAACACCAGGGCGAAGGGCCGGCTCGCGGCCGGCGACAGGGCGCGGAGTATAACAGCGCCGATCGGAAAGGGTCAAGAAATCCCGCGATTTCAGGCGAGTTTCGCCGGGGTTCCTGGCCGGGCGACCGGGGTTCTGCTACCATCCCCGCGATCGGAATTCAACCGAGGAAAGGAGCGGCGGCATGGATGTTCTCGTCACCGGCGCGGCCGGGTTCATCGGGGCCGCGGTGGCCGGGTTCTTGCTCGACCGGGGAGACCGGGTGGTGGGGCTGGACAACCTGAACGACTACTACGACGTCGGGCTGAAGGAGGCCCGGCTCGCCCGGCTCGAGGGCCGGCAGGGGTTTCGGTTCGTGCGGGGCGACGTGGCCGACCCGGGGGCCGTGGAGGCTGCGTTCGACCGGGGGCCGTTCGACGTGGTGTGCCACCTGGCCGCCCAGGCCGGGGTGCGCTACAGCCTGCAAAACCCCCTGGCCTACGGCCGGGCGAACCTGATGGGGTTCCTGCACATCCTCGAGGCCTGCCGGCACCGGGGCACCGGCAACCTGGTGTATGCGTCCTCCTCGTCGGTGTACGGAGCGAACGAGAAGGTGCCGTTCTCCGAGACGGATCGGGTGGACCGGCCCGTGAGCCTGTACGCCGCCACCAAGGTGGCCAACGAGCTGATGGCCCACACCTACCACCACCTCTACGGCATCCCGGCTACGGGGCTCCGGTTCTTCACCGTGTACGGCCCCTGGGGCAGGCCGGATATGGCGCTGTTCAAGTTCACCCAAAAAATCCTGACCGGCGAGCCCATCGACGTGTACAACCACGGCGACATGGAGCGCGACTTCACCTATATCGACGACATCGTGCGGGGGGTGGTCGCCGCCATCGACCGGCCCCTGGGGTTCGAGGTGGTGAACCTGGGCAACCACCGGCCGGTGAGGCTGGAGAGGTTCATCGCGGTGCTGGAGGACGCCCTCGGGAGGAAGGCCCGGCGCAACTACCTGCCCATGCAGCCGGGCGATGTGCCCCGCACCTACGCGGACGTGTCCCGGGCCAAAGAGCTCTGGGGCTGGGAGCCCACGACCCCCATCGAGGTGGGGATCCCCCGGTTCGTGGAGTGGTACGTCGGTTGGGCGGCTAGCGTTGGACACGGGCGATCCGGGGGGTAGATTGGGTCGCGCGCGGCCGGAAGAAGACCCCATGCCCCACCGCCGAGCCTGAGCGGCGATCGGTGCAAGTTCCCTTGTTTCGCAACCAGGCTGTCTTGTGACCTGCCGGAGCTTCCCACTGGATCGCGCGCCGAAAAGGGCGCGGAAAAGGAGAGATCCCCATGGGCACCCAAGATCTGTTGACGGCTTTAGAGCCGGTGTTCGACGTGCTGGCCGGGCTGGATCTGTCCCGGCCGGATGAGGCACGGGAGCGGCTGGCTGCGGCGTTCCCGCCGGACGGGGAGGTGGTGAGGAGGCTCCGGGCCCTGGTCCAGGCGGGGGTGGCCGAGGGGTGGTTGTGCGATCGGGAGGCGGGCGGAGCCCGGTTCTCCCGGGTGGCCAAGCCCGGCGAGGCCACGCGCGGGTTCTCCGTGGACGCGGTCGAGCTTTCGGGCCCTGGGGTGTGGCACCGGCACACGGCGGGCGAGGTGAACCTGTGCTTCGCCCTCGATCCTGAGGCCGCCTTCGACGGGTTTGCCGAGGGGTGGGTGGTGTTCGGCGAGGGCTCGGACCACGTGCCCACGGTCTCGGGCGGGAGGATGCTCCTGCTCTACTTCCTCCCGGGCGGCCGGATCGATTGGAAGCGCTGATCCGCCGGGTTCCACTGCCCCCGAAGAGGACGCCCATGGTCCGTCTCGTCTTCCCGCTGCTCCTGGTCCTGGCCGTTCCGGCCCGGGCGGAGGAGTTCGTCTTCTACCCGAAGATCCTGAACACCACCACCGGCCTGCCCGCCTCGCCGGGCCAGTTCGTCTCCGCAGAGAAGTGCGCCTACTGCCACCCACTCCAGCACGAGCAGTGGAAGGGATCGATGCACGCGAACGCCCTGGCCGATCCGCTGTTCCGGGCCGTATGGCGGGAGTCGTCCCGGGAGACCGGGGGGCGCACCGACCGGTTTTGCGCCGGGTGCCACGCGCCCGTGGGGGCCCTGACCGAACAGGTGTGGATCCGGGAGTCCGGGGAGATCGTGATCGACCCCCGGGCCGACGAGGGAATCACCTGCGACTTTTGCCACTCCGTGGTGGCGGTGAAGCTCCTGGAGAAGGGGGGGAACCCCGGCAACTCGGGGCTGGCCGTGGAGCCGGAGGGCGCGAAGCAAGGCCCGTACGCCGACGCCCACAGCACCTTCCACGCCACCGCCTACTCCGACGTGCACACCCGCAGTGAGTTCTGCGGCGCCTGCCACAACGTGTTCCACCCGGTGAACAACACCGCCATCGCCCGCACCTACGAGGAGTGGAAGGGCAGCGAGTACGCCCGCGCGGGGATCCAGTGCCAGGACTGCCACATGGTCCCCCCGGAGGTGGCGGCCCGGGTCGCCGACACCATGGAGAAGGCCGTCCGGACGGGCCTGACCAGCGTGTTCGACACGGAGCGCACCCCCTTCTTCGATCACGACTTCACCGGTGCCAACGCGGCCGTGACCACCCTGCTGAACCAGTGGGGCCGGGCCAACGAGGCCCGCCTGCGCCTCCGGAGCGCGGCCCGGCTGGAACTGGTCGTTTCGGAGCAGGTGGCCCCGGGAGGGGGGATGGAGGTCGGCGTGCGGGTGGCGAACGTCCGGGCCGGCCACAACCTGCCCACCTCCATGACGGAGCTGAGGCAGATGTGGCTGCACCTCGTCGTACGGGACGCGGGCCGCGGCGGCACCGTGGTGTTCGAGAGCGGCGGGCTCGACCCCGAGGGGCGCCTCGGGCCGGAGGCGCGGCGGTTCGGGGCCCAGGCCGTGGATTCGGAGGGACGGCCCACGTGGAAGCCCTGGCGTATCGCCCGGATCGTGCGGGACACCTCGATCCCTCCCCGGGGGGCCGTGACCGAGCGGTTCGAGATCCCTCTGCCGCCGGGGGCGAAGGGCCCCTTCGACGTGGTCGTCCGCCTCCTGTACCGGAGCCTGCCCCAGGGGGTGGCCGACGCCTACCTGGACCGCCCGGGATGGAAGGTTCCCCTCGTGGAGATGGCAGCGGCGCGGGCCGAGGTGAGAGCGGCCGGGGAGTAGGGCGAGGGGGCTCGTCCGGCTGGCTCAAGGTTGAGGGGGGGAACGCCGATAGGGCACGGAGGACGATGAGCCGGAGCCGGCGGCAGAGGAGGACGGCGATGGATCTCAGGGCGCTCGGCAACGGGGACCTCACCATGGGCCTCATCGAGGAGATGACGGGCCTCAAGGCCGACCAGGCCAAGGGCGAGGCCGGCATGGCACTGCTCAAGAAAGTTCTGGACAATCAGGAGGCCCTGGCGGCAGAGTTGTTCCGGTCGCTCGGGGTGGGGGGGAACCTGGACGTCAAAGCGTAGAGTTTGCCGCCTTCCACGCACGAACGGGCGGCCCGCTGGGGCCGCCCGTTCGTGCGTGGAAGCCCCGACAGGGAGATGGTCTCATGCCGAGTTGCGTTCAAACCGTGGGGGGGCGGGGCACGGGGCCGCTGGATTTGAACGCAGCTTGGTATCAAGCCTTCCAGCCCCTCGTGGCGGGCCGAAGGCCCGAAGGCGGCGGAACCGAACGAGGAGTACGAACCCGTGGACGAGGCGTTTTGGCACGAACGGGCCCGGGAGATCTTCGACGGCATCGCCCTGGCCCGCCACCTGGGATTCGAGCTGCTGGAGGTGGGGCCGGACACGGCCGTCATGGCCGTGTCGGTGGACGAGCGCCACGGCAACTACATGGGCGGCCTCCACGGAGGGGTGCTGGCGGCCCTGGTGGACACCGTGGCGTTCTTCCCGGGGCGGCTGCTGCCTTCGGGGCTCCGGCTGACCACCGAGGGCCTGGAGGTGCACTTCATGCGGCCGGCCGCGGTCGGTGATCGGATCACCGCCCGTGCCGTGATCCTTCGCCTGGGCCGGCGGGTGGCCACGGTGCAGGTGCAGGCGAAGGACGCCCGAGGCCAGCTCCTGTGCCACGCCGTGGCGACCCTCCTCACGGTGTAAGGGCGGTCGCCGGTCGTCGGTCAACGGCCTTCGGGCGGATCCGCTCCTGGCGCCCGGGGCGTGTGAACCGGCTCCTCCGTGTCTTCCGTGCTCTCGGTGGTTTCGAATCGCGGGGCCGGCGGTCTTCGTTGGGACGACCCATCCGCCCAACGACGGAGGCACGCTCATCGCCGCAGGGCTCCCAGGAGCGCCTCCACGTGAGCTGCGGCTGCGGGCCCGAGACCCACAAGGTCGTACCCTCCCTCCAACGCGCTCACGATTCGCCCCCCGCACAGGCCCTCGGCCGCCTCCACGATCCGCTCGGTGGCCCGGCGGAACCCTTCGGCCGTCACGGTGAGATGGGCCAAGGGGTCCGTTCCCAGGGCGTCGAACCCCATGGAGATCACCACGAGCTCCGGCCGGAAGGCTTCGAGCTCCGGGATCACCGCAGCCTCCAGGGCGGCCACGAACTCGGGGTCTCCGGCGCCGTGGGCGAGGCAGACGTTCCGGGTGAACCCGGCGCCGAGCCCTGCTCCGGTCTCGCCGGGCCAGCCCGTGCCCGGGTATTTGAGGGTCAGGGGATGCTCGTGGACCGAGAGGTAGAGCACCTCGGGCCGCTCCCAGAAGATGGCCTGGGTGCCGTTGCCATGGTGGGCGTCGAGGTCCACCACCGCCACCCGGGCGAGGCCCCTGCGCCGGAGGGCGTGCTCGGCCGCCAGGGCCGCGTGATTCACCAGGCAGAACCCCCCGGCCCGGTCGGGGCCGGCGTGGTGCCCCGGTGGCCGCACGGCGCAGAACGCCCGGCCGACGCGGCCGTCGATCACGGCGTCGGTGGCCGCCAGCACGCCGCCAGCGGCCCAGGACGCCACCTCGAAGCTCTCGGGGCAGATCCGGGTCTCGGGCTCTGCCACGTACCCGAACCCGTGCTCGCAAGCGAGCCTCAGGAGCTCCACGTAGGCGGGATGGTGGACGAGGGCCAGGTCCTGCGCCGTGGCCGGGGCGAACCCAAGCCGCACGAGCCTGTTCAAGAGGCCTTTGGCTTCCAAGACCCCCTCGATCACCTCGAGCCGTAGGGGAGACTCGGGGTGGTCGGGACCGGGGCAATGGTGCCGGAGGAAGGGGTGGCCCACCCACGCCACGGTCGAGGCCCGCCCAACCTCAGCCACTGGCGCGGGCCTCCAGCTCCAGGAGGAACCGCTTCACCGAGCCCGCGGCGCCCCGTTCCCAGTCGCCGGCGTACCCTCCCAGCCCCGATCGGGCCACCACCCGGTGGCAAGGGACCACGATGGGCAGGGGGTTGGCGCGGCAGGCCCCGCCCACGGCCCGGGGGCTGGTGCCCAGCGTCCGGGCCAGCTCGCCGTAGGTGCGCACGGCGCCGTACGGGATCCTTCCCAGGGTCTCCCACACCCGGAGCCGGAACGCGGAGGCCCCCGAAGGGAACCGAACCGGCACCGTGAACCGGGTCCGGGCGCCCGCGAAGTACTCCTCGAACTCCCGGGCGGCCTGGGCGAGGATCGTGTCCGGGGCGGCCGTGGGGCCCCCGGCACCGAACCGGATGGCCACCAGGCCCCCGCCCCCGGCCACGAGGGTGAGGGGACCCACCGGGGTCGTCAGGGTGAGTTCGCTCGTGTGCAAGGGGGTTCCTCCCGGGGGAAAGGGTGTTGCGGAGGCGGGAAACTCGGGTACCCTCATTGTGCCACAGGACATTCAGAACCGACATGAGGAGGTTTGGCCATGGCATCCAAGGCCCCCGTTTCGACCCCGATCGACCTGGCGAGCTTCGTCGAGTACGCGGAAGGCTCGATCGTGAGCCGCACGCTCGTGGACCGCAAGGCCGGAACGCTCACGCTCTTCGCCTTCGACGAGGGCCAGGGTCTCAGCGAGCACACCGCGCCCTTCGACGCCGTGGTCCAGATCGTGGACGGCGAGGCCCTGCTGGTGATCGGCGGCAAGGAGGTCCGGGCCGGGGCGGGGGAGCTCGTGGTCATGCCCGCAAACGTGCCCCACTCCGTGCGGGCCGAGAAGCGGTTCAAAATGCTCCTCATCATGATCCGGGGCGAGTAGGGGACCGGCGCAACACGACAAAACGGCCCGGACGGCAGGGTCGCCGGTCCGGGCCGTTTTTTGAAAGATGGCGTCCCCAGGGGGATTTGAACCCCCGTCGCCGGCGTGAAAGGCCGGTGTCCTGGGCCAGGCTAGACGATGGGGACGGAATCGGGAACGGTTCGAACGAAACGGGGCCGCACGGAGGGCCCCGGGGTCTCCCAAGGGATGGTGAGCCGTCCAGGATTCGAACCTGGGACCCTCTGATTAAAAGTCAGATGCTCTGCCAGCTGAGCTAACGGCCCACGCCGATAAGGCGCGCCTTTATACACGAGCCCAGGACCCGTGTCAACCGACTCCAGCCCCCGCTCCGCGGCCTCCGGCGGGGCCGGGGGGTCAGTCGCACAGGGTGAAGGGGTTGGCGAACTCCACGGTCTGCTCGCGCCCCGGGCCCACCGATGCGAGCACCACCGGGCACCCCGTGGCTTCGGCCACGTGGTCCAGGAACGCCCGGGCGTTGGCGGGCAGGTCCTCCGGGCTGCGCGCCCCGGCCAGGGGCTCGGTCCAGCCGGCCAGCTCCTCGTACACCGGCTCGCACCGCTCCAGATCCTCGGCCCGGGCCGGCACGTGGTCCACCCGTTCCCCGTCCAGGCGGTAGGCCGTGCAGACCCGGATCGGATCGATCCCCTCGAGCACGTCGAGCTTGGTCACGGCCAGCCCGGTGAGTCCGTTCATCCGGCACGCCGAGCGCAGCGCCACCAGGTCGAGCCAGCCGCACCGCCTGGGTCGGCCGGTGGTGCTGCCGAACTCGCCGCCCCGCTCCCGCAGCCGGTCGCCCATGGCGTCGTGGAGTTCGGTGGGGAACGGTCCGGCCCCCACCCGGGTCACGTAGGCCTTGGTGATGCCCACGGCCGCGTGCAGGTCCCGCGGCGGCAGGCCCGTGCCGGTGCACGCTGCCCCGGCCGTGGTGTTCGAGCTGGTGACGAAGGGGTAGGTGCCGTGGTCGATGTCGAGCAGGGTGCCCTGGGCGCCCTCGAGGAGCACCTTGCGGCCCTCTCGGGTCCACCGGTGAAGCCGGCCCGTGACGTCGCCCACGAACGGCCGGATCCTCTCGCCCGCGGCGCACAGCTCCTCCCACACGGCCCGGGGATCGAACGGCGGGGCACCCAGGTGGCGCAGCAGGGCGTTTCTCTCGTCCAGCAGTGCCTCGAGCTTGGGCAGGAGCGCCTCGGGCTCCAGCAGGTCGGCCACCCGCACGCCCTTCCGAGACGCCTTGTCCTCGTAGCACGGGCCGATGCCCCGTCCGGTGGTGCCGATCTGGGCCCGTCCGGCCCGGCCCTCCCGGGCCTTGTCCAGCTCCCGGTGACACGGCAGGATCACGTGGGCCGCGCCGCTCACCACCAGGGCGTCGTCCCCGGGCCAGCGGCCTTTTGCCCGCAGGCCGTCGATCTCCTGGAGCAGCACCTGGGGGTCGACCACCACACCGTTCCCGATGCAGCACACGGTGTCCGGGTGCAGGATGCCCGAGGGGATCAGGTGGAGGATGATCTTCTCCCCCTCCACCACCAGGGTGTGCCCCGCGTTGTTGCCGCCCTGGAACCGCACGACTGCCTCGGCCTCGCCCGCGTACAGGTCCACCACCTTGCCCTTGCCCTCGTCGCCCCACTGGGCGCCGATCACCACTACGTTCGGCATTCGTTCGCTCCTGCATCGCCCGCCCGGGAGGCGGCGTCTTCTTCGGTAAGGACCTCGGATCCCCCCGTGACGAGATCGATCCAACGCACCCGGGGAGCCACCTCGGGGTCCACCACCAGGGCCCAGCGAAACCCCTGGGCCTTGGCGTGGGCCAGGGAGTCGTCCAGGGGCCTGCGGATCAGGTCCCGGGCAGCCCGCACCCCAGCCCCCCGCAGCCGACGGGCAACGAGCAGGGCCCGCCGCCGGTCGGGCTCGAAGTTGATCAGGAACACGCCCTCGGGCCGGGGGTCGGACGGGCCCAGGGCCGCGAGAACCGCGGCCAGGTCCAGGGAGAACCCCGTGGCCGCGAGCTCCCGGCCGTAGGCCCCGCACAGCCGGTCGTACCGGCCGCCCCGCACCAGGGGGGTGGCCACGTGGGGCACGAACGCCTCGTAGATCACGCCGGTGTGGTAGTCGATGCCCCGGATCTCCCCCAGGTCCACGGTGATGTGCTCGGCCAGGCCGTGCACGCCCACCAGCTCCACCACCCGGGCCAGGTTCTCCAGGGCCCGGAGGCTGTGGTCCGTGTCCACCAGGTCCGAGGCCCGGTCCAGCACCTCGGTGCCCCCGGCCAGGAGGGGCAGCTCGGCCAGGATCTCCTTGCGGCGGTCCGGGATCGGCAGGTCCGACAGGATCCGATCGAGGTCGCTCAGGTCCTTGCGGGCCACGGCGTTGCGCAGCGTCTCCAGGGCCTCGGCGGAAAGGTCCAGGTCGTCCACGATGCCTCGGAAGAACTCCACCTGGCCCAGGTCCACCTTGAACCCGCCCACGCCGGCCGCCCGCAGGCACGCCACCACCAGGGCGATCCCCTCGGCGTCCGCCTCGGGGTCGATCACCCCCACCAGCTCGGCCCCCACCTGGGGGATCTCGCGGGACATGCCCCGGCGCTCGGGCACGTGGCGAACCACCGAGCCCTCGTAGCACAGCCGCAGGGGTAAGGTGGCCTCGTGGAACCGGGTTCCGACCACCCGGGCCACCTGGGGCGTGAAGTCCGCCCGGATGGCGAGCACGTGGCCGGTGGTCCGGTCCACGAACCGGTACAGGAACGTCTCGTCTCCGGGGTCGGGCAGGGCGGGCTCGAAGGTGTCGGCGTGCTCGAGCAGGGGGGTCACCACGAGCCGGTAGCCCCACCGCTCCAGCTCGACCAGGCAGGTCTCACGCACGGCGTGGAGCCGACGGGCCTCTGCCGGCAGCCGGTCCGCCAGCCCCGGGGGCAGTTCGCGGTGCCGGGCCGGTTGCCCGGCCCGGCCGAAGGGATAGGCCATTGGAGTAGTCCAGTCAGAGACGGGCCGACGTCACGCTCACCACGTTGGGAAGCCCGCGCAGCTCCTCCAGGACCTCGGGAGGAACCTCGGTGTCCACGTTGACCACGGTCACGGCCCGGCCGCCCGGGGCCTCGCGGCCGAACTGCATCTGGCCGATGTTGATCTGGTGGCGGCCCAGGGTGGTGCCGATGCTGCCCACCAGGCCCGGCCGGTCGTAGTTCCAGAACACCAGCAGGTGCCCCTGAGGGATCGCCTCGATCGGGATGCCGTCAATCTCCACCAGCCGGGGCTCCCGCCGGCCGAAGATGGCCCCGGCCAGGCTGAACCGGCCGTGGGCGGTGTCCACCCCGAGCCGCATCATGGCCGTGTAGTCCTCGCCGTTCTTGGCCGTGGTCTCCGACACCCGGATGCCCCGCTCCCGGGCCAGCACCGGGGCGTTGACCAGGTTCACCCGCTCACCCACGCTCACCGCCAGCAGCCCCTCCAGGGCCGCGGCCGTGAGCAGGCCGGTCCGGCCCTCGGCCATGCGCCCGGAGTACTGCAGCTCCACGGTCTTGAGGCCCTCGACGCCGAGCTGGGCCTGGAGCCGGCCCAGGCTCCGGGCCAGGTCCAGGTAGGGGGCCATCTGGTTGAGGATCTCGGCCGGCACGCTGGGCACGTTCACGGCGTTGCGGATGATGCCCCGCTGCAGGTAGTCCACGATCTGCTCGGCCACCTGGATCGCCACGGCCTCCTGGGCCTCCACCGTGCTGGCGCCCAGGTGGGGCGTGCACACCACCCGGTCGTGGGCCACCAGGGGGGTGAGCCCCGGCGGCTCCTCGCGGAACACGTCCAAGGCCGCGCCGGCCACCTTGCCGCTCTCCAGGGCCTCGAGCAGGGCCTCCTCGTCCACGATGCCGCCGCGGGCCGCGCACACCAGGTACACTCCGTCCTTCATGCGGGCGAACGCCTCCCGGCCGATCAGGTTGCGGGTCTCGTCGAGCAGGGGCACGTGAACCGTGATGATGTCGGCCCGCTCGTACAACCCGTCCAGGTCCGAGAGCTCCACCCCGAGCTCGGCGGCCCGCTCCTGGCTCAGGTAGGGGTCGTACCCCACTACCTTCATCTTGAGGCCCTGGGCCCGGTCGGCCACGATGGAGCCGATGTTGCCCAACCCGATCACCCCCAGGGTCTTGCCGCACAGCTCGTGGCCCTGGAACCTCTTCTTCTCCCACTTGCCCTGCTTCATGCTCATGTTGGCCTGGGGGATGTTTCGCACCAGGCTCATGATCAGGGCCAGGGCGTGCTCGGCCGTGGTCACCGAGTTGCCGCCGGGGGTGTTCATGACCACGATGCCCCGCTTGGTGGCCTCGGGCACGTCCACGTTGTCCACGCCCATCCCGGCCCGGCCGATCACCCTCAGGTTGTCGGCTCGGGCCAAGACCTGGGCCGTGACCTTGGTGCCCGATCGGATCACCAGGGCATCGTACCCCCCGATGACCTCCTGGAGCTCCTCGGGCTTGAGGCCCGTGTTCACGTCCACCTCGATGCCCTCGGCCGCTCGGAGGATCTCGATCCCCCGGGCCGAGAGATTGTCGCTGACGAGTACCCGTTTCATCTACGCTTCTCCCAGGATGGAAAGGGCCTTGGCCACGCCGGTCCCCAGGGCCACGGGGTGGCCGAGCTCCTTGAGGGCGAGCTCCAAGGCCGCCAGGGCGCCGACCACGTCCAGGGGATCCACGTGGCCCATGTGGGAGATCCGGATGATCTTGCCCTTGGCCTGGTCCTGGCCGCCGGCCACGGTCATGGAGAACCGCTCCCGCAGGGCCTTTTTGAGGGCCTGGCCGTCCACGCCCTCCGGCACCTTGACAGCGGTGCAGGCGTCGCTGGGGCTGTCGGGGGCGAACAGCTCAAGCCCCAGGGCCTTCACGGCCTCGCGGGTGGCCCGGGCCATGAGGGCGGTGCGGCCGTGGACCCCCTCCAGGGTCTCGGCCCGGATCCGGTCCAGCACCTCCTTGAGCCCCACGATCAGGCTCACGGCCGGGGTGTAAGCGGTCTGGTCGTCGGCCTGCTTCTTGCGCTCGCCCTTCAGGTCGAAGTAGTACCGGGGCAGGTCCGAGGTCTCGAGGAACCGGTCGGCCTTCTCGCTCCAGGCGATGAACGCGAGCCCCGGCGGGAGCATCAGGGCCTTTTGGCTGCCCGTGACCACCACGTCGATGCCCCATTCGTCCATGGGCAGGGGGAACACGCCCACCGCCGTGATGCCGTCCACCACCAGGAGCACGTCCCGGTCCCGGGTGATCCGAGCGATCTCCTCCACCGGGTGGCGAACGGCCGTGCTGGTCTCGCTGGCCTGGACGTAGACGGCCCGGATGGCCGGGTCCGCGTCCAAGGCCCGGCGGATCTCCTCGGGGTCTACCGCCCGACCCCACTCCACCTTGACCTCCACCGGGTCGCAGCCGTAGGCGGCCAGGATCTTGCCCCACCGCTCCCCGAACTTCCCGCCGTTCACGTACAGGGCCCGGTCCCCCCGCCGCAGGAAGTTGGTCACCGCCGCCTCCATGGCGCCGGTGCCCGACGCGGCCAGGATCAGCACGTCGCGTTGGGTCTGGAACACGTACCGCAGCCCCTGGCGGCACGCGGCGAAGATGGGCTTGAACTCGGGCTCCCGATGGTGGAGGGCGGGCCGGGCCATGGCCAGCCGGGCCTCGTCGGGGACAGGGGTGGGGCCGGGCGCGAGCAGGCGGTAGTTGTACACGGTGGACCTCCCTTTCGTTTGCCGGAAACGACGAACCCAAGGTGTGCGGATCGGCACAAACTCGAAAACGCTAGCAAACCGACCGTTAGAGGGTCAAGGATGGGGCGATGCCGGTCGTGGAGCCCCTGTGGTGAGCACGGGCTCAGGCCCCGCCCCCGGATCCCCCCTCGCCGCTTCCTTCCGCCGGGTCCCCGCCGGCGTTGGTGTCGGCGTCCGCTGGGCCTGTTGACGGCTCCGGGGTCTTCTTGCGGGTCCTGCGGCGCTTGGGCTTGGGTGGTTCCTCGCCGCCCGACTCCTTCGGGGCGGGCTGCCCGGTCCCGTCCGCCGGGGGGGCCTCCGCGGTCTTCTTGCGGGAACTCCTGCGCCGGGGCTTGGGTTCCTTCTCCTCGCCGGCCTCATCCGGTGCCGCGTTCTCGGCGGGGGGCGTCCCGGCCTGCGCGACCTCCTCCTGTGCAGGCTCCGGGCGGCTCTTCCGGGTGGCTCGGCGTTTGGGTCTCTCCCCCTCGCTGGCCTCTGTCTCGTCGGAGGCTGCCGCGGGCTCGGCCGGGGCGGTCTCCTGAGCCTGCGCCGGAGCCCTCTTGCGGGTCCTGCGCCGCTTCGGCTTGGGGCCTTCGGTTCCTTCGGTCTCGGCCGGGGTCCCGGTCTCGGACGGGGGCGCGTCGGCCGAGGCGGGCTCCTGCGCGGTCTCCTGGGAGGCTTCCTGGGGCTTTTCCCGAGCTCTCCGACGTTTCGGCTTGGGCTTCTCCTCGGGCTCCTCGGCCGGAGGGGGCGTCTCGGCTGCCGGGGGCTCCCCTGCGGGAGCGGGCCCGGGCGCAGGCTCCCCTGCCGAGGCCGCCGCCTCGGTAGGCTGGGCCGGGGGCGCAGCCTCGGCCTCGGCGGGAGCGGACTTCTTCTTGCGGCGCCGGCGGCGGCGCTTCTTCTTGGCGGGGGGCTGCGGCTCGGCCTCTTCGGAGCCCGCCTCTGCGTCGGAGGAGGGCTCCCCGGCCTTCTGCTCCGGGTCCTTCTCCTCCGGCTGGCCGTCCCCCTCGGGGGTGGAGCCGCTTCCCTCGGCCGGCTGCTCCCCGGCTGCGGCCTCGGCGGGAGCGGACTTCTTCTTGCGGCGCCGCCGGCGGCGCTTCTTCTTGGCGGGGGGCTGCGCGTCGGTCTCCTCGGGTTCGGGAGCCGGGGGCTCTTCCTCCTCTTCCGGCTCCTCGTCCATCAAGATGTACGCGGGGGCGCGCTGGACGCGGGTGGGGGGCTCGGGGATGCCCTGGTACGCCGCCACCAGGTCGTGGGGCACGTCGGTGGTGTTGGTCTCGATCCGAGGGGTGCCGTTCTCCACGAACACGAAGAAGTAATCGTTGGGGCCCAGGTGGGGTTCGGAGAACACCTGGACCGAGGTCTCGAACTCCCGCTCCCAGTCCGCCAGGCGCCGCCGCTTGCGGTTCACGATCAGGGCGGCCACGTCGGCCGGCACCCCGACCCGCACCTGGCGCAGCTCCTTGCGGGGCAGCTCGGCCTGGATCATGCGCAGCACCGACAGGGCGAAGCTCTCCGGCGACCGCACCCGCCCCGACCCCCGGCACGAGGGGCAGGGCCGGGTCACGGCCGCGGCCGCCCCGGGCTTGAGCCGCTGGCGCGACAGCTCCAGGAGGCCGAACTGGGAGATCGACCCCACGCGGGTCCGGGCCTTGTCCTCCTTCAGGGCCTTCTGAAGGGCGCGGCGCACGGCGCTGCGGTTCGCGGAGCTACGCATGTCGATGAAGTCGATCACGATCAGGCCGCCCAGGTCCCGCAGCCGCAGCTGCCGGGCCGCCTCGCGGGCCGCCTCCTCGTTGACCCTCAGCGCCGTCTCCTCGATGTCCTTGCCTTGGAACGACCCGCCCGAGTTCACGTCGATGCTGACCAGCGCCTCGGTCTGTTCGATCACGATGGAGCCGCCCGAGGGCAGCGGCACGCTCTTCTCGTAGATCGTGGCCAGCTGCTGCTCCACGTTGTACCGGGCGAAGATCGGGGTGCGGCGCTGGTGCAGCTTCACCCTTCGGGTGTACCACGGCATCACGGCCTGGAAGAACCGCCGCACCTGCTCGAACACCTCCGGGTTGTCGATCCACACCTCCTCCACGCCAGGGGTGAAGTAGTCCCGGATCGTGCGGATCACGATGTCCGAGTCCTGGTACAGCAGGCTGGGCGCGGGCGCGTCCTCGGCGTCCCGCAGGATGCGCTTCCACAGCCGCAGCAGGTAGTTGGCGTCGCGGGTGAGCTCCTGCTTGGTGCGGCCCTCGGCGGCGGTGCGGACGATGTAGCCCATCTCCTCGGGGATCTGGGCCGCGTCCAGTGCGTCGCGGAGCTGCTTGCGGGTCGCCTCGTCCTCGATCTTCTTCGACACCCCCCGTTTGGCCACGTAGGGCATGAGCACGAAGTACCGGCCGGGCAGGCTGATGTAGGTGGTGAGCGCGGCCCCCTTCTGGCCCATCTCGCCCTTTCGCACCTGGACCAGCAGCTCCTGCCCCGTCTTCACGGCCGAGGTGGACCGCTTCCCTTCCGGGAAGTAGCGGGGGTGGATGTCCTCCACCGGCAGGAAGCCGTTCTTCTCCGCCCCGAAGTCCACGAACACGGCGTCCAGGCTGGGCACCACCTTGACGACCCGGGCCTTGTAGATGTTTCCTTCCAGGCGTTCCACCTGGGCGGTTTCGATCGCCACCTCTTCGAGGAGCCCGTCGGCCACGATGGCGATCCGGCTCTCCTCCTCGTTGACCACATTGACCAGCATCACTTTCGACATGGGCTCCTCACTGGCGCCTGGAACGGACCATGGGCAAACGCAACCCAGAAAACGCAGAAGTATACACCATTCCGGGGGGCGTCCGGGAAGAAGTTGGGGCGCTGCTGTCCCGGCTCGAGGCGTGGGAGCGCTCGGCCCGGGCCCGCACCGTGCGTGAGGCCCTGGCCCGGGCCGGGGTGCAAACCGCGTGGCTGGTGGGCGGGACGGTGCGGGATCTGGCCCTGGGACGGCCGGATCCGCCCGACCTGGACCTGGCCTTCCCGGGGGAGGCGGCCCGGGCCGCCTTCGAGGTGGCGCGGCTGGGGGAGGGCACCGCGTTCCCCCTGGACGAGGGCAGGGGAGTGTGGCGGGTGGCCCTGCCGGGCGGGGTGACCGTGGACCTGGCTCCCCTCCGGGCCCCCACCCTGGCCGAAGACCTGGCGGGGCGGGACTTCACCGTGAACGCCGTGGCCTGGACGCTGGGCGAAGACCGCGGCCTGGTGGATCCCCTGGGGGGGCTCCGGGACCTGGCGGAGCGCCGGCTGCGGCCGTGCCGTGCCGACGCCCTGGAGGAGGACCCGGTGCGGGTTCTCAGGGCCTACCGGCTGGCCGTTGGGCTGGGCCTGGAGATCGACCCGGGCTTGGAGCAGTCCCTGGCCCGGGCCGCGCCGGGGCTGGGCCGGGTGGCCCCGGAGCGGATCCGCACGGAGCTGTTCGCCTGCCTGGGGCTGGTCGGGGGGAGCCGGGGCCTGCGTCTCATGGCCGCCCACGGGGTGCTGGAGGTCCTGTTCCCGTTCGTCGGGGACTGGCGAGGGTTCGACCAGGGCGACTACCACGCTTACGATCTGTGGGAGCACGCCCTGCGCACGGCCGAGGAGGCCGAGCGGCTGGCGGAGGGGGAGGAGTGGATGCCCCGGCCCGACCGCCTGCGGGAGCACCTGGCCGAGGAGCTGGAGGCGGGGATCACCCGCCGGGCCCTGCTGGTGTTCGCCGCCTGCCTCCACGACCTGGCCAAGCCCGAGTGTGCCTCCCAGGACGGCAACCGCCGTCGGTTCACCGGCCACGAGACCCGCGGCGGACACCTACTCCGGGGCATCCTGGCCGGCCTGCGGGTGGGGCGCCGGGCCCGGGGCGCGGCCCAGCGGGCCGTGGCGGCCCACCTGCGGCTGTTCCAGCTCTCGCGGCAACACCCGCCCACCGAGCGGGCCCGGCTGCGCTACCTTCGGGATCTGCGGGCCGAGACCCCCGAGGCGGTGCTCCTGTCGGTGGCGGACGAGCGGGCCACCGGCCCCGCGCCGCCGGCCCGGGAGGCGGTGGAGCGCACCGCGGCCGAGGTGCTGGACCTGTACTGGCGCAAGCGCGATCATCGGGAGATCCCGCCGCTGCTGCGGGGTAGGGATCTGGTCGAGCTGGGGGTCCCCCCCGGGCCGGAGGTGGGGCGTCTGCTCCGGGCGGTGGCCGAGGCCGAGGCCCGGGGCGAGGTGGCCACCCGCAACGAGGCCCTGGCCCTGGTGAGAAAGGAGCGGGAAAAAGAGCACACCCCCCCTTGACACGTTCCGGCCGTTGGTCTAGCATCCCCGTTCCTTCGCGGGGGCGTGGACTCCTGCGGTTTCCGGCTGGCGTAGCTCAACTGGCAGAGCGGCTGACTTGTAATCAGCAGGTTGCGGGTTCGAGTCCCACCGCCAGCTCCAGTAGAGAGATCGAGGCGATTTCGTGGTGGGGTTCCCGAGTGGTCAAAGGGAGCAGACTGTAAATCTGCCGGCGACGCCTTCGGAGGTTCGAATCCTCCCCCCACCACCACTTTCTTCCGCCCGGTAGCGGGAGTAGCTCAGTTGGCTAGAGCATCAGCCTTCCAAGCTGAGGGTCGCGGGTTCGAGACCCGTCTCCCGCTCCAACCTTTATAGATTGCGGTTCACGGGCCCACGTAGCTCAGGCGGTGGAGCACTTCCTTGGTAAGGAAGAGGTCACCGGTTCAAGTCCGGTCGTGGGCTCCAGTTCTTGAACCCAATCCCCCGGCCCGCCCCGCCGTGGTCGGGCGGTTTTTGTTTGTCTGACTTTCGGGAGCCATCGACGAGGAGAGACCGCCATGGCCAAGGAAAAGTTCGAGAGAACGAAACCGCACGTGAACATAGGGACGATCGGGCACGTGGACCACGGGAAGACCACGTTGACGGCGGCGATCACGCGGGTGCTGGCGAACGAGGGGCTGGCCCAGTACACGGCGTTCGACGAGATCGACAAGGCTCCGGAGGAGCGGGAGCGGGGGATCACGATCGCCACGGCGCACGTGGAGTACGAGACGGGCAAGCGGCACTACGCGCACGTGGACTGCCCGGGGCACGCGGACTACGTGAAGAACATGATCACGGGCGCGGCGCAGATGGACGGGGCGATCCTGGTGGTGAGCGCGGCGGACGGGCCGATGCCGCAGACGCGGGAGCACGTGCTTTTGGCGCGCCAGGTGAACGTGCCGTACCTGGTGGTGTTCATGAACAAGTGCGACATGGTGGACGACCCGGAGCTGCTGGACCTGGTGGAGCTGGAGGTACGGGAGCTGTTGAGCCAGTACGAGTTTCCGGGGGACGACGTGCCGGTGATCCGGGGGAGCGCTTTGAAGGCGCTGGAGTGCGGGTGCGGGAACCGGGAGTGCGAGAACTGCAAGGCGATCTTCGAGCTGATGGACGCGGTGGACGAGTACGTGCCGGAGCCGGTGCGTGACAAGGACAAGCCGTTTCTGATGCCTGTGGAGGACGTGTTTTCGATCTCGGGCCGTGGGACGGTGGCGACGGGCCGGGTGGAGCGAGGGGTGGTGCGGCTGCAGGACGAGGTGGAGATCGTGGGGATCCGTCCGACGGAGAAGACGGTGGTGACCGGGATCGAGATGTTCCGGAAGATCCTGGACGAGGGGGAGGCGGGGGACAACATCGGGGTGCTGCTTCGGGGGGTGAAGCGGGACGAGGTGGAGCGAGGTCAGGTGTTGGCGAAGCCTGGGTCGATCACGCCGCACCGGAACTTCGAGGGGGAGGTGTACGTGCTGACGAAGGAGGAGGGGGGACGGCACACGCCGTTTTTCAACGGGTATCGTCCGCAGTTTTACTTTCGGACGACGGACGTGACGGGGACGGTGACGTTGCCGGAGGGGGTGGAGATGGTGATGCCTGGGGACAACGTGCGGATCACGGTGAACCTGATCACGCCGATCGCGATGGAGGAGGGTTTGCGGTTCGCGATCCGTGAGGGTGGCCGCACGGTGGGCGCCGGCGTCGTGACGAAGATCCTCGAGTAGTTGGCGGAGCCCCGAACCGATGAGAGACGCCGTGATCCTGGCTTGCACCGAGTGCAAGCAGCGCAACTACCACACCGACAAGAACAAGAAGAAGACGACCGGCAAGCTCGAGAAGAAGAAGTACTGCCGGTTCTGCAACCGGCACACGGTCCACCGAGAGACCAAGTAGCCCGGTCGTCCATCGCGTTTCGTCGTGCAGGCCAGTAGCTCGAACTGGTAGAGCACCGGACTCCAAATCCGGGGGTTGGGGGTTCGAATCCCTCCTGGCCTGCCACTTTCTTTTTTCTTGGGGTTTCGGATGATCGAGAAGCTGCGGACCTTCCTTCGGGAGGCGAAGGTCGAGATCAAAAAGGTGACCTGGCCCGACCGGAAGGTCACCACCGCTTCGACCGTGGTGGTCTTGGTCGTGACGTTCGTGGTGGGGATTTACCTGGGGCTGGTGGACGCCCTGTTGAATCAGCTGTTCCGGCTCGTGTTGAGCTGAACCCCCTCCCCGACGCCGGCCGACCGGGCGCCGGACGTCCCTTCCCCTCCTCTCATCCTCACACCGAATCGCAGGGCAGCGGAAAATGGCCAAGCAGTGGTACGTGGTGCAGACCTACTCCGGTTACGAGAACCGTGTGAAGGCGGCGCTGGAGCAGCGCATCCGCGAGCACGGGATGGAGGACCGGTTCGGCCAGATCCTGGTGCCCTCGGAGAAGGTGGTCGAGGTGGTGAAGGGCGAGAAGCGCACGACCTCGCGCAAGTTCTTCCCGGGGTACATCCTGGTCCAGATGGAGATGGACACGGACGCGTGGTACCTGGTGAAGAACACCCCCAAGGTCTCCGGGTTCGTGGGGGGCGGGGTGAAGCCCACACCCATCTCCGACGAGGAGGTCGAGAAGATCATCGGCCAGATGGAGGAGGGCCGGGCTCATCCGAAGCCCAAGTACGAGTTCAGCCGGGGGGAGCAGGTGAAGGTGATCGACGGGCCGTTCTCGAACTTCACCGGCGTGGTGGAGGACGTGAATCCCGACAAGGGGAAACTCCGGGTGCTCGTGAGCATCTTCGGCCGGTCCACACCGGTGGAGCTGGAGTTTTTCCAGGTGGAGAAGACCTGAGGGAGGCCTCCCCCGGGAGGGGGGCCGCTAGGACGGGGCCGCCGGGGCCCCGCCACACCTCTGGAAAGGAGCTGACACCATGGCGAAGAAGGTCGCAGCGATCATCAAGCTGCAGATCCCGGCCGGCCAGGCGAACCCGTCCCCCCCCGTGGGGCCGGCGCTGGGCCAGCACGGGGTCAACATCATGGAGTTCTGCAAGGCGTTCAACGCCAAGACGAAGGACGGCAACGGCATCATCACGCCGGTGGAGATCACCGTGTACGCCGACCGGTCCTTCACGTTCATCACGAAGACCCCTCCGGCCGCCGTGTTGCTGAAGATGGCGGCGGGCATCGAGAAGGGCTCCGGGGAACCCAACAAGAAGAAGGTGGGTAAGGTGACCCGTGAGCAGGTCCGCAAAATCGCGGAGCAGAAGATGCCCGACCTGAACACCACCGACATCGAGGCCGCGATCCGCACCATCGAGGGTGCGGCCCGCAGCATGGGCCTCGAGGTCGTGGACTAGCGGCGACGGAGGAGGATCCCATGGCTCGCAAAGGAAAGAAGTACCTGGAGGCCCGGTCCAAGGTGGACCGGCTGAAGCTCTACACCCTGGACGAGGCCCTGGCCCTGCTGCCCGAGGTCTCGTGGGCGAAGTTCGACGAGAGCGTGGACCTGGCCGTGAAGCTGGGCGTGAACCCGGCCCACGCCGACCAGATGGTGCGGGGCACCGTGGTGCTGCCCCACGGCACCGGCAAGAGCGTGCGGGTGCTCGTGTTCGCCAAGGGCGACAAGGCCAAGGAGGCCGAGGAGGCCGGCGCCGACCACGTGGGCGCCGAGGACCTGGCCGAGAAGATCCAGGGCGGGTGGCTGGAGTTCGACAAGGCCGTGGCCACGCCCGACATGATGGGCGTGGTGGGCCGGCTGGGGCGGATCCTGGGCCCCCGGGGTTTGATGCCCAACCCGAAGAGCGGCACGGTCACCTTCGACGTGGCCCAGGCGGTCAAGGAGCTCAAGGCCGGCCGGGTCGAGTACCGGGTGGACAAGTACGGCATCGTCCACGTGCCGGTGGGCCGGCGCTCGTTCGACCCGGAGAAGATCAAGGAGAACGTGTCTGCGGTGATCGAGAGCCTGATCCGGGCCAAGCCGGCCTCGGCCAAGGGCGCGTACATCCGGGGCGTGGCCCTGTCGACCACCATGGGCCCCGGCATGAAGATCGACCCGGCTCAATTTCGGGCGTAGGGGCCGTGGGTCGTAAATCGTAAATCGTGAATCGTTGGGCGGTCGGCGCGAGCCGTGGACCACGGCGACCGACGACCGACGACCGGCGACCGAAGTCCAACGCCTTCCAGGCCGTACGAAGACCGCAGGCGCCCCCCCCGGGGGCTTAATCTCCTGCCGAGTCGGCTTCTCGGAGGGATGGGGTGAAGGGCCCCCTCTCCATCACGGCCGGAAGATGGGAGACCGTCCACCGCAACCGCTGTTGAGAGAAAGGGGGTCGAGGGAAACGTGAACAAAACACAGAAGCAGGAAGCCGTCCAGCAACTCAAGGAGATGTTCGAGAAGGCCCAGGGCGTGGTGGTCAGCGAGTTTCGCGGACTCACCGTGGCCCAGGCCAACACCCTGCGCCGGAGCCTGGAGAAGGAAGGGGCCCAGCACAAGGTGGTCAAGAACACCCTGGCCCGCCTGGCGGTCGAGGGCACCCCCTACGAGGGGCTGCGGGACGCGTTCGTGGGGCCCACCGCGGTGAGCTTCACCTTCGAGGACCCGGTGGCCCTGGCCAAGGCGGTGACCGAGTTCGCCAAGGACAACCCCGCGCTCACCATCCGGTGCGGGGGGTTGCCGGGCAAGGCGATCACCGCGGCCGAGGTGGAGGCCCTGTCCAAGCTGCCGAGCCGGGAGCAGCTCCTCGGCCAGCTCGTGGGCGTCATGGCCGGGCCGATCCGGGGGCTCCTGGGCGTGCTCTCGGGCGTACCGCGCGGGTTCGTGCAGGTGCTCAGCCAGATCCAGCAGCAGAAAGAGGCCGCCTGAGGCGGCGGTTCACCCCATTCCAATCAACCCGAGAAGTGGAGGAAGTACCCGATGGCCATCACCAAGGAAGACGTGATCCAGTTCATCGAGAACATGACCGTGCTCGAGCTCTCCGAGCTCGTGAAGGAGCTCGAGGAGAAGTTCGGCGTGAGCGCCGCCGCGCCCGTGGCCGTGGCCGCCATGCCGGGCATGGCCGGCGGCGAGGCCGCCCCGGCCGCCGAGGAGAAGACCGAGTTCGACGTGAAGCTGACCGAGGCGGGCAGCCAGAAGATCCAGGTGATCAAGGTGATCCGGGCCATCACGGGCCTGGGGCTGAAGGAGGCCAAGGCCCTGGTGGACAGCGCCCCCTCCGTGGTGAAGGAGGGCGTGAGCAAGGACGAGGCCGAGGAAATCCAGAAGAAGATCGAGGAAGTTGGGGGCAAGGTCGAGATCGCCTAAGGGCGAGCGTCGCAAACGGTCGTACCCTGTGGACCCCCATTGGGGGCGCGCGGGGGGCGTGTGCCCTCCGCGTGCCCCGTTTCGTTTTTGACCTGCCCCCTGTTCTCGCATCCACACCTCCTGCCCCGGGCCAAAAGCGGGCGCGATGCCTGTGAACCATCCTGCCGTGCGAAGGAGACGGAACCCCATGGCGTATTCCGTGGCCGACAACCAAAGGCTCCGCCGGAAGTTCAACAAGATCGAGACCGTGGTCGGGATTCCCAACCTGATCGAGGTCCAGAGGGAGTCCTACGCCCGGTTCCTCCAGGCCGACGTGCCGCCCGAGGAGCGGCGCAACGTGGGCTTGCAGCGGGTGTTCCAGAGCGTGTTTCCCATCAAGGACTTCGCGGAGACGGCGTCGCTGGAGTTCGTGAAGTACGAGCTGGGTGAGCCGGGCCACTCGGTGAAGGAGTGCCTGCAGCGGGGCATGACCTACGCCCGGCCGCTCAAGATCACGGTGCGGCTGGTGGTGTGGGACGTGGACGAGGCCACGGGCACCCGCAGCATCCGGGACGTGAAGGAGCAGGAGGTGTACTTCGGCGAGATCCCGATGATGACCGAGAACGGCACGTTCATCATCAACGGGACCGAGCGGGTCATCGTGAACCAGCTCCACCGGTCGCCCGGAGTGTTCTTCAGTCACGACGAGGGCAAGAAGCACGCGAGCGGCAAGTTCCTGTACTCGGCCCGGGTGATCCCGTACCGGGGGTCGTGGCTCGACTTCGAGTTCAACCACAAGGACCTGGTGTTCGTGCGGATCGACCGGCGGCGCAAGCTCCACGCCACGGTCCTGCTGAAGGCCCTGGGCTACAGCCACGAGGAGATCCTGGACCTGTTCTACGACAAGGTCCGGATCCGGGTGGACTGGGAGACGGGCAAGGCCGAGAAGGAGCTGCGGCTCGACCTGCTGCCCGAGAGCCGCGCCACCGAGGACATGGTGGACCCCGAATCGGGCGCGGTGATCGTGCGCAAGCAGCGCAAGATCGGCAAGGCGGCCCTGCGCAAGCTCAAGAAGTTGGGGGCGGAGTTCCTGCCCGTGGACCTGGAGGCCATGGAGGAGAGCTACCTGGGCCAGACGGTGACCGACCCCGAGACCGAGGAGGTGATCGCCCGGGCCGGCGAGATGATCACCCCCGAGCTGCTGGAGCGGTTCCGGGAACGGGGCATCCGGGAGTTCTCGATCCTGTTCATCGACAACCTCAAGGTGGGCCCCTACATCCGCAACACCCTGATGGACGACCGGGTGCGGGACTCGGAGGAGGCCATCATCGAGATCTACCGGCGCATGCGGCCGGGGGATCCGCCCACCCTGGACACGGCCACCAAGTTCTTCGAGAACCTGTTCTTCAATCCCGAGCGCTACGAGCTGTCGGACGTGGGCCGGATCAAACTCAACCACAAGCTCCGGCTCGACGCCCCGGTGGACCAGCAGACCCTGACCCGGGAGGACATCCTCGCGGTGGTGCGCTACCTGGTGGGCCTGCGCAACGGCCAGGGCAAGACCGACGATATCGATCACCTGGGCAACCGGCGGGTGCGCTCGGTGGGCGAGCTGCTGGAGAACCGCTACCGGGTGGGCCTGGTCCGGATGGAGCGGGCCGTGAAGGAGCGGATGGCCCTGGGCGAGGTGGAGTCGTTCATGCCCCACGACCTGGTGAACTCCAAGCCGGTCACGGCGGTGGTCAAGGAGTTTTTCGGATCGGGGCAGCTCAGCCAGTTCATGGACCAGACCAACCCCCTGTCCGAGACCACCCACAAGCGGCGCCTGAGCGCTTTGGGCCCCGGCGGGCTCACGCGGGAGCGGGCGGGGTTCGAGGTGCGCGACGTGCACCCCACCCACTACGGCCGGATCTGCCCCATCGAGACCCCGGAGGGGCCGAACATCGGCCTGATCGTGAGCCTGTCGATCTACGCCCGGGTGAACGAGTTCGGGTTCATCGAGACCCCGTACCGGAAGGTGGTGGACGGCCGGGTCACCGACGAGATCCTGTACCTGACCGCCCTGGACGAGGAGGAGCACACCATCGCCCAGGCCAACGCGCCCCTGGACGAGGAGGGCCGGTTCACCAACGAGATCGTCAACGCCCGCCGCAACGGCGAGACCGTGCTGGTGTCGCCCTCCGAGGTGGACCTGATGGACGTCTCGCCCAAGCAGCTGGTGAGCGTGGCGGCCTCGCTGATCCCGTTCCTGGAGCACGACGACGCCAACCGGGCCCTGATGGGCTCGAACATGCAGCGCCAGGCCGTGCCGCTGCTGCGCACCCAGGCACCCCTGGTGGGCACCGGCATGGAGCGGGTGGTGGCCCGGGACTCGGGGGTCACGGTGGTGTGCCGCCGGGACGGGGTGGTCCAGAGCGTGGACGCGGCCCGGATCGTGGTGCGCTACGAGGAGGAGGTGGACGGCCAGCTCCGGTCCGGGGTGGACGTGTACACCCTGACCAAGTTCCAGCGCTCCAACCAGAACACCTGCCTGAACCAGAGGCCCATCGTGCGGGCCGGCGACCGGGTGCGGGCCGGCGACATCCTGGCCGACGGCCCGGCCACGGCCAAGGGGGAGCTGGCCCTGGGCCAGAACGTGCTCGTGGCGTTCATGAGCTGGGGCGGGTACAACTTCGAGGACTCCATCATCGTGTCCGAGCGGTTGATCCAGCGCGACGCGTTCACCTCGATCCACATCGAGGAGTTCGAGTGCGTGGCCCGGGACACCAAACTGGGTAAGGAAGAGATCACCTGCGACATCCCCAACGTGGGGGACCGGAAGCTCAAGGACCTCGACGAGACCGGCATCGTGCGCATCGGCGCCGAGGTGCGGCCGGGCGACATCCTGGTGGGCAAGGTGACCCCCAAGGGCGAGACCCAGCTCACCCCGGAGGAGAAGCTGCTCCGGGCGATCTTCGGGGAGAAGGCGGGCGACGTGAAGGACACGAGCCTGCGGGTGCCCCCGGGGGTCGAGGGCATCGTGGTGGACGCCAAGGTGTTCAGCCGCAAGGGCGGCGAGGACGGCGAGGAGACCGTGGAGGAGCGTGAGGCCGAGCGGCTGCGCAAGGACATGGAGGACGAGATCGCCATCCTGCGCAGCGCCACCTTCGCGGCGATCCGCGAGCTCCTGGTGGGCGAGACCGCCGCCATGGACATCGTGGACCTGGAGGGCAACGTGGTGATCGCCGAGGGCGAGACGATCACCGACGAGCTCCTGGACCGGGTGCCCCGGGACGCCTGGGGCGAGATGCCGCTGGCGGACGCGCCGGAGAAGGAGGACCGGATCTACGACCTGATGGAGAAGCTCGACCAGCAGGTGGCGGCCGTGCGCAAGCGGTTCGAGGAGCGGGTGTCGCGGCTGGAGGAGGGCGACGACCTTCCCCCGGGCGTGATCAAGATGGTCAAGGTGTACGTGGCCATCAAGCGCCGGCTGTCGGTGGGCGACAAGATGGCGGGCCGCCACGGGAACAAGGGCGTCATCTCCACCATCGTGCCGGTGGAGGACATGCCCTACCTGGAGGACGGCACGCCGGTGGACATCATTCTGAACCCCCTGGGCGTGCCGTCGCGGATGAACGTGGGGCAGGTGCTGGAGACCCATCTGGGGTGGGCCGCCCGGGGCCTGGGCGAGCAGATCCAGAGGGTGCTGGACACGCAGTACTCCCCCGAGGCCCTGCGGGAGCGGCTGAAGGACCTGTTCCCCGACCCCGAGAGCCAGGAGCTGCTGGACCGGGCCTCGGACGAGGTGATCCTGGACATGGCCCGGCAGGCCGCCGCCGAAGGGGTGTACATGGAGAGCCCCGTGTTCGACGGCGCCTCCGAGGACGAGATCTGGTCCCTGCTGGAGAAAGCGGGCCTGCCCCGAACGGGCCAAGCCACCCTGTACGACGGGAAGACCGGGGAGCCGTTCGATCAGAAGATCACCGTGGGCACCATGTACATGCTGAAGCTCCACCACCTGGTGGACGACAAGATCCACGCCCGCTCGATCGGGCCCTACAGCCTGGTCACCCAGCAGCCCCTGGGCGGAAAGGCCCAGTTCGGCGGCCAGCGTCTGGGCGAGATGGAGGTGTGGGCGCTGGAGGCCTACGGAGCGGCCCACACCCTGCAGGAGATGCTCACGGTCAAGTCCGACGACGTGGCCGGCCGGACCCGCATCTACGAGGCCATCGTCAAGGGCAAGCCCGTGCTCGAGCCCGGGCTCCCCGAATCGTTCAACGTGCTGGTGAAGGAGATGCAGGCCCTCGGGCTCAACGTGGAGCTCTTGGAAGAGGAAGAGAGCGTCTGACGTCCGCTTCTCGCCGTGCCAAACCCTCGAAGGAGGTCTTGAGCCTTGCGCACGATTGACAGCCTGTTCGACCAGCCCAAGGACCCGTTGAGCTTCAACGCGGTGCGCCTTTCCATCGCCGGTCCCGAGCGTATCCGGGAGTGGTCCCACGGCGAGGTGAAGAAGCCGGAGACCATCAACTACCGGACCTTCAAGCCGGAGTCCGACGGCCTGTTCTGCGCCAAGATCTTCGGGCCGGTGAAGGACTACGAGTGCAACTGCGGCAAGTACAAGCGCATGAAGCACCGCGGCGTGGTGTGCGAGAAGTGCGGCGTCGAGGTGATCCGCTCCTCGGTGCGGCGCGAGCGCATGGGCCATATCGAGCTGGCCACCCCGGTGGCCCACGTGTGGTTCCTGCGGAGCCTGCCGTCGCGCATCGGCGCGGTGCTGGGCCTGAAGCTCAAGGACGTGGAGCGGGTGCTCTACTACGAGGCCTACATCGTCATCGACCCGGGCACCACCCCGCTCAAGCAGGGCGAGCTCCTGACGGAGGAGCAGTACCGCCAGGCCGTCATCGACTACGGCGCCGAGTTCGAGGCGGGCATGGGCGCCGAGGCGATCCGCCGGCTGCTCCAGGCCATCGACGTGCCCAAGCTGGCCCACGAGCTGCGCACCGAGATGCTCGAGGCCACCAGCAAGGCCAAGCGCAAGAAGTACGCCAAGCGCCTCAAGGTGGTGAACGCCTTCAAGAACTCCGGCAACCGGCCCGAGGACATGATCCTCGAGGTGATCCCGGTTCTGCCGCCGGACCTGAGGCCCCTGGTGCCCCTGGAGGGCGGCCGGTTCGCCACCAGCGACCTCAATGACCTGTACCGCCGGGTCATCAATCGGAACAACCGCCTGAAGCGGCTCCTGGAGCTCAAGGCGCCCGACATCATCGTCAAGAACGAGAAGCGCATGCTCCAGGAAGCCGTGGACGCCCTGTTCGACAACGGCCGCCGGGGCCGCACCATCACCGGCCCGAACCGGCGGCCCCTCAAGAGCCTGTCGGACATGCTCAAGGGCAAGCAGGGCCGTTTCCGGCAGAACCTGCTCGGCAAACGGGTGGACTACTCGGGCCGGAGCGTGATCGTGGTGGGGCCGGAGCTCAAGCTCCACCAGTGCGGCCTGCCCAAGATCATGGCGCTGGAGCTGTTCAAGCCGTTCATCTTCAACAAGCTCGAGGAGCGGGGCCTGGCCACCACCATCAAGAGCGCCAAGAAGATGGTGGAGCGCCAGGAGGAGGTGGTCTGGGACATCCTGGAGGAGGTGACCCAGGAGCACCCGGTGCTCCTGAACCGGGCCCCCACCCTCCACCGGCTGGGCATCCAGGCCTTCGAGCCCAAGCTGATCGAGGGCAAGGCGATCCGGCTCCACCCCCTGGTGTGCACCGCCTACAACGCGGACTTCGACGGCGACCAGATGGCCGTGCACGTGCCCCTCACGGTGGAGGCCCAGATCGAGTCTCGGGTGCTCATGATGAGCACCAACAACATCCTGAGCCCGGCCCACGGCAAGCCGATCATCGTGCCGAGCCAGGACATCGTGCTGGGCATCTACTACCTCACCCTGGCCCGGGAGGGCCGCAAGGGGGAGGGCATGGTCTTCGCGAGCCCCGCGGAGGTGCGGCGGGCCTACGACCAGGGCGCGGTGGACCTGCAGGCGAAGATCCAGGTGCGCATCGACGGCGAGCGGGTGGAGACAACCCCGGGCCGGGTCATCCTGTACGAGATCGTGCCCAAGGAGATCCCGTTCTCCGAGGTCAACCAAACCATGAAGAAGGGCAGCCTGGCCGGCTTGATCGACCAGGCGTTCCGGCTGGCCGGGGGCAAGGCCACGGTGATCTTCGCCGACCAGCTCAAGAACCTGGGCTACCGCATGGCCACCCGGTCGGGGCTGTCCATCGGCATCCACGACATGAAGGTGCCGGCCGCCAAGAAGGAGATTCTGGACCAGGCCTTTGCCGAGGTGGCCGAGATCCAGCGCCAGTTCGAGGACGGCGTCATCACGGACGGCGAGCGGTACAACAAGGTGGTGGACATCTGGTCCAACGCGGCCGACGCCGTGGCCCAGGAGATGATGAAGGAGCTCGAGTTCTCGGGTAACGGCTCGGCCTACGCGGACTCGAACGAGCTCAACTCGATCTACATCATGGCCGACTCGGGCGCCCGGGGCTCCATGAACCAGATGCGGCAGCTGGCCGGGATGCGGGGCCTCATGGCCAAGCCCTCGGGCGAGATCATCGAGACCCCGATCACCGCCAACTTCCGGGAGGGCCTGACGGTTCTGCAGTACTTCATCTCGACCCACGGCGCCCGGAAGGGCCTGGCGGACACGGCGCTCAAGACCGCCAACTCCGGGTACCTGACCCGGCGGCTGGTGGACGTGGCCCAGGACGTGGTCATCACCGAGCAGGACTGCGGCACCCTGGACGGCATCGAGGTCACGGCCCTGGTGGAGGGCGGCGAGGTGGTCGAGCGGCTCCGGGACCGGATCCTGGGCCGCACGGCGCTCCTGGACATCCGCGACCCCTACACCGGCGAGGTGATCGTGCCGGCCAACGGCGAGATCACCGAGGAGCTGGCCGCCAAGGTGGAGGACGCAGGCATCGAGAAAGTGATGATCCGCAGCGTCCTGACCTGCCAGACCCAGACCGGTCTGTGCGTGGAGTGTTACGGTCGCGACCTGGCCCGGGGCCGCAAGGTGAACATCGGCGAGGCCGTGGGCATCATCGCGGCCCAGTCCATCGGCGAGCCGGGCACCCAGCTCACCATGCGCACGTTCCACATCGGCGGCACGGCGTCGAAGCGGGTGGAGCAGTCCACCCTCGAGGTCCGTCATGGCGGAACGGTGCGGTTCCGGAACATGAAGACCGTGACCAAGGCGGACGGCACCCTGGTGGTCATGAGCCGCAACGGCGAGATCGTGCTGGTGGACGACCAGGGCCGGGAGCGGGAGCGCTACCCGGTGGTGTACGGCGCTCACCTGCTGGTGGGGGACGGCGGCCAGGTGGAGTCGGGCCAGCGGGTGGCCGAGTGGGACCCCTACACGAACCCGATCCTCACCGAGACCGCAGGCCGGGTGAAGTTCGGCGACATCCTCGACGGCGTGACCATGAAGGAGCAGGTGGACGAGGTCACCGGCCTGTCTCGTCGGGTGATCATCGAGGCCCGGGGCGGCGAGTACCAGCCGCGGGTGTCGATCAAGAGCCTCGAGACCGGCGAGACCGTGGGCCGGTACCTGCTGCCCGTGGGCGCCAACATCCTGGTGCAGGAGGGGGACGAGGTCCACGCCGGCGACGTGATCGCCAAGATCCCGCGGGAGACCACCAAGACCAAGGACATCACGGGCGGTCTGCCCCGGGTGGACGAGTTGTTCGAGGCCCGCAAGCCCAAGGACGCGGCCGTGATCTCCGAGATCGACGGCACCGTGAGCTTCGGCAAGGACCTGCGGGGCAAGCGGCGGCTGATCGTCACCCCCGAGGTGGGCGAGCCCAAGGAGTACCTGATCCCCAAGGGCCGTCACATCTCCGTGCGCGAGGGCGACTTCGTCCGGGCCGGCGACCCCCTGATGGAGGGGGCCACCAACCCCCACGAGGTGCTCAAGGTCCTGGGCGAGAAGAACCTGATGAAGTACCTGGTGGACGAGATCCAGGAGGTGTACCGGCTCCAGGGCGTGGACATCAACGACAAGCACATCGAGGTGATCGTCCGGCAGATGCTCAAGCGCGTCGAGGTCACCGACGTGGGCGACACGGACTTCCTGCTGAAGGAGCAGGTGGAGCGCCGGGTGTTCGAGGAGGAGAACCGCAAGGTCCTTGAGAAGGGCGGCCGGCCGGCGATCGGCGTGCCGGTTCTGCTGGGGATCACCAAGGCCAGCCTGTCCACCGAGAGCTTCATCTCGGCCGCGAGCTTCCAGGAGACCACCAAGGTGCTGACCCAGGCGGCCATCGAGGGCCGGGTGGACTACCTGCGGGGTCTCAAGGAGAACGTGATCATGGGCCGGCTGATCCCGGCGGGCACGGGCACGCCCCAATACCGGCGGGTGGGCATCGAGATCCACGACGACGGCACCCACTACGAGCCGCTCGTGAAGCCCCGCCGGTCCGAGCTCACGGACGAAGAGGTCATGGCCGAGCTGTCGGCCCTGGGCAGCCGGCGGGTGACCCTGGAGGGCCAGCAGGAGGAGGCCCCCAAGGAGGAGCCGGCCGCGGCGGAGGAGTAGGCTGCGGGCCGGCCGCTCTGCCGGAAACGGGGCGGCGCCCCGTGAATCCGCACAAAAAGGCCGCTTCCGGCTCTCCTGCCGGAAGCGGCCTTCGCTTTTGCGGGATGCCGAGGGGTTACTTGGCGTAGCCCACGGTCTTCAGGGCCTCCTCGATCTCGCCCAGGATGGCCGGATCGTCGATGGTGGACGGCACCCGGTACTTCTCGCCGTCGGCGATCTTGCGCATGGTGCCCCGCAGGATCTTGCCCGACCGGGTCTTGGGCAGCCGCTTGACGATCATGGTCTCCTTGTAGCAGGCGATCGGTCCGATCTGCTGGCGGATCATCTGCACCAGGTCCGCCTTGAGCCGGTCCGGGTCCACCTCGGCGCCGGCCTTCAGCACCACGAACCCCACGGGCACCTGGCCCTTCAGGTTGTCGGCCACCCCGATCACGGCGCACTCGGCCACGGCCGGGTGGGTGGCGATCACCTCCTCCATGGCCCCGGTGGACAGCCGGTGGCCGGCCACGTTGATCACGTCGTCCACCCGGCCCATGATGTAGAGGTATCCGTCCTCGTCCTTGTAGCCGCCGTCACCCGTGAAGTAGTACCCGGGGAAGGGGTCGGTGTAGGACTGGCGGAACCGCTCGTCGTTCTGCCAGAGGGTCGGCAGCGTGCCCGGGGGCAGGGGCAGCTTGACCACCACGATGCCCTCCTGGTTGGGCCCGAGCTCCTTGCCCGCGTCGTCCACGATCTGCACGTCGTAGCCGGGCACGGCCTTGGTGGGCGAGCCGGGCTTGATCGGCATCAGCTCGATCCCGGCGCAGTTCGCCGCGATGGGCCAGCCGGTCTCGGTCTGCCACCAGTGGTCGATCACGGGGCGCTGCAGCAGGTCCGACGCCCAGTGGTAGGTGTCAGGATCGAGCCGCTCACCGGCCAGGAACAGGTACTTGAAGTTGGACAGGTCGTACTTCTTGAAGTACTCGCCGTTGGGGTCCTCCTTCTTGATGGCCCGGAAGGCCGTGGGCGCCGTGAACAGCACCTTGACCCCGTGCTGGCTGATGACCCGCCAGAAGGCGCCCGGGTCCGGGGTGCCCACGGGCTTGCCCTCGTACAGGATGGTGGTGCAGCCCGTGAACAGGGGCCCGTACACGATGTACGAGTGGCCCACCACCCAGCCCACGTCCGAGGCGGCCCAGTACACCTCGCCCGGCTTGGTGTCGTAGATGTACTCCATGCTCCACCGCAGGGCCACGGCGTGGCCGCCGTTGTCGCGCACGATGCCCTTGGGCATGCCGGTGGTCCCCGAGGTGTACAGGATGTACAAGGGGTCGGTGGCGGCCACGGGCACGCACTCGGCTGGCTCGGCCTGGGCCATCAGCTCGTCCCAGTCGTGGTCGCGGCCCGGGGTGAGCTCGGCCTTGGCCTGGGGCCGTGCCAGGATCACGCACTTGTCCGGCTTGTGCTGGGCCAGCTCGATCGCCTTGTCGAGCATGGGCTTGTACTCGATGACCCGGGTGACCTCGATGCCGCACGAGGCCGACACGATCACCTTGGGCTTGGCGTCGTCGATGCGCAGGGCCAGCTCGTTGGGGGCGAACCCGCCGAACACCACCGAGTGGATCGCCCCGAGCCGGGCGCAGGCCAGCATGGCCACGGCCGCCTGGGGCACCATGGGCATGTAGATGATGACGGTGTCGCCCTTTTCCACGCCGAGCCCCCGCAGCACCCCGGCGAACCGGGCCACCCGGTCCTGGAGCTCCCGGTAGGTGATCTTCTGGATCTGGTCCGTCACCGGGCTGTCGTAGATGATGGCCACCTGGTCGCCCCGGCCGGCCTCCACGTGCCGGTCCACGGCGTTGTAACAGGTGTTGAGCTCCCCGCCCACGAACCACCGGTAGAAGGGCGGGTTGGAGTCGTCGAGCACGCGGTCCCACTTCTTGGTCCACGAGATCTGCTCGGCCGCCTCCGCCCAGAACCCGGCAGGGTCTTCGAGGCTCCTTCGGTAGAGTTCTTCGTACCTGCCCATGGACTCCTCCTTTGCTGGAATGATGGGTGAATGAGGCCACGACAAACATCGTCTCAGGGTAGCAACTCCCGGTCGCCTTCAGCAAGGCTAAAGAACTTGAGCCAGACTAAAGGAAACGAAACCCGGTTCGCCCGCCCGGCGGCCTGGGCCGCGTTGACACCCCCCTGGCCCGCCGGTACGATGCGCCGCCGCGGTTTCGGGGCGCATCGCCCGGCGCTCCACCAAGCCCCATGCCTCCGGGCCTTGACTGCCGGGCCAGAATTCAGCTCGGGTAGGCCGCGAGGCAGCCTGTTTGCGGGGTACAGACTTTGTGTACGTCTCGGTCCGAGCGTTTCGTGCGGGGGCATGGGGTCTACCTCCGGCCGGGCGCGAAGCCAGGCGTTGAGATTCGCCGCGCAGGCACAAGACACGGGAGTTGGTTTCATCACGGGTGCGTGCAAGGGGTACCATTTCGCGGCCCAGACGCCAGAGGCGCTGCGCGGCGAGCCAAGGAGCCGCGCCCGGCTCTCCGGCAGACCCCATGCCGCCCGGGCTCTGACCGCCGGGTCGAAAGCCTGTTGGAAGTTGGAAGAAGACAGGATGTGGCCCCCAGGGGGTTCACCTGTCCACTGTCCTCTGAATTCTGACTCCTGGTATGGCCGAAGGCCCCAGACCGACGACCGTAGACCGTCGACCGAAGACCGAAGTTCCTGGGAAACAACGAACGCGTGCCCTTGCCACGGGGGTGTGAGGTGACGAAGGGATCGGACGAGCTGCAACCGATGGTGTTCCTGCTCGAGACCTTCCGGGAGCTGGTGGGTCCCGAGGCCGCCGGCGTGGATCCATGGATCGAGCGGCTGAAGGGGCTCGAGGCGGCCGGGGTTCTGCGGGTGGCCGTGGCCGGCACGGTGAAGAGCGGCAAGAGCACGCTGGTGAACGCCCTGGTGGGGCAGGACATCCTCAAGCGGGGCGCGGGCATCATCACCTCGCTGGTGACCCGGGTGCGGCCCGGGCCCGAGCCCCGGGCCTTCCTGCGGTTGAAGGGATGGGCCGAGGTGAACCGCGAGATCACGGACGCGGCCCTCCTGCTGGCGGCCGGCCACGACGGCCGCTCCCTGGACCTGCGCTCCGACGCGGACCGGCGTCGCATCCGGGCCGCCCTGGCGGATTTGGGGGAGCGGGTGCTGGCCGAGGGGGGGAGCTTCGACCGCAACGTGGCGCTGCTGCGGGCCTATTTGGACGGGTACGAACGCATCCGGCCGTGGCTGGCCGAGGAGCCCCGGACCCTGGAGCTGGGGTCGGACCGGTTCGCCGAACACCGGGAATTCGCCGGCGACGACGCCCTGGCCGTGTACGTGGACGACCTGGTCCTGGAGCTGCCGGACGCGGGCCTGCCGCCGGGCACCGAGCTGGGGGACTGCCAGGGGTACGACTCCCCCAACCCCCGCCACCGGGAAAAGGTGCAGGCCTACCTGATGGGGGCCCACGCCATTCTGTATGTGGTGTCGAGCCGGGTGGGGATCCGGCAGGCGGACCTGCGGTTCGTGCGCGACATCAAGGCCCTGGGGCTCCTCGACGCCACCCGGTTCGTGCTCAACGCCGACCTGGGCGAGCACCCCACGGCCGAGGACCTGGCCGACATCCGCGACCGGGTCGCGGCCGAGCTCGCGCCTCTGGCCGGTGAGGTGGAGGTCCCCGTGGTGTCGGCCCTGCGGGGGCTCCTGTCGGCCCGGCAGGCCGGCGGCGCAGCCCTGGAGCGCAAGGAGGAACTGCTCCTCGCCCTGTGGGAGGAGTCCCCTGCCAAGGCCCTGGACGGGTTTGGGTCGTTCCGGGACGGGGTGTTCCGGACCCTGGCCGAGGGCCGCTCCCGTGAGGTGGAGCGGACCGTGCGCTCGGCGCTGCGTTCGGCGGCCGGCGCCCTCAAGGCCCGGGTGGAGTCGGCCCTGGCCGTGGCCCGGCAGGAGACGGACCGGCTGAAGGCCGAGCAGGACACCTTGGCCCGCGCCCGGCAGGAGGTGGAGGCCTCCCTGGGCGCGTTCGAGAAGGCGGTCCAGGCCGCGGCCGCCGAGGTGCGGGAGCAGGCGTTTCGCCGGGTGGACCGGGTGTTCCATCCGTCGGGCGGGGACCTGGCCCTGTCGTTCCTGGACAAGGTCCGGGCGATCCCGGCGCCCCGGGTGGAGACGAGCGGGGACCGGCGCCGATTCCACCGGGAGATGGCCCGGGTGTTCCAGGAGATGAAGGCCTCGTTCCAGGCGCTCAAGGTGGAGGAGCTCAACCCGAGGGCCGTGGAGGCGATCCGCGCCGTGTGGGCCGAGGCCAGCGGGGCCCTGCGCGAGGCGGCCCGGGGCCCGGCCGAGCTGCTAACCCGTAACGTGGAGGCCTACAACCGGGAGGCCGAGCGGCTGGGCCTGCCGGTCACCCCGTTCTCCCCGCCCGAGCTGGACCCCTCGATCGGCCGGCGGGTGATCCCCCTGCCCAGCGCCGTCACCTACGCCGGGGGCGAGCACCCGGCCGACCGCATGCTGGCCCTGGCCGCCCAGTGGACCCGCAAGGCCGCCTCGGGTTGGGCCCGGCGGCTGGTGGGCCGGGGAGGGCGCAAGGGGTTTGCCGAGGGAATGCTGGCCGACTGGGCCGAGGCGGTCCGGGAGACCCTGCTGGAGGAGGCCCGGTCGAACCTGCTCCACTACAACGAGCAGGTCAAGTACCAGGTGGTGGGCCGGAACCTGGACGCCCTGGCCGACGCCTGGATCGCGGCGTACCGGGAGCTGGCCCAGGCCGCCGTGCAGGACCTCTCCACCCTGGAGCGGGCCGTGGACCGGCGCCGGGGAGAAAAGGTGGATCTGATCCCCCGGCTCGAGGGGATCCGCGAAGCCCTCGAGCCCCTGGCCGCCTGATGCCCGGCGGCGTTTGGGGCCGCCACCCCCGCAGAGGCGATCCGTTTGCGCGCAAGACCGTCTGAGCCCTATCCCGGCATCGGCCGCCATTGGCGAGCCCGGTTCGGCGGGCCGGTGCGGAGGGTGAGCCTGGACGCCGGGCTTTCCTGCCCGAACCGGGACGGCACCGTGGGAAGGGGAGGGTGCCTGTTCTGCGACCCCGCCTCGTTCTCACCGAGCGCGGGCGACCCCCGGCCGGTGGCCCGCCAACTGGCCGAGGGCATCGGGCGCCTGCGGGACCGGGGCGTGACCCGGGTGGCCGCCTACTTCCAGCCCCACACCAACACCCATGCCCCCATCGAGGTACTCCGCCGGGTCTGGGACGCCTGCTTGCCCTTCTCCGAGGTGGTGGCACTCTGCGTGGGCACCCGGCCCGACTGCGTGCCCGACCCGGTGCTGGACCTCCTGGCCGGATATGCAGACCGGTGGGAGGTGTGGCTGGAGCTGGGGCTGCAGTCGGCCCACGATCCGACCCTGGCGCTGCTTCGCCGGGGCCACACCGCGGCCGACTTTGCCGACGCCGCGGCCCGGGCCCGAGCCCGGGGGCTCAAGGTGTGCGCCCACGTGATCCTGGGGCTTCCCGGCGAGGGGCCGGAGGACGAGGAGCGCACCGCAGGGTTCCTGGCCGGGCTGGGCGTGGACGGGGTCAAGCTCCACCAGCTCGCGGTGGTGCGGGGCACGGCGCTGGAGGCGCTGTGGCGCCGTGGCGAGGTTCGGGTGCTGGCCGAGGCGGAGTACGTGGACCGGGCCGCCCGCTTCCTACGGAGCCTGCCGCCGACCACGGTGGTCCACCGGATCGTGGGCGACACCCGGGGCGATCGGCTGCTCGCGCCCGTGTTCGACCGCAACCGGGTGATCGCCGCCGTCCGGGGCCGGATCGGCAAGGGTGGGTGAGGGGGGCACGAAAAAAACGCCGGCCCCAGAGGGGCCGGCGCGGCGATGCGTGGTGGGCGAGGCGGGATTCGAACCCACGGCCTCAGGTTCCGGAGACCTGCGCTCTATCCAGCTGAGCTACTCGCCCACCGAAGGAAGCGCATAGTCAATCACACCTGGGGCCCGATTGCAAGAGCTTTGGGGGGCAGAGACTAGTGTAGCGTTTCCCAACTCTCGTGGTTCTCCCAGGGGGTGGGGCTGGGGCCCCTCCTTCGCTGAACGGCCTCGCAGGGGCCGCCTCGGCGCGGTCCGCTGCGGCGCGTGAGAGCACGCGCCGCGGCCGCTCCCCTGGCGCCGGGCGGCCCGGACTGCTCGGCCGTCGCGCTCCGTTGGAGCCCCCAGCCCCACCGCCGTAATCCACATATGTTGTTGCGAAACGGTACACGAGAAACTAGCCCGCATTATTCATGAGCGTTCGTCGCGAAACCGTCGAGTGTGCGTCAGATCGGGGCAAGCGCAGCGCCGAGGGGTGCAGGCGTACTGGACGGTACGTCGAGCCCCGAGGCGCGAGCACGCCCCGAGATGGCGTGCAATCGGCGGTTGCAGCAGAAGGCTTCATGAATAATGCGGGCTAGGGGGGATAGGACTTTTAGCCTTCTAGCCTCCCAGCTTCCTGGCTTCCCAGCCTTCCAGCCGGCCGAAGGCCGACCAACGACCAACGACCGTCGACCGAAGTCATACGGGAGTCCGATCATGCGCAAGATGGGAAAGGTGCTCCTCTGGACCGGAGCCGTCCTCGTCGTCCTGGGCGGCGCCGCCACGGTGGCCCTCAAGCTCTACCTGACCAAGGATCGGATCCTCGGATGGGTGGTCCCTCCCCTGGAGGCCCGCCTCCACCGCCGGGTGAGCATCGCGGACGCCGGGGGCGGGCTCACCGGCATCGAGCTGGAGGGACTGGACGTGCGCGCCGAGGGTGCGGCCGAGCCCCTGGTGGCGGCCGACCGCATCCGGGTGCGTTGGAACCTGTGGTCCCTCCTTCGGAAGGAGATCGAGGTGGAGGAGGTACGGCTCGTGCGGCCGCGGATCCGCGTGGTGCGCCGGCCCGACGGCACCCTGGACATCGACGACCTGCTGGAGCCGGCCGAGGGGAAGGCCCCGGCCGAAACGCCGGCCCAGCCCCCGAGACCGGCCGAGGCGACGCCCGTGGCCGTGGCGGTGGCGCTGTTCTCCGCCGAGGGCGGCCGGATCGCGTTCGAGGACCAGTCGGCCGACCCGCCGCGCACCTACGTGCTCGACGAGGTCGAGAGCCGGGTGAGCGGGTTCTCCCTGGACCGGCCGGTGCCGTTCACACTTTCTGCCAAGCTGCCGCTGACGACGCAGGGACGGTTCTCCGTGGAGGGCACCCTCCACCCGACCACCCGGCAGGTGGACGCGAGGCTCCGGGTGGACGGGTTCGACCTGCCGGCCCTGGCCCCCCTGATGGGAGGCGAGGGCGTGCGGTTCGCGGCCGGCGTGTTCTCGATGGACCTTGGGGTGAAGGGCACGGTCGGTGCGGCCCTTGCGGTGGAAGGCACCGCAGGGGTGAAGGGGCTGGTGCTCGCCCGAGGGGGCCGGACGGGCGAGCCAACCGACCTGTCCGTGGACCTTTTGATGACCCTGGACCCTGCGAAGGCCGAGGTGGACCTCTCGAAGCTCGATGCCGAAGCGGCCGGCCAGCGCCTCTTCCTCACGGGCCGGGCCCGGTACGGGGCCGAGCCGTTCCGGGTGGAGTTTCGGCTGACCTCGCCCGAGCTGGGGGCCGACCCGTTCCTGGCTCTCCTTCCCCCGAGCGAGGAGGCGGCGGGAACTGCGGCCGGGGCCCCGGCCGCCGGAGCGAACGAGGGGCCGCCGCCCGAGGTGCCGGTGGAGGCCAAGGGCGACGTGGAGATCGGACGCCTGGAGGCCGGGGGGCTGGCGGTGGAGCCGTTCCAGGCCCACGTGGAGCTGAGGGGCGGAAAGCTCCGGATCGATCCGCTGCGGGCCGGCGTGTACGAAGGCGAGCTTGCGGCGGCCGTGGGCGTGGACCTGGCCGCGTCCGGCCCGGCGTTCGAGGCCGAGGTGAGCCTGGACGGCACCCGGCTCGGCAAGCTGTTGCCGGCCGTCAGCCCCGGCCTGGCCAACACCGTCACCGGCACCCTGTCCCTCTCGGCCCGGGTGTCGGGCCGGGGCGGCGATCCGGAGGCCCTAACGGCGGACGTCCGGGCCGAGGCCAGGGACGGCAGGATCCTGAACCACCCCCTGGTGGATCGGTTCGCGGACCTGTTCCGGGTCAAGGAGCTCCGGACCCTGAACTTCTACACCCTCAAGCTCGACGCGGGGGCCCAGGGCGGGGTGGGCACCGTGCGCAGCCTGGTCCTTCGGGGCCCGGACGCCCAGGCCACGGCCACCGGCACCCTGGGGCTGGTGGACCAGAGGTTGGACCTGCGGGTGGCGGTGGCCGTGCCCCGCCGGATCGCGGGCCGCCTGCTGCGACGGGCCGAGGTGCTCGACGCCCTCACGGACGAGCAGGGGTGGTCCAGGGTGCCCCTGCGGCTGTCCGGCACCCTGGAGGATCCGTCCTACGGCCTGGACACCGAGGCCCTGGCCCGGATGGGGGCCAAGGTGCTGGAAAAGAAGGCCCGGAAGGCCGTGGAGGAGAAGGTGTTGGACAAGCTTCCCCTGGACCCGGAGGGGAGGAAGGCGATCGAACAGGGGCTGAAGCGGCTGTTCGGCCGTTAGGGCCGCCTGTCTCAGAATTCAGAGGACGGAATTCAGAAGACAGGGTTGGGCCCCGGGGGGGGCCCTGCCCTCAGACCGTGGACCGGAGACCGAACTCACCATGCGTTCCGATACAGAACCCATCATCGTGATCGGGGGGGGGCTCGCAGGCTCCGAGGCCGCCTGGCAGCTGGCCCGGCGGGGGGTGCGCGTGCGGCTCGTGGAGATGCGGCCCGGCCGCACCACGCCGGCGCATCGGACCCCCCTTTTGGCCGAGCTGGTGTGCTCCAACTCCCTCAAGGCCATGGGCCTGGGCCAGGCCTCGGGGCTGCTCCAGGAGGAGCTCGACCGGCTGGGGTCGGTGGTCCTGGCCGCGGCCAAGGAGCACCGGGTGGCGGCCGGCCAGGCCCTGGCGGTGGACCGGGACCGGTTCGCCCGGGCCGTGACCGAGCGGCTCGAGGCCGACCCCCGCATCGAGATCGTGCGCGAGGAGGCCACGCGGGTGCCCCGGGACCGGCACGTGATCGTGGCCACCGGCCCCCTCACCTCGGACGCCCTAGCCCGGGACCTGGCCGAGCTCACCGGGGCCGAGTCCCTGTACTTCTACGACGCCATGGCGCCCATCGTGGAGGGGGACTCCATCGACCGGTCGGTGGCGTTTGCGGCCTCCCGCTATGGCAAGGGGGGGGACGACTACCTCAACTGCCCCATGACCCGGGAGGAGTTCGAGCGGTTCTACCAGGCCCTGGTGTCGGCCGAGACCGTGCCCACCCGGGAGTTCGAGGAGGAGCGGGTGTTCCAGGCCTGCCAGCCCATCGAGACCCTGGCGGCCAAGGGCCCCAAGACCCTCCTGTTCGGCCCCATGAAGCCGGTGGGGCTGGTGGACCCCCGCACCGGGCAGCGGCCCCACGCCGTGGTGCAGCTCCGGCGCGAGGACGAGGCCGGCGAGCGCTGGAACCTGGTGGGGTTCCAGACCAAGCTCACCTACCCGGAGCAGGAGAGGGTGTTCCGGCTGATCCCCGGGCTGGAGCGGGCCCGGTTCCACCGGCTGGGCAGCCTCCACCGCAACACCTACGTGGACGGCCCCCGGCTCCTGGACCGGTACCTCCGGCTGCGGCGGTACCCGTGGATCCAGCTCGCCGGCCAGATCACCGGGGTGGAGGGGTACCTGGAGAGCACGGCCGCGGGGCTGTGGGCCGGGCTGAACCTGGCCCTGCGGCTGGCCGGCCGCACCCCGGATCCCCTGCCCCCCGAGACGGCCGTGGGCGCCCTGGTGGAGCACGTGGTGGCCAGCCCGTCCAAACGGTTCGAGCCCATGAACATGAACTTCGGGCTCCTGCCCCCCCTGGGGGTGCGGATGCGGGACAAGCGCAAGGTCAAGGAGGCCAAGACCCGGCGGGCCCTCGAGGCCCTGGACGCCTGGCTGGCGGCCTGGGCCGGGGAGGGGGCGCCGTGAGCCCGGCGGCCGAAGCGATCCGCGCCGAGATCCGGGAGCGCGGGCCGATCCCGTTCGCCCGGTTCATGGAGCTGGCCCTGTTCCACCCCCAAGGGGGGTTCTACGCCTCGGGCCGGGTGCGGATCGGTACCGACCAGGGCGACTTCACCACCGCCCCCCACATCAGCGCCGTGTTCGCCCGGTGCCTGGCCCGGTGGGTGGAGGCGGCCGACCGGGCCCTGGGCGGGCCCGACCCCCTGGTCCTCGTGGAGGGGGGGCCGGGCGAGGGCCGGCTGGCCCGGGACCTGCTGGACGCCCTGGCCGAGCGTCGGCCGGACCTCTACCCGCGGGTCCGGTACGTGGCGGACGAGGCGAGCCCCGCCCTGGGCGCCCGGCGCAAGGAGCTCCTCCGGCCCCACCAGGACCGGTGCCTGGAGCAGGCCCCGCCGGGCTGCGCCGGGGTCTACCTCTCCAACGAGCTCGTGGACGCCCTGCCGGTGCACCGGCTCCGGGGGGAGGGCACGGGCCTGGAGGAGGCCTGGGTGGACTGGGACGGCCGCGGGTTCCGGGAGGTGTGGGCCCGGCCCAGCCCCGAGGCCGGGGCGTTCCTGAAGCGGTACGCCCCACCCCTGGGCGATTGGGAGGTGGAGGTGCGGCCCGCGGCCGAGGCGTGGCTGGAAGGGGCGGCGGCCCGCCTGGGACGGGGGTACGTGCTCACCATCGACTACGGCGACCGGGCGGAGCGCCTGTACGGCCCCCACCGGCCCCTGGGCACGGCGGCGGCGTACCGGGCCCACCGCCTCGTGGACGACCTCCTGGCCGACCCCGGGGAGCAGGATCTCACGGCCCACGTGGACTTCACCCACCTCCAGCGGGTGGGGCAGCGGCTGGAGCTCACGGCCGAGCCCCTGGTGAACCAGCGGGAGTTCCTGTTTCGGTGGGGGCTCGAGGAGGAGGTGGCCGCTTTGGAACAGCGGCTCCCCGAGGTGGACCGGCTGGCCGCCATGCAGGCCCTGGCCCCCCTGCTCCTGCCCTGCCCGGGCATGGGCGACACGTTCCGGGTGCTGGTCCAGGCGAAGGAGGCGGTGGGGCTGGGGAGCTAGGCAGCGGGGCAGTTTGGTGGCCGAATTTGACATTCCCCGGGATTCTGGCTGAAATGGAACGGCAGATTCTTGCATCAGGGCGGGGCCCCTCCCCGCGGCGGAGCGGTGGAATCTCATGCAGAAGTGCCCCCACTGCGGCAGCGCGAACGTCCGAAAATCGAGGCGGTACAAGGCCGAGCGGACCCTTCTGCGGCCGTTTCCGGCATGGTTCCGGTGCCGGGAGTGCCGAAAGCGGTTCGTGGGTACCGACTGGCCGCTGGCCCGCCGGTGGGCGGCCGGGGCGGCAGCCGTTGTCGGCGTGATGTGGTTGGGAGCCGTGGTCTGGCCCGAGGGGGGACAACCCGGAGGGCAGCCCACCCCCGCCCCGGGCACGACCGAGAGCGTGCCGGCCGCCGCGCACCTTCCCGCCCTGGACGTGGAGCTGACGGGCGAAGCCCTGCGTGCGGCGGCCGAGCGGGGGGACCCCGAGGCCCAGCACCGGCTCGGTCTGGAACTGCTCCAGACCTTCCGCGAGGAGGGCGACCCTGCGGTTCTGGCCGAGGCTGTCCACCTGCTCAAGGAGGCCGCGGGCCGGGGAAACCCCCGATCCCAGCTCGTGCTCGGGGCCCTGTACGAGAACGGCCGGGGGGTGATCCAGGACTTCCGGGAGGCCGCGGGGTGGTACCGGCGGGCGGCCGAGAACGGCGAGGCCGATGCCATGCTGCGGCTCGGCCTGATGGCCGAGGCCGGCCGTGGGATGGACCGGGACCTCGTGGAGGCCTACGTGTGGCTCAACCTGGCCGCGGCCCGGGGGGCCACCGAGGCCGAGATCCGGCGCGAGGCCGTGCGACGGCAGCTCACCCTCCAACAGGTGGCTCGGGGTCAGGACCGCTGCCGGGCGCTCGACACCCGCATTCCCCCCCTCCCGCCCCGGTAGAGCCGCGTTTCGTCGGAGCCCCCCGATGCGCCCGGTTCGGGCTCGTACCTGATTGCGGAACGCCGCAGTGGGTCGGGCCGCGACGAACGGCGGAGGGGGAGCCGCGGGGGTCCGGCGAGGTTGGTGGGCCGTTCCCGGCGCAGTTGGAATCGCCGAACCGGACGAGACATCGGTCGGTCCCGTGGGTCCCGCCTCGACTTTTCCAGCGAAGACGGTTCCCTGAGCGGACACAGAGATCCTGGGTTCGTCCGGATCCCGGGCCGCCCTCACGGTTCCTCTACCGGGGTCACGGGCGTGGGGAGTCCGATCGTACCACCGCCCTCGCCCGAGCCCGGTTCTTCCCCGGGGAATGCCCCGCCTTGAAACCCTTCGCCGGAGACCGGTACCTCGACGACGGGCTCGTCGGGATCGGACGACTCGATCACCAGGGTCGTGGTCTGAACCCCTTCCTGGGTCGGGGTGAACCCCACGGTCACCGAGCACCGGTGGGTGGGGGGAAGCGTCGCGGGGCAGTCGTCCACCACGCCGAAGTCCGCCAGGGCCGGGTCCAGGGCGATGCCCAGGAGATCCAGGTCCGCGTACCCGGTGTTTCGCACCGTGAACGTCTCGTGGACGGTCATGACCCCCATCTCGACGAATCCCGCGTCCCACGAATCCGGGGTGACCTGGATCTGCGGATCGGTGTGGAGCGCGGCGTCGGCCTCGGTTTCGGAGCAGGCCGTGCCCGCCACGGCGTTCGGCGCGGCTGTCGCGGCGGACGTGTCGGCCGGGGTCACCTCGATCGGGCGCGGGGTCAGTCCGGCGTCCGCCACGGTGGCCGAGGTGTCCTCGGCGGCCACGTCGGCGTACCCGACCAGAGTGCACGTGGGGCCGACGTTTCCGATCCCGTCCACCTTGAGGATCCACCCGTCCCAGTAGCCTGCGCCGGTGGATGCCGTGAAGCCCGAGGCGATCCCGGCCCCGTCGGCCGAGAGCACCACCGCCTCGGCGCGTTCATACTCGCTTCCCCCGTAGGTGCGAGACCACAGGACCTCGCCGTTCGCGTCGAGCCGCAGGAGCCACAGGTCGCCCGGGTCGGACCCACTCCGGGCGAGCCACCCGCCGATCAAGAAGCCCCCGTCCGCGGCCGGCGCCACGGCGTTGGCCTCACCGAACCCGCCCAGAAGGCCGTAGGCCCTCTGCCAGAGGACATTTCCGCCCGCGTCGAGCCGCAGGACCCAGAGGTTCTCGTTGCCCGGGCCGAACGAGTCGGTGAGCCCGGCCACCACATACCCGCCGGACGGCACGGCGCGCACCGCCCAGGCGTGATCGTAGCCCGCTCCGCCGTAGCTCTTCTGCCAGGCGATCTCGCCCGCGGAGTCGAGCCGGACGACCAGGACGTCGCAGCCCGTGGCGGCGGAAGCGCACGTCAAGCCCGCCGCCACCGCGCCCAGATCCGGGGTCGGGTCCAGGGCGTACAGGCGGTCCACCTCGTCGGTTCCGAACGCCTTCTGCCACACGAGGGTCCCGTCCGCGTCGAGCTTGAGGATCCACGCGTCGTCCCGTGACACGCTGTTCATCCCGGCGAGCAGGAGCCCGCCGTCGGCCGTCTCCGCGATCTCCCACTTGTCGTCGTAGTCGTCCGGGTGGCCGCCCAGGACCTTCTGCCACACGGGGTACCCGAACCGGTCCACCTTCCAGACCCACAGCCCGTACCAGTTGTCGCCCGGGGCGTGCCAGGACCAGGTGCCGCCGACCACGGCGTACCCGCCGTCCGAGGTGGGGGTGACGGCGTAAGCGCGGTCGTAGTCCGCGCCGCCGTAGGTCTTGGCCCACACCAGGTCGCCCGAGGGGTCCAGCTTGACGAGCCAGGCGTCCGTGTTGCCCGCGCCGAACGACTTGGTGCGGCCCGCCGCGATCAGGCCGCCGTCGGGCGCGGCCCGAAGGAAGCTCAGTTCGTCGTCCGACGCCCCGCCGTACGTCCTGGCGAAGGAGGCCAGCGCTTCGCCCGGCGCCGGAACGGTCAGTTGCACGGTAACCGCGTCGTCCCCTCCGTTCGATGTAAGGGACAGGTCGAACGAGTAGCTCCCCGGGTCGAGCCCGGTGCGGTCCGCGGTCAGGGCAACGTCCACGCGGCCACCGGCCGCGAGTTGGCCGGCGTCCGGGAACACCCCGAGCCACGAGGGGAGCGCCCCGGCCACGGACCAGTCCAGGGTCTCCGTCGAGCTCAGGTTCTCCAGCGAGAACCCGGCGGAAAAGGCGGTGTCCCCGAAGTCCATCACGGTGGGGCTCACGTACAGAAACGGCGTGATCCCGGCTCCGGAAAGGCTCCCGGTGACCACCGGCTCGTCCGGATCGTCGGAACGGATCTGGATCTCGCCGGTCACCTGCTCGGTGCCCGTGGGCGTGAACGCGACCGTGATCGTGCACAGTTGGGACAGGCTGCCGGTGAACGGCGGCACCGGGTCGGTGCAGCCGTTGGAGGCCAGGGAGAACTCGGGCGCCCTGGACACGGTCACATCGGTCACGTGAAGATCCACCGCGCCCTCGTTCTTCACGGTGATGTCCCACGTGCGCGTGCTCCCGATCGGCACGCCGCCGAAGGTCGCGTTCGCGCCGATCACGGCGATGTCGGGTTCCTGGGGGATCGTCGCCGTGCCGGTGATCTGGACCTCCACCACCGGCTCGTCCGGGTCGTCGGTGGCGATGGTGAGGGTGGCCGTGGACGTGCCCTCGTCGTCCCGGGAGAAGCCGATGCCCACCGAACAGGTTTCCCCCGGCGCCAGGGTTTCGCCGCACGCGTCGTCCGGGTCCCACCGGGAGAAGTCGCCGAAGCCCGAAAGGGTCACCCCGGTGATCGCCAGGTCCGCGTCCCCCTCGTTGGTCACCTGCACGGTGTTCGTCACGTTCCACCCGGGCCGGATCTCGAACGATAGGCTCGCAGGCTCCACGGCCACGTCGGGCAGGGGCTCCACCGATACCACCACCATCACCGGGACGCTGGGATTGTTCGGATCGTTCGAGGTCACGTACAGGCTGTACACGTGGGTGCCCAGTTCCAACCCGGACCGGTCCACCGACAGGGTCACCTCGGTCGCGTCCTCCGGGCCGGTGGTGCCCTCGGTGGCCGAGGCGGTGAGCCACCCGGGCCAGGGCTCTCCCCCGTACCAATCCTCGACCAGGGTCCACTCCAGATCCGCCGTGCCCTGGTTCTCGACGCGCAACACCTTCGTGAACTCCCGGGCCGAGAAGTACACATCGTCCACCGAGACGGTGGGAAACGCCTCGCGCACCGTGGCCGTGAGGGGGATGGCCAGCCGGGGGGTCACGGGGTCGTCGCTCCGCACGACCAGGGTGGCCCGGTACGCGCCGGGTTCTGCCGCCCCGGCGAACAGGACGTCGAGCCGGAGTTCCTGCTCGCCGCCAGGGGCCAGCGTCTGGGGGAGCGAAGGGGCGAGGTCGAGCGAAAAGCCCTCGTCGCCGGTGAGTTCGGTCCCCTGGATCTCCAGGTCGCGGGCGGGCGCTAGCGCGTCGTTGCGCAGGCGGACCGAAACGCTGGCCTCCTGATCCGGCAGCAAGGTGCCCAGGTCCACCGCGGAGGGCTTTGCGCCGATCACCGGCCGGGCGAGAAACGCTTCCTCCCCTGCCCCGAAGAACCCGAGCACGGCCCCCGCCCCCCCGCGGACCCCGTCGGCTTCGGACCCGTCGGGCAGGTCGGCACCCGCGTCGATCACCAAGAGATCCGTCCCGGCGTGGGGCGGCAGGTCCACCACGGCCACCGCGGCCCCGAAACGGGGGGACAGCGCCGAACTGTCTCCCGAGCCCAGGTATGCGTAGTCTTCCCCGTTGGACAGATGGGGGGAATCCGATGAGGCGGCCTGCCACGACCGGGTCTCGAGGTACAGCGCATCGCGGCCGGCGGCGCGCCACGGGGGCGAGGCGCTCCCCCACAGGATCCAGACCCGACCCGCGTCTTCGTCCGCCCGATCGCCCGGCGCGCCCACGACCAGGTCCGGGAACCCGTCCTGGTTCAGGTCGCCGGAGGCCAGGGCACATCCCAGGCGCACGAAGCCCGTCGAGCCGTGGACCGTGAGGTCGGCGACCTCGTCCACGTTGGCCGCGGCCCCGGAAGCGAGCGCTTCGTTCCCGGCCTCGATCACGTACACCCTGCCGGCGCGCTCCCGTTCCAGGTCCATGGGGCCGACGCGCACCCGGAGGACGGCGTCGGGGGCGCCCAGGATCACCTCGGCCCGGCCGTCCCCCGTGAGATCGCCGGCGTGGACCACGGTGCCGAAACCCGTGCGCTCGGCGTCCGATGTGACGGCCGGGCCGAGCAGCGCGGCGTCCTGGTCGCCTCCGGCCAGGGCGTCCGCGCGCAGGGTTCCCCGCAGCGCGGCGCCCGGCGGCCCGAACCAGGAACGGCCGCGGAAGAGGTAGACGGCTCCCTCCTGCGCCGTGAGAGGATCGGTGGCCGTGACCGCCGCGTACCCGGGAGCGCCGATGACCAGGTCGCCCAGCCCATCGCCGTCCACGTCCGCAACCGCCAGGGACGCGCCGAACCGGTCCGCGCGGTGCTCGGCGACCTCTCCGCCGGCAAAGGAGACCACCGAGGAAAAGGGCTCGGCCGCGCCCTCGATCGTGGCGGCGTAGGGGAAGATCGCCAGTTGGTCGGGCAGGTTCACGGTCTTGTCCGGCAAGGTGAAGCCCCACCCGCGGATTACGTACACGCGCCCGGGTCCCGGGTCCGATCCGTCTACGCCGTCCCCAGCGGAGGGCGCGCCCAGCACCAGGTCGGCCCGGGCGTCCGAGGAGCCCACGTGGGCCACGGCCACCGCCTCGCCGAGTTCCCGGTCGTCCGCGCCCACGAACCGCGCGTCGTACTGGTCCAGGGTAAATTCGTACCCCTGCTCCCACGCGGTCCGGCCGAACAGCACGTACGCCTTGCCCGGGAGGTGGGCCCCCTCGGGGTCCAGCAAGGTGCCGTGGGCCCCGGTGTCGGGGTTCCGGTCCGTGGACCCGATCACGAGGTCGTCGATCCCGTCGCCGTCCAGGTCGCCCACGGCCAGGGCGTTTCCGATGCGCCGGGTGTTCCGGGTGTCCGGGTCCACGTCCCGGACGTCGCCGAGGATCCGCACGTCCCAGGCGTTTTCGTCCGCGAGGTCGAGCTCGCCCCACCCCTCGGTGGTCCCGAACCGCAGGAACACGGCGCCCACCTCGTAGAAGTTCGTGTACGTGGGCACGCCCACGGCCAGGTCGGGGAGCCCGTCGCCGTTCAGGTCCCCCACCGCCACGGCCCGGGGGGCCATGAAGGCACCGGGACCGGCAAGGCGCAGATCGGGCGCGTCGTCCGCGTTGCGGTGGGGGAGAACGGTGAAGTTCCCGGACGTGCACCGTGGCCCGGGGCAGGCCGGGTCGGGCCCCACCCCCAGGGTGAACGCGTGGGATCCCTCGGGCAGCGATTCGCCGGGCCCGGTGAACCACGCGAGCCCCCACTCGTCTGCGAACCCTCCCGCCACCGGGAACGGGTCCGGGTGCCAGGACTGCGAGGTCCCGACCTTTGTCAGGACGATGTCGTCGGGAAACGGGGTGAAGTAGTTCCCCTCGACGTAGAGGCGGTCTCCGGGGAACACGCCCGGGTTCAGGACCCGGGCCTCCGGTTCCAGGTTGGGGCTCGGTTCCACGAAGACCGGGTCGCTCAGGCGCAGGCCCGCGCCGATTGTCACCTGGATCCAGCCCGGCTTGAGGTAGCCCAGGTACGGGTTGGCGTACAAAAGGAACTCTTCGTGCTCTCGGCTGCCGGCGGTTGCGAAGGACAACGGCTCGGAGCCCGGGTTCCAGCGCACGGAGAGCTCCCGTGTGCTGAACCCCTTGCCGGTGACGGTTCGGTAGCCGTAGTCATAGGAAACGCCGTAGGTGGTGTGGATGAGGTCGTCGCAGGCGGCCCCGTGGTCGGCGCACAGCGCGTCAAGCATGGACGCGTAGTCGTCCATGCCGCATAGGTTGGTACGGCTCTCGGGATCGTAGCAGGTGTCGAACAGCCGGCACGAAGGGTGCGTGGGGTCGTCGGAGCACAGGGCCTCGATGTATTCCTCGTACTCCTCCATCGTGCACAGGTTGACGCCGTTGATCGTACAGCGGTCGTACGGAATCTGGTCCACGTACACCGCGGGGATCCAGTCCCCGATGGACTCGATCCGGGGCTTGTCCAGCACTTCCACCGTGTGCACCGGCGGGTAGTCCGTGCCCCATTCCAGACACAAGTCCGAGCCAGGGAAGAACCGGACGCACTTGGTGCGGTCCGGGTAGGAGTACGCGCCGCAGCTCGCCCGGATGTCCAGTTCCACCCAGCCCGTCTCCTCCCCCGCGACCAGGGTGTGGTCCTCCCGGCTCGACCCGCCATCGGTCGCGCTCACAAGATCGCCCCCCGACGCGACCGCCACCGTGAAGGGGACCTTCCGGTCCACCTCGGTCACCTGGAAGTTCACCCCGGTGATGTCCGCCACCAGCTCAACCACCAGGTCGCCGAGGACCTCTTCCAACTCGGCCTCGATGTCGTACCCGCTGATCTTCTTCACCAGCCAGATGACGCCGAACGGGTCGGGGAGGTTCACGTCGATCTCGTGCTCCGCCAGGAACTCCCGGAACGGCGCGTTGGTGAAGTTGGCGTACAGGGACAGGGTGTTAGTCGTGCCGGTGTACAGCACGTCGTTGGAGAGCCCGGAGATGGGCTGGTCGATCACGATCTTCCACTCGCTGGGGAAGGTGGGCACCACGGCATACAGGGCGTCGACCACGTAGTCCACGACGCCCAGGATCGCGTCCAGAACCGACGAGACAGCGGAGATCACCGCGATGCTCTCGGAAAAGATGGGGATGGCCACACAGGCGGGCACGATCCCGAACGCGCAGCCGATGGACGAGCCCACCAGCATCGCGTACAGGGCGTCTTCCACGGCGTTGAGCACCCCGGCCACGATGCGAACCGGCTGGAGGACCGCCTGGAGCGCCTCCACCACCTCGGCCACGTCGCATCCCGACGCGCCGGCGTCCGGAAGCCCCCGCGCGGCCCGTTGGGCCGCGCGCTGGGCGATCCGGCGCAGCTGGCCGTTGGCCTCCCCGAGATCCGCCAGGGCCTCGGCCAGGACCGGGCTGCCCAGGATCGCGTCGATCCGGGCCTGCACCCCCGGGTCCGGCACCGCTTTGAGCCGGCCGCGCAGCTCCTGGAGGAACGCCCCGATCCGGTCCAGGTTGCCCAGCAGCGCGTCCCGGGTCTCCTGGGGTAGGTTCTCCCCGGCGAGCTGCTCCAGCGTGCCCCGGAGCGCCCGGATCTGGTCGGCCACCAGCTCCAGGGCCTGGTCCGCCTCGTTTCCGGCGGTGTCCGGGGTGGGATCCTTTGCAGCCTCAATCGTGAAGGGAAGAGCCCCGGATACGTCCCCTCCCTTTATCACGAAAACCTGAGCCTGGGCGCCGTTCAGGAACCCGAAGGGCACCGCGGCCCGGATCTCGGTGTCGGTGACCTCCAGGACCGCGGCCGGCAGGTCCAGATCCTCCCCGCCCTCGAACGGGGCAGCCCGGAAGAACACCTCCACCGCCTCGGGATCCGTCCCGAACCCCGATCCGGTCAGGGTGACCAAGGCTCCGGCCGGCCCGGCAGAGGGGGAGATGCTGTCGAGCCCGATCGTCTCCGAGGCGAGGTAGGCGACCTCCAGCACGGCCGGGGGGCCCTTCACCCCGTCCAGCCGGGTCGTCACGGCGATCTCGTTGGCGCCTTCGGCCAGGTCCACGGCCGCCTCGAACGGCCCCTCCCCGGCCGCCACCTCCACGGTCTTGCCCGTGGTCCGGTTCTCCAGCGCGACCACTGCGTCTGGGAGGGCGAGCCCTTGGACCGTGACGGTGGGCTGGGTGGTCACCCGAGGGAGCGGCTGGAGCACCGGCAGGCCCACCACGGTGACCATGAGGGTCCGGAAGGCCTGGGCCCCCTCGTCGTCCGTCACCGTGAGCCGCACGGTGTGGGTGCCCTGGACGCGGTAGGTGTGGCTCACCACCGCCCCCTCGGCCGTGGCGCCGTCCCCGAAGTCCCATGCGTACGAGGCGATGGACCCGTCAGGGTCGGAGGAGGCCGACGCGTCGAACGACACGGCCAGGGGCGCGGCACCCGCGGTGGGGTCGGCCGTGAACGCGGCCTCGGGCGGGCGGGGGGACCGGCCGGAACCTCCTCCCCCGCCCCCGCAGGAGGCGAGCACGAAGGGGAGCCATCCGAAACCGGTCAGCAGCAGAATGCGGAGAAGAAGCCCCATGGCCCAGCCCCTGTTGCTGGCGGGTGCACCTGCTGGCGATGTTTTCGAACGGCCGGGGCTCCGGTTCTTCCATGACCGGTGCGCATCCAGGGCACCCACACGGGCCACGGTGCGGCCGCTTCCGTACGCCGCCGGACGGGGATCCTGGGCCCGACAAGGAAGAGGACTCGCGCGTCAACGTAGCATGGAGGCTTCGTTCGTCAACGGAAAAAGTTCAGCCTCGGTGCGCGGTTTCTCGGTCGTTCCGTCCTCCCTGGCCCTTTCCGGACCGCCTCTCTCGAGCCCGCGGGAACGGGAGAGGCGGCGTGAGCGGCTCGAGCCCGGAGGCGGTCCATCGGGGTGCGCCTCGGAGAAGGGGCTGCTTGGCTCCTGGGCGCGAAGAAAGGCCGTTTCTTGCTCACGGCGCCATCGGGGGTAACCTCTCGAAGGAATTGTCATCAAAAATGGGGAAATGTGGGGCCGCCTTCCCTCCGTGGGGCGCAGGACCACGGAGGGACCTCGCATCCTTCCTACCGAAAGGAGGTTGTCATGAAACGGGTCGCTCTCTTGCTGGCCGCCCTGTCCCTGCCGATGTTTCTCGCCACCCCGGCCGCCCGGGCCGTGGAGACCCGGGTGACGGTCCGGGTGAGGGCCCACGACGCAAAGTTCATCGGGACCGGCGTGGGTGGGGTCCAGGTGGTCGTGCGCAACGCCGACACCGGCCGGTTGCTCGCCTCCGGCCGCATCGAAGGGGGCACGGGCAACACCAAAACCCTGATGAAGACCCCGATCACCCGGGGCCAGCGCCTGTCCGACGGTTCGGCGGCCGCGTACGTGGCCACCCTGGACATCGACGAGCCCACCCGCATCGAGGTGGTCGCGCGGGGCCCCCTCGCCGCCGGCAGCAACGTGCAGACGGCCTCCCGCACCCTGTGGGTGCTGCCGGGACAGGACCTCGCCGGAGACGGCGTCCTCCTGGAGCTTCAGGGCTTCCTGGTGTACCCGGTGTCTCCGGCCCCCCACCAGTTCTTCCGGATGGGGGACGAGGTGACCATCGAGGCCCATGTGGCCATGATGTGCGGGTGCCCCATCAAGCCCGGCGGGCTGTGGGACGCCGACAAGTACGCGGTGAAAGCCCTGGTCCAGAAGGACGGCAAGCAGGTGGCCAAGCTGGACCTCGCCTATGCGGGCGCCACCAGCCGGTTCAAGACCACGTACCGCCCCGAGGGGCCCGGCAGCTACAAGGTGCTCGTGACGGCGGCAGACCCATCCGCCAACAACTTTGGCGTGGGCGTGACCAGCTTCGTGGTCAAGGGGGGGAAGTAGCCTGTGCGGGCCCCTTGACACCAAGCGGGAGAGTGAGCGCGCCTGGGACCCTGCCGGCCTGGTGAAAGAAGATTTTGTCGGTTTGTTTGTGGGTCAACCTTGACGCCTCCGGGACCGGGTGGAACACTGCGAGGCGTTCCTGTTCCCGGAGTTCCGAAGCGGAGGTTGTCGTCATGAAGTTCCTGGTGCTGTACGTGAGCCGAACGGGCAAGACGAGGAAGATGGCCGAGTGGATCGCCGAGGGGCTGCGGTTCGCGGGCCACGAGGCCGAGGCGATGCCTCTGCCCAAGTTCAAGGACATCGAGGCCTTGGCGGGGTACGACGGCGTGCTCCTGGGGTCACCCACCTACCACAAGGACATGCTGCCGGTGTTCAAGAACTGGCTGTTCAAGGCGGCCCGGGTGGGTCTGGAGGGCAAGTTCGGCGGGGCGTTCGGCTCGCACACCCACTCGGGCGAGGCGCCCACGGTGCTCCACGAGACCATGGAGCACGTGTTCAAGATGAACATGCTGGACCTGGGTCCCTTCAAGATGGAGGAGCGGGTGGTGGACACCGACGAGGGCATGCGCGCCTGCCAGCAGTTCGGCCGCTCGTTCGGGGAGAGGGCCGGAGGGTAGGGGCCGTTTGGCTCCTGATACGGCCACACGCGGCGCGGGGCGGTTCCCTTGGGGGCCGCCCCGCGCGGCCGTTTGAGGGCCGTTGAATCGGACCAGTGCGTGTGCTACGGTCTGGCGCTTGGCCGCCGATCGGCGGTTTTTCGGGCGATTCCGCCCGGTTTCCCCCCCCACCGTTCGCCCGCTTTAGGAGTGGTTCCCATGGATTCCCGATACCATCCGGAGCAGATCGAGACCAAGTGGCAGCGCCGGTGGCTCGAGGACAAGACCTTCCGGGTCACCGAGGATCCCGACCGGCCCAAGTACTACGTGCTGGAGATGTTCCCGTACCCCTCGGGCCGGATCCACATGGGCCACGTGCGCAACTACACCATCGGCGACGTGGTGGCCCGCTACAAGCGCATGCGCGGGTTCAACGTGCTCCATCCCATGGGCTGGGACGCCTTCGGCATGCCGGCCGAGAACGCCGCGATCGCCAGCGGGGTGCATCCGGCCAAGTGGACCCGGGAGAACATCGCCTACATGAAGCGCCAGCTCCAGCGGATGGGGTTCTCCTACGACTGGGACCGGGAGCTGGCCACCTGTGACCCCAGCTACTACCGGTGGGAGCAGTGGCTGTTCCTCAAGATGCTCGAGAACGACCTGGTCTACCGCAAGACCACCACCGTGAACTGGTGCGAGACCTGCGCCACGGTGCTCGCCAACGAGCAGGTGGAGCAGGGCCGGTGCTGGCGGTGCGGGGACGAGGTGGCCGAGAAGGAGCTGCCCGGCTGGTTCTTCCGGATCACCCGGTACGCGGACGAGCTGCTGGAGTGGACCGACAAGCTCCCGGGGTGGCCGCCCCAGGTGCTGACCATGCAGCGCAACTGGATCGGCAAGAGCCACGGGGCCGAGGTCACGTTCCCCTTGGCCGACCGGGAGGGGTCGATCACCGTGTTCACCACCCGGCCCGACACCCTCTACGGGGTCACGTTCATGAGCCTGGCCGCCGAGCACCCCCTGGTGGCGGAGCTGTCGGCCGGCACCGGGCAGGAGGCCGAGGTGCGGGCGTTCGTGGAGCGGGTGCGGCGCCAGGACAAGATCCGTCGCACCAGCGAGGACGCGGAGAAGGAGGGGGTGTTCACCGGTGCGTACTGCGTGAACCCCCTCACTGGCGAGCGGGTGCCGATCTACGTGGCCAACTTCGTGCTGATGGAGTACGGCACGGGCGCGGTCATGGCCGTGCCGGCCCACGACCAACGCGACTTCGAGTTCGCCCGCAAGTACGGGCTGCCGATCCGCGTGGTGATCGAGCCCGAAGGCCGGACCCTGGACCCCGACACCATGACCGAGGCCCACGAGGGCGAGGGCCGCATGGTGCGCTCGGGCCCGTTCGACGGCCTGCCGAACCGGGAGGGCATCCGGGCCGTGATCCGGTACCTGGAGGAGAAGGGCATCGGCCGGGGCACCGTGAACTACCGGCTGCGCGACTGGGGCATCTCGCGCCAGCGGTACTGGGGGGCGCCGATCCCGGTGATCCACTGTGGGGACTGCGGGGTGGTGCCGGTGCCCGAGGAGGACCTGCCGGTGGTCCTGCCCGAGGACGTGGAGTTCCCCCAGGGCCGGGTGCTCCCCCTGGCCGAGATCCCCTCGTTCTACGAGACCACCTGCCCCCGGTGCGGCCGGCCCGCCCGCCGCGAGACCGACACCATGGACACCTTCGTGGAGAGCTCGTGGTACTTCGCCCGGTTCTCGTGCGCGGACCACGACGGCGGCATGCTCGACCGGAAGCGGGTGGGGTACTGGATGCCGGTGGACCAGTACATCGGCGGCATCGAGCACGCCGTGCTCCACCTTCTCTACGCCCGGTTCTACACCAAGGTGCTGCGGGACCTGGGCCTGGTGGACGTGGACGAGCCGTTCACCAACCTGCTGACCCAGGGCATGGTGTGCATGGAGACCCACCGGTGCCCCGAGCACGGATGGCTTCTGCCCGAGGAGTCCCAGGACGGCCGGTGCGCCCGGTGCGGGGCCGAGGTGATCCGGGGTCGGGTCGAGAAGATGAGCAAGTCCAAGAAGAACGTGGTGGACCCCGAGCACCTGATCGAGCGCTACGGCGCGGACACGGCCCGGCTGTTCAGCCTGTTCGCGGCCCCGCCCGAGAAAGACCTGGAGTGGAGCGAGGAGGGCGTGGAGGGCGCCTACCGGTTCCTGCGGCGGGTGTGGCGGCTGGTGGCCGACAACGCCGACTGGTTGCGTCAGACCGCCCCGTTCGCGGGGGGCGAGCTCACCGGGCCGGCCCGGGCCCTGCGGCGCAAGGCCCACGAGACCCTGCAGAAGGTCACGTCGGACATCGAGGAGCGGTTCCACTTCAACACCGCCATCGCGGCCACCATGGAGCTGGTGAACGAGATGGCCGGCTTCTCCCCGGCCTCCGACACCGATCGGCAGGTGCTGCGCGAGGCCGTGGACCTCGTGCTCCTCATGCTCTCGCCCATGGTGCCCCACATGGCCGAGGAGCTGTGGGAGGGGCTCGGCCACGACCGGCCGCTGAGCGAGGCCCGATGGCCCCAGGTGGACCCCGAGGCCCTGGTGCGCGATGCGATCACCGTGGTGGTGCAGGTGAACGGCAAGCTCCGGGCCCGGATCCAGGTGCCGCCGGACGCCGACGAGGCCGCGGTGCGCGAGGCGGCCCTGGCCGAGGAGAACGTGCGCAACCACGTCGAGGGCAAGACCCTGGTCAAGACCGTATGGGTGCCCGGGCGACTGGTGAACCTGGTCGTGCGGTGAGGCGCTGGGCCGGCCTGGTGGCCCTCGTGGTCCTGGCGGCCGGGTGCGGGTACCGCCTGGCCGGCCGGCCGGGCGACGCCGTGGCCACCGTGCGGATCGAGCCGGTGGACGACCGGGCGGCCGAGCCGCTGTTCGGGCCGCTCCTGGCCCGGGCCATGGCCCGCGAGGTCGTGGACCGGGGGGACCTGCGGCTCGGCCGGGGCCCGGCCGCGGACCTGGTGGTGCGGGTCCGGGTGGACGAGGTGACCGAGTCCGGGGCGGCCTACGGGGCCGGCGGGCTGGTGGAGTACCGGGTCCGGGCCCGGGTCACGGCCACGGTCGCGGACCGGGCGGGCCGGGTGCAGTGGCGTGGAACGCTGGAGGAGGACCGGGAGTTCCCGGCCGGGGCCGACGTGAACGCCACCGAGCGGGCCAAGGACCAAGCCCTGGAGGCCCTGGCCTCGGACCTGGCCCGGGCGGTATTGCGCCGGGCCTCGATCGCCGCCCTGGGGGAGGGGTCGTGAGCGCCGAGCCGGTGGTGTGCGTGCTGGGCGAAGAGCCCTACCTGGTCCGCCAGGCTCTGGCGGAGCTGGAGCGGGAGGCCCTGGAGGGGGGCGACCCGGGGCTCAACCGGGAGGTGTTCACCGCGCCCGAGGCCGAGCCCGGCGCCGTGGTGTCGGCGGCCCAGACCCTGCCGTTCCTGGGCGGCCGGCGGCTGGTGGTGGTGCGCGACGCCCACCGGTGGCCCGCCTCGGCCTGGGACCCGATCCTCGCCTACCTGGAACGGCCCAACCCCTCCACCTGCCTGGTGCTGGTGGCCCAGTCGGTGGACCGTCGCACCCGGGCCGGCAAGGCCCTCCTGGCGAAGAGCCGGGTGATCCGGTGCGACAAGCCCCGGGACGCCGAGGTGCCCCGGTGGGCCGAGCGCATGGCCCGGGAGGCCGGGCTGCGGCTCGACCCGCGGCTGACCGCGGCCCTGGCCCTGCGGGTGGGGCCCGACCTGGAGCAGCTCCACCAGGAGATCGACAAGCTCCGTGCCTTCGCCGGCGAGGACGGCCGGGTGACCCTGGAGGACCTGGAGCGGCTGGTGGGGGACAACCGGGAGGCCACGGTGTTCGCCCTGTGCGACGCCCTGGGCACCCGCGACCTGGCCGGTGCGATGGCGGCGCTGCGGAGCCTGCTCGGGATCGGGGAGCCCCCGGTCCGGCTGCTCTACATGATCGTGCGCCACTTCCGCCACCTGTGGATGGCCCGGGACCTGCTGGATCGGGGCGGGCGGGTGGACCGAAAGGCGGCCGCGGCCGCCCTGGGCGTGCACCCGTTCGTGGCGGCCAAGGCCCTGGACCAGGCCCGGGGCTGGGACGAGGAGGCGTTGCAAGACGCGTTCGCCCGGTTCCTGCGGGCGGACCTGGGTCTCAAGAGCGGCGGGGGCACCGAGGTGCTGGAGGCGCTCGTCCTGGCCCTGTGCGGGGGCGGCCGGGTTTGACGCTGACCCCCAAACCGGCTATAGGCTTGCCCATCGGTCCCCGTATTCTGGCCCCTGAACCCCCTGCCCCCCGAGACGGTGAAGTCACGCCAAAGAGGCGGGGCCGGGCAACGGGGAAGGCAACGTTCGGTGGTCCGGGCGCACAGCCGGCGGCGGGGCATGGGGCCTGCTTCCGGCCGCGCGCGAAGCCGGGCATTGAGATTCGCCGCGCAGGCACGGGGCACGGGCGGTGGTTTCATGACCGTTCGGTGGGGCACGAACAGAGCTCACGGTGCGAACGTGGGAGGCGCTGCGCGGCGAGCTGAGGAGCCGCACGCGGCGCTCCAGCAGGCCCCATGCCTCCGAGCTTTGGCGCGATTTGAGAGCCGCCCGGCCGCTAGCCGCCCAGCGGGCCGAAGGCCCCCGACCGACGACCAACGACTGACGACCAACGACCGAAGTTAAGGAGGGCTGAGCCATGGAACTGTACGAAGCCATTCGAGGCCGGCGGTCGATCCGGCGGTACAAGCCCGACCCCGTTCCCCAGGAGGTGCTGGACCGCCTGCTGGAGGCGGCCCAGTGGGCCCCCAGCTGGGCCCACACCCAGTGCTGCGAGGTGGTGGTGGTGTCCGACCCGCAGGTGAAAGAGGCGCTCCAGAAGACCCTGCCGCCCTCGAACCCCGCGTTCCGGGCCATGGTCGAGGCGCCCCTGTCCGTGGCGTTCTGCGCCAAGACCGGCCGGGCCGGGTTCTACAAGGGCAAGGCCGCGACCCCGCGAGGCGACTGGTTCATGTTCGACGTGGCGTTGGCCATGGAGAACTTCATGCTGGCGGCCCACGCCGAGGGCCTGGGAACCGTGTGCGTGGGGCTGTTCGACGCGGCCGCGGCCGCCAAGGCGGTGGGCGCACCCGAGGGCGTCGAGGTGGTGGCGCTCACGCCCCTGGGCTACCCGGCCGCCGAGGCCAAGGTGCCGCCCCGGAAGCCCCGGGACGAGTTCGTGCGCTGGAACCGGTACGCCGCCGACTGATCCGAAGGAGCCGCCTCTTCCCTGACCCGGGCTCCCCCCGTGGGCCCGGGTCTGTCATCGGAGCCCCGTTCGCATGATCGATCTCCACACCCATACTCTCTTCTCCGACGGGGAGCTGCTACCGTCGGAGCTGCTGCGGCGGGCCGAGGTCCTGGGGTTGCGGGCCGTGGCGTTAGCGGATCACGCCGACATGTCCACCCTGGACCACGTGGTGCCCCGGATCGTGCGGGCGTGCGAGGAGAACAACCGCCACCGCCGGATCCGGGCGATCCCGGCCATCGAGCTGACCCACGTGCCCCCGGCCTTGATCGGCCGGTACGTGGGGGAGGCCCGGCGCCTGGGGGCCCGGATCGTGGTGGTCCACGGCGAGAGCCCGGTGGAGCCGGTGGAGCCCGGAACGAACCGGGCGGCCATCGAGGCGGGGGCCGACATCCTGAGCCACCCCGGCCTGATCGCGGACGGGGACGCCCGGATGGCGGCCGAGAGGGGGGTAAGCCTGGAGGTGAGCGCCCGCAAGGGGCACAGCCTAGCCAACGGCCACGTGGTGGCCGTGGCGCGGCGCACCGGCGCGCGGCTGGTGCTGAACACCGACGCCCACGCTCCGGGCGACCTGATCGCCGAGCCGTTCGCCCGCACCGTGGCCCTGGGCGCGGGAATGACCCCGGCCGAGTACGAGGAGCTGCGCGCGAACATGGCCCGCCTGGCGGGATGGGAGGCCCCACCAGGCCCCTGCGGGCTAGAGACTAGAGACTAGAGACTAGAAACTAGAGACTAGAGACTAGACCATGCTCGCCGGACCGTGAGGTGGAGGCGAAGAGGTATGGTGTGATTCCTGGAACGTCTGGGAATCCGTGGGGTTCTCAAGCCTTCTGGCCTCCTGGCTTTCCAGCCTTCAAGCGGGCCGAGGTCCCCGGACCGGCGACCAACGACCGACGACCAACGACCGAGGTTATAAGGAGACGCGACGTGATCCGTTGGGTTCTTGTGGCAACGGCCTTGGGGCTGGCCGGGTGCGCGGCCGCACCCCGGGGGCCGGCGGGGTCGGTTGCGGTCACGCCGGTGGAGTGGGGCCAGGAGGGGGGCGGCCCGACGCGGGCGTCCCGCACGGACCGGGCGGTTCCGCCGCGCTGGGACCTCCGCAAGATCGTGCGGCTGACGGACGAGCCCGGCTACCACCCCGAGGGCTACGCGAGCCCGGTCGTGCTGGCCGGCACCGCGTTCGTGGGTCACGAGGGCCGCAGCTTCGACGCGGTGCGGCTGGCCGATGGGAAGGTCCTGTGGCGGTTCCCCACCCGGGGCCGGGTGTACTCCACCGCGGCCTGGACCGGCGAGGTGCTCGTGTTCGGCGACGACGCCGGCTGGGTGTACGCCCTGAGCCCCGAGGGGCGGAAGGTCTGGGAGTTCATGACCACCTACCCAGTGGTGGCGGGGGTGCTGTCGGACGGCCAGCGGGCGTACGTGGCCGTGGCCGACGGCAACGTGTTCTGCCTGGAGGCGTCCACCGGCCGGCCCCTGTGGCAGTACGGCCGGCGGTTCCCCCGGAGCCGGTCGGTGTGGCGGGGCCACGGCCTGGCGTTGGGCGACGGCCGGGTGTACGCCGGGTTCTGGGACGGCACCGTGGTGGCCCTGGACCCGGAGGTGGGGCGGGTGATCTGGCGCGCCGAGCTTTCGGGCAAGGGGTTCCGGGACGTCACGGCCGGGCCGGCGTTCGCCGGCGGCCGGGTGTACGCCGGGAGCCTCGACGGCCCGGTGGTGGCCCTGGACGCGGCCACCGGCGAGGTGCTGTGGCGGGCCGAGGTGGGCGCGGCGGCGGGGATCGCCGTGGGCGCGGAAACCCTGTATCTGGCCGGGGCCGACGGCTCGGTGGTGGCCCTCCGGCGAGACAACGGGGCGGTCGTGTGGAGGGTGAGGCCGGGCGAGGGCATCGCCACGGCGCCGGTGCTGGCCTCCGGGGCCGTGGTCGTGGGCTTCTCGGACGGACCCGTCGTGGCCCTGGACCCGGCCACCGGGGCCGTGCAGGCCCGGTACGTGCCCGGCCCGGGGCTCCACTCCCAGCCGGTGGTGCTGGACGACACGGTGGTGTTCCTGTCGGACGGCAGCGCCCTCCACGAGCTCGGGCCGGACTGAGAACGACTCCCGGCCTTCCAGCCTTCTCCACGGAGCAGACTCCCATGGCGTTACAAGGCAAGCTGATCGGAGCCGGAGTCGGGTGGCTGCTGGGCGGCCCCCTGGGGGCCGTGATCGGCGGGGTGATCGGCCACTACGTGAGGGACGCTCCGCTCTCGGAGGGACCGGGCCCGGCCGACGACCCGCGGGTGCGGCAGCAGCAGGAAGAGCTGTACTTCGTGGCGAGCCTGGTGGGGATCCTCACCGCCATGCTCAACGCCGACGGCGAGGTCAAGCGGGAGGAGGTCCGCACGATCCGGCGGTTCTTCGAGGAGCGGCTGGGCTACCGGGGCGAGTCCCTGGACATCGTGCGGGACCTGATCAAGCAGTTCCTCCGAAAGGGCGTGGACCTGGACGCCCTGTGCCGCGACGTGGCCCGCCGGTGCGACTACGCCACCCGGCTCCTGCTGGTGGAGTGTCTGATCGACGTGGCCCGGGCCGACGGCCACGTGCATCCGGCCGAGGAGGCGGTGCTCCGTCGGGCCATCGCGGGGCTGGGGGTGAACCCGGCCGACGTGAGCGGGCTGCGGACGGCGGCCGCCGCCGGCAACGGCCGGGCCTACGAGGTGCTGGGCGTGGCCCCGGACGCCTCGGACGAGGAGATCAAGCGGGCCTACCGGGAGCTGGCCAAGAAGTACCACCCGGACCGGGTGGCCCACCTGGGCGACGAGTTCCGGGAACTGGCCCACCGGAAGTTCCTGGAGATCCAGGAGGCTTACGACCGCATCCGGTCGGAGCGGGGGATGTGACGCAGCCGGCTTGACCCGGCTTCCGGACGTCGCCTATCCTTACCGATTCTTTTCCTCCTCCCCCCACACCCCCACCGTGCCGGAGGCGCCATGCTGGAAGAGAAGATCCCCTTCGGACTCACCTTCGACGATGTGCTCCTCCTTCCGGCCGAGTCGGCCGTGCTGCCCGACCAGGTGGACGTGAGCACGTGGCTGACCCCGAAGATCCGACTCAACGTGCCCCTGCTGAGCGCGGCCATGGACACGGTGACCGAGGCCCGGACCGCCATCGCCATGGCCCAGGAGGGGGGCATCGGCATCATCCACCGGAACCTCACGGTGGAGGAGCAGGCGGCCGAGGTGGACAAGGTGAAGAAGTCCGAGGCCGGCATGATCGTGGACCCGATCACCATGGGGCCGGACCAGAAGGTGGCCGAGGCCTTGGAGCTGATGGCCCGGTACCGGATCAGCGGGGTGCCGATCACCGACGACGACGGCCGCCTGCTGGGCATCCTGACCAACCGGGACCTGCGGTTCGAGAGGAACCTGGAGCGGCCCGTGCGCGAGGTGATGACCCGCGATGGGCTGGTCACGGTGCCGCCGGGCACCACCCTGGAGCAGGCCAAGGAGCTCCTCCACGAGCACCGGATCGAGAAGCTGCCGGTGGTGGACGAGAAGTTCGTGCTGCGGGGGCTGATCACGATCAAGGACATCGAGAAGGCCCGCAAGTACCCCAACTCGTGCAAGGACGAGATGGGCCGGCTGCGGGTCGGCGCGGCCGTGGGGGTGGGGGCGGACCGGGACGCCCGGGTCGAGGCCCTGCTCGCCCAGGGCTGCGACGTGATCGCGGTGGACACGGCCCACGGCCACTCGAAGATGGTGGTGGAGGCCGTGCGGGCCATCAAGGCCCAGTGGCCCGAGGCCCAGGTGGTCGCGGGCAACGTGGCCACGGCCGAGGGGGCCGAGGCCCTGATCCGGGCCGGGGCCGACGCGGTCAAGGTGGGCGTGGGGCCCGGCTCCATCTGCACCACCCGGGTGGTGGCCGGCGCCGGCGTGCCCCAGATCACGGCCGTGGCCGAGGCGGCCCGGGTGGCCGACCGGCACGGCATCCCGGTGGTCGCGGACGGCGGGGTGAAGTACTCGGGCGACATCACCAAGGCCATCGCGGCCGGCGCGTCGTCGGTGATGATCGGCAGCCTCCTGGCCGGCACCGAGGAGAGCCCGGGCGAGCTGATCCTGTATCAGGGCAGGTCCTACAAGGTGTACCGGGGCATGGGGTCCCTGGGCGCCATGAAAAAGGGCAGTCGCGACCGGTACTTCCAGGGCATCCGCGACGAGTCCGAGCTGGTTCCCGAAGGGATCGAGGGGCGGGTGCCCTACCGCGGGCCCCTGTCGGCCAACGTGCTCCAGCTGGTGGGCGGGCTCCGGGCCGGCATGGGCTACACCGGCTGCTCCACCATCGAGGAGCTGCGTCGGAAGGCCCGGTTCGTCCGGATCACCCCGGCGGGCCTGCGCGAGAGCCACGTGCACGACGTGATCATCACCAAGGAAGCCCCCAACTACCGGGTGGAGCCGGCCTGAGGCCCGCCTTCCGGTGTTCCCGGACCCATCGCGGCCCCGCCGCCCAGCCCGAGGCAGAGGAAAGCCCGTGCATCACGACCAGAAGATCCTGATCCTGGATTTCGGGTCCCAGTACACCCAACTGATCGCCCGCCGTATCCGGGAGAGCCGGGTGTACTGCGAGATCCACCCGTGCACCGTGGGGATCGACCGCATCCGCTCCCTCGCGCCCCAGGGCATCGTGCTCTCGGGTGGCCCGGCCAGCGTGTACGACCCCGAGGCCCCCAGGGTGTCGGCCGAGGTGTTCGAGCTGGGGGTGCCGGTGCTGGGCATCTGCTACGGCATGCAGCTCATGACCCACCTGCTGGGCGGGCGGGTGGCCCGAGGGCTCAAGCGCGAGTACGGCCTGGCCCACATCACGGTGGACGAGGCCCGGGGCCCGCTCACCGGGTTCCGCCCCGGCGAGACCCTGCCGGTGTGGATGAGCCACGCCGACCGGATCGAGGCCATGCCCCCCGGCTTCCGGGCCCTGGCCCACACCGAGAACAGCCCGGTGGCGGCCATGGGCCACGAGAACCGGCCCTGGTACGGGGTGCAGTTCCACCCCGAGGTGGTCCACACCCCCCGGGGCTCGGAGATGCTCGAGGCCTTCCTGTTCGATGTGTGCGGGTGCGAGCCCAGCTGGACCATGGGGTCGTTCATCGAGGCCACGGTGCGCGAGATCCGCGAGACCGTGGGCGACCGGCGGGTCATCTGCGCCCTGTCGGGGGGGGTGGACTCGTCGGTGGTGGCCCTGCTGCTGCACCGGGCCCTGGGCGACCGGCTTACCTGCATCTTCGTGGACAACGGGCTCCTCCGGAAGGGAGAGGCCGAGAAGGTGGTGCGCACCTTCCGGGACCACTTCCACCTGAACCTGCTCCACGTGGACGCGGCGGACCTGTTCCTCGAGAAGCTCGAGGGCGTGACCGACCCGGAGCAGAAGCGCAAGATCATCGGCAACGAGTTCATCTACCTGTTCGAGCGCGAGGCCCGCAAGCTCGGCGACGTGGAGTTCCTGGCCCAGGGCACCCTGTACCCCGACGTGATCGAGAGCGTCTCGTTCAAGGGGCCCTCGGCCACGATCAAGAGCCACCACAACGTGGGGGGGCTGCCCGAGCGGATGAACCTGAAGCTGGTGGAGCCCCTGCGCGAGTTGTTCAAGGACGAGGTGCGGGAGGTGGGCCGGGAGCTGGGCCTGCCCGAGGAGATCATCGAGCGCCATCCGTTCCCCGGGCCGGGCCTGGCCATCCGGATCCTGGGCGAGGTGACCCGGGAGCGGCTCGACGTGCTCCGAGAGGCCGACGCCATCGTGCGCGAGGAGATCGTCCGGGAAGGGGTGCACCGGAGCGTGTGGCAGGCGTTCTGCGTGCTGCTGCCGGTGAAGACCGTGGGGGTGATGGGCGACGAGCGCACCTACGAGCACGTGGTGGCGGTGCGGTCGGTGAACTCGGTGGACGGCATGACCGCGGACTGGTCCCGGCTGCCCTACGAGCTGCTCGGTCGGATCTCGAACCGGATCATCAACGAGGTGGACGGGGTCAACCGGGTGGTCTACGACATCTCGTCCAAGCCGCCGGCCACCATCGAGTGGGAGTAGGCCGTGCGGCAGGGGTTGGTGCTGGTGATCTCCGCGCCTTCGGGCGCCGGCAAGTCCACCCTGATCCGCCGGCTCCGGGAGGCGATGCCCGAGCTGGGCTACAGCGTGTCCCACACGACCCGGCCGCCCCGACCGGGAGAGCGCGACGGGGTGGAGTACCACTTCGTGGACCGGGCCACCTTCGAGGCCATGCGGGACCGGGGCGAGTTCGCCGAGTGGGCCGAGGTGCACGGCAACCTCTACGGCACGGCCCTGACCGAGCTGCGGACCGCGGCCGAGGCCGGGCAGGACCTAGTGCTGGACATCGACGTGCAGGGCGCCCTCCAGGTGGCCCAGAGGCTGCCCCACGCGGTGCTGGTGTTCGTGCTGCCCCCCTCGTGGGAGGAGCTGGAGCGGCGTCTGAAGGCCCGGGGACAGGACGACCCCGAGGTGATCGCTCGACGGCTGGCCAATGCCCGGCAGGAGGTGGCCGAGGCGCCACGGTACCACTACGTGGTGGTGAACGACGACATGGGCCGGTGCCTCGAGGACCTGAAGGCTGTGGTGCGGGCCGAGCGGTGCCGGCCGGTCCGTCAGCAGGCGGCTCTGGCGGCGTTACTGGGGGGGGATTAGAATCAGACCCCATGCCCCACCGAGCGTTTGGCGGCGGTTCGGGGAAGCGGCCCGGCCGCCTAGCGGCCTAGCAGCCAAGCCGCCTAGCGGGCCGAAGGCCCCTGACCGACGACCAACGACCGAAGTTACCCCGAAGGAGTGGAACACATGGCACGCGTTACCGTAGAAGACTGCTTGGAAAAGGTCCCCAACCGGTTCGAGCTCGCCATGGCGGCGGCCCAGCGGGTGAAGCAGCTGCTGGAGTCGGCCCCGCCCCTGGTGGAGACCAAGAACAAGATCGTGGTCACGGCCCTCCGGGAGATCGCCGAGGGCAAGGTCACGGTGCGCATGCGCCAGATCCCCCGCCGGGCTCCCTAGACGCGGGGGGAGTCGGCACCCGCCGGCTGATGCTGCGCATCTCCGAACTTCTCGAGGAGGTCGAGGCCCTCCACCCGGGGGCGAACCTCGACCTCATCCAGAAGGCCTATCTGTTTGCGGCCAAGGTCCACGGGGGGGCGGCCGAATCTTCCCAGGACCCCACCCTCCAACACTCCCTGGCGGTCGCCCGGATTCTCGCCGAGCTGAACCTGGACGAGGTCACCCTGGCCTGCGGCCTGCTCCACGACGTGGTGGAGGAGGCGGTGAGCGACCCGGAGCAGGTGCGCTCCCACTTCGGCGACGAGGTGGCGTCGGTGCTCCAGGGCCTGGCCCGGGTGTCCGCGGTCCGGTACACCTCCCGCAAGAAGGAGCAGGCCGAACGGTTCCGCCGCCTGATCCTGGCCATGGCCCAGGACGTGCGGGTGGTGCTCGTGAAGCTGGCCGACCGGCTCCAGGTGATGCGTACACTGGAAGCGCGGCCCCCTCCCGAACGCCTGGTGCTGGCCCAGGAGACCCTCGACATCTACGCCCCCCTGGCCAACCGGCTCGGCATCCACCGGATCAAGAGCGAGCTGGAGGACCTGGGGTTTCGGTACGCCCACCCCGAGACCTGGGCCGAGCTGGAGGAAGGGGTGCGCCGCCGGTTGGCCGAGCGGGAGGCCTACATCGAGGAGGTCAAGGACCGGCTCGCCCGGCTGCTGGAGCGCCACGAGCTGCCGGGCCGGGTCAGCGGCCGGCCGAAGCACCTGTTCTCGATCCACCGGAAGATGCAGGACCAGGGGATCCCCCTGGACAAGGTGTACGACCTGGTCGCGTTCCGGATCATCACCCGGACGGTACAGGACTGCTACGCCATCCTGGGCGCGATCCACGCCGAGTGGAAGCCCGTGCCGGGTCGGTTCAAGGACTACATCGCCCTGCCCAAGCCCAACCTGTACCAGTCCCTCCACACTACGGTCATCGGCCCCGGCGGCCAGCCCATGGAGGTCCAGATCCGCACCGAGGAGATGCACCGGATCGCGGAGGAGGGGATCGCGGCCCACTGGCGCTACAAGGAGAAGCGCAGCGAGGCCGACCCCATGGACCGGGTGTTCGAGTGGCTGCGCAAGCTGGTCGAGGCCCACAAGGAGATCCAGGATCCCCAGGAGTTCCTCGAGAGCGTCAAGGGCGACTGGTTCCCCGAGGTGGTGTACGTGTTCACCCCGGCCGGGGACCTGATCGAGCTGCCCCGGGGCGCCACGCCCGTGGACTTCGCCTACGCCATCCACTCCAAGGTGGGGGAGCAGTGCGTGGGGGCCAAGGTGAACGGCCGCATGGTGCCCTTGAGCCACGAGCTGCGAAACGGCGACCGGGTGGAGGTGATCACCTCCAAGCACCACACCCCAAGCCCGGACTGGCTCGAGTTCGTCAAGACCTCGAAGGCCCGCAACAAGATCCGGGCCTGGATCAAGGCCCGGCAACGGGCCCGGTCCACCGAGCTGGGCCGAGAGATCTGCGAACGGGAGTTCCGCAAGTTCGACAAGAGCCTGTCCAAGGCCCTGAAGTCGGGGGAGATGGAACGGGCCGCCAAGGGCTTCGGCCTGAACAAGGCCGAGGAGCTGCTGGAGGCCGTTGGGTACGGCAAGATCTCGGCCCGGCAGGTCCTGGGCAAGATCTACCCGGACCTGGAGGAGCGTGAGGCCCCCCCGAAACGGCCCCGCAAGCCCCCCCGGACCACCAGCGGTATCGTGATCGAGGGGGTGGGCGACGCCCTGGTTCGGTTTGCGCGGTGCTGCCATCCCCTGCCGGGCGACCCGATCGTGGGGTTCGTGACCCGGGGCCAGGGCATGACCGTGCACACGGCCGACTGCCCCAACGTGCGGCGCCTGGACCCTGCTCGGCGGGTGCCCGTGGAGTGGGGGAGCGGCAAGGGAGCGGTGCACCCGGTGAAGATCCGGGTGGACTGCGAGGACCGCAGGGGGATCCTGGCGGAGATCACCAACCTGTTGGCCGAGCACGACGTGAACGTAGCCCGGGCCCAGGTCTCCACCTGGGCGGCCGGCCAGGCCGTGTGCCGGTTCGAGATCCTGGTGGAGGACCTGGAGCGGCTCCAGAAGGTCCTGAGCTCGATCCTGTCGATCAAGGGGGTCCAGCGGGTGACCCGGGTGAAGACGTAGAGTTCGGTCGGCGGCCTTCGGTCCACGGTCGCCGGTCTTCGGGTTCCGTCGCGGGCCGGTGGTCGACGACGAACGACCCGCGACGAACGGGTTTTGCTTGAGGCTTTCCCCCGCCTTCTAACCCCCACCGGAGGTGACGCCATGAAGCGAGCGGTGACGACCGACAACGCGCCCCAGGCGATCGGACCGTACAGCCAGGCCGTGGTGGCCGGGGGGTTCGTGTTCTGCTCGGGCCAGATCCCCCTCGACCCGGCCACCGGCGAGATGGTGGAGGAGGATGTGGCGACCCAGACCCGGCAGGTGCTCGAGAACCTGAAGGCCGTGCTCGAGGCGGCCGGAAGCGGGCTCGACCGGGTGGTGAAGACCACGGTGTTCCTGGCCGACATGGGCGACTTCGCGGCCATGAACCGGGTGTACGCCGGGTTCTTCGACGATGTGCCGCCGGCCCGGGCCGCGGTGGAGGTGGCCGCGCTTCCCAAGGGAGCCCGGGTGGAGATCGAGGCCGTGGCCCTGGCGGGCGACGGCCCGGGCCTGGAGGAGGTGGACGAGGGGAGGTAGTCCGCGACCCTGTTTTTCCCTCTTTTTTGTGACTTTTTTCGAAGGCGGGCATCTCATCCAGGTGCTGGGTGCATACGAAAGGCGCCCACGCCCTGGAAGAGATGCCCGTGTTTCGTTTTGGGAGGAGTTGCCATGGCAAGACGGATCGTCGTGATCGGTGGAGTTGCCGCGGGCCCCAAGGCGGCGGCCCGGGCTCGGCGGCTGGACCCCGCGGCCGAGATCACGGTGGTGGAGCGGGACGCCCACGCCAGCTACGGCGCGTGCGGCTTCCCCTACTACGTGGGCGGCGGTGTGGCCCGGATCGAGGAGCTCATGGAGACCCCCTCGGGCGTGGTGCGCGATCCCCGGTTCTTCGAGCAGGTCAAGGACGTTCGGCTCCTGACCCGCACCGAGGCCGTGGAGATTCGGCGGGACCACCGGGAGGTGGTGGTTCGCTCGCTGGACACCGGTGAGGCCCGCACCCTGCCCTACGACCGGCTGATCCTGGCCACCGGAGCCCGGGCGACGGCGCCCCCGATCCGGGGCCTCGACGCGCCCAACGTGTTCCGGCTGAAGACCTACTCGGACGCCCGACGGTTCCGCGCCGCACTGGACCAGATCGCCGATCTCCTGAAGGAACGGGACCTGGCCGGGGACGAGAAGGCCCGGCCGCTCCGGGTGGCCGTGATCGGGGCGGGCCTGATCGGCTTGGAGACCGCCGAGGCCCTGCAAGAGCGGGGCGAGGAGGTCACGGTGGTGGAACGCCTGCCCCGGGTCCTGCCCAACGCGGACCCGGAGGTCGCGGCCCACCTGGAGAAGCACGCCCGGTCCAAGGGGATCCGGGTCCTCACCGGGGTCGGGGTGCGCGAGGTGGTCGTGGAGGACGGTCGCGCGGTGGGCCTTCGGTTGCCGGACGAGACGATCCGCGCCGACCTGGTCCTGGTGGCCACCGGGGTGCGGCCCGAGGTGGACCTGGCCCGGGCCGCCGGCCTGGAGATCGGTCCCACCGGCGCGATCTGGGTGGACGAGCACCTGCGGACCTCGGACCCCAGCATCTACGCGGCAGGCGACTGCGCCGAGAAGCGTCACCTGGTTACGGGCAGGCCCTGCTGGATCCCCTTGGGGTCCACGGCCAACAAGGAGGGCCGGGTGGCCGGCACCAACGCGGTGCTGGGCGACGTGGACACGTTCCCCGGGGTGGCCGGGTCGCTGGTCATGCGGTTCTTCGAGCTCACCGCGGCCCGCACGGGCCTAGGGGAGGCCGAGGCCCGCGAGGCCGGGTTCGACCCCGTGGTCGCGCTGGTGGCCGGGCCGGACAAGCCCCACTTCATGCCCGGCGCCGCCCCCATCCTGGTCAAGATGATCGCGGACCGGGGATCCCGCCGGTTGCTCGGAGTGCAGGCCGTGGGCCGCGGCGACGTGGCCCGGCGGGTGGACGCGGCCGTGGCCGCCGTGACGGCCGGCATGACCGTGGACCAGGTGGCCAACCTGGACCTCGTGTACGCGCCCCCCTACTCCCCCCCGATGGACCCCTTGCTCGTGGCGGCCAACGCCGTCCGGAACAAGCTGGACGGCCGGGCCCGGGGGGTGCGGCCCGACGAGCTCCGGCAGTGGCAGGGGGAGGGCGCGGCCCCCCTGCTGGTGGACGTGCGGAGCCCGGCCGAGCACGAGGCCCTGCCGTTCGGCAACGCCACTTTGATCCCGCTGGGGCAGCTTCGCCGCCGCGCCGAGGACCTGCCCCGTGACCGGCCGGTGGTGCTCCTGTGCAAGATCGGGCTGCGGGGCTACGAAGGGCAGCGGATCCTGGACGGGCTGGGGTTCGAGAACGCCTCGTACCTGGAAGGGGGTGTCGTGGGGTGGCCCTATGAAGCGCCGGATGGATGAGCCCAACGGCATCGTCGCGGCGATCCGGAGGCGGCTCGGCGAGCGCTTGGCGCGCAGCGGCCACGAGGGGGCCGTGGTCCAGGTGGAGACCGCCTCCGACCGTTGGCCCGGCATCGCCTGTCTTGGGCCGGGACCGGCTCGTTTCGTGCTGCGGGCCCGAGTGGGGCGGGCGGAGGGGTGGTGCATCTCGCCCCTGGCCGCTCGCTACGCGGGGAAGCTGGCCGATCTCGTTCGATCGCCGGCCGGGTGCCCGGCGGACAGGGCCCGGCTCCTGGCGGCCGCGAACGCGTACCTGGCATGGGCCGGGGAGCTCGAGACGGGGCCCCGCCTGTGCGCCACCCGGGGCACCGCTGTCTGCGCGGACCGGTTCGTGGAACGGTTTGGATCCGAGGGGGAGCCGCCCTGCGCCTGCCTCGTTGGCCACCACAGCTGCCTGTACGACGCCCTGTGTGCCGTGCGGCCGGTTTTGTGCCTGGGAGAGCGGTCCTCCCTGACCGATGCCCCGGAGGCCGTCCGCCGGTGCCGCACGGTTCTGGTGGGGGCGGGGGGGCTGGTGCAGGGGGTATGGGACCGGATCGAGGGCTCCCTGCCCCCCGGGGTGAGGGTCATCTCGTACGGGGTCGGCATCGCGGGGGCGGCCCAACTGCTCGGATGGGAGCACCACTGTCCGGGGGCGTGAGACCAACTTGCGTTTAAACCGAGAGCCCTCGGGGGGCGGGGCAAGGGACCTGCCTCCGGCCGGGTGCGAAGCCGGGCATTGAGATCCGCCGCGCAGGCACGGAACGGGGGAATTTGTTTCATTCCAACTGCTGGAAATGCAAGCCATTTCGTGGCTCGAACGCCGAAGGCGCTGCGCGGCGGGCTAAGGAGCCGCACCCGGCTCTCCGGCAGGTCCCTTGCCCCCTCTGCTCAGGGGGCCGATAGCTTTGATCGCAACTTGGTATGAGAGCCCGCCCCTTCGTTTTCTTTTCGAATCGTGTAGGGAGGAGTCCATGGAGGCGAAGCAGAAGGGGAACGAAGGCATCCGGATGCTCTACGACCTGAGCAAGGAGGAGTTGATCCGGATGCTGATCGACGATGCCAAGAACTGGCTCGCCCACGACGGCCTGTGGTTCCAGGCGGTGGAGAAGGCCCACGGAATGGAGGCGGCGATCGAGGCGGACCGGGCTGCGTGGGAGCGGTTCACCGTGATCGAGGCCCGGCGGATCATGGAGCGGTTGGGGATGAAGCCGGGCGGGGGGATCCCGGCGTTGGTGGAGTGCCTGAATCACAGGTTCTACGCGCGGCTGAACCTGCAGGAGACGGTCGAGGTCTCCGAGCGGAGGGCCGTGTTCCGGATGCTGGACTGCCGGGTCCAGTCGGCCCGGAAGCGGAAGGGGCTTCCGGATTTCCCCTGCAAGTCCGTGGGTATCGTGGAATACGCCGAGTTCGCCCGGACGGTCGATCCGAGGATCCGCACCCGGTGCATCGCTTGCCCGCCGGACGAGCATCCCGACGAGTTTTGGTGCGCCTGGGAGTTTACGATCCCACAGGACGCCCGCCCCTAAGAGGTAGGCTCTCACACCGGTTGCTCCGCGCCCGCGAATGGGTACAATGGGGAGGCCTCCCCCGAGAAAGGCTCTCCCATGCTTCGTTGGTCGCTTCTTCTCACGCCGCTCCTGCTGGCTGCAGCCGTCGCCGACGCCCACGACCTCCCCACCGGTGGCCCGCGGCTGGGGGTGTTTCGCCAGGTGGCGGGTGAGCTGCGAACGGTGGAGGTCCGGCCCGGCGATACCCTGGTGGGGATCGCGTCGCGGGTGGGGGTCCCCTGGACGACCCTGGCCCGGGAGAACGGGATCCAGGACCCGGACCGGATCTACCCGGGCCAGGAGCTTCGGGTGGACACCCGGCGGGTGGTGCCCGCGCTCGCGGACGACGGGTGGGTGATCAACGTGCCTGAGGCCACCCTGTACGTGTTCGAGGACGGTCGGGTGACGGCCCGGTATCCCGTGGGGCTGGGTCGGCCGGCGTGGCCCACGCCGCTGGGGTCGTTCCGGATCCTGTTCCGGGAGGAGAACCCCACCTGGGAGGTGCCCCCGTCGATCCAGGAGGAGATGCGGCGGGAGAACCGGGTGGTCCGGCAGAAGGTGCCCCCCGGCCCGGACAACCCCCTGGGCCGTTACTGGATCCAGCTGTCCGTGTGGGGCTACGGGGTCCACGGCACCCCGTTCCCCACCTCGGTGGGGCAGTTTCTGAGCCACGGGTGCATCCGGGCCCGCGACGGCGACATCGACGAGCTGTTCGGTCTGGCCACCCGGGGCACCCGGGTCGAGATCGCCTACCTGCCGGTGAAGCTGGCCGTGACCCCCGAGGGCGAGGTGTGGGCCGAGGCCCACCCCGACGTGTACGGCCTGGGGTTTCCCACGGAAAAAGAGGTGTGGCAGGCTCTCCAGGAAGCCGGAGTCACGGATCGGGTGGACCGGGAGGCGCTCCGGACGGTTCTGCGCCAGAAAGACGGCGTGGCCCGGCGGGTGGGCCTGCCGCCCCCCCAGGCCGGAAGCGACCCGGCTTCCCAGGAGGGGGCGGACGCTTTCGCCGTGTGGCAGTGCCTGGACTGCCCCCCCGGGCCCCAGCAGGAGGGTCACGTTCCGGGTGGAGGCCCGGGCCCCGATCGACCTGCCCGACCCCTACCCCATCGAGGTGCGCGACGACGCCGGCCGGGTGGTGTTCCGGCCCCAGATGGTGGCCCAGGCCATGGTCCACCTGGAGCCGGGCGACTCACGCAACTTCGTGTGGGAGGTGCGCGACACCCTGGGCCAGCCCCTGCCGCCGGGCTCGTACACGGCCGTGATCCGCTACTTCCCGCCGGACGGCTCCGGGGTCCGCGAGCTGAGCCTGCCCCTGTGGGTCGGACGGTGAGGGGGGCGGCCCTCGCTGCTCGGGCGTCGCGCTCCCCCCGGCGAGGGGTCCAGGCTCAGAGCAGGCTGTCGGCGAACCGGGCCAGGGCCTCCTGGGTGGCGGGGGTGGGAAGGTCCTTTTTCTTGACCGCCAATGTGGCCCGCACCTCTACCCCAGAGCGCTCCAGCCGCCTCCGGTAGCCCTCCAGGTACCGATCCTGATCCCATCCTCCGCAGGTCACCAGCAGTCCGGTAGGCGGGAGCGAGCGGGCCCACCGGGCCAGGAACGCGTTCACCGGCGGGTGCGCGAAGGTCCACTTGGGGAACGCGAGCACCGCCCGGTCGAAGGCCGTGGGGGGGAAGGGCACGGGCCGCAGGGGGAACCGGATGCCGGGCACGAACGACAGTGCGAGCCAAAGGGGATAGGGCAGGTCCCACCGGGGCCGGATCTCCGCGAGCCGGGGGCGCGCGCCCCGGGCGGTGAGCCCGGTCTGCAGCATCTCCACGGCGGCCCGGGTGGTGCCGGTGCGGGAGTGCCAGAACAGGCCGACCCGCACCGGCCCGGAGCTCACGTCCCGGGCCGGCGCTTCCACAGCTCGTACCAGTAGAACGCGGCCAGTACGTGGGCGTGGGTGATCTCGCCCTCAGCGATCCGGCGGGGCACCTCGTCCAAGGGAACCAGCACCACCCGCAGGTCCTCGCCCGCATCGGGCGCGGGGTCGGCCACCCGAACGGCGTCCAGGGCCAGGTAGGTGTGGCACCGGTTGTTCTGCAGGGCCGGCTGGGCGTCCACCGAGCCCAGGTGGATCACCCGCTCCGGCCGGTACCCGGTCTCCTCCTCCAGCTCCCGGGCCGCGGCCGCGGCCGGATCCTCGCCGTCGTCCACCAGCCCGCCCGGGATCTCCAGGGTGACCCGCTTCACCCCGTGCCGGTACTGGCGCACCATCACCACCTGGCCGTCGGCGGTCACCGGGATCACGTTCACCCAGTCGCCGGTCTCCAGCACGAAGAAGTCGTGGGCCGCGCCGGTGCGGGGGCTGCGGGCCCGCTCGCGCACCAGCCGAAAGATCCGGAAGTCCCCTTCCAGGGTTCGCTCCTCCACGGGCCAGGGCTTGGGCATAACGGTGCTCCGTTGGGATGATACCATTGACCCGGCAACAAATTAGGCGCGTCACCTCGGAGGGCGGGGCGGGGGACCTGCCTCCGGCCGGACGCAAAGCCGAGCATGAGATTCGCCGCGCAGGCACGGGATCGAAGAGCTGGTTTCATGACGGCTCGATGGAGTTCCAGCCATTTCGCGCTCCGAGCGTCAGAGGCGCTGCGCGGCGAACGAAGGGGCCGCGCCCGGCCCTCCGGCAGGTCCCCCGCCCCGCCCCAGGATGCGTATCCATGGATGGCAGCTCGGCATCAGGTCTCGTGCCAACGCCGGTAGAGCTGGTGCTCCAGCCCCAGGAGTTCGAGCACCTTGCCCACGGTGTGGTCCACCACCTCGTCGATGGTGGTGGGCCGATGATAGAAGGCCACCATCGGTGGCACCAGGGCCGCGCCCAGGTCGGCGGCCCGGAGCATCAGCTCCAGGTGGCCCTTGTGCAAGGGGGTCTCCCGGGGCACCAGCACCAGGGGCCGGCGCTCCTTCAGGGTCACGTCGGCGGCCCGCACGATCAGGTTGTCGGCGTACGAGTGGGCGATGGCCGACAGGGTCTTCATGGAGCACGGCGCCACGACCATGCCGGCCGTGGGAACCGAGCCGCTCGCGATCGGCGCGGCCAGGTCTCCCGGATCATACGCCCGGTCGGCCAAGGCTTCCACCGTTTCGGGGGCCCACTCGGTCTCCAGCACCAGGGTCTGGCGGGCCGCGGCCGACAGGATCAGGTGGGTCTCCACGGCCGGCATCTGCCGCAGCACCTGGAGGAGGCGCACCCCGTACACCACCCCGCTTGCACCGGTGATTCCGACCACGATTCGTCTCATGACCTCCCCTCCGCGCGCGGATCGGTCCTGTGGTGCGCCCAAACAATGCGGCCCTGGGCGGGCCGCGTCAAGAAGGCTGCACGGCCGGGGCCGCCCGCCGGAGCGGGACCCCAAACCGACGACCCACGGTCAGCGGCCAACCGCCGCCCTCTTTAGCCATACTCCAACGCTTTTAGCGTTGCTGAAAAACGGGGCGGGTGCTAGGATGCCGGCCCTTGGTGGACCGGCGTTCTCCGCCGGTCCGGGAGCAACTTGTGCACGAACGGGAAACGGGAGGATGAGCCATGGCCAGGAACAAGATCACGGTGGTGGGCGCAGGGTTCGTGGGGGCCACCGCGGCCCACTGGGCGGCGGCCAAGGAGCTGGGGGACGTGGTCCTGGTGGACATCGTGGAGGGGGTGCCCCAGGGCAAGGCGCTGGACCTGCTCCAGGCGAGCCCGGTGGAGGGGTTCAACGTGAACGTGGTGGGCACCAACGGCTACGACGAGACCGCCGGCTCGGACGTGGTGATCATCACCGCCGGTCTGCCCCGCAAGCCCGGCATGAGCCGGGACGACCTGCTGCTCAAGAACTTCCAGATCGTCAAGAGCGTGACCGAGCAGGTGGCCCCCCGCTCCCCCAACGCGGTGATCATCGTGGTGTCGAACCCCCTGGACGCCATGGCCTACACCGCGCTGAAGGTGAGCGGCTTCCCCAAGGAGCGGGTGGTGGGCATGGCCGGCATCCTGGACACGGCCCGGTTCCGCACCTTCGTGAGCCTGGAGCTGGGGGTGAGCGTGGAGGACGTGCAGGCCTTCGTGCTGGGCGGCCACGGCGACTCCATGGTGCCCCTGGCCCGGTACTGCAGCGTGGGCGGCATCCCGCTCCAGTCGCTGCTGCCCCCGGAGCGGATCGAGGCCCTGATCGAGCGCACCCGCAACGGCGGAGCCGAGATCGTCAACTACCTCAAGACCGGCAGCGCCTTCTTCGCGCCCTCGGCGTCGGCCGTGCAGATGGCCGAGGCGATCCTGAAGGACCAGAAGCGGGTGCTCCCCTGCGCCGCCTACCTGGAGGGCGAGTACGGCTACCAGGGCATCTACCTGGGCGTGCCGGTGCTCCTGGGCGAGGGCGGGGTGGAGAAGGTGTTCGAGATCGACCTCACCCCCGACGAGAAGGCCGCCCTGGACCGCTCGGCCGAGGCCGTGAAGGGGCTGGTGGCGAAGCTGCCCATCTGAGGCTTTGGGCCTTCGGCCCGCTGGGCGGCGTAAGAGCTGGGAAGCCCCTGAGCCGCAGAACCCCTGCCCGCGGGTTGGCGACAGTCATTTGCCCGGGGGCATGGGGTCTGGTGGAGCGTCCGCCCTGCTGATGGGCCGAGCTCCCCGAGATTTCTAGTTTCTAGTCTCTAGTTTCTAGCCTCTAGCGGAGCCGACACCCCATGTCGTTGAGGGCCCTTCGCACCCTGGTGGCCATCGGCCGGAAAGGAAGCTTTGCCGCGGCAGCGGCCCAGGTGGGGCTCACCCAGGCCGCGGTGAGCCTGCAGATGAAGGCCCTGGAGGAGGAGTTCGGGGTCGAGCTGTTCGATCGCTCCGGCGGCCGGCCGCGGTTCAACGCGGCCGGCCGCCTTGCCTTGGAGCGGGCCGAGGAGATCCTGGCCCTGTACGACGAGCTCCGGGCCCAGCTCAACCCCGAGGGCAGCCTGCCCGGGGCGATCGTGCTCGGGGTGATCCCGTCGGCCCTGACCGGGCCGGTGCCCGAGGCCCTGGCCGCCCTGAAGCGAACCTACCCCCAGCTCCAGGTCCGGATCCGGTCGGGCATCTCCGACGCCCTGGCCCCGCGGGTGGAGGAGGCCGACCTGGACGTGGCCCTGATCAGCGAGCCTCCCTACGCCCTGCCGGCCCACTGCGAGTGGCGGGCCTACGACGAGGAGCCTTTTTACGTGGTGGGCCCCCCCGGCATGACGGCGCGGGACGATGTGGAATGGTTCCGGGACCTGCCGTTCGTTCGGTTTGACAAGACCGCCTGGACCGGGGCCATGGTGGAGGGCCAGCTCATGGCCCGGGGCATCCGGCCCCGGGACGTGATAGAGCTGGACTCCATGGAGGCCGTGCTGAGCCTGGTGGAGCAGGGCCTCGGCGTGGCCGTGGTGCCGCTGAACCGGGCCCGCCTCCACGAGGCCTCCCGCCGGTTCTCCCTCCTTCCCTTCGGCGACCCCCAGCTGAGGCGACGGGTGGGCATCTACGAGAAGAGGCGCCACCCCGGCCGGGCGATCACCGACTTTCTCTACGACACCCTCCGCGAGATCTGTTCACCATAAGCAATACTTCAGTATCCGTTAAAAACTTCCAACTTTCATTTAAGCAAAACCGCTGTTAGGATCCCACACGTTCACAGGGGTTGGAGGCCGTCGGGCCCATCCACCCGTAACGGAGAGGCGTCCATGCGAGAGGTTTCCGTCGAGCGGATCACCGAGGCCGTGCGCCGGCTGTCGGTCGAGGCCAACACCCGGCTGGGCGACGACGTGGTGGCCGCGTTCGAGCGGTTCCGGGAGGGGGAGCAGAGCCCCACCGGCCGCGACGTGCTGGCCCAGCTGCTGGAGAACGCCCGGATCGCCCGGGACGAGGGCCTGCCCCTGTGCCAGGACACCGGGTTCGCCGTGGTGTTCGTGGACCTGGGCCAGGACGTGCATCTGGTGGGCGGCGACCTGTACGAGGCCGTGAACGAGGGGGTGCGGCAGGGCTACCGGGAGGGGTACCTGCGCAAGTCCATCGTGGCCGACCCCCTGCGGCGAAAGAACACCGGCGACAACACCCCGGCCGTGGTCCACGTGCGGCTGGTGCCCGGCGACCGGGTCCGGATCACGTTCGCGCCCAAGGGCGGGGGCAGCGAGAACATGAGCGGCATCGCCATGCTCAAACCCGCCGACGGGGTCGAGGGGGTGAAGCGGTTCGTGATCGACCGGGTGCGCCAGGCCGGCCCCAACCCCTGCCCGCCCACCATCGTGGGGGTGGGGATCGGGGGCACCTTCGAGATCGCAGCCCTCCTGGCCAAGCGGGCCCTGCTGCGGCCGGTGGGCGATCGGAACCCCGACCCGTTCTACGGCGACCTGGAGGAGGAGCTCCTGGCCGAGGTCAACCGCCTGGGCATCGGTCCGGCCGGGCTGGGCGGAACCACCACCAGCCTGGACGTGCACATCGAGGTCCACCCGTGCCACATCGCGAGCCTGCCGGTGGCCGTGAACATCCAGTGCCACTCGGCCCGGCACAAGGAGGTGGAGCTGTGATCCGGCTGACGCCACCCCTGTCCGACGCGGACGTGGAGCGCCTGCGCGCGGGCGACCAGGTGCTGCTGTCGGGGTTCGTGTACACCGCCCGCGACGCGGCCCACGCCCGGCTCGTGGAGCTGATCGAAAAGGGCGAGCCCCTGCCGTTCGACCTTGAGGGGCAGATCATCTACTTCGTGGGCCCCACCCCGGCCCCGCCGGGCCGGCCCATCGGCTCGGCCGGCCCCACCACCTCGTACCGGATGGACCCCTACAGCCCGGTGCTCGTGGCCCACGGCCTCAAGGGTATGATCGGCAAGGGCAAGCGCTCCGACGAGGTCAAGGAGGCCCTGCGGCGGCACAAGGCCGTGTACTTCGGGGCGGTGGGCGGGGCGGCAGCCCTGATCTCCAAGCGGATCCTCTCGGCCGAGATCGTGGCCTACGAGGACCTGGGCCCCGAGGCGATCCGCCGCCTCGAGGTGAAGGACTTCCCCGTGGTGGTGGTGAACGACGCCCACGGCGGCGACCTGTACGAAGAGGGCCGGAAGCGTTACGCGCTGGAAGGCTAGGAGGCTAGAAGGCCGCCTAGCTGCCTAGCCGCCCAGCCGCCCAGCCGCCCAGCCGGGAGAATCGACATCATGCGCGTGCGGATCGAAACGGAACAGATCGGAAACGACCGGATCCGGAAGATCGAGGAGGTGGCCGCCCAGAGCGTGTACCGGTGCTACCAGTGCGGCAAGTGCTCGGCCGCCTGCCCGGCCACGCCCGAGATGGACATGCTCCCCAACCAGGTGATCCGGTACCTCCAGCTCGGGCTCGAGGAGAGGGTGCTCGAGGCCAACACCCCGTGGATCTGCGCCTCGTGCCTCCAGTGCCGGGCCGTGTGCCCCAAGGGCGTGGACCTGGCCCGGATCATGGAGGCCGTGCGGATGCTCCAGCTGCGCAAGGGCCGAAACGAGATCCGGCTCCAGGACCTGCCCCCCGAGTACCTGAAGCGGGTCCCCCAGATCCTGCTGATCAGCGCGTCCCGCAAGTTCGTGCCGCTCAGCTGACCGGAGCTTGCGATGAATCTCACGTACTTTCCCGGCTGCACCCTGTATACCAAGGCCAAGGCCTTCGACGAAGCCGCCAAAAGGGCGGGGGAACGTCTGGGGTTCACCCTGGAGGAGATGCCCTACTGGACCTGCTGCGGCGCCACCTTCCCCCTGGCCGAGGACTACGACATGGCCCTGGCCTCGCCGACCCGGGTGCTGGCCCGGGCCCGCAAGGCGTCGGACAAGCTGGTGACCCTGTGCGCCGTGTGCCACAACGTGCTCAAGCGCACGAACCACGTGATGCAGACCAACCCGGAGCGCCGGGCCAAGGTCACGGACTTCATCGACGAGGACTACGCGGGCGACCTGGCCGTGCTCCACTACCTGGAGGTGCTCCGGGACGAGGTGGGGTTCGACGCCCTGGCCGAGAAGGTGGCCCGGCGCCTCGAGGGGCTCAAGGTGGCCCCGTTCTACGGGTGTCTGCTCCTGCGGCCCAAGGCCGAGATGCAGATGGACGACCCCGACCGGCCCCGGATCTTCGAGGACCTGCTGGCCGCCCTGGGCGCGGAGCCCGTGGACTACCCCATGAAGAGCGAGTGCTGCGGCGCGTTCCAGGTGGTCCACTCCGACGCCATGGCCACCCGTTGCTCCCGGGAGATCATCGGCTCGGCCCGGGCCCGGGGCGCGGACCTGGTGGTGACCGCCTGCCCCCTGTGCCAGTTCAACCTGGACGACCGGCAGGCCGAGATGGCCAAGGCCGACAAGGGGTTCCGGGGCGTTCCGGTGCTCTACTTCACGGAGCTGCTGGCCGTGGCCCTGGGGGAGGGGCTCGACCTCCTCTCGGCCGAGCGCCACGCCGTGGACCCCGTGCCGGTCCTCCAGGCGCTCGGAGACGAGGCGGCATGATCGCCCTGGCGACGAAGCGGGCTCGCTCCTGCGGAGGGCGGGGCAAGGGACCTGCCTCCGGCCGGGCGCGAAGCCGGGCTTTGGGATTCGCCGCGCAGGCACGAGACGCGGGAGTTGGTTCCATGGCGGCTGGATGGGAGGGGCACCGTTTCGCGGTCCGAACGCCGGAGGCGCTGCGCGGCGAGCGAAGGGGCCGCGCCCGGCTCTCCGGCAGGTCCCTTGCCCCCCGATCCGAGAGGGCGTCCCGGTCTGACTGCCGGTTTGGCACGTGGGGCTTTGTGGCCTCCCAGCCTTCCGGCTTTCTAGCCTTCTAGCATCACGAGACCCCAGATGGCGACGAAACGGGTACTGGTCATCGGAGGCGGCATCGCGGGCATCACGGCGGCCATCGACCTGGCCGACGCGGGCCACGAGGTGGTGCTGGTGGAGCGGCTCCCCAGCGTGGGCGGCCGCATGCTCCAGCTCTCCGAGACGTTCCCGACCCTGGACTGCGCCCAGTGCACGCTGACCCCCCGCACGGTGGAGACCGGTCAGCACCCCAACATCCGGCTCCACGTGTACTCCGAGGTGGTGGGGTTCGAGGGCGAGCCGGGCGCGTTCCGGGTACGGATCCGGCACAAGCCCTCCTACGTGGACTGGGCCAAGTGCACCGGGTGCGGCGCGTGCCAGGAGAAGTGCCCCTCCAAGGTCAAGACCAACCCCTTCGAACGGGGCGTGGGGGTCAAGAAGGCGATCTACACCCTGTCGCCCCAGGCCGTGCCCAACAAGCCCGTGATCGACGCCGAAAACTGCCGGTACCTGACCCGGGGCAAGTGCGGGGTGTGCGCCAAGGTCTGCCCGGTGGGGGCCATCGAGTACGAGCAGGCCGAGTCGTTCTCCGAAGAGGAGGTGGCTGCCGTGGTGGTGGCCACCGGGTTCGACCTGTACCCCCTGTCGGCCATGGCCGAGTACGGGGCCGGGCAGGTGCCCGACGTGATCGACGCCCTGGCCATGGAGCGGATGCTCTCGGCCTCGGGCCCCACCGCGGGCAAGGTGCTCCGGCCTTCGGACGGCACCGAGCCCAAGCACGTGGTGTTCATCCAGTGCTCGGGCAGCCGGGATCCCGAGAACCACCGGCCTTACTGCTCGCGGATCTGCTGCATGTACTCGGCCAAGCACGCCCGCCTGTACCGCCACAAGGTCCACGACGGCCGGGCCACCCTGTTCTACATGGACCTCAGGTGCACCGGGAAGGGCTACGAGGAGTTCCTGCAGCAGTCCACCGAGGAGGAGGGGCTGGTGTACGTGCGGGGCCGGGTGAGCCGGATCTTCCGGGAGGACGGCCGGGTCGTGGTGTGGGGCGCCGACACCCTCTCCGGCCAGGCCCTGGAGGTGAGGGCCGACATGGTGGTGCTGGCCCAGGCCCTGGTGCCCAACCCCGAGCAGGCGGAGTTGGCCCGGGTGCTGGGCATCGAGGTGGACGAGAACGGGTTCTTCCGCGAGACCCACTACAAGGTCGGCTCCACCGACACGGTGCGCGAGGGCGTGTTCGTGGCCGGATGCGCCCAGGGCCCCCGGGACATCGCCGACACGGTGGCCCACGCCTCGGCCGCGGCAAGCCGGGTGCAGGGGTTTTTGAAACGGCTGGGCGGCTAGGCAGCGCGGCGGCTAGGCGGCCAGGCGGCTGGGCAGCCCGGCTGCCAAGCTGCCTAGCCGCCCAGCAGACGCGAAGCGTCCCAACGTACATCCGAGGTGCCAATGGCCCGGATCGGTGTGTTCATCTGCTGGTGTGGCTCCAACATCGCGGGCACGGTGGACGTGGACCGCCTGGTGGAGATGCTCCGCCGCGTGCCCGACGTGGTCCACGCCGAGAACTACATGTACATGTGCTCCGACCCGGGGCAGGACCGGGTGAAGACCGGCATCCGGGAGCACCGGCTCGACCGGGTGGTGGTGGCGTCGTGCTCGCCCCGGATGCACGAGACCACGTTCCGCCGGGCCGCGGCATCGGTGGGGCTGAACCCCTACCTGGTGGAGATCGCCAACATCCGGGAGCAGTGCTCCTGGGTCCATCAGGGGGACAAGGAGGCCGCCACCCGCAAGGCCTTCCACATCATCCAGGCCACCCTCGAGAAGGTGCGCCGCAACGCGGCCCTGGAGGCGATCCGGGTGCCCCTGACCAAGCGGGCCCTGGTGGTGGGCGCGGGCATCGCGGGCATCACCGCGGCCCTCGAGCTGGCCGACGCCGGGTTCGAGACCCTGGTGGTGGAGCGGCTGCCAGAGCCCGGGGGCAACGTGCGGCGGCTCTACAAGACCTTCCCGTTCCACGAGGACGCCCGCGACATTCTGGGGCCCCGGGTCGAGGCCCTGCGCAACCACCCGAAGGTGCGGCTGTTCACCTCGAGCCGGGTCACCGCGGTCGAGGGGTACGTGGGCAACTTCCGGGTGGAGATCGCCACCGAGGACTCCGTGCCGGTGGAGGAGACCGTGGGCGCGATCGTGGTGGCCACGGGGTACCGGCTGTACCCGGTGGAGCGGATGGGGGAGTATGGGGCCGGCGAGATCCCGGACGTGATCGACGCCCTGCGGTTCGAGGAGCTCCTGCGCGAGGCGGCCGAGGGCGGCCGGCCCGTGGCCCGACCCTCGGACGGCCGACCCGTGCGGGACGTGGTGTTCATCCAGTGCTCGGGCAGCCGGGACCCCGAGAACCACAAGCCCTACTGCTCGCGGGTGTGCTGCCTGTACACCAACAAGCAGGCCCGCCTGTTTCGGGACCTCACCCCGGAGGGCCGAGCCGTGGTGTCGTTCATGGACGTGCGCACGGACTGCAAGCTCACCGAGGAGTACTGCCAGCGCAACATCGAGGAGGCGGGCCTGGTGTACGTGCGGGGCCGGGTGAGCCGGGTGTGGCAGGAGGGGGACCGGCTGCGGCTGTGGACCGCCGACACCCTGACCGGCGAGAAGATCGAGCTCGACGCCGACCTGGTGGTGCTGGCCCAGGCCGTGGAGCCGGCCCCGGGGTTCGAGGAGGTGTCGAGCCTCATGCGGGCGGGGGTGGACCAGAACGGGTTCTTCCAGGAGAGCCACATCAAGCTGCGGCCGGTGGAGAGCTCCACCCGGGGGGTGTACCTGGCGGGCGCGGGCCAGTACCCCAAGGACATCACCGACTCGGTGGCCCAGGCCATGGCCACGGCCTCGAAGATCCAGAGCCTGTTCGCGGCCGAGGAGCTGAGCCAGGATCCCCTGGTGGCGGCCGTGGACCCGGACCGGTGCTCGGCCTGCGGCCTGTGCGTGCCCATCTGCCCCTACGGCGCCCGCGAGGTGGACCGGGCCGTGGGCCACAGCCGGGTGAACGAGGCCCTGTGCCAGGGCTGCGGCGCCTGCGTGGCCGTGTGCCCCAACAAGGCCTGCCGGCTCAAGAACGACAGCCCCGAGCAGGTGATCGGCGAGATCGAGGTGTTTACGGCTGGGCAGCCGGACGGCTAGGCGGCTAGGCTGCGGGGGGAGAGGTCTCAGCCGCCCCGCCGCCAGGCAGCGACCGAAGGGAGCCCCATGCATCCTTTTGCGACAGAGGTCCAGGAGCTGAGCGGGCAGAACCTGAGCCGGTGCTACCAGTGCAAGAAGTGCACGGCCGGGTGCCCCACCGTGTCCTGGTATGAGTGGCCCAACCACGGCGTGGTGCGCATGATCCAGCGGGGCATGCGCGACGCGCTGCTCGGCTCGAAGACCATCTGGATGTGCGTGGGCTGCGACACCTGCGGCACCCGGTGCCCCAACGGCATCTACCTGGGCCCCATCATGGACGCCCTGCGGTCGCTGGCCCGCCGGGAGGGCCGGCGGGTGCCCGAGCCGGCCGTGCTCGCGTTCCACGAGGCGTTCCTGGCGAGCGCCCGCCGGTTCGGCCGGGTGCACGAGGCCACCATGCTCGCGGCCTACAAGCTCAAGACCCGCGACTTCCTCACGGACCTGGGCGTGGGCCTGAAGCTGTTCGCCAAGGGCAAGATCCCGGTGCTGCCCAAGGGCATCCAGGGCAAGGCGGAGGTGGAGAAGATTTTTCGGCTGGGCAGCTAGGCGGCCGGCAGGGTCTCGGTCCCAGCTGCGGCGTGAAGTTGGGGGCTCACGCAACGCCCGCAACGAAGATCGGAATGGGAAACCCGTGGCGATCTTGGCGATCGTGGCGAGAGACAAGCCGTTGAAGTAGTCCAGGCCGCGGCGTGAAGTTCAGGATCTCACGCAACGCGCGCAACGGAAATCTGGAAGGGAAAACCCCGTGGCGGCCATGGCGAGAGACAACCCGTTCTCCATGCCTGGGGAGATTCCAAAGAGGGCGACCGTGGCAGACAAGCAAAGGACTAGAGAGCCTTCCAGCTTTCTAGCTTCCCAGCCTTCCAGCACCCAAAGGGAGCTTTCTTACTACCCGGGCTGTACCGCCCACTCCACGGCGTGGGAGTTCAACGAGTCCACCGAGGGGGTGTTCCGCGCCCTGGGGTGGAGGCTGCGGGAGCTGCCCGACTGGAACTGCTGCGGGGGGGCGTCGGCGCACACCATGGACCGGGTGGTGGGCCTGGGGCTCCCGGCCCGCAACCTGGCCATCGCCCAGCGCATGGGCCGGGACGTGCTGGTGCCCTGCGCCGGGTGCTACAACAACGTGCAGAAGGCCCGGGTCGCCCTGGAGGCGGGCGACCCCGACGCCCGGAAGATCGAGGACACCCTGGGGTTCCGGTGGGGCAAGGGCGTGGGCGTGCTGAGCCTGCTCGACTGGCTGGAGCGGCCCGGGGTGATCGAGGCGTTGAAGGCCGGGGTGAAGCGGCCGCTCCAGGGCCTCAAGGTCGTTGCTTACTACGGCTGCCAACTGGTGCGGCCGCCCAGGGTGACCGGCCGGCGCTCGTGGGAGAACCCCACCACCCTGGAGCGGGCCTGCGAGGCCGTGGGGGCCCAGGCCCTGGACTGGTCGTACAAGGTGGACTGCTGCGGCGCGGACCTGGGCATCACCCACCCCGACCGGGCCGAGGCCCTGTGCTCGGGGCTCGTGGCCCGGGCCCGGGAGGCCGGGGCCCAGGCGGTGGTGGTGTCGTGCGGGCTGTGCCAGGCCAACCTGGACATGCGCCAGAAAGGCCAGGGCCTGCCGGTTCTCTACGTCACCGAGCTCCTGGGCGCGGCCCTGGGGGTCCCGGGCAGGGAGAAGTGGTGGAAGAAGCACCTGGTGGACCCGTCGCCGCTGTTTCGGTGAGGTGGCAGACAGTGACCCGTCACTCGTCACCGGTCACCCGATCACCGCTCCTGGATGAGTCGCTATGGATGAGGCGTTGAACGAACAGACCGGGCAGGGCTCCGACACCGCGCTGGTGGTGGGCGGCGGGCTCGCGGGCATGCAGGCCGCCCTGGTGCTGGCCGAGCAGGGCCGGAGGGTGGTGCTGGTGGAGGCGCGGCCGGCCCTGGGCGGGTTCTTCCCGCTCCTGGACAACCAGTTCCCCACCCAGTCGTGCGGGGTGTGCTTCATGGCCTGCGACACCCCCACCTACTGCCCGTTCGTCCAGTGCGAGCTCCACCCCAACGTGGAGGTGGTGACCTTTGCCGCCGTGGAGGGGGTGGAGCGGGACGCCGAGGGCCGGTTCCGGGTGCGGATCGCGCAGCGGCCCACCTGCGTGGACCCGGACGCCTGCACCGACTGCGGGGCCTGCGAAGAGGTGTGCCCGGTCTCGGTGCCCCGGGAGTTCGGCGATGGGCTCGAGACCCGCAAGGCCGTGTTCCGGTACTACCCCAAGGCCGTGGGCAAGGCCTACGTGGTCGACCCCGACGCCTGCACCCGATGCGGCAAGTGCGTGGAGGCCTGTGATCCCGGGGCCATCGATCTCGACGCAGAGCCCCGGGAGGTCGTGGTCGAGGCCGGGGCCGTGGTGCTGGCGCCGGGCGCCGACGCGTTCCCGGCCAGCCGCAAGGAGGAGCTCGGGTACGGCCGGTACCCCAACGTGCTCTCCGCGGTGCGGTTCGAGCGGATGCTTGCCGCGGGCAGCCCCTCGTCGGGCCGGCCGGTGCGGCCCTCGGACGGCCGCCCGCCCCGGAGCATCGCGTTCGTCCAGTGCGTGGGCAGCCGCGACGCCGAGGGCGGCCAGGGCCACTGCTCCTCGGTGTGCTGCATGTTCGCCCTGAAGCAGGCCCTGTTCGCCAAGGAGCGGCTCCCCGAGGCCGAGGTCACGGTGTACTACATGGACCTGCGGACCTTCGGCAAGGGCTACGAGGCGTACCTGCGCCGGGCCGAGGCCGCGGGCATCCGGTTCGTGCGGGCCGTGCCGTCGGTGGTGCGCGAGGTGCCGGGGAGCCGGGACCTGCTCCTCCAGGTGGCGGGCGAGGGCCCGGCCAGCGCCGAGGTGCCCCACGACCTGGTGGTGCTGTCCACCGGGTTCTGCCCCGGCACGGCCGGCCAGGACCTGCTGCGGGCCTTCGGCGCGGAGCCGGACGCCTCGGGGTTCGGCGGCGGGCCCGAGTTCGAGCCCTGCGCCACGGCCGTGCCGGGGGTGTACCTGGCCGGGGCGTTCCGGGAGCCCCGGGACATCCCCGAGTCGGTGCTCGACGGCGCCCGGGCCGCGGCCCTGGCGGCCGAGCGGCTGGGTGCGGCCGATGCGGCCGAGGGGCCCCGGCTCCCGGCGCCGGCCGACTTCCGGGGCGAGGAGCCCCGGGTGGCCGTGGTCCTGTGCGAGTGCGAGGGGTTCAACACCGACCGGGCCGACTTCGACGCCCTGGACCGGGCCGCCCGAGAGGTGCCCGGGGTGGTGGCCGTGGAGCGGGTGGCCCATGCCTGCTCCCGGGCCGGCCTCGAGGAGGTGCGCAACCGGTTCGCGGCGGCCGAGGCCAACCGCCTGGTGCTCGGCGCCTGCTCCCACCGGATCGTCGAGCAGCTGGTGAGGGGCGTGCTCCGCCGCAGCGGGTTCCACCCGGGGCTGGTGACCGTGGCGAACCTGCGCGAGGCCTGCCTCGAGGCCGGGGGCGGCACCCGGGCCGCGGCCGACGCCGTGGCCGCGGCGGTGCGCGAGGCGTGGTACGCCGGGTTCCCCGAGCTGCGCTCCGAGAGCCTGGAGCGCACGGTGCTCGTGGTGGGCGGCGGTGCGGCCGGCATGGAGGCGGCGCTCCGCCTGGCCGGCCTGGGCCTGTCGGTGCACCTGGTGGAGAAGGAGCCGGCCCTGGGCGGAAACCTGGCCACGTCCCGGTTCACCCTGCGGGGCGGCGACCCCCAGGCGCTGCGCGAGGATCTGGCCGCCCGGGTCGAGGCCCACCCGGCCGTGAAGGTGCACCTGGGCACCCGGGTCGAGGCGGCCACGGGCCGGCTGGGCGCGTTTCGCTCGGTGCTCCGGACCCCCGAGGGCGAGGTGGAGCTGCTCCACGGCGCGGTGGTGCTGGCCACCGGCGCCCGGGAGGCCGAGCCCCGGTCCTACGGCTATGGCCAGAGCCCCCGCATCGTGACCCAGAAGGAGTTCGAGGCCCTGCTGGCCGAGGGCCGGGTCCCGGAGGGCCGGGTGGTGATGATCCAGTGCGTGGAGAGCCGGGAGGAGGCCGAGGGGTGCCGCCCCTGGTGCTCCCGGGTGTGCTGCACCCACGCCCTCAAGAACGCCCGGCGGCTCCTGGACCTCCACCCCGGCGCGGGGATCACCGTGCTGTACCGGGACCTCCGGGCCTACGGCACGTACGAGGCCCAGTACCGGGACGCCCGGGACCGGGGGGTGGTGTTCGTGCCCTACGACCTCGACCGCCGGCCCCGGGTGGAGCCGGACGGCGAGCGGGTGCGGGTGCGCTACACCGACCCGGCCCTGGGCCAAGAGGTCACCGAGGAGGCCGACTGGGTGGTCCTTTCGGTGGGCATGGCGCCCGACGCGGCCGAAAACGCCCGCCTGGCCGACCTGTACGGGGTCGAGGTGGATGCCCACGGGTTCTTCCGCGAGAAGAACCCCAAGGCCGCCCTGGCCGACGCGACCCGCCCCGGGGTGTACCTGGCCGGGCTCTGCCACGGCCCCAAGCACATCGAAGAGAGCCTGGTGCACGCGGGCGCGGCCGCGGGCCGGTGCGCCGCCGTGGTGGGCCGGGGGGCGCGGCCGGTGTCCGAGAACGTGTCGTACGTGGTGGAGAAGATCTGCTCCCGGTGCGGGGTGTGCGTGGAGGTGTGCCCCTACGGCGCCCGCAGCCTCGACATGGACGAGAACGTGGCCCGGGTCGATCCGGTGCTGTGCCGGGCCTGCGGGGCCTGCACCATGGCGTGCCCCAACAAGGCGGCCCAACAGTACGGCTCGAGCCCCAAGCAGATGCTCATGGCGCTGGACGAGCTTTTGGGATGAAGCGGCGGCTTGCCGCCAGCGGATGGTTCCTGGCCGCCCGGCCGCCTAGCCCGCATTATTCATGAGCGTTCGTCGCGAAACCGTCGAGTGTGCGGTAGATCGGGGCAAGCGCAGCAACGAGGGGTGCAGGCGTACTGGACGGTACGTCGAGCCCCGAGGCGCGAGCACGCCCCGAGATGGCGTGCAATCGGCGGTTGCAGCAGAAGGCTTCATGAATAATGCGGGCTAGCTGCCGAGCCGCCCAGCGGAAAGGATTTTCCCATGGCTGACACAGCCCCCAAGACCGAGGCGTTCGAACCCAGGATCGTGGCCTTCCTGTGCCACTGGTGCACCTACACCGGCGCCGACCTGGCCGGGACCACCCGGCAGCAGTACCCCCCGAACATCCGGGTGGTCCACCTGATGTGCTCGGGCGCGGTGGACGTGGTGTACGTGCTCAAGGCCCTGATGGACGGGGCCGACGGCGTGCTGATCGGCGGGTGCCACCCGGGCGACTGCCACTACGAGTCGGGCAACTACAAGGCCCGGCGCCGGGTGGCGATCCTGCGGAACATCCTGGGGCAGCTCGGGATCCCCGAGGACCGGATCTGGCTGCGGTGGATCAGCGCGAGCGAGGGCAAGAAGTTCGCCGAGACCGTCACCGAGATGACCGAGGCGATCCGGGCCATGGGCCCCTGCGAGTTCAAGCAACACTGGGACGTGTAGTTCTCCCGCATCCCTAGGATGGAAACGATGAAAACGGGTGCTCTCCCTTCCCACTCCGACCCCTTGGCCGCGGCCGAGGCCCTGCTCAGGGGCCTGCTGGAACACGACCTGGTGGACGAGGTGCTGGTGCCGGCCCGGGCCGCCGGCGGCACCACGGCCCTAGGGCTGTTCGCCGATCCGGCCCGCCTGCAGGGCGCCAACCCCTGGTCGCCGGTGATGCCGGTGCAGGGGGCCCGGGCCGTGTCGAACCTGACCTTCACCGATCCCGGCCGCCGGGTGGCGGTGGTGCTCCGGCCGTGCGAGGCCCGGGCCGCCGTGGAGCTGATCAAGCTCCAGCAGATCCGCACCGAGCGGGTGGTGTTCGTGACCGTGGACTGCCCGGGCACCGTGGAGGTCACCGCGTTCCAGGCCTCGGGCCTGGACCCGGCCGATGCCTCCCGGTCCCTGCTCGCGGCGGCCGCCGGCGAGCCGGCCGCGCCCGAGGGGCTCTCCCTGCGCACGGCCTGCACCGTGTGCGAGCACCCGGCCGCGGCCTGGGGCCAGATCCGACTCCTGACCTTCGGGGCCGGGGCCGGCGGCGTGGCGGTCGAGGCCGAGGACGAGTGGGCCGACCGTTTGGCCGGGGTCGGCCTGGCCTCGTTCCCGGCCGACCCGCCGGCCGGCCGGGCCGAGGCGGTAGAGGCCCTGGCGGCCCGGCGCCGGAAGGCCCGGGACGAGCTGTTCGAGCGGTTCCGGGCCGAGGCCCGGGGGATCGAGGGCCTCAAGGAGGCGTTCGCCACCTGCATCCGCTGCTACAACTGCATGGAGAACTGCCCCATCTGCTACTGCAAGCAGTGCATCTTCAAGAGCCCCACCTTCGACCACCCGGGCGAGCTGTACGCCCGGTGGGCCGAGCGCAAGGGGGCCCAGCGGATGCCGGCCGAGACCGTGCTGTTCCACCTGACCCGGCTGAACCACATGGCCACGTCGTGCATCGGCTGCGGCCTGTGCGAAACGGCCTGCCCCATGGGCCTGCCGGTGGCCACCCTGTTCCGGAGCGTGGCCCAGGGCGTCCAGGCCATGCTGGAGTACGAGCCCGGCCGAAGCCTCGACGACCCCATCCCCCTCACCGTGTTTCGCGAGGACGAGCTCCAGGAGGAGTCGGGAGCAGGGGAGTGAGGACGGCTGGGCGGCCTGGCGGCTAGGCGGCTGGGCAGCCCGGCCGACTGCGACCGGCCACCAACGACGAACGACCAACGACCCGCGGCGGTTCAACGATTCACGATTTACGATTCACGACTCACGGAGTCTGGCCATGAGCGCGCAAGCCACAAAGAAGATCGAGGTCATCGCGAGCGGAGACCGCCCCATCCTGCCGGAGGGGGCGCGCACGGTGCCCGTGTACATCATGGGCAAGAAGTACCTCCTGCCCGAGACCCTCACCATCCAGAAGGCCATCGAGTACGCGGGGTACCAGTTCATCCGGGCCTGCGGGTGCCGGGGGGGGATCTGCGGGGCCTGCCCCACGGTGTGGCGGATCCAGGGGGACTTCCAGCTCCACTTCGGCCTGGCCTGCCAGACCGTGATCCAGGAGAACATGATCCTGGCCCAGATCCCGTTCTTCCCGGCGAACAAGGCCGTGTACGACCTCGAGGCGCTCGAGGCCACGGGCGAGGTGGTGGCGGCCCTGTACCCCGAGATCATGAAGTGCGTGGGCTGCAACACCTGCACCCGGGCCTGCCCCATGGACATCGACGTGATGGAGTACATCAACGCGGCCATGCGGGGCGACGTCGCCCGGGCCGCCCGGGTGTCGTTCGACTGCATCCAGTGCGGCCTGTGCTCGGCCCGGTGCCCGGCCCAGATCGCCCACTACCACGTGGCCCAGCTCTGCCGGCGGCTCTACGGGAAGTACCTGCTGCCCCGGGCCGCGCACCTGGAGAAGCGGGTAGAGGAGATCCAGGCCGGCAAGTACGACGGGGTGCTGGAGGACCTGACCAAGATGGACCACGAGGAGCTTCGCAAGCGCTACGTGGAGCGGGAGATCGAGCCCCTCGACTCCACGGGCTGGGAGCCGGAGGACAAGACGTACTTGTGAGCGCGCCGGGCGCGCTCACGCTGGGCGGCGGCCGAGCCGCCTAGCCGCCTGGCTGCCCAGCTGCCCAGCCGCCTAGCCGCCAAGCCGAACACGGAGAATCGCCATGGGCTACACACCGGAGATGAAGGAGCTGATCAAGCGGGTCGAGGCCACCCGGGCCGAGCGCATCGAGCGCACCCGGCGGGGCGAGTACTTCCCGGCCATGACCCTGGAGGAGCGCGAGGAGGTGCTCCGGAAGTTCCACCCCGACTACAAGCCCGAGGGCCGGCGCGAGGTGCGGGTGGGCCCCAACAAGGGCGAGGTGTACCCCGAGGAGTTCGTGGACGTGCTCGAGGCCTACCCGCGGATTCCCCCGGACAAGGTGGACTTCTCGGTTCTGCCCACCCAAACCACCGACGTGCTGGTGATCGGCGGGGGCGGGGGCGGCACGGCGGCCGCGCTCCTGGCCTCCGATAACGGGTGCAGGGTGATCCTGGCCACCAAGCTGCGCCACGGCGACGCCAACACCGTGATGGCCGAGGGCGGCATCCAGGGCGCCGACCAGGAGGTGGACAGCCCCTACTTCCACTTCCTCGACACCATCGGCGGCGGCCACTTCACCAACCGGCCCGACCTGGTGGCGGCGCTCACCCGGGACGCGCCCCTGGTGATCTCGTGGCTCGAGAGCCTGGGCATGATGTTCGACAAGCTGCCCGACGGCCGCATGCGGGTGCGCCACGGCGGCGGCACCAGCCGCAAGCGCATGCACTCGGCCGGCGACATGACCGGGTCCGAGATCATGCGGGTGCTCCGCGACGAGGCCCGGAACCGGCCCGACCGGATCGAGGTCATGGAGTTCTCGGCCGCGGTCGAGATCCTCAAGGACGCCCAGGGCCGGGCCTGCGGGGCGCTCCTGTACAACATGGAGACCGAGGAGTACTTCGTGGTGCGGTCCAAGGCCGTGGTGCTGGCCACCGGCGGGTTCGGCCGGCTCCACATCCAGGGGTTCGCCACCACCAACCACTACGGCGCCACGGCCGACGGCCTGGTCATGGGCTACCGGGCCGGGGTGCCCCTGGACTTCATGCACTCCACCCAGTACCATCCCACCGGCGCGGCATACCCCGAGCAGAACGTGGGGCTTTTGATCACCGAGAAGGTGAGGGGGCTGGGGGCGAACCTGCTCAACGTCCACGGCGAGCAGTTCGTGTTCGAGCGCGAGCCCCGCGACGTGGAGAGCGCGGCCATCATCCGCGAGTGCGTGGAGCGGGGCAACGGCATCGTGACCCCGGTGGGCCGGTACGGCGTGTGGCTCGACTCGCCCATGATCGAGGAGCTGGAGGGCCCGGGCACCATCGAGCGGGAGCTGCCGGCCAAGTTCGTGCAGTTCATGCGCTACGGCATCGACATCCGCAAGGAGCCGATGCTCGTGTACCCCACGCTCCATTACCAGAACGGCGGGCTCAAGATCACCCCCAACGCCGAGACCGCGGTGCCGGGGCTGTTTGCCGCGGGCGAGGTCACGGGCGGGGTGCACGGCGAGAACCGGCTCATGGGCAACTCGCTGCTGGACATCACCGTGTTCGGCCGCCGCGCCGGCCGCAACGCGGCCGAGTACGCGAAGAGCCTGGCCGAGGAACCGGGCGAGCCCACCCTGGACCACGTGCGGGAGTTCGTGCGGGAGCTGGAGGAGGCGGGCGTGGACCCGAGCCGGATCTCGCCCATGCTCCTGCCCGACTACACCACGCCCGACGTAAAGATGCGCCAGCTCACGGCCCACTATCACGGGACGATCCGCTAGTGAGGGGCCGTTCGTCGTTGGTCGTGAGTCGTTCGTGGTTTTCTGTTTCGGGGCGTGTTCGGATCTCCCGTGGGACGGGTTCTGCGCTCTTGCTTTTCGCCTAGTTTCTAGAGCATAGGGCGCGCCGTGCGCGCCGGACATCCGCCGCTTGGATTACGGGCTCCTCTCGGTCCCAAAGCTCGGCCGTGCGGAGCGGCAAGAACGGCAGTATCTAGCTAGTTTCTAGTCTCTAGTCTCTGGTTTCTAGCCCGGAGGGCTCCATGAACATCCACGAGTACCAAGCCAAAGAGATCCTGAAGCGCTACGGGGTGGCCGTGCCCCGGGGCATCGTGGCCACCACCCCCGACGAGGCCGAGGCGGCCGCTCGTGAGCTGGGCACCCCGGTCGTGGTGGTCAAGGCCCAGATCCACGCGGGTGGCCGGGGCAAGGCCGGCGGGGTCAAGGTGGTCAAGGGCCCGGTCGAGGCCCGGGAGGCCGCGGCCGCCATGCTGGGCTCCAAGCTGGTGACCCACCAGACCGGCCCGGCCGGCAAAGAGGTCCTCAAGGTCTACGTGGAGGAGGGGTGCGACATCGCCCAGGAGCTGTACCTGGGCATCGTGGTGGACCGGGCCACCGGGTTCGTGACCATCATGGCCTCCACCGAGGGCGGCATGGAGATCGAGGAGGTGGCCGCCAAGACCCCCGAGAAGATCCTCAAGCAGCCGGTGGACCCGGCCGTGGGGCTCATGGGGTTCCACACCCGCAAGCTGGCCTACGGCCTGGGCCTCAAGGGCGACGCCGCCAAGAACGCCCAGAAGTTCATCGCGGGCCTGTACCGGGCGTTCGTGGACACCGACGCGAGCCTGGCCGAGATCAACCCCCTGGTGGTCACGGGCGACGGCCAGGTGCTGGCGCTCGACGCCAAGATGAACTTCGACAACAACGCCCTGTACCGCCACAAGGACATCGAGGCCCTGCGGGACGAGACCGAGGAGGACCCCCGGGAGCTCGAGGCGTCCAGGTTCGGCCTGTCCTACATCAGCCTCGACGGCAGCATCGGGTGCATGGTGAACGGCGCGGGGCTCGCCATGGCCACCATGGACATCATCAAGCACTACGGCGCCGAGCCCGCCAACTTCCTCGACGTGGGCGGCGGGGCCAGCGCCGAGCAGGTGACCCGGGCGTTCCAGCTCATCCTGTCCGACCCCAAGGTGGAGGCCGTGCTGGTGAACATCTTCGGCGGCATCATGCGCTGCGACACCATCGCCGAGGGCATCATCACCGCGGCCAAGACCGTGGACCTCCGGGTGCCCCTGGTGGTGCGCCTCCAGGGCACCAACGTGGAGCTGGGCCGGAAGATGCTGGCCGAGAGCGGCCTGCCCATCATCACGGCCGAGACCATGAGCGAGGCGGCCGAAAAGGTGGTGGCGGCAGCTAGAAACTAGAGACTGGAAACTAGAAACTAGAAGGGGTTTGCGCCGCGCCGACGAGCGGGCGCGCCCGGCCCCCGCTTGCACCCAAGGGGAGAGGACCGGGGCAAAGGGGGAACGCAGGCGGTCCGTTCCGTAACAAATCGATGAAAGCAGCGACGAGGCCGGGAAAAAGGGGTTAGCCTCCTAGCTTCCCAGCCTCCCAGCCTCCCGAAGGGAGTAGAAAATGAGCATCCTGGTAAACAGCGAGACCCGGGTCATCTGCCAGGGGATCACCGGCTCCAACGGCCGGTTCCACTCGGAGCAGTGCCTGAAGTACGGAACCAAGCTGGTCGGGGGCGTCACCCCGGGCAAGGGCGGCACCGAGGTGCTGGGCGTGCCGGTGTTCGACACCGTGGCCGAGGCCGTGGCCGAGACCGGCGCCAACGCCTCCATGATCTTCGTGCCCGCGCCGTTCGCGGCCGACGCCATCCTCGAGGCGGCCGACGCCGGCATCGAGGTGGTGGTGTGCATCACCGAGGGCATCCCCACCCTCGACATGGTCAAGGTCAAGCGGGCCCTGGCCGGCACCAACACCCGACTGGTGGGGCCCAACTGCCCGGGCGTGATCACCCCCGAGGAGTGCAAGATCGGCATCATGCCGGGCCACATCCACAAAAAGGGCCCGGTGGGCGTGATCAGCCGGTCCGGCACCCTGACCTACGAGGCCGTGGACCAGCTCACCAAGCTGGGCATCGGCCAGAGCACCTGCATCGGCATCGGCGGCGACCCGATCATCGGCACCACCTTCATCGACGCCCTGTCCCTGTTCAAGGACGACCCCGACACCCGGGGCATCGTGATGATCGGCGAGATCGGCGGCACGGCCGAGGAGGAGGCCGCCGAGTACATCAAGGAGAACATCAAGGTCCCCGTGGTCTCGTTCATCGCGGGCCAGACCGCGCCCAAGGGCAAGCGCATGGGCCACGCGGGCGCCATCATCGCCGGCGGCAAGGGCACGGCCGCCGAGAAGATGGCCGCCCTGCAGGCCTGCGGCGTCCACGTGGTCAAGAGCCCGGCCGACATCGGCAAGACCATGGCCGACCTGCTCTCCTGAGCGTCATACCCCCCGAACGAACCACCGCCCCGGCGCACCCCGCCGGGGCGGGTTTTTTGGAGCCTGTCGGCTGGCCCCTTGCTCCCATCGGATGAACAGTTCCTCAAGTCCTTTCTTGCACTTCACCACCCGCTGGGTTAGTCTCACATGCTCAAGATCGGGATGGTGGGGCCGAAAGGGAGGCTGTACCCGGACGGCGTGGTGGCCCCCCGCAAGGAGAGAGAGCCCATGATGGAGAAACGGAATCTGGCCGATCTACTCTTCTCCGAGTTTCTGGTCGTTCTGGCGCCGATCCTGGGAGGGCTGGCTTTGTACTACACCATGACAAAGTCCTGGGCGGGCTTCCCCGGCGTGATCTTATCGGTGGTCCTGTTCGGCATCGCCTGCATGGGACCGAACCGGATTCGTGAGTGGCTCCAGAAACCCTGACCGCGGGCTTCAGGCACTCGCGGTTGCGGTCGCCGCGACAGTAGCCGCCTATCTGCCCACCCCCTGGGTAGCCAAAGCCATGGCCGTGCTGGCCTTGGCTTCCTACGGATACGCCTTCCTCTGCTTTACGGGCCTTCCCTGCAAACAGCGAGTCATGCAGACCTGGCAGCTTTGCAGCCGTTGCCTCGGCTACTGTGGGGGAATGGCTGCATCGGTGGCACTGGGCATCGTGTTCCGGGTGCCACAAACGGCCGAGGTCCCGTCCAAGGAGGGGGCGATCGTATACTTGGGACTCGGATTCCTCCTCAGCTTGCCAACGGTCGTGCACGGGGCTTACCGCCGGGTGCGCGGCAGTTCTGACGGCACAGGCAGCGTGTGGTTCCTATTCTCCTCCGGGTTTTCCGCTGGGATCGCCGCGTTCCTTTACTAATATCAACGGAAGTATTGCCAGATCCCCGGCCTTCACAAGGGAACCAGCGGGTGGGGGGCTGGTGGAGAGCCGGGCGCGGCCCCTCACATCGCCGCGCCCTCACCAAGCCTGAATCGCCTTGGAAGTTCCGGATCTTCCGCCACCGGCGCCCCGGCCTACCGGGCTGACAACGGCATGCGAAGGCGCGGCGAAAAGGGTGCCGCACTCGCGCCCGGCCGGAGCCAGCCCCCCACCCGCGTCCGGCAATACCTTCGTAGGCCTTAGTATTACCTGGCCTTCGCTGCGCTGCTGGGATGAACCACGCTGCAGTCGCCTCCCCTCCCCCGAGCGCACCCGGCGTGCAGCCTGCCGTATTCGTCTCTCCCCACCCCCGCCTTCTGGCCTCTGACCCTTGATCTCTGAAACGGAGAGGGCCAGGGTGATGGGTGGCGGGCAAACGACCCTCGTCCCCTCCCGACTTGACACGGACGAGCGCGCGCCCGTATACAGAGGGAACACGCTACAGCAGGGAAATCGACCGGGGGAGGCGATGTCCCGACACCAGACCCTGATGATCACCCACGGCCGCAACGCCCGTCGAGGCGCTTGCGGCCGTTTTGCGTCAAGGGGTGGGTTGGAACGGTTCTCGTTGGGCCGCAGGGTCTCCGAAGTCGGCAGGGCTCCGGACGGCAAGGCCGGGCCGGTTGAGCACGTGGGTGTAAATCATGGTCGTCGACACATCCGCATGGCCGAGCAGTTCCTGAACCGTCCGGATGTCCGAACCGGCCTCAAGCATGTGGGTGGCAAACGAATGGCGCAAGGTGTGGGGGGAAACGGGCTTTGCGATCCCAGCCCTCTTCGCGGCCAGCCGGACCGCCTTCTGGACCCCAGCCTCATGGATGTGGTGGCGCCGCACGATCCCCGACCTTGGGTCTGTGGACAGCTTGCTCGAGGGGAAGACCCACTGCCACGGCCATTCGGTGCCGGCAGAAGGATATTTCCGGGCGAGCGCGGGCCAGATGTACACGCCAGGGATTCGATTGGCCCTGTCGGCCTCGAAAAGCCTTCTGGCTCGGGCCAAGTGGGCCCGAAAGGGCTCCAAGTAGCGCTCGGGGAACACGGTGATCCGATCCTTTGCGCCCTTGCCGTCCCGGACCACGATCTGTCGGCGATCGAAGTCGAGGTCCTTCACCCGCAGGCGCAGGGCCTCCATCAGCCGGAGTCCGGATCCGTAGAGGAGGCCAGCCACCAAGGCATGGGTTCCGGACAGTTCCGCCAACAGACGTTCGACCTCGGAGCGGGACAGCACGGTGGGGAGGCGACGGCGCTGCCTCGCTTTGGAAAAATCCCCGAGATCGCCCAGGGGGCGTTCCAGGACCTTGTCGAAGAAAAACGCCAATGCGCACAGAGCCTGGGTTTGGGTGCTCGCCGAGACCTTCCGGACCTCTGCGAGGTACCCGAGATAGTCTCTGACCTTTTCCGCCCCCAGTTCGTCGAGAGTTGTCCCCTCGGAAAACGTCAGGAAACGCCGAACCCAGTTTTCATACGAGTCTTCGGTCCGGATCGAGTAATGGCGCGACCGGAGTTCCCTTCGCAGACGCCGGAACGCTTCGGGGAAACGGTCGACGACCCCGAACCCTTGAGGCGTGTCGCGAAAACGACGGGCGCTTTCGGGCACCGCGAGGGCACCCCTTCGGGTGTAACGCTCAATGGTGTCTGGAAAGTGAAGGTGCGGCTCCTTCCAGCGCTCCCATTCGAAACCGGACGCCCAAGGAGTGTTGAGCATGGTGTAAAGCAGGCGCACGGCATCGACCCACTGGCCGACTTGCCACGCCTCCAGCGTAGGCTTCGTCAGGTAGCGGGAGAAATAAGCCCGAACATCTTCGGGGGAGCGGTCGGCAATTTTCCCCCCGGTTCCGTAGCGGACAAAGTGTTGGGCGCGACGAACGCACCAGTCCGCAGCCTTCCCACGTATCCCCTCGTTCCCGAGAACATTCCGGTAGCGCTTCCAAAACGTTCTTGCCTTGGCCGAGGGCATCCCCTGGGTTGGAAGTCGGGAAGCCATGGCGCGCCTCCTGGGCTGGCATTCGCGCGCGGGCGCGGTTCGTCAGCCTACAGCGCATTATGCCGACGTCAAGATAAAATTCTTATGCGGACGTCCGCATAAGACCCTGTTAGGGCAAGGACAGAGTGGCATGGATATGTTAGAGACACTAAAGAATAATAAGATCGTCGATATCGTATATAGGTTTTTATTGTGGTTCTTGATCGGGTTAGGGCTATATAAAATAAGTTTTTATATGAATAATTTGGCTGGAGAAAAGATAAGAGAGGCGATCAAGGTTACTGCCTCGTCGCACTTTGCCCAGATTATAGGAGTGATTGGACTATTTTTTGGGGGTGTGGCGCTTTGCATCAAAGATCTGTTCTTAAAAGATGGCAAAGAAAATATTCCAATATATGTTCTAGGTAAGGTTTCCACTGATCTTATTTTAGCACCTTTTAATATCATGTCGCTTGGGCTTGGTTGGGGATTCTATCTATGGATAGATGGCAAATTTAGAGGCGAAGAGCTAAACATTTTGACTGTCTTACTATTGCCGTATGCATTAATAATGGCATTTTTGGCCACTATATCTTTAGTGGTTCGTGCGGAGCGTGGTGAGTACATATATAGCAAAGTCTTCTCTAATTCCGAAAAAATACTTCAGCGCTTATTTATCTACCTTTCGCTTATTGGTGCAACATTGTATGTCCTGTTCTTTAAGTAAGGAATCAAGCCCTAACAATACGCTCGTTCGGACGCAAACTACGCTGCGCTTCGTTTGCGCCGCACAGCTTGGTCGTTAGCGGTAATAGAGAAAGGAAACTAAAGCAAGTATAATGAGTATTTTTCTTACTATTATTTCAGGTGTTGCAGTATTCGTTATAGGGCAAATTATCCTGAAGTTATTTGTAGAGCCTTGGCAAGTTCAACGGGAATGCATTGCGAAAATAGAACATCACTTACTGTTCTACGCAGATGTATATCCCAATCCCGGAGTCGGAACTGATGAAGTAAATAGGGAAGCATCTATTGAAACACGGAAGCTAGCAGCAGAACTCATAGCGAGCTGTTGGAGAATTCCGTTTTATGATGCTCTTTCAAGTTGGAAATTGTTTCCCAAAATGGAGCAAATATTATAGGCTCAAAAAAATCTTATAGGTTTGTCGAATAGTACGCATAGTGGTGATCCACTTCATAATGCGTCACGTAGCGACAAAATAAAAGAAGCACTTGGCATTAAATTTGGTGAATAAACCGCTACTAAGACCTTCAAAAGTATTGCCGGATGTGCTAGTATGAGCGCATGAAATGTAAACGAAGAACAGACAACCGATCGCTCGACAAAAAAGCTCAGGAAGCCTTGCGCATCCGGGTGGTGCGCCAGGTACGCGAAGGGGTCAGCCCTGAGCAACTCGCCAAGACCCTGGACATCAATCCGCGGACGATCTACCGCTGGATCGAGCGCTTCCATTACGGGGGTGAGGAGGCGCTTCGAAACAAGCCCAAGACGGGGCGGCCTCCGAAGCTGACGGCGGCGCAGATGGCATGGATCGCCCACACGGTCCGAGACAAGAACCCGCAGCAGATGAGCTTTCCGTTTGCCCTGTGGACGTTGGGCATGATTCGAGAGTTGATCCGCTGGAAGTTTGGGGTTCGGTTGAGCGAAGTCTCGGTGGGGCGGGTGATGCGGGCCTTGGGGTTCACGCCGCAGAGGCCGCTTCACCGGGCGTACCAGCAGAACCCGGCCTTGGTGGAGAAGTGGCGGGAGGAGGAGTACCCGAAGATCCGCAAACGGGCGCGCAAGGAGAACGCCCTGATCTTCTTTGCGGACGAGTCTGGGATCCGGTCGGACTACCACAAGGGGCACACGTGGGCGGAGGCGGGGCGCACGCCGGTGGTGAAGGCGACGGGGAAGCGCTTTTCGGTGAACATGCTCTCGGCCGTGAGCCCTCGGGGTGAGTTTCGGTTCATGGTGCACGAGGGTACGGTGACGGCGGAGGTGTTTTGCACGTTCTTGAGGCGGTTGGCCGCCGGGGTGGAGCAGAAGATCTTCCTGATCGTGGATCGGCATGCGATTCACCGTGCCAAAAGGGTTCGGGAGTTGTTGGAGGAGATGGACGGGAAGATCACGCTGTTTTTCCTTCCGCCGTACTCGCCGGAACTCAATCCAGACGAACTGGTGTGGTCGCAGGTGAAGCGGCGAGTGGCCCGGGAGTTGATGCAATCGAAGGAGGACCTGAAGGCTCGGGTCCTCTCCGCCCTGCGCTCGTTGCAGCGGATGCCAGACAAGATTCGAGGGTTTTTCCTGGCCCCAAGTTGCCGATACGCCCCGTAGGGAACTGGCAATACTTTTGTAGGTATTAGTAACAAGGCGCTCGTTCGGACGCAAACTCCGCTGCGCTCCGTTTGCGCCGCACAGCTTGGTCGTTAGGCCTATAAAAATATACGATGGAAGAGAAAAGCAGTAATAAACTCAGTAGTTCCGAGAAAAGGGACCTGGTAATAGAGGCAGCGATGCAGGCTATCCCTTACGTTGGGGCACCGTTGTCTGTTATTTATTTTGGTGCGAAACAGGAAAAACGCTTTAAGCGGATAGAAAGTTTCTATGCCGAATTGGCTGAAGAGATAAACGAAATTCGCGATCAGATTGCTTCTGTCGATAAACAAAACAAAGAAGCTTTAGCAGCTATTCTTGAAGAATTGAATGAAAAGGTGGAAACAGAGCCATTAGAGGAGAAACGACAATTTTTTAAAAATTATTTCAAAAATACATTAAGAAAACCAATTACTAATGACTTCGATAAGCGGAAGTATTTTCTACAAACTCTTGCAGATATGAGTCTCCTTGGATGTGAACTTTTAGCTTTCATCAGCTCTCAGCCAGGAGCTGTCTTGGTAGGCAATATTAAAAAACCGGGTACAGACCAGTATGCTATTGTAGGAGCTATTGGAAGGTTGAAATCGTATGGATTCTTAATGTCTTTTCAAGGAAGTTTTACGATAGGTGGGGGACAGGATAATGCATTACAGGAACAAGTTCAACTTTCACATTTCGGAAAAGAATTTGTAGATTTTTGTTTAAAGGCCTAACACGTATATGGCCTCCTCCGGTCAAGGCGAAAACGGTCCCTGAACCGAGGTTTTTCTCGGTTTTGCGTAAGTGACGGGTCCCAGCGTCGGTGGTTTCGGTCTCTGACTTCGTTTGCTGGTTTTCGGGTTTGCGGACGTTCGTGTCTGCACCAAACACGTATCGACGGTCGTTTGGCTGAGGTCCTTGAAAAGCCGGGCCTCGCCGGTAGAAACAGCTTCGTGCCCTCGTGCCGGCCGACTCTTTGCGGTGGGGCTCAGGTGGTTGACCTGTCCAGTTCGTAGCGCGGCTCGGGGGAGGGGCAGAGCACGAACCCCGAAGACCGGGACGTCACACAAACCAGCGGGGCCCGGGGCATGGGTCCAATCAAAGCGACATGGGCTCGGGTCGAAGGGCCGAGGCACCCGGGGCACGCGCGCTCGGAGCGCAAACGGAGAGTTCTTCGGGTGCAACGCGCGGCTGAGACCCCATCGTCCCAGTTAGACGAAACGGCTCCCATGCCCCGGCCCGTCAGGTGGTTGCAAAGAAGGTTCTTCCGACTTTTTAGTGGGTAACGGGGTCCATGGGGAGGCCGCCCAGGTGGAACAGGATCACCAGCCGGTACCTCGCCTTGTTCCGGTACCCTCGGGCTTTGCGCCAGATGGCGTCCAGCCTTGAGTTCAGGCCTTCCGTCATGGCGTTCGTGATCCGATGGCGAAAGTAGTTCATCACCCCGTAGAGCCGACTGTGCACCATCTTCGCCACCCGTTTCACGGGCTCCAACCGGCTGTGCGTCGCCCAGTAGTACCACCGCCGGTAGTACCTCATCGCCCAGATCTCCCGCTTGGGGGGAGGGGACGCTGACAAGTTATAAAGTTGTTCTCACCCATCCCCCGTCAACCCGACCCTCGGGGGCTTGGGGACATCGTCGGGGGGAGCGACGCTGTTCGGTTATTCAGTTATTCTTTCGGAATCACCCGGGATCGAAGGCCTTCTCGGAGCAGGTCGGCGGGGCCGTCATGAAATCCGAGGACGGTCCACGCGTGTCTAGAGCGGCTCACTCTGCCCCGAGGAAATCGCACGGCACGCCGAGATGCCGAGCCGCACGGGAAAGGCCTTCGTCGAGGGTGACCAGAACGCACTCGGCCTGCTGGCAGCACGCGAGGTGAAGGGCGTCGAGGGATCGAAGCGGCGTGTCGAACCGCTCGAGCCACGCGGCCGCTTGAGCAAAGACCTCCCGATCCACTGAGAGGAGTTCGTAGACCCTTTGGTCGATGTGGCGTTGGAAGGTTTTGAGTACTCGCTTCGCCGAATCGGGCTCCAGGGCCTTGGCCTGCGTCTTGAGGGCCAGGGCCGAGCGGAATTCCACCTCGGTGAGCCACGATACGAAGAGGGTCGTGGCATCCCGGAGTCGTTCCGAGGCGCGGGGAGAAGCCGGCTCCGGCACGTACAGCGGCACCACGGCGCTGGTGTCGAAGTAGAGCCTCAAAACCGTTCCACCTTGCGAAGTTCAAGCACGGTCCGGCTCAGGGGTTCGCCCGTGAGCGATCCTGAGAGGGAAGACCGAAGGGCTGCGAGTTCCTCAATGACGTCCTCCCGGCTCGGGACCCGGCAGGTGTCCTCCGGTGCCAGGGGCACGATCTTCGCCACCGGTCGGTTGCGGGAGGTCACGATGATTTCCTCGCCCCGCTGCACCCGGCGGAGGAACTCACTCAAGCGGTTCTTGACGGTTCGAACGGAAGCCTGCATGTGCCATCCTCCGAATACTCGGTGTGGCTACAACATAGTCCAAAAGAGCCACAAGGGGAAGCCCGACCCTCGGCCGGGACGGGGGAGGAAAGGGAGGCATACGACGAGCGGGTGCTGGGAAGCGGGGCGTTCGTGGAGGAACTGTGGCGTCGGGAGGAGTTACGGGACGTGTTGCGGCCGCCGTGGACAGTAGACGAGGTGGTGGAGCGGGTGGCTGTGCGCTACGGGCTGGAACTAGAGCGAGTGCTGCGGCGGAGCACGGATTCGAGCGTGAGCGACGCACGGGGGCTGGTGCGCCACGTTGGGGTGGACGTGCTGGGGCTGCAGGCTACGGAGGTGGGGAGGATTCTAGGGCTTGGGCGATCGGGCGCGAGCCGGTGCTTGGCGCGTGGGCGGAGGGTGGCCCGGGCGGAGCCGGAGGTGCTTCGGGACGTTTTGGGCAGGGACACGGTAGCGCGTGCGTGAGGGAGCGCTAGGCAACTGCGCAGCAGCGTGCCCTTGAGCCCCGACTCTGCTGGATCTGATTTTGGGAGTTGCCGGAGAGTCTTGCTGGTGATATTTTGCAATCAAAATGCAAAATATCGACAAAAAGCCTGCCATGAGCCCATATATCCCAAGGTCGCTGGAGCCCGTCCTCCGGAGGGCGGCCGAGGAGTTCCCTGCCGTAGTGCTGACCGGCCCGCGGCAGTCTGGCAAGACCACGCTTCTCAAGCGCCTCTTTGGAAGGCGTTACCGATATGTCTCCCTTGAGCCGCCCGATGTGCGGGCGGCTGCGGAGGAAGATCCGCGGACTTTCCTCGAGATGTATCCGCCTCCCGTGATCCTGGACGAGGTCCAGTACGCCCCGGACCTCCTTCCCTACATCAAAGAGAAGATCGATGCCGATCGGCACCAGACCGGGCAGTTCCTGCTGACCGGTTCGCAGAACCTCCTGCTCATGCAGAGGGTGACCGAGTCGTTGGCAGGCCGTGCCGCGATGCTTCGCCTTCTCCCCCTTTCGAGGCGGGAGGCGGAGGGAAGGCCGCAGCTTCCGCTGCCGTGGGAACCCGGGGCCCCGCCGCCGGCCGGGAAGCCCCTGGCGTACCGCGAGCTTTGGGAGCGATTTCTCCGGGGGGGGTACCCAGAGCTCGTGGCTCACCCCCGGCGGGATGTGAGCCTGTGGCACGGGAGCTACATCCAGACGTACCTCGAACGGGACGTCCGGACGCTTCGGCAGGTCGGGGACCTCACCCAGTTCCAGAACTTCCTCCGGATGCTTGCCGCCAGAAGCGCCCAACTCCTGAACCTGAGCGATATCGCTCGGGACCTCGGAGTGGCCGTCAACACGGTCAAGGCATGGCTGTCCGTGCTGGAGGCCACCTACCAGGTCATCGTCCTTCGCCCCTACTTCGCCAACGTAGGAAAGCGGCTCGTCAAGACCCCAAAGGTCTATTTCACAGACGTCGGCACGCTCTGCTATCTGACGGGTCTGAAGGACCCGGACCACGCGGCTGCCGGCCCCCTGGGGGGAGCCATCCTGGAGACCGCGGTGCTCTGCGAACTCGTGAAGGCCTACGCACACCGCGGCGTGGATCCGCAGGTGTACTTCTGGCGAACCGCCGCAGGCTCAGAGGTGGATTTCGTGGTGGAGGCCGGCCAGAATCTCGTCCCCATCGAGGTGAAGCTGTCCGCCACGCCACGCCCGGCCATGGCTTCTGCGATCCGGCGCTTCCAAAAGGACTTTGGGGACCGGGCGATGCCGGGGTACGTGGTGCACCCTGGGGACGTCGTGCTCCCTCTGGGGCCCGGCGTGACCGCCCTGCCGTTCGGAGCGCTTTGAAGAAGCGAGCGGCGTTCCTGGAGCGGCTCGGGACGGTGATCGAGGAGAGGCCCGCCAGGCCGAAGGCCCGAAGTTGCCTGGAGGTCCCGGTAGGCCTGTATTCTGTGACGGCTGCGAGGAGTGTAACGCCCCTCCTTTTCCCGCATCCAAATGAGTGAATGTGAGGCAGCGCGCGCCTTGCTTTGGGCGGTGCTGCCACAGCGGATGCGAAAGAGGAGGGTTGCCATGAAAGCCTACCGGACGATCCTGATCCCCCTGGACGGATCAAAGCTGTGCAGCCTGGCGGTGGATGCCGCGCTGCCGTTGGCCAAGGCGTTCGGCGCCCGGGTGGTCTTGTGCTCGGCGTTTGACTTCGCTCCGGAGCGGTTCGGGCTGTACTACGAGCTGTCGGTGCCGGAGGAGTTCGAGCGGGAGATCCGAGCACACCACGAGAACACCCTCAATCGGGCCCACGAGCGGTTTGTGGCGGAGGGGGTGGCCACCACCACCGTGATCGAGAAGGGCGACCCCGTGACCTCGATCCTGGCTCGGGCGCGGCAGGAGAGGGCGGACCTGATCGTGATGGCGTCACACAGCCGCCCCGCGGTGCCGCGGTTCTTCCTGGGCAGTGTCACGGACCGGGTCCTCCGGCAAGCGCCATGTCCGGTGCTGGTGGTCCGGCCGCCCGAGCCCGCCTGATCCCGAGCCGTGCCACGGTGGCAGCCCTCTTGTCGCGGTCCGGCCCTGCCCTCTCAGCCGGAGGGCGGGCCTCGTGCCCAGCCTCCGACCGCCTGTCCCCATCGCGCCTGAGCCATTCGACCGGTTTGTCTTGGTAGGGGGCTGGTACCCGGGGATCTTCGCTCGCAGTTCGGCGGTTGAGTCCTATCCCGCTCTGTGCTACCGGTGGGATGCCCTCTTCCCGGCAAGACGTGGGTCCGTGCTGCCCCTCCGCTTGGAGTCCTTCCCGTGCCGATCTACCAAAAGGAGTTCCCCTTCTCGGTTCGTCCTTGGCGGACGCCGTTCGGCACCGCGGGCGAGCCCTCCACCCCTCTCTGGTTCCTCTACCTGACGAACCGGGAGCAGCGGTTCACCGGGTTGTTCCCGCCGTCGGAGGGCTGGATGGAAGCGGCGGAGCGGTGCTTCCCTTACGGCTACACTCAGCTCTGGCTGCTGGAGAAGCGGATTGCGTTCCACCCTCCGCCGGGCAGCAAGCGACGTGCTCCGCGGCGCTCCCCGCTCCTGCCGGATCCACCCGTTCCGTATCCGTCTTCTGATGAGCTCCCTCGGGAACGGTGGCCCAACCACCTGTTCGTGGTGCTGCGGGAGCCCTATCCCAAGGGGGCGCACCACGACGTGGTGGGGGCCTGGGCCAGCGAGGAGACGGCTCGGGAGGCGGCCGAGCGGTACACTCGCGACCACAACCGGCGCAGCGTGGTGGGGCTGCTCCTCGCCGATCTGGGTTGGCACTGAGGGGGGCGGAGCACCCGCCGGGACCGAGGGGAATCATGCAGACGTTCTTGGACGTGTTCTTACCCAGCTTCGGCGCCACCCTGGCAATCCTGCTCGCCCTCGGCGGGGCGATCGCATGGGTCGCCCGGCGGCAGGGGCGCGGCCCGGGCCCGGAGCCCCGTTCTCAGGGCTCGGAGCGCATGGGCCCGGCCGCCAAGGGAAAGGCGGTCCTGGCCGTCTGGGGGGTGGGGTTGGTTCTCGCGGCATGTGTCCATCTGTGGCTGTTCAAGATCCCCTCGTTCTCGGGCGAGGTGTGGGAGAAGCAGAGTTTCGGCCGAGCTGGGAACGTCTACACGTTCGAGATCGGGGTCGGGGGCGAGACGTTCACCGTTCCTGAGGCGGTCTACGACGAGATCACCAAAGGCGACCGGGTGGCCCACGCCTTTGCCTCACCGTGGACGACCGTGAACGGTCGGCCGGTGGTGGACACCTATGCTGTGGCGCTGTTCGGCGTCTTCTGCGGCCTGGTCGCCGCGGCGGCCCTCGCGCTCACGGGGTTCATCTTGACCGCGTGAGAGCCGCACATGACGAATTCATTGCTGGATGGGGGAATCTGTTGAAAAAGCGCTTTGAGTCGATGGCTTGAACCGATCCGCTGACACCCTCGCAGGGGGCGCCTCGGTTTGGTCCGCTGCGGGGCGTGAGAGTACGCGCCGCGGGTGGGCACGGAACCCTCTGCCCCTCCCCCGATCGCCCGTGCCCGATGGGAGGACTTGACGAACCCCATCGGAGCCTGGCCGGCGGTCCCCCCTGGCTTCCGAGCGTCTGACCTCCCAACGTCCCAGCCTGCTCTCTGCTCCTTTCCTATCCGTCCGCTGTTGGTATGCTGGCCCCATCCGCCGGCCGGTGAGAAGGAGGGAGGTCCAGATGGGGAGGAAGGGCAAGGGGCTCGCGGTGGGCTGCGACGTGGGGTCCGTGGCGGTGAAGGCCGTGGTGCTGGTGCCCTCGGTCCTTCCGGAGGCGGACGTTCGGGCCCCGGGGCTGCTGGACCCGTTCGGCACCGGCCCGCCGGGGTACCGCCTGTACGCCGTGGCGCCGACGAGGGGCGGGGGGGACCCTGTGGGTGCGGCCGAGGAGTTGCTGGAGAGGCTGCGCCGGGCCCTGGGGCCGGCGTCCGAGGGCTGGACCGTGCGACTCACCGGCGCCGCGGGCCGCCCCCTGGCCGCGCGGACCGGCGCGGTGTGGGAGCACGACCTGCGGGCCCTGGCCCGGGCCGTCGGGCTTCTGCTGCCGGGGGTGCGCACCGTGTTCGAGATCGGGGGCGAGAGCGCCCGGTACCTCCGGATCGCCGGGGCGGGGGAGGGCGTGGAGGTCCCCCTGCTCGACTACGACACCAACAGCGAGTGCGCCGCGGGCACCGGGGCGTTCCTCGACCAGCAGGCCCTGCGCCTGGGGTTCGGGGTGGACGAGATGGGGCCCGAGGCCCTGCGGGCGGAGCGGGCCGCCAAGATCGCCGGCCGCTGCTCCGTGTTTGCCAAGAGCGACATGATCCACGCCCAGCAAAAAGGGGCGAGCCCGGCCGAGGTGCTCCGGGGCCTGTGCGAGGCCATCGCCCGGAACTTCCGCACGAGCGTGGTGAAGGCCCGGCCGGTGGAGGGACCTGCGGCCCTGGTGGGGGGCGTGGCCCTGAACCGGGCCGTGGTGGAGGCGGTGCGGGGGGTGTTCTCCCTGGACGGGGGGCTCCTGGTGCCCGAGCATCCCTGCCACTGGGGGGCGGTGGGCGCCGCCCTGGGGGGGCTTGGGCGGGAGCCGGCCGGGGGCGTGGCGGTGCGGGCGGCGGCGCCGCCCGGGCCCGGGGAGCCGTGGGAGCCCCTGGACATGGCCGGGGTGGTGGTGCTCCGGGACCGGGTCCGGCCCAAGGCCCTGCCGGCAGGGGCAGAGGTCTACGTGGGCATCGATGTGGGCTCGGTGAGCACCAACCTGGTGTGCGTCGACGCCGACGGGGACCTGGTCCACGAGATCTACCTCCGGACCCGGGGCCGGCCGGTCCAGGTGGTGCGGGAGGGCCTCCGGCGGATCGAGGCCGACCTGGGCCCCGGGCTCCGGGTGGCGGGGTGCGCCACCACCGGCTCCGGCCGGGAGCTCGTGGGCGAGCTCGTGGGCGCGGACCTGGTGGTGGACGAGATCACGGCCCACAAGACCGGGGCCTTCGACATCGCCCGGCGGCACCTGGGCTCGGTGGTGGACACGATCTTCGAGATCGGGGGGCAGGACGCCAAGTTCATCCGCCTGACGGACGGGGTGGTGGTGGACTTCGCCATGAACGAGGCGTGCGCCGCCGGCACCGGGTCGTTCCTGGAGGAGCAGGCCGCGATCCTCGGGGTCCGGATCGAGGGGGAGTTCGCCCGGCTGGCCCTGTCGTCGCGGCGGCCGGCGCGCCTGGGGGAGCGGTGCACCGTGTTCATGGAGCGGGACGTGGCCGGCCTGAAGGCCGGGGGCGCCGGCGTGGCGGACATCGTGGCCGGCCTCGCCTACGCCGTGGTCCAGAACTACCTGAACCGGGTCGTGAAGGGCCGGAGCATCGGGGACGTGATCTTCTTCCAGGGCGGCACCGCGTACAACGACGCCGTGGCGGCGGCCTTCTCCAAGGTGCTCGGCAAGACCGTCGTGGTGCCCCCCCACAACGGGGTGCTGGGGGCCTACGGCGCCGCCCTGCTCGCCCGGGAGCGGCGCCGGACCCTGGGGAGCCCGAGCCGGTTCCGGGGCTTCCGCCTGGGGGACGAGGCCCGGCCGGTGCGGGTGTTCACGTGCCAGGGGTGCTCGAACCGCTGCGACGTGCAGGAGTACCGGGTGGGGAACCGCCGGAGCTACTGGGGCGACCGGTGCGGCGAGCGGTACCGCCGGCCGGCCGAGGGCACGCGGGAGCCCGTCATCCCCGACCTGTTCGCCCTTCGGGAGTCCCTGTTGGCGGTCGACCCGGCGGAGCTGGTGGAGGACCCGCGGCTCCGGCAGGCCCTCCGGGAGCCCGCCCGGGGCCCGGCGGTGGGGATCCCCAGGTGCCTGTACTTCGTCGACCAGCTCCCGTTCTGGCGGGCGTACCTCCAGGCCCTGGGCCTGGAGGTGCGGCTCTCGGGCCCCACCACCCCGGCCCTGGCCGACCGGGGGGCCGAGGCGGCCGTGGCCGAGCCGTGCTTCCCGGTGCAGGTGGCCCACGGCCACGTGCTGGACCTACTGGACCGGGGCGTGGACGCGGTGCTCTTGCCCAACGTGATCGATGCCGAGCCTGCCGAGGGGGAGGGGGGCATCCCCTCCTACCTGTGCCCGTGGGGCCAGACCGCGCCCTTCGTGATCCGGGCGAGCCCGGAGGTGGAGGGGGCGGGGGCCCGGGTGCTCGCCCCCCTGGTGCGGTTCGGCGAGGGCCCGGCCGCGGTGGAGCGGGCCCTGTGGGGCACCTTCCGGCGCTTCGGGGGCTCCCGGGCGCGCCACCGCCGGGCCGTGCGGGCGGCCTACGCGGCCCGGGAGGGGTTCCGGCGGGCCATGGCCCGGGCCGGCAGCGAGGCCCTGGCCACCCTGGAGCGCACCGGGGAGGCGGGGGTGGTGATCGTGGGAAGGCCCTACAACCTGTACGACCCCGGGCTCAACCTCCACATCCCCCAGAAGCTCCGGCGCTTCTACGGGGCCAACGTGCTGCCCTTCGACGTGCTCCCGGTGGAGCGGGTGGGCATCCGGGACCTGAACCCGAACCTGTACTGGCACTACGGCCGCCGGATCCTCCAGGCGGCCCGGCTGACCTCGGGGCGGCACCGGCTCCACCTGGTGTACCTGACCAACTTCAAGTGCGGTCCCGACTCCTACGTGAAGCAGTTCTGCGAGGAGGCCGCCGGCAAGCCGTTCCTGGTGCTCCAGTTCGACGGCCACGGCAACGACGCCGGCTTCCTGACCCGGTGCGAGGCGTACCTGGACAGCAAAGGGGTGTTGCGATGGTGGGCACGTCGGCAGACCGCGTGAGGGACCGGGTGGTGTTCATCCCGCGGATGTGCGAGGGCGCCAGCCGGACGTACGCCGCGGCCCTGCGCTCGGTCGGGGTGGACGCCCGGGTGTGCCCCCCGGCCGGGGCCCGGGCCCTGGAGCTGGCCAAGCGGCACACCTCGGGGGAGGAGTGCTACCCCCAGGTGGTGACCCTGGCGGAGCTCTTCGAGGCCATGGACCGCCCGGGGTTCGACCCGGCCCGGGCCGCGTTCATGATGCCCACCACCACGGGGCCGTGCCGGTTCGGCCAGTACGCTCCGTTCCTGCGACGGCTGCTCGACCGGCTCGGGTACGGCGACGTGGCCCTGGTCTCCCCCAACTCGGACGAGGGGTACCGCGACGTGGCCGACGCCGCCCGGGATCTCCGCCGGACCCTGTGGTGGGCCACGGTGGGGGCCGACCTGCTGCGCCGGGCCCTGCTGCGCACGCGCCCCTACGAGGGGGAGGCCGGCCGGGCCGACCGGGCCTACGAAGAGTCCCTGGAGGAGCTGTGCCGGGCCCTGGAGGCCCCCTCGGGCACCACGGCCGAGCGGCGGGAGCGGGTGGTGGAGAGCCTGCGGCGGGCGGCCGGGAGGTTCCGGGCGGTTCCGGTGGCGCCCGCCGACCGGGTGCTGGTGGGGGTCGTGGGGGAGATCTTCTGCCGCCTGAGCGTGTTCAGCAACCACGGCATCGTGCGGCGCCTCGAGGCCCTGGGAGCCGAGGCGTGGCTCTCCGGGATCGGGGAGTGGGTGTGGTACGTGAACGCGTGGGAGGCGTACGAGCTTCGCCGCCGGGGCCGGGCCTTGTCCCGGGCGATGCTGGGGGCCCGGCTGTCCCAGTGGGTCCAGCGCCGGGACGAGCACGAGCTCGAGGCGGCGTTCGCCGGGTTCTTGGACGACCGGCCCGAGCCCCACGGCGTGGAGGAGATCCTGGACCTGGCCGCCCCGTACCTGCCCTGGGAGGGGGCCCTGGGGGAGATGGTGATGAGCGTGGGCAAGGCCGTGTACCTCCAGGGGCGCGGGGCGGACGCGGTGATGGACGTGAGCCCCTTCGGGTGCATGAACGGCGTGGTCTCCGAGGCCGTGTACCCCCGGGTCCGCCGCGACCACGGCGGCATCCCGATCCGGGTGTTCTACGTGGACGAGACCGCCGGGGACCCGGACCTTCGCCTGGAGATGTTCCTGGACCTGGCCCGGGCCTACCGGGCGCGGCGGGAGGGGGCGGGCCAGGCCGCGCTGTCGAACGACCTGTTTTGAAAAAGGAACACCTTCCACCTCCGGAATCCAGGCGACCTCATCACGGTTTCCCGGGATCTGGCTGCCAGTCTGCAGAGAGTTGCCCGTGATCGGCTTCCCCCTCGCGTGGAGGTTTGAAGGGCGAATGTCGCCACGCCCCTTGGCAGGGGCCCGGTCGACTCTCCTCCCCGCACTTGTCTTGGTCTGTCGAGCCGGTAGACTGCGATGTCTTCGGCGAGTTTCCTTTTTCTCGGGAAGGAGAGGATCCGATGAAGCGCCTCACGCTGTTGTGTTTGGGCACCGCCGCCCTAGGGGTTCCCCTGGTCCTGCTCGGGTTCGTGGTGGGGGAGGGCGATGCCGCCCAGGAAGGGAAAGAGCCGGCGCCGCAGATCGGGAGATTCGAGCCGCGTAGCTCTGTGTGGGGCAAGTACTACCCCCGGCAGTACGCGACCTTCCTGGGCACCCGGAAGAGCGACCGTATCACCGACATGTTGAAGAAGGAGCCGGCGCTGGTGGTGTTGTGGGCCGGGTACGGCTTTTCCAAGGACTACAACGCCCCCAGGGGACACGCCTACGCGTTGGAAGACAACATCAACACCCTGCGCACCGGCGCGCCGGTGGACGGCAACTCCGGCCCCATGCCCACCGCGTGCTGGACCTGCAAGTCCCCCGACGTGCCGCGGCTGATCGCGAAGATCGGAGAGAAGGACTTTTTCACCGGCAAGTGGGCGCGCCACGGCGGCGAGATCGCCAACCCGATCGGGTGTGCGGACTGTCACGACAGCCAGACCATGGCCTTGACCGTGACCCGCGACTACCTGAAACGGGCCCTGGATGCCGAGGGCAGCCTCAGGTTCGCGGACGCGGGCAAGGAGGAGATGCGCTCCCTGGTCTGCGCCCAGTGCCACTCCGAGTACTACTTCAAGAAAACGCCGTGGAAGGACGCCAGCGGCGAGGACAAGATCGCCGGGGTGGTGACGTTCCCGTGGGACAAGGGCCTGTCGGCCGAGGCGATGGAGGCGTACTACGACGAGCGCGGATTCGTCGACTGGACCCACAAGCTCAGCAGGGCCCCGATGCTCAAGGCCCAGCACCCGGGCTACGAGACCTTCGTGACCGGGACCCACGGCCGGAACGGGGTCACGTGCGCCGATTGCCACATGCCCGTGAAGAGCGAGGGAGGTGCCAGCTTCACTTCCCACCAGATCGGCAATCCCCTCGACGCCATGGAAGACACCTGTTTGAACTGCCACGACTCGGACCCGGAGGAGCTCAGGGCGGTCGTCGAGAGGAAGAGGGAGCGCAGGGACGAGCTGTCCCGCCTCGCCATGGACATCCTCGCCCGGGCTCACCTGGAGGCGGCCAAGGCCTGGGATCTGGGGGCCACCGAGGAGGAGATGCGGCCGGCGCTGCAGGACATCCGTCACGGGCAGTGGCGTTGGGACTACGCCGTGGCCGCCCACGGGGCGTTCTTCCACGCCCCGGAGGAGGTGCTCCGGGTCCTGGGCAGCGCCATCGCCAAGGCCCAGGAGGCGCGGGTGAAGCTGCGGGCGATTCTCGCCAAGTATGGGGCTGGTGACTACGAGGCGCCCGACTTCTCGACCAAGGAGAAGGCCCAGGCGTTGATCGGGCTTCCCTACGGGAAGCTGGTCGAGGAAAAGAAGAGGTTTCTCAAGGGGTTGCGGCAGCAGTGGATTGAGGAGGCCAAGGAGAAGGGAATCTTTGACCCGGCATCCAGGGAAGGAATCCAGGACAGGATGTCGTACCAGTAGCCGAGCCGCGCCCCTCGGTAGCTGCCCGCACCCACGTTTCTATGTGGGGCCGGGGCCGGGAACCTGGGGCAGGAGGAGGATGATCGTGTCCGGTAACCGTGAGATTCGCATACCGTTCGGTGCCCTCCAGCGGCTGGCGGAGGCCGTTCTGTGCCGGGCGGGAAGCGAGCCCGACGAGGCCCGGGTGGTGGCCGAGCATCTGGTCCGGGCCAACCTGGCCGGGCACGACAGCCACGGGGTGGGGATGATCCCCTACTACGTGAGGTTCGTGGGGGAGGGGCTGCTTCACCCCAACACCCCGGCCCGGCTGCTGGCGGACGAAGGGCCGATCCTGCGGTTCGAGGGGGGGCGCGGCTACGGTCAGCGGGTGGCCCGGGAGGCCATCGCCGCCGGGATCGAGCGCTGCCGCGCCCTCGGGGTGTCGGTGGTGACCCTTCGGCACGCCCACCACGTGGGACGGGTCGGCACCTATGGGGAGCAGGCGGCCGAGGGCGGGCTGGTCTCGCTCCACTGGGTCAACGTGCAGGACCATCCGCCCCTGATGGCTCCGTTCCGGGGAGGCGACGCCCGGTTCGGCACGAACCCGGTGTGCGTGACGATCCCCCGGCCGGGCCGGGAGGGCCCGATCCTCCTCGACATGGCCACGAGCCGCATCGCGCTGGGCAAGGTGCGGCTGCTCATGAACAAGGGGGAGCTCGTGCCCGAGGGGCACCTGGTCGACGAGGAAGGCCGGCCCACCCAGGATCCGAAGGTGATGTTCCGGCAGGATCGTCGAGGGGCGCTCCTCCCCGTGGGGGAGCACAAGGGCTATGGGCTCGCCCTGGTCGCCGAGCTCCTGGCCGGGGTGCTCTCGGGGGGCGGCACGATCCAGCCGGCCATCCCCCGGAAGGGGGCGATCGTAAACAACCTGTTCAGCGTTCTGATCGACCCGGGGCGGTTCGGCGACCCGGAGTGGATGCAGGCCGAGATCGACGCCATGGTGGCATACGCCAAGGCGTCGCCTCCGGCCCAGCCGGCCGAGCCGGTGCTCGTGGCCGGGGAGCCCGAGCGCCTGGCCGCGGCCGAGCGGCAGAGGCATGGAATTCCGGTGGATGCCGTTACCTGGGAGGAGATCCTCGAGGCCGGCGAGAGGGTGGGGCTCGGCCGGGGGGAGGCCTTGGCGTTGGCGGGGCTCGATTCGGAAAAGGGCTGACGGTACACGCCCTCCCCTCGTGGTCTCATACCAAGTTGCCATCCATCGGATACGTATCCGGGGGCGGGGCAAGGGACCTGCCTCCGGCCGGGCGCGAAGCCAGGCATTGAGATTCGCCGCGCAGGCACGGGGCGGGGGAGCTGGCTTCATGGCAACCCGTTGGAATCCGCACCCTTTCGCAGTCCAGACGCCGGAGGCGCTGCGCGGCGAGCCAAGGGGCCGCGCCCGGCTCTCCGGCAGGTCCCTTGCCCCTCTGAGCAGGGGGCCGATAGCTTTGGATGCAACTTGGTCTCAGCCGCGGAATCGCGCGGGGCGTTTCTCGCAGAAGGCCCGGACGCCCTCGGCAAAGTCCGGGGTGGCGGCGCACGCCAGGAACGCCTCCTCCTCCGCGTCCAGCTGCTCCTCCAGGGTGTGCCGGAACGAGGCGTTCACCAGGGCCTTGCCCCGGGCATAGGCCTCGGACGGCCCCGATGCGAGCCGGGCGGCCAGGGCGGCGGTCTCCCGCTCCAGGTCCTCCCCGGGCACGACCCGGTTGACCAGGCCCATGGCAAGGGCAGCGTGCGCATCGTAGCGGCCGCCGAGGAGCATCATCTCCATGGTGCGCTTGAACCCCACGGTGCGGGGAAGGAAGTAGGTGGCCCCTCCGTCGGGGCTCGCCCCAATGTGGCAGTAGGCCAGGGTGAACACGCTGCCCTCGGCCGCGAGGGCCAGGTCGCACGCGGCCACCAGGCTCACCCCGTAGCCGGCCGCGGCCCCCCGCACGCTGGCGATCACCGGCTTGGGCATCCGCCGCAGGGCCAGGATCGCGCCGTGGGCGTCGCGAAACACCTCGCGGGGGATCACGGCCGCCTCCGATCCGGCGGTCTCGATCTGCCGCCGGAAGAAGCCGACGTCGCCCCCCGCCATGAAGTGCTCCCCCGCCCCCTGGAGCACCACGCAGCGCACCGCGTCATCCTCCCCCACGGCCTCGGCGGCCGTTCGGAGGTCCCGGGCCATCTCGGGATCCAGCGCGTTGAGGGCCTCGGGGCGGTGGAGGGTCAGAAAAGCCACCCCGTCTCGCATCTCGGTCCGGACCTTGCCGCTCATGAACGAAGTCTCCTTTGGGTGCGCAGGGGCAGCCCCATTCCGACGGCCCGACCTCACCCCGCCGGTGGGCGGGCGGCCGCGCTTCCGAACAGGAACAGGTCCACGATCTCGTCGATCACCTGCTCCAGGGTCAGGGGGCCGCCCTCCCGGTACCAGAAGAACAGCCAGTGGAGGGTGCTGATCAGGCTGAAGGTCATCACGGTGGGGTTCACGGGCCGGAGCGCGCCCCGCTCGATCAGGCCCTCCAGGAAGCCCCGGAGTTGGCGGACGTTCTCCTTCTCCTTGTCCAGGATCACCCGCTTCTTGTCTTCGTCCAGGTACTCGATGTCGTGGAGCAGGATCTTGTTGAAGATCTTGTTCTTCAGGTAGGTGTTGGCGTAGCTCAGCAGGATCCGCCGCATCTGCCCGCGCAGGTCTCCGCCCGGCTCCTGCCGGCTCGCCGCGATGGCCTCGCGCATGTTCCCGATGAGCTCGTCCGCCGCCTGGAGGCAGATGGTGTACAGGATCTCCTGCTTGTTCCTGAAGTGGTAGTACATGGCGGCCTTGGTGATGCCGGCCCGATCCGTGATCTCGCGGGTGGTCGCGTTCTCGTAGCCCTTCTCGTAGAAGAGCTCCTTGGCCGCCTCCAGGATCTGACCAAAGGTGTCCCCGGCCGTGCTGCCCGTTCCCATGGGATCTCTCCTGCCTTCACGCTCTGCATCCCCGGCCCGTGCCGGGCCCGGCGGAACGGTACGGGCGACGGGCCGGCCGAGTCAACCCAGGAGCCCCATGTTTCGGGCCACGATGAGCTTCATGATCTCGGTGGTGCCCGCGAAGATCGCAAAGGGCCGCACGTCGCGGTAGAACCGGCAGATCGGGTACTCCTCCATGTACCCGTACCCGCCGTGGAGCTGCACGCAGTGGTACGCCACCCGGTTGGCCATCTCCGCGATCCACGCCTTGGCCATGGACACGTCGGTCACGATGTCGTCCCCGGCCAGGTGCCGGCGGACGAGCTGGTCCAGGAACGCCCGGCCCATCTTGATCTCGGTGGCCATGTCCACGATCTTGAACGCGTTGTGCTGGAACGCCGCGACGGGCCGGCCGAAGGCCTTGCGCTCGGTGGCGTAGGCCACGGTCATGTCGAGCATGGCCTCGGCCATGGCCTGGGCCATCACGGCGCACACGAGCCGCTCCTGCTGGAGGTGGGCCATCATGTGATGGAACCCCCGGTTCTCCTGGCCCAGCAGGTTCCCCGCCGGCACCCGGCACTCGTCGAACACCAGCTCGGCCGTGTCCTGGGAGCGAAGGCCCATCTTCTCGAGCTTCCGGCCCCGCTTGAAGCCCGGGGCGTCGGCCTCCACACAGATCAGGCTGATCCCCCGGGACGGCGGGGCGTCCCGGTCGGTGCGGCAGGCCACCACCACCAGGTCGGCGTTGATGCCGTTGGAGATGAAGATCTTGCTGCCGTTGATCACGTACTCGTCCCCCTCCCGGCGAGCCCAGGTCTTGAGGGCGGCCAGGTCGGAGCCCGCGTTGGGCTCGGACATGGCCACGGCCGTGATGATCTCGCCCGAGGCCCACCCGGGCAGCCACCGGCGCCTCTGCTCCTCGGTGCCCAGGTGGTAGAGGTACGGGACCACGATGTCGCTGTGGAGCGGGGCCATGAGCCCCACCGCGCCGGCCCGGGCCAGCTCCTCGGCGATGACCACCGAGTAGAGGAAGTCGGCCCCGCTGCCCCCGTACTCCTCGGGGAGCCAGGGGCACAGGAACCCGGCCGCGCCGAGCTTGGCCCACGCCTCCCGGGGGACGATCCCATCCGCCTCCCACCGGTCGATGTGGGGAACCACCTCCCGGTCCAGGAACCGGCGGAAGGCCTCGCGGAAGATTCGATGCTCTGCCTGGTACATGATCCCTCGCTCCTCGTGCTTCGAGATCCGGTCACCCCTCGTCCACCCTGGCGTAGGCGTTGCTCAGCACCTCCCCCGACTCCGTGGATACCCCCAGGTGGTAGGTGCCCGGCCCCACCCGCCAGCCCCGGGTGGTGATGGTCTGGCCCGGGAACACGGGCGCGACGAATCGCACCCCCATTTCCCGCAGGCGGGTCGGATTTCCCCCGCAGGCCCGGGACACCACGGCCCGGCAGACGAACCCGAAGGTGCACAGCCCGTGGAGGATCGGCCGGGGAAACCCGGCGGCCCGGGCCGCGGCCGGGTCGATGTGCAGGGGGTTGGTGTCCCCGCAGAGGCGGTAGAGGGCGGCCTGGTTCTCGGCCGTTGGCTCGCTCGCCTCGAAGTCCGGGGGGCGGTCGCCGGGGACGGTCCGAGGCTCCGGTCGGGGCCCGGGGTCCCCGCCCCATCCCCCCATGCCCCGGCACAGCACGGCGGCCCGGGTCTCGAACAGGAGGGCGCCCGACGCGTCGGTGGTGCGGCTCTCCGCGATCAGCAGCGCCGCCTTGCCCTTGTCGTACACGGCGGACGCCCGGGCCGTGGTGTGGAACTCCCCCTCGGGCGGGAGGGGGCCGTGGAGCCGGATCGTCTGCTCCCCGTGGAGGATGCTCGCCACGGGCACCCGAAGCCGCCGGAGCACGGCCATGTAGGGGGCCAGGACCGGAACCACGGCAAAGGACGGGCACACCCGGAGCCCCCCCGCCACCCCCTCGTACACATACTCCAGATCGGAGGCCCGGGCCCCGATGCCGAGGTGATAGAGGACCACGTCGCGCCAGGAGTAGCGGTGCACGAAGGGCCCGAGCACCTCCCCCACGGCGTCCAGATGGATCATCACGCTCTCCTTGCCGGTATTTTGGGCCTTCGGCCCGCTGGAAGGCTGGGAGGCTTGGAGGCTGAAAACCTCTTTTCCTAGTCTCTAGTTTCCAGTCTCTAGTCTCTAGACGGCCCCGCAGGGGCCGGAGAGGCTTCCCGGCTTCACCAGCCGCCGGTGACCTTGATCACCTGACCCGACACGTAGTCCGACAGGGGAGAGGCCAGGAACAGCATGACCCGCGCGGCCTCCTCCGGGGTGCCGGGCCGGCCCAGGGGAATCAGGGCCCGGAACACCTCGAGCTGCTGGCGGGGCACCCCCACCGGGATGCGGGTGCCCCCGGCCTCGATCACGGTGTCCTCATCCTTGGCCCGGGTGAGCCGGGTCTCGATCCAGCCGTAGGCCACGGCGTTCACGTTCACGTTGAACCGGCCCCACTCCCGGGCCAGGGTCCGGGTGAACCCCAAGATCCCGGCCTTGGCCGTGGAGTAGTTGATCTGGCCCGGATTTCCGTCGGTGCCGGCCACCGAGCTCACGTTGATGATCTTCCGGTGGACCCGCCGGCCCTGCTCCATGTCCCGCTTGGCCGCGTCCCGGATGTAGGGGGCGGCGGCCCGCACGATGCGAAACGGGGCGGTGCAGTGAACCCTCCACATGGCCTCCCACTGCTCGTCGGTCATCTTGTGGACCACCCCGTCCCAGGTGTACCCGGCATTGTTCACCAGCACGTCGATGGAAGGGCCGAAGCTCTCCACCGCGGTTTGCACCAGCCTCTCGGCAAACCCCTCGGCGGTCACGTCCCCCACCACGGCCACGGCCTCGCCGCCCCGGGCACGGATCTCGTCCACCACCTCGCGGGCCGGGCCCTCGTCCAGGTCGCTCACCACCACCCGGGCCCCCTCCGAGGCAAACAGAAGCGCGGCGCTGCGGCCGATCCCGCGGCCGGCACCGGTGATCACGCTGACCTTCCCTTCGAGCATCCTTTCCATGGGCTTTACTCCTGGAGAATCAGTAATGGGTGACGGGTGATCGGTGACGGATGACGTCACGTCTCCTTGGTGTCGGAGTTTTCCTCTCTCGGGTCTGCCCGGTTCCCCTCCACACTCTGCGCCAGCTTCGCGCGGATGTCCTCCCGGAGCCTTGCCTTCAGCACCTTGCCCACCGGGTTCCGGGGGATCTGATCCACGAGCTCGAGCCGCTCGGGCAGCTTGTACACGGCCACGCCCTGATCCCGCATGAACGAGGTCAGGTCCTCCAGGCGGATCCGCGCGCCGGCCCGGGGCACCACGTAGGCGCAGCAGCGCTCGCCCAGGTCCTGGTCGGGCATGCCCACCACGGCCGCGTCCTGCACGTCGGGGTGGGCGAGGATCAGGTTCTCCACCTCCTGGGCGCTGATGTTCATCCCGCCCCGGATGATGATGTCCTTCTTCCGGTCCACGAAGCTCAGGTAGTGCTCCCCCCGGATCCGGAACAGGTCGCCGGTGCGGAAGAACCCCTCCTCGTCGAAGGCCTGCTCGTTCAGGTCGGGCCGGTTGAAGTAACCCGGCATCACGTTGGGGCCGCGGTACAGGAGTTCGCCCACCGCCCCGTCCTGGACGAGTTCCCGGTCCTGCTCGTCCACCACCCGGGTCTCCACGAACCGGGTGACGGGCGAGGCCCACGTGCGGCCCTTGACGCCGTAGCGCGGAAAGTGGTCGACCCGGACCTCCATGTCGGGGACGTCTCCGGAGGTGGACACGAGGCCGGTTCCCTCGTTCTGGCCCCAGATGTTGCCGATGTCGATGTCCCATCGGCGCTTGAACTCGCGCATGGCCCACAGGGACGGGGGGGCCGAGCCCACCGTGATGCTGCGGATCCCCCCGAGGTCGAAGGAGTCTGCCGCGGGGTGCTTGAGGATCAGGTTCACCACCGCCGGCACCAGGAGCGTGTAGTGGATCTTCTCCTCCACCATCTGCCGAAGCAGCAGGGCCGGGTCGAACGGGTGGTGGAGAACCATGGTCCCCCCCAGGACCAGCCAGGGGGCGTACACCGTGCCCAGGGCCCCCATGTTCACCAGCGGCCCGGCGGTGAGCAGGACGTCCCCCGGCCGCAGGCCGGCCGATGCGGCCAGGGAGGCCTGGCACCTCCAGTTGTTGTGGCTGAGGGGGCAGCCCTTGGGTTGGGCCTCGGTCCCCGAGGTCCAGCAGATCGTGAAGACGTCGTTGGCGTCCACCCGGATCCGGTCGAGCCCCGGATCCGGGGTCTCCCGGGCCATGCGCCGGATCTCGGCCACGGAGAGCACCTGCCGGAGGGAGGGCACTTGCTCCGCCAGGGCCCTGGCCTGGGCCAGGTGATCGAACCCCCGGTGCGACTCCACCGTCACGAACGCCCTGGCCCGGGTCAGCCGGGCCACGTAGGCGAGCTCCCGCGAGCGCCACTGCACGGGCACGGGCGAGAGCACCCCGCCGGCCCGCGCCACCGCGAGGTAGAGCATGGCCAGCTCCCAGCTGTTCGGGATCTGGGCCAGGACCACGTCGTCCTTCTCCAGGCCCGCGGCCCGTAGGGCCGTGGCCACCCCTTCCACCGCCCGGTGGAGGGCCTTGTAGGAGACCCGCTCCGGGGCCAGCCCCATGAGCTGCTCCTTGTTCGGCGGGTCCACCACGGCGGTGCGTTCGGGGGTGTGGCGGACGTGGTCCCGAAAGTCGTCCAGGAGGGTGCGCTCCCCCCAACAGCCCAGCTCGGTGTACCTGCGGATCTGCCCCTGGGATGCGAGGATCATGGCCACCTCCTGTCTCCAAAAGGGTTGGGAGCCCCCCGGGCCGCCCGGGAGAAGGTTCGTCGGTCGCACGGCGGGGAGGCTCGAAAAGCGGTGACGCGTGACGGGTGATCAGTGACGGGTGGTTTGCTCACAGCCCGAAGATCCCGATGCTGCACACGCTGAACAGGGGGATGCCCCCCAGGTTGTGGGTGAGCCCCAGCTTCGGGTCCTTCACCTGCCGGGGGCCGGCCCTGTGCTGGAGCTGCTTGTACACCTCGTAGATCATCCGGATCCCGGAGGCGCCGATGGGGTGGCCGAAGCACTTCAGGCCCCCGTCGGGCTGGCACGGGATCGCCCCCTCCAGCTCGAACAGCCCGTCGTTCACGTCCCGGATGGCCCGGCCCCGGGGAGAGATGCCCAGGTCCTCGTAGGTGACGAGCTCGGTGATCGAGAAGCAGTCGTGGAGCTCGAGGACCCCGATCTCGTCCCGGGGGCTGCGCACCCCGGCCTCCTCGTAGGCGCGGGCCGCCGCCCGGGCCGTGGTGGGCAGGTGGGTGCCGTCCCAGTTGGTGGTGTAGAGCTCCTCGCCCGACGTGGCCGCGATTTGGAGCGCTTTCACCAGCACGGGGTCCGGCCGGAGCGACCGGGCGATCTCGGGGGTTGTCACGATGGCGGCGGCCGCCCCGTCGCTCACGCCGCAGCAGTCGAACAGGCCCAGGGGCCAGGCCACGATCGGCGCCTGGAGCACCTGCTCCGGGGTGATCTCGGTGCGCAGGTGGGCCTTGGGGTTCATGGCCCCGGCCCGGTGGCTCTTGACCGAGATGCGGGCGAGCGCCATCTTGCCCTCCTCGGGCGAGATGCCGTGCTCGGCAAAGTAGCGGGTGGCCATCAGGGCGAACCCCCCCGGTGCCGTGAACGCGGGCAGGATGAACCGGTTCAGGGTGCCCATGGCGGTGTCGAACCCCGGGAGCCCCCCGTACCCGGTGTCCTTGAGCTTCTCCACCCCCAGGGCCAGGGCGATGTCGCAGGCGCCCGAGGCCACGGCGTAGCACGCGCCCCGGAACGCCTCGGTGCCGGTGGCGCAGAAGTTCTCGACCCGGGTCACGGGGATGCCGGGCAGCTTCAGGGCCTGGGCCAAGGGGATGCCGCTCTTGCCCAGGTGGACCTCCTCGAAGCAGGTCCCGAGCCACGCGGCCTGGACCTCCTCGGGCCCGATGCCGGCGTCCTCCAAGGCCTCCTGGAACGCCTCCACGATCAGGTCCGCGGCGTCCGCGTCCCACCGCTCGCCGAACCGCGTGCACCCCATCCCCACGATCGCCACCTTGTCCCGGATCCCGCTCGCCATGGCCGTCTCCTTCCATGTAACTTCCGCTAGGACGCTAGGAGGTTGGGACGCTGGGAGGCTTGAAAACCTCCCGGATTTTCACATGTTCTAGGCATTACCATGCCTCTTCGCCTCCACCTCACGGTCCGGGAAGCATGGTCTAGTCCCTAGTTTCTAGTCTCTAGACGGCCCCGCGGGCGTCTCTGACGATGCTCCCAAGAACTTCGGTCCTCGGTCGCTGGTCGTCGGTCGAAGAAAACCCTCCGGCGCTGGCGGGAGGGCTGCGGGCGACCGTGCCGCTGGCAGCCGGCCTGCTCTGCCCGCCGGTAGGAGCCTGCGCCTGCAGACGCCCCCAGGGCCTTCCTCAGGAGGCCGCCGGCACGCACTTCCAGAAGTACGTGTGAATGCCCCGCTGTCGGTCGTGGTACTTCCGGCGGAACACGAGGTCCACCGGCAGGCCCACGGCCAGGTCCTCGAGGTCGCAGTCGGTGAACTCCATCATCATCCGTCCGCCGCCGTCGAAGTCGACGACGCCGTAGATCAGCGGCGGGTTCGGGCTCCAGGCCAGGAGGTCGGCCGTGTAGCTGAACACCCGAGAGGCCCTGTCCGCGAAGGGGTAGGGCTCCATCTCGTCCACGGCGCGGCACTCTCCGTTGGCGCACACCCGCTGGGGCGGGAACTGGGGCGTCCCGCACCGCCGGCAGCGGCTGCCCACGAGCCCCAGGATGGTCCGGCGGTGGCGCCACACCACCGACATGGGGGTCTCGGGCTCGAACTCCCCCCGCATGCCGGTCTCCACCGCCAGGAGATCCCGGAACGCCGCGTACCTCTCGTAGGAGCCCAGGTCCTTGCCCATCTTCAGGAGCTCGCCGACCGTGCGCCTCGGCCGGAACGACCGGACCGCGTCGGTGACCCGAAAGTGGAGCACGTCGACCCCGCTGCCGAACCCCACCACCAGGATCTCCTCGCCCGGCTCGGCCTCCTCCAGGGCCCGGCACAGCAGGAGCAGGGGGTGGGCCGCCCCGGTGTGCCCCACCCGGTCGGCCAGGGGATGCACCAGGACCTCGGGGGCGAGGCCCAACGCCCGGGCCACCCGCGCCGCGTCCCGGAGGGAGGCGACCGGGAGCACCACCTTCGAGAACGCCCCCGGCTCCAGCCCGCACCGCGCCAGGTAGGCCGACACGGCGTCCGGCAGAAGGCCCAGGAGGCCCTCGTCGCGGACCCATCGCTCCTCCCAGGAGCGCCCCAGGGACCGGTCCGAGCCCCGAACCCGGTCGGGGAAGTCGCAGGACACCGAGTGGGAGCCCATCAGCTCGGCCAGCCCCCCCTCCTCCCCCACGCACACGGCCGCGCCAGCGTCGCCGAGGAGGTGCTCCTCCACGCTGCCCGGCCTGGCCCGGCGTACCTCGCCCGCGCACACCAGGGCCCGCCCCGCCCGGCCCGAGGTCACGTCCGCCAGGGCCGCCAGCAGGGCCGTGGTGCCGGCTCGGGCCGAGCCCGTGACGTCGGCCGAGCGCACCGCGTCGCCCAGGCCCAGGGCCTCGGCTGCGATGGCGCTGTTCTGGCGCTCGGCGTACGGGGCGCTCGTGGATGCGAGGTAGAGGGAACCCACCCCGGCCCCGGGCCCGAAGGCCCCGGCGTTTCGGGCCGCGGCCACGGCCACGGTGATGGCGTCCTCGTCGTGGTTGGCCACGGCCTTCTGTCCCCGGGCTCGGGCCGCCGTGGCGGGCTGGGCCCAGCCCACGGCCTTCAGGATCCGGCCCCGGTCGAGCCGGTACCGGGGCAGGTGGGCCCCGAACGCGACGATGCCTGCCATGGTTGGAACCTCCGGTGAAAGTCGGTGACGGGTGATCGGTGGCCAGTGACGGGTGGGGACTTCCGTGACAGGTGACGGGTCACAGGTGACAGGTGAGGGGTCACCTGAGCCTCCGTCACCCGTCACCCGTTACCCGTTACCCGTTACCCGTCACCCGTCACCGATCACCGCTCGGGCCCCCCGCCGTACCGGTTGCGGTAGGTGTCGCGGAGCACCCGTTTGGCGAACTTGCCCACGCTCGTCTTGGGGATCTCGTCGACGAACAGCACCTCGTCGGGGAGCTGCCACCGGGCGAACCGGGGCAGCAGGGACTCCCGGATCTCCTGCTCGGAGACCCGGCCCTTTGCCTCCTCCTGGAGCACCACCAGGGCCAGGGGCCTCTCCTCCCACTTGGGATGGGGCACGCCGATGACGGCCGCTTCCTTCACCAGGGGATGGGCCATGATGGCGTTCTCCAGGTCGATGGACGAGATCCACTCGCCCCCGCTCTTGATCAGGTCCTTGAACCGGTCCGTGATCTTCAGGTAGCCGTTGGGGTCGATGGTGCCGGCGTCGCCGCTGCGCCAGTACCCCTCGGAGAACGCCTCGGCCGTGCGCTGGTCGTCGTGGTACGAGGTGGTGACCCACGGCCCCCGGATCCACACCTCGCCCACGGTCTTCCCGTCGGCCGGGGCCTCCCGGCCGTCCGGGGTCACCACCTTCAGGTCGATCCCGCACACCGGAAGCCCCTGCTTGCGACGCAGGTCCCAGCGCTCCTCGGCCCCCAGGCCCTCGAGGGACGGCTTGAGGAGGTTCATCGTGGCCAGTGGCGCGGTCTCGGTGGCGCCGTACGCGTGGATCACCTCGGCGCCCCCGAGCTCCCAGAACCCGCGCATCATCGACAGGGGCGGCTCGGTGGCCCCTGAGAGCATCCGGAGCCCGGAGAGGTCGGGCTTGGGGTCGAGCCGGCGCAGGTGCTCCAGCATGGGCAGGAAGATCGCCGGCGCCCCGCAGGTGACCGTCACCTTCTCGGCCACCAGCAGGCCCACCAGGGGCGAGGGGTCCTCCAGCGTGTAGCGCCCCGGGAGCACCAGCTTGGCCCCGGCCAGGGGCGCGCAGAAAAAGAGGCCCCACCCCTGGGCGTGGAACATGGGCACGGTCTGCATCACCACGTCCCGCGCCCGCAGTCCCACCATCAGGCCCATCGTGAGGGTATGGAGATACAGGGCCCGGTGGGAGTGGTACACCCCCTTGGGCCTGCCGGTGGTGCCCGAGGTGTAGCAGGCCGTGGCGGCCGAGGTCTCGTCCACCGCGGGCCACTCGATCTCCTCCGGCGCCTCCGCCAGCAGCTCCTCGTAGCCGTACACCGGGGAGAGACGGGTCCGGACCCCGCCCGCGTCCCCATCGCTCAGGACCACGTACCCCTCCACCCCGGGCAGGTCCCCGGCCAACGGCTCGATCACGGGCAGCAGGGACTCGCTCACCAGCAGGAACCTCGCACCGCTGTGCTCGAGCACGTACCGGCGCTCGGCCACCGAGATCCGCGGGTTGACCTGGAGGAGCACGGCCCCCAGGCCGGCCACGGCAAAGTACGACTCCAAGTACCGGTGGGTGTTCCAGTCCAGGGCCCCGATCCGGTCCCCGGGCCGCACCCCCAGCTTCCGAAGGGCGTTGGCCAGCCGGCACACGCGGCGATAGACCTCCCCGTAGGTGTAGCGAACCAGGCTTCCGTCCAGCCGGCGGGACACCACCTCCACCTCCGGGTACGTGCGGGCCGCATGCTGGAGGAACGCGAGCAGGTTGAGCGGGTAGTCGTCCCCCGAGGTCGACGGGAACCCCTTCACGGTCGCAACCGTCATGGCCTGTCCTCCTTTCCCCGCTGGGGGTTGGGGGCGGTCCGCATGGGGCGCGGCACACCTGCGTTTGATTCGAAGCGCCATCAGCAAACACCGCCAGCCCGAGTTGACTGGGCGCCCGGTCAGCAACCTGTCAGACCTTGATCCTCCTGTCAAGACAAAAAACGTTGTGGAGAACGGCGGGGCCGGATCGGGGGCCCGGTGCCCCTTGCTTCCTCGCCCCGCTCTGCTACAGAGCGGCGTAGGGTTCACGTCGTCGGAACGGGGGCTTGCATCCCCCGGTGGGACCGGCGTTCAACGGAGCCAGACGATGACGATGGGTTGCGATGCGGGTGCGCGGGGCAGGAAAAAGGGGCGGGCCCCCCCGAGGGGGGCCATGTCGGTGATTCCCGCCGTTCTCCGGCTCGTCGTCTGGATGACGGCGTTGGCACTGCTGCACGCACCCGTGGGGAGCCACAGCGAAGCCGCACCAGCCCCTGGCCCCGATGGAGCGGCGGGGGACAGCGGGTTCGCCCTGGAGCTGTACCGGTGCAGTCCCCGAGACGGCAACGTGGTGGTCTCCCCGCCGGCCGTGGAGCTGGCGCTGACCGCGGTCGCAGAGGGGGCCCGGGGGCGAACCCGGGCCGAGCTCGAGGCGGTCCTCCCGTCCATCCGGCAGCCGCTTCGCCGGGGCGGGCCGGAGCCGACGGGCGAAGAAGGAGGGCTGCTGCGGATCGCCCTGGGCCTGTGGGGGCAGGAGGGGGCCGCGTTCGCCGGGCCGTTCCTGAAGGCCGTTCGGAGCCGGTACGGCGCGGTGGTGGGGTTCGTGGACTACGCCCGGGCGCCCGAGCAGGCGCGGCAGCGGATCAACGCCTGGGTTCGGGGGCGGACAGGGGGGCGGATCGAGGAGCTCGTACCGCCGGGTCGGCTGTCGGCCCGGACCGTGCTCGTGGTGACGAGCGCGGTGGCGTTTCGGGGGGTGTGGGAGCACGCGTTCGACCCGGCCCGCACCGTTTCGGCTCGGTTCGACGCGGAGGACGGGAGCGTGGGCACGGTGCGGATGATGAGCCGACCGGCCCCGGTGCGGCTTCGTTACGCCGAGCGCGACGGGGTGCAGGTCGTGGAGCTACCGTTTCGCGGGGGCGGGTGGGCGATGCTCGTGGCGCTGCCCCGTCGGGGACGGGCACTCCGAGCGTTCGAAGACCGGCTCGCCCCGGCCTACCTAGAGAGGTTGGTCGGGGCCATGGAGTTCCGGTCGGTGCGGGTGGCCCTGCCCCGGTTCGCCGTTTGCGGCCGAACCGAGGATCTGGGGCCGAGGGGGACCGGAGCGCTGGTGAAGATGGGGGTACGGGACGCCTTCGATCCCGTTCAGGCCGACTTCTCGGGGATCGTGCCGGGGGAGAGGGTGTTCGTCGACGGGGTCCTGCACGCGGCCTCGGTTACCCTGGACGAGCAGGGCGCCCGGGCGAGCGCATCCACCGGCGCGCTCCTGTCCCGCGGAGCCGCGCCGGATGCGGCGGTCCGGTTTCGGGCGGACCGGCCGTTCCTGTTTCTGATCCGGCACCGCCGAACCGGAGCGGTCCTCTTCATCGGAAGGCTCGCCCGCCCTCCCCAGCCGAGGGGCGGCGACTGAAGGTTCGGGGGCCCAAAAAATAGGGCGGCGCCCGGATGCTCGCCGGACGCCGCCCCCCATGGCAGGCGGATCACGAGGACCCGGAGATCCTCCACCAGCCTACGATGTCCGCTCCCCGGATGTCCGGCCCCACCGGGCCGGCACCGTGGACGTAGTCGTTGTAGTTGGACATTCCGTTTCGGCCGATCACCCCCATGACCGCCCAGGTGACCTGGCTGGGCTGGACCTGCTTGGCCGTCTGGACCCAGGCGGCGCGCACCGGCAAGGGGGGAAACGTGAAGAACCCGAACGACTTGCCGGTGGCCCACTCGGCGAGCAAACGACCCTCGTTGCTGTTGTCGTAGCTCGTGGTTGCGTAGGCCATGATCATGTGAAGCCCGTCAAAGGCGGGCCCCCATCTAGCTGCCCAAGACTTGCCGCCCGAGGTTTGCTGGAGCGGGCCGCAGGCCGCGATCGTGATCCACTCCACGTCCTTGTCCCCCCATTTCGCATCCGTGTAGCGGAGGAACCCATCGGTGTGGGTGTTGTTGCAAAACGAGAAGCCGCTGCCGTTGGCGTGGCCCGTGTAGAACACCCAGTCCGCGTTGTCGGCCCAGCTCGAGTCGTCCCCGCCGGGTTTGGACGGGTCCTTGAAGTCCTGCTCCCAAGCGGAGTTCTCGGGCCAGTAGAACCGGCGCGTCCAGCCCTTGCCCTGGAGCGCGTTCCGGAACCCCGAGGCGTTGGCCGCCGACCCCGGCAGGCCGCCGCAGGTGCCCACGTACTCCACGCCGAAGTCCACGACTCCGGCGGTCATCGGAACGACCTGGAACATGGGCTTGGGGGGGGGAGCCACCGACACCTCCACGGTCTGGCTGGCGAAGCCCACGAGGCCGTTGGCGTCCGTGACGATCAGGCTCACGGTTTCCTCCGCGATCGTCTCCTTGGGCAGGAGCACGTAGGTGATGTTGGGCCCTGCCGTTGCCACCTTGGGGTCCAACGCGGTGCTCGACGAGGTCCACTGGTAGGTGAACGGCTCCGTGCCTCCGGTCAGGACGGCGCTGGCCACCACGGTGTCGTCGCCGTTCACGGTGACCTCGAGGGAGATCTCGGGGCCGCCTTTTACGGCGGGCAAGAGCACGTTGCGAAGGAACACCTCCTCGTCGCCGACCCGGACGGTGCCCCCGAACTCGTAGTGGGGAACGATGACCCGCACGTTCTGGGACAGGGGGGGAGCGTAGTACACGACCCGCGGCGGCAGCACCCGAACCGCGGCGGGAAGCCCCTGGGCCGCGGCCGCCCTCTGCAGGAGCCGCCGGGCCCGTTCGGCGGCCTGGTTCAGGGGTAGCAGGTCCATCTCCTCGCCCATCTGGACGGCCGGTAGGGAGTACACGGCCTGGGTGGTCTGCCCGGCCCCGTTCATGGAGAACTGCACGTCCGCGCCGGGACCGATCAGGGGCAGGCCGTGGAGCCGGAACCGGTAGCTCACCAGGGTCTCCAGCTCGGTGCGGGCTAGCACCTCCCCCTTGGTATCGAACGCCTCGAACAGGGTGTTGTTCAGGAAGACGCCCGGTTCCAGGGCCCCGCCGGCCTTCCCCGGGTCCGCTCCGGCCTGGGCCAGCGCCTCTTTGACCCGGGCCAAGGCCTCGGCCTGGGACAGCACCGGCATCTTGGCGATCTGGTCGAAGTCGAACCCCTCTGCCTGGATGGCTTGCCCCTCCTCGTCTTCGGGCACCTCACCCAGGGCCGTCATGGGAACGGCCTGATAGAGCTTCGGGTCCACGAACCGCAACGCCCCCCCCTCGTCCAGGGGGACTCCTTCGGTGGCGAGGCCCAGGGACTCGACCAGAGCGCCCGCCGCCCCCTCGGACAGCGCGTTGCCGGTGACCTGGAAGACGGGCAGCTTGGCCGCACCCGGAACCATCTCCACGGTCGCAATGAAGGTGCCGAACAGGGGGTCGGCCGGGTCTTGGATCAGTAGAGCGGTCTCCGTGACCGCCTGATACAGCGGGTGGGTGCACTCCAGGGTGAGGGTGTCGGTGTCGAGGTCCACCTCCGCGAGGGTATTGAGAACCCCGAGGTTCGCCGCGGTCGATCCGCTCACCGCGCTTCCGATCTCATTGGGGCCGCTGAAAATCTTGCACACCGCCCCCGCGATCGGATCCAAGGTGTCCCGGCCCACCACCTCGCCGTGCAGGCGCCGTTGGGTGAGGGCCTTGTTGCCGCGGATCACGATGGACCCGGTGGTCGGCTGACCCTTGAGGGACTGGAGGGTGAGTTCCACGATGGTCACCTCGCCGGGGGCGATGCTCACGCCAACGGCCGTGCCGTACCAGTCGGCCAGGCCGAACTCTCCGCACACACCGTCCTCGAACAGCCCGAGCTCCACCCTCCGGTCGGGCCCGGCAGGGATGTTTGGGACCACCGTTTCCACCGAGCTCGTTCCGCCCGGGTACCCCTTGTCCATGGTGATCGGGGTGAAGTCCCCACCGCTCACCCGGATGCGCGCGCAGAAATCGGTTGGGATGGGAACCGGCACAGCCACTTTCAACCCAATCCGGGAGCCGCCGGTGCCGCCGCCCGTCGCGGTGCCCAATCCGTTGTCCGTCGTCCCCCCGCAGCCCCCGAGCAGGACCAACATCGAGCCCGCGGTGAGCGCTGCCTGTACGCCTCTTCTCCACCTTCCCATGACATGCCTCCTTCCTCGTCGGAACCAAGAGAAAGCGCCTTGCCGGGCGGATACGGAGACCGGCCCGCCCGGCACCGGAACCATGCCGGAGGGGCCCGTATGCGAAGACACGCCGGGGGGGCCGGGGGCCCGTTCCGGGACCCACGGGGGAGGCGGGACACCATTGGGGTTTCTCTCGCCGTTCGCGCCCCAAGGGCCGAACGCGCTTAGACCGGTGGCCAGATCCGGGGCCTCGTGAGGGACGGATGGACTTGAGTTCCCCGTGCGCGGGGAGGAAGGGGGGAGGCGGCCTCCTCCCGAGTCGTGATGGCTTGGAAAAAATGTTCAGGAACTGCTATGCCAAAGCTGCCTTCGTATCCTAGTGGGGCGGGGTTCGAATACTAGATGGCCGGGTGGGTATTTTTGTTACCCGTTAGGGGTGGTCCCCATCCCCGGGGGCGCGTTGCGGGAGGGGCGCGGCCGCAGTAGGTTGGGGGCGTCCCCGGGGCGAGCAGGCCCGCGTGCCCGGGTTCGCGGCTCCCCTGCCGGAGGTCCCAGCTGCCGGAGGTCCCAGCTCGCTCCCAGGGGGTGTCTTGGCGAAGATCGTGGCGGGCCGGTCTTGGGGAGTCGGGGGGGAGACAGGGGCCTGCGGGCCCAGGAGGGCATTGCCATGGGAGAGGGTAGCGAGGCACGGAAGGGCTCCGCCGAGCTCCGGGGGCTCACGTCCCGCGAGGCGGCCCTGCGGCTCCGAAAGTACGGTTCGAACGCCTTGGAGGAGGAGCGCGTCTCCACCTTGCTTCGGCTGCTCGGGTACTTCTGGGGCCCGATCCCGTGGATGATCGAGGTGGCGGCGGTGCTTTCGGCCGTCGTTCAACATTGGGCGGACTTCTGGATCATCGTGGGCCTCCTGATCTTCAACGCGGCGGTGGGGTTCTGGCAGGAGTACACCGCCGGCAACGCCGTGGAGGCCCTCAAGAAGCAGCTGGCCCACAGGGCGAAGGTACTGCGTGATGGAAAGTGGCAGGAGATCGACGCGTCCGCCCTGGTGCCGGGCGACGTCATCCGGGTGCGGCTGGGGGACGTGATCCCGGCCGATGTGAAGATCCTCCAGGGGGACTACCTCAGCGTGGACCAGTCGGCCCTCACCGGCGAGTCCCTGCCGGTGACCGTCCGGGAGGGGGACACGGCGTACTCGGGCACGGTGGCCAAGCAGGGCGAGGTGGTGGCCGAGGTGGTGGCCACGGGCAAGGACACCCGGTTCGGGAAGACCGCCCGGCTGGTGGAGCAGGCTCGGACCGTCTCCCACTTCCAGAAGGCGGTTCTGACCATCGGCGACTATCTAATCTACGTGAGCCTCGCCCTGGTGGCCGTGCTCCTCCTCCAGCAGCTCCACCGGGGCTCCCCCTGGCTGGACCTGATCCAGTTCGCCTTGATTTTGACCGTGGCGTCCATCCCGGTCGCCATGCCCGCGGTGCTCTCCATGACCATGGCCGTGGGCGCGGCCGCGCTGTCCCGGAAGAAGGCCATCGTGACCCGGCTGGAATCCATCGAAGAGATGGCGAGCATGGACGTGCTGTGCTCGGACAAGACGGGCACCCTCACCCAGAACCGCCTGACGCTGGGTGAGATCAAGGTCTTGCGCGCAGCGAGCCCCCAGGAGGTCCTGGTGGCCGCGGCCCTGGCGTCGCGGGCCGAGGACCGGGACGCCATCGACCAGGCGGTGCTGGACGGACTGGAGGATCAGGGGGCGCTTCGGAGGTACCGGGTGTCGGCTTTTGTGCCGTTCGACCCGGTGCGCAAACGCACCGAGGCCACGGTGGAGGACGAGGCCGGCAGGGCGTTTCAGGTCGCCAAGGGGGCCCCCCAGGTGATCATGGGGATGTCGGCCCTCACGGCGGAGGAGCGCCGACAGGTCCAGGAGGCGGTGGACGCCTTTGCCGCGGAAGGGTACCGGGCCTTGGGGGTGGCTCGGCGGGAGGTGGGCGAGGGGAAGTGGACCTTTCTCGGTGTTCTCTCCCTGTTCGACCCCCCCCAGGAGGATTCGGCCGAGACCATCGCCCGGGCCGAGGCCTACGGCGTACACGTGAAGATGGTCACGGGGGACAACCTGGCTATTGCGGCGCAGATCGCGCGGAAGCTGGGGTTGGGGGACAACCTCCTGCCGGCCAGCCGACTTCCCCTCGACCCGAAGGGGGGGCTCGGCGCGGGAGACGGCGAAGCGGTCGAGCGGGCCGATGGCTTTGCCGAGGTCTTTCCCGAGCACAAGTTTGCCATCGTCAAGCTGCTCCAAGCCCGGGGCCACATCACGGGCATGACCGGGGACGGGGTGAACGACGCCCCCGCGCTGAAGCAGGCGGACGTGGGGGTGGCCGTGAGCGGAGCCACGGACGCGGCCCGCGCCGCCGCCGACCTGGTGCTCACGGAGCCGGGTCTGTCGGTGATCATCAGCGCCATCGAGGAGGCGAGGCGGATCTTCGGGCGGATGCACGCGTACGCGGTGTACCGGATCAGCGAGACCATCCGGATCATGTTCTTCGTGGTGGGGGCGATGATGGCGTTCGACTTCTACCCGATCACCGCGATCATGATCATCCTCCTCGCCTTCCTCAACGACGTGCCGATCATGACCATCGCCTACGACCGCACCCGCGCGGAGCAGCGGCCGGTGAGCTGGCAGATGCACCAGGTGATCACCGTGGCCACGGCCATGGGCGTCGTCGGCGTGGTGGGCAGCTTCGGCATGCTTCTGATCGCCATGGACTGGCTCAAGCTGGACGTGGCCCAGATCCAGACCTACGTGTTCCTGAAGATGGCCGTGGCCGGCCACCTCGTGTTGTTCGTGGGTCGCACGAAAGGGCACTTCTGGGAACGCCCGTGGCCGGCCCCGGTCGTGGTCTGGTCGGCGGTGGTCACCAAGCTGGCGGCGACCCTGCTGGCCGCGTACGGCTTCGGCCTGATCACCCCCATCACCTGGCCGGAGATCGCCCTGGTGTGGGGCTACTCGGTCGTCTCGGCGGTGGTCACCGACTTCGTCAAGGTGGAGGTCTACCGCCACATGGGACACGAGGTGCGCCGCCATCGCCACTTCCTCGCCCGCCTCGCCCGACCGCTGCACGCCTTCGGGGGGCGGCGGTAGAGCGCCGAATTCCTGCTCCCGAAGTCGCAGGGGCTGGATCGCCCCTCCGGGCCTGTGCGCGGTGATCGCTTGACGAGCCGACGGGCCCGGGTACCTTGATCGGCATCCCCCATGGGAATGTCGGTGTGCATCGGGAACGTCGATGGTTCGGGACGCTCCCGAACGGCGCCCGCGGTCCATGGGGAATCCCGATCCGGTCGGCCCGGTGGGGCGGTCCGGGCGTCGGCCGGGCACGCAAAGGAGGTGAGGACATGGACCGCACCCTGTTGAAGAAGGTGCTCGCCGGGTTCAGCGTGGCGGGGCTGCTGGCGGGGACGACCCTCGGCCTGACGGGCTGCGCGGGGCGGGCCCACGGGAGCTGAGCCGGCCAGAAGACCGGTGCAGGTAGCACCGGCTGAACGGGCGCCAAAGATGGTGCCGGCGGCACCAAAGACATGCAGAAGACGGGAGGCCAGGGGTCCTGAACGGGCTCCAAGAACCAGTAGCGCGGTCCGCGCTGCCCGTCCGGATGTGGTGAGATCACGGTAGATAGCTGTCCGAAAGGTCGCGAGGCCGTTTCCCCCGTTCCGCCCGACGGGGAAACGGCCTCGGGTTCCTCGGGCGGGGTGAGCCACAAGAAGGATAGGGACGGATGCCGAAACCCACGGATGCCAAAGCGCCCCCTTTCGCCGCGGACCTGGCCCGCCTGGAGCGGGCCCTTTCCGAGGCGGCGTCCGCCCCCGACCCCGAGCTTCCTGCCGAAGCGGCCGCGGTCAACCCCACTCTCTCGGTCGTGCGGGTGGGGTGGCGGGGCCTCCCGGAGTTGGTGGCCTCGGACGCGCCGCCGGCTACGCCACCGGGCCCTGGAGAACGGCTCGTGCTGGTGTGGAAACCCCCAGGGGGGGAGGCCCGGGCCAAGGCCGCAGCCCCGGAGGACCTTCTGGCCCTCAAGATCGTGGTGGAGGGGATTCCCCCGGAGGACGCGGCCCGGGAGGGGGGCGTGCCGGTGGGCCGGATCGAAACGATCCTGGGCCGGGCCCAGGACGAGGGGCTGGTGCTGGCCCCACCCCCGCTCCTCCGCCGCGACCCCCGTCAGCTCGGCGTGGACCTGCGCGGGTGGGAGGAGTTCCTGGTCGCCCCGGTGTTCACCTTGCAGTGGCACCTCACCCAGGCCTGCGACCTGCGGTGCCGGCACTGCTACGACCGCAGCGCCAGGGATCTGCTGCCCTATGCCGAGGCCGTCCGGGTGCTCGACGACCTCCACCGATTCTGCCGGCAGCGGCGGGTGCGGGGCCACGTGACCTTCACGGGCGGGAACCCCCTGCTTCACCCGCGCTTCCTCGACCTCTACCGCGAGGCGGCGGACCGGGGCTTCGGGCTCACGGTGCTGGGCAACCCCTCGCCCCGTGAACCGATCGAGGCCCTGTGTGCGATCCACCCTCCCGAGGTCTTCCAGGTGAGCCTGGAGGGTCTCGAGGAGCACAACGACGCGATCCGAGGCCCCGGGCACTTCGAGCGCACCCTGGAGTTCCTCGACCTCCTGCGGGAGCTCGGGGTGTTCTCGATGGTCATGCTCACCCTGACCCAGGACAACGTGGACCAGGTGTTGCCGTTGGCCGAGCTGCTTCGGGGCCGGGTGGACCGGTTCCACTTCAACCGGCTCTCGCCCGTGGGGGAGGGAGCCGGCCTGCCGGTCGTGCCGAGGGAGCGGTACCGGGCGTTCCTTGAGGAGTACCTGGCCGCCACGCAAACCAACCCCATGCTGGGCCTCAAGGACAACCTGTTCAACCCGCTGCGGTACCAGAGGGGCGAGCCGGTGTTCGGCGGTTGCACGGGGTTCGGGTGCGGCGCGGCGTTCAACTTTCTGAGCCTGCTCCCGGACGGAGAGGTCCACGCCTGCCGGAAGTTCCCCTCTCCCATCGGGAACCTGCGGGTCCAGAGCCTGGCCGAGATCTACGACTCCCCCCGGGCCGCCGGGTACCGGGCGGGCCCGAGCGCCTGCCGCGGCTGCGCCGTGCGGCCGGTGTGCGGGGGGTGCCTGGCGAGCGCGAGCGGGTTCGGGCTCGACGCCTTCGAGACCCGCGACCCGTACTGCGCCGGTCGGCCGCAGATCCGATCCTGATTCCGGGCGCTCGGCCGCGGAGAGCTTCCGGTTCAAAACCGAAGCGGCGGCCGGAATCCGCGTTCCGGCCGCCGCTTCCCTCGTTGGCGGTTTCGCCGTTACGCAGAGCCTACCGCGTCTTCTCGATCGCCTTCAGCCCCTCGCCCACGGTGAAGGTCATGCCGCACTTGGGGCACTTGATCTTGGTCTGCTTGGTGACCGGGGTCTCCTGGCGGGTCTGGGTGCCGGCGCACCCGAAGGCCACGAGGGCGAAGCCGAGAACAGTGAGTGCGAGGATCTTTTTCATGCCGTTCCTCCTATAGATCGATTGGGTTGAGGAGCGAGGAAACGCTCCGGGGTGAAAACGCTCTGCCTCCTGGGGAAATGCCGTGGTGTTGCGCTCGGGCCGGTCGTCGCCCCGAAAGGCGCCGTGGTCCTCACTTGGTCTGTTCGTACGCCTTCAGCCCCTCGCCCACGGTGAAGGTCACGCCGCACTTGGGACATTTGACCTGGGTCTGCTTGGTGATCGGAGCCTGCTGGCGGGTCTGGGTGCCCGCGCACCCGAAGGCGACGAAGGCGAAACCGAGGGTCGCGAGCGCGAGAATCTTTTTCATGACATTCCTCCTGTTCGGGTTGGGGGCTCCAGCGGACCAACGAGGATGCCCCGTGTGGGGCCGATACCACCGCCGAAAGGAATCCGAGCACCACGCCGGGAGCAGGCCCGATTCCGGCCCTTGGAGCCGACGGGCCACGCCGGTCTTGTCCCCTTGTGGTGGTCGACTGTTTGGGACGAGGCTCGCTTATAAACCCTGTGAGCTACTTGTCAAGGCGGCGATTCCGGAGCCGTTTCCCGCCCGGTATCCTACCGGCAGAGAGGAGTTGTGCAAGGGAGCCTGGTAGCACGGACGGAGCTTGGCCTCGGGTCCCATGCAAGTCGTTCCGGCATTCTCTATCGTCCGGTGCGCCATGCGACTAAAGCCCTCCCCATGAGCAGACTCAAGATTTTTGGGTTTGGGGGTGCCCGTTCCCCTCTCTCCCTCCGGTCTTCCGCTCGAACCGTTCCCGTCGGCGGTTCTCGTGCTGGCGGGGATGTTTTCCGCTTGACAGGCTGCCAGCCATCCTTTACGTTGACGTAAACGTTAATTCTGGGGGCGAGGAGGCGAGCCGTGTCCGGAGGACGATCTGGGGAGCGGACCTATTCCATCTCCGAGCTGGCCGCGGAGTTCGACATCAGCCCCCGAGCCATCCGCTACTACGAGGAGAGGGGCCTGCTGACGCCCCGCCGCAGCGCGGGTAACCAGAGGGTGTACACCCGCGGGGACCGGCGCCGCCTCAAGCTGATCCTTCGGGGCAAACGGCTGGGGTTCTCCCTGGACGAGATCGCCGAGATGATCGGAATGCCCGAGACGGACCTGACCGAGGTCGAGCAGATCCGCCGAAGCCTGGCGTACGGAAGGTCGAAACTGGAGGAGATCGCACGCCGGAAGAAGGAGCTGGCAGAGCTCGAGCAGGACATCCGGGCCACGATGGAGACGTTGGAGCAGACCCTCGATCGCCTCTCGGAGGAAGGAGCGTCCCATGACCCTCGCTGAGCTCGTAGACCGGAACAGCCGGCAATCGGCCCGCAAAGAGGCGCTCCGCGCCCGCGGGGAGAGCCACACGTACCAGGAGCTGAGGCGCAGGGCCGAGGCCGTGGCCGCACGGTTCCAGGCATGGGGGATCTCCCCCGGAGACCGCGTGGCCATCATGAGCCAGAACACCCCGGACTTCGTGTTCGCCCTGCTCGGGGCCCTCAAGGCCGGGGCCGTGGTCGTGCCGGTGAACCACAAACTCATGGCGGGGGAGGTGGCTTACATTCTGGAGCACAGCGAGGCCAAGGTGTTTCTGTTCGACGGGACCCTCGCGCCGGTGGCCCGGCAGGTCCCCGCCACGGTGGGAAAGGCGGCCCTGGACTCGGCGGCCGAGGGGTTCGACCGGTTCGACACCGGGGCCGACGGAGCCGAGGCGTACCACCCGGTCCGGGTCTCGGACGAGGACCTCGCCGAGATCCTGTACACCAGCGGCACCACGGGCCGGCCCAAAGGATGCATGCTGACCCACCGAAGCGTGGTCATGGCCGCCGTCACCGGGGCACTGGCCGTCCACCTGGACGAGGACGACCGGATGCTCATGGCCATGCCGATCTGGCACTCCTCGCCCCTGAACAACTGGTTCTTCGGCACGGCCTACGTGGGCGGCACGACCGTGCTTCTGCGGGAGTACCACCCCCTTCACTTCCTCGAGACCATCCAGCAGGAGCGGTGCACCGTGTACTTCGGGGCGCCGATCTCCTATCTGATGCCCCTCCAGACGGTCCCGGACTTCGACCGCTACGACCTCTCGTCCATGCGGGCCTGGATCTACGGCGGCGGCCCCATCGCACCGGAGACCGTGCGGGAGCTCACGACCCGGTACCGGAGCGACCGGTTCTACCAGGTCTACGGCATGACCGAGACCGGTCCCACCGGCACCGTGCTCCGGCCCAAGGACCACCGGGACAAGGCCGGGTCCATCGGGTGCCGGGGGCTTCCGGGAGCGGACCTGCGGCTCATGAAGACCGAGACCGAGGAGGCCGGCCCAGGGGAGACGGGCGAGATCTGGCTCAAGGCGGACAGCGTCATGGCCGGATACCTCAAGGACCCGGAGGCCACCCGAGCCGCGTTCCGGGACGGGTGGTACCGCACGGGCGACGTGGCCCGGATGGATGCCGACGGGTACCTGTATGTCGTGGACCGCCTCAAGGACATGATCGTCACCGGCGGCGAGAACGTGTACTCCAAGGAGGTGGAGGACGCCATCGCCGAGCACGACAAAGTACGCGAGGCGGCCGTGATCGGGGTGCCCCATCCGGCCTGGGGGGAGACGGTGGTGGCCTACGTGGTGCCCGTGGCCGGGGAGACCTTGGAGGCGGAGGATCTGGCCGCGTTCCTCGCCCCCAGGCTGGCCCGGTACAAGATCCCCAGGGTGTTCCGGTTCGTGGAGGAGCTTCCCCACACCCCGAGCGGCAAGGTCATGAAGTACAAGCTCCGGCAGGAGCACAGCGCGTAAGGAGAGGGCCGTGTTCGACTACCTGCTGAACGAGGAGCAGCTCAAGCTCCGGGACGAGGTCCGCGAGTTCGTCAAGAGCGTGCCCCGCCAGATGATCCTGGACATGGACCGGGACGTGATCCGGTTCCCCGAGGAGTTCCTCCGGGAGGCGGGTCGGCGGAACCTGATGGGATGCCGCTACCCCAAACGGTGGGGGGGGCGCGGCATGGACTGGGTGACCACCTGCATGGTGATGGAGGAGATCGGCACCCTGGGCTACATCTTCGCCTGCACCTTCGGGGTGGGGGCCGAGCTGGTGTGCGACGCCATCGTCCAGCACGGCACCGACGAGCAAAAGGAGAGGTACGTGGTGCCGCTGCTCAAGGGCGATCTGTTCGCGGCCGAGTGCCTCACCGAGCCCCGGGGCGGGTCGGACTTCTTCGGCACCACCACCGTGGCCGAGGACAAGGGGGATCACTTCGTGCTGAACGGCGCGAAGCGGTTCATCGTGGGGGGCGAGCGGGCCGACTTCTTCCTGGTGTACGCCCGCACCGACCCCGACGCAGACCCCCACCGGGGGATCTCGTGCTTCATCGTGGACCGGGGCCCGGGGGTGGAGACCCCCTACCTCTACGGCCTCATGGGCTGCCGGGGCGGGGGGGCGAGCCGGGTGGTGTTCAAGGACGTGAAGGTGCCCAAAGAGAACCTGTTGGGCGAGCTGAACCGGGGGGTGGCGGTCTTCAACACCATGATGATCCCCGAGCGCCTCGGCACGGCGGCCATGACCATCGGGGCGGCCCGGCCGGCCGTGGAGGTGGCCACCGGCTACACCTCCCGCCGGAAGGCCTTCGGCCGGCGGATCTGCGAGTTCCAGGGCGTCAGCTTCCAGGTGGCCGAGGCCGTGACCCTGCTCGACGCCTCCCGGGCCATGATCCAGGTGACGGCCCAGGCGGTGGACGCCGGGGTGGAGGCGAAGCGGGTCCGTCGCATGGTCTCCGAGGCCAAGAAGTTCGTGACCGAGTCGTGCCAGAAGGCGGTGCACCACGCCATGCAGGTGATGGGCGGCATCGGCTACACCAACATCTTCCCGGTGGAGCGGATCTCCCGGGACATCCGGCTGGCCTCGATCTGGACCGGGACCAACGAGGTCATGGCCATGATCATCGCCAACGAGTGGTACAAGGAGTACCAGCGGTACCGGGCCGCGGGCCAGACCCGGGATCCCGAGGCGGACGCGGCCGAGGCGGACGCGGCCGAGGAGAAGGTGTACGAGTAGACCGAAGGGGGTTCCCTTGGGGCTCTCCCAGGAAGACGTGCAGCAGATCTACCGGCGCCGGGCCGCGCTCTACGACCTGACCTCCAACCTGTACGTGTTGGCCGGGTTCCGGCTCCCCACGTACCGGCGCCGGGCCGTCGAGGCGCTGGGCCTGCGCCGGGGGGACACCGTGGTGGACATCGGGTGCGGAACGGGCCTGAACCTTCCCCTACTCCGGCGGGCCGTGGGGCCGGCGGGCAGGGTCGTGGGGGTGGACCTGACGGACCGGATGCTGGGGCGGGCTCGGCATCGGGTGCGCCGGCACGGGTGGCGGAACGTGGATCTGGTTCGGTGCGACGCCGAAAGGTACCGGTTCCCGTCCCCCCTCCAGGGGGTGCTCTCCACCCTGGCGATCACCTTGATCCCGGGGTACGAGCGGGTGATCCGCAACGCGGCCCGAGCCTTGGAGCCGGGCCGGCGGCTCGTGGTGTTGGACCTCAAGCGCGCCGCCGGCTGGCCGGAATGGACGTTTCGCCTCGGGGTGTGGCTGACCCGCGGGTTCGGGGTCACGGTAGAGGCGGCCGAGCGTCGGCCCTGGGAGGCCATGGCAGCATGCCTCGAAAACGTCCGTATGGAGGAGCTCTACGGAGGATGGGCCTACCTGTGCTGGGGCGAGGCGCCTCGATCACGCCCCTAGCCCCCATTCTTAACCCGGCGGCAAAATAGGCGCGTCACCTCGGAGGGCGGGGCAAGGAACCTGCCTCCGGCCGGGCGCGAAGCCGGGCATGAGATTCGCCGCGCAGGCACGGGACAGAAGAGCTGGTTTCATGACAACTCGGTGGAATCCGACCCTTTCGCGGTCCGAGCGTCAGAGGCGCTGCGCGGCGAGCTAAGGGGCCGCGCCCGGCTCTCCGACAGGTCCCTTGCCCCTCCGAGCGGGGAGCGATAGCTCCTGTTCATCCGCCGGGTTAATCATGAGAAGCCTTCTGCTGCAACCGCCGATTGCACGCCATCTCGGGGCGTTCTCGCGCCTCAGGCTCGACGTACCGTCCGGTACGCCTGCGCCCCTCGTGCGCTCGTGCTTGCCCCTATCTGACGCACACTCGGCGGTTTCGCGACGAACGCTCATGAACGATCCTGGCCGTCCCGCCTCCTTCCCGAGCGGCGGGCCGCCCCGGCCAAGCCGAGGAGCCCGGTGCCCAACAGGATCAGGCTGGCCGGTTCCGGGGTCACCAGGATGTCGGCCACGTCGTTCCCGCAGGTTTCGGTGAGGTGCACCCGCATGCCCTCCAGCGACGCTCCGTCCAGGCCCAACGCGCTCCGAGACACCGCAGCCTCCAGGGCGTACAGGGTGCCGTACCCCTCGTAGGAGTCACCTAACGCCAGATACGCGAACCCCTGCCCGGCGCCCTGGGCCAGGGTCCCCCCGGCCACGCCCACGGGGCCGCTTTGCGGGAACGCGGAAGGCGCCTCCCAGTCCGAGACCTCGAACACCTCCCCTTTGTCGCCGCCTCGCGTCTCGACCGCCCACCTCAGGCCACCCAAGCCGAAGGCGATGTCCCCGAGGTAGTAGCGGTGGTCCGTATCCCACGAGGTGCCGTCCCAGTTCCCGCCGTCGGTCCCTCCCGGCGGCATCCCCGTGACCGCAGCGAAGTACAGGTTGTCCGCGTCGAAGGTGAAGTACAGGCCCAGGATGTCGTAGTCGTAGCCCCCGTAGCCGGGCCCCACGTACCCCCAGTCGTCCACGGCACCCCGCTCCTCCCAGTACCACACCCCGTCCCGGTGGCCGGTGACGGGATGCCCCACCGCGTCGGCGGTTGAGAACCCTTCCTCCGGGTTACTCAGCCCCCAGTCGGACAGGTCCCCGTCCACGGTCATCAGGCCCCAGGCGCTTTCGATCGGGGCCGTGGCGGAGGCGATGCAGAGGAGAACGGACAGGGCGAAGAGGGGCGAGGGGCGTCTCATGGCGGCTCCTTCCGCGGACCTCGGGTCGTCGTGACCCGGCCGGGCCGAGAGGGGAAGATTTGGTCTGGAGAAATGCATGAGCCGTGCCGACGGAGGTTTGTGATGTATCTTTGCGATTTTATAGCTGTTTTTTTGTGGAGATGCGGGTGCCTGCACGAGAGGGGGTGGGTAATGTTTTTCCACTATTTCCGGTGAAAAGACACCGGCGCCCGGCGGGGAGGGGGTGTGGGAAAATGTTTTCTCTCGGCCGGGGTGGGGCCGAAGAGTCGGAAGAATCAAGGGGCGCCCTTGGCAACCGGCGTTTGGAAGCTATACTCCATCGGTCGGCTGGTTCCGGGGCCGGGTGGCCCGGCCCCATCGCCCCTTGGGAAAGGAGGTGGCCATGAGCACGCACCGATCGTTGCGCCGTGTCGTCGTCTGGATCGCCGTGGGACTGGCCCTGCCGTGGCTCGCGCCCGCGGCCCGGGCCGAGAAGCCGGTCAAGCTGGGGTTCGTCTACATCATGTCGGGGCCGTTCGCCACCTACGGCGAGTTCGCCAAACAGGGAGCCCAGCTGGCGATCGACGAGATCAACGGGGCCGGTGGCATCCTCGGCCGCAAGGTCGAGGGGTACTTCGAGGACTCCACCGGTAAGCCCGACGTGGCGATCCGGGCGATCCGCAAGCTGGTGTACCAGAAGGGGGTGGACTGCGTGATCGGGCTCGACTCGAGCGGGGTGGCCAAGTCGGTGGTGCCCGCCATGAAGGAGCTGCGCACCCCACTGATCATCACCCACGCCGCCACACCCGACGTCACCGGGAGCGTGTGCAACCGGTACACGTTCCGGGTGTCGGTGAACATCAACCAGAACTGCAAGGCAGGGGCCCTGGTGGCGGCGAAGAGCAAGGCCAAGGTGTGGGCCACCGTGGGACCGGACTACGCCTTCGGGTATCAGTCCTGGGAGTACTTCCGGAAATACCTCAAGGAGCTGCGGCCCGACGTGACCTTCCTGCCCGACGACCAGGTGGCGTTCGCCCCCATCAAGACCACGGACTTCAGCTCGTACATCACCAAGATCATGAAGGCCAAGCCCGAGGGGGTGTTCATCTCCCTGTGGGGCGGGAACCTGATCGACTTCGTCCGACAGGCCCGGGACCTGGGGTTCTTCGACGGCCGGTTCGACGTCCTCATGTCCCTGGGGGGCGCCACCGAGGTGCTCTATGCCCTGAAGGACCGGATGCCCGAGGGGGTGTGGGTGGGCACCCGGTACTGGTTCCTGGCCAACGACTCGGCGCGGAACCGGGCCTTCGTCGAGGCCTACCGCAAGCGGTACGGCCAGTACCCGTCGTACAACGCCCACGGCGCTTACGGCGCGGTGTACGCTTACAAGGCCGCGGCCGAGAAGGCCGGGTCCATCGACAAGGAGGCCGTGGTGGGCGCTTTGGAGGGGCTGAGCGTGGAGCTGCCGGTGGGCCGGATCACCCTGCGGCCGGAGGACCACCAGGCCCTGACTCCGGCCACGTGGGGCCGCACCGCCCGGGATCCGGCCTACCCCATCCCCATCCTGAACCCGGTGCGGGTGTTCCCGGCCGACCAGGTGACCCCCTCGGTGGCCGAGACCGGATGCAACCTGGCACGCTGACTGTTGTGCTGCGTAAGTTCTTGTTGACCCGGCGACTCTAGGGGCGCGCAGGTGGCCGCAGGGGCCTGGGGCCTGCTTCCGGCCGTGCGTGAGTGCGGCATCCGGCTTACGCTGCACCCGGCACTCAGCCCCATAGGCTGAAACGCGGTTGAAGTGCGGGCATTTTCGGAGTCCCCGAGGCCGGAAGAGCACCAAGCGTAGGCTGAGTGCCGGGTGCAGCGACTGTAGGAGCCACGCCCGGCGCTCCAGCAGGCCCCACGCCCCTGCGAGCAGGGAGCGATAGCGCCTGTTTATCCGCCGGGTTGATGACGACGAACGACCAACGACGAACGGCCCCCTAGCCCGCATTATTCATGAGCGTTCGTCGCGAAACCGTCGAGTGTGCGTCAGATCGGGGCAAGCACGAGCGCCGAGGGGCGCAGGCGTACTGGACGGTACGTCGAGCCCCGAGGCGCGAGCACGCCCCGAGATGGCGTGCAATCGGCGGTTGCAGCAGAAGGCTTCATGAATAATGCGGGCTAGCTTCCGAGCGACTCAAACCATGGACGCGATCTGGGTCAACCTCCTGAACGGCCTGAGCTGGGGCATGCTGCTGTTCCTGATCTCCGTGGGGCTCACCACGGTGTTCGGGGTTCTGGGTGTGCTCAACTTTGCCCACGGATCGTTCTTCATGCTCGGGGCCTACCTGTGCATGCAGGCCATGGCCTGGTTCCCGTCGTTCTGGCTGGGCCTGCTGGTGGGGCCGGTGGTCGCCGCCGGGGTGGGGGCGGTGGTGGAGCGGTGCCTGCTCCGGCGGGTGTACGCGCGGGACCTGAGCTTCCAGCTGCTGCTCACCTTCGCCATCCTGCTGGTCCTGGACGATGGGGTCCGCCTGATCTGGGGCTCCCGCTACCACGTGGTGGATCCCCCGGCCGTGTTGGCGGGGGTGGTGCCGATGTTCGGTGGCTCGTACCCGGTGTACCGGCTGTTCCTCGTGGCCGTGGGCCCGGCCGTGGGGCTCGGGCTTTGGGCGTTCTTTCGTCTCACCCGGTGGGGCAAGGTGATCCGGGCCGCGGCCATGGACCGAGAGATGGCCGAGGGCGTGGGCATCCGGGTGCCGGCCCTGTTCACGGCCGTGTTCACCTTCGGCACCTGGCTCGCCGCCCTGGGCGGGGCACTGGCCGCCCCCCACCAGAGCGTGGGGCCCGCCATGGGGGAGAGGATCATCATCGAGAGCTTCATCGTGGTGGTGGTGGGTGGGCTCGGGAGCTTCCCCGGGGCGTTCGTGGGCGCCCTGGTCCTGGGCCTGTTCGAGTCGTTCGGAACCCTGTTCGCCGGCCGGGCCCAGATGGCCCTGCCGTACCTGGTACTGGCCGCCGTGCTCCTGGTGCGGCCCCGGGGCCTGTTCGGGCAGGAGGCCTGACATGGGCGGTGGCTCGAGAGCCTGGCTGGGGATCGGGCTGTTGGTCGGCCTGGCCCTGTGTCCGCTGGTGGTGCCCATGTACTGGGTGTTCATCCTGACCGAGGTTCTGATCATGGGGCTGCTGGCCATGAGCTTCAACCTCCTGTTCGGGGGGGCGGGGCTCCTGTCGTTCGGTCAGGCCTCCCTGTTCGGGGTGGGGGCCTACGGCGCGGCCTTGGTGCTCCTGCACGGCCCCCCCTCCCTGGGGCTCGCGTTCGCGGCGGGCGTGGGCGGCGCGGCCCTGGTGTCCCTGGTCATCGGGTACCTGTGCGTGCGGCGGGACGAGATCTTCTTCGCCATGCTCACCCTGGGGTTCGGGATGATGCTGTTCACGGTGGCCCACAACTGGCGGGAGGTCACGGGCGGGAGCGACGGGCTCTCCGGGTTCGCCCTGCCGACCCTGCCGGTGCTGGGGCTCAGCCTGTTCGATCCCCGGGTCATGTACTGGTTCACGTTGGCGGTGGTGGCGGGCGGGGTGGGCGTGCTGTGGAGGGTGCACCGCTCGTCGTTCGGCCTCGTCCTGCGGGCCAGCCGGGAGAACCGGGAGCGGCTCGCCTTCGTGGGAGCGTCGGTGGCCCGGTACCGCTTGGCCGCGTTCGTGGTGTCCGGGACCCTGTCGGGGGCGGCAGGGGTGTTGTTCTGCCTGTTCAACCAGATGGCCACTCCCGACGTGATGCACTGGGCCTACTCGGCCCGGCCGGTGCTGATGGCGGTGCTCGGCGGCAGCACGGTGTTCCTGGGGCCCGCGTTCGGAGCGGCCGCGTTCTTCGCGCTGGAGCAGGCCGTGACCAGCGTGACCGACAGCTGGATGATCGTGCTGGGCGCGGTGCTGATCCCGGTGGTCCTGTACTTTCCCGAGGGCATCCTGGGCACCCTGGTGCGGTGGGTGAGCAGGCCGGGAAGGGGGGACCGTGAATAGCCGGCCCCTCCTGGACGTGCGCGGGCTGTCCCACCGGTTCGGGCGGTTCCGGGTGCTCACGGACGTGTCCGTTCGGGTGATGCCGGGCCGGCTCACCGCCCTCATCGGGCCCAACGGCGCGGGCAAGACCACCTTCTACAACTGCGTGTCGGGACGGTACGTGCCCACGGGCGGCAAGGTGGTGTTCGACGGCCGCGACATCACCGGGCTGCCGGCCCATCGGGTGGCGCGGTTGGGGCTGCTGCGCTCGTTCCAGATCACCAACATCTTTCCGGGGCTCACCGTGCTGGAGAACGTGCTGGTCCCCCTGACCCTGCGGGCCGGGAGGGGCATGCGGTTCTGGCGTGCCCACCACCGGGACCCGGCCCTGGTGGAGCGGGCCGAGGAGATCCTGGAGCGCCTGGGGCTGGCCGACCAGGTGGGCCGGCGGGCCTCGGAGCTCCCCTACGGGGACAAGCGTCGGATCGAGATCGCCCTGGTGATGGCCCTGGACCCCAAGCTGGTGCTCCTCGACGAGCCCACGGCCGGCATGACCCCGGAGGAGACCGACCGGATGATCGGGTTGATCCGGGAGCTCGCGGCCCGGTCGGGGATCACGTTCTTCCTGACGGAGCACGACATGAAGGTGGTGTTCTCGGTGGCCGACCACATCTATGTGCTCCACCAGGGCCGCGTTCTGGCCCAGGGCTCCCCCGACGAGATCCGGGGCGATCCCCGGGTGCGCGAGGCCTACCTGGGAGGGTCCCTTGATCCTTGAGGTGAGCGGCGTCCACGCCTACTACGGCGACAGCCACGTGCTCCAGGGGGTGGACCTGGGGTTGGCCCCGGGCGAGATCGTGTGCCTGCTGGGCCGGAACGGGGCCGGCAAGACCACCACCATGAAGAGCATCGTGGGGTACGTGCCCCCCGCCCGAGGCCGGGTGGTGTTCGACGGCGAGGACATCGCGGGCCGGCCGGTGCACGAGAACGTGCGCAGGGGACTCGGGTACGTGCCGGAGGACCGCCGGATCTTCGCCGATCTGACCGTGGAGGAGAACCTGGAGGTGGCCGTGCTGCCCCCCCGGCAGGGCCAGGAGCCGTGGACCTTCGGCCGGGTGTTCGACACGTTCCCCCTGCTGCGCAGGCTTCGCAGGCGTCGGGGCGGCGACCTGAGCGGAGGCGAGCAGCAGATCCTGGCCATCGCCCGGGCCCTGGTGGGGAACCCCCGGGTCCTGCTGCTCGACGAGCCCTGCGAGGGGCTGGCTCCGGTGATCGTGGAGGAGCTGGGTGGGGTGATCGCGGCGCTCAAGGGGGAGGTGCCGATCCTCCTGGCCGAGCAGAACGCCCGGTTCGCCCTGGGGGTGTCGGACCGGGGCTACGTGATCGAGAAGGGCCGGGTGGTGTTCTCCGGCACGCGGGCCGAGCTGCTGGCCAACCGCGACATCCAGGAGCGCTACCTGGCCGTGTGATACCAATATTGCGTTCAAGGTGATCGGACCCCTGATCCGGCGGGGCAAGGGGCCTGGTTCCGGCCGTGCGTGAGTGCAGCATCCGACGTACGCTGCATCCGGCACTCAGCCCTGGTGCTCCTTGGACGTTGGAAAAGCTAACGTTGACAAGGCATTTTGGGGCTCGTCGCGAGGCAAGCGTCGGCTGAGTCCCGGATGCAGCGACTGTAGGAGCCACGCCCGGCGCTCCACCAGGCCCCTTGCCCCGACCCCCGGAGGGACCTCTGTTTGAGCGCAACTTGGAATGAGCGCCCCGCCCCTCGTCCTCAAGCGGCAGGTCCGCCCGTTCCGGGGCCCCCTTGCCCGGAGCCTGCCGCGCCCCGCCGCAGCCGCTCGGGGATGCCCAGCTCCCTCATCGTTCGGGCCGCGGCAGGGGGCACCCAGTGCTCCCAAGGGAGCCCCCGGCGCAGGGCCTCGCGCACCTGGGTGGCCGACACCGTCTTCTGGTCGGGGCTTCGGCGCCAGAGCACCTCGGTGCGGAGCCCCCGCTCCCGGAACATCCTCAGCTTCCGTTCGCCCCACTCGTCGTAGATGGTCAGGAAGAACACCGCGTCCAGGGGTGCGTACCAGGCCCACCGCTCCGGAAAGTTCACGGGAAACGGCACGACCGAGAACGACCCCGGCGGTGCGCCCTCGTCCAGGAGCACGGCCTGCACCACCCGGTACCGCTCGAAGTAGGTGAGCGGGTTCGCCTCGGGGCGGCTCCGGGCGGGGTCGGCCGGGTCGTGCCGGGTGGACCAGGGGTCGGGGTTCGTGATGCCCACGACCAGGTGGTCGCACCGGGCCCGGGCCGCCCGCAGGTACGCCAGGTGGTCGTTGTGGAATCCCTGGAACCGTCCGTGCACCACGCCGACCGTCATCGCTCCGGCCTCCAGGGCTCCCGCTCCCCCGGCCAGTAGGGCTGGTCCTCGGGGGCGTCCATCAGCCCCCGGAGCTTCGCCCGGTCCAGGAGGTCCAGGACCATGGGCAGCAGGTCCCGGGCCGCCACCGCGCCGAGCACCCCGGCCGCGCAGGAGACCTCGTCGAACCGGGTCACCGCGTCGCGCCGCACTCCCTCGCCGTGCATCACGATCGGCACGGGCTCGCCCGAGTGGATCAGCGGCCCGGTGCTGGGCGTGGAGTGGTCCGAGGTGACCACCAGGAGAGTCTCCGAGGACGTGAGCTCCCCGAGCAGGGGGCCCAGGGCCCGGTCCAGGGCCTCGATCACCCGGACCTTGGCCCCGGGGTCCTTCGTGTGGGCGGCCTGGTCCGGGGCCTTGGTGTGCACGTGCACGAACTCGTGGCCGGCCCGGAGGGCCAGGCGGAGCCGGCGGGCCAGGTCCTCGCCGGGGTCGTGGGTGTCGGGATCCTCCAGGAAGTCGAGCCCCAGGTACGACGCCAAGCCCCGGTACACGAGCCCCGAGCCCACCGACAGGCCCCGCAGCCCCCAGCGCCACCGGAACGGCTCCGCCCGGCCCAGTCGGCCGGGCCGGTGGGTCACCAGGGCGTTTAGGGGCGGGGCGCCGCGCCCGGCCCGTTCGCGGTTCACGGGATGGCCCCGCAGGGCCTCGCGGGCCGCCTCGAGAAAGGCCTGGAGCGCCCCGGCGGCCCGCCGTGCCGGCTCCGGCTCGGGCGGCCGCGCCCAGGGTCGGACCCGGAGGATCGGCTCCCCCCGGGCCAGGGGGTCCGAGTCGGTGAAGAACGGTGCCCCGCCCCCCTGGATCCGCACGATCCCATGCACCCCGCCGGTGGGGTGGAACGACACCCGCAGCCCTTCGGCCTCCACGGGACCGAGGGCCTCCGCCAGGGCCCGCGCCTCCTCCTGGTCGGCCCGGGGCCGGACCGGGCCCAGCCGCAGGAGCCCATCCTGCTCGACCACGTGGTCCAGACGCCCCAGGACCGCCACCTCGCCGGGGGCGAGGCGAAGACCGGCCCCCAGCGCCTCCAGTGCGCCCCGGCCCGGGAACTCCTCCCGCCGGTATCCGAACAGGGCGAAGTGGGCCTCCTCGCTGGGCAGGGCGATTCCGGGCCGGGCCGCGTGGAGGAGCCCTGCGGCGCCCTCGGCGGCCAGGTGGTCCAGGTGGGGGGTTCGGGCGGCCTGGAGGGGGGTGCGGTGGCCCAGGCCGGCCACGGACCGATCCCCCAGGCCGTCCAGGATCACCAGGATGCAGCGGCGGGGCACGGCGTCACCCCTCCGGCCGGATCCCATCGGGGCGGCCGATGCCCGGGGGGAATCCCATCGGTAGAACCGCTTTGTGGGCGGCTCGGCGGGCGTGCATCATGGGGCCATGCTCCGGTTCGATCTCCACGTGCATACGGACCTCTCGCCCTGCAGCCGGCTCACCGTGGCCGAGCTCCTGGCCCACGCCCGCGGCCTGGGCCTCGACGGGGTGTGCATCACCGATCACCATACCATGGCCGCGGCCCGGTCGGTAACGGAGGGGGTGCAGCCCGACGGCCTGTGCGTGGTGGTGGGAATGGAGTACTCCACGGACCAGGGGGACTTCCTGATCTTCGGGCCGTTCGAGGAGCTCCGACCCGGCCTGACGGCCGAGGCCTTGCTGCGGCTCGTGGATCGGGCCGGGGGCGTGGCGGTGGCGGCCCACCCGTTCCGGCCGGGCCGCGAGGTGCCCGAAGCCCTGGTGCGCCGGGGCCTGTGCCGGGTGGTGGAAGGGAGGAACGGCCGGAACCGGCCGGGGGACGACGCCCGGGTCCGCGCCTGGGAGCGCGCCCACGGTGTGGGCGTGACCGCCGGGAGCGACGCCCACCGTCTCGCCGAGCTGGGGCGGGTGGCCACCCGGTTCGACGCCCCCGTCCGGTCCCGGGCCGACCTGATCGCGGCGCTCCGCAGGGGAGGGTTCCGCCCCGATCTGCGCCCGGTCACGCCCTCGCGGGCACCCGGATCCGCTGCACCGCGGCCACGGACACCAGGCTGAGCGCCGCCCCCGCCAGGAACGGCACCCGGTAGTCGATCATCCACAGGGCGCCCCCCACGGCCGGGAGCACCACGGCCGCCACGTGGTTGATGGCGAACCCCACGGCCATGGTGGGGGCCGCGTCCTCCGGGTCCCCGATCTTCTGGAAGTACGTGCGGATGGCGATGGAGAAGTTGAACAGGATGTGGTCGATCACGTACAGCCCGGCAGCCACCCACCGGGAGCCGGTGAACGCGTACCCCAGGAAGATGAAGACCAGCAGGCCGTACTCCACGGACAGCACCCGCCGCTCCCCGAACCGCACGATGGCCCGCCCGATCCAGGGGCTCACGAAGTAGTTGACCGCGTTGTTCAGCAGGAACAGCACGGTGATCTCGCGCACCGTGTACCGGAACACCTTCACGAGCAGGAACACCGAGAAGGCCACGAAGATCTGGCGACGGGCCCCCGCCAGGAACGTGAGCACGTAGTACAGCAGGTACCGCCGTCGCAGGACCATGCCCTTGCGCTGGAGGGGCAGGTCCCTCCGGGAGGGATCCCGGGTCAGGGCCCACGCCCCCGCCAGGAGCACCAGCCCGCCCACCGCCAGGTAGAGCTCCCGGTATCCCAGGAACGGGGCCAGCACGAAGATGGCTGCGCCCACCGCGATGTTCGAGGCCGCGGCCACGGCCCGGAGCCGGCCGAACACCAGGGGCGAGGTCTCCCGGTCGAAGTACTGGAGGGTCAGGGACTGGTTCGCGGTCTCGTAGTAGTGGAACCCCAGGCTCATCAGCAGGGTGGTGGCCACCAGCCCGCCGTAGGACGGCAGGAACCCGGTGATTCCCACCCCCAGACCCAGAAGTACGATGGACAGGGCCGCCAGCCGGTGCTCGCGGACCACCAGGAGAGCGTACACCACCAGGAACGTGAGGAAGCCGGGGATCTCCCGGACGGACTGGATCACCCCCACGTGCCCGCCGTCGAGCCCGGCCACCTCCACGGCGAAGTTGTTGAACAGGGTGCGCCAGCCCTGGAGGCCCACCATGGACGCCACGGTGAGCACCGCCAGGTACCGGAACATGGGGGAGCGCGATGGGGTCAAGGCAGGCCTTTCGGCGGGAGCCCGAACGGCAAAGCGGGTTGCTTTCGGCGCAACCCGCTTCCGCTTCCGTTTGGTGCCGGAGGGGGGACTCGAACCCCCACGGGCGCGAAGCCCACCGGATTTTGAGTCCGGCGCGTCTACCAGTTTCACCACTCCGGCCGGTGTGGGCCCGGAGTATAGGGGGCGGTCCTCCAAAGTGTCAAGCGGGGTTGCCCTTTGCCACGCGCGGGTGGTATCGTCGCGGGTTTCCGAGGTCAATCCCAACCCAGCGAGGTGCGCGTCATGAAGGAAGGCATCCATCCCAACTACGACAAGGCCGTGGTCACCTGCTCGTGCGGGGCCACCTTCGAGACCCGGTCCACCAAGCCCGAGATCCACACCGAGATCTGCTCCCAGTGCCACCCGTTCTTCACGGGCAAGGAGAAGGTGGTGGACACGGCGGGTCGGGTGGAGCGGTTCCTGCGAAAGTACGGGCTCGACAAGAAGAAGGAAGAAGAGTAGGCGATCGTGGCCGCTGCGGTCCGGCTTCTGAGCCACACCCCCGACCCGGAGCGGACGGTGGCCCTGGCCGCCCGGCTGTGCTACTCGGCCCGAGGGGTCGAGGGGCTGGCTCGCGACCTGGGCCCCGACGAGGTGGGGAGCCTGCTCGACAAGCTGGTGTCCATGGGCCACTTCTCGGCCCTGGAGCACGCCTCGTTCACCTTCGGGGTCGAGGGCGTCAGCCGGGCCTGCTCCCACCAGCTGGTGCGGCACCGGCTGGCCAGCTACTCCCAGCAGAGCCAGAGGTACGTGCGGCTGGACGAGCCCCGGGTGGTGGTGCCACCCACGGTGGCGGACGACCCGGAGCGCGAGGCCCGGTTCCGCCAGGCGGTGGAAGGGGTGTGGGCGCTGTACCGGGAGCTGGTGGAGGCCGGGGTGCCGGCCGAGGACGCGCGGTACCTGCTGCCCAACGCCTGCGAGACCAAGCTGGTGGTCACCATGAACGCCCGGGAACTCCGGCACGTGTTCGCCCTGCGGCTGTGCCGCCGGGCACAGTGGGAGATCCGGGACCTGGTCCGGGAGATGCTGCGGGCCGTGGTGCCGGTGGCGCCCCGGCTGTTCCGGGGTGCGGGGCCGGGGTGCCTGCGGGGTCCGTGCCCCGAGGGGGAGTACTCCTGCGGCCAGGCGGCCGAGGTGCGCGCCGAGCTGGCGCCGTTGCTGGAGGGGGCGCATGGGGGCTGAGGCCTGGCTGGAGCGGCTCCAGGGGGTGGAGGCCCGGTACGAGGGGCTCAACCGGGAGCTCTCAGACCCTGCGGTGCTGTCGGACCCGGACCGGTACCGGAAGCTGGCCCAGGAGCACGCCGAGCTCCGGGAGGTGGTGGAGACCTACCGGGAGTACCGGGATCTGAAGGCCCGCGAGGAGGAGGCCCGCTCGCTCCTGGACGACCCGGAGCTGGGCGACCTGGCCGCCGAGGACCTGGAGGAGGCCCGGGCCGGGTTGTCCCGGGTGGAGGCTCGGCTCCGGGAGCTCCTGACGCCCAAGGATCCCCTGGACCGCAAGAACGTGATTCTGGAGATCCGGGCCGGCACGGGCGGGGAGGAGGCGGCCCTGTTCGCGGCCGAGCTGTTCCGGATGTACGCCCGGTACGCCGAGGAGCGGGGCTGGAAGGTGGAGGTGCTGAGCTCCAACCCCACCGGGATCGGCGGGTTCAAGGAGGTGATCGCCCTGATCGAGGGCCGCAACGCCTACAGCCGGCTCAAGTTCGAGAGCGGGGTGCACCGGGTGCAGCGGGTGCCGGTGACCGAGTCGGGGGGGCGCATCCACACCTCGGCCGTGACCGTGGCGGTGCTGCCCGAAGCCGACGACGTGGACGTGGACGTGCTGCCCGAGGACCTCAGGATCGAGGTGTTCCGCGCGAGCGGGGCCGGCGGGCAGCACGTGAACCGCACCGAGTCGGCCGTGAGGATCACCCACCTGCCCACGGGCATCACCGTGGCCTGCCAGGACGAGAAGTCCCAGCACAAGAACCGGGCCCGGGCCATGAAGATCCTGCAGGCCCGGCTGTTCGAGCGGGCCAAGCAGGAGGCCGACCAGGCCCGGAGCCAGGCCCGGAAGGCCCAGGTGGGAAGCGGAGACCGGAGCGAGCGGATCCGCACCTACAACTTTCCCCAGGGCCGGGTGACCGACCACCGGATCAACCTGACCCTGTACCGGCTCCAGGAGGTGCTGGAGGGCGGCCTGGACCCGGTGATCGACGCCCTCCAGGCCCACGCCCAGGCCAAGAGCCTCGCCCACGAGACCCAGTGACCCGAACCCCCCTCGAGCTGGTGCGGCTGACCGCCGAGTACCTGGCCGGCCGGGGAGTGGCCAACCCCCGACTGGACGCCGAGGTGCTGCTGGCCCACGTGCTGGGGGTGCCCCGGATCCGTCTGTACACCGAGTTCGACAAGCCCCTGGAGGAGGCCGAGGTGGCCGCGTACCGGGAGGCGGTGCGCCGCCGGGCCCGGCGGGAGCCGGTGGCCTACATCACCGGGGAGAGGGAGTTCTGGTCCCTGCGGTTCCGGGTGGCGCCCGGCGTGCTGGTGCCCCGGCCCGAGACCGAGCTCCTGGTGGAGGCGGCCCTGGAGGGGACGGCCGACACCGGCCGGGTCCTGGACCTCGGCACCGGGTCGGGGTGCGTGGTGGTCGCGTTTCTGCGGGAGCGGCCGGGGTGGACCGGGGTCGGGGTGGACGCCTCGGCCGAGGCCCTCGAGGTGGCCCGGGAGAACGCCGGATCCCTGGGGGTAGCCGACCGGCTGGAGCTCCGGCAGGGGGACCTGTTCGGGCCGGTGGGCGGCGAGCGGTTCGACCGGATCGTGTCGAACCCGCCGTACGTGCCCACGGCAGAGCTGGAGACCCTGGAGCCCGAGGTGAACCGGTTCGAGCCCCGCGGCGCCCTGGACGGCGGCCCCGACGGCCTCGCCGTGATCCGGCGCATCGCGGCCGCGGCGGCCGGGTTCCTCGCGCCCGGCGGCCGGTTGGTCCTGGAGTTCGGCAGGGGGCAGGAACGCGCTGTCGCCGCGATCCTGGAGGAGGCGGGGTTCTCCCAGGTGGAGATCCGAGACGACCTGGCCGGCATCCCCCGGGTGGCCGTGGCTCTGCTGTAAAGGCGACAAGATAGGCTCGTTCCTTTGGGGTTGTGCATGGGGCCTGGTTCCGGCGGGCCCTAGTGTCGTGTTTCGGAAATTTCGTGGTTTTCCCGGGCTGCTCGGCCGTCGCGCTTCGTCGGAGCCCCCAGCCCCACCGTCGCCATATGCTTTCTAGCCTTCTAGCTTTCAAGCTTTCAAGCTTTCGAGCTTCCGAGCTTCCGAGCGACTCAACCCATGGACGCGATCGAGATCGAGGGCGGGGCCAGGCTGACGGGCACGGTGGAGGTGAGCCCGGCCAAGAACGCGGTGCTGCCGCTCATGGCCGCGGCGCTCCTGGCCCCGGGCCGGAGCCGGCTCCGGCGGGTGCCCCGCCTGAGCGATGTGCGCACCCTGGCCCGGCTCCTGGAGCACCTGGGGGCGGGGGTGGAGTTCGGCGACGGGGGGCTGTGGGTCGACGCCGCCCGGGTGCCCGGCCGGGAGGCCCCCTACGAGCTGGTGAAGACCATGCGGGCCTCGGTGCTGGTGCTCGGACCCCTGGTGGCCCGGTTCGGCCGGGCCCGGGTGAGCCTGCCCGGCGGCTGCGCCATCGGCGCTAGGCCGATCGACATGCACCTGAAGGGGCTGGAGGCCATGGGGGCCCGGGTCGTGCTCGAGCACGGATACGTGGAGGTCACGGCCCGGCGGCTTCGGGGGGCCCGGATCGTGCTGGACCTGCCCACCGTGACCGGCACCGAGAACCTGATGATGGCCGCCGCCCTGGCCGAGGGCCGCACCGTGATCGAGAACGCGGCCCGGGAGCCCGAGGTGGAGGACCTGGCCCGTTGCCTCAACGCCATGGGCGGTCGGGTGCGGGGCGCCGGCTCCTCGGTGATCGAGATCGACGGGGTGGGCGAGTTGGGCCCCATGGATCACCTGCCGGTCCCCGACCGGATCGAGGCCGGCACGTTCCTGGTGGCGGGCGCCCTGTGCGGGGGCGAGGTCACGGTGCGGGGGGCCCGGGCCGACCACCTGGACGCGCTGGTGGCGAAGCTCAAGCAGGCCGGAGCCCGGGTGGATCCCGTGAAGGACGGCCTGCGGGTCCGCGGTGACGGCCGGGCCCGCAGCGTGGACGTGCGCACCGGGCCCTACCCCGGGTTCCCCACCGACATGCAGGCCCAGTTCATGGCCCTGATGGCGGTGGGCCGGGGCCTGAGCGTGATCACCGAGACCGTGTTCGAGAACCGGTTCATGCACGTGCCCGAGCTCAACCGCATGGGCGCGGACATCCGGGTGGAGGGGGGCAGCGCCGTGGTCCGGGGGGTGCGGCGGCTGTCGGGCGCCCGGGTCATGGCCACCGACCTGCGGGCCAGCGCGGCCCTGGTCCTGGCGGGCCTGGTGGCCGACGGCACCACGGTGGTCTCGCGGGTGTACCACCTGGACCGCGGATACGAGCGGCTGGAGGAGAAGCTGGCCGGCCTGGGCGCCCGGATCCGGCGGATACGGGAGCGTTAACCCGGCGACAAAGCAGCCTCGCTTCTTCCGGAGGGCGGGGCAAGGGACCTGCCTCCGGCCGGGCGCGAAGCCGGGCGTTGAGATTCGCCGTGCCGGCACGGGACAGGGGAGTTGGTTTCTTTCCAACTCGGTGGAGTGCGCACCATTTCGAGGTCCGAACGCCGGAGGCGCTGCGCGGCGAGCTAAGGAGCCGCGCCCGGCTCTCCGGCAGGTCCCTTGCCCCCGGTCGAGGCAGCGGAAGCGACCATTTGGCCGCCTGGTTGATAAGGAGGTTCCATGGAGAGCCAGACCTCGGCGCCGTTGACCTTCGCCCTTCCCAAGGGGAGGGTGCTGGACGACGCCACCGCGTTCCTCGAGGCCTGCGGGGTGCCGGCCTCGGTGGCCCGCGGGGACTCGCGGCTGCTTCGGTTCGACGCGCCGCCGTACCGGTTCCTGGTGGTCCGGGGCCAGGACGTGCCCACCTACGTGGAGCACGGCGCGGCCGACCTGGGCATCGTGGGCCGGGACGTGCTGCTGGAGCAGGAGCCCCAGGTGTACGAGCCCCTGGACCTGGGGTTCGGGTACTGCCGGCTGGCCGTGGCCGCCCCGGCCGACCGGGTGCCGGCGCCGGGCCGCTCGCACCTGCGGATCGCCACCAAGTACCCGCGGCTCGCCGAGGCCCACTTCCGGCGCAAGGGGGTGCAGGTGGAGGTGATCAAGCTGTACGGCTCCATCGAGCTGGCCCCTTTGGTGGGGCTGTCCGACGCCATCGTGGACCTGGTGAGCACCGGCGAGACGCTCCGGCGCAACGGATTGGTGGAGGTGGAGACCATTCTCGAGTCCACCTGCCGGCTGATTGTGAACCGGGCGTCCATGAAGACCCGGACCGCCGAGATCTCGGACCTGATTCGCACGTTTCGGAGACGAGGGGAGGCGTCATGAAGCCGATCGCGCGCTGGGGTACCCCCGAGGGGGATCGGATCCTCGAGCGGCTGGTGAGCCGGGGCGCCGGCGAGGCCGTGGCCGGCGTGGAGTCCGCCGTCCGGGAGATCCTGGAGGCGGTGGCCCGGGAGGGGGACCAGGCCCTGTGCCGGTACACGGCGCGGTTCGACGGCCTCGAGCTGGCGCCCGGGGACCTTCGGATCCCCGAGGCCGAGCTGGAGGCCGCGTGGCACGGGCTGCCGGCCGAGGACCGCGAGGCGCTCGCCCTGGCCGAGGAGCGGATCCGGGCGTTCCACGAGCGCCAACGCCCTGCCTCGTGGTTCTGCGACGAGGACGGCGTGGTTCTGGGCCAGCGGGTCACCCCGCTCGACGCGGTGGGGGTGTACGTGCCGGGCGGCACGGCCGCCTACCCCTCGAGCGTGTTCATGAACGCCGTGCCGGCCCGGGTGGCCGGGGTGGGACGGGTCGTGATGGTCACCCCGACCCCGGGCGGGCGGGTGAACCCCCACGTGCTGGCCGCGGCCTGGCTCGCCGGGGTGAGGGAGGTGTACCGGATCGGGGGCGCCCAGGCCGTGGGGGGCCTGGCGTTCGGCACGGCCACGGTGCCCCGGGTGGACAAGGTGGTGGGGCCGGGCAACATCTACGTGGCCACGGCCAAGCGGCTGGTGTACGGTCGGGTGGACATCGACATGGTGGCCGGGCCCAGCGAGATCCTGGTGGTGAGCGACGGGTCGGGGGAGCCGGCCTGGATCGCGGCCGACCTCTTGAGCCAGGCCGAGCACGACCCTTGGGCCACGGCCGCCCTGGTGGCCACGGACGAGGGGTTCGCCCGGGCCGTGGCCCGGGAGGTGGAGACCCAGTTGGCCCGGCTGCCCCGGGCGGAGACTGCCCGGAAGAGCTGGGAGGACCGGGGAGCCCTTCTCGTGGTACCCTCGCTGGAGGCGGCGTGCGAGGTGGCCAACCGGGTGGCCCCCGAGCACCTGGAGTTGGCGGTGGAGCGGCCCTGGGACCTGCTGGGCCGGATCCGGCACGCCGGGGCCGTGTTCCTGGGACACCACACGCCCGAGAGCCTGGGCGACTACCTGGCCGGACCCAACCACGTGCTGCCCACCGCCGGCACGGCCCGGTTCTTCTCCCCCCTGGGGGTGGAAGACTTCGTGAAGCGCTCGAGCGTGCTGTCGTTCTCGCCGGCCGCGCTCGCCCGCCTGGCCGCCCCGGTCATGCGGATCGCGCGCCTGGAGGGGCTCGAGGCCCACGCCCGGGCGGTGGAGAAGAGGGTGGGAAAGCGGGAAGGCTGGAAGGCTAGCAAGCTAGAAAGCTAGAAAGCTGGGAGGCTGGGAGGCTGGAAGGTCGTTGGTCGGTCCTGGGGGGGCGGCAGATTCCCGTCAGTGGCTTCTCGTCCCAGTGATCAACGATTTACGATTTACGATTCACGATTCACGGCAGTCAGCGGAGACCCCGATGGCCCGACGCGCCCAGATCGAGCGGAAGACGGCAGAGACCTCGGTTCGGCTCACCCTGGACCTGGACGGCACCGGAGCGAACCGGATCGCCACCGGCGTGGGGTTCCTGGACCACATGCTGACCCACGTGGCCGTGCACGGCCTGGTGGACCTCACGGTGGAGGCCGAGGGCGACCTCCACGTGGACGCCCATCACACCGTGGAGGACGTGGGTATCTGCCTGGGCCGGGCCCTGGCCGAGGCCCTGGGGGACCGGGCCGGCCTGGAGCGGTTCGGCGAGGCCACGGTGCCCATGGACGAGGCCCTGGCCCACGTGGCCCTGGACCTCTCCGGCCGGGCCCACCTGAGCTACGACGACGCCGTCCCCCCGGGCAAGGTGGGCGACCTCGACACGGAGCTGTTCCGGGAGTTCTTCGAGGCCCTGGTGCGCAACGCCGGCATCACCCTGCACGTGCGGGTGCTGGCGGGCCGGAACAGCCACCACAAGATCGAGGCCGTGTTCAAGGCGTTCGGCCGGGCCCTGCGCCGGGCCGCCGCGGCAGACCCCCGGCGGGCCGGGGTGGCCTCGACCAAGGGGAGCCTGTAAGCCGTGGAGGTGGTGGTCATCGACTACGACTCCGGAAACCTCCGGAGCGTGGAGAAGGCCCTGGCCCACGTGGGCGCGCCGGCCGTGGTGAGCCGCGACCCCGCCCGGGTGCGGGACGCGGCCGCGGTGGTGCTGCCGGGCCAGGGGGAGTTCGGGGAGTGCCTCCGCAAGCTCGAGGCGTTCGGGCTGGCCCAGGTGGTGCGTGACCGGATCCTGCAGGGCGCGCCGTTCCTGGGGATCTGCGTGGGCTACCAGCTCCTGTTCGACGAGAGCGAGGAGAACGGGCCGGTGCCGGGGCTGGGAGTCCTGCGCGGCCGGGTGGTTCGGTTCCCCCACCCCGATCCCGGGGCCTCGGAGCGGCGCAAGGTGCCCCACATGGGCTGGAACCGCCTGCGCAAGGTGCGCGAGACCCCGGTGCTGGCCGGGGTGGCCGACGGGGCCCACGTGTACTTCGTGCACTCCTACTACCCGGTGCCCGAGGACCCGGACGTGGTGGTGACCACCACGGAGTACGGGGTGGAGTTCGCCTCGGCCGTCGCCCGGGGGAACCTGTTCGCGTGCCAGTTTCACCCCGAGAAGAGCCAGCGGGTGGGGCTGGCGCTGCTCCGGGGGTTCTGGGAGAACGTTGTCGACTCGGCGGGCAAATAGGGGGCTGTTCCCCGGAGGGCGTGGCAAGGGGCCTGGTTCCGGCCGTGCGTGAGTGCGGCATCCGGCTTACGCTGCATCCGGCACTCAGCCCGGTGCCCCATGAACGGTGATGGGGCGAGCCCTGGGAGCGCCTTCTGAAAATCCATAGCCGAGGGGAGCATCGGCTGAGTGCCGGATGCAGCGACTGTAGGAGCCACGCCCGGCGCTCCACCAGGCCCCTTGCCACGCCGAGCAGGGGGGCGGGGGCTTCTCGCCAGATTCATAAAACGTTGGGACCGCCTCCCTCTCCCCCCGGGGGAGAGGGCCGGGGTGAGGGGGCTCAAGCAAAGGCCTTCCAGCCTTCCAGCTTCCCAGCCTCCCAGCGTTTCCCGAAGGGAAACAAAAATGCTCGTGATTCCGGCGATCGATCTGAAGGGCGGCCGGTGCGTGCGGCTGCGGCAGGGCCGCATGGACGAGGCCACGGTGTACGGCGACGACCCGGCCGCCGTGGCCCGGCGGTGGGCCGAGGCGGGCGCGCGCCGCATCCACGTGGTGGACCTGGACGGCGCGTTCGCGGGAAGGCCCGAGAACCGGGAGGCGATCCGGGCGATCCGTCGGGCCGTGGACGTGCCGATCGAGCTGGGGGGCGGCATCCGGGACCGGGCCACGGCCGAGGCCCTGTTCGCCGAGGGGGTGGACTACGTGATCCTGGGTACGGCCGCCCTCGAGGACCCGGACCTGGTGGCCCGCCTGGCCGAGGCCCATCCGGAGCGGGTGCTGGTGGGCATCGACGCCCGGGCCGGCCGGGTGGCCGTGCGGGGGTGGGCCGACGTCACGGACGTGGCGGCCGAGGACCTGGCCCGGGACTTGGCGGGCCGAGGGGCGGCCGGGTTCATCTTCACCGACATCGAGCGCGACGGCATGCAGACCGGGGTGAACCTGGAGGCCACGGCCGCGTTTGCCCGGGCCGCCGGCCGGCCCGTGATCGCCTCGGGCGGGGTGTCGACCCTGCGGGACATTGAGCGGTTGATTCCCCTGGAGGCCCACGGGGTGGTGGGGGTCATCACCGGCCGGGCCCTGTACGAGGGCACCCTGGACCTGGCCGAGGCCATCGCCGTGGCCCAAGGCCCAACGGGAGACCCGAGATGAACGCACGGGGCTTGGGTGCCCAGGCCTCCCAGCGGCTCATCGTTTCGGCGGCGGAACAGCCGCGCTTGCAAGGCCGCTGGACAAGGGATCTGCCTCCGGCCGGGCGCGAAGCCGGGCATGCGATTCGCCGCGCAGGCACGGGACTGAAGAGCTGGTTTCGTGGCAACTTGGTGGAATCCGAACCACTTCGTGTTCCGAGCGCCAGAGGCGCTGCGCGGCGAGCTAAGGGCTCTACGGCAGGTCCCTTGCCCCCCGAACAGAGGCTCTAGCGCCTGTTTGTCCGTCGGCTTGATAATGATGGCTTTCTAGCCTTCTAGCCTTCCAGCCGAGAACCCATGCTCGCGAAACGGATCATCCCTTGCCTTGACGTGAACGCCGGCCGGGTCGTGAAGGGCACGAACTTCGTGAACCTTCGCGACGCCGGCGACCCGGTGGAGGTGGCCGAGCTCTACGACGCCCAGGGCGCGGACGAGCTCACCTTTCTCGACATCACCGCCTCGAGCGACGAGCGGGACATCATCATCGACGTGGTGCGGGCCACGGCCGAGCGGGTGTTCATGCCGGTCACGGTGGGCGGCGGGGTGCGCGCGGTGGACGACGTGCGGCGGCTGCTCTTGGCGGGGGCCGACAAGGTCTCCATCAACACCGCGGCGGTGCAGCGACCGGAGTTGGTGGCCGAGGCCAGCCAGCGGTTCGGGTCCCAGTGCATCGTGGTGGCCATCGACGCGAAGCGCCGGGGCGAGGGGCCGGAAGAGGGCTGGGAGGTGTACACCCACGGAGGGCGCCGTCCCACCGGCCTGGACGCGGTGGAGTGGGCCCGCCGGGTCGAGGCCCTGGGTGCCGGCGAGATCCTGCTGACCAGCATGGACTGCGACGGCACCAAGGACGGGTTCGACATCGCCCTGACCCGGGCCGTGGCCGAGGCGGTGGAGATCCCGGTGATCGCGTCGGGCGGCGCGGGCAACGCCCACCACATGTACGAGGCCCTCACGGCCGGCCGGGCCGACGCGGCGCTCGCGGCCAGCATCTTCCACTTTCGAGAGCTCACGGTGGGCGAGGTCAAGCGGTACCTGGCCGAGCGGGGGGTGCCGGTGCGGCTCGAGGACCAAGGGGCCGAGTCATGACCAGGAATCCCCAGCCTCCGACCGCCGACATCCTGCGACGCGTGTACGAGGTCATTCTGGACCGCAAGGCCAACCCCCGCGCCGACTCGTACGTGTGTCGGCTGCTCGGGAAGGGGGAGGACAAGATCCTCCAGAAGGTGGGAGAGGAGGCGGTCGAGGTCCTGTTGGCCGGCAAGTCCGGGGACGACGACGCCCTGGTGTACGAGCTGGCGGACCTGGTGTTCCACTGCCTCGTTCTTTTGGGGCATCGGGGCATCGACCCCCAGAGGGTGGCGGAGGAGCTGGCCCGGCGGTTCGGCACCTCGGGCCTCGCCGAGAAGGCGGCCCGAAAGGGCTGAGGAGACGCCCGATGAAGATCACCCGGATCTCGGAGCACACGACCGAACGCAAGAACCCCGTGGCCTCGGGGGCCCACAGCCGGGTCACGGTGTGGAGGCTCGACCCCGGCGACCAGATCCGGCCCCACGTGCACGCGGGCGACCACGTGTGGGTGGTGACCGAGGGATCGGGGTGGTTCCTGACCCCCGAGGCCGAGCACCCGGTGGGGGCGGGGACCCTGGTGTTCGTGCCCGAGGGCGAGGCCCACGGGATGCGGGCATCGGAGGAGGGGCTCCGGTTCGTCTCGGTGAGCGCCGGAGGAGACTGATCCCGCTCCCGGCACCCCACCAGAAGCCCCCATGCCCTCCGGTCAGGGAGGGGACCGCGTCCGTTTATTAAGACCTTCAAATGTATTGCCAGGGTACGGGGTGGGGGCCTGGTTCCGGCCGGGCGCGAGTGCGGCATCCGATCGCCGCGCCGTCTCATGCCGTTGCCAGCCCGTCGGTCCAGGCGACGACAGCGGAACCCCCGGAAGCCGGTGGAGATCCGGACGTTCGGGGGCGCGGCGAGCTAAGGGGCCGCGCCCGGCGCTCCACCAGACCCCCACCCCGTACTCCCCAAGGGGAAGGGGGCACGGGCCTGGCAATACTTTCGTCGGAATTAGTAACCGCCTCAACCTGGCGACAAAATGGGCGCGTCACCTCGGAGACCGGGGCAAGGGGTTCAGTTGATCCGGCTGCGCCCGGCTCTCCGGCAGGTCCCTTGCCCCTCCCACCGGGGAGCGATAGCGCCTGCATATCCGCCGCTTCCAGCCTCCTAGCCTCCTAGCCTTCCAGCCTTCCAGCCTTCCAACGGGACAAAGCCCCGCGTGTGCCCAAAAAATAGGCAGACAGAACGCTTGACCCGGCATGTTCCAGGGGGTACAAAGTCCGTCCGGAATTTGATCGGTGTGTCCGAAAAGTAGGCAGCCCGCCCCGGGGCCGGGGCACCAAGGAGAGCGATTCATGTGCCGGTTAGCCGCGATCATCTCCAACGAGTACTTCTCCCCCATGGAGAACATCCTCGCCCTCGAGACCATGAAGGAGGGCCACGATGGCTCGGGCCTGGGGCTCATCCTCCGGGACCTGGGGGGGGAGTTCGAGGACCTCAAGGAGTTCCCGGTCCTGTCGGCCATCACCACGGAGAAGGGGTTCTACGACCTGGACCAGTTCATGGTGTCCAGGGGGTTCCGCACCAAGCACATGTGGGAGCCGGAGCTGTCGCCCAACCCCGGGCCCACGGTGGAGCGCCACGATCGCTACATCGTGAAGGCGTTCGAGTACCCGGACCACATCCGCGACAAGCCGTTCGAGGAGAAGGCCGAGTTCCTGCTCCGCACCCGCCTCGAAATCCGGGCCATGGGCGAGCGGGACGGCGGGTCGATCCGGGTGTTCAGCTTCTGGCCCGACGTGGTCACCCTGAAGGCCGTGGGCGACCCCCTGGAGGTGGGGGAGTTCTTCGGCCTGGACAAGAAGCCGATCCCGGCCAGGGTGGTGTTCGCCCAGGGTCGCCAGAACACCAACTACGCCATCAACCTCTACGCCTGCCACCCCTTCTTCATCCAGGGGGTGTTCACCATGACCAACGGCGAGAACACGGCCTTCGTGCCGATCCGGGAGTACCTGACCAGCCGGGGCGAGCCGGGGTACGTGGGGTACAACTCCGACAGTGAGGTGTTCGCCCACATCCTCCACTTCATGCGCTACCGGCTGGGCTACCCCCTGCCCTACTACAAGGACGTGATCACCCCCCTCAAGGACGAGGAGATGGAGGGCAGGCCCGATGCCGACGCCCTGCGGCTGATGAAGCGGAGCCTGCGCATGCTCACCATCGACGGCCCCAACTGCGTGATCGGGTGCGACCGGGACGGCACGGTGTTCATGGTGCAGGATGCCAAGAAGCTTCGCCCCGGCGTGGTGGGCGGGGTGAAGGGCCGGGTGGGGCTCATGTCCGAGGTGTGTGGCCTGACCGCGGCCGTGCCGGACCGGGACACCGAGAAGGACGTGTTCCCGATGAAGTACGACTTCGTTGCGGTGCGCCCCGGCGCAGAGGAGATCGAGATATGGAATCAGTTGGACGGCTCGACCACAACCATCAGCTTAGCCTGAACGACCTCCCCTACATCGTCCGCTGGGAGGACCCCCGGTGCACCCGGTGCGGCCGGTGCACAGCGGTGTGCCCCGTGCGGGCCATCGAACCGGGGGTGTTCGAGAAGCGCCTGGTGGAGTCCACCGGCCCGATCCCCCTGCCCACCACGGTGCGCAAGGTGGTGTCGGGGGTGCGCCAGGTCACGGACATCCGACGCCGGTGCATCGGCTGCGCCACCTGCCGGCTGGTGTGCCCCAACGACGCGATCCGGCCCGAGTTCAACCCGGCCAACAAGTTCAACTGGCACATCAACCAGGGCGGCGAGCCCTACAAGCGGGGCGGCCGGCGCAACGACCCGGGCGTGTCCACCCTGGACCAGCTCAAGTTCACCCGGATCTCCATGCTCACCGACCCGGCCCTGGACGCCGGACGGCACGAGTTCCGGGTGCGCACCTACCTGGGCCGGAACCTGCCGCCCGAGCAGCTTCCCCTGCGGGTGGAGGGCGACAGCCTGGTGAAAGACGGCACCCCGTTCATCCCGCCGGTGCGCGAGATCTTCCCGATCCGGATCGGGGGCATGTCGGTGGGGGCCCTGTCGCCCCACATGTGGGAGGGGCTGGCCATGGGGGTGGCGTACCTGAACGAGGTCGAGAAGATCCCGGTGGTGATGTGCACCGGGGAGGGCGGCATGCCGCCCCGGCTCCTGAAGAGCCCGTTCCTCAAGTACTTCATCCTGCAGATCGCCTCGGGCTACTTCGGGTGGGACGAGATCATCCACGCCGTGCCCGAGATGCAGTGCGACCCGGCGGCCATCGAGATCAAGTACGGCCAGGGCGCCAAGCCCGGCGACGGGGGTCTGCTCATGGCCGCCAAGGTGCTCAAGCACATCGCCCGGATCCGGGGCGTGCCCGAGTACGTGGACCTGGCCTCGCCGCCGACCCACCAGACCAAGTACTCCATCGAGGAGGCGGTGGCGAAGATGATCACCTCCATGTCGATGCTGTTCGGGTTCCGGGTGCCGGTGTACCCCAAGATCTCGGGCACCAAGACCGCCCTGGCCGTGCTGAACAACCTGGCCCGCAACCCGTTCGCCGCCGCCCTGACCATCGACGGCGAGGACGGGGGAACCGGCGCGGCCTACACCGTGAGCCTGGACAAGATGGGGCACCCCATCGCCTCGAACCTCCGGGAGTGCTACCTGAACCTGGTGAAGATCGGCAAGCAGAACGAGCTGCCCCTGTTCGCGGCCGGCGGGGTGGGCAAGAGCGGCAACCTGGCGGCCAACGCGGCCGCGCTGATCATGCTGGGGGCCTCGGGCGCCGACTGCGGCAAGTACATCATGCAGGCCGCGGCCGGGTGCCTGGGCGACGAGCGCAACCGGTGCAACATCTGCAACACCGGAAAGTGCCCCCGGGGCATCACCACCCAGGACCCGAAGCTCTACCGCCGGCTCGACCCCGACAAGGTGGCCGAGCGGGTGGTGGACGTGTTCGTGGCCGCCGACAAGGAACTCAAGAAGATCTTCGCGCCCATGGGCCGGTCCACGGAGCTGCCGATCGGCATGTCCGACGGGTTGAGCGTGGCCGACAAGGCCGTGGCCGACCGGCTCCAGATCGCCTACGCCTGTTAGGGGACGAACCATGCCTGCAGCGGTGGAAGTCAAAGGACGGTTGAACGGAAAGAGGGTGCCTTCCAAGGAGCTCGACGAGCGCATCCAGCAACTGGTGCGCTCCGGCAAGCGCCGGCTCAAGGTGGTGGCCGACGGCCAGCACGGCATCGGCGGCCGCATCTGGCCCACGGGCGACACCGTTAAGATCAAGGTGGTGGGCGCGCCGGGCCAGCGGCTGGGGGCCATGGGCATGTTCGGCACCGAGATCGTGGTCGAGGGGTCCTGCTCGGACGACGTGGGCTGGATCAACTGCGGGGCCAAGATCACGGTGCTCGGCGACGTGGCCAACGGCGCCCACAACGCAGGGGCCCAGGGGGTGCTGTACGTCCAGGGCGGCGGGGGGGCCCGGTGCGACACCCTCACCAAGTACAACCCCCGGTTCGACCCGATCCAGTCGTGGTACTTCCGGGACGTGGGCGACTCGTTCGCCGAGTTCAAGGCGGGGGGCATCGCGGTGGTGTGCGGGGTGAACCCCCGGAACCCCGACAACGTGCTGGGGTACCGGCCGTGCGTGGGCATGGTGGGCGGCACCATCTACTTCCGCGGGCCCACCGAGGGGGTCAGCGAGGACGACGTCCGGATCACCGAGCTCACCGACGCGGACTGGGCCTGGCTCAAGAAGCACATGAAGCCGTTCCTCCGGGCCGTAGACCGGATGGGGTTCTACGAGTCCCTGACCCGCAGCCCGGAGGAGTGGCGCAAGATCGTGGCCCTGACCCCGGACGAGCGGGCCGAGCGGGCCCGGTCGAAGCGGCGGAGCATGGCCGAGTTCCGGCGGAACGTATGGTTCAAGGGGGTGGGCGAGGGCGGGATCTTCGCCGACTACATCACCGACGAGCGCACCATCATCCCGTTCACGGTCACGGGCGAGCTGCGTCGCCAGCGGCCGGTGTGGGAGAACGACAAGTACGCGCCGCCGTGCGCGGGGTACTGCCCCACCGGCATCCCCACCCACGAGCGTACCCGGCTCCTGCGGGAGGGCCACGAGACGGAGGCCTTGGACCTGGTGCTCCGGTACTCGCCGTTCCCCGGCACGGTGTGCGGGTACGTGTGCCCCAACCTGTGCATGGACAACTGCTCGCGCCAGCAGTACCTGTCGGATCCGGTGGACGTGAGCTTCCTGGGGAGGCTGAGCCTGGACCGGCCGGCGCCCAGGATCGAGGCGAAGCGGTCCGAGCGGATCGCGGTGATCGGCGGCGGCCCGGCCGGCATGAGCGCGGCGTGGCAGCTGCGGCTCCGGGGCTACCAGGTCAGCCTGTACGAGCGGGAGGAGGAGCTCGGCGGGAAGATCTACTACTGCATCCCCGAGGACCGGCTGCCCCGGGAGATCCTGGCCAAGGAGATCGAACGGTTCCGCGCCACGGGCATCGAGGTGCACACCGGCGTGGAGGTGGACTCGGCCAAGTACCAGGGGATCCACCAGACCCACGACGTGGTGCTGTTGGCCACCGGCTGCCACTCGCCCCGGGTGATCCCGTTCCCGGGCTACGAGCACGTGATCCCGGGCATCGTGTTCCTCAAGGAGATCAACGCCCGCAACCCCCGGGACCTCACGGGCATGGACGTGGTGGTGATCGGCGCCGGAAACGTGGGCATGGACATCTGCGTGGAGGCCTTCAACTGCGGGGCCAAGACCGTGACCGCGGTGGACATCCAGAAGCCCGCGTCCTTCGGCAAGGAACAGAAGATGGCCAAGGAGCGGGGCGCGGAGATCCTCTACCCCAAGTTCACCGACCGCTACGACCCCGAGGAGAAGCGCATCTACTTCAAGGACGGCACCTCGCTTCGGGCCGACGCGGTGTTCATCTCGATCGGCGAGACCCCGGAGCTCGATTTCCTGCCCGAGACCATCGACCGGGAGCGGGGGTTCGTGCGGGTGGACCCGGTGGGCCGCACCACCGATCCCAAGGTGTTCGCGGTGGGCGACGTGACCCAGCCGGGCCTCATCACCAACGCCATCGGCTCGGGCCTTCGGGCCGCCCGGTACATCCACTCGCTGATCTCCAAGACCGAGTACGAGGACGACCGCAAGGAGGTGATCCCGTACGAGCGGATCCGGTTCCAGTGGTACGACCGGGCCCGGCAGGACGACCTGTCGCGCACCTGCGAGGGCGAGGCCGCCAAGTGCATGTCGTGCGCCAGCTGCCGGGACTGCCACCTGTGCGAGAACACCTGCTACTGGGGGGCCATCTCCCGACGGGAGACCCCGGGCGGCGGGTACGAGTACATGGTGGACGACGAGAAGTGCATCGGGTGCGGCTTCTGCGCCGGCATCTGCCCCTGCGGGATCTGGACGCTGTACGAGTACTGAGGCTGGAAGGCCCCTCCAGCCCCCTGCGGGGCCCTACAACGGGAAGGGTATTAACCAACATGGGTAAGCCCCCGGCTATGCCGGGGGACAGTCGCAGTTTGACTCGGCGACAAAATAGGCGCGCCACCTCGGGGGGCGGGGCAAGGAACCTGCCTCCGGCCGGGCGCGAAGCCGGGCATTGAGATTCGCCGCGCAGGCACGGGACCGAAGAGCTGGTTTCCTGGCAACTCGGTGGAATCCAAACTATTTCGCGATCCGAGCGTCAGAGGCACTGCGCGGCGAGCTTAGGGGCCGCGCCCGGCTCTCCGGCAGGTCCCTTGCCCCACCGAGCGTTTGGCGGCGGTTCGAGGAAGCGGCCCGGCCGCCTAGCGGGCCGAAGGCCTCCGACCGACGACCAACGACTGACGACCAACGACCGAAGTTACTGGGAAGCTGGAAGGCAAACAAAAGGCCCGGGTCGCTCGATGGGCGGCTCGGGCCTTGGTGCGCTTTGCCGCGGACGGGATTCAGCCCGCGCGCTCCAGCACCCGCCGGGCCGTGGACACCACGTTGTCCACGGTGAACCCGAACCTCTCGGCCAGCACGCCGGCCGGGGCGCTGGCGCCGAACCGGTCGATGGCCACCACCGCGCCGGCCGGGCCCGCGTACCGATCCCACCCGAACGGGCTTCCGGCCTCCACCGCCACCCGCGCCGGAACCGCGGAGGGGAGCACCTCGTCCCGATAGGCCGGATCCTGCTCCTCGAACAGTTCCCAGGAGGGCAGGCTGACCACCCGGGTGGGCACGCCGTCGGCCTCGAGCCGGTCCGCGGCCTGCAGGGCCAGGTGCACCTCGGAGCCGGTGGCGACGAGGATCATGCGGACTCCCTCGGGGCCGGCCGAGGCCTCCCTGAGCACGTAGCCCCCCCGGCGCAGGCCCGAGGCCGGAGCCAGGGCCCCGCGGTCCAGGACCGGCACGTTCTGGCGGGTCAGCACCAGGGCCGTGGGGCCGCCGGTGCGCTCCAGGGCCACCCGCCAGGCCTCGGCGGTCTCGTTGGCGTCGGCCGGACGGAGCACCACCAGGTTCGGCATGGCCCTGAGGCTCGCCAGGTGCTCCACCGGCTGGTGGGTGGGGCCGTCCTCCCCCACGAAGATGCTGTCGTGGGTGAACACGTGGATCACCGGCAGCTTCATCAGGGCCGCCAGCCGGAGCGAGGGCCGCAGGTAGTCGGAGAACACGAAGAACGTGGAGCCGAACGGCCGGAACCCCCCGTGGTTGGCCATGCCGTTCAGCACGGCGGCCATGGCGTGCTCCCGCACCCCGAACCGCAGGTTTCGGCCGGCCGGGGTGTGCCGGGAGAAGTCGTCCTCGCCGTTCAGCAGGGTCTTGGTGCTGGGCCCGAGATCCGCCGATCCGCCCATGAGCTCCGGAACCCGGGCCGCCAGGGCGTTGAGCACCTTGCCCCCGGCCCCCCGGGTGGCCACGCCCTTGGCATCCGGGTCGAAGGTGGGAACCGCCTGGTCCCACCCGTCCGGCAGCTCGCCGGCCATCCGGCGCTCGAACTCGGCGGCCAGGTCCGGGTGCTGCTCGCGGTACCGGGCCATCAGGGCCTCCCAGCGCTCCCGCTCGGCCCGGCCCCGTTCCGCCGCGCGCCGGAACGGCTCGCGGGCCCTGTCGGGCACGTGGAACTCGGGCTCCGCCGGCCAGCCCAGCCGCTCCTTGGTGCGGCGGACCTCGTCGGGCCCCAGGGGGGCGCCGTGGGCGTCGGCCGAGTCCTGCTTGCCGGGGCTGCCGTACCCGATGTGGGTGCGCACCCGGATCAGGGAGGGCCGGTCCGGCTCGGCCCGGGCCTGGCGCAGGGCCGCCTCCACCGCGTCGGGATCGTTGCCGTCCTCCACGGTCAGGGTCTGCCAGCCGTAGGCCCGGAACCGCGCCTCCACGTCCTCAGAGAAGGTCAGGTCCGTGCCCCCCTCGATGGTGATCCGGTTGTCGTCGTACAGGACCACCAGCCTGCCCAGGCCCAGGTGACCGGCCAGGCTGGCCGCCTCGGCCGACACTCCCTCCATCAGGTCGCCGTCACCCGCGATCACGTAGGTCCAGTGGTCCACCACCTCGAACCCGGGCCGGTTGTACCGGGCGGCCAGGTGCCGCTCGGCGATGGCCATGCCCACCGCGGCCGAGATGCCCTGCCCCAGGGGGCCGGTGGTGGTCTCCACGCCCGGGGTCTCCCCGAACTCGGGGTGGCCGGGGGTCTTCGAGCCCCACTGGCGGAAGCTCTTGAGATCCTCCAGGGTCAGACCGAACCCGGCCAGGTGCAGCAGCCCGTACAGGAGCATGGACCCGTGGCCGGCCGACAGTACGAACCGGTCCCGGTCGGGCCACCGGGGTGCCTGGGGGTCGAACCGGAGGAGGCGGGTCCACAGGGCGTAGGCCATGGGGGCCGCGCCCATGGGCATGCCGGGGTGGCCCGACCGGGCCTTCTCCACGGCGTCCACGGCCAGGAACCGGAGGGTGTTGATGCTCAGCGCGTCGATGTGGGGCTCGCTCATGGGGGTGAACTCCGCGTGTGGGTTTGGTCTCCCCCCGGAAAGGCCGGGCATTGTGCCCCAGGTGGGTCGGGGAGTCCAGGAGAGTTTTCGCCTCATACCGAGTTGCGTTCAAACCGAGAGCCCTTGTGGGGCGGGGCAAGGGACCTGCCTCCGGCCGGGCGCGAAACCGGGCATTGAGATCCGCCGCGCAGGCACGGGACGGGGGAGTTGGTTTCATTCCAACTCCGGAGAATGAGAGCCATTTCGTGGTTCGAACGCCGGAGGCGCTGCGCGGCGAGCGAAGGAGCCGCACCCGGCTCTCCGGCAGGTCCCCTGCCCCTCTGCTCAGGGGGCCAATGGCTTTGAACGCAACTTGGTATTACGCCGTTAGCATCCCCACCACCGCCCCGGTCATGAGGGTGGCCAGGGTGCCCGACACGATGGAGCGCAGCCCCAGGGCCACGATCTCGTCCCGCCGGGAGGGGACCAGGGCCCCCATCCCCCCGATCAGGATGCCCAGGCTGCCGAAGTTGGCGAACCCGCACAGGGCGTAGGTCACGATCAGCCGGCCCCGGTCCGAGAGGGCCTCGGCCGGCAGCTGGGCCAGCCGGAGGTAGGCCAGGAACTCGTTGAGCACGGTCTTGGTGCCCATGAGGCTCCCAGCAGTGACCGCCTCGGACCAGGGGATGCCGATGAGCCACATGACCGGCGCCAGCACGAAGCCCAGGATCCTCTCCATGGTGATGGGTTCCCCTCCCACGGGCGGAAGCAGGCCCAGGGCCTGGTTCACCAGGCTCACCAGGGCCACCAGCACCACCAGCATGGCCACGATGTTCAGGAGGAGCCCCAGGCCCGCCAACGTGCCCTTGGTCACGGCGTCCATGGTGGAGGCGTAGTCGTCCGGGGGGGCGAGCCCGCCGCCGGTGGGCTCGCCGGTCTCCGGCACCATCAGGTGGGCGGCCACCACCGCGGCCGGGGCGCTGATCAGGGAGGCGGTGAGGATGTGGCCGATGGCGTCGGGCAGGACCGGCCCGAGGATCGAGGCGTAGAGGGCCAGCACGGTGCCGGCGATGGTGGCCATGCCGGCGGTCATCACCATGAACAGCTCCCCCCGGCCCATGCGTTCCAGGTAGGGGCGCACCAGAAGGGGGGCCTCCACCATGCCCACGAACACGTTGGCCGCGGCCGACAGCCCCACCGCGCCGCCGACTCCCAGGGTGCGCTCGAGGAGCCACGAGAACCCCCTCACCACCCAGGGCACCACCCGCCAGTGGAACAGCACCGCGGACAGGGCGCTCATGACCAGGACGATGGGCAGGGCCTGGAACGCCAGCACGAAGCTCCCGCCGGCGGAGACCTCCTGAAACGGCAGGGGGGCTCCCCCCAGGTACCCGAACACGAACGAGGTGCCCGCCCGGGTGGCCTCCTGGAGGGCGTCCATGGCCCGGTTCAGGGCCAGGAACAGCCCCTTGGACGGCGGCAGCTTGAGCAGCACGAGGGCGATGGCCACCTGGAGGCCCACGCCCACGGCCACCGTGCGCCACCGAACGGCCCGTCGGTTCTCGCCCAGGCCCCAAGCCAGGGCGCACAGGACAACAAGCCCCAGGGCGCTTCGAATCGCCACGAACCCTCCGCCCATCTCGTCACCCCGACAACCCAATAGGCTCGGTTTTCCGGAGGCAGGGCAAGGGACCTGCCTCCGACCGGGCTCGGAGCCGAGCTAGAAGTCCACCCGCAGCAGGTCGGCGCTCACCCGCACCCCGCCGGGCTCGGGCACCGTGCGCACCGTGGGCAGGGCCAGGTAGAGGTTGCCGTCGCGGATCTCGGCCACGGCGGTGGACTCGTACACCCCGAACAGGGCGCCGGCGATGGCCCCGGCCGCGGCGCCGTACCCGATGTACTCCAGGTGGTCCTGGGGCTCGTCGGTGAACACGGTGAGCGCCCCGCCGATGATGGCGCCGGTCAGGGTGCCGTAGAACGTGTCGCGGAAGATCACCTCGCCCTTGAGCTCGGCCCGGGCGGCCAGGGGGGCGGCGAGCACGACGGCAAGGGCCAGGGCGGCGGTCCAACGTTTCATCGTTTCCCTCCTTTTTCAGGACCGGACGTTGGCTATTGGTCGTTGGTCGTTGGTCTGGGGCCTTTGGCTTTCCCGCCTTCCTGCGGCCGAAGCCCCCCCTACCCCCGGGGCCGGTAGCGGGCCGGGTCCTCGAACAGGTCGAGCACCAGGGCGCCGTCGCGGGTGCGCGCCGAGTGGGGCACCCCCGCGCCGATCTCGTAGGTGTCGCCCTTGCGGTAGGTTCGCGCCTCACCGGCGATGGTCAGCTCGATCTCGCCCTGGATCACGATCCCCCACTGGGCGCCGTGGGAATGCTCCGGAATCTCGAACCCGGGGTTCAGCCGGAAGAACACGGCCTGGCGGGTGGGCCCCTGCAGGAGCCACCCGGCCGCCCCTTCGAGGGGGAGGTCCACCTGCGGAAGCTCGGTCACGATCCGGGGGAAGGTGTCGGGCATGGGGGTTCCTCCTTCCAGCGGTGGGTCAGCAGCTCCAGGATCTTGCGGTTGGCCCGGGGCATGGGGTGGTGGGGAATCTCCCCGGGGGGAACCCACTTCCACTCCCGCCCCTCGCCGGCCGCGGGGTCCATCTCGACGAAGTTGCACAGCAGGGGATGGAGGGTGACCGTGAAGTGGGAGTACGCGTGCTCCACCGGCGGCAGCTCGGCCACCGGTTCGGCCCGCACCCCCAGCTCCTCCCGGAGCTCCCGCACGGCAGCCCGGGCCGGGGTCTCGCCGGGCTCGATCTTGCCGCCCGGAAACTCCCACAGCCCGCCCAGCAGCCCCCCGTAGGGCCTCCGGTCGATCAGCACCCGGCCGTCGGGGCGCCGGACGATGCCCACGGCCACCCGGTGGTGGGGCCGCCTTTTCCGAGGGGGGCGCACCGGGTATGCTTCCGGGGTGGCCCGGCCCAGGCACGGCTCCCGGAGCGGGCAGGCTGCGCAAGACGGGCTGCGGGGGGTGCACACCAGGGCGCCCAGTTCCATCAGGGCCTGGTTGTGCACGCCGGCCCGGCCCGGCGGCAGCAGGTCCTGGGCCAGCCGATCGATCCGGCGGCGCCCCTCGCCCGAACGGGGGTCCTCCGGCAGGGCGGTGAGACGGGCCAGCACCCTGCGCACGTTCCCGTCCACCACGGGCAGGTCCCGGCCGAACGCGATGCTCATGACCGCGGCCGCCGTGTACGGCCCCACGCCGGGCAGGGCCTGGAACTCCCTGGGATCGTCTGGGATCCGGCCGCCGTGCCGCTCCACCACGATCCGGGCCGCCCGGAGGAGGTTCCGGGCCCGGGAGTAGTAGCCGAGCCCCTCCCACAGCCGGAGCACGGTTTGATCCTCGGCTCGGGCCAGGGCCCGGAGGGTGGGCAGCTCGAGCATCCAGCGCTCGTAGTAGGGAATCACCGCGGTCACCCGGGTCTGCTGGAGCATGATCTCCGAGACCCACACCGCGTACGCGTCCCCGCGACGGCGCCACGGCAGGTCCCGGGCGTTGGCCCGGTACCAGGCGTGAAGCGCGGGGATCCGCTGCGAGAGCGCACCCATCGCCGCGGCCGGGCTCAATCCGGTCCTCCCGACGGGCTGGGGCCCGGCCGGGCCGCCTCCGTGCGGCTCCCGTTCCGGGAGAGCACGTGGCCGGGGAGCGTGGGCCCCGGGTCTGGCGAGGCGGCGTCGGAGGCCCCGACGACAGGGGGCTTGGGGAAAAACGACGGGAGTGGTTCCATGGCGGGCACACGGTACCACGGGAAGCCGGACCTCCGGAAGATCTCTGCGGGGCCGGGGCGCTGCGCCGTCGGCCCGTCGGCCGGGGGGAGCGGACAGCGGGCCCCGAGTCGCCCGTGGCGCCTGGCCGGCGCCGTGGCCGTGGTTGCGGTGCTGGCCCTCGGGTGTGCCGGCCCGAGACGCCCTGCGCCCGCGACGCCCGTGCCGGCCCCGGTCGTTCGCCGGGTGCCCTGGTTGGGCGTCGAGGTCCAGGAGGTCACCCCGATCCTGGCCCGTACCCTGGGGCTGGACCCGCCCCGGGGCTGCGTGGTGACCCGGGTCCTTGCCGGCACCCCGGCGGAGCGCGCGGGGTTGAGGTGGGGGGACGTGATCCTTTCGGTGAACGGGGTGCCCGTGGGGGGGGCGGAGGACCTGGCCGAATGGAGCGGCGTTCTCGGCGGCGGCACGGCCGTGGTCGGCATCCTGCGGGGAGGGGCCGCCGGGGAGGTCACGGTGTCCCTGCCCCGTGCCCGGTCGCCCCGGCCGCCCGAGGAGCCCCCCAAAGAGCCGCCCCCGCAAGGCGGGGCGGCACGGAAGCCGGCCCCGCCGGCAGAGCCCCCACCCGAGCCGGAGCCGGTCCGGCCGGCCGTCGAGCAGTCCGCGGAGGAGAGGGCCTTTCGCCTGTATCAGGAAGGGAAGTTGGAGGAGGCTCGGGCCGTCTACCAGGAGGCGGTCCGGAACAACCCGAGCGACCCCGCGGTGCTGAACAACCTCGGAGGGGTGCTGAACCTGCTGGGCAGGCCCCGGGACGCGGAACGGGTGCTCGCCCGGGCGCTCTCGCTCGATCCGGGCTTTGCCGAGGCCCGGTTCAACCTGGGCTCGGCGCTGTGGGCCCAGGGCAAGCGGGAGGAGGCCCTCGAGGCGTATCGCCGGACGGTTCGGGCCGATCCGACCATGGTGCAGGCGTGGGAGGCGTTGGCCGTTTCGGCCTGGGAGATGGGGCGGGTGGCCGAGGCCGAGGAGGCGGCCTCGGCCGGGTTGGCCCGCTCCCCAGGGAACCGACGGCTCGCCCTCGTCCTGGGCCGCGCCCTGTCCGCTCAAGAGCGCTTCGTCGAGGCGGCGCGGGTGCTCTCCGAAGCGTTGCGCCTCCATCCCGAGGACCCGGATCTCCTCCTGGAGCTCGGGATGGCTCTGGACGAGGGGGGGCGGCCCTCCGAGGCGGTGAAGGTGCTCGATCGCCTCGTGGCGCAGCATCCCTCGGCGGCGGCCTTCCACAATCGGGCCCTGGCGAGGCTCCACGCGGGGGACCCCCAGGGCGCGGTGGAGGACGAGGACCAAGCCCTGCGGATGGAGCCGCAGTTCCCGGCGGCCCTGCGCACGCGGGCCCGGGCGCTGTGGCGCCTGGGAGCGTACCAGGAGGCCCTGGGGGCTTGGGACCGGGCTCTCCGGCTCGACCCGGGCTGGCCTGCCGTGCTCGCCGATCTGGAGGAGGCCGCGGCCTTCCTCGCGGGGTCCCCGGCAGGGGTGCGGCGGATCCAGGAGTGGCTGCGCCGGGCGGGGGAGGAGCCGGGGCCGGTCGACGGGGTCCTGGGAGAGCGGACCCGGCGGGCCCTCCGCCGGCTTCAGCGGGAGCGGGGGCTCGTTCCCACCGGAGAGGTCAACGGCCCCACCTTGCTGGAGCTCGTCCGGTCCGCAGGGCGGCCGTCAGGGGAAGGTGGTTGACGAGCACGGCCGACACCGGGACCCGGTCCAGCAGCTCCGCTGCGGTCTCGAGGTGCTTGGAAGGCGTTCCGGGTCTCACGACCAGCACCACGGCGTCCGCCTCGGTGACCACCGAAGGGCAGGTCTCCAAGGGGGGCGCGTCGATCACCAGCGCGGAACCGGCCAGTCCGGCGGAGATCCTCTCCAGGGCCTCTGCCAGCAGGGGGGGCTCCACCGGCTCGGGGCATCCCTTCCTCGCGTTCCCGGGCACGAGAAAGAGGTTCGGGACCGGACCGGAGATCCTCACCTCGCACAGGGGGGCCCCTCGATACAGGATGTCCGACAGGCCCCGGTTGGCCCACGGGTGAAGGAGGTCCGCCAGCCAGGGAGATCCAGGGGCTCCACCCAGCCAGACCACCTCCCCGGACGCGATCCGGGCGAGCTCGGCCCCGAGGTTCAGGGAGACCGTCGTGGTTCCACACCGGGGGCCGACCCCGGTCACCACGGCCCGAAACGGGAACGCCGCAGCGCCGGCGATCCGGCGGGCGATCGCACGGACGGGTTCCACCCGGCGGGTCGAGTGGGGCAACGCCGAAAACCAGCCGTGCCGCCGTAGTTCCCGCGGCGACAGGTGAGGCCGGGTGAACGCGGCCGGAAACGGTAGCACACTGCCCCGGCCCAGCCGGGGATGCTCCTTGGCGGCCTTCTCCAACGCCTCCAGGATCTTGGACACGGTTCACCTCGACTTTCGTGGTGACCACCGGCCCGTCGCCAGGGCCGACACCCCCCTCCAGGTGGCGGGGGTCATGCCAGGGTGGAAAAACCCGCGAGGACCCAGGGCAGCCCCGCCAACACCCACCTTCCCACCGCAGACATGGCCCCGGCCCGGGTCGGGAGAAGGGGCAGGGAGAAGATCTGTTCTCCCCAGGGCCCCGGGGGCACGTCGGAGGGGTCCCGGACCCGGCCCCGGCCCGCCGGGGCGAAGAGGACCGTGACGAACACGAGGGCGGCCGCGGCCGGCACCGCGCCGGCCGGCAGGGGGGACTCTCCTCCCAGGGGCTCGGGCCCCGACACAACCCGAAGGGCGGGCCGGCGCGGCTTCGCCTCGGCCCCCCCGGGCTCCGGGCCCTTTAGCTGGGTGTCGATCTCGGCAAGGAGCTTCTCGAGTGCCTTTCGGATCGCGACCGGCGGAGGGCCCGCGGCAGGGCTCTGCAAAGGCGGCGTGACGGGGGGGAGGGAGGCGAGCTCCCTGCGCAGGCGCCGGGCCTCCGGATGGGACGGCGGGAGCCTCTCCTCGAGCCGCAGCAGCCCCCGGCGGTCGGGTTCGAGCCTCCGAAGAGACCCGAGGGTCTCCTGCACCCGCCTCAGCCAGGGGTGGCCGGGGGGCAGGGCCTTCCGGAGCCTCTCGTCCAGGGCCGCGATGTCGCGGACCGATCGGTCGCCCGGCTGAACCCTCGGCTTCCCCGACGCCGGGGCGCCGGTCCCCCCCAGCACCCTTCTCAGTTCCTCCTTCAGCCACTCCAGCGCCTTCCTCGGGTCTGCCCGGGTCGGGTCGCTCCCCTCGGGTTCCGGTGGGGGGGCGACCTCCGCCTGGAGCCGCTCCAGCTCTGCGCGGAGCCGTTCCACCGCGTCGGCCCCTGTCGGGCCGGTGGCCACGAGGGTCCACAGGCCTCTTCGTGGGGCCTGCACGGCTCGGATCGCCGGGTCCGAGAGGGAGGGGGGGGCTTGTTGGGGGCCCAGCCTCACAACGGCCTCGGCTCTCGGAGGCGACACGGTCGCCTGCCTCGCCACCGATCCGACCCACACCGCCAGACCGGAGAACGCCACGGCCCAGGGGAACCGGCGAAGTCTCGAAGGAAGCATCGGCAAAGTGTCCTCCAAAGGTGTGTCGATGCGGATCTCAAGCAAGAATCGAGCCATGGTGGGGGCAGGCCTTTGTCAGGCCTGGGTGGCACCGGGAGGGGTGGAGCGACCGGGTGGGCAAACGTTAGGGCAAAAAGTGGAAAAACTTTTCCCTGGAAATGAAGGTCTTGCGTCCGGGAATGGGCATAGCGGGAGGCCAGGCCTCATGTTGCGGCAAAAGTGGATGGAAGGAGTGTTTGGTACGGGTTTTGCTTAGAGTTTTGCGTAAGGTTGGGATTGGGGAGAGATTTCTTCGGTGGGATGCTTCGCTGGTGCGGGCGGGCGGCCCAAGGGGAACACGAAAAGAGGAGGTGACACATGAGGAGATTCTGGAGCGCGGCACTGGCCGCGGCCGCCGGACTGGTGCTGGCGTCGGGGTTGGCCTTTGCCGACCAGACGTCCCAGGCCATAAAGAAGGTGCAAGTGCACATCGACCCGAACATCGCGGTCTCCGGTGGGGTGCAGGTGACCCAGCAGTCGTTCCAGGCCGGGGAGATCCCGGTGGACGTGGCGTTCACCGTGCACGCCAACACCCAGTGGGTGACCCTGCAGGCCATGGGCACGCCGCTCTACAAGGCGGACGACCCGATGAGCCCGTACGAGATCCCGATCGATCTCGGATCGGACGTCATGGTGGACATCCTGCCCGACGAGAACGGGGTGAGCGGGAATCCGTCGCCGGGCTACGACTGGGGTCTGGCGTGGTCGGGAGGACCGGACAACGGGGAATGCTCCGAGATTCCGGTCACGCCCGATGGGCGCACCTGGCCCTGGTTCTGCACCGAGACCAGCATTTTCGAGAGTGGAAACAACGGCACGTTCAGTCACGATCTGGTGCTGACCTTCACCTGGGTCAACGAGGACAACGAGTTGCCCAAGGGCGACTACAGCGGTTGGGTGAAGCTGATCGCCTGGACCTATAACGATCCCTGATCCCGTGGCCCCGGCGGCAACCTAGTCTCCGGGGTTTCTCGTCACATTGCCCGCCCGCACCAGCAAAGCATCCCCCCTTCTCCGGCCGGGTCTCCCCGGCTGGAACCGTTTTGCTCCAAGGAGGCTGCCCATGACGAGCTCCACGCGAAAGCTTCTGCTCCTGGCCGCGGTGATGGGGATCGTGGGGAACCTGACGGTTGGGATGCCGACGGCCCAGGCCAGGCTGGTCATCAGCCCGGCACTGCTGCGGGTGGACCTGGACGGGGGACGCCCCCGGGGCGCGTTCACCCTGACGAACGTGGGGGAGAAGACCGAGCGGTACCGGGCCCGGGCGGTGCACTTCCGGCTCTCGGAGGCCGGGGGGCTGCAGCTGGTGGAGCCGGACGAGTGGTCCCTGGCCCCCTGGATCCGGTTCAACCCGGCCGAGTTCGAGCTGCCCCCCAATGCGAGCCGGGTGGTGCGGTACACGATCCTCGTGCCCTCCACCCTCGAACAGGGGCAGTACTGGGGGGGGATCGAGTTCGAACCCCTCCAGAGCTCCGTGTACCGCTTCTCGGACGGAAAAGGGAAGAACCTGAGCATCCACGTGCTGAACTCGGCCCTGGTTCCGATCTTCGCCAAGAAGGGATCGCCCCGGGTCGATCTGGAGGTGGCGGACGCGAAGGCGGTGGCAACGCCCAAGGGCCCGGGGATCGTGATCCGGTTGGAGAATCGGGGGGAGACCCGGGTGGACGTGCGGGGGAGCTACCGCTTGGTCCGGGAGGACGGCGCGGAGGTGGCCGCCGGCCCCGTGCCCGAGGTCATGATCCTGCGGGCGGGGGCCCGCCTCGTGGGCATCCGGCCTGATCCGCCGCCCGCCCCGGGCTCGTACAAGCTGGAGCTGGAGCTGGAGCTCCGCCAGCTCGAAAAGCCCGTGCATTCGGTGTTCCCGGTTCGGTGGGGTTCGTGAGGGGAGCGTGCGCTGGACGGGGTTGAGCGTGCTGGGGGTGGCGGCCTGGTGGGCGGCCGCGGCAATGGCCGCGGTCCCCGCGGGACCGAGGGCCTTGGTGCTGCCGCCGGTCCGAGGCGGGGTGCCGGATCCGCCGCCGGCACCGGCGCTGGTCCCGCCGGCCGCGCGGGCGGGGGGCCGGACGCTCGCCCCCCGCCCGCCCCTCCGTCTCGCCAGGGCGGGAGCCCCCACCCCCTCGGACGACCTGACGGTCCGGCCCGAGGACGTCCTTCCCGCGACCCGGGAGCCCCCCGTGAGCGCGGCCGAGGAGTGGATCGTGGCCCTGCGGCTCGTCGGTCCCAGGGGCATGCGGATCCTCGAGGTGGAAGACTTCGACGTGCTGGTGGTCCCGTCCCTGGGGAGGCTGTGGCCCCTGCTTCGGTTCCTGGATGCGGTGGGCGAGGACACGGAGGTCGCGGCCGGCGTCGGGGGGCCGGAGACGGTCTCCTTCTTTCCCCGGGACCGGCGGAGGGTGCGGCTGTCGGTGACGGATCAAACGGTGACCTTCGGGGATGAGACGTCGAAGACCACGATGATCCGCCGGTGGTCGCCGTTCACCCACCGGGTCGAGGTGTACGTGCCCGAGGGGTTGCTGCGCGAAGCCTTCGGGTACGAGATCCGGTGGGACGAGCCGACCCTGACCCTGACCGTGCAGACCCCGGTGTATCCGGAGTGGTACCTCCAGAAGCTGCGGTCCAAGCGGATCGAATGGCGCAACATTCAGGAGGTCCCGCCCAATCTCCCCGAGAAGTTCGGCCCGGCCCGGCCCCCCGAGAACGGCGTCCAGTTCGTGGAGCTCTCGTTCACGGGCCGGTACGCCGCCAGGGAGGACCTGGAGGAACGGGACGTATGGATCTACCGGCCCAGACAGCGGATCTGGGGCAGGGCCGCGGAGGGGGCGTTCCGGTTCGATCTGAGCGAGCGCGGATGGCTGTGGTGGAGCGACCGGACCCTGGACGACCCGAGGTTCCTCGTGGAGCGGATGTGGTGGCAGCGCTCCGGCGACCGCCACCGGCTGTCGGTGGGGGACGCGGAGCTGTCCCTGGGCGAGCTGGTGTTCCCGTCTGCGCCCATGACCGGCGTGCGGTGGGGGACGGGCGTCGGGGCCCCGGGGCGGACCACGGAGATCACGGTGGAGGACGAGGCCCCCTTGGACAGCCAGGTGGACCTGTACCTCAACGATCGGTTCGTGGCGTCGCTGCGTGTACGGGATCCGTTGCGCGACCGCCAGGGGATGGGGTTCTTCCGGTTCGAGGGGATCACCCTGATCCCGGGCCGCGCCAACGAGATCCGCTTGGTGATCACCGAGCCCACCGGGATCCGCCGGGAGCGGTTGCGCACCGTGTGGGGCGAGGCAGGACGCCTGGCACCGGGGGAGGTGTCTTTTCTGGGGGGCATCGGCACGTTCCGCCGAAAGGACCGCTGGGAGAACCACGGCGTGTTCGCCGGGGGGAGCCTCGGGTACGGCCTGGGTGAGACGGTCCGGATGGACCTGATCGGCGCCTACCAGGCCCGGTTCCTGCGGCCGGAGTTCCGGGGCGAAAGGGGGGAGGTGCTGGGAGAGACGTTCCTGCCCGCCCCGGCGGAGAGCGTCCACGCCGGGGTGGGGGTCACCTGGACCCCCGGGGGCACGAGCCGATTCCGCACCGACCTCGCTTGGTCGGCTCCCCTGGAGGGCCGGCGGGATCCGGACTGGGCGGTGCGGGTGACCGGGGACGTCCGAAAGGGGGCGTGGCGCTGGCGAGGGGATGGGTTTCGGCTGGGTTCCGAGTTCTTCGACGGCTGGTCGGTGGTGACCCGCGACCGCCTCGGGGCGTGGACGAGCCTGGCGTGGGCGCCCCTGCCGGGGTACCGCCTCTACGGGGGGGCGGGCACCGTGCGAAACAACCTGGACGGAGCCCGGGACGAGACGCTGCGGGAGAACATAGAGCGGGTCGAGCTCACCCTGGGGAGGCTGTTGCCCCGGACCCGGCTCAGCCTGGCGGCCGATTACGTCCAGCAGCTCTGGGACGGCGGGGATAACCTGAGCCTCTACTCCGCCGAGATCGACGCCTGGCCGTTTGCGAACGTGGATCTCTCGTGGCGGACGTACCTGGGGGATCGCCTGAACGTGGCCCGTCATTCCGATCTGGTGGACGACATCCGCCTGTTGGAGCTCCCCTTCTACCGCGACCCGTACAACGGGGGGCAGATCCGGTGGAACCTCTGGGAGGGGGGCGGCGTGTACGCGAGCCACTGGAACTTCCAGACCCGGAAGCAGAGCCAGTTCGGAATCTCCCTCAGCGGGCGGGGGAAGCTGCGGTGGGACTTCCAGAGCGAGTTGGGCAAGGACTGGGACCCGGACGCGTCGTCCCTGGTGGAGACGCTCGTGTGGCGGGGGCGGTTGAGCCTGTACCCGACCCGATCCACCTCCCGCCGCGTGTCCCTGTCGGCCGTGTACCGGCGGGACCGGTGGAGCCTGGTGGGCTCGTTCAACGTGTTGGAGCTGTTCGGGTTCCGCGGCGCCGAGGCCATGTGGCTCACGGGCAGGCGAATCAGCCCGGACGCCGGGTGCGTGCTGGGCAAGGTGTTCCTGGACCGCAACGGGGACGGCCTGCGCCAGCCCGATGAGCCGGGCGTGCCCGGGGTCCAGGTGAAGATGGGGCGGCTGGCCGCCCGCACCGGCACCGACGGTGGGTTCGTGTTTCCGCGGGGGCGCCTGCGGGAGAAGGGCCGGGTGGTGCTGGACGTGCGCGCCCTGGACGCCCTGTACACCCCGACCAATGCCGTGCGGGAGGTGGAGTGGGCGCGGGGAGCGGTGACCCCGGTGGACCTCGGGGTGGCGATCGCGGGCGCGGTGGTGGGCAAGGTGGAGGTGGACACCCCGGAAGGGAGGCGTCCGATGCCCGGGGTGTGGGTCGGGTTGTTCGACGAGGAGGGGGTCAGGGTCGGCCGCTCCCTCACGGCCTCGGACGGCACGTTCTACATCGGGGAGGTCCTCCCCGGAGGGTACTGGGTGAGGGTGGAGGAGGACTCGGTGCCCCCCGGCTGGGCGGTGCGAACCCCGCCCCAGCGGGTGCGGGTCGTGTCCGGCGAGGACTTTCCCGAGGAGACGCGGGTGGACTTTCTGGTGGTGCAGGGGGGGAAAACCGACGAGGGTGAGGGATAGTTCCAAGGGGGACGGTCGCTCGGCGACCGCGGGAGGACAGTCATGGGAAGGCTCGGTTGGTGCAGCATTGCGGCAGTGGCTTTGTTGATGGTCGGTGCGGAGGCCCTGGCGGCTCCAAAGGGCCCCCCGGGACGGTTCATCGTGAAGACCCGGTCGGGACTGGTGGCCACCTCTTCCCTGGCCCAGGCCGCAGGCCGGGGGTACCGGTTCGGCCCCGCCTTCGGTCACGGGAGGTTCCGGACGGTCCAGGCGCCCCCGGGGCTGCCGGCCCAGAAGGTTCTGGAGCAGCTGTCCCGGCTGCCCCAGGTGGAGTACGTGGAGCCGGACCACTGGATCCGGGCGGTGTGGGTGCCCAACGACCCCTTGTGGTCGAAGCAGTGGAACTTCCGCCTCATCGGCGTGGACGATGCGTGGGACGTGATCCGGGGCGGCGACGCGTCGGTGGTGGTGGCGGTGGTGGACACGGGCGTGGCCTACGAGGACTACGGGGTGTACCGGAAGGCGCCCGACTTCTCGGGAACCGTGTTCGTGCCGGGCTACGACTTCGTCAACGACGACGCCCACCCGAACGATGACAACGGCCACGGGACCCACGTGGCAGGGACCATCGCCGAGACCACCGACAACGGCGAGGGGGTGAGCGGCATCGCGTTCCGCTCGGCCGTGATGCCCCTGAAGGCCCTCGGCGCGGACGGCACGGGGCTGTACAGCGACGTCGTGAGGGCCATCTACTGGGCCGTGGACCACGGGGCACAGGTGATCAACCTGAGCATCACCGGCGACGAGCCGTCCTCCGCCCTCTATGACGCCCTGCGATACGCGTGGGGACGGGACGTGGTGGTCGTGGCCGCGGTGGGGAACGACGCCGGGCCGGTGGGGTACCCGGCAAGGTACAACGACGTGTGCATCTCGGTGGGGGCGGTGGGCAGCAACGGGCTTCGGGCGCCCTACAGCAACTACGGCCCCACGCTCGACCTCGTGGCGCCGGGGGGCGGGGTGGGAGAGGGCATCGTCCAGCAGACCCTGTACATGCGCAACCCCGGATATTTCACGTATCAGTCGTGGAGCGGCACCAGCATGGCGGCCCCCCACGTGTCCGCGGCGGCAGCGCTGCTGAAGGCCCTGGGGGTCTCCTCGGCGGACGAGGTGGAGTCGGTCCTCGTGGCGACCGCAACCGATAAGGGGATCGCCGGGTGGGACGCCTACTACGGGTACGGCCTGGTGGACGTGGGGGCCGCGGTGGCCGCGGCCGGGGGCACTCCGCCGCCGCCCCCGCCGCCTCCCGAGCCCCCGCCGGAGCCTCCTCCCGAAGGAGGAATCGTGATCGACGACGGGGATGCAGGGACCTGGTCCCAGGGGGTCTGGTCCCCGTCGTCGGTGGCGGGGGGCTACGAGGGAGACAGCCTGTACACCTCCGGGTACGACGGCGACGTGTACCGATGGACGCCCTCGCTTCCGGCGTCCGGGGAATACGAAGTGTACCTGTGGTGGGTCGCCAGCCGGGGCCGGAGCACTCGGGTGCCCGTGAGGGTCCGGCACGCCGGGGGAATCTGGCAGGGGGAGGTCGATCAGACCCAGAACGGAAGCCGGTGGAACTACCTGGGAACGTGGACGTTCCCGGCCGGGATGATCGGGTACGTGGAGGTGTCGGGCGACAACGGGCAGGCCTCGGCCGATGCCGTGCGTTTCGTGGCCGTGGAGGGCCCGGCGAACAATCCGCCGGAGCCCCTGGACGATGCGGCCGAGACCGCCGAGGACACACCGGTCGAGGTGGACGTGCTGGCCAACGACACCGATCCCGACGGGGACGCCTTGAGCCTGGTATCGGTGGACGCACCGCTGCACGGCACGGCCGAGGTTCGAGGGGACCGGGTGCTCTACACCCCCGCTCCCGACTACTGGGGGGAGGACGGGTTCGTCTACACAGTGGACGACGGGCACGGGGGCGCGGCCCAGGCCCGGGTCACGGTGAACGTGCTTCCCGTGAACGATGCGCCCAGGCCGCAGGACGACACGGCGTCCACCGTGGAGGGCCAGGCCGTGGCGATCGTGGTCACGGCCAACGACACCGACCCGGATGGGGATGCCCTGTCCGTGGCCTCGGTGGGCTCGCCCTCGAGCGGCGTGGCAGAGGTGATGTCCGCGTCCACCGTTCGGTACACACCGGATCCGGGGTTCGTGGGGGAGGATCGGTTCTCCTACGAGGTGACGGATCCAGACGGGGCCGTGGGCACGGCCCAGGTGGTGGTCACGGTGAGCTCGGCCACGCCTCCCGGTCCGCCCGTGGAGGTGGTGCTGGACGACGGGGACCCCGGAACGACCTCGGGCGGGCTATGGAGGCAAAGCTCGATCGCGGGAGGGTACGGCGGCGACAGCCTGTACTGCGTGGGTTACCCCACGGACTGGTATCGCTGGGCCCCGGACCTGCCCACCGCGGGCAGCTACGACGTGTATCTCTGGTGGACGGCCAGCGGCGGCCGCAGCTCCCGGGTCCCCGTGCTCGTGTCCCATGCCGGCGGGACCTCCGAGCTCGAGGTGGACCAGACCACGAACGGATCCACGTGGAACCTGCTCGGCCGGTGGACCTTCGACGCCGGCAGCTCGGGATACGTGGAGATCTCGGGCAAGAACGGCCAGGCTTCGGCCGACGCGGTCCGATTCGTGTCGGCCGGGGGAGCGCCTCCGCCGGAGCCCCCGCCCCCCGAGCCCCCTCCACCGGAGCCCGAGCCCACGCCGACGGTGTCGGTCGTGGTGGACAACGGCGATCCGGGCACGGAAAGCACCGGTTACTGGTTCGTGTCCCACGCGCCCCAGCCCTACGGGGTGGACAGCCTCTACTGCTCCGGCAGACCCGGCGACACCTACCGGTGGACGCCGAACCTGCCGGAGGACGGGCGGTACCAGGTCCTAATGTGGTGGACCGAAGGGGCGGGACGCTCCACTCGGGTCCCCGTGCTCGTGGGCCACGCCGCCGGGCAGTACCAGACCACCGTGGACCAGACCCAGAAGGGCGGGCAGTGGAACCTGATCGGAGAGTGGGACTTCTTCCAGGGTACCGGGGGCTACGTGAAGATCACGGGCGAGAACGGCCAGGCCTCGGCCGACGCCGTTCTCTTCGTCCGCGTGGGCGACCTGAGCATTCCCCCGCCGCAGCCCCCGCCGCCGGAACCTCCGCCCCCGGAGCCTCCCCCGCCGGGAGGGGAGGCCGTGGTCCTGGACGACGGGGATCCGGGGACCACCCAAAGCGGGGTGTGGAGGCTCTCGTCCGCACCCGGCGGCCATGACGGCGACAGCCTCTACTGTCCGGGATACGGGACCGACCGGTACCGATGGAGCCCGTTTCTCCCGGCAGCGGGCGAGTACGACGTGTACCTGTGGTGGACCTCCTCGGCCGGACGCTCGGCTCGGGTGCCGGTGCGCGTGGGGTACGCCGATGGGGTTTGGGAGACCACGGTGGACCAGCGCACCGGCGGAGGGGTATGGCAGCACCTCGGCCGGTGGCGGTTCGACGCGGGTGAGTCCGGATACGTGGAGGTGTCGGGCGAGAACGGCCAGGCTTCGGCCGACGCCGTGCGGTTCGTGCCGGTAACTCCCTGAGACCGATCCCTGTCTCGCCCCGCGCAGGGGGGTGGAGACCCGATCCGGGGCTCGCCGGATCGGGTCTCCCATTACTAAGGCCTACGAAGGTATTGCCGGACGCGGGTGGGGGACTGGCTCCGGCCGGGCGCGAGTGCGGCACCCTTTTCGCCGCGCCTTCGCATGCCGTTGTCAGCCCGGTAGGCCGGGGCGCCGGTGGCGGAAGTTCCTGAACTTCCAAAGCGATCCAAGCCGGGTGAGGGCGCGGCGACGTAAGGGGCCGCGCCCGGCTCTCCACCAGCCCCCCACCCGCTGGTTCCCTTGTGAACGCCGTGGATCTGACAATAGTTCCGTTGGTATTAGTATGAACCCCACGACAAAATAGGCGCGTCACCTCAGAGGGCGGGGCAAAGGACCTGCCTCCGGCCGGGCTCTCGCCGGTCAGGGTTGGGGGGCGCGGCCTTCAGTACGGGTGCGCTCGTGCCGATGAGTATCCTTGTGGAAATCTGTTACCTCTTCCTGTTTGGAGGGCGAGATGGGACGAGCACGAGCGGTGGTCTTGGCAGGAACGCTCTCGGTGCTGGCGCTGGTCGGCACGGCCTGGGCGGGCACGAAGGCGGGGATGCTGGCGAAGATCAGGATACGGATCGATCCGGGAGTCTTCTTGGGAAGGGTGGAGGGAGGGGCCGCCCCCGGCACGTGGGTGGCCACGGTGCGGGACGAGGCGGCTTGGGCGAGGACCGCGGTTCGGTGGAACGGCCGGCCGGGAACGGGCGGGTCGTTTTGCCTGCGCCAGGGGGAGGCCGGGCATCTGTTCGGGGAGGTGAACGGAGCCCCGGAGGGCCGGGTGGTCCGCCTGGTCAACGTGGTGTGGAACTCCCCGCGGGAGGGTGGAGTGGACGCCCCCCGTCCCGGGGCCGAGGACCGGACACTGTGGGCGAGTGCGGAACTCTGGGAAGAGCGATCCACCCCTTCGCCGGGGAGCTCCTCCCCCTGACGGGGTGATCGCGCCCCGGCCGGCGGGGGCGCGGGGACCGCCCGGGCATCGGCCTCCCCGGCGGCGATCCGGATGCAGCGTTCCGACCCCTCCCGGGGCCCCTGTCGCATGCTCCGGTCTCCGCTCGCGCGTTGACACCCGAAGGGCCGGCGCGTATAAGCGTCGGCCCTGGTGCATTCGAGGAAAAGGAGGCGTGATGGGGCTGTTGTCAGGCGGGATCCGCATGCGGCGCTATCGGGTGATGGGGGACGTGCCCCCGGACTTCCGGGACCGGTACGAAGAGGCGATCCAGACCCACGCCTTCCAGGACTTCGCGCCCGACGACGAGCGCGAGCAGGTGGCGGGCTGGGTGGGGGTGGACGACTGGTTCGAGCCGGGGCTGCCCCTGGACCGGTGGCTCGTGGGGAACACGATCTGCCTCACCCTGCGGGTCGACACCAAACGAATCCCCTCGAAGTACTTCAAGCTCCAGTGCCGCCGCCGCGAGGCCGAGTGGCGGCTGAAGGCGGGCCGCGAGGACCTGACCCGGGCCGAGCGGGACGAGATCGCCGCCCTCGTGCGCAAGGAGCTCCTGGAGCGGGTGATCCCATCGGTGCAGGGGACCGACATGGTTTGGGACCTGGACCGCCGGGAGGCGTGGTTCTGGAGCACGGCCGAGAAGGCGAACGAGACGTTCCGCACCCTGTTCGAGCGCACCTTTGGACTGCGGCTGCGACCCCTGTTCCCCTACTCCCTGGCCCTGGAGGTCCTGGGCGAGGATCGCGCCGAGGTACTGGACCGGGTGGCCCCTGCCTGGTTCGCGCCGGGTGGAGGATCGTGATGGACGTGCTCAAGACCCTGGAGGAGAAGGCCTTTTGGGGCCATGAGTTCCTGACCTGGCTGTGGTACCGGATCGAGGAACACGGGGGCGAGGTGCCGGTGCCGGGGATGGGCACGGCCACCCTGTGGATCGAGGAGCGCCTCACCCTGGGAAGCCTCGAGACCGACAGCAAGGAGAACATCCTCCGCAACGGCGAGGTGGCCCGCTCGGCCGAGGCGGCCGCGGCCCTGGCCGTTGGGAAGAAGGTCCAGGAGGTGCGGCTCGGTCTGGCGGTGAACGACCGGGAGTACGAGTTCACCCTGAAGGGCGACACCCTGGACCTGGCCGCTGGAAAGGTGCCATCCGTGGAGGGCGACCCCGACGAGGGGTGGCACGGAACCGCCCTGGTGCGGGCCGGGTTGGTGCGGGAGATCTGGGACGTGCTCGACGCCCTGTACCGCGAGTTCGTCGAGAACCGGATCTCGTCCGCCTGGCCCGATACGGTGGCCTCGATGGGGCGGTGGATCGCGGAGAAACGGGGCGCCTGAGCCGGACGCGCCGGCCTCGTACCAAGTTGTATTCAAATCTATCGGCCCCCTGCTCAGAGGGGCAAGGGGCCTGCCGGAGAGCCGGGCGCGGCCCCTTGGCTCGCCGCGCAGCGCCTCCGGCGTCTGGACTGCGAAAGGGTGCGGATTCCAACGGGTTGCCATGAAGCCAGCTCCCCCGCCCCGTGCCTGCGCGGCGAATCTCAATGCCTGGCTTCGCGCCCGGTCGGAGGCAGGTCCCTTGCCCCGCCCCCGGATACGTATCCGAATGGATGGCAACTTGGTATCAGTCGGTCTCCGCGCAGGCTTCTGAGGCACGATCCTCGATCCGCTCGGTGTCGCTCCGATCTCGGGTGTGGCACTTGGCGCAGACGAGGCCCGGCTCCACCGGGGTGCGGCCCTCGGACGCGGCGTGCGCCGAACCGGGGCCGTGGCACGACTCGCACTGGACGCCGGGGAACTGCTCCATGCTCCGGCGGTCGGGTTTGCCATTGCTGCACTCGAACGCCACCGTGTGGCAGGCCAGGCAGTCGGTGTCGAGTTCCTTTCCCTTGGCCCGAAGCGTCTCGTAGGCCCGGGCATGGGGGGTGCGCTTCCAGTGGGCGTAGCGCCTGCCGTGGCACCGACGGCAGGTCTCGGCGCCCACGTAGTCCTGGCCGCACCCCTCTTCTCCCCTTTCCGCCTCCTCAGGGATGGCCTGGGCCTGCAGGGACCGGATCCGGGTCAGCACCTCTCGAACCATCGACCCCACCCGCGGATGATCCGGGTATCTCTTCTGGAGCAGGGGGACGAAGCTGTTCCGAAGCTCGTACCCTCCGCCCTTCTTCGGGATCACGTCCACCCGACCCAGGGTCTTGCCCCTGCGATCCAGCGCGACGATCAGGGTTCCCTTCAGACGGAACGGCACCGACAGTTGATTGCGTCGGGACGTGCCCACCACCAGATCCACGGGCAGCCCTCTCCGGGCCAGCAGCCGTAGCCGCCGCTCGGTCATGTCGGTCAGCACCACGACCAGATCGGGCCCTTCCTCGGCCACGCGGGGAATCACCCGAGCTGCTGTTTCCAGCGGGGGCGCCACGACCACCTTGCGGCCCCCGGGGATGTGGCCGCGCTTGAGGCGATCGTCGATCAGGCCCACCAGGGCGACGCGCAAGCCCCCCGCCTCCACGACGCGGTACGCGGGGAAGTAGGGGGTGCCGTGGGGGTCCGTGAGGTTGGCGCACAGAAGGGGGAAACGGGCTCGCCGGCCCAGCTCCAGCAGGAAGTCCACGCCCAACGACAGGTCGTAGGCCCCCACCCCCATCGCCGCCAGCCCCATCTCGTTGTAGGCATCCACCATGAGCCGGGCGATCTCCCGGGCCTCGGGGACCTTCCGGGCCGGGATCCGCTCCCGTTTGAACAGGCAGTTCCCGGCGTTCACCAGGAGGACCGGCCCCTGGGTGCGCGCCGCCTCCACATAGGTTGCTCGCTTGGCCAGACCGCCCCGCGGGTTCTTCTTTCACCCGCAGGGAAGGACCTCTCCTCGCTCGTCGGCCGTGTACAGCAGGATGAGCGCGGGGCGGGCCGCCCGCGCGGACGTCGCGGCAACGGCTAGGAGCACGAGAAGGGTCGCCAGGACTCGTCGCACGGGTTCCTCCTTTTCCTCGGCTGATGCGTGGCCGTACCGTACCAGATACCAGGGCCGGTTCCTAGGAGGAGCTGATTTCTTGCTGTTTCAATACACAATCCGACTCAATGAACAAGACTGTTGAAGTCGGAATTGAGCACAAGAGGCCACCCTTGCGCGCGGCAGCGCATTCGTGGTACAGACAGGCACCGATTCAGGAAACGAGGCTCTGATTGTTGCATGTGTTTCAAGATGTTTCAGTTTGTTGCGCGTTGAGGAGGGAGGTACGAGGCCATGATTCGGGAACTGTTCTCTCTTATGGTCGATTTTATTCGCGACCTCGGGCGGGTGCTCGTCGTGGGGGTGCGGCGGCACTGGAAGGGCATGCTCGTGTTCCTCGGGGTGGTGGCCGTGGTGGCCGTGGCCGGCCTGTTCGTGATGCTCAAGGCCACCGCCTCCCCCAAGTTCTGCTCCATGTGCCATAACATGCAGCCCTATATCGAGTCGTGGGCCGAGTCGAGCCATCGGGACGTGCTGTGTATCGAGTGCCACTTCGAGCCGGGGGTGTTCAACGAGCTTCGGGGCAAGTGGAAGGCCCAGATGCACCTGTGGATGAAGCTGACCGGCACCGAGCCCACCCGGCCCCACACCCAGATCAGCGACGCCAGCTGCCTGCGCGAGGGGTGCCACAACCGGGCGGACCTGGGTGAGAAGACCATCACCTTCAAGGGCGTGAGGTTCAGCCACGGCAGCCACCTCGGCGAGCTGCGGCGGGGCAAGAAGCTGCGGTGCGTGACCTGCCACTCCCAGATCGTGCAGGGCGAGCATCTGACCGTGACCGAGAGCACCTGCTTCGTGTGCCACTTCATGAACCGCGACGAGAACCCTGAGCTGAGTGACTGCCAGCTCTGCCATGCCCAGCTGCGGGCCAAGGTGTTCATCAACGCCAACGAGAACATGCCGTTCGTGCACCAGAAGTACCTGGACCACGGCGTGGCGTGCCAGCAGTGCCACTTCGACGTGGTGTTCGGGGACGGACACCTCAAGGACAACACCTGCGTGCAGTGCCACTCGGAGCCCCGGATCCTGTTCGGGGAGTATGCCAGCGAGGAGATCCACCGGAACCACGTGACCAAGTACAAGGTGGAGTGCCTCCGGTGCCACTCGGCGATCGAGCACCACATCGTGCGGCCCGGCGACGAGACCCCCAAGGCGCTGAAAAAGATGGCCCAGGCCGCCCTGCGGCCCAGGACGAAGGGCTATCATTACGACACCGACTGCCTGAAGTGTCACACCCTCGACCAGCACGAGGCCACCCGGAACCTGTACATGGGCAAGGGGGCCGAGGGCGTGCCGCAGACCCCCAACCCCATGTACCTGGCCCACGCCGACTGCGGCAGCTGTCACGTGGCGGTGAAGAAGACGCCGACCGGCATCGCCTCGACCCTTCGGATGAACTACGAGGCGGTGATCCAGTCCTGCGTCGATTGCCACGGCAGCGGGTACGACGATATGGCCAAGCACTGGAAAAAGCTCCTCACCGGCGAGATGGACAAGGCGGAGAAGGCCCTCCTCGACGCCCGGGGTGCGGTGCGCAAGGCTTCGGCCGATGTGAAGGGACAGATGACCGCCCTGCTCGAGGGCGCGGAGCGAAACCTGGCGTTCGTGCGCCAGGGCCGGGGCCTGCACAACATGGACTACGCCCTGAAGGTGCTGGCCGACGTGCAGGAGCGCGCCGAGAAGGCGAAGGCCGCTGCCGAGCCGGGGTACGTGGCCCAGCCGGTCTCTCCTCCCACCGGCTGCACCCAGCTGTGTCACTCGTGCGTGGAGTGCATCGAGACGAAGCCGGTGCCGTTCGGCAACGTGTCGTTCCCCCACGACATCCACGTGGAGGACGAGGGACTCGACTGCCTGGAGTGCCACTCACCGCGGGAGAACCACGGCCAGACCCGGCTCAGCAACTGCAACGACTGTCACCACGGCGAGGGCCAGGGCGCGGTGGAGTGCAGCGACTGCCACGTCGAGAACCACAACCTCTATAACGGCCAGAACGCCTGCGACGAGAAGAGCTGCGACGTGCGCGGCGAGAAGAACCCCATGGCCGACGCCGTCGAGTGCAGCGACTGCCACGTGCAGGTGGTCGAGGGGGAACCCACCACCCTGGACGGGATCAAGGCCGCATGCGTGGAGTGCCACGACGGCGACGAGTCCTACGGGGCCATGGTGGACGAGTGGAAGAAGAAGGCCGACCAGCTCCGGGAGGAGGTCAAGTCACTGCGCACCATGCTCCAGGACACCCAGCGGAAGATTCTGGGCGCCATGCGCGAGGGCAAGTACACCTACGACGCCCAGGACCTCGTGAACAACGCCGAGAAGAACCTGAAGCTCTTCGAGCGGGGCAACCCGATCCACAACCTGGCGTTCTCCGAGGAGCTCCTGGGGCGGGTGAAGAACCTGCTGGTGCGCGCCCAGAAGACCCTGCAGGCCTACAGCACCATTCGTACGCTCCCGAGGGAGGCTTACTTCTGATCGAGGCGGACGGCTCGTTCGCGTTCCGCCGTATCCTTTGCGCCCCGCCGGGCCCCGTGTCCCGGCGGGGCGTTCCTTTTCCGGGGCCTTCGGCCCGCTGGCCGGGCGGGCGCCGCCTCCTAATACCAAGTTGCGTTCAAAGCTACAGGACCCCTGAACCGGCTGGGCAAGGGGTCTGCCGGAGCGCCGGGCGCGGCCGTCTCAGTGGACAGAATCCAGAATTCAGCCGACAGGAAGCCCGGGTGTGCGGTTTGCCCCTTCCAAGTAACTTCCGCTAGGACGCTGGGAGGCTAGGACGCTAGGACGCATGAAAACCTACTTGATTCCAGAGTGTTCCAGACATGGCCCCGCCTCTTTGGCGCCACCTCACGGTCTCGGGGGGCATGGGGTCTGCTGGAGAGCCGAGGAGCCGTACAATACACAAAAAAGGGCCCCGCGAAGGGGCCCTTGGTCCGCATCGAACTGCGGAGGCGATCAGCAGTCGAAGTACAGGGCGAACTCCCAGGGGGTGGGCCGCATCCGGATGGGATCCACCTCGTTCTCCCGCTTGTACTCGAGCCACATCTGGATCGCGTCCTCGGTGAACACGTCGCCCTTGAGCAGGAACTCGTGGTCCTCCTCCAAGGCGTTCAGGGCCTCCTCCAGGGAGCTGGGGGCCGTGGGAACGTTGGCCAGCTCCTCGGGCGACAGGCCGTAGATGTCCTTGTCCAGCGGCTCGCCCGGGTCGATCTTGTTCTCGATGCCGTCCAGCCCGGCCATCAGCATGGCGGCGAAGGCCAGGTACCCGTTGCAGGACGGGTCGGGCGTTCGGAACTCGATCCGCTTGGCCTTGGGGCTGGTGGAGTACATGGGGATCCGCACCGCAGCCGACCGGTTCCGGCTGGAGTAGGCCAGGTTCACGGGCGCCTCGAACCCGGGCACCAGCCGGCGGTACGAGTTGGTGGAGGGGTTGCAGATGGCGCACAGGGCCCGGGCGTGCTTGAGGATCCCGCCGATGTACCACAGCCCCACCTGGCTCAGGCCCGCGTACTTGTCGCCGGCGAACAGGTTCTGTCCGTCCTTCCAGATGGACTGGTGGGTGTGCATGCCGGTGCCGTTGTCCTCGAACAGGGGCTTCGGCATGAAGGTCAGGGTCTTGCCGTTGCGGCGGGCCACGTTTTTCAGCACGTACTTGAACCACTGCAGGTTGTCACCCTGCTGAACCAGCGGGGCGTACTTGATGTCGATCTCGCCCTGGCCGCCGGTGGCCACCTCGTGGTGCTGGAGCTCCACCTCGATCCCGAGGCGCAGCAGCTCGAGCACCATTTCGTTGCGCAGGTCGTTCAGGGCGTCGGTGGGCGGAACCGGGAAGTACCCCTCCTTGTACCGAGGCTTGTAGGCCAGGTTGGGCTGCTCGTCCCGGCCGGTGTTCCACCGGCCCTCCACCGAGTCCACGAAGTAGAAGGCGCTGTTGCGGGTTTGGTCGAACCGCACGTCGTCGAAGATGAAGAACTCGGCCTCGGGTCCGAAGTAGGCCGTGTCGCCGATGCCGGTGCTCTTCAAATACGCCTCGGCCTTCTGGGCGATGTAGCGGGGGTCGCGGCTGTAGGGCTCCTTGGTCACCGGGTCCACGATGTTCCCGATGAGCGAGAGGGTCCGGTCCCGGGGGAACGGGTCGATCCGGGCCGTGCTCGGGTCGGGGATCACCAACATGTCCGAGGCGTTGATCGGCTGCCACCCCCGGATGCTCGACCCGTCGAATCCCAGACCCTCGTCAAAGGCCGACTCGTCGAAGGCCTGGATGGGCAGCGTGAAGTGCTGCCACAGCCCCACGAAGTCGAGGAACTTGATGTCCACGAACACGCACTCGTTCTCTCGGGCAAACTCCATGACGGCTTTCGGATCCATGCTGCAACACCTCCTGCGTGGGCTGGGGGCTCGCGCCCCGTTGGGATTGATACCAATTTGCGATCAAGATGAGCTGATAGAGGGGCGATTCGGGGGCCGTTGGTCCTCCGCCGGAAAAGACGGCCTTGCCGAAGCCGCTACGGCTCGGTCCGTTGCGGCGCGTGAGAGCCCGCGCCGCGGGCGCTCCCCTGCGCCGAGCGGCCTGAACGGCTCGGCCGTAGCGCACCGGGCCAACGGCCCCCAAATCGCTGGCTTCGAATGCGACTTGGTATGAGAATCGATCCGCGCAATCTTAGCAGGATTCGTGCCGGCGTGCGCTCCCCGAGTTGGCGGGAGAAAGGGGGTGCCCCCCGGCCTTGGTGAGACAATATTGTTTTTTGTGTTTTTGTGAAGTACACTCCCGTAGCACCCTGCGAGGGAGGACCGTGGTGACGACGGCGAAAGCACTGGAACGAAAGCTTCAAGAGCTCGAAACGCTGGGGGAGGTGAGCGCTGCCCTGGCCAGCGACGCCCCCCTGCGCGATCGGCTGTACCGCACCCTGTCCGTGCTGGCCCGTCGGCTGGGCATGACCCGGGGGACCGTTGCGGTGGTCTCGCCCTACGCCGAGGAGGTGCGGGTCGAGGTGGCCTACGGCCTCACCCCCGAGGAGGAGAGCCGGGGTCGTTACCGGATCGGGGAGGGGATCACCGGCAGGGTCGTGGCCACGGGCGAGCCCATGGCGGTGCCCAACGCCGGCCAGGAGCCCTTGTTCCTGAACCGCACCATGAGCCGGGACCTGACCCGGGAGGACGTGGCCTTCGTGTGCGTGCCCCTCAAGGTGGGGGACGAGATCCTGGGGGCCCTGAGCGCCGACCGGGTGCGGGGCGACGGGGTGGGGTTAGAGGATGATGTGAGGCTCCTGAGTATCCTGGGCACCATGGTGGCGCAGGCCGTGAAGCTGCACCGGCTGGCCGAGGACGAGCGGCAGAAGCTGGTGGCCGAGAAGGAGCGGCTCGAGGCCGACCTCGTGCGCAAGTACAACATCACGAACATCATCGGCAACTCCAAGGCCATGCACGAGGTCTACGCCATGATCGCCCGGGTGGCCAAGTCCAACGCCACGGTGCTGATCCGGGGGGAGAGCGGCACCGGCAAGGAGCTGGTGGCCCACGCCATCCACTACAACTCCCCCCGGGCCAAAAAGCCGTTCGTGAAGGTGAACTGCGCGGCCATCCCCGAGAACCTGATCGAGTCGGAGCTGTTCGGTCACGAGAAAGGGGCGTTCACCGGGGCCGTGCAGCAGAAGCCCGGCAAGTTCGAGCTGGCCGAAGGGGGGACGATCTTCCTCGACGAGATCGGGGAGCTCTCCCCTGCCCTCCAGGTCAAGCTGCTGAGGGTGCTCCAGGAGAAGGAGTTCGAGCGGGTGGGGGGGTGGCAGACCATCCGGGTCAACGTGCGGGTGATCGCCGCCACCAACCGGGACCTGGAGGCGCTGATCGGCGAGGGCCGGTTCCGGGAGGACCTGTACTACCGGCTCAACGTGTTCCCGATCTTCCTGCCCCCCCTGCGGGAGCGGCGCACCGACATCCTGCTGCTGGCCGAGCACTTCCTGGCCAAGTTCGCACGCGAGAACGACAAGGACATCCGGCGGATCACCACCCCGGCCATCGACATGCTCATGCGCTACCACTGGCCGGGCAACGTCCGGGAGCTGGAGAACTGCATGGAGCGGGCCGTGCTGCTGTGCGAGGAGCCGGCGATCCACTCCTACCACCTCCCGCCCACCCTCCAGACCGCGGACGAGTCCCGCAGCGCGGTGGACCTGCCGTTCGACGAGGCCGTGCGCCACTTTGAGACCGACCTGATCGTGGACGCCCTGAAGGCCACCCGGGGCAACATCCGCAAGGCGGCCGAGCGTCTCCAGACCACGCCCCGGATCGTGGGGTACAAGGTCCGCAAGTACGGGATCGAGCCCCGCAAGTACCGGTGAGGAGACCCCTGGCCCAGCGTCCAGCCTCCCGGTGACTTCGGTCGACGGTGTGCGGTCAACGGTCGTCGGTCTGGGGCCTTCGGCCCGAGGCTCATGGGGCGGCCAGCCCCAGTCGGACGGCCTCGGCTTCGAGCAAGCTCCGGGCGGCCCGGGCCAGGGAGCCGTAGAACCCGCCGTAGGGGAGCCGCTCGTCCTCCCGGGCCAGGTCGTCCAGGAACCGGGGCATCCAGGGGAGCACATGTTCTTCCAAGCACTCCCGGTAGGCCTGGTGGCCGTCGGGTCGCCCCCCGAGGTATGCCAAGCAGTCCAACTGGAAGCCGGCGTGGTCCTCCAGGTCCCGGAATCGCCCTCGATCCGGCACCAGGTCCCAACGCCTGAGGAACCCCCGGAACGCCACCAGCGAGGGGCCGAACCTCGCTCCGTCCCGGTAGACGCTCGCATAGGGGACGAGCCGGGGCTCGAAGGGGGTCTCCAATAGCCTCCACAGGGCCTCGCCCGCGTCCCGGGCGCCTCGCTCGGGGCCCCGCTCCCGCGCATACTCCTCCAACCCCTCTGCCCCGTTTCCCGCTTCCTTTCGGGCCAAGGCCTCCAGATCCTCTGGGGACGGCGGGGTCAGGAGCCAGCAGGCGAAATCTCCAAACCCTGGGTTGGTCACGGTCCTCCTCCGGTTCCTCGTGTACCGTCTCGCAAAAACGTATGCGGATTGCGGCGGTGGGGCTGGGGGCTCCGACGAAGCGCGACGGCCGAGCAGCCTGGGCCGCCCGGCGCCAGGGGAGCGGCCGCGGCGCGTGCTCTCACGCGCCGCAGCGGACCGCGCCGAGGCGGTCCCTGCGAGGCCGTTCAGCGAAGGAGGGGCCCCCAGCCCCACCTGGGAAAACCACGAGATTTCGGAAACGCTACATTCGCCGGTTCCTACCGGGCCGGGCCCACCGCTCGGACCACCCGGCAGTCGGGACACAACTCCAGCAGGGTGGGCTCGAACGCCACCCGGCCCTGGAGGCGGCCCCGCACGGCTTCGAGGGCCTGGCGGGTGGCGAACACCCGTCCGCACGCCGGGCAGGCGTGGGCCTCGGCCCGGGCGAACACGCGGGGCTGGAGCGCCGAGCCCTCCCATGCCAGGTGGTGCGCGATCTCCACCACCCCTTCGGGACAGGCCTGCGCACACAGCCCACAGCCCACGCACCGCACCTCCCGCACCCGAACCACCGGCGTGTCCGGGTCGGCGGTCAGGGCCCCCGTGGGGCATACGCCGGCACAGGCCCCGCAGCCGGTGCACCCGGCCCGGGCCGTGGGCCGGCCGAACGGCCCCTCCAGGGGCGGCCCGGTCACGGGACCGACCAGGACGGCGGTCAGCACTCGGGCCCTCCGGTCCAGCGGATCCTCCGGCCCCGGGGGGGCAGGGGGCAGGGCGGGAGCCGTCGCCGTAGAGTCGGCAGGCGCGGGATCGCCCGGGCCCAGGACCCGGCCGGAGAGGGCCGGGGGAAAGAGCACCCGCCGGGCCTGGTCCAGCTCTCCCCCCACCCACGGCCCGCAGCTCGGGCACGGCTCCACCGCCACCCAGGGGGCGCCGGCGAGGACCGCCCCTGCCAGGGCCCACGCGTCGACTCCGTACAGGTGCTCCAACGGGATCCCCACGCCCCCCCGCCGGCCCGGCCTGTGAGCCCCGGGACAGCGAAGGGTGGTCGGAACACCGGCCCGGCCCAGGCGTTCCAGCGCCCGGGCGAGGGCATCCCGGTCGTGGGGCCGCGAGTCCAGCGAGCCCGTGGGGCAGGCGGCCAAGCAGGCTCCGCAGCCGGAGCAAGCGAGAGGGTCCCGCCGGATCCGGGCGCCCCCCTCCTGCAAGGCGCCGGTCGGACAGGCCCTCAGGCACAGGTCACAGCCCCGGAGCCCGGAGGCCGCGTGGGCGCACGGCCGCTCCGTGAGGATCAGCGGGTCCCACGCCTCCGCCCCACGGACGAGCCCAAGCACCTCCGCCACGGCTTCCCCCGCCCGGGAAGGATCCGGGGGCAGGTGCAGCCCGGGCCGGGAAGGGCCGGCGCCGCCCACCCACACCACCTGATCGGCGGGAACCCCGGGCGCAGACCGCAGGTCCAGGGCCCCGACCGAGGCGCACGCCTCCTCGCACCGGCCGCAGCCATCGCACCGGTCCGCTTGGAATCGAAGCCCCGGCTCCAGGGCCCCTGTGGGGCATGCGCGGGCGCATTCCCCGCATCCCACGCAGGTCCAAGGGTCCACGGGTGGCCCCCGATGGGGGACCACCCGGAAGGCTCCGAGCCGGCCTTCCACCCCCCCGGGCCGTGCCGGATACCCGCGCAGGGGAGGGCCCGGGGGGGCCTCCGGATCGATCCAGACCACCGCCGCGTGGGGCTCCAGGGCCCGGGCCAGGGCCCCGCTGCCCGGGCCCATGACCGCCACCCGGGGGCCGGGGGGCAGGTCCACCCGGGTCGGGGGCCGGCCCGCGGCAGCCAGGGCCGCACCGGCCTCGGCCGCCGCAGCCACGGCTCGGGCGGGTGCGGCGGCGTCGAGCAGCCCGTCCAGGTCCCACGCCACCACCGACCCCGGGGGCCTGCCCTCGTCCTCCCACCGGGCCACGAGGTCCGCCGTGCCCCGGAAGCATCCGAGGAACACCGGCCCTTCGGGCGCCGGCGCGGGGTCCTGGAGGCACAGGGCTCGGAAGGTTCGTAGGCGCACCCCGCTACCCAGATCCTGGGATCGGGGCAGGGGGATCCGCCCGTTGCAGGAGCACACCCAGGCTTCCGCGTAGCTTCGGTCTCCGGTCATCGGTCTACGGTCGCCGGTCTGGTGGGGGGCTTCGGCCCGCATGGGACGAGGAAAGCTGGCATGGGTCAGCCGGGCTCCCCGAGGCGGCTGTTTCGGACGAGCTGCTCGTACTCCTCGGGGTGCTCGCTCTTGAGATCCTCCAGCGGGATGCGGCCGGTGAGCCACACCCGGTTGAGGCGGGGCCGCCCGTGGGAGGTGTGCACGTGGTACAGGTGCCAGATGAAGATGGCGATCACCGCCAGCAGGGCCTCGTCGGTGTGGGCGATGTGGCTCATGTGGATGACGGTGTCCGAGAAGGATCGGGGGAACCACAGCACCAGGCCCGACCCGGCCATGATCGCCACCCCCCAGAACGCACCCCAGTAGTCGAACTTGTTGATGTACGAGTACCGGGGGTAGCGGGCCCGCTCGGGCTCCCGGCCCAGCAGGAACCGGACGTCGTGGAGGAGATCGTGCACGTCCCGAAGGCTCGGCCACAGGCCGCCGGGGTGGCCCACCCGCACCTGGCGGACCGCCGCATGGACCACGTGGACCACACCCTGGGCCAGCATCACGGCTCCGAGGAACCGGTGGATCCACCGGACCACCTCGTACCCTCCCATGACCCGGATCACCCCCCACCAGTGCCACTTGAGGGGCATGCCGGTCACCGCGAGCAGAGTGAAGGTGACGATGAGCAGCCCGTGCTGCCACACGAACCCTGGGGGGAACCGCTGGACTTCCCGGCTGTTCATCCCCTCATCTCCTTCCCAGTAACTTCGGTCGTCGGTCTACGGTCAACGGTCGTCGGTCTGGGGCCTTCGGCCCGCTTGAAGGCTGGAAAGCTAAGAGGCTAGAAGGCTTGAAAACCTCGCGGATTCCCGTACGTTCTAGGAACCTTCATGCCTCTTCGCCTCCACCACACGGTCCGAGGCCGTCAAGATTTCTCTAGTTTCTAGTCTCTAGTTTCTAGCCTCTAGACGGCCCCGCAGGGGCCTGAGGATGCTTCCGGGAACGCACCAGGTCGAGGAGGATGTAGGCCAGAAGGGCCCCGCTCACGCCGGTGGTGAGCCACAGGAAGAACCGGTGGGTGAGGCGGGGCCACGGGCTCTTCGGGTCGGTGGCGTGCACCAGCACCCCTGGTGCGGCCAAGCGGGCCACCCGGAGCTTGCCCTCTCCGTGGCAGTCGTTGCACACCTGCTCCACCCCAAAGGGGTTTTGGGGCACGTGACACGTCTGGTCGCAGGGGATCGCCTTCTCGTCCCGGGTGAGCCGGTGGGTGGGCCAGGCCCCCAGCGGGGCTGCGCCTCGGACCGAGACGGTCTTCTTGTCGCCACGGGGCTCCAGGACCTTCGGCCCCTCCAGGTGACAGGCGGTGCACTCGACCCGGTCGGGCTGGTCGAAGTGGAGCCGGCACGCGGCGGTCCGCTCCCGGATCCGATCCCAGGTGTGGCAGTCGCCGCATCGGGCGAGCCCCAGCCGGCCCTGCCGGGCGTTCTGGCGGGAAGACCCCTCGGGGAGGGCCAGGAGCCGCTGGACGTAGGCGTCCCGAAACCCCGGGTGGCACTTTGGCTGATCACACCGGCGACCCGGCTTGTCCGCCGGGAACCGGTAGTGGGCCGCCTTGGCCTTGTCCTTCCAGTCGGGCATGGCCCGGGCCAGCCCCGCCCACCGGGCCACCAGGGGGGTGGCCCCCCCGCTCGGCGCGAGATAGGGGTAACGCCCCTCCGCCAGGTCCGGCGGCGCAGCCCCGGCCGCGTTGGCCCCGGCCAGGATCAGGCCCAACACGAGGCCGGTCCGCATGGCCCGCATCGGCGTCCCTACAGGCCCTTGCCGTAGGCCCGCTTCCAGCCCCAGGCGTTGGCCTCGCTCCCCCGCTCCATGGCGCGCCTGCGGTAGATCCGGGCGATCTCGTCCGCCTCGCCGGCCAGCAGGGCCTTGGTGGCGCAGGCCGTGGCGCAGGCCGGCAGCTTGCCCTCGGCGATCCGGTTGGCCCCGTACTTGCGCCGTTCCGCCTCGGAGAAGTCCTCCTCCGGCCCGCCGGCGCAGTACGTGCACTTGTCCATCGCACCCTTGACGCCGAACGGGGTCCCGGTGGGAAATCCGGGCGCCCCGAAGGGGCAGGCGAACAGACAGTACCCGCACCCGATGCACTTGTCCTTGGAGTGGAGCACCAGCCCGTCGTCCCGCTGGTAGAACGCCTCCACCGGGCACACGGCCGCGCACGGCGGGTTGGAGCAGTGCATGCAGGCCACCGAGATGCTGGCTTCGCCGTCCCGACCCTCGTTGATCGTGACCACCCGGCGGCGGAAGGTGCCCCGGGGCACGTCGTTGGTGTTCTTGCACATCACGGTGCAACCGTCGCAGGCGATGCACCGGTTCGCGTCACACAGGAATTTCAGCCGGGCCATGGGGCACCTCCTAGGCCTTGCGGATCTGGCACAGACCCGTCTTGGTCTCCTGCATCTGGGTCACCACGTCGTAACCGTAGTTGGTGACCACGTTGGCCGACTCGCCCACCACGTAGGGGGCGTTGCCCTCGGGAAACCGCTCGATCCGGCTCACCCCCTCGAACACCCCGCCGAAGTGGTAGGGCAGGAAGATCGTGTAGGGATCGACCCGGAGGGTCACCTTGACCTTGACCTTGACGCGGCCCTTCTGCGGGCTCTCGATCCAGATCCAGTCGCCGTCCATGAGGCCGTAGTCGTTTGCCGTGCGGGGGTTCACCTCGGCGTACATCTCGGGCGCCAGCTCCGACAGCCAGCGGTTCGCCCGGGTCTCGGCCCCGCCGCCCATGTGCTGCACGATCCGGCCGGTGGTGAGGATGAGTGGGTAGGTCTTACTCGTGTCGGCCTTCTGGGCGCTCGCAAAGGCGGTGTCCACCCGGTACTGGAGCTTCTTGTCCGGGTACGTCGGGTAGTCTGAGAGCAGATCCGGCCGGGGTGTCTGGATCGGCTCCCGGTGGATCGGCACCGGGTCCGGGAAGGTCCACACGTACATCCGGGCCCGGGCGTTGCCGAACGGGGCCATGCCCTTGGACAGGGCGGCCCGGAAGGTCTTGTCCGAGAGGTCCGTCTTCCAGTTGGTGCCCTTGACCACACCTTTGAACTCGGGGTAGCCGCCGTCGGCCTGGCTGCCGGGCATGGTGACGCCTTTGGCCGCCAGCAGGGGCCGGCCCTTGTACTCCGTGCCGAACCGGGCCCGGAACGGCAGGCCTCCCTCCATCACCGGCTTGGACATGTCGTAAAGGATCGGGGTGCCGGGATGATCGGTGGTCCAGCAGGGCCAGGGAAGCCCGTAGTACTCGCCGTCGCAGGGGCCGCCGTTGGCCCGCAGGGTCACCAGGTCGAAGGTGTGGGCGTACTCGCGCTGGCGCTTCAGGCGCTCCACGGTCTGGCCGGTGTACCCGATGGTCTGGAGCCCGCTGCGCCACTCCTCCAGGCAGTCGTCCGGCCACTTCTCGATGTTCTTGGCGAACTCCTGGCCGAACCCCAGGCGCTTCGTGAGCTCGAACATGATCCAGTGGTCGGGCCGGGAGTCGTACAGGGGCTCCAGCACCTGGAAACGCCACTGGAGCTGGCGGGCCGTGGCCGTGACCGACCCCTCGTTCTCGAACTGGGTGGAGGCCGGCAGCAGGTACGTGCCGTTCTTCCGGTCGGGCACCACCGCGGCGCTGGGCACGAACGGGTCCACCAGGACCAGGAGATCGAGTTTCTCAAGGGCCTTCTTGACCCGGTGCATCTGGCTCTGGCTCTCCATGGCGATGCCCCAGTAGAACAGGGCCCGGATGTTGTCGCGTTGGTCGATCTTTTCTTTGGGCTGGAGCACGCCCTCGTACCAGCGGGCCATGGTGAAGCCCTTCTTGTTGTGCTGCTTCTTGTCGTAGGCCAGGTCGAAACGGCCCTTGAGCCACTCGAAGTCCACCTTCCACACCTGGGCCCAGTGCTTGAACGCGCCGTCCGACAGGCCGTAGTACCCGGGCAGGCTGTTGGACAGGATGCACATGTCCGTGGCGCCCTGCACGTTGTCATGGCCCCGGATGACGTTGGCCCCGCCCCCGGCCTTGCCCATGTTCCCGAGCACGAGCTGGAGGATGCAGTAGCTGCGGGTGATGTTGTTGCCGTGGGAGTGCTGGGTGCCGCCCATGCACCAGATCAGGGTGCCGGGGCGGTTGTCGGCCAAGAGCCGGGCCACCCGCTTCAGAAGCTTGGGCTCCACCCCGGTGATGCGCTGGACCTCCTCCGGGGTGTAGTGCTCGGCCACCTTCATGACCTCTTCGAACCCGAAGGTGCGCTTGTCGATGAAGTCCCGGTCGTGCCAGCCGTTCTTCACGATCTCGCGCACCAGGCCCATCACCAGTGCCACGTCGGTGCCGGAACGCAGCCGCACGTACACGTCCGCCTTGGCCGCGGTCCGGGTGAACCGGGGGTCCACCACGATCAGGGGAGCTGCATTCTTCTCCTTGGCCGCGAGGATGTGCTGCATGGCCACGGGGTGGGCCTCGGCCGCGTTCGATCCGAACATGATAATGGAGCGGGCGTTTCGGATGTCGTTCAGGTGGTTCGTCATGGCCCCGTAGCCCCACGTGTTCGCCAGACCGGCGACCGTGGTGCTGTGTCAGACCCGGGCCTGGTGATCCACGTTGTTCGTCCCCCACATGGCGGCCATCTTTCGGAACAGGTAGCACTGCTCGTTGGACATCTTGGCCGAGCCCATCCAGAACACGCTGTCCGGGCCGCTCTCCTTGCGAATCTGGAGGAGCCTGTCCGCGATCTCGTCCAGGGCCTTCTCCCACGAGATCTTCTGCCACTTGCCGTCTACGCGTTTCAGGGGAAACCGGAGGCGCTTATCGCTCATGGCGAGCTCCCGGAGGCTCGCTCCCTTGCAGCACAGTCCTCCCCGGCTGATCGGGTGATTGAGGTCCATCTCCTGGCGGACCCACACCCCATTTTGCACCTCGGCGATCACCCCGCAGCCCACGGAGCAGTGGGTGCACACGGTCTTGACCTGCTTGGCATCCGGGAACGGGTTCTTCTCCCCTGCCCGGGCCCGGCGGACGAACCCCGCCGGGGTGCCGGCCACCGCTCCGGCCCCCAGGGCCGTGGCCGCGGCCTTCAGGAACCCCCTCCGGTCGGTCCGGCCGTGGCCCGTCCGCGTCGGGCCCGTGCCCTTGCTGCGTGATCGGATCTTCATGGCGCCACCTCCCTCAGTCCTCCAGGGTCCGGTAATAGGCCTCCACGTGACGGGTGCGGCGGAACAGGGTCTCGCCCCTCTCCGGGGGGCGGCGCTCCTCGGCCCGCACCCGCCGGGCCAGGCCCGCCGCGCCCAGGCCGGCGAGGACGCCTGCGAGGAACCGCCTTCGGCTGGAAACGGGTTGCTGTCTCATGGGGCACCTCCTTTGGTGGCGGATCACGGGCTCACCAGGCCCGTTGCGATCAGGTCCTGGAAAAAACGAGCCGGCGTTGCGCGGGACGTCGAACAGGAGGGATCTCGGCACGGTGTCGCCGCTGGTGGCGTACCTCTCCGGAACCTGGGGGGCTGCCGATCCTCGTGGTGATCGCGTCGGTGGTGCCTGCCGGACCGGTGAGGTCGAGGTGGGGCCCACCCTCGGCGTCCAGGCTGGCCCATGGAACGCCAGGGGCCGGAGGGAGGGTCACGACGCCCCGCGGGCCGTCGCCCGCCGTCCCCCCCAGGGCCGGACGGACTGCGGTCAGGATCGGAAACGGCCGGCACAGAGCCCCCATCCGAGCGAGCCCCCAAAACAAAACAATGGATGAATCTCACGAACGAACGCACTATAGCATCCGTCGTTCACTGTGCAAGGGTCAGAATCTGGAAAAATACCGCTCGCTTCAGGCAAACATCCGTTTGGCGGATGTCGTCGGGCCGGGGCGCGGCAGGCCTTCCGGTTCGGGTCAGGCGGGAGGGGCGGCCGACGCCGGTGGGAAGGTCACCTCGAACCGGGCGCCCCCCGCCGGGGGGCTGATCAGGCGCACCGTGCCCCCGTGGCGCTCGGCCACGCCGTAGACGATGGCCAGCCCCAGTCCGGTGCCCTTGCCGGGGGCCTTGGTGGTGAAGAAGGGGTCGAACACCCGTTCCACCTGATCCTCGGGGATTCCCGGACCGGTGTCCTCGACGGCCAGGCCCATCTGCCCCGTTTCCGGATCGGGGAACGTCTCGACGGTCAGGGTGCCCCCGCCCTCCATGGCGTCCAGGGCGTTCAGGGCCAGGTTGAACACCACCTGCTGAACCTGCGTGGGGTCGGCGCGCACCCGCTCCAGGCCGGGGTGGGGACGCCAGCAAAGCTCCACCTTCCCCAGGCTGGGTTCCACCAGATGCAGAGCCCGCTCGACCGCCTGGTTCAGGTCGATCACCTGGGGCTGGAACTCCCCGGCCCGGCTGAACATGAGCAGTTGGCGCACCAGGTCGGCCGCCCGGTCGGCGCCGTTCATCACGGTCTTCAGGTACCGCAGGGCCTTGGGGTCGTGGGTTCGGTGCTTGAGCATCTCGAGGGAGGGGATCATGGAGCCCAGGATGTTGTTGAAGTCGTGGGCCACACCGGCCGCCAGCCGCCCCACGCTCTCCATGCGCTGGGCGTGCTGGAGCTGGCGCTCCAGGGCCCGGCGCTCGGTGACGTCCTGGGCCACCAGCACGGCCCGGCCGTCACCGGCGGGGCTCCGTTGCAGCAGGTAGATCCGATCCCCGATGCGGGTCTCGGTCTCGGTCTCCTCCGGCAGGGGCCCGCTCGTTCCGAGGACCCGTTGGCACCTCATTCCCTCCACCGGGCCGAACCGCCGCCGGGCCTCCTGGTTGGCGTACACCACCCTGCCGTGGACGTCCACCAGGAACACCGCATGGGGCATCCCGCTCAGCACGGTGTCGAGGCGCTGCCTCTCGGCCTCGAGCTCCCGGGTCTTCTCCCGGACCCGGTCCTCCAGGGTTTGATTGGTGCGGGACAGCTCCTGGTTGGCCGCCGCCACCTGGGCCAGCGCGGCCTCCAGGCGGTCCAGCAGGTCCCCGAACGAGGTCGCCAGCACGTCGACCTCGTCGCCGCTGGCCACTGCCGGCGGGGGGGTGGGGGCCGCGGGGTCGAAGTCGCGGGCCCAGCCGGTCAGCCTCTCCAGGTCGCTGGTCGCCCGCCGGACCACGACCCGGTAGAGGAGGAAGAACCCCATCATGCCCAACACGAGCACCCCGCCTTGGATCGTGGCGTTGCGGACCGCCAGGGCCCGAAGGTCCCCGGTGGGAAGGAGGATCATGCCCCACCCCGCCGGCCGGGAGCCCACCCGGAGGGGGAACCGGTAGTACGCGTACGACATTCCGCCGGTTCGCACCGTGCCCTGTTTCGCCCCCTGGACCGGCAGGGAGACGGCCGCCGGAAGGCTGGATCCCAGGAGCGTGCCGTCCCGGGCGAGCAGCGCCACCTCGGCGCCCAGGAGGGCGGCCCACTCCTGCAGGAGCGAGGTGTCCAGGGGCAGGGCCACCGCGATCACCTCCTCGACCCCGATGTCGCTCTCCCGGGGGCTCGCCGCAACCAGGGCCGCCCCCCGATGGGGGTCGGACTGCAGGGCCACCGACGGCACCCCGGAGAAGGCCTTCTCCATCAGGGGCCCCCACTTCCCCCGCTCCTTCCAGTACCGGCGGCTCCCCATTCCCAGGATCTCCAGGCCGTCGTGGGTGAGCCAGCGCAGGGTGTAGACCTGCAGCTGGCGCAGGGGCTGCGGGTCGGCCCCCGAGGCCTCGACCCGGGCCACCTCGGAGAGGATCCGGGTGCGGAAGAACAGCGACTCCTCGGCGTGTCGCAGGCGGTTCTCGAACCGCCCGGCCGCCTGGCGGAGCTTCAGGGCCAGGTTGTTGCGGTAGGATACGGCCGCCGAGATCAGGGTGGCCGCAAGGCTCAGGCCGCCCAGGCCGGCGAGGAGCGCCCCGAACGACACGAGGAAGCGGTGGCGGAGGCTGGTGGGGCGCTTCATCGGTACTGGAAGTAGCCGGAGAGTTCGTCGGAGAGGGCTTGCACCATCTCGTACAGGGCCTGGTAGTCCTCGTCGGTCGTGGGCAGGAACCGGTCCGCGCCCAGGTCGGTCAAGGCCTTGCGGCCCTGGGGGGACTCGTGCATGGAGAGCAGGAGGTTGCGGATCTGGCGCCGGAGGGCGGGCGACACCGTGGGCCCGGCCACGAATCCGTTGGACGGCACCGGTGCCGACGCGGCCAGTTCCCGCAGCCGCCCCTCGAGCGCCGGGTTCTCGGCCACCATCTCGCCCCAGACCAGATCCTTGGCCGCGGCCGCGTCGGCAGCGCCCTCGAGCAGCTGTCGCAGGGCCGCCTCGTGGGATCCGGCGTCGGTGAACTCCCCGAAGAACTCCTGGGGCGGGCCCAGCCCCCGCATCTTCAGGGCGTACATTGGGAAGATCTGGCCCGCCGTGGTGGTGAGGCCGGCGTGCACCACCCGCCGTCCCCGGAGGTCCGCCAGGGATCGAAACGGGCTGTCGCTTCGCACGAAGACGACACCCCGGTAGTGGGACACCCCCCCATAGTCGGGCCGGGCCAGCACCTCGGCCCCGGTCTCCGCGTGGGCCACCAGGTAGGCGAAACTCCCGGCGAACGCCGCGTTCACCCGGCCGGTGCGGAACGCCTCGGTGAGGTCCGTGTAGCTCGATTGGTGCACCAGGTCCACCGGGAGCCCCAGCCGGGCCTGGAGGTAACGGGCGAGCCCACCGTACTTGGCCTCGAGGGCCACGATGTTCCGCATGGGGGGGACCCCGATGCGCAGGCTGCGCCGAACCGGGACCGTGGCCCGGGCCGTGGCCACCCGCCGGGCGGCCGGCGTGTTCAGGAACTCCAGGAAGCGGCGGGCCGCCGACAGGGGTTCGGCCCGCACCGCGAAGACCACCGGCCGGTTGAGGCGGTACCGCCCGCTGCGCACGGCGTCGGGGTCGGGGTACACGCCGTCCACCCGCAGGACCCGGACATCCGGCTCCAGGGCCAGGGCGGCCCGGAGCGAGGTGTACCCGAGGGCCCCCGGGTACAGGCGCAGCGCATGGTCCATGTCGCCCGGTCCCTCGAGCACCGTGGCCCCGGGCGCCGGATCCAGGTCGGCCAGGAGGGTGTCGTTCAGGAGCCGCCGGGGTGAGGTGTAGGAGGGGCGGTCCAGCAGCACCACCGGCACGTCCGCGCCCCCCACCTGGGACCACCGGGTGATGGTTCCGTCATAGAGCCGGCGGATCTGTTGGGTGGTCAGGTCCGTGACCCCGGCCGTCCGGTGGGCCGCGAACACCAGGGGATCCAGCGCGAAGGGGTACAGGAACAGGCCGGAGCGCTCTTCGGCGGTGGGCTCCCGGGTCAGGTAGGCCACGTCGATCTCCCGGGCCTTCAGGGCCTGGATCGCCGCTCCCGAATGGGTGGGGGGCGCGTGCTCCACCTCGGTTCGGGGATGGGACAGCCGGAACGCCTCCACCAGGGCCTCCGCCAGGTCCCGTGCCGACGCGGATCCCCCGATCCGGAACCGGTCGACCGGAGAGGGGGCCGGCGGGGAGCACGCGGCCACGAGAACCAACAGGATCAACGAGACGAGACGGTCCATGTGCGCATCCGGGTAAGGGCCCCCGCACGGATCGGACCCGACCTGAAAAAAGTTTATCAAAGTTCTCCGACCGGCACACGCGGCCTTTTTGCGGACTTGCTCCGGGAGGGGGGGATGTGATAGCAGGGGCCCGCCCCGGAGCCGGGGCGTTTCGAATGATTTCCCCGAGGGAGTGAGAGACGATGGCCGAGGTGCTGGGATTTCGAGGGGTTCGGTTCAACCCCGCCGTGGTGGACGATTTCGACCGGGTGATCTGCCCGCCCTACGACGTGATCGGGCCGGAGCTCCAGGAGGAGCTGTACCGGCGGAGCCCCTACAACGTGGTGCGCCTGGAGTTCGGGAAGGTGCTTCCCGGCGACGACGAGGAGGAGAACCGCTACACCCGGGCGCGACGCACGCTGATCGAATGGCTCCGGAAGAAGGTGCTGATCCGCGATCGGGAAATGAGCGTGTACTACACCGAGGAGGACTACCGCGGCGAGTTCGGTGAGCCCCTGACCCGGAGGGGGTACTACGCCAAGGTGCGGCTCGAGGATCCCGACTCCGGCCTGTACTTCCCCCACGAGCGGACCCTGGCCGGGCCCAAGGCCGACCGGCTCCGGCTCATGGAGGCCGTGAGGGCGAACCTGAGCCCGATCTTCAGCCTGTACGACGACCCCCAGATGGTGGTGCTGCGGGACCTCGAGGCCATGGCCAAGGGGAAGCCTCCCCTGATCCGGGTCCACACCGACGAGGGGGTGGAGATCCGGCTGTGGCGGGTGACCGAGCCCCGCCTCGTGGGGGAGGTGACCCGCCGCATGGCTGACAAGGTGTTCGTGATCGCCGACGGGCACCACCGCTACGAGACGGCCCTGCGGTACCGGGACCTCATGCGGGAGCGCCACCCCGGCTACACCGGCAACGAGCCGTGGAACTACGTGATGATGTACTTCTCGAACCTGAGCTCGCCGGGGCTGGCCGTGTTCCCCACCCACCGGGCCGTGTTCGGGGTGCCCCCGGACCGGATCGAGAACCTCGAACGACAGCTGGAGGAGTTCTTCGAGGTGGAGCCGGTGGCGGACGCCGAGACCCTGTCCGCCCGGCTGCGGGACCTGCGGGGTCGGGCCCACGCCTTCGGGCTCGTGGCCAAGGGCGAGCCCCGGTTCCGGCTCCTGGTGCTCAGGGACGACGGGGTCATGCACCGGATGCTCCGGGGCCGGGTGCCCAAAGTGGTGCAGACCCTGGACGTGACCATCCTCCACTCCCTCATCCTCGAGCGGATCCTCGGCATCGACCGCAAGGCCCAGGAGGAGCAGCGCAACCTCCGGTACGTCAAGGGCACCGGCGAGCTGGTGCGTCAGGTGGTCGAGGATCCCGAGATCCAGCTGGGCTTCGTCATGAACCCCACCCGGGTCGAGGAGGTCAAGGAGGTGGCCCTGGCCGGCGAGCGAATGCCCCAGAAGAGCACCTACTTCTTCCCGAAGCAGGTCACGGGACTGGTGATGCACCTGCTGTTCGACCCGGCCGAGGTGCTGCCGGGGGGCTGATCCCAGGTTGCCTTCAAATAGAGCTCCACCAGGGCGGGGCAAAGGGCCTGTCGGAGAGCCGGGCGCGGCCCCTTAGCTCGCCGCGCAGCGCCTCTGATGCTCGGACCGCGAAATGGTCGGATTCCACCGAGCTGTCATGAAACCTGCTCTTCTGCCCCGCGCCTGCGCGGCGAATCTCATGCCCGGCTTCGCGCCCGGCCGGAGGCAGGTCCCTTGCCCCGCCAGCCCAGGGGGCCGAGAATTTTGATATGAGGACGCCATGGTCCACCGGGACGGGGTGCCGATGGGGCCTGACGAGACCCTGGACGGGGCCCTGGGCAACACGATCCGTCTGGTCCAGCCCCGGAAGGGGTACCGGTTCAGCGTGGACGCGGTGCTGCTGGCCCGGTTCGCCGCGCAGACCCCGGTGGACACGGCGCTGGACCTGGGGTGCGGGTGCGGGGTGGTGGGGCTCGCGCTCCTGGCCCTCGGGGGCGCCCGGGAGGTGGTGGGGGTGGACCTCAGCCCGGCCATGGTGGACCGGGCGGAGCGGTCGGCCCGGGCGAGCGGGTTGTCGGACCGGGCCCGGTTCGCGGTGGCCGACCTGCGGGACCCGGCGCGCCTTCCCCCCGGCCGGTTCCCGCTGGTGGTGGCGAACCCTCCGTACCGGCCGGTGGGCCAGGGCCGGACCAGTCCCGACCCCGAGGTGGCCGCGGCGTGCCACGAGGTGACCTGCGGGCTCGCGGACGTGATCCGGGCGGCCGAGGCCAAACTGAGGGCCGGCGGGGCGTTCTGCTGCGTGTACCCGGCCCGGCGGGCAGCGGCCCTGCTCGGCGAGTGCCGGAGGCTGGGCCTGGAGCCGTCGGTGCTGTGGCCGGTGCACCCCAGGGCCGGCGAGCCGGCCCACCGGGTGCTCGTCCGGGCCGTCAAGGGCGGGCGGGAGGACCTGGAGATCAGGCCTCCCCTGGTCCTCCACGGGAGGGATCGCCGGTACTCCCCGGAGGCGGAGCGTCTGCTGGGTCCTCCGTGACCCCCTTGGCCTCTAGGTGTCGGAGCCAGAGGCGCTCGAGGGCCCGGCGGACCTCGGGGTCGGCGACCCCCTGGGTGATCCGCTGCACACGCTCCCGGGCCCACCCGGGCACCGGCCGGGGTGCGGGGCGCTCCGGAGGCGAGGGCCGGCTTGTGGGCGAGGGCTCGGGTTCTACCGCCCGGATCCGGATGGTCTTGAGGGGGGCGTCGCCCAGGTGGGCGTTCAGGCGCGACAGGATCTCGGTCCGCAGGAACGACAGCTGTTGGGCCCAGGCGGAGGACGTGACCCCCACGGTGAGCACGCCGCCCCGCACCGACAGGGGCCGGGCCCGGGCGGCCAGGTCGGGGCCCACGGCCTCCTCCCACACCTCCCACACCCGGTGGGTGGGGCCGGACAGCCCCGAGCGCACCGAGCGGACCAGGGCCTGGACCGCGGGGCCGAGGGGCTCGGGCCGGGAGCGCGGGCGCCTCACGGCCGGCCCCCCGAGGCGAGGAGACGGCACATGGATCGGGACGGAATTCTCATCTTCCACAGCATCCATCGGGTGATGCGGGCCGAGAAGGTTCTCAAGGGGGCCGGCCTCGACGTGCGGCTCATGCCGGTTCCCCGCCAGCTGTCCTCGGACTGCGGGCTTTCCATCGCGTTTCGCATGGCCGACCGGGAGGCGGTGGAGCAGGCCCTCGCGGATGCCGGGTGCCCCTACGAAGAGCTCCACGGCTGGGACGGCACGGGGTACCGGCGGCTCGACGGCTGATACTCCGGCGGATAAACGGGCGTTACCGCTCCCTGCACGGAGGGGCCCTCAGCCCCACCCCCTCGGAACTGCACGAACTTGCGAACCATGACACTAGCCAGGCGGCTCTCGAACCCGCCAAATATCGGGGGCATGGTCTAGTCTCTAGTTTCTGGTCTCTGCCCGGCAGGGCCTGGGCCCCGACAGCCCGAGCCACCGAAGCGGCAGATCGGGGCACGAGGCGAAGTGCAGGTGAATGTACCCGGCCAGGGCAGCGCCCGACCGGTACCCCTCCCGACCGAGCTCCTCGCCCCGGGCGTTGCGCACCCGGTACACCGTCTCCACCCCTTGGGGTGGGGCCACCAGTTCCGAGTAGTGGAACTCGTGACCCCGGGCCGTGAGCCCGTCCATGCCGGCCACCCCCTGCACCACCACCTCGCGGTAGCCCAGATGGAACCGGCCGGAGCGCATCCGGGCCTCGGCCGGAAAGATCCCGGCCATGGGCACCCGCCCCCCTCGGGGAGTCTCCAGAGACCGGCACAGCACCATGAACCCTCCGCACTCGGCGTAGATGGGGCGGCCCTGGGAGTGGAACCCCCGCAGCCCGTCCAGGAAGGCCTGGTTGGCCGCCAGCCGCTCTGCGTGCACCTCGGGGTAGCCTCCGCCCAAGTACACCGCGTCCGCGTCGGGCGGCACACCGTCGCCGGCCAGCGGCGAGAACCGGACGATCCGGGCCCCGGCCCGCTCGAGCAGCCTCAGGTTCTCGTCGTAGTAGAAGCAGAACGCCGCGTCCCGCGCCACGGCCACGGTGCGCGTCCCCGCCCGGCGCCGGGGCACGGGCAGCCGGGGAGGAGGGGGGGGCGGGGTGCGCTCGAGGAGCCGGTCCAGGTCCAGGTGGTCCTCGATCCACGCCGCCAGGCGGTCCTCCCACGCGGGGGGCAGGGCCGCGTCCTCCGGGGTGACCAGCCCCAGGTGCCGCTCGGGCAGGGCCAGCCCCGGTTCCGGGGGCAGCGCCCCCAACGCGGGGGGCAGCCCCGCGGCGGCCAGCGCCTCGTCCAGGATCCGTCGGTGGGTGGGGCTGCCCACCCGGTTCCAGACCACGCCGGTGATGGGCACCCGGGGCGTGAACGAGGCGAACCCCTGCACGAGGGCCGCCGCGCTGCGGGCCATGGACCGGGCGTCCACCACCAGCACCACGGGCAGCCGAATCGTCCGGGCGAGGTGGGCCGTGGAGCCCTCGGGCCGGGTCCCGTCCACCCCGTCGAACAGGCCCATCACCCCCTCCACCACGGCCACGTCCGCATCGGCTGCCGAGGCGTGGAACAGCCGGCGGTTCACGGCCCTGGGGATCATCCAGGTGTCCAGGTTGTGGGAGGGGCGGCCGGTGATCCTGGCGTGGTGCGCCGGGTCGATGTAGTCGGGCCCCACCTTGAACGCCTGCACCCGCAGGCCCCGGCGTTGCAGGGCCGCCAGCACGGCCAGGGTCACCGTGGTCTTGCCCGACCCCGACCAGGGGGCCGCGATCACGAACGCGCTGCGCATCGTTCTCCTGTTGTCAACCCGGCGGATGAAATAGCCGCTATCGTTCCCAGATCCGAGGGGCAAGGGACCCATCGGAGAGCCGGGCGCGGCCGTATCGGTGGACAGAGTTCAGGGGACGGAGGACAGACCGAGGTGACGCGCCTATTTCGTCGCCGGGTCAATCTAGAACCGCACCTCGAACGGCCCCTCCCCCCGGGGCTCCTCCCAGATCACGTCACAGTGGTCCACGCGGGCGGCCGGGGGGCCCCGGCGGCACCAGGCGATCGCCTCCTCCACCTGGGGGCGGGGGCCTTCGAACACGGCCTCCACGTCGCCGTTGGGCACGTTGCGCACCCAGCCGCGCAGCCCGAGGCGGCGCGCCACGTCCCGGGTGCTGGCCCGGAACCACACCCCCTGGACCCGCCCGCTCACCACCACATGGGCCCTGACGTCGTCCATGGTTACCCCTCCCGTCGGTGACTTCGGGTCTTCGGCCCGCTGGAAGGCTGGAAAGCTAGGGGGCTAGAAGGCTTGAAAACCTCTCGGACTCTCCCACGTTCTAGGAGCCATCTCACCTCTTCGCCTATACCTCATGTCCCGGGGGCAGGGGGCCTGGATTCGGCTAGGCGGCTGGGCAGTTAGGCGGCCTAGCGGCTCCTGATCCTCGACTCCAATGCCTCGGGGGCATGGTGGCTCGAGGAACACCAGTCTAAATCGTAAAACCTACCGAAATTTAGATGGTTTCTAGTGTTTCGTTTCGCAAAAACGGTTGCGGATTGCCTCGGTGGGGCTGGGGGCTCTGACGAAGCGCGACGGCCGAGCAGTTCGGGCCGCCCGGCGCCAGGGGAGCGGCCGCGGCGCGTGCTCTCACGCGCCGCAGCGGACCGCGCCGAGGCGGCCCCTGCGAGGCCGTTCAGCGAAGGAGGGGCCCCCAGCCCCACCCCCAGGGAACGCAACGAGATTTTGGAAACGATCCACTAGTCTCTGGTCTCCGCCCCCGACACTCCCGCATGGCCGGAGGCAGACCCCATGGCCCGCCTCCGGCGAACTCGCCTCCTTTTCCGCCGGGTCAACAGCCTGCCTCGCCGCCCACCACCATCTCGGGGATCCGCAGGGTGGGTTGGGCGTCGGCCACGGGCACCCCCTGGCCGTCCTTGCCGCAGGTGCCCACCGAGAACCCCAGGTCCGAACCGACCCGGTCGATCTCCCGGAGCACCCGGGGGCCGTTGCCCACCAAGGTGGCTCCCCGCACCGGCTCGCCCACCCGGCCGCTCTCGATCCGGAACCCCTCCGCCACCTCGAACACGAAGTCCCCGCTCACCGTGTCCACCTGGCCCCCGCCCATGCGGGTCACGTACAGGCCCGTGGGGGTCTCGCGCAGGATCTCCTCCGGGTCGTGGGGCCCGGGGGCGATCAGGGTGTTCCCCATGCGGGGGATCGGCCGGTGGGCGAACGACTCCCGCCGGCCGTGGCCGGTGGGCCGGGCCCCCATGCGGCGGGCCGTGGTGCGGCTGTGGAGGAAGCCCTTGAGGACGCCCCGTTCCACCAGCACGGTCCGCTGGGCCGGGGTTCCCTCGTCGTCAAACCGGTAGGACCCCCGCCGCCCGGGCAATGTGGGGTCGTCCACCACCGTTACGAGCTCCGATGCCACGGTCTCCCCGACCCGGCCCGCGTACACCGAGTGCCCCTGCAGCACCAGGTCGGCCTCCAGACCGTGGCCCACGGCCTCGTGCACCATGGTGCCCCCCGCCTGGCTGGCCAGCACCACCGGCATCCGGCCGGCCGGGGCCCGGGGCGCCGAGAGGAGCCGCACGGCCCTGCGGGTCGCGGTCACCGCCAGCTCCTCGGGCGGCTGCTCGTCGAACACCTCCCAGCCCCTGGTGGCGGCCACGGCCTCGTACCCGGTCTGGACCACCTCGCCGTCTCGGGCCACCACCAGGACGCCCAAATAGAACCCGGTACGCAGGTCCCGCACCGGCGGGCCGTCGGACGGCGCGACCCACACCTCCTGGGCGTGGTCCTGGTAGATCACCCGCACCTGCGCCACCCGGCGGTCCACGGCCCGGGCCGCTCGGTCGAGCCGGCGTGCCAGGTCGGCGCGGGCGGCCAGGTCGAGGCCCGCGAACGGATCCCTGCCCGGCCCCGCCAGGGGCGCGACGGCGCCGGAGGCCACCACGGCCGGCTCCGAGCCGGGCCGGAGCCGCGCCACCTCCCGAGCCAGCTCCTCCAGGGACGAGGGGTCGGGCCCGGTCTGGTGGCCGTAGACCTCGTGCTCCCCCTCGACCACCCGGATGCCTGCCCCGTGCCGGATGCCGGCGCGGGCCTCCTCGACCCGGCCCGCCTCCAGCACCACGGTGGCGCTGCGGGCCTTCTCCCAGTACACTTCCGCCAGATCCCCGCCCCGGGCGAGGGCCAGCCGGATCACCCGGCCGGGGGCGAAGGGGGCCGTCACGCCGTCCCTCCAGGGCCGAGGGTTCCCCGCCCGACCACCCGCAGCGGGACCTCCTCGGCCAAGGCCTCCAACACCCGATCCAGCTCCTCGGCACGGTCCTCGGTGCTGAGGAGCCGGACCCGGCCGGAGGGGTCCTCCACCGTGGACGCGAGGCAAAGACCGTCGTAGGCGTCGAGGGTGTAGCGCACGAAGTAGATGTGGGAGTGGGGGACCCGGCACTCCACCCAGATCTCCCGGGGAACCTCGGCCATGACACCTCCTTTCGATGCCGGTAGCATAGCCGATCCGCCCGCCCACGGGAACCGACCGGCCGCGGCTCTCCAACAGACCGCGTGATCCCGAGCCGTGATGCCGTGATGCCGTGGCGCCGAAGGCCCGACCAACGACCGCAGTTACTGGGAGCGATCCGATGCGTGCAACCGACCTTCCCCGATGGGACCTGAACCACCTGTACGCCGGCTCGGACGACCCCGCCCTGGAGGCGGACATCGAGGCCATCGAGCCCGCCGCCCTGCGTTTCCGGGAGGCCTGGAGGGGCAGGGTGGGGGAGGCCGGCGCCCCCGACCTGGCCCGGGCGGTACGGGAGTACGAGGCCGCGATGGGGGCCCCCCTGCGGCCGTACGCGTTCGCACACCTTCGGTTCGCGGCCGACTCGTCCGACCCCGGCAGCGTGGCCCTGCTCCAGCGGGTCAAGGAGGCGGCCACCCGGGCCCACCGGCACACGGTGTTCTTCGACCTGGAGCTCGACCGGATCGACGACCCCGCGTTCGATCGGGCCCTGGCCCACCCGGACCTGGGCCGGTACCGCCACTACCTGGCCCACTCCCGGGCCCTCCGGCCCCATCGGCTCTCCGAGGCGGAGGAGGAGATCCTGACGCTGAAGGACCTCGTGGGTCGCTCGGCGTTCGTGCAGCTCTACGACCAGCTCACCTCGTCGTTCCGCTACCGGTTCGAGCTGGACGGGGAGGAGCGGGATCTGACCGGGCCGGAACTCCTGGCCCTGCTCAAGCACCCCGACCGGGGCGTTCGGCGGCGGGCCTACGAGACCTATCTGGGGGCCTACGAGGCCCAGCGGGTGACCCTGACCTCGGTGTGGAACGCCTTGGTCCTCGACCACCGACAGACCCTGGAGCTGCGGCGGTACCAGGACCCCATGGAGCCCGTGCACCTCCGCAACGAACTCACCCCGAGGGCGGTGGAGACCCTCAGGGAGGTGACCCGGGCCCACTACGGCCTGGCCCGGCGGTACTATCGGTGGAAGGCCCGGGTCCTGGGGGTGGACCGGCTGTGGAGCACCGACCTGGTGGCGCCGTTGCCCGGGCCCGAGCCCGAGGCGGTGCCGTTCGAGCGGGCCCGGGCCTGGGTGCTGGAGGCCTACGCCGGGTTCGCGGGCGAGTTCGAGGAGATCGCCCGGGGGTTCTTCGAGGAGGGGCGCATCGACGCCGCGCCCCGGCCCGGCAAGGCGGGGGGGGCGTTCTGCATGGGCGTCGCGCCCGATCTGCCGGTGTACGTGCTCATGAACTACACCGGCAAGCTCCGGGACGCGGCCACCCTGGCCCACGAGCTGGGTCACGGCATCCACTTCACCCTGGCCCGGGCCCAGCCGCTCCTGGAGTACTCCCCCGTGCTTCCCATGGCCGAGACGGCCAGCGTGTTCGGCGAGCTCCTGCTGGCCCGCCGCCTCGAGGCCGAGGACCTGGACCCGGTGCTGCGGCGCAACCTCCTGGCCGAGCGGGTGGAGGACGTGATCGCCACCACCTTCCGCCAGAACCTCTACGTGGAGTTCGAGTACCGTGCCCACCGGCAGGGGGGGTACCTGTCGGACGAGCGGCTGTGCGAGCTGTGGCTCGGGGCCTTGGACGAGGCGTACGGCGACGCCGTGGAGCAGGTGCCGGCCGCGCGCTGGGCGTGGAGCGCCATCCCCCACTTCGTGCACACCCGGTTCTACTGCTACGCCTACGTGTTCGGCGAGCTGCTGGTGCTGGCCCTGTACCGCCGGTACCAGGAGGAGGGGGCGGCCTTCGTGCCGAAGCTCCGGGAGCTGCTGGCCGCGGGCGGAAGCCGGTCTCCGGCTGAGCTGGTGGCCGGCCTGGGCTACGACCTGGAGGACCCCGGGTTCTGGGCGGGAGGGTACGAGGTGCTGGAGGCGATGATCTCGGCCCTGGAGGAGGGCGGAGGGGGTTGACCCCCCGGAGGTGGGGCGGCCCGCGGGCCGGGCCTGCCCCCTGTCACGGCCCAAGCCCCACCGGGCCCCCGAAGGCCTCGGCAGCCTCGGCGAGGAGCTCGGGCTCCCGGCCCCGGTACTTGGGGGAGAAGTGGAAAATGCGAAGCTCCCCCACCCCGGCCCTGCGGGCGAGTTCTCCGGCCTGGGCGGCGGTGAGGTGGTAACGCTCCCGGGCCCGTCGGGCGTCCTCCTCGAGGAACGCGGCCTCGCAGTAGAGGAGGTGGGCGTCCCGGGCCAGGGCCACGGCCCGGGAGAGGCCGGGCTCGGTCCATAGGCAGTCGGCCACGTAGGCCAGCTTTTGGCCCCGGGTGAGCCGGATCACGCCGCGCTCCAGGAGCTCGCCCACGGGGGCGGTTCGGCCGTCCGGGAGCCGCACCTCGTGGTCGGGGCCGCTGCCGGCCTGGACCGCCCGCTTGGCCGGCCTGAGCCAGGGGCCCGGTTCGAGCCCGAGCCGGTCCAGGGCGTCCCGGGCCACGTTCACGTGGACCGGCTCCTCCAGCCGGAACGCGAGGCAGGGCACCTGGTGGTCCAGCTCGGCGGCCACGACCCGAAAGGCGGTCTCGGCGTGCACGATCCGAAGACCCGGCTCCACCTCGGCCAGGTCCACGGGTCCCTGGTCCTGGCGGGGGAACCCTTCCCGGCAGGGGAACGCCCACAGCCGGCCCTGGCCGTTTCCCCACTCCAGCACCTCCAGCCGGAACGCCTGATCGTAGGTGTGCACCAGGTTCCAGGTGTACCCCCGGAGCTTCCCCTCCACCCGCTCCGCGATGCCCGGGGGGCCCACCACCCGGAACACCCGTTCCCTGCCGAGGCTGTAGCGGATCACCGTGTCCATGCCGCAGAAGTGGTCCATGTGGGCGTGGGTCACGAAGGCGTGGGTGGCCTTGAGCACGGGCCGGGCGGGGAGGTCGTGCAGGTCCCCCAGGTCCAGGAACAGGTTGCGGCCGTGGCCCAGCAGCCGCACCAGGACCACGGGATCGCCGAACGGGCCGTTCACGAGCCGGGGGTGGAAGGTGGGGCGCACGGGGTCTTTCGCTCCAGCCGCCGGGAGCCCACGGCCGCGGTGAGGGCGCCGGTGGGGCAGGCTTGGGTCGCACAGGTGAGGCACCGCAGGCACGCGGCCCGGTCGGGCTCCCGGCGGGGGTCGAGCCCGACCCGGCAGGCCTCGACGCAGCGGCCGCACTCGGTGCAGAGATCCGGGTCGTGGTCCACCCGGAGCAGGCTCCACCGGTTCAGCATCCCGTAGATGGCCCCCAACGGGCACAGGGTGCGGCAGTAGGGCCGGTAGGCCACCACGGCCCACCCCAGCACGCCCGCCAGGAGGCCGATCTTGATCCACAGCCACAGCCCGATCTGCTCCTGGAGTGCCGGCATCAGGAAGAACAGCCCGCCGGCCTCCAGGGTCCCGGCGGGGCAGACCGCCCGGCAGAACCAGGGCTCGCCGTACCCCATGGGGCCGGTGAGAAGCAGGGGGAGGCCCACGGCGAACACGGCCAGCACGGCGTAGCGCAGCCCGCCGAGGATCCGGGGCACCCGGAACTTGGGGGAGGGGATCCGGTGGAGCCCTTCCTGCAGGAACCCGAACGGGCACAGCCAGCCGCACGCGGCCCGTCCCCCCAGGAGCCCCACCGCGGCCAGGAACCCGAACACGTAGAACCCCAGCCGGTAGGTTCCCCACCGTAGCGCCGGCCGCCACCCGGCCAGGAAGTGCTGGAGCGTGCCCAGGGGGCAGGCCAGGACCGCAGCCGGGCAGGAGTAGCAGTTGAGCCCGGGGGTGCAGAACTTCTTGAGGGGGCCCTGGTAGAGGGTGCGAGTCCAGGGAAACGCCCAGTAGGCGTTCTGCAGGAGCGCCGACGCGGCCTGGACCCACCGGCGCATCGCCTTAGCCGATCCCCATGCAGGCCAGGCACACGGTGGCCGCGTTCATGAGCACCTGGGTGGCCTCTCCCAGGTACCACCCCAGGGCCACCGCCGCCCCCGCCAATCCCAAGCCGGTCCACCACATCCAACGCATGGCACGCTCCCTGCGGATCCCCCTGCGGGAGCGCGCATTCTACCAGAATCCGCCCGATTCTCCCAAACCTACCTGGTTTCGCGGGGTGGGTTCGGGCCCAGATCAAACGACGGAAACGGGGTGCCCGTCCGCCCCTTCCGCGCCCCGTTCGTCGGCTCATGCCAAGTTGCGTTCCAAGCTATCGGCCCCTTGCCCCGCCCCCGGATGCGGGTCCGATGGATGGCAACATGGGGCTGAGTGCCGGATGCAGCGTAAGCCGGATGCCGCACTCGCGCACGGCCGGAAGCAGGCCCCCACCCCGTACCCCGGCAATACGTTTGAAGGTCTTACGATCAGGCCCGCCTTGCCCGGATCAAGGCCCGGGCCAGGGGAGGAAACTCTTCGAGGATCTCGATTCGGGGCTCAGAGAAACCGGCCCGCAGGAGCCGTTCGTGCCATCGAGCCGGCGGGTCGGCGCCGGCCACGCACCATGCCCAGGCCTCGGGCTGCTCCCGCACCTCCGGTGGGATCTCCCCCACGGCCACCAGGTCGGCCACCAGCAGCCACCCCTCGGGGGCCAGGATTCGTCTCGTCTCGCGGAGGAGTTCGTCCCTCTGCGGGACCAGGTTCGCGGCGCCGTTCAGCAGCGCCCACCGGAACGCGCCGGAGCGAAGCGGCAGATGGGGCAAGACCGCCCGCACCGGCCGGAGCGGGAGGCCGGGCGCCTCACGAAGGGAGCCGGCGAGCCGGGCCACCATGGCGGCCGAGGCGTCCAGCGCCGCCACCTCGTGGCCCCGTCGGGCCAGGATCCAGGCGTCGAGCCCGGCCCCGCATCCCAGGTCGGCCACCGGGCCCGGGCCCGCCACCTCGGGCGCCAAGCGCCCGGCGCCCACGAACGCCCCTCGCACCGCTTCGGGGACCCCGGCCAGGTCCCCTGGCGGGTACCCGAGCTGCCGGGCCAGGTCGGCGCCCACGGGAAACCCGAGCCCCTCCGGGGGGCGGGAGCCCTCCCGGGCGGTGCGGTCGTACACGGCGAGAATCTGGGCTCGGAGCCGGTCCGGGTCCATCACGGGGCCTCGTCGGGTTTCTCGAAGGCGGCCTTTTCCCCTAGAATCGTCCCAGAGGATACCCTGGCCCCGGAGGACCCACAATGGCCGATGCCCCCCTGAACCCCGAGGAGAACCGGCGCTACGCTAGGGCCGAGGACCTGCACCCCGCCCACTGGGAACGGCTCTCGGCCCGGGACCCGGTCGAGGCGGCGCGGGCCGCCGGCGCGCAATGGGACGGCGGAGCCTTCCTGCTGTCGATCCTCGGCCGGCAGCTGGAGGTGGTGCCGGCGGAGCGGCTCGTCCGATTCGCGGGGGAGCCCGGCCGGCCGGTGGGATACCAAAGGGCCCTGGTGGCCGTGGCCTACCTGGCCGGTGCGCTCGAGGCGCCCGTGAGGGGGGAGTGGGTGCGGTTTCGGGACCTGCCCGGCGGGGATGCGTTCTTCCGGGGGCCCCACGCCCTGCCCACGCCCCGGCTGGAAGCGGCGTTCGGCCCGGACCCGGCCGGGCTGCGGGAAGCGGCCCGCGGCGCGGGGGGGCGGCCGGTGGCGGGAGCGGACGCGGCCGCGGAGCTCCCCGCCCTTCCCCGGGTGCCGGTGCGGGTGCTCGTGTGGGCCGCCACCGACGAGTTCCCGGCCTCCGCCACCCTGCTCACGGACGCCCGGGCCCACCTGCACCTGGCCCTCGACGTGCTGTGGGCCCTGGCCAACGTGACCGTGTCCGATCTCGTCCGCAGGGCCGGCCGCGGGGGTGCCCCGTGAACCGGCTGGTGGCGGCGGCCCTGGCTCTGGCGTGGCTCGCTGCTCCGGTCCGCAGCCGCGCCGAGTGGCCGTACCTGACCGAGGAGGCCTCCACCCTGAGGGAAGGCGGATGGAGCGCGTCCGTGGGGGTGAGCCACACCTGGCAGGACAGCCGGCTCCTGCGGGGCGGGAAAGGGGTGCTGTGGACCTTCCCCGAGGTGGAGGCGAGTCTGGGGGTGGGCCCCCACGCGGAGGTGTCGGCTCAGTACGAGCTCCTGTGGTTCGATCCGGCCGGTGGAGGGGAGGCGGCGTACGAGTCGGGGGACGTGCGGCTGTGGACCAAGCTCGCCCTGTTCCCGAACACGCTCAAGGGGTTCAGCTTCCGGTTCGGGGTGAAGCTGCCCAACGCATCGGACCGCAGGGGGCTGGGTACGGACGAGACGGACGCGTTCCTCACCGGCCTGTGGGACGTGTCGGTGGGACCGGTTCTCGTGTCTTTGAACGCGGGGCTCGGGATCCTGGGCGACCGCTCCAAGGTGGGGTCCCAGGACGACGTGTTCACCTGGGGGGCCTGCGCCCGGCTGCCCCTGCTCGGGGGGCGGTTCCGGGTGGGCGTGGACGCGGCGGGGTACTCGGGGCCCTACGGCATCCGCCGGAAACGGGACTTCGCCACCTACGGTCTGGTGCTCGACTGGGTGCTGGGCCGGTGGCGCCTGAGCCTGGGGGGCCGCCGGGGGACCCAGGACGCGCTGTCGTGGGGCTGGATCGCTGGTCTGACCTACCAGAGATGAGCTCCGCTAGCGAACCGCTTGCGGGGCATGGGGTCTACCTCCGGCCGCGCGCGGCACTCCACCAGGCCCCAAGGCTTCCCAGCTTCCCAGCTTCCTAGCCTCCCAGCGGGCCGAAGGCCCAAAAGGGCTCAGTGGGGCCGGAACGGGCCCACCTGGTAGTGGAGCCCCTGGTCCCGGAACACGGCCTCGGCCGCGTGGACCGCCGGGAGCCCCAGGGCGTGGACGCCCACCAGGGCCCCCGCCCGCAGCACGGGGAACAGGTCGCCCACGTGGGCCACGGCGAGGTCCTCGAGGGCCTTGCGGGCGTCGGGGCGGTCCAGCGCGGCGGGCGGGGCCAGCGACACCTCCCGGATCTCGCCGGGTTCGGCCGGGATCCCGTCGGGACCCATGCCCAGGCCGTCCAGGTACTCCTGGGTCACGTTGAGAACGGCGCTCCAGCCGGCCGGCGGCCGGAGCCCGGCCAGCAACTCCACGAACTCGGTCTGCAACCGTAGGCTGCGGACCCGGGCGGCCCGGTCGAACGGGCTGTAGGGGTCGGAGGGGTTCCAGTAGGGCCGCAGCAGGAGCACCGGAGGTCGGGGGACCCAGAACCCCTGGAGGAACGATCGGAACGGGGTTCCGCCGTGGAGCTCGGCGGTGCGGGCGGGGTGGGCCTCGAGTCCGGCCATCAGGAGCTCGCGGGTGTCCGGATTCCAGTACAGGCGCCGCACCGGGTGCTCGGGGCTCCGGGCCGGCCAGGCCGGGGGGAACACCGCGTCGGGTTCGTAGCGTTCGAACACGCTGCTCGGCACCCGCACCACCACCTCACCCCCCCGGCTGAGCTCGTAGCGGTCGCCCTTGGCCTCGATGGTCACGGGCTCGTAACGGCCCATCTCACAGCCCCAGGATCAGGTCTTGGAACCGTCGCCACCACCGTGCCAGCGCGAACACGGTGATCAGGCTCACCCCCAGGGTGCCCACCGCGGCCCAGCGGGCCCACCGGGCCACCCGCACGGCCGCCTTGCCCCGGCGGCGGATGGTGGACAGGGCGTCGGTCGCGATCTTCTCGGCGCGTCGCCCCACCTCGGCCCCCAGCCGCACCGCCGTGGCCCCGTACTCCTGGATCCGGGCCCAGTCCCGGGTGCCCCCCGTGGTGCTGGGCAGGAGTTCGAGCACCTTTCGGTATCGCCGCACGTCCGTGTCCATGGCGTCCAGGTCGTCCGCCATGGCCCGGGTCCCCGGCAGGGTGCGGGCCCGGGCCACCTGCTCGCTCAGCCGGTCCAGGTGCTGCAGGGCCGGGGTCACGTCGTCCGCGAACTCGGCCAGGTAACGGAACATCTCCCGCTGGGCGGCCAGGATCTCGGCCCGGATCTCCCCCGTCACCTCCACCACCGGCCGGGCCCGCTCCACCGCGTCGGTCACGGAGCGCTCGACCATCCAGCTGCCCACCAGCACCCCGCCGTTGGTGGCGACCAGGAGGGCCACCAGGAAGAAGAACCACCGCCGGATCTGAACCCCAGCCGGTTTTCCCATCAGCGCCTCGTTTCGATCTCGAGCCGAACCACCCCGCTCGTGCTGTGGCGGTCCTTCTCACTGCGGTCGTACACGGCGAACGCCAGGGGGTATGCCTTGCCGGGCACCAGCTCCACGTCGTCCGCGTTGCCCGTGCGAAGCCGTCGCTCCATCTCCACCGACCAGACCCCCTCGGCCCACACGGCCTTGGCGGTCACGTCGGCCCGGCTGCCCGCGGCCCGCGAGGGCTTGTAGCTGGGCACCACCGAGCCCTGAAACTCCACCGGCACGAAAAAGGACCACGGGTAGGCTCCCACGTCCGGCTCCTCGCGGATCCACAGTTGCCCGGACCCGTCCCGGGAGGGGTAGGGGTTGGAACGGGGCATGCGGGTGCGGCTGATCTGGAGCCGGCCGTCCGAGGCGTACCCGGACAGGTCCGACCAGAACGCCCTCCACACCCACATGTCGGCCTCCAGGTCCCGGCCCTGGAGCATGCAGGGGTCCTGGATCTGGGGGTCGCCGTAGATGGCCACTGCCAGGCCGTCGTCGGCCTGCTCGTTCTGGTGGTAGGCGTTGCGGGCGGGGTCCCACACCCAAGGACGGTACAAGGCGTCCCGGGTTGGGTCCTCCCACCGCACCAACAGCGCGATCCGCTCCCCGTCGTGCACAGCCCGCACCCGCAGCGTGCGGCCGGAGGGGGCCACGTCCACCTCGAGCTCCGAGGCCTGGGCCCACACCGGGTCCGACGGGTTCCCGTCCACCGCGGGGAGCCGGGAGACCCACGCCGCCCGGAGCACCCCCGCCTCGTTGGGGGCCACCGGCTCCGACGCGGCCGGCTCGGGGGGCGCCGGCGGGGCCCGCAGCCGCGCCAACAGCTTGCGAACCTTGCTCTCGTGGGGGCTCCGGGGCCATGCCTTCAGGAAGGCGGCCAGCGCCTCCTCGGTGCCCTGGTCCACGGCCCGCTGGTAGTCGGCCTCCATCCGGCGGCGCCGGAGCTCCCGGGCCTCCCGCCGGGCCTCCTCCCGGTGCCTGCCCTTGGGGAACCGGCCCAGGTACTCCTCCAGGCGGCGCTCGTCGCCCCGGGCCTGAGCGAACGCCCGGTCGTCCTCCTCGATGCGGCGCAGGCGCTTCTTGGCCTCGGCCGCTTCGGGCGCATCGGGATAGGCCGCCAGGAAGATGCGGTACGCCTCGGCCGTGTCCAGCTTCCGGGCCTCGGCGTAGGCCTTCGCTCGGCGGCGTTTCTCGGCCTCCTGGGCCTTGCGCTCGGCCGTCAGCTGCCGGCGCCGGGCCTCGATGGCCTGGATCCGGGCCTCGATCTCGGCCCGGTGGGAGGACTCGGGGAAATGGTCCAGGAAGGCCCGGTACACCTCCTCGGTGTCCCGCCGCAGGGCCTGGTGGTAGGCCAGGTTCTCGCGCAGCTCGTCGGCCCGGGCCCGGGCCTCGTCGGCCTGGGGCGCGTCGGGGTACCGCTCGAGGAACCGCACGTAGGCCTGCAGGGTGTCCTCCCGGCGGGCCGCGTCCCACGCCTCGGCCGCCTCGTCGGCCGGGCTGGGCTCGGCAGGGGGCGAGGGGGCCGCCGGGGGGGGCGCGGCGGTCTCGGCCACGGGGCGGGCCGGTGCCGGCGGCGCCACGGCCTGGATCTTCACCTCGACCTCGGCCTCGGCCGGCGTGGCGGGGGCCTCGGCCGGCTCCGGCGGGGGAGGTTGGGGCTCGGGTTGGGTTTCGGGTGGGGGGGGCGGGGGCGCCTTCTGGGCCGTGGGGGCGGGGAACTCGCCCGCGTACCGGAGCTTCAGGATCACCTCGTTGCCCTGGGTCTCCACCCCCAGGCTCTCCACCATGGGGTCCGCCCGGGTCAGGGCCTGCAGGGTCTCGGCGAGCCGTACCCCCATGGCCATGCGATAGAAGTCGTGTTTCGATCCGATCAGCCGCAGCTCGGCCCGGTCCGGCCCGTTCCGGAATCCGAACGTCACGGTGATGGAGTCTCCGTCGTGGGCGACGTCGAAGTGGGACAGGGAGGGGTTCAGCCGCTTCACCTGGCTGCGCAGCTCCAGGTACTTGCGGTTCTGGGAGTCGGACGCGATGTCGTAGATGATGTTCTTGGTCAGCCGGATCTCCAGGTCCGCGGCCCGGGCGAGGGGGGCCAGCGTGCACAGGACGGCCGCGATCATCCCCCAGAGGCGCCATCCCCCCCATCGAGGATGGTGCGGATCCGGGCTGCCACGTCCCCGGCGGCCGAGTCGTCCAGGAACACCCGGACGTACTTCTCCACCCGGTCCGCCAGGTCCAGCAGGTCCTCCTTCGAATCTCCGCATCGGTTTACCGCCTCGATCAACCGTTTGGCGCGGCGGCCGAACCGCCGGCGCAGGAGTTCACGGATCTCTTTCTTGCACCGGCCCGGATCCGGGCCCGGTGTGGCAGGCGGAGCCTCGAACTGCAGGTCCCCGAAATCCTCGAGCAGGGGTGGGGCCTCGCCTTCGGCCGGCTCGGCCCGCCGGGACTCGTCCAGGACCCTGGCGGCCTCCATCACCAGGTTCGTCGCGTCCACGGTGATGGTGCGTTCGGGGGGCGGCTCGGACGAGTTGTGGAACTCGAACTGGCCGTCCTCGATTCGGAACAGCTCGTAGACCGCCTCTTCTCCCACGTGGTTGGGGGAGCGGGCATGGACCACCTCGCCTCGCACGAAGTGGATGGAAGCCTCGCCTCCCGGCCACACCACCCGCAGGACCCCCGTCTTCTGTCCGAAGGCGACCAGCTGGATGATGTCCGCGAGGCTGAAGTCTTTGAGGGTCCCTCGAAGTTCCACGCACGGCCCCCTTGGAAACGGTCCACTCTACGGTTCGTCGGCCCGGCCCCGATTCTTGAACCCGCCGGCAGGGACGGAGGTCTCCCTCGGGGCGCCCACCCCGGTCCCCGCGGCCGTCAGGAGCCCATCGCGCGCAGGGCGGCCTCCAGGGCCCTCCCCAGGGCTTGGGCCTCGGCCACGGCCTGTTCGAGGTGGTCCGCCACGTCCCCGAGCCCCGCCTCCCGGGCCCGCCGGGCCCATTGCCGGTAGGTGTCGGCGTGCGAGGCGTTGTGCTCGAGCCAGTGGGGGAGCAGGTGGGAGAGTTTGTCGCGGATCGGTTCGCTCATCGGACGTCGCCCCGGGAACGTGGAAGCTCAAATGCCCAAAGAAACCCGTATTCTTTCGGCCGGCCGGCGGACGTGTCAAGGGCAACCCCGAACGCCTCGCTTCCGGGGAAGCCCCCATCGGCCCTGTGGGGCCCTACAACGTGCGGCGTAACCGGACGCCTTCCCGCGGGGACAGGGGGCCTGCATTTCAGGGATCAGGAGTCGGTAGACAGAAGACAGTGGAAAACCTCTTCGGCGGTTCTCCTGTCTACTGTCTTCTGAATTCTGGCCCCTGATACGGCCACGCCCGGCGCTCCAACAGGCCCCCCGCCCCCGGGTTGGCGGGAGCCACTTGCCCTGGGGCCAGGAGACCGAAGACCGTCGACCGACGACCGTAGACCGAAGTTGCCATGGAAGACACGGGGGCCGGTTCTGTACTATCCTCCGGGCCGCGGTCCGCCAGGACCCGCCGGCTGCACCCCACCCGAGCGAGCGTACCGTACCGATGGGAACCCCGAGACCCAACGTCCGATTCTGGAAGAGCGCCGTGCGGTGGCAGGACGTCGCCCGCACCCCCTGGCCCCAGGTGGCCTTGGCCGGCCGGTCCAATGTGGGCAAGTCGTCCCTGGTGAACCTGCTGACCGGCCGGCGGAGGCTGGCCCGCACCTCCTCCACGCCGGGCCGCACCCAGACCCTCAACCTGTTCGTGGTGGACGAGCGGTTCGTGTTGGTGGATCTGCCGGGGTACGGGTACGCCCGGGCGCCGGTGGGGGTGGTGAGGGCCTGGACCCGAACCACCCGGGAGTTCGTGGCCCGCTCCGAGTCGTTGCGGGCGGTGGTGCTGCTGGTGGACATCCGGCGCGAACCCACGGACGACGACGTTCGGTTCGCGGATCTCGTGCGCGGGGCGGGCCGCCGGCTCCTGGTGGCGGTCACCAAGGCCGACAAGGTCCCCCGGGGCCGGCGGCCCGTCCACCTGCAGACCATCGCCGAGGGCCTGGGGATTCCCCGGCAGGAGATGGTGCTGACCTCGGCGAGGACCGGGGAGGGCCGGGCGGACCTGTGGCGGGCGATCCGGGAGCTGGCGGGGCGGGGGGCCGAGGAGGTGGGAGACGATGCGTGAGGTGGTCGCGATCGACGGGCCCTCGGGCGCGGGAAAGAGCACGGTGGCCCGGGCGGTGGCGAGGGCTCTGGGGTGGACCTACGTGGACACCGGCGCCATGTACCGGGCCGTGGGGCTCAAGGCCGACCGGCTGGGGGTGCCCCTGGACGACGATCCGGCCCTCGAGGAGCTCTGCCGGCACACCCGGATCGAGTTCCGCCGGGACGAGGCCGGCGAACCCCGGGTGTTCCTCGACGGCGAGGACGTGACCCAGGCGATCCGAGAGCACCGGGTGAGCGATCTGGCCTCGCGGGTGTCGGCCCGCAGGCCCGTGCGCGAGGCCATGGGCCGGTACCAGCGGCGGCTGGGCGAGGAGGCGCCTTCGGTGCTGGAGGGACGCGACATCGGCACCGTGATCTTCCCCGACGCCCGGGTCAAGGTGTTCCTCACCGCCTCCCCCGAGGAGCGGGCCCGCCGCCGCACAGAGGAGCTCGAGAGGCGGGGCCAGCCCCTGCCGTACGAGGAGGTGCTCCGGGACATCCTGGCCCGGGACGCCAACGACAGCTCCCGGGCCCACGCCCCGCTCCGGCCGGCTTCCGACGCGGTGGTGCTCGACACCACGGGGCTCGGCCCGGGCGAGGTCGTGGCCCGGATCGTGGCCCTGGTGCGAGGAGCCGGCCCGTCGGCAGACCCCATGCCCCCGGGCCGTGATGCCGTGACGCGCAGACCTGGTTGAACCGCCAGGAGGCAAAAGAGTTTTTGGCCTCCCAGCCTCCCAGCGTCCTAACGTCCCAGCGTCCCCCCCCGGCGGGCCGAAGGCGCGAAGAGCGGCCACGCCCGATCCTTCGGCCGTTTCCGCCTTTTCCCGTTGTTTCGCCGAAGGGGCATGTGTTACCCTGCCCGACCGTGCCTACGGCACGGCAACACCCGAACAAAAGGGCCCTGGCGGGCCTTTTTGAATCCAAAAGGTAGGAGGAACAAGAACAGCATGGAACAGACGAGCGAGATGGTGCAGCCCGAGGAGCGGATGGAGGACTTCGGACGCCTGTTGGAGGAGAGCCTCGGCGGGCCCGAAGAGGGCAGCGTGGCCAAGGGCCGGGTGGTGGACATCACCAACGACTACGCGGTCATCGACATCGGCTACAAGTCCGAGGGGCTGGTGCCCCTGTCCGAGTTCCGGGGCGAGGACGGCCAGATCTCGGTGCAGACGGGCGACGAGGTCGAGGTGCTGGTGGAGCGGCTGGAGGACGCCGACGGCATGGTCGTCCTGAGCAAGGACAAGGCCGACAAGATCCGGATCTGGGACGAGATCAGCAAGGCGGCCGAGCGGGGCGACGTGGTGGAGGGGAAGATCGTGGCCCGCATCAAGGGCGGGCTGAGCGTGGACATCGGGGTGCGCGCGTTCCTGCCGGGCTCCCAGGTGGCCCTGCGGCCGGTGCGCCAGCTCGAGAAGCTCATCGGCGAGACCTATCAGTTCAAGATCATCAAGTTCAACCGCCGCCGTGGCAACATCGTGCTCTCCCGCCGGGTGCTCCTGGAGGAAGAGCGGGCCAAGCTCCGGGAGAAGACCCTCCAGGTTCTGGAGGAGGGCGTGGTGATGAAGGGCGTGGTCAAGAACATCACCGACTACGGAGCCTTCGTGGACCTGGGCGGGATCGACGGCCTGCTCCACGTCACCGACATGAGCTGGGGTCGGGTGAACCACCCCTCCGAGGTGGTGAACATCGGCGACGAGGTCGAGGTGAAGATCCTGTCGTTCGACCGGGAGCGGGAGCGGGTGAGCCTGGGCATCAAGCAGCTCAGCCCCGACCCGTGGGAGAGCGCGGACGAGCGCTACCCGATCGGCTCGAGGATCCAGGGCCGGGTGGTGAGCCTGGCCGATTACGGGGCCTTCGTGGAGCTGGAGCCCGGAATCGAGGGCCTGGTCCACGTGTCGGAGATGAGCTGGACCAAGCGGATCAACCACCCCAGCGAGGTGGTCAAGGTGGGCGAGCAGGTGGAGGTCATGGTCCTGAACGTGGACATGAACCGCCGCCGGATCTCCCTGGGCATGAAGCAGTGCCAGCCCAACCCCTGGGATCTACTGGAGGAGCGCTACCCGGTGGGCGCCGTGGTGCGGGGCCGGATCCGCAACATCACCGACTTCGGCATCTTCGTGGGCGTGGACGAGGGCATCGACGGTCTGATCCACGTGAGCGACATCTCCTGGACCAAGCGGGTCGGTCACCCGGCCACCCTGTACAACGTGGGTGACGAGGTGGAGGCGGTGGTCCTCCACATCGACAAGGACAACGAGCGGTTCAGCCTGGGCATCAAGCAGCTCACCCCCGACCCGTGGGCCGGCATCACGGCCCGGTACCGGGTGGGCTCGATCGTCACCGGCAAGGTTTCGAACATCACGGACTTCGGCGTGTTCGTGGAGCTCGAGCCGGGCGTGGAGGGCCTGGTGCACGTGAGCGAGGTGTCCAGCGAGAAGGTGGACGACCTGAGGTCCATGCTGGAGCCGGGCCAGGAGATCCAGGCCGAGGTGCTCAACATCGACCAGGAGGAGCGCAAGATCAGCCTGTCGATGAAGGCCATCGAGGACGAGAAGGTCCGGGCCGAGAAGATGGCCCTGGACGAGCTGAACCGCCAGATGGCGGCCCACTCCGCCACGACCCTCGGCGAGAAGATCCTCCTGGCCAAGCAGGCCAAGGAGGCCCAGGAGAACGGCGAGGAGTAGGCAGGGGCCCCGCGTGGGGGGCGGCCGTGACAAACGGAAACGAAAACAAAAGGCCGGGCTCTCGCCCGGCCTTTTCCGTGCGGGGGGCGTCCGAGGAGGCGTGCGATGCGAGGGTGCTTGAAGTTCTTGGGGGTCCTGGTGGCCGTGGCCGTGGGAGTGGCCCTCGCGGCCGGCGCGGCCCTCTGGTGGGCCGGCCGGGGCGCCCTGCCCATGGGCGACCGGATCGGCGTGGTGGAGGTGCGGGGGTTCATCGCGGACGCCCGTCCGGCCGTGGAGGCCCTGCGGGCGTTCCGCAAGGACGAGGACGTGAAGGCCGTGGTGGTGCGGGTGGAGAGCCCCGGGGGGGGCATCGCGCCCAGCCAGGAGATCCACGATGAGGTGAAGCGCACGGCCGCGGTCAAGCCGGTCATCGTGTCGATGGGGGCATTGGCCGCCTCGGGGGGGTACTACCTGTCGGCCCCGGCCACCGGCATCGTCGCCCTGCCCGGCACGGCCACCGGGTCGATCGGGGTGATCCTCCAGTTCCAGGAGGTCCACCTGCTGTTCAACAAGCTGGGCCTTCGGACCCAGGTGGTGAAGAGCGGACCGCTCAAGGACGCCGGGTCTCCGTTTCGGGAGATGACCGCCGAGGACCGGGCCGTGTTCCAGAGCCTGATCGACGACCTGTTTCAACAGTTCGTGGACGCGGTGGCCGAGGGCCGGGGCATGGACCGGCAGGCGGTGCTGGCCCTGGCCGACGGCCGGGTGTACTCGGGCCGGCAGGCCCTCGATCTGGGGCTGGTGGACCGGTTGGGCGGGTTCTGGGACGCGGTGGAGTGGGCGCGGCAGCTCGCCGGCCTGCCCGAGGAGCCCAAGCTGGAGTACCGGCGCCGCGACCGGAGGGGTGTGCTCCGGTGGCTGCTGGGGGACGACGCCGACGCCCTGGCCCCCCTGGAGGAGGCCGCGGCCCCGCCCCTGCGCTACGCCCTGCCCGGGTGGTAGGAAACGGAGCATGGATCCGTGGGTGGTGGCCCGGGTCGGCGCCGAGCTGGAGCGGGACTGGCGGGGGGCGTGGGTCCAGGGGGCCTGGGCCTCCCCCGACTGGGGGGCGGTGGTGCGGCTGCGGGCCCCGGGGCGGACCGGGTTGCTCATGCTGGCGGCGGGTCCGCGGGCCGTGGGGGTTGGGTTGGTGGAGCGCCGGCCCACCGCCCCGCCCCGCCCCCCGGCCCTGGCCGCGTACCTGCGGGCCCACGCCGTGGGCGGACGGCTCGAAGGCGTGCGTTGGGGCCGGTTCGACCGGGTGCTCGAGCTCGCCTTTCGCCGGGGCGACGGCGGGTGCTCCCTGGTGTGGGAGGCCGCCGGTCGCCATCCCCTTTTGGCGGTGCTGGATCCGGACGGCCGGGTCCGGGCGGTCCAGGCGGTCCGACCCCGGCCGGGCCTCTCGCCGGGTCGGCCGTACGAGCCGCCCCCCGTGCCCGAGGGACGGGTCTTCCCGGACCGGGCGGACCCCTGGGAGCTGGAGCGCCGGGTCGGCCGGGGCGAGCCGCTGGAGCGGATCCTGTTCGGGGTGACCCCGGGGCAGGCCCGGGAGCTTCGGGCCCGGATGGACCGCAAGGGCGCGGCCGTGGCGTTCAAAGAGATCCTGGCGGCCTACGGCCGGCCCGGCCCCCTGTGGGAGTACGAGGACGGACTGTCGGCTGTGGAACGGGAAGGGGCTGCGCCCGTGGCCGTGTGGCCGTCGGCCCTGGAAGGCGCCGGCCGGTGGCTGGAGGTCCGGGTGGCGGGACCGGGCGCCCCGGCCGAGGGCGACGCCCCCGACGCCCGCCGTTGGAGGCGGAGGGTCGAGCGCAGGATCCGCAACATCGAGCAGGACCTGGCCCGGCTTCCGGACCCCGCCGGGCTGCGGCGGCTGGCCGACGCCCTGGCCGCGGGGCTCCACCGGGTGGCCCGGGGGACCGACACGGTGGTCCTGCCCGACCCGTGGGGCGGCGGGGAGGTGGAGGTGCCCCTGGACCCGGCTCGGTCCCCCGCCGACAACCTGGAGCGGCTGTACCGCCGGGCGGCCAAGGCCGAGCGGGCCCGCGAGGTGCTCACGGAGAGGCTGGCCGCGGCCCGGGCGGAGCTCGAGGGGGCAGCGGCGGACGGCGGCCCCCCACCTGCGGCGCCGCCACGCCCGGATCCCGGGGGCCGGCCCTTCGCCCGGTACGTGTCGTCGGACGGCTGGCCCATCTGGGTGGGCCGCAACGGCCGGGAGAACGACCGGCTGCTGCGCGAGGCCCGGCCGTGGGACCTGTGGCTCCACGCCCGGGACGCGCCCGGCGCCCACGTGCTGATCCGGAAACCGGGCCGGGAGGCCCGGTGCCCCGATCGCACCCTCCGGGAGGCCGCCGGCCTGGCGGCCCTGAGGTCCCGGCGGTCGGGGGAGGGGGCGGTGGAGGTGATGGTGGTCGAGGCCGGACGGGTCCGCAAGCCCAAGGGGGCCGGCCCGGGGCGGGTGGTGGTCCACGGCGAGGAGACTGTGCGGGTCCGCCCCGGCTGGGGAAGCCCCAAACCGGCGATGAAATAGTCGCGTTGTTTGGGAGCCTCGTCAGGCCCCTGCGGGGCCCGGCAACGAGGAAAGGTAACGTTCAGAGATCCTGGGGCCTTGGCGGCGGGACATGGGGCCTGCTTCCGGCCGCGCGCGAAGCCGGGCATGAGATTCGCCGCGCAGGCACGGGACCGAAGAGCTGGTCTCATGACAACTCGCTGGAATCCGAGCCATTTCGCGGTCCGAGCGTCAGAGGCGCTGCGCGGCGAGCTAAGGGGCCGCACGCGGCTCTCCAGCAGACCCCATGCCCCCCGACACCGTGAGGGGATGCAGAAGAGGCGTGGCCACGCTTGGAACACATGGAGTTCACGGAGGTTTTCAAGCCTCCTAGCTTCCCAGCCTCCTAGCCTCCCAGCGGGCCAAAGGCCCGACCTCACACGTCCGGCGAGCCGTCGAGGATCCGGCGCAGGCCGTCCACGTCCAGGTGCTTCCGGAGCAGCGCGGCCAGCCGGTCGTACCCCTCCTCCTTCCGGCGAGCGAACGAGGTGGTCTGGGCCTCGCCGGTGCGGAACAGGCCGAGGAACGCCTGCCGGAAGGCGTCGTTGTCGAAGATGCCGTGGAGGTACGTGCCGAACACCCGCCCGTCCGGGCTGACCGCGCCGTCCGGGTGCCACGACCCGTCCCCCTTGCGCCGAACCTCCAGCAGGGGGGCCGCACCGGGGCCGAGCCGGGTGCGGCCCATGTGGATCTCGTACCCCTTCAGGATGCCGTCGCCGGGGTACCACGTCAGGACCCCCGGCCGAACCCGCCCCTCGGACTGGGCCGTGACCTTCTCGGGCTCCATCACGGTCTCCACGTCCAGAAGCCCGAGCCCCCGGGCCTCCTGCCGGGAGCTCTCGACCCCCAGGGGGTCGCGCACCCACCGGCCCAGCATCTGGTACCCCCCGCAGATGCCCACCACCCAGGCGCCTCTGCGTCGGTTCTCCAGGATCTCGTCGGCCAGCCCGCACCGCCACAGGGCGTGGAGGTCGTCCACCGTGTTCTTGGAGCCGGGGAGGACGATGGCGTCTGCCCGGCCCAGCCGCTCCCCGGGCCACACGAAGTCGAGCCGGACCCCCGGCTCGGCCAGGAACGGGTCGAAGTCCGTGAAGTTGCTGATGCGGTTCGGCACCACCACCGCCACCCGGACCTCGCCCCCGGTGCGGGAGTGGACCACGTCGCGGTGGATCCCGTCTTCCTCCTGGATGAAGATGTCCCGGAAGTACGGAACCACGCCGAGGAACGGTTTGCCCGTGCGCTCGGTGATGGTCCGGAACGCCGGGTCGAGCAGGGAGGGGTCTCCCCGGAACTTGTTGATGAGGAACGCCCGGATCAGGTCCCGCTCGGCTGGCTCCAGCAGCTCCAGGGTGCCCACCAGCGAGGCGAACACCCCGCCCTTGTCGATGTCGCCCACCAGCACCACCGGCGCCCCCACCTCCAGGGCGAACCCCATGTTGGCCAGGTCCCCGTCCCTCAGGTTGATCTCCGCCGGGCTTCCGGCACCCTCCACCAGGATCACCTCAAACCTGCGGGCCAGGCGGTGGAAGCTCTCCAGGGCCACCTGCCGGGCCTTGGGCTTGAACGCGTGATACTCCCGGGCCCTCATGTTGCCGTACACCCGGCCCTGGAGGATCACCTGGGCCCCCACGTCCGTGGTGGGCTTGAGCAGCACGGGGTTCATGTCGGTGTGGGGCTCGACCCCGGCCGCCTCCGCCTGCACCACCTGGGCCCGGCCCATCTCGCCACCGTCGGCCGTGATGTACGAGTTCAGGGCCATGTTCTGGGGCTTGAACGGGGCCACCCGCACCCCGTCCTGCCGGAGCAGCCGGCACAGCCCGGCCACGAGCACGCTCTTGCCCACGTCCGAACCGGTGCCCTGGAGCATGAGAACCTTGGCCATGGCACGCCTCCGAAGGGAGAAGGGCCGCCTATTGTGGACGCGGCCGACCGGCGGGGCAAGCCCAAGCCCTGCCCTCTGTCGAGGCCGAGGCAGGCCCTCGGCCCTGGCAACATCTCGGAGGGTGCGGGTAGAATCGGGGCGAACTGCGGCCGACGAGGGGACGGGCTGCCCCCAAGGGGGGCTCCGGGACCCACGCGGAGGGATTCACATGGGAACCCACGACGACAAACGCCGGATCCAGGCCCTGGAGGACGAACGGGAGGCCTTGGCCGAGGAGGTGTGCCGTCTGCGGGAGCAGCTGGACCAGGGGGCCTCGTGGGGCCCATGGCTCGCCTGGGAGGAGGCCGAGGCCCTGTTGGGGGAGGTCCTGCGGGAGGCTCGGGGGGAAGAGGGGCTGCTCCACTCGGCCGCCCGGGCCCGACAGGCCCTGGCGGCGGGCAGCGGGGCCCCGGCGGACCTGGGTGAGGCGTTGGAGCAGAGCCGAGAGAGGCTGCTGGCCATCCGCGACGCCCTCCGGGAGAGGGACCGCCGGCTGGCGGAGCTGAGGGATCAGAAGGAGGAGCTCCTCAGCATCGTTGCCCACGATCTGCGCACCCCCCTGGTGGCGATCCAGGGGTTCGCCCAGCTCCTGCGGCGTTCGGCCGGCACGGACGGCCTGAGCCCGCGTCAGCAGGAGTACGTGGATCGCATCCTGCAGGCCGTGGCGGCCATGAACCGGCTGGTGGACGACCTTCTGACGGCGCGTCGCCTGGAGCAGGGGCAGCTGCCGTTCGAGCCCCGGCCGGTGCGGCTTCGGGAGTTCGTCGATCGGATTGCGGCCCTCCACGCTTCGGTGGCGCAGGGCAAAGGGGTGTCTGTGGAGGTGGAGGGCGAGGTGTCCGATCTCGAGATCACCGCCGACCCGGACCGCCTGGCCCAGGCGCTGGGGAACCTGCTCCAGAACGCGGTCAAGTTCACGCCGTCGGGGAAGACCGTGCGGCTGCGGGTGCGGGAGGAGGCGGGGCGGGTGCGGTTCGAGGTGGACGACGAGGGGCCGGGGATCGATCCGGAGGCCATGGCCTGCCTGTTCGACCGGTACCGTCAGGGTGGGCTGGCCCGAACCGTGGGGCGGGGCCACGGCCTGGGTCTTCACATCTGCCGTGAGTTGGTGCACATGCACGGGGGCCAGGTCGGGGCGAAGAACCTGCCGTCGGGGGGGAGCCGGTTCTGGATGGAGATCCCGGCCTCCAGCGGCACGGACCGCGACCGAGGGAGAGAAGAGCCGTGAGCGTTTCGGAGAACAAGGACGCGCCGGAGAAAAAGGATCCCGGGGTGCTGGGAAACCGCTCCCCGTTCCGGAAGTTCCTGCACATGGCGTTCTGGGCGGCGCTGTTCTACGCCATGGCCGCCGGTCTGGCGAAGTTTCTGGAGTGGGTGGATCCGGCGCGCTATTGACCCGGCAACAAGACAGGCGCGTTTTTCCGGAGGCGGGGCAAGGGACCTGCCTCCGGCCGGGCGCGAAGCCGGGTGTTGAGATTCGCCGCGCAGGCACGAGACACGGGAGTTGGTTCCATTACAACTCCTTGGAATGGGTGCCATTTCGCGGTCCGGACGCAGGAGGCGCTGCGCGGCGAGCAAAGGGGCCGGGCCCGGCTCTCCAGCAGGTCCCTTGCCCTCCGATCCGGGGCGGGGGCGCGTATTTGATCGCTGGGTTCATAGAGGGAGAGCCCGGCAAGCCCGGGCTCTCCCTCCGAGATGCTCGGATTCCCCTCACCGGAGCCGCACGAAGATCCGCCGGGCCGTGAGGGTCTGGGTGGCGGGGTCGAACGCGCCCAGCCCCGACAGGAACGCCACATGGCGGCCGCCGGCCAGCTCGGCCCCGAGGGCGTCGGCGAACTCGGCGTACCGGCCGTACACCTCGGTGGGCTCCCCCCGCCGGTGGATGACGAACAGGCCGCGGTCCGGGTTCTCCGGCGCCACCGTGGGCGCGGGCTCCGCGGCGAGCTCCGTGGCGATGCCGCCCCGGAACACGTGGCGGAGCGCACCCGCGTCGGTCAGGTCCAGGATGAGCCCCCCTTCGGCCACCGAGAGCTCCGTCCCGCTGCCGGCTGCCCACCGCCCCCGGAGCCGGGCCGTCGCCTCGGAGTAGTCGGCCACGGTCACGGCCTCGAAGTCCGGGGGGGCCTGGCCGAACGGGGTCACGAACCCGAACACCCGCACCGGGGCGTCGGCGGCCACGCCGTCCAGGGAGAGGCCGCCGGTGCTCACCTGGTAGTTGTCCGGATCGGCGTCGTCCGCCGACGCGGAGCCGGTGCCCGTGAAGTCGAAGACGTCGGGCCGGCGTCCCTCGATGTGCTCCAGGGCGAGCCGGACCTCCCCCTCCTGGAGATCGTTCACCGTGCCCGCGATCCGGGTCACGAGCATGCGAATACGCTCGGCCTGGAACGCGGCCGTGCCGCCGCCCTCCGCGTAGGTTCCCAGGAGCCGCACCCGCTGCCCCACGGACACGTCGGCCGGCGTGTAGATGCCGTTCGGATCCAGGGCCCGGGTCACGACCACGTCGTCCGTCCAGGTCACGGTCACGTCCTCGCCCACGAACAGGGCCCCCATGCTCCGGTCGAGGGCGGCCCCCCGAACGGTGAGCGAGGTGTCGTCCCGGGCCACCACCACGCCGATCAGGCCGTCGTGCTCTCCCCCCGGCGCGCTGGTCCCGGCCAGGACCTCGGTGGCCCGGAACGTGCCGGTCTCCCCGTCCACACCGCCCCGCACCACCACCGGCACGGCCGGGTCGGCGGAGGCCTCGGCCAGCAGGGCCAGGCCTTCGGCTCCCGAGGCGCTCGCCCCGTTCACCTGGAACTCGGTGCTCTCCGAGGTGGCCACGGTGATCGACCGGACGGGACGACGGGGGCTCCGGAACGGCGGCCGCAGCACCCGGAACGTGTCGGCCTCCTCGTCCACCGCCCCGAGCAGCCCCCGGACGCGGTGGATCTTGGAGGGGTCGGGCTCCACGGCGGCGTGCAGGGTGGGCTGCACGGTGACCGTGGCCGGGGAGGTGGAGAGGTCCACCTCGTGGTTCGCCGACAGGTCGAAGTCCAGGGTGAGCATCGCCGGGGTCCCGGGGGCCACCACCAGGTGGTTCGCGTTGTCCAGGGTCACGTCGAGCTCGAGGGTGTCCAGGGGGGTGCCGTCCTCGCCCACGGCCACGGCCTCCAGGGCCGAGCCGTCGGCCCCCTCCACCTCGATCAGGGCGTTCGTGTAGTCCAAGGTGAGCCTGGCCGCCACGTACGTGCCGTTCGGCACGGTGGCCGCCGTGACGAACTCGGTCAGGTCGGTGAGTTGGGCGAAGTCGATGCGGGTGTCCAGGGGGATCGTCTCCACCGCGGTCCCGTCGGCCCGGGTGAGCTCCAGGCCCTCCACGTCCACTTCGTACCGGAGAAAGTCCCCTTCGGCGTCGGTCAGGCCGACGAGCACCTCGCCCCCGTCGGACGAGGTCGACGAGGTTGTGGAGCCGGTCCCGCCGCCGCAGGCGGCCAGGAACAGCGCGAGGGTTGCGGCGGCAACGGTCAGGGTTGCGCGCAGCGGTCGTCGTCTCTTCATCGCAAGCCTCCTTTGGCCCCTTCGGGGGCCGAACAACGAGGGAAGGGTATTAACCCGGCGACAAATTAGGCGTGTCACCTCGGAGGGCGGGGCAAGGGACCTGCCTCCGGCCGGGCGCGAAGCCGGGCATGAAATTCGCCGCGCAGGCACGGGACTGAAGAGCTGGTTTCATGGCAACTATGTGGAATCCGAACCATTTCGTGGTCCAAGCGTCAGAGGCACTGCGCGGCGAGCTAAGGGGCCGCGCCCGGCTCTCCAGCAGGCCCCATGCCCCCGAGCTTTGGCGCGATTCGAGAGCCGCCCGGCCGCCTAGCGGGCCGAAGGCCCCCGACCAACGACTAATGACCAACGACCGAAGTTACCGGGAAGAACGGACGATCTTCGGGTCGGTTGCCGCGGCGTTGTGCCCATGTGGACGCACGGCAAGGGCCAGGGGTTTACACGGGGAGCGCTGTTGCGTTTCGGCCACTCCCCAGGGGCGGCGCGTGGAAAAGACGCCACTGCCGGCCGGCCGCGTGCCGGGCCGAACCGGTACGCGGCCAATGATTTCGGCGTGTTGCCGGTTGCCGGGTTTCTTTGAGCTCATGGCACGGGCCTTGCTAATAAGCAACCTCTGGTGATTCGGGACTCGACTGTCCGGGTCCGCACGGGAGGAAGCGAGGCAATGAGCGAGACCTACCAAACGACCGTGAAGCGGTCGGTGCACCTGAAGGGGGTGGCCCTGCACACCGGCGAGACCGTGAGGATGCGGATCGCCCCGGCCCCGGCCGACGCGGGGATCCGGTTCGTCCGGACCGACCTGTCTCCGGCGGTGGAGATTCCGGCCGAGAGCCGGTTCGTGACCGACACCACCCTGGCCACGGTGCTAGGCCGGGACGGGGTCGAGGTGTCCACGGTGGAGCACTGCCTCGCAGCCCTGGCCGGGCTGGGGGTGGACAACGCCCGCATCGAGGTGGACGGCCCCGAACTCCCGATCCTGGACGGAAGCGCGCTGCCGTACGTGGAGGCCGTGCTCGCCGCAGGGGTGCGGCCCTTGGGGCGGCCCCGGCGCACGATCCGGATCGAGAAGCCGGTGCGGGTGCGCAACGGGGACAAGTTCTGCCTGATCCGGCCCGGCCGGGGGTTTCGGGTGACGTACTCCATCGACTTCGACGGCCGGTTTCCGGGGAGCCAACACTTCTTCCTGGACGTGACGCCGGAGCGGTTCGCCGAGGCCGTGGCGCCCGCCCGCACCTTCGGGTTCCTCCACGAGGTGGAGTTCCTGCGCCGCAACGGCAAGGCCCGGGGCGGCAGCCTGGAGAACGCCGTGGTGGTGGAGGGGGACCGGGTCCTCAACCCCGAGGGGCTGCGGATGCCCGACGAGCCCGTGCGCCATAAGATCCTCGACGCGGTGGGCGACCTGGCGCTGATGGGCCACCGGATCGAGGGGCACCTGATCGTGCACAAAGGCGGCCACGCCCTCCACGACCAGCTGGTCAAGACCCTCCTGAGCCGCCCCGACGCCTGGTCTTACGCCGATTCGGACCCCCGGCCGCCCTGGAGGCCGGCGTGGAGCCATGCCCGGCCGGAGCTGGCCCCGGCCCCCGCCTGAGCCGGCGCCCCCCTTTTCGAACCCCTCTGCAGCCGGTCTCCCCCTGGGGCCGGCTTTTCTTGTTGACCCGACGGGTAAACAGACGCGCTTCCATGTAGCTTCGGTCGTTGGTCGTTGGTCGTTGGTCGTTGGTCGGAAGCTCGTCTCGACACCGGAGTCGGGGGGCATGGGGTCTGCTGGAGAGCCGCGTGCGGCTCCTTAGCTCGCCGCGCAGCGCCTCCAACGCTCGCACCGTGAAACCGTTCGGTCCCCGGCCGGACGGTCATGAAACCACCGTTGGTGCCCCGTGCCTGCGCGGCGAATCTCATGCCCGGCTTCGCGCGCGGCCGGAAGCAGACCCTATGCCCCGCCGCCGGCAATGGCCCCGGACCAACGCACGTTATCCTTCTCCACCGCAGGGGCGCGCAGCGGCCGAAGGGGGCTTCCCTGTCGCCCCGCCGTCCGGAAAGAGCGAGCTTGTTCTCGTCGCCGGATCAACATGGACCCGGCGGATCACCGCCGGCGCGCCTTCTCCTTGTCCCCACGGGACCCGTCGCCTAAAATCACCTTTTTTGGGTGATCCCACGGCTTCGGGAGCCCGGTGGTGACGCGACGACTCTTCCCCTCGATCTTGATCTTGCTGGGTCTCCTGCTGGCGTCCCCGGCCTCGGCCGCCGGCGACAAGGGGCCGTACATCGACGGCGTGCTCCTGGAGCGGGGCCCCCGTTCGGACCTGCTGGTGTCGTTCCACGTGGAGGGGGCTCTGGTTCCCCAACTTCGCGAGACCCTGGAGAGCGGCCTGCCGGTTCGGTTCACCTTCTGGATCCGGATCGACCGACCCAAGGCCTGGGCCCGGGACGAGGTGCTGGTGGACCTGCGCCTGACCCGCACCCTCGAGAAGAACAACCTCCAGAACCGGTTCCACGTCACCTTCGAGGACGGGTCGGCCGGCCCCGAGGAACCGGACCTGGCCCGGGCCGTGGCGGCGCTGGGCCGCGTGGAGCGGATGAGCCTGCTGCCCCTGGACGCCCTGCGGGGCGGGGGGCCTGCCTTCCTGAGGATCCGGGCGCGGCTCCAGGAGTTCCGGCTCCCGTTCCGGCTCCACCGGATCCTGCCGTTCGTGGCCCTGTGGGACCTGGAGACCCCCTGGTACGTGGTCGAGGTGCCGCGGAACCTGCCATGACGCGGCGAGCCCGGTTTGCCCGACGCCCCCTGGTGCTTGGGGGGCTGCTGATCCTGCTCATCCTCTGGGTCCTGGGTGCGGCCGCGCTGTGGCGGCTGATGGGGTTCCGGACCGTCTCGGTGCGGGAGAGCCTGGGGTTCTTCGCCCTGGTCAACCTCCACATCCTCCTGCTGCTCCTCCTGCTCTATCTGTGCCTGCGCAACCTCACCAAGCTGGTGTTCGAGTGGCGGCGGGGGGTGCTCGGGTCCCGGCTTCGCACCAAGCTCGTGCTGGCGTTCCTGGCGATCACCGTGATCCCCACGGCCCTGTTGTTCCTGGCCAGCGCCGGGTTCCTGGCCCGGAGCATCGACAGCTGGTTCAGCGACCGGGTGGAGGGCGCCCTGCGCCAGGCCCTGGAGGTGGCCCGGGCCTACTACCGGGAGCAGGAGGACCGGGTCCTGGACGGTGCCCGCACGGTGGCCCGGATCGCGAAACCCCTGGGAGCCCCGGACCTGGAGCGCCGGGTCGAGGCGTTGGGCCTGGCCGCCGTGTACCGGCTGGGTCCGGACGGGCGGCTCGTGGCGGGGGCGTCCCGGCGGGGGCGGCCCGTGGCCCCGCCCCCCACGGCGGACGAGGCCCCGGTGAAGGAGGCGTTGGAGGGCCGCGAGGCCGCCACCATCCTCAACACCGACCGGGGCGACTTCATCCGGGCCGCGGTGCCGGTCCCGTCCGGGGGGGTGGTGGTGGCCGACGTGCACCTGCCCGGCCGAACCCTGGAGCGCCTCGAGGAGATCACGGCGGGGTTCGAGGAGTACCGGCAGCTCCAGATCCTCCGGACCCCGATCAAGGTGAGCTACATCCTGCCCCTTCTGCTGGTGGCCCTGCTGCTCGTGTTCGCGGCCATCTGGTTCGGCTTCTACCTGGCCCGGGGGATCACCGGCCCCATCCAGAAGCTGGCCGAGGCCACCCAGCGGGTGGCCGGGGGGGACCTCAACTTCGAGCTGGACGTGCCCAGCCGAGACGAGGTGGGGGTGCTCGTGGCCTCGTTCAACCGGATGACCCGCGACCTGAGGGCGAGCCGGGCCGAGGTGGAGCGGACCCAGGCCACCCTCGAGCGGGCCAACGCCGAGCTGGAGGAGCGGCGCCGCTACATGGAGATCGTGCTGAGCCGGGTGACGGCCGGGGTGGTGAGCGCGGACCCGGAGGGGCGGATCACCACCGTGAACCCGTCGGCCTGCGACCTGTTGGGGCTTCCGCCCGACTGCGTGGGCCGGCGGTACCGAGACGTGCTCCCCCCCGAGGTGGAGCGCCCCCTCACCGAGATCGGCCGGGAGCTGGAGCGGTCGCGCCACGACACGATCCAGCGCCAGGTCACCGTGGAGGGGCCTGGCCGCCGCAGCACCCTCATGGTGCACATGACCCGGCTGCGCGACGACGAGGGCCGGCACCTGGGCACGGTGGCCGTGGTGGACGACCTGACCGATCTGGTGCTGGCCCAGCGGGCCCGGGCCTGGCAGGAGGTGGCCCGGCGCATGGCCCACGAGATCAAGAACCCCCTGACCCCGATCCAGCTCTCGGCCCAGCGGCTTCGCCGCAAGTACGCCGACCTGCTCGAACGGGAGGACGGCGCCGTGCTCGACGAGGCCACCCGGACCATCGTCGCCCAGGTGGAGGGGCTCAAGCGCCTGGTGAACGCGTTCAGCCGGTTCGCCCGCATGCCCGAGTGCCGGCCCGGCCCCGAGGACCTGAACCGGCTCGTGGACGAGGTGGTGGGCCTGTACCGGCCCGCCCACCCCGAGATCCGGTTCGAGGCCCACCTGGACCCGGACCTGCCCACCGTGCTGGTCGACGGGGAGCAGATGCGCCGGGTGTTCGTGAACCTGCTGGACAACGCCGTGGCCGCCCTCCAGGGCAGCGACGACGCCTGGGTGGAGGTGGTCACCGACTACGACCCCTCCGCCCGCCGGGTGCGGGTCTCGGTGGCGGACAACGGGCCGGGGCTCAGCCCCGAGGCGCGGCAGCGCCTGTTCGAGCCGTACTTCTCCACCAAGGAGGGGGGCACGGGCCTGGGGCTCGCGATCGTGAAGAGCATCGTGTCGGACCACGGCGGATCCATCCGGGCCCACGACAACCGGCCCCGGGGGACCCGCTTCCTCATCGAGTTGCCTTTGGACGGTGCCCAGTCATGAGCCGAACGATCCTGGTGGTGGACGACGAAGAGAGCATCCTGGTCAGCCTGCGGGGTGCCCTGGAGGACGAGGGGTACGAGGTGGCCGTGGCCCGGAGCGGCGAGGAGGCGGTCGAGGGCGTCGACGCGGCCGATCCCGACGTGGTGATCCTGGACGTGTGGCTGCCGGGGATGGACGGGGTGGAGACCCTCCAGCGGCTGCGGGAGAAGGATCCGGACCTGCCGGTGCTGATGATGTCGGGCCACGCCACCATCGAGACCGCGGTGAAGGCCACCAAGCTCGGGGCCTACGACTTCATCGAGAAGCCGCTGAACCTGGACAAGCTCCTGCTGACCATCGAGCACGCCGTGCACGCCCGCCGGCTCGCCGAGGAGAACCGGTACTGGCGGGAGCGGTGGGGCCGCACCCACGAGCTGATCGGCGAGAGCCGGGCGATCCAGGAGCTCCGGGATCAGATCCGGGTGGTGGGCCCCACGCGGGCCTCGGTGCTGATCACCGGCGAGAACGGCACGGGCAAGGAGCTGGTGGCCCGGGCCGTGCACCGGGCCAGCCGCCGCAAGGACGGGCCGTTCGTCGAGGTGAACTGCGCCGCCATCCCCGAGGACCTGATCGAGAGCGAGCTGTTCGGGCACGAGAAGGGGGCGTTCACCGGAGCGGCGGCCCGGCGGCGGGGGAAGTTCGACCTGGCCGACGGGGGCACCCTGTTCCTCGATGAGATCGGCGACATGAGCTTGAAGACCCAGGCCAAGATCCTGCGGGTGCTCCAGGAGATGCGGTTCGAGCGGGTGGGGGGCACCAAGACCCACGAGGTGGACGTGCGGATCATCGCGGCCACCAACAAGGCCCTGGAGGCGGAGATCCGGGAGGGCCGGTTCCGGGAGGACCTGTTCTACCGGCTCAACGTGGTGCCCATCGAGGTGCCGCCCCTGCGGGAGCGGGTGGAGGACATCCCCATGCTGTTCCGCCACTTCGTGCGGGAGTACTGCGCCGAAGAGAACCGGGAGCCGGTGGAGGTGGACGAAGGGGTGTTCGAGGTGCTCCAGGGCTACCCTTGGCCGGGGAACGTCCGCGAGCTCAAGAACGTGGCCGAGCGCATGGTGATCCTGTGCCGCTCGGATCGCCTCACCCCGGACGACGTGCCCCCGGCCGTGCGGGGTCGGACGCACGAGCCCCGGGCCGGCGATCTGCCCGAGCCGGGTCTCGGCCTCCGCAAGGCCCGGCGGCTGTTCGAGCGGGAGTACATCACCCGGCACCTGGCGGCCGCCGGCTGGAACGTGCCCCAGGCGGCCGAGGCCCTGGGGCTCGACCGGTCCAGCCTGTACAAGAAGCTCAAGGAGCTGGGGATCGAGGTTCCGTCGTCCTGACGTCCGGAATCCGGGCGATCACGGTCCGTCCGCCCGCCACCATCTGACCCGGCTGCACCCTCAGCTCCACCCCCTCGGGCAGGATCAGCTCGGTGCACGACCCCAGCTTGATCAGCCCGAACCGTTGCCCCCGCCGGAGCCGGTCTCCCGGCCCCACCCGGCACACGATCCGCCGGGCGAGCATGCCGGTGATCTGGTGCACCACGACCCGGATCCCCTGGCCCTCGATGCCCAGGGTGTTGCGCTCGTTGAGCTCCGAGGCGTGGTCCCGGAACGCCGGGAGCATCTTCCCCTGGCGGTAGGTCTGGAACAGCACGGTTCCGGTGATCGGCGAGCGGTTCACGTGCACGTTGAACACGCTCAGGAAGATCGAGACCCGCACGGCCGGACCGCCCACGAACGGCTCCTCCACCGAGTCCACCCGGAGCACCGTGCCGTCGGCCGGTGACACCACGAGGCCGGGCTCCATCGGGACCTCCCGCTCCGGATCGCGGAAGAAGAACACCACGAACGCCGTGAGCCCCAGGGACGCCCAAGCCAGGGTCTCCCAACCGAGAAAGCCGGTCACCGCGGCCAGCGCCAAGAGCTTCCAGACATACGGCCACGCATCGGGCACGATGGGCAGCATGGAGATCGATCCCTCCCGGGTTGGAGTGCGGGCCGCCCCTTATAGCAGAGGGCCCTGCGGGGGTAAAGAAGCCCTCATACCGAGTCGCGTTCAAACCGAGAGCCCTCGGGGAGGCGGGGCAAGGGACCTGCCTCCGGCCGGGCGCGAAGCCGGGTATTGAGATCCGCCGCGCAGGCAGGGGACGGGAGAGTTGGTTTCATTCCAACTCCGGAGAATGCAAGCCATTTCGTGGCTCCAACGCCGGAGGCGCTGCGCGGCGGGCTAAGGAGCCGCACCCGGCTCTCCGGCAGGTCCCTTGCCCCTCTGCTCAGGGGGCCAGTGGCTTTGAACGCAACTTGGTATCAGTAGTGGCACTTCCGGCAGAACCGGGTCAGGGCCTGTTCGTTCTCCAGGATCCGGGCCCGGCTCACGTCCGAGACCCCGTGGGGGGCGTGGCAGCTCACGCACCCCAGGGGTCGGCCCGGGAGGGAGGGGTCCACCTCGGCCTCCACCGGGTGGCCCGCCACGGGATGGCCGCGCCCCCCCTCGGCCACGTCCGGGTGGCACCCGGCGCAGAACTCGTTGCCGGCCTTGGCGGTGAGGATCCGGGTGTCGCCGCCGTGGGGGTTGTGGCACTGGGTGCAGGGCACCGATCCGTGCAGGCCCTTGTCCACCGGCAGGGGCAGGGTGTCCGCATGGCACAACAGACACAGCTTCGGGGGCGCCTCGCGCAGCACCGCGGTGGTCTTGCCGCCGTGGGGATCGTGGCACACCAGGCACCCCCCGGCGGCCACCGGCCCGTGCACGAACTTCTTGCCCCCCAGGATCCGGGCCAGGAAGTCCTCGTGGCACCGGCCGCACCCCGCCGGCTGGGAGGCCGCGATCGTGAACCGGGCCGACCGGTACTGCGGGTCGTGGCACATGAAGCAGGCGTACACCGCGGTGGGCCCGTGGAGGTTGGGGGCCTTCTCGATCCCGGGATGGCACGCTCCGCACACCTTGCCCGCCGGGGCCAGGGGGCGGTCCGGCACGGTCTCGTAGGTTTCGGGCAGGTTGTGGCAGCCCGAGCACCCGGCCTCGCGCTCGCGGGTGTGGAACGCGTAGGGCCGGTCGCCCGGCGCGACCGGGGTGCGAAGCGAATAGGGGGGCACGTAGGTCACGGTGAACGAGAGGCGGACCTTCTCGTCCACGGCCCGCACGATCTCGAACCGGTTGCGCCCCTCTTTGAGGGGGAGCTGGAGGTGGAACAGATCCTCCCGGTCCCCAGGCACCGACACCCCTTTGCGGTCGAGGCGCCTGCCATCGGCGCGCACGAAGGTCTGCTCGCCGGCGGGCACGGTGTACACCAGCAGCACCTGGGGGGTGCGGACCACCCCGGTTTCGGCCGGGGCCAGCAGCCGGGGCAGCTCGCGGGCCGCGGCCGGTGCGGCCGCAAGGGGCAGGGAGACCAGGGCGGCCAGGAGCGCGGTTCGCATGCAAAGATCCTCCAGGAACGGGTTGGGCGGACTGACGAACCTCACGGCCCCTCTCATCGGCACCCGGACGGCGCGGCATGAGGCGTTGACGACCCCCCCGACCACCGCATAGAGTACCCGGGTCGCATCCCAAACCGAAAGCAGGGGAGGAGCCGATGGCGCGGATCCTGATCGTGGACGACTCGCCCACCATGCGCCAGCTCCTCGCCGCCTGTCTCGCCCCCCTGTCCCCCGACTGCGCGGAGGCCTCCACCGGGCTGGAGGCCGTGGAAAGGCTCTCGATCGAGCCCTTCGACCTGGTGTTCCTCGATATCAACATGCCCGACATGGACGGGGTGGAGGTGGTGTCGTTCCTGAAGACCCACCCTTCCCTGGCCAAGATCCCCGTGGTCATGGTGACCACCCGGGCCGAGCCGGGGCTGCGCGAGCGGCTCCTGGCCCAGGGGGTCGACCGGTACATCACGAAGCCGTTCGACCCCTCTGCGGTTCTCCAGGCCGCCCGCGACCTGCTTCCCGCCGGAGGTTGAGGTGTCGGGGCCCGACGTCTCCCAGGCCTTGGCAGGGTACTTCGAGGAGGTGGCCGAGCTGCTCCAGGCCGCCCAGTCCGCCCTGCTTTCGGTGGAGAACTCCGTGGCCGAGGGGGACCTGGACGTGCCGAGCCTGTACACGGTGTACCGGGCCATGCACACGATCAAGGGGCTCTCGGCGATGGTGGAGGCCCACGCGGCCGTGCGGGTGGCCCACGGCCTGGAGACCGTTCTCCAGGACCTCCACGCACGCGAGCAGGCGCCGTCCCGGGCCTTGTTGGACCGCCTGTTCGAGGGGGTGGCCCTCCTGGAGTCCCTGGTCGACCGGTTCCGGTCCGGGGAGGTGGAGGCGCCCGAGACCGAGGGGTTTCTGGACGCGCTCGCGCGGGTCCGGGCCGCGGAGGAGGGGACCCCGTCGGGGGCGGCCGCGGGCCCGGGGGAGTCGTTGCCCCTGCCCGAGTCGGTGCTCCGCAAGCTCTCGGGGTACGAACAGCGCCAGGCCCTGAAGCGACTGGCCGCCGGTGAGGGCCTCTACCTCCTCGAGCTCGCCCCCGACAAGGACAAGGTGGCCCGCGGGGTCTCGATCAACGCCGTACGGAGCACCCTGGAGGAGGCGAAGGAGCTCCTCGCCGCCGTCCCGCTGGCCGAGGCGGGCAAGGGGCTTCGGTTCCTGGTGGCCGTGATGTCGGCCCGGCCCCTCGAAGAGGTGCTGGCACCGTGGAAAGGCGATGTGACCGGCCGCGTGCTGCGCCCTCCCGCGAAGCCAAAGCCGCCCCCGCCCAAGGCCGAGCGCCGCCCCGCGCCGCCGGCCGGCCCGGCCCGGGACACGATCCGGGTGCCGGCCGAAAAGCTCGATGCCATGCTCCGGTTGGTGGGCGAGCTGGTGGTGGACAAGAACCGGCTGTGGGGCGCCCTGGCCCAGGTGGACGCCGGCCTGCCCCCCCGCCGGCTCCGGAACCTTCTGGAAGAACGGCTCCGGGCCCTGGACCGGACCGCCCGCGACCTGCGCGACGCGGTCACCACGGCCCGGCTGGTGCCGGCGGCCGAGCTGCTGCAACGGGTCCCCCTCATCGCCCGGGAGGCGGCCCGGGTGCAGCGCAAGGAGGTGAGGGCCCTGCTGGAGGGGGGGGAGGTCGAGGTGGACAAGGCCGTGGTGGAGCGGCTGGCCGAGCCCCTGGTGCACCTCATCCGCAACGCCGTGGACCACGGCATCGAGCCGCCGGCGGAGCGGGAGCGCCTGGGCAAGCCCCGGGTGGGGACCGTTCGGGTGGCCTGCCGGAGCGAGGGCGAGGAGGTGGTGCTCACCGTGGCCGACGACGGCCGGGGGATCGACCCCGAGACGGTGCGGCCCCGGGCAGAGGCCATGGGCCTGGCGGCCGCCGGCAAACCCCTGACCGCCGACCAACTGATCCGGGTCCTGTGCGCGCCGGGGTTCACCACCCACCGGGGCGCCGACGAGCTCGGCGGCCGGGGCGTGGGCATGGAGGCGGTGTGGCACGGGGTCACGGCCCTGGGGGGCAGCCTCGCCCTGGAGACCCGCCCGGGCCGGGGGACCACCTGGACGCTTCGGGTTCCCGTGACCCTGACCATCGGGGACGTGGTCCTCGTGCGGGTGGGGGCGGAGACCCTGGCGTTCCCCCTGGCCGCCGTGATCGAGGTGTTGGAGGCCCCGGAGCTGGTGAGGGTGGAGCGGGAGACCCTGATGCGCTACCGGGGCCGGGAGATCCCCCACGTGGACCTGGCCGAGGCGTTGGGGATGCCGGCGGCGGAGGCCCCGGCGTTCCCCAGCGCCGTGATCACCCCCGGTCCCCGGGGGCCCGTGGGGATCGGGGTCGGCCGGATGCTGGGGCTCAGGGAGGTGGTGCTGAGGCCCCTGGCCGATCCCCTGGTCCGCACCCCCGGGGTCGAGGCGGTCACCGACCTGGGAGACGGCCGGGGCATCCTGGTCCTGGACCCCCGAGGGGTGGTGGGAAGGCTCCAGGGAGAGGGCTGAGCCGCAAGCCATGTACGAGTCCCATTTCGGTCTGAGCGACCGGCCGTTCCGCAGGACGCCCGACCCGGCCTACCTGTTCGCGGGCGAGGTGCACGCCGAGGCCCTGGAGCGGCTGGTGTACTGCGCCGAGGAGACCGACCTGGGGCTGCTGACGGGCGACGTGGGCACCGGCAAGACCCTGCTGACTCGGGCCCTGGCCGACCGGCTCGACGGGCGGGGGTTTCACCTGGGATGGATCGTGCATCCCCGCCTGAGCCCGGCCCAGCTCCTGGCGGCCGTGGCCGCGGAACTGGGGGTGGACCGCCCGCCCCGGAGCCGCAGGGCCTGCGTGGAGGCCATCTACGCCCGGCTCGAGGAGCTGTGGGAAGGGGGCGTCCGGCCGGTGGTGATCCTGGACGAGGCACAGCTCCTCCCCGGCCGGGAGGCTCTGGAGGAGATCCGCCTCCTCACCAACTTCCAGACGGACACCGAGAACCTGCTGGGCCTCATCCTCGTGGGACAGCCCGAGCTGGAGGGGCGGCTGCGCCGGCCCGCCTACCGGGCGGTGGCCCAACGGATCGGCATCCACTGCCGCCTGGAGCCCCTGTCGCAAGACGACACGGGCCGGTACCTGGCCCATCGGCTCCGGGTGGCGGGCCGGGAGGAACCCCTGTTCACCGAGGAGGCGGTGGCCTCGGTGCACCGGCTGAGCGGGGGGCTCCCCCGCCGGATCAACGCCGTGGCCGAGGCCGCCCTGATCGAGGCCTACGGCCAGGGGGCCGAGGAGATCACGGCCCCCTTGGTGGAGGCCGGCGCGAAGAGCCTGCTGTTCGGGTAGGGGCGGGGTCCCCCCGCTTTCGAGACGAAGTCGCCGAGGTGGTTCCATGGCCAAGATCGGTGAGATCCGAAAGAAGAAGACGGCCGCCCGAAAACCGCGCACCCCCAAACCGGCTCCGGCGGAGAAGGCGGAGAAGAAGAAGGACGCCGCCCCGGCGGAGCCGCCCGAGACGCCGCCTCCGCCTGAGGAGCCCGACGGGCCCGGGGCGGGGCCCCCTCCGACCGGGGCCGGGGAGGCGTTCGAGGTCCTGGTGTTCCGGGTGGCGGAGAACCGCTACGCCATCCGGCTGGAGGAGGTGGAACGGGTGGAGATGCCCGAGCACGTGACCCGGGTGCCCCGCACGCCCGACTACGTGCTGGGGGTGGTCACGGTGCGGGGCGAGCCCGTGCCCGCCGTGGACTTCCGGCGCCTGTTCGGGCTGGAACCCCGGCCTTGGGACCTGTCCACCCGCCTGCTGGTGGTGCGCGTCGCAGGCCGCAGGGTGGGGTTCGTGGTGGACGAGGCCCGGTCGGTGCGCCGGATCCGGGGCGACGAGGTGCTCCCGCCGCCCGAGATGATCCACGGGCTGGCCGGCGACTACCTGGTGGGGATCGTGCGGCGGCCCGAGGAGACGCTGCTGGTGGTGAACCTGACCCAGGTGCTGGCCCTGGCCGACCGGGGGGGCCGGGAGGCCGTGATGCAGATGACGTCCGCAAAAGGAGGAACCGATGGCTGAACGGACCCCCAAGGGCAAACGGCAGCCCGCCCCGTCCACCCAGGCCGAGCAGCTGCTCTCGGCGGCCAACGAGCTGGCCGCTGCGTTCCAGGAGGCGCTGGCCCAGGCCGAGGCCGTGACCACCGGTGTGGACCAGACCGGGGCCGCGGCCGAGGAGTTCGCCCGCACCACCGACCGGCTGTCCAAGGCCGCCGAGTCCCTGGCCTCGGCCGCGGCGGAGATCCAGTCGTCCATGGAGGAGATGCGCCAGTCGCTCCAGCATGTGGCGAGCGACACGAACGAGCTGGCCTCGAACGTGGAGGAGACCGGCACCTCGGTGGAGGAGATGGCCCGCGGCATCGAGTCGCTGGCGTCGGATGGAAGGGAGCTCAAGGCGGCGGCAGCGCGGTTCTCCGAAGGGGCGCGGACGATGAGGGCCGTGGCCGACGACATGGTCCGGGCGGCCGAGGCCAACGCCTCGGCCGTGAACGAGACCGGCGCGGCCATCGAGCAGGTGGCCGAGAGCGCCAAGGCCGTGGCGGCCGACGCCGACCGCATGCGCCAGGAGGCCGGTAGCGCCCGGGATGCCGTGGCCGCGTTCGCCCACGGGGTGCGGGAGCTCGACCGAAACGCGGCCGACATGGGGACCGGGGTGGAGGAGACCGCGGCCGCCATGGAGGAGATGACCCGGTCCCTGGAGACCACCGACCGGATGGCCGAGGAGATGGCCCGCCAGGCCGAGGCGTCGGGGTCTGCGGCCAACGAGCTGGCCGCGTCGGTGGAGGAGGTGTCGCGCACCGTGGAGACCATGGTGCGCTCGGTGGAGGCGGCGGCCGATCGGGTGGCCGGGGCGGCCCGGTTCGTGGACGAGACCGCCCGCACGGCCGAGGCGGTGGGAACGTTGATGGACCAGGCCGCCACGGCCGGCGAGGAGGTGGACCGCTCGGTCCAGCGCAGCGCCGAGGTGCTCGAGGCGGTGGCGCGGGAGGCCGACGCGGCCGTATCGGCGGCCCGGCAGGGCAGCGAGCGGATCGCCGGAGCCCTGGGCGCGTTCGGGGCGGTGGAGGAGTCCATGGGCCGGTCGGCCGGGGCCGTGCGGCAGGTGGAGGCCCAGGGCGAGGAGGTGGGCGAGATCGTGGGCACCATCGCCCTGCTGGCCGAGCGCACGAACCTGCTGTCGCTGAACGCCAGCATCGAGGCGGCCCGGGCCGGGGAGCACGGCCGGGGGTTCGCGGTGGTGGCCGAGGAGATCCGGAACCTGGCGGACCGGTCGGCCCAGGCCACGGCCGAGATCCGGGGCATCATCAAGGCCCTGCAGCAGAGCGTGCGCCAGGCGGTGACCACCATGGACGAGGCCTCCCGCACGGCCCGCGAGGGGGCCGCCGGCGCGGCCCAGGCCCGGGAGAGCCTGGCGCGGATCGTGGAGGTGGTGGACTCGCTGGCCGGCCGGGTGTCCATGGCCCGGCAGGGGGCCGAGGAGCAGCTCCGGGCCACCCGGGACCTGATCGGGCGGGTGCGCGAGGTCCGGTCCCGGGGGGACGCCCTGGTGCAGGGGGCGAAGTCCCAGGTGGGGCCCGTGGGCGAGGCGGCCGCCGAGACGGAACGGGTGCGGAAGATGGTTGCCGAGATCCGGGCCGTGGCGGCGGACCAGGCCCGATCGGCCCAGACCATCGTCACGAACACCCGCACCACGGCCGAGGCCGTCGCCCGGGTGCGCGCGGCCGTGGCGGAGCAGACCCAGGCCGCCAAGCAGGTGGCCGAGGCCATGGCCAACATGCGCAAGTCCGTGGTGTCCACCGTGAAGAGCCTGTCCGACCAGTCTGCCGGGGCCGACCAGGTCACCCGGGCCGTGGATGCCACCGCGACATTGGTGGAGAAGGTGTCTCAGGCGGTGCGGGAGCAGACCGCGGCGGCCAACCAGATCGCCCAGGCGGTGGGGGACATGCAGCGTCAGGCGCGCACGGCCGAGCGGCTGGGCGCGGCCGTGGCCGAGACGGGCAACCGGATCGGCGCCGAGGCCGAGGCCCTCACCGAGCTGGCGGCCCGGGTGGGCTCGGGGCTCGAGGCCCAGGCCGCGGCCGCCGGGCAGGTGGCCAAGGCCGTGGTCGAGATGCGCCGCCTGGCGGCGCAGACGGCCCGGGCCACCCAGGAGCAGGCGAGAACCGTGGAGGCCGTGGCGGCCGAGGCGCAGCGGCTGGCCGACAGCGCCGAAGCCCAGGCCCGCACGGTGGAGGACCAGAGCCGGACGGCCGCGGAGCTGGCCACCGCGGTCCACAACCTGCGCCAGGGGATCCGGGAGCTCGGCCGGCTGTTTCGGGACCAGACCGCCACGGTCGAGCGGCTGGAGGAGGCCGCGACGTCCGAGGAGGGCTAGCCCCCCACCCCAACGGCAGGTGTTCCCGATGGCCGACCCGACCCGAACCAACCCCGACACCGACGAGCTCCTGGCCGACCTGCGCTCGGACGACTGGCGGGTGCGCAGGGCCGCTGCCGCAGCCCTTCTGACGGAGGACCGGCCGGAGGCATGGCGGGAGCTCCTGCTGCGCCTGCGCGGCGTCGGCGACGACCCCCACCTGCCCGCAGCGGCCATGCAGGTGCTCTCCGCGGCCGGGTTCGACCCCGGCCCCGCCATGGAGGCGCTGACCGGGGACGACCGGCCCGAGGTGAGGGTGTACGCGGCCCAGTTGCTCGCCCACCTGCCGGGGGAGGAGGCGTTCGGTCTGTTGACCCGGCTGGCCCGCGATCCGGACGCGAACGTGCGGTTCTCGGCCCTGGAGGCCCTGGGGATCCAGGGCCGGCCCGAGGCCTTGTGGCCCCTGGTCCGGGCGCTGCACAGCCAGGACCCCTTCGAGATGCTGCCGGCCCTGGGGGGGCTGGGGGCCCTGGGCGATCCCCTGGCCGAGGTTCCCGTGCTGGGGTCCCTGGGCCGGCCCGAGGTGCGGGCCGCGGCCGTGGACGCCCTGGCCGCCCTGGGCACGGAGCGCGCCGTGGCCCCGCTGGTGCGCCTGCTGGTGGAGGCCGACGCCGGCCTGGCGGCCCGGGTGGCGAGGGCCCTGGTCGCGATCGCCGAACGGGCCGACGAGCGCCACGGCGGCGGCTCGCGCGTCCGGAAGCGCGCGGCCGAGGAGCTGGCGGCGAACCCGGACGCGGCCGAACGCCTGTGCGCCACGGCGCCGGCCGCGGCGAAACGGGAGCCCCGCGCGGTATGCCGCCTGCTGGCGTGGCTGCCCACCGCCGAAGGCGCCCAGGTCCTGACCGGTTTCCTGCCGGATCCGGACCTTCGGCCCCATGCCGTGGCAGCCCTGGGCACGGCCGGAGGCGACGCCGCTGGGTTCTTGGTCTCCCTGTTCTCCCACCCCGACTCCGAGGTGGTGGCCGCCGCGCTTCGGGCGTTCCGGACGCTGGGCCGCGCGGAGCACGCCCGCGACCTGGTGGCGCTCCTGGACCACGCCGACCAGACGGTCCGGCTGCTGGCGGCCGAGGCGTTGTCCATCCTCGGCGAGCCCTCGGTGGTGCCCGCCCTGGTGGAACGCCTGGGGGAGCCGGACCCCCAGGTCCGCCTGGCCCTGGTGGCCGCGGTGAACTCCCTGGGCGGGGACCGGGCCCTGGACCTGGTGCCGCCGCTCCTGGAGAGCGACGTGCCGGAACGCCGGGAGGCCGCCGTGCGGGTCCTGGGGTACTTCGGGTTCCCCGAGACCGCCGAGGCGGTGCTGTCCCGCCTGGACGACCCGGCACCGCGGGTGCGGCTGGCCGCCATCGAAGCCCTCCCCTATCTGGAGCGGCCCGAGGCCGCCGAGAGGCTCCGGCGGGTGGCCCGGGCCGGGGACCCGGTGGAACGGCGCGCGGCGGTGCGGGCCCTGCGCGACGCCGAGGGGGCGGAGGTGGAGACCTCGCTGGAGGCCGCCCTCGACGACCCGGACCCCTGGGTGCGGCTGGAGGCGTTGCGGAGCCTCCGGTTCCGGCGCGCCGCCGGCCTGGCGGAGGCCGCGCTCCGGCTCGCCACCGACCCCATGCCGCCGGTGCGCATCGAGGCCCTGGCCGTGCTGGGAGGGGTGGCCACCCCGAAGGCCGTGGCGGCCCTGATCCGAGGCCTGGACGAGGCCGAGCCCGAGGTGGCGGCGGCCGCCGCCGAGGCCCTGGGGGCCGCCCGCGCCCCGGCCGCGATCGAGGCGCTCATTGCCGCGGCCGAGGCCGGCCCGGCGCCGGTGCGGCGGGCCGCGGTGGAGGCCCTGGGGGGATGGGGCGAGGCGGTTCCGACCCTGGCGGGCCTGGTGCGCCCCGATGCCGATCCGGAGGCGCGTTCGGCCGCGTTCGCGGCGCTCTCGGCCACCCCCTCGACCTGGGCCGCGGCGGTGCTGGCCGACCAGGTGGGGCTGCCGTCCCACCGGGCCGAGGCCGAGGCCGCGTTGGGGCGCCTGGCCAGGGAGAACCCCGACTGCGTGGCGGCTCTGCTGGCCGACCCATCGTCCCGCCGCCGCCGGGCGGCCGTCGTGGCCCTGGGCCGGGCCCGTACCGACCGGGCGGCCGGGTACCTGGTGGACGCCCTGTCGGACTCGGATCCGTCGGTGGCGGCCGCCGCGGTGAACGGGCTGGCCCGCTCGGGCCTCGAACGGCAAGGGGTGCGGCAGAAGATCGCGGCCCTGCGGACCCGGGCGGTGGATCCCCTGGTGCGGGCGGCCTGCGCCGAGGCCTTGGGAGGCGGGGCGTGACCCCACGTGGGGGGGCGGGGCCGTTCGCCCTGGACGAGCGGATGTTTCAGCTGCTGGCCGGACTCGTCGAAGAGTATTGTGGGCTCCGGTTCGATGTGAGCCGACGGGATCTGTTCGCGGAGCGGGTCGGCCGGCGCGTGGCGGCCCTGGGGCTGCCGGGGTTCCTCGACTACTACTACCATCTCAAGTACGACCCGGACGGCCGCGAGGAGCTCCAGCGGGCGGTGGAGGAGCTCGCGATCAACGAGACCTACTTCTTCCGCGAGCCCGGGCCCCTGGAGACCCTGGTGCGGACCTGGATCCCGGAGCGGCACCGGGACCCGGAGCCGTTCCGGGTTTGGTCGGTCGCCTGCTCCACGGGGGCCGAGCCCTACACCCTGGCCATCGTGGCCGAGGAGGAGGGGCTCGCCGACCGGGTGGAGATCTGGGCCTCGGACATCGACCGGCACGCCTTGCAGGAGGCCCGGGCCGCGGTGTACGGGGAGGGGGCCCTCCGGATGACCCCGCCCGACAAGCGCGACCGCTGGTTCGAGCGCACCGAGGGGGGGTGGCGCCTGAAGGATCCCCCCCGGAGCCGGGTGCGGTTCTTCTGGGCCAACGCCCTGGAGCCGGGCGAGGCCGGTCGGGAGGGGCGGTGGCACGCGATCCTGTGCCGGAACCTGATGATCTACTTCGCCGAGGAGACCATCGCCAGGGTGGTGGACCGGTTCCACCGGGCCCTCCGTCCCGGGGGCGTGCTGCTGCTGGGGCTCACGGAGAGCCTGCTGCGGTTCGACACCCCGTTCCGGGTGGAGGAGGTGAACGGCTGGTTCTTCTACGTGAAGGACGGTGGGATGTTAGGACGTTAGGACGTTGGGACGTTGGGACGTGGAGGCGGGGAGGAGATCCCCCCTCGCATGGGCATAGGGGCGGAGGCTGCCATGGACAAGAAGATCCGCGTGCTGGTGGTGGACGACTCTGCGTTCGTGCGCAGGGCCGTAAGCCGGATGCTCGAGGGGACCCCCGACCTGGAGGTGGTGGGCACGGCCCGGGACGGCCTGGACGCCCTGGAGAAGGTGCAGGCCCTGGAGCCGGACGTGATCACCCTGGACCTCATCATGCCCAACCTCGACGGTATCGGGTTCCTGAGGGCCCTCCACGAACAGGGCAGGCGGATCCCGGTGGTGGTCTGCAGCATCGCCAGCGAGGGGGGCGAGAAGGCCATGGCCGCCCTGGACGCCGGAGCGGTGGCCCTGGTGCAGAAGCCCACCGCCCTGGCCCTGGACACGATCTACGAGATCGAGGCCCAGATCGTGGCCCAGGTGCGGGGGGCGGCCCAGGCGGACCCGGCCCGGCTCCGGGAGCCCCCGGATGCCGCGGCGCAGACGGTCGCTCCGGTGGAGGTTCCCGCCGCCGCCGCGGGGCTGGTGGCGGTGGGCGCCAGCACCGGCGGGCCCCAGGCCCTGCGGTACCTGCTGCCCCAGCTGCCCGCCGACTTCCCCCTTCCCGTGGCGGTGGTGGTGCACATGCCCGTGGGGTTCACGGGGCTTTTTGCCGAGCACCTGGACTCGGTGTGCGCCCTCACCGTGGTGGAGGCGGCCGACGGCACCCCCGTGAGCCCGGGCACGATCCTGGTCGCGCCGGCCGGCATCCACTTGAAGTTTCGGCAGGGGCACAACGGGGTGGTCGCCGCATTGGACCCGGAGCCTTCCCAGGGGCTGCACCGGCCCTCGGTGGACGTGCTGTTCGAGGCCGCGGCCGAGACGTTCGGCGCCGGGGTGGTGGGTGTGGTCCTGACCGGCATGGGCGACGACGGCACGGCAGGGGCCAAACGGCTGAAGGAGGCGGGGGGGCGCCTCCTGGCCGAGGCCGAGGCCTCCTGCGTGGTCTACGGCATGCCCCGCTCGGTGGTGGAGGCCGGGCACGCGGACCGGGTCGTGCCCCTGGAGGAGATGCCCCGGGCCATCATGGAGGAGCTGGAGGCCCGCACCGCCCGGGGGGGCGACGGCTCGTGAGGGGGGCCAGGCTCTTCGGTTTCCGCCCGCCGCTTGCCTTTCCGGAAGGCCGATTTATTTATCGGGAGGCGTTCGAGGCGCGGGGCGGTCCCGATCGTGCTCTCGGGATCGTTTGATACCAAGTTGCGTTCCAGCCGAGAGTTCTCGTGGGGCGGGGCAGGGGGTTCAGGATACAGATTTCAGCTCCGTAGGCCCCGAGGCGGCCTGTTTGCGGGGTACAGGCTTTGTGTGCGTCTCGGTCCGAGCGTAGCGTGAGGGGCATGGGGTCTACCTCCGGCCGGGCGCGAAGCCGAGCGTTGAGATTCGCCGCGCAGGCACAAGACACGGGAGTTGGTTTCATCACGGGCGCGTGCAAGGGGTACCATTTCGCGGTCCGGGCGCCGGAGGCGCTGCGCGGCGAGCTAAGGAGCCGCGCCCGGCTCTCCAGCAGACCCCATGCCCCCCGAGGTCTTGGAGTCGAGGCTCGGGAGCCGCCAGGCCGCCTAGCTGCCCAGCCGCCCAGCGGGCCGAAGGCCCAGACCAACGACCAACGACTGACGACCAGCGACCGAAGTGAGGAGGAAAGCCGTGCGCGCAGTGATCCTCGCGGGCGGGAGCGGGACCCGGCTGTGGCCCCTCTCGCGCCAGGCGTTTCCCAAGCAGTTCCTCCCCCTGCTCGGGCAGCGGAGCCTGTTCCAGCAGACCGTGGAGCGGGTGCGGCCCCTGGTGGGGGACGAGGTGTGCGTGGTGGCGACCCGGGACGTCGCCCACCTCGTGGACCGCCAGCTTCGGGACCTGGGCATCGATCCCCACGGCCGGGTGATCTTGGAGCCGGTGGGCCGGAACACCGCCCCGGCCGTGGGGGTGGCGGCCCTGGCGGCGCCGGCCGACACGGTGCTCCTGGTCCTTCCGTCGGACCACGCCATTCGCGACGAGGATGCGTTCCGGTCGGCCCTGGAGCGGGCGGCCGGGGCCGCGGCCGCCGGAAACCTGGTGACCTTCGGCATCGCCCCATCGCGGCCCGAGACCGGCTACGGATACATCCAGGCCGGCGAGCCCCTGCCGGGCTTCGACGGGTTCCGCAGGGTGGCCCGGTTCGTGGAGAAGCCTGACCTGGCGACGGCCCGCCGGTACCTGGACGAGGGGGGGTACTACTGGAACTCCGGCATGTTCGCCTTCCGGGCCGGCACCATTTTGGAGGAGCTGGCCCGCCACGCCCCTGACGTGTGGGCCGGGGTCGAGGCCCTGCGGAACGCGGTGGAGGCGGGCGGGGATCTGCCGGCGGACGGGTACGCCCGGATCCCCAAGATCTCCATCGACTACGCGGTGATGGAGCGGTCGGAGCGGGGCGTGGTGCTGCCGGTGGACCCCGGGTGGTCCGACCTGGGGAGCTTCGCCGCCCTGCTGGATGTGCTGGCCCGGGACGAGGCGGGCAACGCCGTGCGGGTGGACGGGCTGCCCCTGCTCGAGGACAGCCGGGGCAACCTGGTGTGGGCGGGCGACAAGGTGGTGGCGCTGGTGGGGGTGACGGACACGGTGGTGGTGGACACGGCCGATGCGCTGCTGGTTTGCCCCAAGGACCGGAGCCAGGACGTGCGCCGGGTGGCCGAGGCCCTGGCGCGGCAGGGGCGGGAGGAGGCGGTGCACCACCGCACGGTCCACCGGCCCTGGGGCACCTTCACCACCTTGGAGGAGGCGGACGGCCACAAGGTGAAGCGGATCACGGTGTACCCGGGTCAGCGCCTCAGCCTCCAGCTCCACCACCACCGGGCCGAGCAGTGGGTGGTGGTGCGGGGCACGGCCCGGGTGACCCGGGGCGACGAGGTGCTGGACCTGACCGTGGGGCAGACGGTGCACATCCCCAGGGGCGAGAAGCACCGGCTCGAGAACCCGGACGAGGGGCTGCTGGAGATCATCGAGGTCCAGACCGGAGACTACCTGGGCGAGGACGACATCGTGCGCCTCCAGGACGACTACGGCCGCACCCTTTAGTTTCGTTCCCTTCCGGCCGATGGGTACCGGGAACTCGGGTGCCGGCGGGCCGGCACCCTCCCCAGGCGGCCCGGGAGTGCCATGGAGATCATTCCCATCGGGGTCGGCGACGCGTTCGCCAAGACCCTGTATCAGACGAACTTCCTCGTGCGGCCGGCCGAGGGCGAGCCGTTCCTGATCGACTGCGGCCACACCGCGTCCCGGGCCCTGACCGACCTGGGGATCGAGCCCCGGGCGGTGACCCGGGTGGTGCTGAGCCACCTCCACGCCGACCACATCGGCGGCCTGGAGGAGCTGGGGTTCGCAGGGTACTTCGGGTGGGGGATCCGGCCGGACCTGTACGTGCCCGAGGACCTGCTCCCGTGGCTGTGGTCCCACGCCTTGGAGGCCGGCATGGGCCAGCGCCTGCGGGGCGAGCACGGGGAGTTCGAGGCGGACCTGTCCACCTACTTCCGGGTCCATCCATTGGCCGGGCCCGGCACGTTCGAGCTGGGCAGCGTGCGGCTCACGGCCTTCCCCACCCCCCACGTGCCGGGGCGGCCGAGCTGGGGGTTCCGGCTGGAGGACCGGGCCACGGGCGGGCGGGTTCTGCTGCCCTGCGACACCCGGTACGATCCCGGCAACCTCGAGGCCCACGGCGCCGGCGTCGAGGTCGTGTTCCACGACTGCCAGTTCGCCTCCAACGGCGCCCACATCCACGCCACCCTCGACGAGCTGCTGCGTCTGCCCGAGGCCTGGCAGGAGCGGCTGCTCCTGGTGCACTACTCCGACGACTGGGAGGCCCACCGGCACCGGCTGGGCCGGATGCGCCTGGCCGAGCAGGGCCGGGTGTACCGCTTCTGATACGAAGACCTTCAAGCGTACGGGGTGGGGGCCTGGCTCCGGCCGGGCGCGGGTGCGGCATCCGCTCGCCGCGCCTTCTCATGCCGCCGCTTGCCCGTCGCTCCACCAGACCCCCACCCCTTCCCCCGACCCGAGCCCATGCCCGCACCCGTGCCTCGAACCATCCTCCACGTGGATATGGACGCGTTCTACGCGGCCGTGGAGGTGCGCGACCGGCCCGAGCTGCGGGGTCGGCCGGTGATCGTGGGGGCCGACCCCCGGCAGGGCCGGGGCCGGGGGGTGGTGGCCGCGGCCTCGTACGAGGCCCGGGCCTTTGGGGTGCGCTCCGCCATGCCGATCTCCCGGGCCTGGAGCCTGTGCCCCCACGGGGTGTACCTGCGGCCCCGGTTCGCCCGGTACGAGGAGGTGTCCCGGCAGGTGTTCGAGGTGCTCGGGGGCTACACCGACCGGGTCGAGCCCATCAGCATCGACGAGGCGTTCCTGGACCTGACCGGGTGCGAGCGGCTGGTGGGGCCGGGGCCCGAGGCGGCCCGTCGGATCAAGCAGGAGATCCGCCGGGAGCTGGGGCTGGTGGCGTCGGTGGGGGTGGCCCCCAACAAGTTCCTGGCCAAGGTGGCCTCCGACCTGGAGAAGCCCGACGGGCTGACCGTGGTGCCCCCGGGGGGCGAGGCCGCCTTCCTGGCGCCCCTGCCGGTGTCGAGGATCTGGGGCGTGGGACCCAAGACCGCGGCGGAGCTGCGCAGCCGGGGGGTGCGCACCGTCGGCGACCTGCAGCGGCTCCGGCCCGGGGACCTGGAGGCGTGGTTCGGCGAGGCGGGCCGGCAGCTGTGGCGCCTGGCCCGGGGCATCGACGACCGGCCCGTGGAGCCGCCGGCCGAGCCCAAGTCCCTGGGGGCCGAGGTGACCTTTGCCGAGGACGTATCGGACCGGCAGACGGTGCGGCTCACCCTGCTCGACCTGTGCGACCGGGTGGCCGCCCGGCTGCGGCGGCACGGGGTCCGGGCCCGGGGCGTGACCCTGAAGTTCCGGGACGCGCAGTTCCGGACGGCCACCCGGTCGGCGTCGTTGGAGCCCCCCACCGACCTGGCGGAGGACCTGTTCGCCGCGGTGGAGCTCCTGGTCGCCCGGGTCCCGTGGCCCAGGGGGGGCAGGGTGAGGCTGGTGGGGGTCCAGGCCGCGCGCCTGGTGCCGGCCGCGGCCGGATGGCAGCCCGGCCTGTTCGAGGCCGACGCGGACCGCCGGCGCCGGGCCGCCCAGGCCCAGGACGAGGTCCGCAGGCGGTTCGGCCGGCAGGGGATCGTCCGGGCGGCGCTCCTGCGCCGGCGCTAGCGCAGATCCTGACGGGTTTCGGTGCGGGGTGCGTCGGGGGGCGTGGACAGAACGTGGAGCACGGCCACGAAGAGCCCCAGCGCCGAGCCCAACACCACCACGTACAGCAGCGGGCCGCGGGCCTTGTACTTGAGACGCCGCCACCATCGGGGCTTCCGGGGTCTCGCCATGGGGTTCCCTCCGTGGATACGGGGCCGTTCCGTTCTCCCTTCGGCCGGCCCGGGAAAAACCTTTACCCGGCCCCGGCCTCCCCCAACCGGAACCAGGCCGCCGCGTTGTCGCGGGCGATCTTTCGGGCCACGGGCTCGGGGAGCCCGGGCGCCCGGGAGAAGGCCCACAGGTCCTCGAAGAACCGGGTCCCCGAGTCGGTGTTCAGGCACAGCCGGTCGGCCGCCTCGGGATGGGCCCGGAGCACCGCGCGCACGTCGTCGGCCGAGCTCTTCAAGGGGCTCAGGCTCATCCCGATCCGGAGCCCCGCCTCCAGGGCCCACGGCGCCGTGACCGGGGTCGTGTGGTCCACGACCGCCCGCCCGGCTGCGGCAGGATGCCGGACCAGGGCTGCGAGCACGGCCCGGGTGACCCGCTCCTTGTCCTGCCGGGGCGTGTGCACCCCGAACATCTGGCCGCGATCGCCCAGCTCGGCCGCCAGACCGAGCTGGGCCTCGAACACCTCCAGCTCCCGGTCCGACGCGGTCTCCAGGCCGATCTCTCCGATGCCCCGGCACAGGGGGTGGTCCAGAAGGGGCCGCAGCAGGTCCCCGAGCGCCTCCGGCCGGAGGTCCGGCGGGATGTTGCGGGGATGCACCCCCACCAGGAACGCGCAGACCACCCCCGCCCGGGCCACCTCCTCCACGGCCGCGATCTGGGCGCGCCAGTAGGCCCTCAGGTCCGACACCGACCCGACGCGGTGGGCGAACGACCACCCCACCAGGCCGCCACCCGCCGCCTTGATCCAGGCGATGCGGCCCGGGTGGGCCTGGAGCACGTGGTCCAGGTGACAGTGGCCGTCCACGAACCCGAGGGTCACGGCCCACGCTCCAGGAGCACCAGGGTCTCCACGTGGTCGGTGCCGGGCAGGAAGTCGTAGGGGGTCACCCGCACGATGCGGTAGGGGGCCTGCTCCAGCAGCAGGGCCAGGTCCCGGGCCAGGGTTTGGGGGTTGCACGAGAGGTAGGCGATGCGCCGGGGCTCCAGGGCCGCCAGCGCGTCGATCACGCCGGCGTCGGCCCCCTTCCGGGCCGGGTTCAGCACGGCCACGGCCGGCCGGAACCCCTCGGACACGAGCTCCCACGCCTCGGCCGCGGCATCCCCCTGGCGGAACAGGGCGTTCTCCACGCCGGCCCTCCGGGCGTTGGCCCGGGCGTCGTCGGCCGCCACCGGGTGGGCCTCGACCCCCACCACCCGGCGGGCCCGGGCCGCCAGGGCGATGGCGGTCACCCCCACCCCGGAGTAGAGGTCCAACACGTCGTCCCCCGGGCCCGGGTCCAGGGCCTCCACCAGGGCGCGGTAGGCCTCGTCGGCCAGGTCCCGGTTGGCCTGGAGGAAGGCGCCCGGCGAGGCCCGGAACTCCAGGCCCAGGAACCGTTCCTCGAGGACCGGGTCCCCGAGGATCGGCTCCCATCGGGGGCCGAACACCGCGTTGCCCGAGCTGGGGTTCACGTTCCAGGCGACCCCGGCCACGGCCGGCACGGCCTCCCGCAGCCGGGCGGCCAGGCTCCGCAGGGTGCCCGCGCCCTCGTCCGTGCGGGTGACCAGGGTCACGGCCACCCGGCCCGTGGCCCGGCTCTCCTGAAACGCGGCGTACCGCAGCCACCCCTGCCCACCGGGCCCCTGCCACACCAGGCCGGGCGCCCGGCCGATCAACGTCCGCAGGGCCCGGGCCGCGGCAGCCACCCCGGCGGTGTGGGCCGGGCAGCGGGGGATGTCCACCACCCGGTGGGAGCCCCGGGCGAAGATGCCCAGCACCACCCGCGTGCCCTGGCGGCCGAATACCAGCTTGGCTCCGGCCCGGTACCCGGCCGTGCGGGGTGCCGGCACCACGGCGTCCACCGGCACGATCCGGCCCAGGTGCAGGGCCAGGGCCTCGGCGACCGTGCGCCGCTTCGTCTCCATCTGCTCCGGGGCCGGCAGGTGCGCCAGGGCGCACCCCGGGCACCCCGAATGGGGACAGGCTGGGGGCGGTCTAGGGTGAGGGGACGGGTCGTCTTCCGCGATCATGGCCCCGATGGTGCGGAACTCCCAAGGGTTTTGTCAAGCCCAGAGTCCCCCACCTACCCCTCGATCACGGTCTCGAACTCCGGGGGCTCCAGAATGTGGCGTTTGACCGAGCACTCGTCCACCGCCCGCACGATGGCCTTGCGGTACTTCTCGGGGAACCCCTCGGGGAGCCGGAGCCGCAGCACGATCTTCGACACCCGGTGCCGCTCCGGGTCCCGCTCGGTGTCCAGGGTCAGGCCGAGCCCGGCCGTGTCGATGCCGCGCTGCTGGCAGAACCTCAGGGCGAAGAAACCGGCGCAGGCCGCGATCGACGCCAGGAACAGCTCGAACGGCGAGGGGGCCGTGCCCCCGCCTCCGGCCCCTTCGGGCTGGTCCGTGCGGATCGTGAACCCCCGCTGCAGCACCTCGACCGCAACCCCACCGGGGTACCGAACTTCCATGGCCATGGGTCTTCTCCTTATCGACGCTGGAAGGCTGGAAAGCCAGAAGGCCGGAAGGCTTCGCCGCGGCCTTTTGATGCTTCTCGGCCCGGCTGGGTTTCACGTTGAGCCTTCGGCTCGATGGGCGGCTGGCCGCCTCGCAGCCTGCCGAAGCCCACCTCTGGTTCGGGGCGGCGGCCGTGGGTACCATAGGGGCATGGGAGCCCGCGTCGCACGGATCGTATCGCTCGCCGTCGCCCTGCTGGCGGCCGGAGCCATGGGGTGCCGCACCGGCCCGGAGCCGGCGGCGTTCCGGGTGGGGATCGAGTCCACCCCCACCACCCTGGATCCCCGGTACGCGGCCGGGGCCCACGCCGTCCGGATCCTGCCCCTGCTGTTCCACGGCCTGCTCAAGGCCGACCCCTCGGGCCGGCTGGTGCCCGACCTGGCCGTGGCGTGGGAGCAGCCGGACGAGCGCACCCACGTGCTGCGGCTTCGGCAGGGGGTCCGGTTCCACGACGGCTCCGAGCTGACGGCCCGGGACGTGGTGGCCACCTACCGGTACGTGGCCGACCCGGCCCACGGGTGCCCGGCCGCGGGGGCCCTGGAGCCGCTCCGGTCGGTCGAGGCGGCCGACCCCTACACCGTGGTGTTCCGGCTGAAGCGGGTCTACGTGTCGTTCCCCTCGCTGCTCACCCTGGGCATCCTGCCCCAGGGCCTGGCGAACCGCAAGGACCTGGGCGATCGGGTGGTGGGGACCGGCCCGTACCGACTGGCCGCCTTCCGGCCGGGCGAGGAGATCGTGCTGGAGGCGTTCCCGGAGCACTTCGAGGGGCCGCCGGCCCTCGAGCGGATCCGGTTCCGCATCATTCCCAACGCCACCACCCGGCTGCTGGAGATCCGCTCGGGCGGGCTGGACCTGCTCCAGAACGCCGTGCCCCCCTACAGCGTGCGGTTCCTGAAGCGGGATCCGAATCTCCAGGTGATCGTGTCGCCCGGAACCTCGTATCAGTACATCGGTTTCAATTGTGAAGACCCGATCTTGAAGGATGTGCGGGTCCGCCGGGCCATCGCCCACGCCGTGGACCGCCAGGCCCTGATCCGGTTCGCCCTGGACGGGCTGGCCCGGCCGGCCACCACCCTGTTCCCCCCGGAGCACTGGGCCCACAACCCGGACGTGCCCACCTACCCCTACGACCCGGACCGGGCCCGACGGCTCCTGGACGAGGCCGGCTACCCCGACCCCGACGGGCCGGGGCCGGCCGTGCGGTTCCGGCTCAGCTACAAGACCAGCACGGACAAGACCGCCAACGAGGTGGCCCGGGTGATCGCCGAGCAGCTCGGCCGGGTGGGCATCGGGGTGGATGTGCGCAGCTTCGAGTGGGGGACCTTCTTCTCCGACGTCAAAAGGGGCGACTTCCAGCTCATGAGCCTGCGGTGGATCGGGCTTCGGGACCCGGACGTGTTCCACTACCTGTTCCACTCCGCCTCGGTGCCGCCCCGGGGGGCCAACCGGGGCCGGTACCGGAACCCCCAGGTGGACGCCTGGATCGACGAGAGCCGCCGCACGACCGACCCGGAGCGGCGGCGGGAGCTGTACTTCCGCATCCAGGAGGCCGTGGCCCGCGACTGCGTGTACGTGAGCCTGTGGTGGCTCGACAACGTGGTGGTGCTGCGCCGGGGGTACACCGGGTTCGAGCCCCTGCCCGGCGGGGAGTACACCAGCCTGGCCCGGGTGAGGCCGGAGGGGGCGCCGTGATCCGGCGGCGGCTCGTGACCCTGGTGCCCACCGTGCTGGGCGTGGTGACCCTGGTGTTCCTGCTGGTGCACCTGGTGCCGGGCGACCCGGTGGACGTGATGCTGGGCGAGACCGCCAACCCGGCCGACAAGGCGGCCCTGCGGGCCGAGCTGGGGCTCGACCGGCCCCTGGCCGAGCAGTACCTGGGGTACCTGGCCGGGGTGGCCCGGGGCGACCTGGGCCGAAGCATCCTCTACCGCCGGCCCGTGGCCGAGCTGCTGGCCGCCCGGATCCCGGCCACCCTGGAGCTGTCCGCGGCCGCCCTGGCCGTGGCCCTGATCCTGGCCGTGCCCCTGGGGGTGGCCGCGGCCCGGCGCAAGGACACGGCCGTGGACCGGGGGAGCCTGGTGGCGAGCCTGCTGGGGGTGTCGATCCCCAACTTCTGGCTCGGGCCGCTCCTGGTGCTGGCCTTCTCCGTGCACCTCCGGTGGTTCCCCGTGTCGGGCCGGGCGGGCTGGGCCAGCCTGGTGCTTCCCGCGGTCACCCTGGGCACGGCCCTGGCGGCCATGCTGACCCGGATGCTCCGGTCGAGCCTGGTGGAGGTGCTGGGCGCCGAGTACCTCACGGCGGCCCGGGCCCGGGGCGTGGGCGAGGGCCGGGTGCTGTGGGTCCACGCCCTGCGAAACGCCCTGCTGCCCGTGATCACCGTGCTGGGCCTGCAGATGGGGTCCCTCCTCTCGGGGGCCGTGGTGACCGAGGCGGTGTTCTCGTGGCCCGGGCTGGGCACCCTGCTGCTCCAGGCCATCCACGGTCGGGACTACCCCTTGGTGCAGGGGTGCGTGCTGGTGATCAGCCTGGGGTACGTGGGGGTGAACCTGCTGGCCGACTGGGCCTACCGGTGGGCCGACCCGAGGGTGCGGGGATGAGGGGGATCGCGACCGCGCTGCGCCGGATCCCGGGCGGCCGGGTGTTCGTGCTGGCCGCGGCCGGATGCCTGGCGCTTCTGGTGGTCGGCGCCGTGCTCGCGCCGGTGCTGGCGCCGGCCGACCCCCAGGCCATCGACCTGGACGGCACCCTCGAGGGGCCGAGCCGGGCCCACCCCCTGGGCCAGGACCGCCTGGGCCGGGACGTGCTGGCGGGCATCCTCTACGGCGGCCGGGTGAGCCTGGCGGTGGGGTTCTCGGTGGTGGGCGTGAGCCTGGTGGTGGGCACGGGGCTCGGGCTGTGGGCCGGGTACCGGGGCGGATGGGTGGACGAGGTCCTGATGCGGGTGGTGGACATCCTCTTGGCGTTTCCCGGCATCCTGCTCGCGATCGCGTTGGCTGGGGTGCTGGGGCCGAGTCTTCGCAATTTGATCATCGCCCTTTGTGCCATGGGATGGGTGGGGTTTGCCCGCCTGGTCCGGGGCGAGGTCCTGTCCCTGCGGGAGCGGGAGTTCGTGACCGCGGCCCGGGTGCTGGGCGCCGGGCCCGTGCGGATCGCCCTGGGCCACCTGCTGCCCAACCTGGTGGGGGTGCTGGCCGTGCAGGCCACGTTCGGCCTGGCCGGCACCATCCTGGCCGAATCCACCCTTTCGTTTTTGGGGCTGGGGCCCCAGGACGTGCCCACCTGGGGCGGGCTGCTGAGCCAGGGGGTGGACTACCTGCTGTTCGCGCCCCACCTGGCCCTGTTCCCGGGCCTGGCGATCCTGGTGGCCGTGCTGGGGATCAACGTGCTGGGTGACGTGCTGCGCGACCGGCTCGACCCCCGGGCCGGGCCGTCGGGGGAGCGGCCGTGATCGTGCCCTGGGCCCGGTGGGTGCCGAGCCCCAACGCATCCGACCGGGGCGGGGCCGAGGTGGACGCGGTGGTGCTCCACCACATCAGCCTGCCGCCGGGCGAGTTCGGCGGGGGCCACATCGAGGCGCTGTTCCAGAACCGGCTCGATCCCGGGCTGCACCCCTACTTCCGGCAGATCGCGGACCTGCGGGTGTCGGCCCACTTCCTGATCGACCGCCGGGGCGGGTGCGTGCAGTTCGTGGACACCGACCGCAAGGCTTGGCACGCGGGCGAGAGCCTGCTCGACGGGGTGCCCGACGTGAACCGGTTCTCGGTGGGCATCGAGCTGGAGGGGGACGAGGTCACCCCCTACACCGAGCCCCAGTACCAGACCCTGGATCGGCTCCTGGCGGAGCTGATGCGGGCCCACCCCGCCATCCGGCCGGAGCGGATCGTGGGGCACGAGCACGTGGCCCCGGGCCGCAAGCGCGACCCCGGCCCCCTGTTCGACTGGAAACGGGTGAGGGAGGCGGCTGGAAGGCTGGAAGGCTAGAAAGCTAGAAAGCTAGGAGGCTAGAAGGCTGGCGATCCACCAACGCCAAGGATTCCCCCTCTCCCCCCCCCACTGCCAACGGCTCACGATTTCCGGCCCTTCAGGAACTGCTCGATGGCCAGGACCGCCTTGGCCCCCTCGCCGGCCGCGATGAGGATGCGCTTGCCGAAGGTGTTGGTCACGTCGCCCGCCGCGTACAGGCCCGGCAGGCCGGTGCGGCAGTTGCCGTCGATCTCCACCTCGCCCCGCTCGTTCACGTGGACCAGGTCCCGCACCAGGTCGCTGTTGGGCACCAGCCCGATCTCCACGAACACCGCCTCCACCGGCAGCACCTCCTCGGCGCCGTTGTCCTGGTTGCGCACCACCAGCACCTCGGCCCGGTCGGTGCCCTCGATCCGCAGCGGGGTCCGGTTCTGCAGCACCACGATCGCGTCCGAGGCGGCCACCTTCTCCTTGAGGTACTCGTCGGCCCGGTACGACCGGGTCACCAGGGTCACCCGGGCCCCCTCCTCGGCGAGGCCCAGGGCGGCCTGGGCGGCCGAGTTCCCCCCGCCCACCACCGCCACCTCGGTGCCGTCGTACCGGTTCGCCGCCAGGGCGTGGAACTCCAGCACGCCCCGGCCCAGGAACTCCTGCTCGCCCGGAATCCCCAGCCGGCGGCGCTTCATGCCCGTGGCCAGGATCACGGTGCGGCTCCGGTACGTCCGGTCGTCGTCGGTGCGCACCTCGAACACCCCGCCGTGCTTCTCCACGGAGGTGACCCCGCAGATCTGGTGCGAGAGCTTCAGGCTCTCGAACAGCTGTTTCTGGAACCGGTCCACCAGCTCGGGGCCGGTGATCAGGTCGAAGCCGGGGTAGTTCACGATGGCCGTGGAGTCCCAGGCCTGGCCCCCCAGGCTCTTGGTGAGGAACAGGGTGTCCAGCCCCGTGAGCGCGGCGTAGATGCCGGCCGAGATGCCGGCCGGCCCCCCGCCGATGATGATCACGTCGAACAGGTAGTCCGTCAGACGCTTCGTGGGCTCGCACACGAACTTCTCCCGGCACGACACCGAGCAGAAGTACACGGTCTCGCCCCTGCACTCCGTGCTGGGGGCCGTGTCCGGGTTCTCCACCGGCTTGCCGCACACCGGGTCCACCACGCGTTCGATCACGGGGCTCCTCCTCCGTTGGTGGGGTAGACCCCTCAGGGGTCTTTGGGCCGAAGGCCCCAAGGTCACGTGTGCTCCCCCACGCGGGCCTGCTCTACCGCCAGGAGCTTGGCATCCTCCCGTCCCAACCTCCCAGCGGGCCATAGGCCCCGAGTTGTCGTGTAGCCCCGTCAGGCCCCTGCGGGGCCCTGCAACGGGGAGAGTAGCTTTCCCTGAACCATGAGGTGACGCCAAAGACGCCTGGTCATGGTTAGAACGCTTGGAAAGCCGTGAGGTTTTCAAGCCTCCCGGCGTCCTAACGGAAGTTACTGGGAAGCCCCCTTCGGCCCTGGGGGGCCCTACGACGTAAAGAGTAACGGCTGGGTGAGGCCCGGTGTGGCAGCGGCGTCCACGCCGCGATTCGGGCCGTAGGCCCGCACAGGGAATGCATCGCGGCCCAAAGGGCCGCTCCCCCGGTGCTGTTCAGGCTATCGAGCTGGAATCACGATGGTTTTAGCTGCCTAGCCGCCTAGCTGCCCAGCCGCCGAGCTGGGAAGTTCCATGGAAGTGTACTCCGGGCGCCGCAAGCCGCAAGAACGCCCGGCCTGGCCCGCCCCCTCACCACCGAGACCCCGTGCTTCGTCCCCCGGAGTGGCCGAGGGCCCCCTACCGAGGTCGGGCGAAGGGAGAGGCGCGCGGCCGGAAAGCGATCGCCGGCGGGCGGGCGTTGACAGCAAGGGGCGAGAGCTGCTATGAAACGGCGTGTTGAAGGGCTCCGACGCCACAGGGGGGCGCGATGGGCAAGCACTTCACCGACCATCAGCATCCAACGGCCGCAATCCATTCCCCGGAATGGTTGCGGCCGTTTCGTTTCAGGGCCGCGGCTCACCCCGCCGCCCCACGCGCCTCCCCGGAGGGGCGCGCCCGCAAAGCGAAATCTACAACATGTTAGGCCGAATACAGCCCGAACGGATTAGGCCGACGTCGGCCTAATCCCCTGTTGGGCGTAATAAGGAAGCCGCATGAACGTAGCTGACGAACTTTTTGAAATCGCAGATAGTCTGCAAAAGCAGAGTGATATTCTGCAGAACACGGATTTTAGTGAGCCCCTGCAAAAACTAGCTGATGCTGCAGAGGATGTTGGTAAAGCATGGAGCGGTTCATGGCTAGGATATCATTCCAGAGTCTATTATAAAGATTTGTCTCCTCCTCCGCCTGGTGCACGTTTTAGCCAAGAGTGGGGTTTGATGGATACCTTTGCTGTTCAAGAAACCATCGGTGATTGGAGGGAATATAGATTTGAGGATGTTGTGTCGGCTATAGAGGGAATTGCTGGCAATCCAGATATTCATTTTCAAGAAGAGAAAGCGACTTCTATAGCAGAAGAATTTGAGGAAGCTCAAGCGCGAATTGTTTCGTTGTTATCCAGTGCCCTATCTAATAGAAAGGATGATAAGTTTCTGGCTGATATTACTGAGAAAGTAGAAAATCTAAAAATATTTGGAGCGAGTGATTTTATTGAAGCCATTCGTCCTAAAGGACAAATGATGTCAAGGGATATGCCAGCCATCCAAGCGGGCCTGCATACGCCACCACACTTAAGCGTGCTTGCATCGATCCATGCTATTCGTTATCCATTTACCGCTTGCAAAGAGCTCTCCAAATTAAGTCGTCGTGCAGCTTCGCATCTTCAGAATGTCGAGAAGCATAAGGTGCAATCTGAACGCATAGGGACAAATGTATTCATTGGTCATGGAAGGTCCGCTGTCTGGAAAGATTTGAAAGACTTTATTCAGGATCGAATGCATCTTCCTTGGGATGAGTTTAATCGTGTGCCTGTGGCAGGATTTACAAATATAGCTAGATTGTCTCAGATGCTTGATGAAGCAGCAATTGCATTCCTCATTATGACTGCAGAAGATGAGCAAGCGGACGGAAAACAGCACGCTAGGCAAAATGTTATACACGAGGCTGGATTATTTCAAGGGCGTTTGGGTTTTGAGCGTGCAATAATCTTATTAGAAGAGGGTTGCGAGGAATTTTCGAATATTCAGGGACTAGGACAGATTAGGTTTCCTAAGGGAAATATTTCAGCTATTTTTGAAGATATACGTCGAGTACTTGAGCGTGAGGGACTTGTTGATGAAAAATAACGCCCAACACGTATATGGCCTCCTCCGGTCAAGGCGAAAACGGTCCCTGAACCGAGGTTTTTCTCGGTTTTGCGTAAGGGGGGTTCAGAGGTTCTTCCGGGGGGGGGCAGGGGGACGCAGCTGCCTAGTTGCGAATCGGGGGGGGGGCAGGGGGACGCAGCTGCCTAGTTGCGAATCGAAGCGAAGTGCGCCAGGAGGTGGGGTATGCCGAGAAGCGCCCGAATCGACCTACCTGGACTGTTGCAGCACGTGATCGTGCGTGGGGTGGCCCGCGAGGTGATCTTTCGCGACGAGGAGGATCGCGAGCGGTTTGTGGTCCGGCTGAGCTCGCTCCTGGTGGACACCGGTACCGAGTGCCTGGCCTGGGCGCTGTTGTCGAACCACGTGCACCTGCTGCTTCGGCGGTGGGACGTGCCGCTGTCCACGTTCATGCGCCGGCTCCTCACGGGGTACGCCGTGACCTTCAACAAGCGCCACGGCCGCAGCGGACATTTGTTCCAGAACCGGTACAAGTCGATCGTGTGCGAGGAGGAGCCGTACCTGTTGGAGTTGGTCCGGTACATCCACCTGAACCCCGTTCGGGCCGGCCTGGTGCCGGGGGTGGAGGGGCTTCGCCGGTACCGGTGGAGCGGGCACGCGGTGCTGATGGGGGCGCGGGAGCTTCCGGGGCAGGCGGAGGAAGAGGTTCTGCGGCGGTTCGGCCGAACGGTCCGGGAGGCAAGGCAAGAATACGAGCGGTTCGTGGCCGCCGGGGTGAAGCAGGGCCGGCGGGACGAGCTGGTGGGGGGCGGGCTGCGCCGGAGCCTCAAGGTCCTTGGGCCGGGGAAGGAAAGGGGTGTTCGGAGGGACTATAGAGTGTCCCTTCCTCTTCCTTCCTCTTCCCGAGGCCAAGATGCACGCCCCGGTAAGGCCTGGGGACACTTTGGCCGTGAAAGCATGGTGGTGCGATCTCCGTCGTTCCCGGAGCCGGCCGGGGCGGGGGTTCGCTTCTATCCGGTGCGAGGGTGCCAACCAGAGGGGGCAAACGGTGGTCACTTACGGGTACCGGTACATGGTGGCGTGCCGCAATGCAACCGGGACGGGCTGAAGCCTCCTGGTCCCCAACTCAGGCTGAACAAAGGATGGCCCATGCGATGGAATGAGTACGTCGACGCGACCGTGGCCCGGTACGACCGGTGGATCGCCGAAGGGAAGATGACCCACTCTTCTAAAGTCGTGCCGGTGGGCAAGTCTTTCAAGCTCCGGCAATGGATTATGCCGGGCAATCAGGTGATCGAGTACTTGCAGGCGAGCCCTTTCATCGCCCTAGCCGATTGCATGTGTCGGGCCCTGGCCCGCCGGTGCGACAAGCCGCTGGACGTATGTCTGTATCTGGGGTCGTTCGCCGAGCGCAATGTCGCACGGGGAAGGGCTCGGAAGGTGTCGCTGGACGAGGCACGAGCAGCCGTGGAGCGGGCGGACGAGAAGGGGTTGGTCCACCTCACGCTGTACAACGAGCATCGGGAGGTGTTCGCAGTGTGCAGTTGCTGCGAATGTTGCTGTCACGACCTCTACCTTCTGAAAGGGCGAGGCCGCGTGGATCTGGTAGCCCGCTCGGAGTACGTCGCTGTGACGGACCGGGACGCCTGCCTCCACTGCGGTGCGTGTGTGGATCGGTGCGTGTTCGGGGCACGGGCTCTAGACGCGGGGCGGATGGTGTACGCTGCCGATCGGTGCTACGGCTGCGGGCTGTGTGTGAGCGTGTGCCCCGTGGGGGCTACGGGGATGGGAGAGCGGTCTCGCCACATCGGGGGGCCGGTTTCGGGGATCCGTTCCTGAAGGGAGGTTCAGGGGGACGCAGCTGCCTAGTTGCGAATCGAAGCGAGGTGCGCCAGGAGGTGGGGTATGCCGAGAAGCGCCCGAATCGACCTACCTGGACTGTTGCAGCACGTGATCGTGCGTGGGGTGGCCCGCGAGGTGATCTTTCGCGACGAGGAGGATCGGGAGCGGTTTGTGGCCCGACTGAGCTCGCTCCTGGTGGACACCGGCACCGAGTGCCTGGCCTGGGCGCTGTTGTCGAACCACGTGCACCTGCTGCTTCGGCGTTGGGACGTGCCGCTGTCCACGTTCATGCGCCGGCTCCTCACGGGCTACGCCGGGACCTTCAACAAGCGCCACGCCCGCAGCGGGCATTTGTTCCAGAACCGGTACAAGTCGATCGTGTGCGAGGAGGAGCCGTACCTGTTGGAGTTGGTCCGGTACATCCACCTGAACCCCGTTCGGGCCGGCCTGGTGCCGGGGGTGGAGGGGCTTCGCCGGTACCGGTGGAGCGGGCACGCGGTGCTGATGGGGGCGCGGGAGCTTCCGGGGCAGGCGGAGGAAGAGGTTCTGCGGCGGTTCGGCCGAACGGTCGGGGAGGCAAGGCAAGAATACGAGCGGTTCGTGGCGGCCGGGGTGAAGCAAGGCCGGCGGGACGAGCTGGTGGGGGGCGGGCTGCGCCGGAGCCTCAAGGTCCTTGGGCCTGGGAAGGAGAGGGAGGCATACGACGAGCGGGTGCTGGGAAGCGGGGCGTTCGTGGAGGAGCTGTGGCGTCGGGAGGAGTTACGGGACGTGGTGCGGCCGCCGTGGACAGTAGAGGAGGTGGTGGAGCGGGTGGCTGCACGCTACGGGCTGGAACCCGAGCGAGTGCTGCGGCGGAGCACGGATTCGCGGGTGAGCGACGCGCGGGGGCTGGTGTGCCACGTTGGGGTGGACGTGCTGGGGCTGAAGGCTACGGAGGTGGGGCGGATTCTAAGGCTTGGGCGATCGGGCGCGAGCCGGTGCTTGGCGCGTGGGCGGAAGGTGGCCCGGGCGGAGCCGGAGGTGCTTCGGGACGTTTTGGGCGGAGACGCGGTAGAGGGTGCGTGAGGAAGCGCTAGGCAACTACGCAGCAGCGTCCCTCCCGGTTGTCCGGTAGAGGGTGCGTGAGGAAGCGCTAGGCAACTACGCAGCAGCGTCCCTCCCGGTTGTCCAGCAGCGTCCCTCCCGGTTGTCGAGGGGGAGGGGAGGCCCGATTGTTGGCGTGGGCGCTTGCGGGTGACCAGGACTACCACGTGCTTCGCCCCCCTGCGGGGCCGGCATAGGGAGTCCCGAAGCGGTTCAGAGACCCTGGGAGACCCTGGCCGGGGGAGAAAGCAAATCCGCTGAAAGGGGATGAGCGGCCCTCCGGGGTCACGCCGGAAGGGCTGGCGGCCGGGTCATGCGCCGAGGGGACCGATGCACTGGCAGCGGGCCGCCTCCTCGCGCGCCTCCCTGGCCATGGCGGCCAGATCGTCGTAGGGAAGGTCGAGGCACCCCTCCACCGCCTCCCGGAACGCGTCGAGCCCGATGCGCTCGATGGTGGCGGCGAGGCGCTCGTCGGGCTCGGCCCGGTCCCGGTACGTGCGGATGACGGCCGCCAGGTACCTCGGCACGTCGTCCGTGGGCACGGACGAGGCGATCTCCCGGCCGATCACCGGGGTGTTGCCCATCTTCCCCCCCACGAACACCTTCCAGCCGTCCACCGTGCCGTGGATCCCGAAGTCGTTGAGCTTCGTGTTGGCACAGCAGTTGGGGCATCCGGACACGCTGATCTTGAACTTCATGGGCGTGGGGACCCCCCGGAACGTCTCCTCCAGCAGGGTCGCCAGGGGAAGGGTTCGCTGGAGGCCGAAGGGAGAGAAGTCCGCGCCCGGGCAGCACTTCACCTGCCGCACGTCCCTGCCGATGGAGCGCACGTCGAGGCCCGCGTCCATCACGGCCTGCCTGGCCTCGTAGTAGTGCTCCCCGTCGATCCCCACGATGATCAGGCTCTGGGCCGTCGAGAGGTGGCCGACGCTCCCGTACCTCTCCACGATGTCGGCTAGGCTCCGGAGCTGCGAAGGGGACAGACACCCCGTGGGAACCCCCACGGAGAGCGCGTATTTGCCGTCCCGCTGCCGCCCGAGGCATCGGTGCCCCGGCGCTTTCTTGCGCTCCATCGTGGCTCTGCGAAGCTCGTTGTCGGGCCGGGCCGAGGTGTCCATGCTTCTCTCCTTTTCGTGTCCGGGAGCGCCCTCCAGGGGACGAAAGCAGCCGCCCGGGGGCCACCGCGCTTTCCCGAAAAGGCTACCCCCGGCACCCCCAGGGGTCAAACGGCGATCGAGGCCGGGCCGCCCCGGATGCCCCTGCAGGGCCGGGGCGTCGTAGTTGCGAGAATTGGGGATGCGTGGTAGCGGGGGATGCCGCGAAGCGCCCGGATCGACCTGCCTGGACTGGGGCAGCACGTGCCGGAGTCTGAAGGTGCTCGGGCGAGGCAGGGAACAGGAGGCCTGCGACGAGAGGGTGGGGGTGGGCGCGCCAAGGTGAGCCGCGGCCCGGCCCCTGGCGCAGGGTGGCTCGGGAGGATCCCGAAGCGGTTCAGGAGATCCTGACCGGGGCGAGAAAGGAGGCCCGTGGGGTGAGCGGAGAGGAGCCTTGGTAGACATCGTCAGGCGGTTTTTCGGAAAAGGCGTCTACCCGTACCAATTTTCGTTGCTTTTGGGCTCGTTCTTGCGCCGGCTGGTGCTTTCCCCCCAGAAGCTGGCCGATCGTCTGCACCTCGAACAAGACTCTCGGGTGCTGGAAATCGGCTCGGGTCCGGGATACTTCAGCGTCGAGGTGGCACGGCGCATCCCGCACGGGCACCTGGCGGTGCTCGATGTGCAATCGGAGATGCTCAAGAGGGCACGCCGGAGGATCGGGACGGCAGGATTGCGCTCTGTGGGGTTCACGCAAGGTGACGCGACCAACCTGCCCTTTGGTGAAGGCAGTTTCGATGTCGTTTTTCTTGTGGCGGTGTTGGGCGAGGTCTCTGATCGGGCAGCGTGCCTCCAAGGGATCTACAGGTGCCTTCGCAGCCCAGGGCTCCTCTCGATCACGGAGCAGCCGGGAGACCCTGACTTCTTGCCCCTGCAGGCCGTGCGTTCACTGGCTGAAGAGCAGGGGTTTGCGTTCGTGTCGAGTTGCGGCAGGGGGAAGAACTACACCGTGAACTTTGCGAAGCCGTAGGTCGAGTTCCGGCTCGTGGAAGAGCTGTGCGCAAAGGGAGTGCCTGAAAGAGGCTTTTTCAGCGGCTGCGGCCCTCCCGGCCTTGCAGGTCTGGCGGGGCGGTGTAGAGTCGGCTTCGACTCGCACAGTCCACTGCAGACGAGGAGGGCCCATCATGGCAACCGTCGCGATCGTTTATCACTCCCAGTACGGCCACACCGAGCTGCAGGCCAAGGCCGTGGCGCGGGGCGCCGCCGCCGTCGACGGCGTGGACGTCCGGCTCTACACCGCCGAAGAGGCCGTCGAGCGCATCGACGAGCTGGACGCGGCCGACGCGATCGTTCTTGGCACCGCCACGTACATGGGCAACATCTCGGCCGGCATGAAGCGGTTCATGGAGGCCTCGGTGTCCAAATGGTTCGCGGCCACCTGGCGCAACAAGATCGCCGGGGCGTTCACCAACTCCAGCTCGTTCAGCGGCGACAAGCTCAACACCCTCCAGGGCCTGGTGGTGTTCGCCATGCAGCACGGCATGATCTACGTGGGCACGGGCATGTTCCCGGCGGAGAGCGACCCGGACTCCATGAACGCCGTGGGAGGCCCCGGCCCCGAGGTCACCAACCGGGTCGGCTCGTTCATCGGGCCCATGGCCGCCAGCTTCCAGGTGGATCCGCCCGAGGCTCCGGGCCCGGGCGACATCGCCACGGCCGAGCGCTACGGCCGGCGGGTCGCCGAGGTGACCGTGCAGTTCCTGCGCGGCCGGGGCTGAGGGGAGGGCAGAGGTTCCCCCCGGGGCTTGGCGAACGTCTTGTCGCCTCAACCGGCGGGAAGCCCCAGGGTGAACACCGCGAAGCACGCCACGGCCAGGCCCGCGAACCCGGCAGCCCTCAGGCGGTGCCGGGGCAGGTCCCGCGCCTCCCACGCCACGATCACCGCCACGATGCACTGGAGCGTGTAAAAGAGGGCGAACGCCCGCGATGCGTACGCGATGATGCCGTTGACGTCGGTGCTCCACGCCAGAGCCACCGTGACCAGCAGGATCAGCAGGTACGCGTACCGCACCGGCACCCGGCGGTGGGTGATGTCCTCGATCAGGCCGCCGGCCCCCTCGGTGTCGGCCACGGCCGCGCTGAACTGGCTGCCGATCGCGGCCACCGACAGCAGGATCGGCAGCACCGCGGACACCGGCCGGGTCATGCCCACGATCGCGGTGACGTCCGCGCCCAGATCGGGGTGGAACAGCACCGTGACCAGCGCGATGAACACCAGGTAGATCGCCGCCGACAGGAGCTGGGCGGTCCGCATGGTGGCGATCCGGAGGGCGGCCGGGTGCTCGTCCCCCAGGTACCGGGACGTCTCGAACCCCTGCACCACGATCAGCAGGCCCAGCAGGACCCGGGCGTCGTGCAGGTCCACGTCCGAGGGCACGGCGGGCAGCGCCCACCGGCCGTGGATCAAGAGGCCGGCGTTGTACACCGCAAGCCCCACCAGAAGAGCCCCGATCATCCCCAGGTTCAGCGCCACGGCGTACTTCTCGAGCCCCTCCAGCTCCCCCAGCCCTCGCCACATGCCGACCCCGCCGATCGCCACCAGCAGGGCGGTGGTGATCGCGTGTCCGGCCGTGGGGCTGTGGACGCCGACGGCGTTGAGAAGGAAGGCGGCCAGGAGCTGCAGGTAGTAGGTGACCGAGATGAAGTACGCCCCGGACAGCACGATCCGGGACAGCTCGCCGATCACCTGGGCCGGGCCGTGGCCCCGGTTCTCCAGGGGTTCGAAGTGGCGGATGTTGAACCGGATCGCGCCGCCCACCGCGTAGGCCAGGACGAGCAGGACCGCCATGAACCCCACGGCCAGGTTCCCCACGATCCCCCCGAGCAGCGGCGCGCTCACCAGAAACCCGCTGCCCATGATCGACGCCAGGGGGGTGACCGTGGCCTTCCACCGGGCCGATCCGGCCAGGCGCCGCGAAAACGCCAGGTACGCGCCGAGCGCCAGGGCCACGGCAACGATCAGGGCACTCAGCATCGCATCTCCCGGCGGTCGCAGCCCCGCGGCTCACCCCCCACTCGGAGGGTGAGGGGGCACTGCCGCGCGGGCCCGAAACAGGGCCGCAGCACCGTTCCCTCCTGCCCTCCGACGCGTTCGCTCACAGGGGCTCCTCCTCCGGCGGGTCGCGGTGTAGTGTACTGCGGTGGGGAATGTCGCAACAACGGCGGGCCCCCGCCCGGTTTGGGAGCGAGGGCATGGGGCTGGCGGAGAGGAGAGCGGGAACGATGTGCGATCATAGCGACGCGGGAGGAAGGCGCCCCGGTCGGAGGGCGGTGATGCCGGGCCGGGCCGGGGCTGGCCTGGTGGTGATCGACGTGCAGCCGGGGCTGCTCAAGGCTTACCCGCCCCGGCGGGCCCGGCGGGTGGTCGAGTCCGCGGCCGGGGCGCTGGACCTCCTGGCGCCCCTGGGGCTCCCCACCCTGATCCTGGAACTGGACCCGGACCGGCTCGGCCCCACCCACGGCCGGGTGCTCGGGGCCGCCCCCGGCGCCCGGGTCGTCGCCAAGGCCCGCTACGACGCCACGGCCGACCCAGAGAGCTTCCAGGCCCTGGAGGACCTAGACCGGCCCTGGCTCGTGCTGCTCGGGGTCGAGACCCACGTGTGCGTGCTCCAGACCGCGGTGGGGCTCCTGGGGCGGGGCCGCACCGTGGCGTTCCTGGACGACGCCGTGTTCTCCCGGACCCCCCGCGACCAGCGGGTGGGCCGGGAGCTCCTAGTGCGGGCCGGGGCCGTGCCCCTCACCACCGAGGTCCTACTGTTCGCCCTCCTGGGCGGCCGCGACCACCCCGCCTTCTCCCAAGTGCTCCCCCGCCTCAAGGCCCGGGTGAGCCGACCGGATGACGGAGAAGCCCCCATCGACCCTGGGGGGCCCTACGACGGAGAAGGGTAACGTGCGTTGGTCCAGGGCCATTACCGGCGGCGGGCATGGGGTTCAGGAACCGGAATTCAGCGGACAGGAGACAGGAAATCCCGAAAAGCGTTTGGGTTCCTGGGGGTATCCTCTCGAGGCACCGAAGAGCCTTCTCCCTGTCCACCGATTTCTGAATCCTGGCCCCTGAAACCCGTGCCCCCCGGACCATGAGGTGGAGGCGAAGAGGCATGGCAATGCCTAGAACGCGTGGAAAGGGGTCACGGATGGGGGCTCGACTTGAGGAAGGTCCCGTTACGATACTCCCGGAAGGCGAGGTCCAGCTCCTCCTCGGTGTTCATGACGATCGGTCCTCGCCACGCCACCGGTTCGCCCAGGGGGGCGCCGGCCAAGAGCAGGAACCGGACCCCGCCGGCCCCGCCCCGAACGGTGACGAGGTCGCCGGGGCCGTACAGGACGACGTGGTCGGCCGGGGTCTCCCGGGACGATCCGGGACCGAAGAGCCCCTCGCCCTCCAGGGTGTAGGCGAGCACCGTGTGGCCCGGTACCGTGGCGTGGGTGAACTCTCCGCCCGGGGACACCTCCACGTCCAGGTACTCCGGTTTTCGCACGATCTCGGCCACCGGGCCCTCGCAGCCGTTGCAGCGGCCGGCGATCACCCTCACGACGGCGCCCCCATCGAGGCGGCACTCGGGAACGGACGCGGCGGTCACGCTGCGGTACCGCGGGGGCATCATCTTGTGGCTGGCCGGCAGGTTCACCCACAGCTGCAGCCCGCGCATGACCCCCGGGAAGCGTCGCGGCATCTCCTGGTGCACGATGCCGCTGCCGGCGGTCATCCACTGCACGTCGCCCGAGCCGATCACGCCCTGGTTCCCGAGGCTGTCCCCGTGGGCCACCTCGCCGCGGAGCACGTAGGTCACCGTCTCGATGCCCCGGTGGGGGTGCCACGGAAACCCCGCCAGGTAGTCGTCCGGGTCGCTGGCGTGGATGTCGTCGAGGAGCAGGAAGGGGTCGAAGCGGGGGATCAGCCCCCGGTCGTGGCCGACGCTGCGCCGGAGCCGTACGCCGGCCCCGTCCACGGTGGGACGGCTGGCAAGGATCTGTTGCGGCTCTCGTGTCCGGTTCATGTTCGCTCTCCTCTCGGCCGTTCGGCGCGAGTGGTGCGGCAGCGGGGGCGGAGGGTCAACCTCCACGCCCCGAGGCCGGATGGGTGTATGTGCGGGGGCTTCGTGCCCCGGCAGCGACCCGTCGGGCGTTCCGCTCCCAGGGGACGTCAGCCCGGTGGCGTCTCGGCGGAAGCGGGGTCGCTCAACCAGGGCCGAAAGCACCGGGTCATGATGGGCATCACGCCCCAGGCAAGGGCCAGCACGACCAGCAGGGTGACCACCCCGGTGGCGGCCCACCGGGGCCAGCCCTGGAGCAGCCGTGACACCCCCATTGAGACGAGGTAGACGGTCGGCCACACCCCGAGCCAGGTCAGCGCGGCCATCTTCCAGCGCGGAGGGGGACGGTCCGTCCCGGTCGGTTCGAAAAAGGCTTCCAGGCCGTGTAGGTTCCGGCGCGAGTACCCCTCTTCCACGAGCGGACCCACGGTCTCCTCCCAACGGCGGAAATGCTCGGAGGCGTAGAACGCATCGCGCTCCTCCTCGTTGGCGAAGGATCGCAGGATCCCGTAGGTGCGATCTTTTCGTCCGGGCAGGGGCCGCAGCAGCTGCGCGCCGAGGGTCGAGATCTCGCCCATGGACGCCACGAAGAACGCGCGGATGGCGTCCTCGAAGGCGGCCTCGCATCCCGGCTTCACCGTGCGGGTGACGGCGACATGGATAGGGTCTTCCATTCCGTTGCCTCCTCGCGGCCGGCGGTCCGGTGGGGGACCGCCGGCCGGCTCGGTTGCCCCTAAGGGCTGACCACGTGCGGGTGGAGCGCCGCCTGGGGAGCCTTGTGCACCATCGAGTAGGCGTACTCGATGCCGCTGCCGTACGCTCCGGCATGCTCCCGGAGGAGATCCATCAAGGCGTCATAGTGGTCCCGGTTGGCCCAGTCTCTCTGGAATTCGAGCACCGTGGCGATGGTGGTCATCGGCACGGCCCCGGCCTGTACGGAACGCCGGAGCGCCGCATCGTGGGCCGCCGAGGAGGTGGCACCGCAGGCGTCCTCCACGATGTACACGTTGTAGCCGGCATCCAGCATGTTCAGCGTGGGCCAGGTCACGCAGACCTCGGTCCACAGCCCAGAGACGACCACGTTCCTGCGCCCCGAGGTCTCGATCGCCTGGCGGAACGCGGGGGTGTCCCAGGAGTTCATGCTGGAGCGCTCGATGGGCTGCTGGTCCGAAAGGACGTCCATCAGCTGGGGCCATACGTAGCCGCTGAACGACTCCGTCTCCACGGCGGTGAGAACGGTGGGGACCCCGAACTCCTTCGCCGCCTTGGCGAGCAGGACGACGTTGTTCACGAGCTGCTGGCGCTCGATGTTGGCGACGCCGAACAGCATCTGCGGCTGGTGGTCGATGAATACGACGACCGAGGTCTCCGGGGTGATCAGGCCGGCATCGGTGTGGGGCAGGATGTTCTTCATGGCTGTAGTCCTTTCGTTTTATGGTTCGCCAAAAGTACGGAAGGGGAGTCGGCGCGGCCCGAGGGGCCACAGACGCCAGGAGCACCGGTCTTGCCGCGGTGGTACCGGAGGATCGGCGCCGCTCCCCGCAGCAGCCAGGCGCGCGTGAGCCGGCTTGCCGCGTCGGATGACGTGGACACGCTCTCCATGATCGGGCTGTCTCCTTCACATTGGGTTCGTGCTCGGCCTGAGGGAGTGGGGCTCCGCTCCATACGTTTCAATGTTGAACTAAATCTCCAAGAAAAACTCCCATCAGTCGGCTGCCCGCTTTCCAACGATGCGGCACAGCCGCGCCAGTTCCTGCTGCTCGGAAGGGTCGAGAACGCTCAGGGCCTCGACCACGCCGGCCACGTGTCGGGGAAAGGTCCGTCGGATCAGCTCTCGGCCCTCGTCGGAGAGGTGAACCATCACGTAGCGTCGGTCCTTGGCATCTCGCCGGCGCTCCACCAGCCCCCGCTTCTCCAGGTTGTCCACGACGAGGGTGATGTTCCCGTCGGTCTTGAGGAGCTTCCTCCCCAGGTCCTTTTGGCAGAGGGGGCCGAGATGGTACAGCGCCTCCAGCGCACCGAACTGGCTGATCGTGAGCCTCTCCTCCGCCAGGTGACGGTGCACGCGAGCCGTCAGCGCGTTGGCAGCCCGCATCAGCTTGATGTAGGCGTCCAACGCCCGCACCTCTTCTTCGGTTCCTAGATGGTGGGTGCCCATGCTGCCTCCAGTATGTAGTTTAATGTTAAAATAATAGCGGATGGGTTATTTTTTGTCAAGGACATTTTCTCTGGCACGGTTGGACGCCCTGCTTCGCCATCCCTGCGGATGCTGCCCTCACGCCCGGCCGGGGCCCCGCCTCACCCTTCGCCTTGCCTTTCTGTTGCGCCGCGGCACAGCTCCACCACGTCGGCGATCCTCTCGGGCGGGCCGAGGACGAAGAGAATGTCGCCGTGGCGCAGCTCCATGTCGGCCGGGGGGTTGACCTCGATCTGTGTGCCCCGACGCACCGCGAGCACGGTGACCCCGTGGGTCTTCCGGAGCTCGGCCTGGGCCAGGGATGCGCCCGCCAGGGCCGAGCCTTCGGCGACCTTGAGGGTGACGATGTCGATGTGGGGGAGCTGGAGCTTCAGGTCGGCCACGGAGGGCGGCAGCCCGGAGAGGCTCCGGAGCATCTCGTAGCCGTCGGCCCGCACCGCGGTGACCAGCCGCTCGATCTCGTCCCGGGGCACCAGGTACTTGGTCAGGACCCGGGTGAAGATCTCGACCGAGGTCTCGAACTCCTGTGGAATGACCTCGTCGGCCCCCAGGTCGTAGAGGTGCCCCATCTCCTGGAGGTACTGGGTCCGCACGATCAGGTGGGCCTTGGGGTTCAGGCGCCGGACCGCCTCGGTGACCCGGCGGGTGGCCGTGGGGTCGTTGATCGCCACGACCACCACCCGGGCCTCCGGCACGTTGGCGTGCTCCAGCACGGTCTCCTGGGTGGCGTCGCCGTAGCGGATGGGCTCGCCCCGGGCCTGCTCGCTGCGCACGGTGTCGGGGTTCATCTCGATGACCGCGTAGGGGATGCCCGCCACGGCGGCGGCCCGGGCCACGTTCCTGCCGCTCACCCCGAACCCGATGATCACCAGGTGGTCCCTGCGCGTCTCGTCCCCGTCCGCCGGGGCCGGGTCCATGCCGGCCTTGAGCCTGCGGGGCAGGGGCAGGCGTACCACCGCGTCGGCCACCCGGGGCGCCAGGGCGATGACGAAGGGGGTGGCGGCCATGGTCAGGACCGCGCCGGCCAGGAAGAGCTGGTAGAGGTCCCCGGTCACCAGGCCGTGCTCCACCCCGGTGCGGGAGAGGATGAACGAGAACTCCCCCACCTGCCCCAGCGCCAGGCCCACCAGCACCGCGGTGCGAAGGGGAAGGCCCAGCAGCACGGCGGCCAGGCCGGCGATGGCCGACTTCAGCACCAGGATGCCGAGGGCGAGCAGGGTGACCGCGGCCGGCTCCCGGAGCAGGAAGCCCACGTCCAGGAGCATGCCGATGGATACGAAGAAGAAGGTGGTGAAGGCGTCCCGGAAGGGCAGGATGTTCCCGAGGGCCCGGTGGCTGTACTCGGACTCCGAGATGATGAGGCCCGCGAGGAACGCCCCCAGGGCCAGGGAGAGGCCGGCCGCGGCGGTCAGCAGGGCCACCGACAGGCAGATGGCGATCACGCTCAGGAGGAAGAGCTCCTGACTGCCGGTGCGGGCCACCTGGTAGAGCACCCGGGGCACGACCCACTTGGTGCTCACGATCACCAGCGCGACGATGCCGAGCCCCTTGGCCACCAGGAGCAGGGCGGCCCCGCCCGAGCCCCCGGCCGTGCCGGCCAGGAGCGGGGTGACCAGGATCATCGGCACGATGGCCACGTCCTGGAAGATCAGGATACCCAAGGTGGTGCTCCCGTGGGGGCTGTCCACCTCGGCCCGCTCCTGGATGAGCCGGAGCACGATGGCCGTGCTGCTCAGGGAGAACAGGAACCCGAGGAACACCGCCTGGCCCGTGGGCTGGCCCAGCCGCCGGGCCAGCAGGAACGCGGCCAGGCACGTGAGCCCCACCTGGAGCGAGCCCCCGACGAGGACCGGCCGCTTGATCTGGAGCATCTTCTGGAACGAGAACTCGATCCCGATGGTGAAGAGCAGGAGCACCACGCCGATCTCGGCCAGGATCTCCACCTCGTGGAGCGCCTGGATCAGGCCGAGCCCGTAGGGGCCCACCAGGATGCCGGTGAACAGGAACCCCACCACCGCGGGCACCCGGAGCCGGTTGCACGCGAACAGGATGAGCACCGACAGCCCGAAGATGATCAGAATGTCGTTCAGGAGGGAGATCTGCATGGGCTCCCCGCGTCGCGGTGGCAGGTGACGGATCCAACCAGCCTTTCCGGCCGGCACGGCCTTGTCAAACCGGCCTGTCGCCTGCCACGGGTCGGGAAGGGGGCTGCGGGGCGCGGCGCTACCCCCGCCCTCGGCGTTCTGAGAGGTAGCGGTAGGCCTCGTCCGTGGACATGCCGGTGAGCCGGGCCAGCTCCCGGGCCGCCCGGCGGGGGGGAAGGCCCAGGGCCTCGACCCGGGCGGCCGCCTCGGCCGCCTCTGCCTCGCTGATCTCGGGAGGACGCCGGGGGTCCCTGCCCCGGACCCCCCAGCACACCTCGCCCCGGACCCGGTCCCGCCGCTCCAGGTCCCCTCGGATCCCCGAGATCGTGCCCCAGAGAAACTCCTCGTGGGGCTTTGTCATCTCCCGGGCCAGGGCGGCCTCCCGGTCGCCGAACTCCGCCAGCGCGTCGTCCAGGGCGGCCAGGATGCGGTGGGGCGACTCGTAGAACACCAGGGTCTCGGTGCGGTCCCGGAGCTCCCGGAAGAACGCCCGGCGGCGGGCCGCCCGCTTTGGCGGGAAGCCGTGGAACGAGAAGGCATGGGTGGGCAGGCCCGAGGCGCTCAGGAAGGCGGCCACCGCGCTGGGGCCCGGCACCGGCACCACCCGGTGGCCGCTTTGGCGGGCGAGGCGCACCAGGTCGAACCCGGGGTCGCTGATGCCCGGGGTGCCGGCCTCGGACACCAGCGCGATCTGCTCCCCGCGTTCGAGCCGGCCGAGCAGCTGGCGGGCCCGGGCCTCCTCGTTCCAGTCGTGGTACGAGACCAGGGGCTTCCTCAGCCCGTGCCGGGCCAGCAGCCGGGCCGCGGTACGGGTGTCCTCCGCGGCCACGCAGTCCACCTCGGTCAGCACCCGCAGGGCCCGTCGGGTGATGTCGTCGGGGTTGCCCAGCGGCACCGCCACCACGTACAGGCAGCCCTCGGCCGCCCTGGGAATCGATTCGGGGTACCGGCTCTCGTCCATGGTCGGTAGGTCCTTGTCAGTGACTTTCGCTGGAACGCTGGGGGGCTAGGAGGCCAAAACCCCCTTTGATCCCGGCGAGTCCGGCGCATCCGCCCAACGGGCCGAAGGCCCGAAGTTACTGGGAAGCTCCAGTAGACCGCGAGGCGGCCTGTTGGCGAAGAAGTAACTCGAACCGATCCTCGCACAGTTTCGGCGGTGGGGCACGGGGTCTGCGATTCAGGTGTCAGGGGCCAGAGATCAGAAGACAGAAGTTCGGGTAGAGTCCAAAAGCTGTGTGGAGTTTTACAAAACGTGGAAGGTTTGGTCCTGTCCACTGTCCTCTGAATTCTGTCCCCTGATACGGCCACGCGCTCGAACCCGTACTGTACCGCTCCCGTTCCTCCCGGGAAAAGCTCGGTGCTGCCCCTTTCGTCGGCCCCCTTGCCCCTTGCGGGTCGGCAGGGCCTTGGGTACTTTGGCGCGCTGGGGGCGGGGAGGTGGGCGTTGCTGGCTCGGGTGTGCTCGGCGGCGGTGTTGGGGGTGGACGCGTTCCGGGTGGACGTGGAGGTGGACGTGGCCCACGGGCTGCCCTCGTTCACCGTGGTGGGGTTGCCGGACGGGGCGGTCAAGGAGAGCCGCGACCGGGTGAAGGCGGCGGTGCGCAACGCCGGATACCGGTTCCCGCCCCACCGGATCACCGTGAACCTGGCGCCGGCCGACGTGAAGAAGGAGGGCGCCGCCTTCGACCTGCCCGTGGCCCTGGCGGTGCTGGCGGCCGACCCGGACCTGAAGCTGTCGGTCCCCGAGGGTACGCTGTTCTTGGGCGAGCTGGCGCTGGACGGCTCGGTTCGGCCGGTGCGGGGCGTGCTGCCCATCGCGCTGGAGGCCCGCCGGCTGGGGTTCGGGGCTCTGTGCGTGCCCAGGGAGAACGCGGTGGAGGCGGCCGTGGTGCAAGGGGTGGCCGTGCACCCGGCCGACTCCATCGGGCAGGTGGTGGAGGGGCTGCGAAGCGGCGGGCTCGGCCGGGTCGAGGCCGACCCGGCAGAGGTGCTGGCGGCGCGGGGGGCCTTCGACGTGGACTTTGCCGAGGTCCGCGGCCAGGCCCACGCCAAGAGGGCCCTGGAGATCGCGGCGGCCGGGGGGCACAACGTGCTGCTGGTGGGGCCGCCCGGCTCCGGCAAGACCATGCTCGCCCGAAGGCTGCCCACGATCCTTCCGGAGATGAGCTGGGACGAGTGCCTGGAGACGAGCCGGATCTACAGCGCCATGGGGGTGCGCGACGGCGGCAGCCCCCTGGTGGTGCGTCGGCCGTTCCGGGCTCCTCACCACACCATCTCGGACGCCGGGCTGATCGGCGGGGGCACGGTTCCGCGCTGCGGGGAGATCAGCCTGGCGCACAACGGGGTGTTGTTCCTGGACGAGCTGCCCGAGTTCAAGCGCCACGTGCTCGAGGTGCTGCGCCAGCCCCTGGAGGACGGCGAGGTGACCATCTCGCGGGCCTCCACAACCCTGACGTTCCCGGCCCGGTTCACCCTGGTGGCCGCCATGAACCCGTGCCCGTGTGGGTACTGGGGAGATCCGTACCGGGCCTGCTCCTGCTCGCCCTCGGCCCTGCGCAAGTACCGGGCCCGGGTGAGCGGGCCCCTGCTCGACCGGTTCGACCTCCAGGTGGACGTTCCGGCGGTGCCGTTCCGGCAGATCCACGGGCAAGGGGAGCCGGGGGAGCCGTCGGCCGAGATCCGGGCCCGGGTGGCCGACGCCCGGCGCCGCCAGGCCGACCGGTTCCGGGGGACGCGCATCACCACCAACGCCGCCATGACCGCCCGGGCGGTGCGGCGGTTCGCCACCCCGGCGGACGATGCCGAACCGGTGCTGCGCCACGCGGTGGAGCGGTTGGGGCTTTCGGCCCGGGCCTACACCCGGGTGTTGAAGGTGGCTCGCACGATCGCGGATCTGGCCGGGTCGGAGCGGGTGCTCCGGGAGCACGTGCTCGAGGCGCTCCAGTTCCGCACCACGGTGAGGAGCCTGGGCGGAACCGCCTGAGCCGGGCGAGGGCGGTCTTGCCAGAATGGTGCCTGGATGCTATGTTCCCGCGGCTTTACCGGCTTCGTGGCGGGGCGGAGGAGGGAGCCATGCCCAAGAGGAAGATCATCTCCACCCTGGAAGCGGTCTACGACGACGAGGGGGTCGTCTTCTACCTGGACGGGGAGCCCGTGGAGGACATGGAGTTCTCCTGGGACGACCTGTTCGACGAGGAGCTCCGGGCCGAGGCGGCCGAGGAGCTGGCGGAGTACGTGGAGGCGGAGGACCTGGAGGACGTGGACCACCCCGTGCAGGCGATCCTGTCCGGCATCGGGAAGCTCCTCAAGACCCCCGTGGCTCGCAGGGCCTGGGAATCGTTCCGGGAGGACGAGGAGGACGACGACGAGGACGAGGACCTGGACGAGGACGGGCTGGAGGACGACGAGTACTGATTTCCGGGCCCGCGCCGCGGGATGTGAAGGAGTCGTGGATGCAGTTACCGAAGGGCTTCAAGCTGGAGGAGCTGTCGGCCGAACAGGTGCGGACGCTGCGGGATCTCGCCCGGCAGGTCCGCGGCGACGTGCTCAAGATGATCCACCTCGTGGGCGAGGGGCATCCGGCCGGGTGCCTCTCGTGCGCCGAGATCCTGGTCACCCTGTACGCGGCGGCCAACGTGCGGCCGTCGGACCCGGACGAGCCGAAGCGGGACCGGATCGTGCTGAGCCCTCCCCACCTCACGGCGGCCCTGTACGCCACCCTGGGCCGGTTCGACTTCGTGGACCGGGACGACGCGGTCAGCCTGTTCGCCAAGGCCGGCAGCGTGTTCGAGGAGGCGCCGAACCGGGCCGTGCCCGGTGTCGAGTGGACCGGCGGGGTGCCGGGCGCCGGGCTTGCGGCCGCGTGTGGGTTCGCCCTGGCCGGGCGGCTGTCCGGCGCGAAGAACCAGGTATTCGTGGTGGTGAGCGACGGGGAGCAGCAGCGGGGCATCGTGGCCGAGGCCCGGCGGTTCGCCAAGCGCCAGCGGCTGAACCAGATCACCGCGGTGATGGACGCCAACGGGGTGATGGCCACCGGAAAGGCGGCCGAGGCCTACCTCCAGAGCATCAAGTACGAGTACATCGCCGACGGCTGGGACGTGATCGAGGTCAACGGCCACGACCCCGACGACATCTACCGGGCCATCCGGCGGGCCATCCAGATCCAGAGCGCCCCGGTGCTGGTGGTGGCCCGGACCACGTCGGGCCACGGGGTGTCGTTCATGGAGAACGATCCCCGGTACCACGAGATCCGGCTGACGGACGAGGAGTACCGGGAGGCCATGCGCGAGCTGCGCCAGGACCCGTCGCTGGACGAGGAGGAGGACTACCGGTCCGCGTTCGGGGAGTTCGACCTGAACCTGGAGGAGGAGCCGGAGGACCACCCGGTGCCGGCCGTGCCCCTGACCCACCGCGACTACCCCGCCGGGACCGAGGTGTCGGGTCAGACGGCCCTGGCCGGGGTGCTGGCCGACGTGCTGGAGGCGGAGGAGGCCGAGGAATCCGGGGCGCCGATGGCCCTGTTCGAGGGGAAGGTGGTGGTGGGCGGGGCCGACGCGGCCAACCTGCCCCGGCCCCGGGACCGGTTCTTCGAGGTGCGGGGCCAGGACGCCGCCGTGGGGGTGGCCCTGGGGGCGTTCAGCCTGGCCGGGGGGGTTCCGGTGTGGCTGGCTCGGGGGCCCGACGCCCTGGAGGGGGCGTTCCACTCCCTGCGCCTGAACGATCTCAACCGGACCCACGTGAAGCTGTTCGCGGCCGCCCTGGGGGTGGAAGGCGGGCGGCGGGGCCGGGCGGGGCTGTGCCTGGACTATGTGAGCCTGGTGGAGAACCTGCCCCGGTGCCGCATGGTGTTCCCGGCCGACGCGAACCAGATGGACCGGGTGGCGCGGGTCGCCCTGATCGAGCCGGGCAACTGGGTGGTGGGCGTGTGGCGCACCCCCACCGCGGTGGTGACCGACGTGGACGGCCGACCGCTGTTTGGGGGAGAGTACCGGTTCGAGTACGGCCGGATCGACCTCGTGCGGCCCGGGGACTCCGGGGTGATCCTCACCACCGGTCCCCTGGTGCTGGAGGCCATCGCGGCCTGGGAGGCCCTTCGTGAGCGGGGCATGGGGCCGGCCGTGCTCCACGTGCCGTGCCCGGGGGCCTTGGTGGATAGCGAGGACCCGGTGCTGCTTCAGAACCTGCGCAAGGGCCGGGTCATCACCTACGAGGACCACACGGTGCGCACCGGCCTGGGGGCCCGGGTGGCCGACGTGATCGCCACCCGGGGCATCTCGTGCCGCCTCCTCAAGCTGGGGGTGGAGGGCGAGGGCATGGCGGGGGACCCCGGCGAGGTCCGGCGGCGCCTGGGCCTGGACGCCAGCGCCCTGGTGGCTCGGGCGGCCAAGTTTCTGAAGCGGTGAGCCCCCCCGTGGCGGACCGGGACGAGCCGGCCCGGGCCGTGCCCGGGCCGGCGGAGCAGGAACGCCTGCTGGACGAGTGGGGGGTGCCGGCCCACATCCGGCGCCACAGCCGCCAGGTGGCCCGAGTGGCCCGGGTGCTGGGACGGTGGCTCCGGGAGTACGGGGGCCAGGACCTGGATCCGGACCTGCTGGAGGCGGCCGCGGTGCTCCACGACGTGGCCAAGGCCCGGTGCCTCGGGTCGCTCCAGGACCACGCCAAGGAGGGGGCGGACATCCTCCGGGGTGCCGGGTACGCGGAGGTGGCCGACCTGGTGGGGCAGCACGTGGAGCTGCGGGGCAGCCGGCCCCACGGGAGGGTGGACGAGGCCGAGGTGCTCAACTACAGCGACAAGCGGGTACGCCACGAGGAGGTGGTGAGCCTGGCGGAGCGGTTCGAGGATCTGATCCAACGCTACGGCCGGAACCATGCCGAGGCCGAGGCCCGGATCCGGGCCAACTGGGAGCGGACCCGCAGGCTGGAGGAGAAGCTGTTCCGCCGCCTTCCGTTCACCCCCGAGGACCTGACCCGAGCCGTGCGATGCGGAGAGGCGTGCTGAGCCCCCCCGAGGGTTTGGCGGTGGGGCATGGGGCCTGGTTCCGGCCGTGCGTGAGCGCAGCATCCGACGTACGCTGCATCCGGCACTCCACCAGGCCCCACGCCCCCCAAGGGTTTGGTGGCGGCTCGAAAGCCGCCCGGCCGCCCCGGTGATCCCTGGCTCTTCGACCAACGACTAGCGACCAACGACCGAACTCACCAACGCGACCACGACACAGGGCCGGGCCGATCGGACCCGGTTTTTTTGTGCGGGGGGCGGCCGCTTGTGGCGGTGGGGCCGGTGTGCTTGAATCCGGTCTCCAATTTCGGCGGACCGATCCCCGGCGAGGACGACGGGAATGGCCCAGTGCGACCGGTGCGGGGCGGAACTGGCCCCGGGTAGCCTCAAGTACCTGATCACGATCCACGTGACGGCCGATTTCGACGGCGTGCTCCCCGACCAGGGCGACATGGACGACCTGGAGGCGTTCATGCGGGCCCTCGACGGCGTCGATCCGGGATCGGCCGGCCGGGACGTGTACCAGGCGCAGGGGTTCCTGTTGTGCCCGGCCTGCAAGGCGTCGTTCCTGACCGACCCGCTGGGGCGGGCCCGGACCGGTGAGCCGCCGGGGCCCGGGGGCCGGATGCACTGATCCGCGCCCGGCTCTCCGGCAGGCCCTTGCCCCTCCGATCCGGGCGGTAGCGCTGGTTTGTCCGCCGGGTCAATGACTTTCGATCCTGAGACGGCACCCGGCCCGCCGGGCCGGTTAGAAAAGGACGGCATGAGGTACGGACGCGCACTGCTCGAAGTGGAGAAGCCCGGCCGGTACGAGGGGCTCGAGGTCGGCGCCGTGGTCAAGGACTGGGGCGGGGCCGGGGTGCGGGTGGCCCTGTGCTTCCCCGACGTGTACGAGATCGGCATGAGCCACCTGGGGCTCCAGATCCTGTACCACACCCTGAACCGGGAGGAGGGGGTCCTGGCCGAGCGGGCCTTCGCCCCCTGGCACGACATGGAGGCCCTGCTGCGGCGCCGGGGCTGGCCCCTGGTCACCCGGGAGTCGGGCCGGCCGCTGGTGGAGTTCGACCTGGTGGGGTTCACCCTGCCCTACGAGCTGTCGATCACCAACGTGCTATTGATGCTCGACCTGGGCGGGGTGCCGCTCCGGGCCGCCGACCGGGGCCCCGGCCATCCCCTGGTGATCGCGGGGGGGCCGGTGTGCGCCAACCCCGAGCCGTTCGCCGATTTCTTCGACGCGTTTTTCGTGGGCGACGGCGAGGAGGCCGTGGTGGAGCTGGCCCGGGCCCTGGAGGGGGCGGGGCCGGATCGGGAGGCGAGGCTCCAGGCCCTGTCGCGGGTCGAGGGGGTGTACGTGCCGGCCCGAACTCGGCCGCGGTTCGAGGCCGGCCGGTTCGCCGGGTTCGACCCCGCGATGCGGGTGAGGCGGCGGGTGCTGCCGGACCTCGCGGCCTGGCCTCCGCCGACCCGGCCGGTGGTGCCGTTTATCTCCACGATCCACGACCGGCTCGCCGTGGAGGTCTGCCGAGGGTGCACCCGGGGGTGCCGGTTCTGCCAGGCCGGGTTCTACTACCGGCCCGTGAGGGAGCGGCCGGCCGACCAGGTGGCCCGGGCCGTGGCCGGGGGCGTCGAGCAGAGCGGGTACGACGAGGTGGGGCTGTTGTCCCTGTCCACCGGGGACTACTCGTCGATCGGGCCGCTCCTGGTGCGGCTCATGCGCGAGCACGGCGGGCGGCAGACCGCGGTGAGCCTGCCGAGCCTGCGGGTCGACAGCCTGGACGACCGGGTGCTCGAGGAGATCCGCCGGGTGCGCAAGACGGGGTTCACCCTGGCCCCCGAGGCCGGGTCCGAGCGGCTGCGACGGGTCATCAACAAGAACATCACCGAGGCCGAGATCTTCGGGGCGGTCCACAAGGTGTTCGCGGCGGGCTGGAAGGGGCTGAAGCTCTACTTCATGGTGGGGTTGCCCACCGAGACCGCCGAGGACCGCCAGGCCATCGTGGAGCTGGTGCGCCGGATCGCCAAGGCCGCGCCCAAGGGCAGGGGCAGGGTGGGCGTGAGCATCTCGAACTTCGTGCCCAAGCCCCACACGCCCTTCCAGTGGGCCCGGCAGATCGGGGTGGCCGAGATCGAGGAGATCCAGGCGTTCTTCAAGAAGAACCTGCGGCGGGGGGCGGTGGACCTGCGTTGGCACGACGCCCGGATGAGCGTGCTCGAGGGGGTGATTGCCCGGGGCGACCGGCGCCTGGGCCGGGTGATCGAGGCGGCCTACCGCAACGGATGCCGCATGGACGCCTGGACCGGCGAGTTCCGGTGGCAGACCTGGGAGACCGCGTTCCGGGAGGCCGGGCTGCGGGTCGAGGAGTTCCTGGCCGAGCGGGATCCTGCCGCGCCCCAGCCTTGGGACGTGGTGGACCTGGGCGCGGACCCCGCGTTCCTGCGGACCGAGTGGGAGCGCGCCCTGCGGGCCGAGCCCACCCCGGACTGCCGGGGCGGCCGGTGCCAGGGGTGCGGCCTGTGCGACTTCGACCGGGTGAAGCCCCGGGTGGCTGACCCGGTTCCCTACCCGCCGCCGGCCGAGCCTGCGCCGCCGAAGCCCGAGGATCTGTCGCAGGTCCCCCGGATCCGGTTCCGGTTCTCCAAGCAGGGCCCGGCCTCGTTCCTGGCCCATCTGGAGACGGTGACCGCTCTGCACCGGGCGTTGCGGGCGGCCGGGGTGGACGTGGTGTACTCCCGCGGGCACCATCCCCAGCCCCGGATCGTGCTGGGGCCGGCGCTTCCGCTGGGCACCGAGAGCCGGGCCGAGCTGGCGGACCTGAAGGTGTGGACCGTGCCGCTCCTGCCCGAGACCCAGGCCCGCATGAACGCCAGCCTGCCCGAAGGGCTCAGGGTGGAGGCCCTGTGGGTGATCGGCCCGGACACCAAGGGGCTGACCGGGGGGGGCACGGTGGAGGAGTACGAGGTGGTGCCCACGGCCGAGGCGGCCGCGGCCGTGGGGGAGCGCTCCGGCTGGCGGGAGCGGATCGGGGCGTTCTGGGCCGTGGCCGAGTTCCCGGTGGTCAAGCACCGCAAGAACAAGGCCGATCGGGTGCTGGACGCCCGGCGGTACGTGGAGGGCCTTTGGGAGGAGGAGGGGCGGCTGCACGTGCGGATTCGCCGGGCCGAAAACGGCACCGCGGTCACGCCCGAGGATCTGGTGCACCGCCTGGCAGGCCTGGCCGAGGGCGTGCGGGCCTGCGACCGGATCGTCAAGGTGCGGATGCGGCTGAGTTGACCGGCGGCCGCTCCGTTCTGTTGCCGGGGCATGGGGCCTGCTTCCGGCAAGGCCAGAGACCAGAAACCAGAGACTAGAAACTAGAGAAATTCCGGCTAGATCGGCCCGTTAGACGGGCGGGCGCTCCAGCAGACCCCATGCCCCCGAGCTTTGGCGCGATTCGAGAGCCGCCCCGCCGCCTAGCTGCCTAGCCGCCTAGCGGGCCGAAGGCCCCCGACCGACGGCCAACGACTGACGACCAACGACCGAAGTTACCGGAGCAGACATGTCCGAGGTGGAAGCGGCGCCCAGCCTGTCGAAAGAGATCATCATCAACGCCACGCCCCAGGACACCCGGGTGGCCCTGCTGGAGAACAAGGTCCTGGCCGAGCTCTACATCGAGCACGTCAAGGACCGAAGGGTGGTGGGCAACATCTACAAGGGCCGCGTGGTGCGGGTGTTGCCGGGCATGCAGGCCGCGTTCGTGGACATCGGCCTCGAGAAGGCGGCGTTCCTGTACGTGTCGGACGTGTACTCCGACATCCAGGAGTACGCGGAGATGTTCGGCCTGGACGAGGACGGAGACGTCCCCCTGCGTCCCCCCAAGCCCGCGGCCCCCATCGAGGATCTGCTCCACGAGGGCCAGGAGGTGTTGGTTCAGGTGGCCAAGGAGCCCCTGGGGCGCAAGGGCGCCCGGATCACCCAGTTCGTGAGCCTGCCGGGCCGCAACGTGGTGTACCTGCCCCACGTGAACCACATCGGGGTGTCTCGCCGGATCACCGACGAGGAGGAGCGGGCCGCCCTGCGGGAGATGGTGGCCGAGCTGCGCACGGGGCCCGGCGGGTTCATCGTGCGCACCGCGGCCGAGGGGTGCACCGCCGACGACCTGAAGCCCGAGATGGAGTTCCTGACCCGGCTGTGGGACGACGTGGTCCAGCGGGCGGCCCGGGTGTCGGCCCCCAACCTGCTCCACTGCGACCTGGACATCTCGTTCCGGGCCATCCGCGACCTGTACACCCCCGAGGTGCGCCGGATCGTGGTGGACTCGGCCGAGGAGTACAAAAAGATCCTGGAGTTCGTCGGCACCTACGTGCCCCAGGCGCGCCCGCTGGTGGAGCTCTACAACCGGCCCGAGCCGATCTTCAGCTTCTACGACATCGAGATCGAGATCTCCAAGGCCCTGGAGCGGCGGGTGTGGCTCAAGAGCGGGGGCTACATCGTGATCGAGCGCACCGAGGCCCTCACGGCCATCGACGTGAACACCGGCTCCTACGTGGGCAAGCGCAACCTGGAGGAGACCATCCTCAAGACGAACCTGGAGGCGGCCCGGGAGATCGCCTACCAGCTCCGGCTCCGGAACATCGGGGGCATCATCATCATCGATTTCATCGACATGGAAGTGGAGGAGAACCGCCGCAAGGTGTTCGAGACCCTGGAGTCGGAGCTGCGGAGGGACCGGGCCAAGACGAACCTGCTGCAGATCTCCAGCCTAGGCCTGGTGGAGATGACCCGCAAGAGGGTCCACGAGGATCTGGGCCGGATGCTGTGCGAGCCGTGCCCCTACTGCGAGGGCAAGGGGTACGTGCGGTCCCGGTCCACGGTGGCCTACGACGTGTTCCGCGAGATCCGGCGCCGTCGTCACGGGATCGCCTCGGACACGATCGTGGTGGAGGCCCACCCCGACGTGGTCCACTACCTCTACGACGAGGAGCGCTCAGGGCTCGAGGCCCTGGAGCAGACCCTGGGCAAGCAGATCGTGCTCAAGGCTCGGCCCCACCTGCACCAGGAGGAGTTCCGGATCGGGGAGGGGAAAGGTTAGAACGCGGGGAGGCGGCCGCCGTGCTCCGGGGCGGCCCGAACCGGAGACGCGACGAGAGATCCTTTCGCGAAGGGAAGGACGTTCTCGCAAGGGCGGAGTTCCCAAGCTGGAGCCGGAGGGGTTAGAGCTTTCTAGCTTTCCAGCTTCCTGGCCTCCCAGCCTCCCTGCTCACACCTGCTCGCGCTCGGCGAGCCGCAGGTACATCAAGGCCTTGGGGTTGTCGGGCGAGCGTTCCAGCACCCCGTTCCACTCCTCCACGGCCAGATCCACCTGGCCCCGGCTGTAGTAGGTGATGCCCAGCTGGATGCCGGCCTCGGTGTAATGGGGGTGCTCCTCCTTGACCCGCCGGAACTCGGCCACGGCGTCGTCGTAGCGCCCCATGTCCCGGAACAGCACGCCCACCCGGGTGCGCAGGTCCGGGAAGGTGGGGCCCAGGGACAGGGCCTTGCGGTACTCCGCCTCGGCCTCGGCCAGCATGCCCAGGCTGTGGTAGATCTCGCCGATGTCGGCGTGCACGTTGGCCAGGCGCCCCTTGATGTACGGGTCCACCGTGCCCTGGTCCACCCGGGAGGCCCTCCGGGCCTTCTCGAAGGCCCGCTCCGCCTCGTCGTACCGGCCCAGGTCGTTCAAAGCCACGGCCATGTTCAGGAGCGCCTCGGTGTAGTGGGGGTTGACGTCCAGGGCCTCCTGGAACAGCCCCACCGCCCCCTCCCGGTCGCCCTTCTGGAACGCGATGGCCCCCAGCATGTTGAAGATGTCGGCGAACCGGCAGTCCATGTCGAGAAGTTTGCGCAGGTAGCGTTCGGCCTCTTCGTACCGGCCGTCGTTGAACGCCTCGCGCCCAAGGTGGGTGAGCTCCACGATCGCCGAGTCCACGGGAACGTCTCCTTTCCGGTTTTGCGGCCGTACCTTCCCCAAATGAAAAGTGACCAACAAAAAACGAAAAGGTCCGTTCCTATCGGAAAACGGACCTTTACGAGCTACTCATCCTCCCCCACCTTCTCCCTCTCGGCCTTCGGTTGGATCTCCAACGCCAGGGCCAGGGCCTGGTCGCGCAGGGGTGAGTCCGGGTACGAGCGCACCAGCTCCTGGAGCCGTCCCAGGGCCGCGGAGTATCGCTTCTTCCGCAGGTAGTACCGGGCCACGTACATCTCGTGCTCGGCCAGGCGCTGGCGCAGCTCCTTTACCTTTTCCTGGGCCTCGGCCGCGTATTGGCTCTTGGGGCGGGCGTACAGCAGCTTCTGGAACGCCTCCAGGGCCCGGTGGGTGGGCTCTTGGTCCCGGTCGGGGGGCTGGCTCAGGTTGTAGTAGCACAAGCCCCGCCGAAAGATCACGTAGTCCAGCTTCGGGTAGGTGGGGTGGAGTTCCTCGAACCCCCGGTACGCGGCGGCCGCCTCCTCGAACTTCTCCTGGCGGAACAGCATGTCCGCCTCGAGCAGCTCCGCCTCGGTGGCGAACTTAGAGAACGGGTGGTCGTCGCGGATGCGGTCGATCAGCTTCTGGGCCTCTTCGTACCGGTACTTCTCCACGGCCCTCTGGGCCATGGCGTAGAGCTCGGCAGGGGAGAGGTCCTCCAGCCGCTGGGTGCCCCAGCACCCCGCGAGGGCGATGCCGAGAACGAGGCAGAGGAGGGTACGGGCGGATCGGATCACGTGGGCCTCCCGGAATGGAAAGAACCGTAGCGGGAAACGCCCCCTGGCGTCAACGCCGCAGGGCGTCCAGCGACTCGGTGTAAGGTGGTCGGGCCACGCCCCGTTCCGTGACGATGGCCGTCACCAAGCGGGCCGGGGTCACGTCGAAGGCCGGGTTCCACACCTCCACCCCCTCGGGCGCGACCCGCGTGCCCCCGCAGTGGGTCACCTCGGCCGGGTCCCGCTCCTCGATGGGGATCTCGTCGCCCGACGAGAGCTCGAAGTCCACGGTGGAGAGGGGGGCGGCCACGTAGAACGGCACCCCGTGCTCCCGGGCCAGCACGGCCAGGGTGTAGGTGCCGATCTTGTTGGCCACGTCGCCGGAGCGGGTGATCCGATCGGCGCCCACCACCACCGCGTCCACGCCGCCGCGTTTCATCCGGTACCCGGCCATGCCGTCGGTGATGAGGGTCACCGGGATGCCGTCCTTCCGGAGTTCCCAGGCGGTCAGCCGGGCTCCCTGGAGGAACGGCCGGGTCTCGTCGGCCAGCACCCGGACGCGCTTGCCCGCCTCGGCCGCGGCCCGGATCACGCCCAGGGCGGTGCCGTAGCCGGCGGTGGCCAGGGCGCCGGCGTTGCAGTGGGTCAGCACGGTGGCCGGGTCGGTGAGCAGCTCCGCCCCGAGCCGTCCCATGGCCCGGCAGGCCTCGAGGTCCTCGGCCTCGATGGCCCGGGCCTCGACCTCCAGGGCCTCGGCCGCCCGGGCCGGGTCCGGGGCCCCCTGGGCCGCCCGCCGCATCCGGTCGAGGGCCCAGAACAGGTTCACGGCGGTGGGCCGGGTGCGGGCGAACCGCTCGAACACGCTCTCCATGGCCGAGCGGAACTCCGCCGCCGTCGCCCCGGCCCATCTCCGGGCCGCCAGCGCCACCCCGTAGGCCGCGGTCACCCCGATGGCCGGCGCCCCCCGCACCACCATCTGCTCGATGGCCACGGCCACGGCCTCGGGGTCGGTGTAGTCGTGGTAGGTCTCCTCGGTGGGAAGCCGGCGCTGGTCCAGCAGCCGCACCGCCTCGCCGGTCCACTCCACGGCCCGGAACCCGCTCACGACCCGGCCTCCAGCTTCTCGCGCACCAGCCGGTTCACCGCCTGGGGGTTGGCCTTGCCCTTGGTGGCCCGCATCACCTGACCCACGAAGAACCCGAGAAGCTTGGTCTTCCCGGCCCGGTACGCCTCCACCTCCTTGGGGTTCCGGGCCAGCACCTCGTCCACCAGGGCCTCGATGGCCGAGGTGTCCGTGATCTGCCTGAGCCCCTTCTCCTCCACCACCACGCCGGGGGGCTTGCCCGTGGCCCACATCTCGTCGAACACGGTCTTGGCGATGTTGGTGGAGATCTCGCCCTTCTTCACCAGGTCGAGCATGCCGGCCAGGTGCTCGGGGGTCACCGGCGCCTCGATGATCGGCGGGGCGCCCTCCTTGTTCAACTCCCGGAGCACGTAGCCCATGATCCAGTTCGCCACGGCCTTGGGGTCGTGGTGGAGCCGGACCGTGGCCTCGAAGTAGTCGGCCAGGTCGCGGCTCTGGCACAGCAGGTCGGCGTCCTGGGCGGGCAGCCCGTACTCGCTCTGGAACCGGCGGCGCTTGTCGTCCGGGAGCTCGGGCAGGTCGGCCTGGACCCGCTCGATCCAGTCCGGGTCAATCACCACCGGCGGCAGGTCCGGGTCCGGGAAGTACCGGTAGTCGTGGGCCTCCTCCTTGGAGCGCATGGACAGGGTGATGCCCTTCTGGCTGTCGAACAGCCGGGTCTCCTGGACCACCTCGCCCCCCGTCTCCAGCAGGTCGATCTGCCGCTCCGCCTCGTAGGCAAGGGCCTGCTCCAGGAACTTGAACGAGTTGAGGTTCTTGATCTCGGTGCGGGTGCCGAGCCGGGTCTCCCCCTTGGGCCGCACGGACACGTTGGCGTCCACCCGCAGGCTGCCCTCGTTCATGTTGCCGTCGCACACCCCCAGGTACACCAGGATCTCCCGGAGCCTGCGCACGTACTCCGACGCCTCTTTGGGGCTTCGGATGTCCGGCTCGCTCACGATCTCGATGAGCGGCACGCAGGCCCGGTTCAGGTCCACCAGGCTATAGTCGGCGCCCGGGGTCTCGGGGTGGAGGAGCTTGCCCGCGTCCTCCTCCATGTGGATCCGGGTGATGCCGACCCTCTTGGTCCCGCCGTCGGCGCCCGTGACCTCGAGCCAGCCGTGCTCGAGGATCGGCAGCTCGTACTGGCTGATCTGGTAGCCCTTGGGGAGGTCGGGGTAGAAGTAGTTCTTCCGGGCGAACCGGCTGAACGGGGCCACCCGGCAGTGGGTGGCCAGGGCCACCTTGAGGGTGTACTCCACCACCTTCCGGTTCAGCACGGGGAGCGCGCCCGGCAGCCCCATGCACACCGGGCACACCTGGGAGTTGGGCTCGGCCCCGAACCGGGCGGAGCACCCGCAGAAGATCTTGGTCTCGGTCAGAAGCTGCGCGTGGACCTCAAGGCCCACAACCATTTCCCACGCCATCGTCGGCTCCTGGGTGCCGTGAGTTTTAGAGTCATACTTCCTGCGCGGTTCGCGCCCTCCCTACCCGAGGGCCGGCTTCGGCCGCTCGATCCCGGCGGCCCGCTCGTAGGCATGGGCCGCCCGCAGCAGGGTCTCCTCCTCGAACGGGCCGGCCAGCAGCTGGAACCCCACCGGCAGGCCCTGGGCCGTGAACCCGCACGGCACGCTGATCCCGGGCAGCCCGGCCAGGTTCGCCGGGATCGTGAAGATGTCGTTCAGATACATCTGCAGGGGGTCGTCCACCTTCTCGCCCAGCCGGAACGCCGGCGTGGGCGTGGTCGGGCAGGCGATCACGTCCACCTGCTGGAACGCGCTGCGGAAGTCCTCGGCCACCCGGGCCCGGACCTTCTGGGCCTTCAGGTAGTACGCGTCGTAGTACCCCGCCGACAGGGCGTAGGTGCCCAGCATGATCCGGCGCTTCACCTCCGGCCCGAACCCGGCGGCCCGGGTCTTGCGGTAGGTGTCGATCAGGTCCTCGCCGGCCACCCGCAGGCCGTACTTCACCCCGTCGTACCGGGCCAGGTTCGAGCTCGCCTCGGCCGGGGCGATGAGGTAGTAGGTGGCCACGGCGTACGCCGTGTGGGGCAGGCTCACCTCCCGCACCTCGGCGCCCAGGTCCTCCAGCACCCCGACGGCCCGGCGCACCGCCGCCTCCACCTCGGGATCGAGCCCCTCGATGAAGTACTCCCGGGGAACCCCGACCCTGAGGCCCTTCACCTCCGGCTGCAGGTCCCGCAGGGCCGGCACCGGCCGGTCGATGCTGGTGGAGTCCAGGGGGTCGTGGCCGGCGATCGCCTCCAGCACCCACCCCGCGTCGGCCACGTCCGCGGTCAGGGGGCCGATCTGGTCCAGGCTCGAGGCGAACGCCACCAGCCCGTACCGGCTCACCCGGCCGTAGGTGGGCTTGAGCCCCACCACGCCGCACAGGGCCGCGGGCTGGCGGATCGATCCGCCGGTGTCCGACCCCAGGGCGGCCGCGGTGAGGCCGGCGGCCACGGCCGCGGCGCTCCCCCCGCTCGATCCCCCCGGCACCCGCTCGGGGTCCCAGGGGTTGCGCACGGGGCCGAAGGCCGAGGTCTCGTTGGACGAGCCCATGGCGAACTCGTCCATGTTCAGCTTGCCCAGGAACACGGCCCCGGCCTGCCGCAGCCGGGCCACGGCCGTGCCGTCGTAGGGGGGCACGAAGCCCTCCAGGATCCGGGAGCCGCAGGTGGTGCGCACCCCCTCGGTGACCAGCAGGTCCTTGAGCCCCACCGGGATCCCCGTGAGGGGCCCGGCCCGGCCGCTACGGATCCGCTGGTCCGCGGCCCGGGCCATCTCCAGGGCGAGCTCGGCCGTGACCGTGATGTAGGCGTTGATCCGCGGGTTCCACTCCTCGATCCGGTCCAGGTAGGCCCGGGTGAGCTCCTCGCTGGTGATCTCGCCCCGGTCGAGGAGGTCCCGCAGTTCGCGTATGGTCCGTCCCACCAGTTCCATGGTCGCCTCCCTCACCCCTCGATCACCTTGGGCACCCGGAAGCACCCGGCCTCCGCCTCGGGGGCGTTGGCCAGAACGGCCTCCTGCCCCAGGGGCGGCCGGGCCCGGTCCTCCCGGAAGGCGTTCACGGCCTCATGGACGTGCGCCATGGGCTCGGTGCCCGTGAGATCGAGCTCGTCCAGCTTGGCCACATAGTCGAGGATGGCGGAGAGCTGCTCGGCGAACCCGTCGATCTCCTCGTCCGCGAACTCGAGCCGCGCCAACCGGGCCACGTGCAGGACGTCTTCGCGTGTGATGCCCATGGAACCGCTCCTTGGGGTCGCTTGCGATTACGATATGGAAAGCTTCGCCAGGCCCCTGCGGGGCCCTACAACGTAGGACACCCTCCCGCGGGGGCGGGGGCCTGCGTTTCAGGAGTCGGGACTAGGTGGACAGAAGATAGGCTCTCCCGTCCCCTGTCCTCTGAGTCCTGGTCCCCGATACGGCCCCGCCCGGCGCTCCAACAGGCCCCGCGCCCCTCGACTCTGATGTCGAGGCGAGCTTTCGACCGACGACCAACGGCCGAAGTCACATGGAAGCCCGCAAAGCTAGCACGAGGGTTTCGGGCGGGGCAAGGCGGAGCCGAGGGCGGGGAAGGATGCGTGGGGAGAAGATCGGGGATGCAGCCGAGGACCGTGCGTGTTACACTACGCAACATCTGATGGATTTTTTTCCTCAGGTTGAAGGAGATCTATCCGGTGGGGGGCGAAGCCAGTGAGAGGGTGCGGCTGCCGATGTCGGGGCGGTGGGGGAGGGGGGGCGGTTCCATCCCTTTCCGGAGGAGCCCGGTTCGTCGCGTGTAGGGGGAGGTGCCAGGTGCGCCGGTGGTGGCTTTTGTGTGTTTTGCTGGTCGTGGGGTTGGGGGGGGCCGCTCGGGCCGCCGAGGTCGTCATCGTGCAGAGCGCGAGGATCCGCCCCTACGAGGAGGCTCGACAGGCCTTTCGGGAGGCGCTGTCCCACCGCCCCCCCCTTTCCGGAACCAAGACGCTCCATCCCCACCAGTTCACCGAGTTCGTGCTCGCGGATCAGGGGGGGCGTGAGGCTGCGGCTCGGTTCCTGGAATCCCGTCCCGTGGACCTCATCCTGGCGATCGGCGGGAAGGCCCTTTCTTTTGCCGACCGGTTCCGTGGGATTCCCCTGGTCTACACGATGGTGCCGGACCCGGAGCCCCGCTTGGTCTTCCACGATCGGGCCGCTGGGGTCCCATTCTCCGTGCCGCCCGCGCGTTGGGTTGAGGTCACCGAGAAATGCCTGCCCAAGGTGCGGCGGATCGGCGTCGTGTTCTCTCCGGGGGGAACCGGCGCGTTCGTGGGGAAGGCAAGCGCCCTGGCCCGGTTGCAGGGGATGCGGATCGTCGGCGTCGAGGCTCGCACCGCCCGCGAGGTCCGCGGGCGCCTGGAGGAGCTGCGCGGGCGCATCGACGTGCTCTGGATGCTTCCCGACCTGACGGTGCTCACCCCCCAGACGGCAGAGGCAATGCTGCGGTTCTCCATGGAAGAGCGGGTTCCGGTGGTCACGTTTGCCGAGAAGTATCTGCGTCGCGGAGCCATGATCGCTCTCGTGTCCGATTATCGGCGTATGGGGGAGGCGGCAGCGGTGCTGGCGGAGAACGCGCTCTCGACCGGGGGCTCGAGGGCGGAGCGGGGTGAGGTCGCCCAACGGACAAGGGTTCGGGTGAACGCCGAGGTGGCAAGAAAGCTCGGCACGTTCCTCGACACCGCCTGGCTGGGCGGTGGCGACTGATTCCCTTCTGGCACCCGGGGACGCCCTCCGTGTTGGCCGCGGCCAGGGGGTTGACCTTCCGCACGAGAGTCCTGGTCTATCTCCTCACGTTCATCCTCCTTCTCACCCTAGCCCTCGGCACGGTTCTGGTTCGATCCCAGCAGGCCTCGTTGCGCATGCAGTTCGAGGAGGAGGGTCGAACCCTCGCGCACCTGCTCGCCAATAGCGTGCGGCTGGATGTGTTTGCCTCTGATCACGAGGCCCTGGTGCGCAGCGCGGCTCCGGTTCTCCGGAACCGGAACGTGGAGCAGGTGGTGGTGCTGGACGCGACAGGCGAGGTGCTGATGCACACGGGGGGAGGCCCGGACGTGTCCCAGCGGGTTCCGTTCACGGGGATGGCCTCCGGAGGCCCCGGCGACCTGGCGCGGGTGATCTTGCAGGAGGACGGGGAGCGGATCGTCTTTTGGCGGGGGGTGCTCGATCGGCTGTCGTACGAGACCCCTGAGGAGCTGTACTTCGAGGGGCTTGGGGGGGCGGGGGGGGGGGCGTCCGTCTTGGGATATGTGGCCGTGGTCCTGTCCAAGGAGCGGCTCCGCCGCGAGACGGACGCTGTCGTACGCCGCATGGCCGCGGTAGGGGGAGGGTTCCTCCTCCTGGGAGGCCTTCTGGCCTTCCTGGTCTCCAGGGAGGCCGCGAGGCCCTTGGCCCGGTTGGTGGAGGCGTTCCGGGAGCAGGGGATCACGGTGGAGGCCCACGACGAGCTCGGGGCGCTCCGGGACACCTTCACCTCGCTGGTCGCGCGGCTGGAGCTCGCGTTCGCCACGATCCGGGAGCTCAAGGAGGGGCTGGAGCAGAAGGTGGCCGAGCGTACCCAAGAGCTCGCCCGGGCCAACGAGGAGCTGCGCCGGGCCCGGGACCTCTTGGAGGAGAGGGTCCGGGAGCGGACGGCCCAGCTGGAGGCGATGCACCGCCATCTCCGGCAGACCGAGAAGCTCAGCGCCGTCGGCAAGCTGGCTGCCTCCCTCGCCCACGAGATCAACAACCCCGTTTTCGGGATCAGAAACGTGCTCCAGGAGCTCCAACGGAAGCTGGATCTCGATCCAGAAGACGCCGAGCTGGTGGCCCTGTCGATCGGGGAGTGCAACCGGATCGCCAAGCTCGTGCGAAGCCTGCGGGAGTTCAACCGGCCGAGCACCGAGACACCCGAATGGGTGGACGTCCACCGCAGCATCGACACCATGCTGATCCTGTGCAAGAAGCGGTTCGCACGGCAGCGGATCCGGGTGGAGACCTCGTACTCGGCCGGGGTGAAGCGGATCTTCGCGGTGGAGGATCAGCTGAAGCAGGTGGTCTTGAACCTGCTGACGAACGCTGCCGAGGCGTTGCCCGAGGCGGGAGGGACCATCCGCGTATCCACCGCGTCGTCGAACGGGCTCGTGAGAATTCGCGTCGAGGATACGGGCTGCGGTATTCTCGAGGACCACCTGGAGCGGATCTTTGAGCCGTTCTTCACCACCAAATCCGCGGCGTCGGGCACCGGCCTGGGACTGTCGGTGTGCTACGGGATCGTGGAGCGCCACGGCGGGCGGATCCATGTGGAGAGCAGGGTGGGTGAGGGTGCGGCGTTCACGGTGGAGTTGCCTATCGGTGAGGGTAGGGATGAAAGGCCGGATTCTGCTGGTGGATGACGAGAGACTGCTGGTGGTGACGCTGGGGAGGGCGCTCTCGGCCTTCGGATTCGAGGTCGATACGGCCGTCACCGGGGAGGACGCCCTGGCATCCGTGGAGCGCCAGGAGTACGACGTGATCGTGACCGACCTGCGGATGGAGGGGGAGGACGGCTTTGCCGTGCTTCGCCAGGCCAGGTCCCGCGACCCCCAGGTCTGCGTGGTGGTGATCACGGGCTACTCCAACGAGGACGCGGGCCTGGAGGCCCTGCGTCAGGGCGCGGACGATTACCTGTTCAAACCGTTCCAGCCGGAGGAGCTGGTGCTCCGGGTCGCCCGCCAGGCGGAGAAGCGAGAGCTGCGCAGGAAAGTGCTGCGGTACGAGAGGCTGCTTGGTGTCTGCTCCCGGTGTGGGAGGTTCCGCTGGGTCCCGGGGCCGGAAGGAGGACGGTGGGCCGCGCTGTCCGAGCCCGCCGGCCCGGCTTCGGTGGAGCGCCTCTCCCCAACCCCGTGCCCCGGCTGCCAAGGCGTCTGATACCAAGTTGCGTTCAAAGCCATCAGACCCCTGAATCGGGGGGGCAAGGGGCCTGGTGGAGCGCCGGGCGTGGCTCCGACAGTCGCTGCCCCCGGCACTCAGCCGATACCCGCTCTGCCGGTGACCCGAAATGCATTGCCAACGTTCGCTTTCCTACCGTTCATGGGACACTCGGGCTGAGTGTCGGGGGCAGCGTGAGTCGGATGCTGCACTCTCGCACGGCCGGAACCAGGCCCCTTGCCCCGGCCCCCGGATGGATCTTGGTTTGAACGCAATTTGGTATGAGCCCTGCGTCGGAGCGTGGCGCTCGTCCCGCCAGGTTGCCTTTTCCTTGCCGGGTCTGCTAGCTTTCCGCCGCCTGTTGTTTGTCAACCCGGCGGACAAACAGGCGCTATCGGTCCCTTGCCCCGCCCTCCGGGGTGAGACTCCTGTTCTCTCGCCGGGTTGGTGCTAATATCAACGGAAGTATTGCCAGATCTCCGGCCTTCACAAGGGAACCAGCGGGTGGGGGGCTGGTGGAGAGCCGGGCGCGGCCCCTCACATCGCCGCGCCCTCACCAAGCCTGAATCGCCTTGGAAGTTCCGGATCTTCCGCCACCGGCGCCCCGGCCTACCGGGCTGACAACGGCATGCGAAGGCGCGGCGAAACGGGTGCCGCACTCGCGCCCGGCCGGAGCCAGCCCCCCACCCGCGTCCGGCAATACCTTCGTAGGCCTTAGTAACAGGCGTTCCTCTGGGTGGCGGGGGCAGGAGTCGGAACACGTGGGTACCCCTTCGATCCGTGCGCTCGTCCTCCTGGTGTTGGGGGTGGCCTGGGCCCACCCGGCCGGGGCCACCCCTGTTGCCGGTGTTCCCCTGGTGGCCAGCGGGGACCCGGAGGCGGCGTTCGTGCGGCTGTACTTCGACCCCGAGGACCTGGTGGTGTCGGCGACGCGCGCCCCCAAGCCGATCGACCAGGTGGCCGAGAACGTGACCGTGGTCACCGCGGACGAGATCCGCGACATGAACGCCCACACCCTGGGGGACGTGCTCAAGCGGGTTCCCGGCGTGTTCACTTTTACTTTTGGCAACCACTTCGGGGCGACCCCCCTGGCCCACATCCAGGGCTCGGGCGAGCCGAACCCGTTCCGTTACGGCCACGAGGACCGCCACGTGCTGGTGCTGCTGGACGGGGTGCCTTGGAGCTCCGAGACGGCCGGGCCGTTCCTGGACACGATCCCGGTGGGGCCCATCGAGCGGATCGAGATCCTCAAGGGCCCTGCGTCCTCCGCCTGGGGCTCGTCGCTGGGCGGGGTCATCAACGTGATCACCAAGGAGGCCGGCGGCCCGGGGCGGCCCCTGGGGGAGCTGGCCGCGAGCTACGGGGAGCGCCGCTCCTGGGACACCCGGGGGGAGGTGGCTGGAGCGGCCGGCCCGGTGGGCTACTATGCCCAGGCCCAGGCCCAGAACGCCAAGTGGGACCAGCCCGGCCCCGCCGGGTTCGAGGAGGCCAGTGCATTTGCCAAGGCCGAAGTGTTGCTGTCCGGGGCCGCGAGCGTGGACCTATCGGCGGGGATCGTGGACGTGGAGACCGATGCCGGCCGGCTGGCCAGCCAGTTCGCCCTGGCCCAGAGCGAGCCCCGGGCCGCCTTCGCCCGGGCGGGCCTGGACGCCCGGCCCTCGGAACGCCTGGGGCTGCGGCTCGAGGCGTACCGGTTCGGGCAGCGGCTCGAGCAGTTTGCCCAGGAGGACGGCACCTTTGCGCCCCGGGGCGAGTTGCTGATCAACAACCTCTACGACGAGGAGCACACCGGCGTGCAGGCCCGGGCCACCTGGGCCCAGGGCCGGCACGTGGTCGTGGCCGGGGTGGACTACCGGCACACGGACCTCCGGGCCCGCACCGACTCGGGCGATTTCTTCCAGAGCCTCGGCAACCCGGCCCGGTTCGAGGTGGAGCCGGCCATCGACCGCTGGGGCGTGTACCTCAACGACACGATCCGGGCCGGCCGGTTCACCCTGGTGCCGGGCGTCCGGTATGACGACAGCTCCCGCACCGACCCGTTCTGGAGCCCCAGCCTGGGGCTCACCGTGGGGTTGGGCCGGGGCACCCTGCTCCGGGCCGACGCGGCCCGGGGGTTCAGCGCGCCGCCGCTCACATACCTCGCCAGCGGGGGGATCGACTTCGACCCCAACCCGGACCTGGCCCCGGAGGAGATCTGGTCCTACCAGGTGGGGCTCGAGACCACGGCCCTGCCCGGCCTGTGGCTCAAGCTCACGGGGTTCCGCCACGAGGTAAGCGGGGCGATCCGCACGGCCGCCTCGCCTGGGCCCAACCCGAACACCTGGGAGAACCAAGGCACGATTTGGCGCACCGGGTACGAGCTGGAGGCGGAGACGGCCCGGCTGGGGGGGGTCACGCTCCGGGGCGGGTTTGCCTGGGTGCGCATCGAGGTCTCGGGCCGCGACCGGGACCAGGACCAGCACCAGGCCGTGGTGGGCGTGTACTACGATCCCGATCCCGGCCTCCACGCCGAGGCCGTGGGCCGGTACGTGTGGTGGGACTACGGCCCCGGCGCGAGCGAGGGGGACCATAACGACTTCCTGTGGGACCTGAACCTGCGCAAAACCCTGACGCTGACGAGGACGGTCACGGCCGACCTGTTCGCCACCGTGCACAACCTGTTCAACGGCGACGCCATGTACAGCACGGACCGGGGCCAGGAGCCGCGATGGCTCGAGGCCGGGATCCGGATGAGGTTCTGACCGCAGGGGGGAGCCGAGGGCTCAAGTCCGATCTCTTTTGGGTCGATAGAAAAGACCCAACCAACCACCCCAGCGCGGAGGGCGAGCCATGGGCGAACAAGAGATCCAGATCCTCGAGGAAGGCAAGGACGTTCGGGAAGTGGCGGCGTCCGGCGATTGCTGCAAGACTGGGCCGCAAAACCTGCGGACTTAGGAAGAGACGGCGGAACGGAGAGGCGGGAACCTTCGAGAGGTTCCCGCCTTCTTCTTCTTTTTGGGGGTGTCCATGCCGCTCTCTCGCTATCTCAAGGTGTTTCCGGACCCGGATCGGCCGGGTCGGGTTCTGGTGTTCTCGACCCGCCGCGGATCGATCGTCCGGCTGCCGAGTGCCGTGCTCCAGGGCCTGGAGGAAGGCGCCCCCAGCCTTTCGGAGGGCTCTCTGGCGGCCCTGCGACGGGTGGGGGTGTGGGTGGACGATCCGGAGGCGGAGCGCCGGCAGGTGTGGGGCTACCTGGGGGAGGTGAACCGGGTGAGCCCGGTGCTCGTGGCCGCCGTGATCGTGGGCATGGCCTGCAACTTCGCCTGCCCGTACTGCTACGAGGGAGCGGACAAGGGCCCGGGCGCCATGGACGAGGCGACGGCCGAGGCGCTCGTGGCGTACCTGCTCGACCGGCTCGGGTCCCGCCACGAGCGGCTGCTGGTGGACGTGTACGGCGGCGAGCCGCTCCTCCACCTGGCGACGATCCGATCGTTGGCCTCCCGCCTCCGGGAGGGATGCGCGAACCGGGGGGTGGACCTCGAGCTGAGGCTGGTGACCAACGGAAGCCGCCTCACCCCGGACGTGCTGGACGCGCTGCTTCCCCTGGGGCTCAAGGGGGCCCAGGTGACCCTGGACGGCCCCCCGGACGTCCACGACCGGAGTCGGCCCTACCGGGACGGACGGGGCAGCTTCCACGACATCGTGGAGAACCTCAGGCAGTGCGCCTCCGGGGTCCCGGTGGGGGTGGGGGCCAATCTCACCCGGCACACCTGGCGGCGGTTCCCGGAGCTGCTCGACCTGCTGATGGCTGCCGGCCTGGGGCCGGACCGGGTCGCCCAGGTGCGGTTCAGCCCGGTGCTCCCGGCCGACGGAGCCGACCCGGCCTGCGGGGCCTGCACCTCCACGGCCGAGCCGTGGGTGGCCGAGGCGGTGATCACCCTGGACCGGGCCGTCCGGAGCCGCGGGTACCGGGTGCCGAAGCTCTCGCCCTCGCCGTGCATGGCCGACCTGGACCACGCCATCACCGTGAACTGGGACGGCACCCTCACCCGCTGCCCCGCCCTGATCAACCGCCCCGAGTTCGTGGTGGGAACCCTGGAGGGAGGCATCTCGTCCGGTCCCGACCCGTTCCGGGTTCCCCGGTGGGAACGGCACGCTCCGTGCCGGGAGTGTGTCTACCTCCCCCTGTGCTTCGGAGGCTGCCGGTACCGGAAGCTCCTGCGGGACGGCACGATGGAAGGGGTGGACTGCCAGAGATCGTTCTGGGACCGGGTGCTGGAGCCCCTCGTGGTGGCCGAGGCGCGAGCCCAGGATCAGAAGGGCCCCGGATCGTCCCCTACCCCCGGACCTCCACCGGCAGCAGCCCGGTCATCTCCACCCCCCGCGGGGTGACCCGGGTCGCCAGGGCGTAGACCTCCACCCCGGCCGCCCGGGCCCGGGCGAGCCCTTGGGCATAGGCCGGATCGATGTCGGCCGCGGGCTCGAACCGGTCGCCGTCGGCCCGCTGCACCACGTACACCATGGCGGCCCGGTGGCCTTCGCGCACCCGGGCCGCGAGCTCCTCCAGGTGCCGGAGCCCCCGGGCCGTCACGGCGTCGGGGAAGCGGGCCGCTCCCCCTTCGACCAAGGTGACATTCTTCACCTCCACCCAGCACTCTCCGGAAGGGCCCCGCAACAGGAGGTCCACGCGGCTGCGCGCTCCCATCCGCTTCTCCCGGAGCACCTCCGTGAACCCACGGAGCCCGGGCACGGCGCCGCGGCGCACGGCCTCCTCCACCAGGCGGTTGGGAACGCCGGTGTCGATGCCGACCCAGAGGCCTTCCGCCTCGATGGCCTTCCATGTGTAGCGGAGCTTGCGCTTTGGGTTGCGGCTGTCCCACAGCAGGGCCCGGTGTCCGGGGAACAGGCACCCCTTCATGGAGCCGGTGTTCGGGCAGTGGGCCACGGTGGGGGTGCCGTCTTCGAGCACCATGTCCGCCAGGAACCGCTTTCGGCGGCCGTGGAACACGGCGAACACCCGGGGCTCGGGGAACGGGACGAACGGGTTCAAGGCGGCGACCTCCGGGTCCGATCAGAACACAACGAGGGACCCCTTTGCGCGTGGGAGGAGAACGGCATGCGAGGGCTCGGGTGGATCGTGATTCTACTGGGTCTCCTGGGCGCAGGGTACCTGGTGGCCCAGGACCTGGGGGTGCTCCAGGGGCGGCGCGAGGGTCGGGCCGTGCTGGAGCCTCTGGAGCGGGCCAAAGAGGCGGCTCGGGGGGTGCAGGACGCCGAGGACGCGCTCAAGAAGGCCCTGGAGAAGGTCCAGAAGGAGTAGCGGGCCTCGCGAACCGGGGGGCAAGGGGCCTAATGTTTTTTACTAAGACCTTCAAACGTATTGCCAGGGTACGGGGTGGGGGCCTGGTTCCGGCCGGGCGCGAGTGCGGCATCCGATCGCCGCGCCTTCTCATGCCGCCGCTTACCCGTCGATCCAGGCCACGATAGCGGAAACCTCGGGATCCGGAGGGGATCCGCACGTTCGGAGGGCGCGGCGAGCGAAGGGGCCGCACCCGGCGCTCCACCAGACCCCCACCCCGTACTCCCTAAGGGGAAGGGGGCACGGGCCTGGCAATACTTTAGTAGCACAACTTGGGATCACTCCAGCCGGTAGTCGAACTGGGCGAACAGGCGCAGCCGGCGGATGCTCCAGTGGGTGGGGAACGCCGGAAACACGGCCCGCCGCACGGCTGCCGCGGCCTCCTCGTCGAGCAGCGGGCTGCCGGAGCTCCGGCTCACCTTGACCTCCTCGGCCCGGCCGTCCGGGGTGAGGGTGAACCCGATCACCACGCTCCCGGGCCGGCCGGCCCCGAGGAGCGCCTCCTTCCACCTCCACGACACGTCGATGGCGTTCTGCACCCGTTCCAGGTAGCCTCGGTACCGGGTGTCGGTCTGGCCGAGCCACAGCGTGGCCTCCTGGGCCCCGCCCGCCGGGTCCGGGGCTCCGGAGCGGGCCTGGACGGCGATCTCCCGGGGCGACGGCAGCAGGTCGCTCAGCCGGGGCGCCGGCTTCGCCGACTCCGGCTCCGGCGGGGCGGCCGGCGGTTCGGCCCGGGCCGGAGCCTTTGCCGTCGTCTCCTGGACCAACGGCGGGGGCTCGGGCGCCGGTCGGGGAGCCGGTTGGGGCGACGGGGGTTGCCGGGCCGGCTGGGGCTTCGGCGCGGGCTTGGGGCGGGGCCGGGCGGCGGCCTTCGGCCGGGGCTTGGGCGGGCGGCGCGGTTTGGGCTTGGGTTTGTCGGGCGGCGCCGGGGCGGGCAGTTCGCGCATCTCCACGACCACGGCCTCGGGCTCCGACCGGTCGGGCTTGGGGGGGGACGGCACCCACCAGGCGGCCGCCAGATGCACGGCCACCGACAGGGCCAGCGCGATCAGGGGGGGCAGCAGGTCGGACCTCAGGTCGATGGGTTCCATGGGCTCGGTCAGGCCAGGCGGTCGGCCACCTCCGGATGGGGCTTTCGGTCCGATGGGACGTTGGGACGGAGGGTAGAGCAGGGGCCGGCCGGGGGCAAGGGACGCCTTGCCGGTTCGGGAAACCGGCTGTTATGATCGGGTCTTCGTTCCTTTCGCAGCGGAGAGCCGCGTACCATGACCGAAACCCCAACCGGCCCGTGTAGATCGCCGGTGTCCCGGCGGGCCCAGGCCCTGCCCAGCTTCATCGCCATGGACGTGCTGGAGACCGCCCAGTCCATGGAGCGGGGCGGGGCCCACGTGGTGCACCTGGAGGTGGGCGAGCCGGACTTCGACACCCCCGAGCCGGTGCGGCGGGCCGCGGCCGCGGCCCTGGAGGCGGGGGAGACCCATTACACCCACAGCCTGGGCCTGTACGAGCTGCGCGCCGAGATCTCGGTCCACTACCGGGCCCGGTACGGGGTGGACGTGGACCCGGACCGGGTCATCGTGACCTCCGGCTCGTCCCCGGCCCTGTTCCTGACCTTTGCCGCCCTCCTGGACCCCGGGGACCAGGTGGTCCTGACCGACCCGTGCTACGCCTGCTACCCCCCCATGGTGGAGTTCTGCGGCGGCGAGCCGGTGTTCGTGCGGGTGCACGAGGCAGAAGCGTTTCAGTTCGTGCCCGAGGATCTCACCGGCCCGGTGGGCCCCCGGACCAAGGCGGTGCTGGTCAACTCGCCGGCCAACCCCACCGGCACCCTGATCGACCGGGACCGCCTGGCCGAGGTGGTGCGGCGGGCCGAGGCCGCCGGGGCCTACGTGGTGTCGGACGAGATCTACCACGGCCTGGTGTACGAGGGCCGGGAGCACTCGGTACTGGAGTTCACGGACCGGGCGTTCGTGATCAACGGGTTCTCCAAGCTCTACGCCATGACCGGGTGGCGTCTGGGGTACGTGATCGCGCCCCCGGAGTTCGTCCGGCCCATGCAGAAGCTCCAGCAGAACTTCTTCATCTCGGCCAACGCCTTCGTCCAGCGGGCCGGCATCGCGGCCCTCACCCAGACCGACGGGCACGTGGCCGAGATGCGCGCCACCTACGACCGTCGCCGGCGGTACATGATCGAGCGGCTGGAGGGCATGGGGTTCCGGTTCCGGTGCCACCCCACGGGCGCGTTCTACGTGTTCGTGAACGTGCGGCACCTGACCGACGACGCTTACCGCCTGGCCTTCGAGATCCTCGAGAAGGCCCGGGTGGGATGCACGCCGGGGGTGGACTTCGGAAAGGGGGGGGAGGGGTATCTGCGGTTCACCTACGCCAACTCCATCGAGAACATCCGGGAGGGCATGGACCGGCTCGAGGCTTTCCTGCGGGCCCGGTGACCCGGCCCGCCCCGCACCCGGAGACGCCATGATCACGTTCGACCTGTCCTGCGACCAGGGCCACCGGTTCGAGGGTTGGTTCCGCAACCGGGAGGAGTTCGAGCGCCAGCTCGACGAGGGGCTCCTGGTGTGCCCCGTGTGCGGCTCGGGCAAGATCCGCAAGGAACCCAGCGCCCCGGCGGTGCACGTGGGCCGCCGGACCGCGCCGGATCGGCCCGGCGACGGGCCGGACGACAAGGGCAAGCTCCGGCCCGAGGCGTTCTTCGTGGCCCTGGCCCGGTTCGTGGAGAAGCACTTCGAGGACGTGGGGGATCGGTTCGCCGAGGAGGCCCGCAAGATCCACCGGGGCGAGGCCGAGGCCCGGAACATCCGGGGCACCACGACCTCGGAAGAGGAGGAGGCCCTCCGGGAGGAGGGCGTGGAGTTCCTGAAGGTTCCCCTGCCCAAGTACGATGCCTGAGCTCTCCGCCCCCGTCCGGGTCACCTGGGACCTCCCGCCGGACCCCGATCTCGCATGGCTCGTGTGGGAGCGCCTGGCCTCGGCCCGGGTGCTGTTCGTGGAGGTGCGCCTGGCCCCCACCGCCCTGGCCGGGCTCCCCGGCCTGGGCCGGGGATGGGCCGAGCGGCCCGGCCCCCAACTCGCCTTGCTGGCCCCCCCCGATCCCCTGCTGGCGGCCTTCGAGGCCCTGGGTCCCCGGGCCCTGGCCGCGGCGGACGCCCGGGTGCTGCCGCCGTACCGCCCCGAGCTCAGCGTGGAGGAGCTGGCCGCGGCGACCCATCGCCTCACCCCCGCCCTGTGGTGCGACCCCGAGGGTCTCGCGAGCCTGGAGGAGGCGTTGGAGCTGGCCCGGGCCTACGGGCTGCGGTCGGTGACCCTGCTGAACCCGCCGGCCCCGGCCCGGCCGCTCTTGCCGGCCGACCGGGCCCGGGCGGCCCAGGTGTGGCAAGCCCGGGCCGGCCCGGGCCTGGAGGCCGTGGTGCACGACCTGTTCCTGGCCCGGGACCTGGGGCTTGACCTGTCCGGCTACCGGGGTTGCCAGGGCGCGGGGCTCCTCGCACACGTGACCGCGGAGGGGCGGCTGGTGGCCTGCCGCACCCATCCCCTGGAGATCGGCGATCTGCGGGGGGCGCCCCTGCCCGAGCTGTGGGCGGGCGACCGGCGGCAGCGGGTGGCTCGGGACCTGAAGGCGGTGCCCGCCGCCTGCGGGGGGTGCGGGCTGTCCGAGACCTGCCGGGGCGGCTGCCCGGGCCTTGCCGGGCCCGACGGCCGCGACGCCTCGTGCCCCGGGCCGGAGCCGCCATGATCTACCTGGACAACGCGGCCAGCTCCCACCCCAAGCCTCCCGCCGTGCACCGGGCCGTGGCCGAGGCCCTGGAGCTCGGGGCGAACCCCGGCCGCTCGGGGCACGGCCGGGCCCTGGAGGCGGCCCGCCGGATCCACGGCGCCCGGGAGGCCGTGGCCCGGCTCCTGGGCGTGGCCGATCCGGCCCGGATCGTGTTCACCCTGAACGGAACCCACGCCCTGAACCTGGCCCTCAAGGGGCTCCTGCGGCCGGGGGACCACGTGGTCACCACGGTGATGGAGCACAACAGCGTGCTCCGGCCCCTGGCCGGCCTGGAGCGCCGGGGGGTGGAGGTGACCCGGGTCCCGGCCGATCGCGGGGGCCGGGTCCGCACGGCCGACATCGAAGCGGCCCTGCGGCCCCGGACCCGGTTGGTGGCCCTCGTGCACGCCTCCAACGTGTCGGGCACCCTGCTTCCTGCGGCCGAGGTGGGCCGCCTGTGCCGTCGCAAGGGCGTGGTGTTCCTGCTCGACGCCGCCCAGACGGCGGGTGCGGTGCCGATCGCGGTGGAGGAGGTGGGGTGTCATCTGCTCGCGGCCCCGGGCCACAAGGGGCTACTGGGGCCCCAGGGAACCGGCGTGCTGTACGTGCACCCCGACCTGGCGCCGGAGCCCCTGCTGGAGGGAGGCACGGGCACCCGGAGCGAGGCCCCGACCATGCCCGCGGAGATGCCCGAGGCCCTGGAGGCCGGAACCCTGAACACACCGGGGATCGCCGGGTTGGGGGCCGGGGTGGAGCACCTGCTGGACCGGGGGGTGGACCGGGTGCGGCGGCAGGAGGAGGAGATCCTGGCCTGGCTCCTGCCCGAGCTGGCAAGGGTGCCGGGCCTGGTGCTGTACGGGCCCACCGACCCGGCGGAGCGGGTGGCGGTGGTCTCGTTCAACCTGGAGGGGCACGACGGGGCCCTCGTGGGGTTCGCCCTGGACGAGCGCCACGGCATCGCGGTGCGGGTGGGGCTGCACTGCGCTCCCCTGGCCCACCGGGCCCTGGGCTCGTTCCCGGCCGGGTCGGTGCGGGCGAGCTTCGGCCCGTTCAGCACCCACGAGGACGCCGAGGCTCTCGTGCGGGCCCTGCACGAGATCGCACGGACGTAAGTCCGGCGCTCCGGCAGGCCCCTTGCCCCGCACGCCCCGACGGGAGGTTGCCCGAGTCTGGCAGCGCTGTCGCTGAGATTCGTGTTGGATTCATCGGTTCGTAAGGAGCCCCCATGGCAAAAAAGAACTACGTGCTCGACACCAACGTGCTGCTCCACGACCCCGATGCCATGCTGGCCTTCGAGGACAACACGGTGAACATCCCGATCACCGTGATCGAGGAGATCGACCGGTTCAAGAAGAACCTGGACGAGATCGGCCGTAACGCCCGGCAGGTTTCCCGGTTCCTGGACGGGCTGCGCTCCCAGGGCGACCTGCGCGAGGGCATCCCCAACGAGCACGGCGGGTGCGTGCGCGTGATGTTCGGGCTGGAGTTCGCCGACCGGCTTCCGCCGGAGCTCGCCTCGGGCAAGGCCGACAACCGGATCCTGGCCGTGTGCCTGGCCCTCAGGGAGAACGAGGACCTGCCGGTGGTGTTCGTCACCAAGGACACGAACCTGCGGATCAAGGCCAACGCCCTGGGGATCCGGGCCGAGGACTACGAGCGGGGCAAGGTGCGGCTCGACGAGCTCTACACCGGCACGGCCGAGGTGAACGTGCCGGCGGGGGGCGTGGACCGGCTGTTCCACGACGGCGGCATCCCGGTGGAGGCCGAGCTGTACGACAACCAGTACGTGTGGGTGCGCGACGAGACCAACCCCCAGCACGGCGCGCTGGGCCGGTACCGGGCCGAGTCGGGCAAGGTGGAGCCGATCCGGGTGCCCAAGGAGGGGGTGTGGGGCATCCACCCGCGCAACCGGGAGCAGCGCTACGCCATGGACGCCCTGCTGGACGAGCGCGTCCAGCTGGTGACCCTGGTGGGCAAGGCGGGCACGGGCAAGACCCTGTTGGCCATCGCGGCCGGGCTCCAGAAGAGCGTGGAGGAGCAGGTGTACAAGCGGCTCCTGGTCTCCCGGCCCATCTTCCCCATGGGCCGCGACATCGGGTTCCTGCCGGGGGACGTGCAGGAGAAGCTGCGGCCGTGGATGCAGCCCATCTTCGACAACGTGGACTTCCTGTTCGCCGGGGTGGAGGACCGGGAAGGGCGCCGCCGGCGGGGGTACCAGGAGCTGATCGACATGGGCCTGATGGCCCTGGAGCCGCTGACCTACATCCGCGGCCGGTCGATCCCGTACCAGTACATCATCGTGGACGAGGCCCAGAACCTCACCCCCCACGAGATCAAGACCATCATCACCCGGGCGGGCGAGGGGACCAAGATCGTGCTCACCGGCGACCCGTACCAGATCGACAACCCGTACATCGACTCCACCAGCAACGGGCTCAGCTACTGCGTGGAGCGGTTCAAGGACCAGCCCATCGCAGCCCACGTGACCCTGCACAAGGGCGAGCGCAGCCCCTTGGCGGAGCTGGCCGCGAACGTGCTGTGAGGCCCCGGCTTCCAGGCTTTCCAGCAACTTCGGTCGTTGGTCGTCAGTCGTTGGTCGTCGGTCGAAAGCTCGTCTCGATATCGGAGTCGGGGGCATGGGGGTTGCTGGAGAGCCGCGTGCGGCTCCCTGGCTCGCCGCGCAGCGCCTCCAACGTTCGCACCGTGAAATCGTTCGTGTCGGCCGGTCTGTCATGAAGCCATCGCTGATGCCCCGTGCCTGCGCGGCGAATCTCATGCTCGGCTTCGCGCGCGGCCGGAAGCAGGCCCCATGCCCGCCGCCGGCACCGGCCTGGACCAACACAAGTTACCCGTCTCCGTTGTAGGGCCCCTCAGGGCCGATGGGGGCTTCCCGCTTTCTAGCCGAACCGGACCGACATGCCGACAGCCGACCGCCAACCACCGACCATCCTGGCCATCGAGACCTCGTGCGACGAGACCGCCGCAGCCGTGCTGCGCGGGGAACAGGAGCTCCTGTCCGACGTGGTGGCGAGCCAGGCGGAGCTCCACGCCGAGTACGGCGGGGTGGTGCCCGAGATCGCCTGCCGGGCCCACGCCGAGGCCGTGGTGCCCGTGGTGCGCCAGGCGCTCCGGCAGGCCGGGGTGGGGCTCGAGGGGCTCGACGCCGTGGCCGTGACCCGGGGGCCGGGGCTGGTGGGGGCCCTGCTGGTGGGGCTGTCGTTCGCCAAGGCCCTGGCCTGGGCCCGGGGGCTTCCCCTGGTGGGGGTGAACCACCTGGAGGCCCACCTGGCCGCGGCGTTCCTGGAGCACGACCTGGAGTTTCCCTTCGTGGGGCTCGTGGTGTCCGGGGGGCACACGGCCCTGTACCAGAGCCCCCGCCGGGGCACCTACCGGCTCCTGGGCCAGACCCTCGACGATGCGGCCGGCGAGGCGTTCGACAAGGTGGCCAAGCTCCTGGGGCTCGGCTACCCGGGCGGGGTGGTGGTGGACCGCCTGGCCCGGCAGGGCGACCCGGAGCGGTTCGCGTTCCCCCGGCCCATGATGGGGAGCGGGCGGCTGGACTTCTCGTTCTCGGGCCTCAAGACCGCGGTGCGCACCCACCGGGAGCGGTTCCTCAAGGGACTCACCGAGCAGGACCTGTGGGACACCTGCGCCTCGTTCCAGGAGGCGGTGGTGGACACCCTGCTGGCCAAGGCCCGCACCGCCCTGGAGCGCACCGGCGCCGCCTGCCTGGTGGTGTGCGGGGGGGTGGCGTGCAACAGCCGCCTGCGCGAGCGGGCGGCGGAGCTGGCCGACAGGCTGGGGGTCCGGCTGGTGCTTCCCCGGCCCCGGCTGTGCACGGACAACGCCGCCATGGTGGCGGCGGCCGGGCTCCACCGCTTCCTGCAAGGCCACCGGTCCGGCCCCGACCTGGACGCGGTGCCCACCTGGCACCTGGAGGACCTGTGAGGGCGACCCCGCCGGTGCCCCCGGCCAAGAAGAGCCTGGGCCAGCACTTCCTCCACGACCAGGGGATCATCCGGCGCATCGCCGAGGCGGCCGGGGCGGCCCCGGGGGAGCGGATGCTGGAGATCGGCCCCGGCCCGGGGGGCCTGACCCGGGCGCTCCTGGACGACGGGGCCCGGGTGTGGGCGGTGGAGGCCGACGGCCGTATGGTGGCGCGGCTGCGGGCGCTCGGCTGGCAGGGGCTGGAGGTGATCGAGGCCGACGCCCTCGCCGTGGACTACCCGACCCTGGCCGAGGGGGCCGGCGGGCCCCTGCGCCTGGTCGGGAACCTGCCCTACAACATCTCCGGACCGCTCCTGGCCAAGCTGCTGCGGGAGCGCCGGGCGTTCCCCTCGATCACGGTCATGATCCAGCGGGAGGTGGCCGAGCGGATCTTGGCCCGGCCGGGCACCCGGGCCCGGGGCGGCCTGAGCGTGCTGGCCCAGACCTTCTGCCGGATCCGTTCCGTCCTGCGGGTGGGGCCGGGGGCGTTCACCCCCCCGCCCAGGGTGGAGAGCCAGGTGATCCGGCTCGACGTGCTGCCCGCCCCGATCGCGCCCCTGGACGACGAGGAGGCCCTCTGGCGGGTGGTGCGGGCGGGGTTCGGCCGGCGCCGGAAGATGCTCCGGAACGCGCTGGCCGGCGTGGTGCCGGACCCGGTGGCCTGCCTGGAGGCCGCCGGGCTGACGGGCCGGGAGCGGGCCGAGGCCCTGGACGCCGAGACCTGGGTGCGGCTGGCCAACGCGGTGACTATGAGCCTGGCGGCAAAATAGGCGCGGCACTTCGGCGGGCGGGGCAAGGGACCTGCCTCCGGCCGGGCGCGAAGCCGGGCATCGAGATTCGCCGCGCAGGCACGGGACCGAAGTGCTGGTTTCATGACAGCTTGGTGGAATCCAAACCATTTCGCGGTTCGAGCGTCAGAGGCGCTGCGCGGCGAGCTAAGGGGCCGCACCCGGCTCTCCGGCAGGTCCCTTGCCCCCCGGGGAACACCGCGAGATTTCCGAACACGACACTAGGGTGTGAACCGTGGCGGTATACACGGAGGTCTCGGCCGAGGAGGCCGGGCGGTTCCTGGCGGCCCGGGGGATCGGCCCCCTGGAGGCCCTGGAGCCGATCGGCCAGGGCATCGAGAACACCAACTACCGGGTTCGGGCCGGGGGCCGCGGGTACGTGCTCACGCTGCTCGAGCGCGAGACCCTTGACCGGGCCCGGGAGACCATGGCCCTGGCCCGGGAGTTGGCGCGGCGAGGGGTTCCGTGCCCCGAGCCGGTAGAAGGCCCCGAGGGCCTGGTGGGCACCCTGGCCGGGCGGCCGGCGGTGGTGGTGCCGTGGGTGGAGGGGGAGATGGACCTGCGGCCCCGGCCCGAGCGGCTGGAGGCCCTGGGGCGGTGCCTGGGCCGGCTCCACCGGCAGGGGCAGGGCCTGGGGGTGAGCCGGCAGGGCCCCCAGGTCGCGGCCGAGCTCGCGGAGCTGGCCCGGGCCGTGGCCGCGGCCCTGGAGCCGGCCCGTCCGGAGGTGGCAGCCCTGCTTCGGGACGAGGCCGCGTTCCAGGAGGGGGTGCCGGAGGACGCGGTGCCGTGGGGGCTGGTCCACGGCGATCTGTTCCTGGACAACGTGCTGTTCGAGCCGGGCGGCCCGGAGGTGCGGGCCGTGCTGGACCTCCACATGGCCGGCCGGGGTCCGCTGCCCTACGATCCGGCCGTGACGATCCTGGACGCGGCCTGGGCGGAGCAGGGGCCGGATCCGGACCGGGTGTGGGCCCTGCTGCGGGGCTACAACGGGGAGGCGCCCGCAGCCCTGGACCCGGCCGCCCTCGGGCCGTGGCTGCGCCGGGCGGCGCTGCGGTTCCTGTGCCTGCGGATCGAACGGGCCTGGCTCCCGGGCCGGGCCATGGTGGCGGGCACCCCTAAGGACCCGGTGGAGTTCCAGCGGAAGCTCGAGGCGCTGAGGTGCGGGCCGTGAGCTCACCGTCGGCCGCGACGGTCGTGCCGATCGCCTGGGACGAGGATCTGCTGGCCCCGTCCGTGCTCGACGCCGGCGGCGGGGTGCGGGTTTGGCCGGTGCGGGAGGTGTGCGTGGTGCTGGGCCGGTCGGGCCGGGTGGACGAGGAGGTGTACGCGGCGCGGTGTGCGGCCGACGGGGTTCCCGTGTACCGCCGCCGGGGCGGCGGGGGCACGGTGGTGCTGGCCCCGGGGTGCGTGGTGGTGAGTGTGTCGGAGCCCTTGGAGGACCCGGTTCGGGTGGCCCCCCGGATGGCCCGGACCGTGGAGGCCCTGGCCGGGGTGATCGGTCGGGCGGCCGGGGTGGAGCTCGCGGCCCGGGGCACGGGCGACCTGTGCGTGGGCGACCGCAAGGTGCTGGGGTCGAGCGTGTTCGCCCGGCGGGGCGGGTTCCTGTACCAGGCGAGCCTGCTCGTGGACATGGACCTCTCGCTGGTGGACCGCTATCTTCCCCATCCGCCCCGGGAGCCCGGGTACCGGCGGGGCCGGCCCCACGGGGAGTTTCTGACGAACCTCAAAGACCACGGCTGCCGGCTGGCCCCGGACGACCTGGCCCGCCGCATCGCCGCCGGCCTGGCGGCCCCGGCGACAAAATAGGCGCTTTGCCTGGGCGGAGGGCAAGGGTTTCATACCAAGTTGCGTTCAAAGCCATCAGACCTCTGAACCGGCGGGGCAAGGGGCCTGGTCCCGGCCGTGCGTGAGTGCAGCATCCGACTCACGCTGTCCCCGACACTCAGCCCGAGTGTCCCAGGAACGGTAGGAAAGCGAACGTTGGCAATGCATTTCGGGTCACCGGCAGAGCGGGTATCGGCTGAGTGCCGGGGGCAGCGACTGTGGGAGCCACGCCCGGCGCTCCACCAGGCCCCTTTGCCCCGACCCCCGGATGGATCTTGGTTGGAACGCAACTTGGCAGTAGGGGCCGCGCCCGGCTCTCCGGCAGACCCCATGCTCCCAGGCTTGGGGGTCTGCCCGGGGCTCACGGTTTTCGACCAACGACCGTCGACCGAAGACCGAAGTTGCCAGGAGGAGACGACGTGAGCGAGTGGGTGGAAGTACGGGTGCCCCGGCTGGGGGACGACGTGGCCACGGCCGTGCTGGTGGCGTGGCACGTGGCCGAGGGCGACCGGGTGCGCGACGGCGACGTGCTGTTCGAGGTGGAGACGGACAAGGCCGTGTTTGAGGTGGAGGCCGAGGTGGACGGGGTGGTGATCGAGGTCCTCGCGGAGCCGGGGGCCCGGGTGTCCCCGGATCAGGTAGTGGCCCGAATCCGGCCGGAGGCCGCGTGACCGGCCCCAAGGTCCGGCGCCTGGGCCGGGTGGGGTTTCGGGAGGCCTGGGAGCTCCAAAAGCGCCTGGGCGAGGCCCTGCTCCGGGGAGAGGGCCCCGAGCTGATCCTGGCCCTGGAGCACCCGCCCGTGATCACCCTGGGCCGCTCGACCCAGCCCGGGGACGCGGGGCTCCCGGCCGAGGAGTGGCGGGCCCGAGGGGTCGAGGTGGTCCCGGTGGACCGGGGCGGGCGGGCCACGTACCATGGGCCCGGCCAGGTGGTGGTGTACCCCATCGTGGACCTGCGGCGCCGGGGCCGGGACGTGCGGGCCTACGTGCACGCCTTGGAGGACGCAGCCGCGGCGGCCCTGCAGCGGTTCGGCATCCCGGCCCAGCCGGGCCGGGACCCCGTGGGCGTGTTCATCGGGGCGGCCAAGGTGGCCTCGATCGGGGTGGCCGTGCGGCGGTGGATCACCCGCCACGGCATCGCGGTGAACGTGGTCAACGATCTCCGGGTGTACCGTCATTTCACCCCCTGCGGGCTCACCGGGGTTCCCATGACCCGGGTCGCCGACCACGCGCCGGTGCCCCTGGGGGTGGTGCGCGAGGCCGTGATCGAGGAGATCCTGGTGCGCCTGAAACGAATGGAGGAGCCGCGCGAGCCATGTTCCAGACCATCGTGACCCACAACGACCTCGACGGCGTGGCCTCGGCCGCCCTGTGCTCCAAGGCCTACGGGGTGAACCGGATCTTCTTCACCGGGCCCGTGCTGGTGCAGCAGGCCCGGGTGACCATCACGGCCCGGGACATCGTGTGCGACCTGCCGTACCCGGTGGAGTGCGGCCTGTGGTTCGATCACCACCAAGGCAATCTGGCCGACCTGGAGCACCGGGGGCTCGACCCCGCTTCGATTCCGGGCCGGTTCGCGCCGGAGAAGTCGTGCGCGCGGGTGGTGTACGGCTATCTGCGGGACGAGGGGCGGAGGCTACCCGACCACTTCGCCGCGCTGGTGGACGCCGTGGACGTGGTGGACAGCTTCGACTACGCCACCGTGGAGGAGTGGCGGGCCGAAACGCCCGCCCACGTGGTTTCGAACGCCATGAAGGGGGAGTTCCGGTCCCCGAGCCAGCGCAACCGGTTCTACCGGGAGCTGGTGTACGCCCTGCGGGACCACGGGCTCGAGAAGACCGCCCGGGCGAAAGCGGTGCGCCGCCGCTACGAGGCGTATCGGCAGGAGGAGGAGCGGATGCTCCGGCTCCTGGAGCAGGACGCCCGGCCCCTGGAGGCCGAGCCCGCGATCGTGCTGGTGGACCTGACGCGCCACAACCGCAGGCCGTTCGTGTGGAAGAACCTGGCCCAGGTCCTCTACCCCGAGGCCCGGGCCGTGGTCTCGGTGGAGTGCGCCTTTCGGAACGGCCGCAAGACCAACGACCTGTCGGTTTCGATGTCGCTGACGATCCGAGAGAACCGGGAGGGAGCTGGCCGCGACGTGGGCGAGATCATGCGCACCCTCAACATCGGCGACGGCCACCCCGGCGCGGGGGCCGGCCGGGTGGCGTGCCGCTCCAAGGACGAGATGCTCAGGGCCAAGCAGGAGATCTTGGACCGGATCGTGTCCCTGTGGAGGGCCCAGGGGAGGGGAGAGGCGGCTTGAGAAGGATCTGGATCGGTTGGGCGGCCGTGGCCGCCCTGGCCGCGGGATGCCAGCCGGCCCCGGAGACGCCCGCGGAGGGGGCCGGCGGGGAGTTCGCCGCCCTGGTGGCCGAGGTGTTGGAGCCCCACTGCGCCGGCGCCGGCTGCCACTCGGGCGACCGGCCCGCCGGTGGGCTGCACCTGGGGGACGAGCGGGCGTACTCCGACCTGGTGGACGCACCGGCCCACCGCCGGCCCGACCGCAAGCGGGTGGTGCCCGGAGACCCGGACTCGAGCTACCTGGTGGACCGGATCTCCGCGGGAGGAGACACCCCCCGCATGCCCCTGGGTGCGGATCCCTTGGGGCGGGCCGACATCGACCGGATCCGGGGGTGGATCCGGCAGGGAGTGAAGCGCTAGCCCCGCTTCCGACCTCCCCGCCCTCGGGGCCCGCCGGAGCGGGACCGGCCCCTGGGCCGGGGGGGGCGTTTGACCTGGGGCACAGGCTCGAACCAGTCGTCCTCGGGCCAGGCCACCGGCACCTTGTGGCCGATGTACTCCTCGATGGCGTCCAGGCCGAACACGTAGTCCTCGCAGGCGAGGCTCACGGCCCTGCCCGAGGCACCGGCCCGGGCCGTGCGGCCGATCCTGTGGACGTAGTCCTCGGCCTCCAGCGGCAGGTCGTAGTTGAACACGTGGCTGATGCCCTCCACGTGCAAGCCCCGGCTGGCCACGTCGGTGGCCACCAGGACCCGGATCTCGCCGGCCATGAACCGCCGCAGGATCTTGAGGCGTTGGGGCTGGCTCACGTCGCCGCTCAGGACCGCGGCCGGGTGGCCCGCCGCGTCGAGCACCGGCTTCAGCCGCGCGGCGGCCCGTTTGGTGTTGACGAACACCAGCGCCTTGGTCCAGTCTTCCCGCTTCAACAGACCGAGCAGGAGCGAGGTCTTCTCGGCCGACGATACGTGGTAGAGCACCTGCTCCACCTTCTCGGCCACCACCTTGTCGGGGGTGATCTCCACCAGCTCCGGCACGTTCATGTACTCGTACGACAGCTCCATGACCCGGTCGGAGATGGTGGCGGAAAAGAGCAGGCTCTGGCGCCGGTCGTAGCGGGACATGCGGCGCAGCAGGTAACGGATGTCGCCGATGAACCCCATGTCGAACATCCGGTCGGCCTCGTCGATCACCGCCAGCTCCACGTCCCGCAGGTGGTAGACCTTCTGCTTCAGGTAGTCGATCAGGCGGCCCGGCGTGCCGATCAGCAGGTCCACCCCCTCGGCAATGGCCTGGCGCTGCTTCTGGTAGTCCACGCCGCCGTAGGCCGCGATCACCCGGAACGGCAGGTGCCGGCCGATGTCCTGGGCGTCCTGGGCCACCTGCACCGCCAGCTCCCGGGTGGGGGTGAGCACCAGCGCCCGCGGGCACACCCCCCGGGTCTTCCGGCGGGGGGTGCGGAGCATGTGGTTGAAGATGGTGATGAGGAACACCGCTGTCTTGCCGGAGCCGGTCTGGGCCTGCACGGCCGTGTCGCGGCCCTCGAGGGTCAGCGGCAGGCTCCGGGCCTGCACGGGGGTGAGGTGGGTGAATCCGCAGTCGGCGATGCCTTGTTGGAGCTCCGGGGGAAGGTCGAACTCGGTGAAACGCTTGTCGGTGAGGTGCATGTACTTCCTTTGGATGAGGTTCTCTGAAGGGATGGCCCGGCCGTCCCGTGGATCGGTCGGGCCTGGCAACGGGAAACACGCCACTATAGGGAGCCGGGGGCGGTGCGTCAAACCCTCGGCCGGCCGGGAGCCGCGGCCGTGAGGGGTCGGGTCCATCTGACCCGGATCCTCGGGCTGCTGTTCGGCATCCTGGCCGTGGGCACCTGCGGGTACCGATGGATCGAGGGCTGGCCGTGGGAGGACAGCCTGTACATGGTGATCATCACCGTGTCCACCATCGGCTACGGCGAGGTGCGGCCGCTGAGCCCCGGGGGGCGGATGTTCACGATGTTCCTCATCGTGGCGGGGGTCGGGCTCATGACCTACGCCGTGGGTACCCTGGGCCGGATGGTGGTGGAGGGGGAGGTCCAGGCCCTGCTCGGGAGGAGACGCAAGATGTCGAAGATCCGAAGGCTCCGCGACCACTACGTGATCTGCGGCTTCGGCCGGATCGGCAAACTGGTGGCCCAGGAGTTCGAGCGCAGGCCCTTGACGTTCGTGGTGGTGGAGCGGGACGAGGCCCAGGTGGTGAAGATCCCGGATCACTACCCCGTGGTGGTGGGCGACGCCACCGAGGAGGAGGTGCTGATCCGGGCGGGGATCGAGCGGGCCAAGGGGCTGGTGACCGCCCTGCATTCCGACGCCGACAACCTGTTCGTCACCCTGACCGCCCGGGGGCTGAATCCCGACCTGTTCATCCTGGCCCGGTACGAGGAGGAGCGCAGCAAGAGGAAGCTGCTGCAGGCGGGGGCGGACCGGGTGGTGTCGCCCTACATCATCGGCGGGACCCGCATGGCCATGGCGGTGCTGCGGCCCAGCGTGATCGACTTCATCGAGTTGGCCACCACCTCCGAGAGCCTGGGGCTTCAGATGGAGGAGGTGCTGGTGTCCGAGGGGTCGCCCTTGGCCGGGGTGCCCCTGGCCGAGAGCCCGATCCGCTCCGAGCACGACGTCATGGTGGTGGCCATCAAGCGCCGCAGCGGACGCATGGAGTTCAACCCCTCGGCCCGCACCTGCCCGGAGGCCGGCGATCGGTTGATCGTGATCGGCGAGGTGGAGCACCTCAAGCACCTGGAGGTCCTCGCCCGCGCGGGGAAGACGTCGGCCGCGGAGGAGTCCCGGTGATCCCAGCGCTCCTGCAGGTGGGGGTCGGGTCGGTGCTGCTCTACCTGGGCGCGACCTTGCTGATCCGGGGCGCGTCGAGCCTGGCCCGGGGGTTCGGGGTGGCCCCGGCCGTGGTCGGGCTCACGGTGGTGGCGTTCGGAACCAGCCTGCCCGAGCTGGTGGTCACGGTGACGGCCGCTCTGGGAGGCAACGGGGACATCGCCCTGGGAAACGTGGTGGGCTCGAACATCGCCAACATCGGCCTGATCCTGGGGATGTCCACGGTGGTCCGGTCCCTGGCGGTAGAGTTCACCATGATCCGGAGGGAGGTGCCCCTGGGGATGGCCGCGGTCGTGCTGGTGGTGCTCCTCAGCCTGGACGGGGGCCTGGGCCGGGCCGACGGCCTGGTGCTCCTGGCCGGATTCGCGGGGTTCCTGTACTGGAGCATCGTGGTGGAGCGACGGGCGCCGGACGAGATCCAGTCCCGGTACCGGGGGGCCTCGCCCACGCTCCTGCGCCGGGGGCTCGACGCCGGGTTCGTGGCCGCGGGGCTCGGGGGAGTGGTGCTGGGCGGGCACCTCCTGGTGCACGGCGGGGTCACGGCGGCCCGGATCCTGGGGGTGCCGCAGGTGATCGTGGGACTGACCATGGTGGCCGTGGGCACCAGCCTGCCGGAGATGGCCACCTCGTTGGTGGCCGTGGCCCGGGGCGAGGACGACATCAGCGTGGGCAACGTGCTGGGATCGAACCTGTTCAACCTGCTGGGCATCCTGGGGGTGGCCGCCCTGCTGGACCCGATCCGGGTGGGGGGATCGTTCTTCGTGCTACAGTATCCGGTGCTGGCCGGGTTCACCCTGGCCCTGCTGCCCATCTGCCGCACCGGCTCGCGGATCTCCCGGGCCGAGGGGGCCGTGCTGCTGGGGGGGTACTGCGCGTACGTGGCGTTCCTGTACCTGGGGGGAGTGGTGTAGGGGGCGGGCCGAAGGCCCGGGGGGGGTGGCCTTCTAGCCTCCCAGCTTTCCAGCTTTCAAGCTTTTCATCCTGATCACGGAGCGATTTCCCATGTCCGACGCCGAACGACGCGACGAAGCGCCCTCCCACTTCATCAAGGACATCGTTCGGGCCGACCTGGCCGAGGGCCGGTACCGGGAGGTGGTGACCCGGTTTCCGCCGGAGCCCAACGGGTACCTGCACATCGGCCACGCCAAGAGCATCTGCCTCAACTTCGGCCTGGCCGAGGAGTTCGGGGGCCGGTGCCACCTGCGCCTGGACGACACCAACCCCGAGACCGAGAGCATGGAGTACGTGCGGGCCATCCAGGAGGACGTGCGCTGGCTCGGGTTCGACTGGGGCGAGCACCTGTATTTCGCCTCGGACTACTTCGACAGGCTCTACGAGTGGGCCGTGGAGTTGATCAAGAAGGGAAAGGCCTACGTGGACGACCTCTCCCCAGAGGAGATCCGGGCCTACCGGGGCACCCTGACCGAGCCCGGCCGCGAGAGCCCCTACCGGAACCGGTCGGTGGAGGAGAACCTGGACCTGTTCGAGCGGATGCGCCGGGGCGAGTTCCCCGACGGGAGCAAGGTGCTCCGGGCCAAGATCGACATGGCCTCGGGCAACCTGAACCTGCGCGACCCGGTCATGTACCGGATCAAGCGGGCCACCCACTACCGCACGGGCGACGCCTGGTGCCTCTACCCCACCTACGACTGGGCCCACGGCCAGTCCGATTCGATCGAGGGCATCACCCACTCGATCTGCACCCTGGAGTTCGAGGACCACCGGCCCCTGTACGACTGGTTCCTCGACGCCCTGGGCGTGCACCACCCCCGGCAGATCGAGTTTGCCCGGCTGCGGCTCACGTACACCGTGATGAGCAAGCGCAAGCTCACCCAGCTCGTGCAGGAGGGGCGGGTGGCGGGCTGGGACGACCCGCGGATGCCCACCATCGCGGGGCTACGCCGCCGGGGGTACACGCCCGAGGCCATCCGGGACTTCTGCAGCCGGATCGGGGTGGCCAAAAAGGACAGCGTGGTGGACGTGGCCCTGCTGGAGCACTGCCTGCGCGAGGACCTGAACCGCCGGGCCGAGCGGCGCATGGCCGTGCTGCGGCCCCTGCGGGTGGTGATCGAGAACTACCCCGAGGGCCAGGTGGAGGAGCTCGAGGCCGTGAACAACCCGGAGGACGCCTCGGCCGGCACCCGGAAGGTGCCGTTCTCCCGGGTGCTGTACATCGAGCGGGACGACTTCATGGAGGACCCGCCCAAGAAGTTCTTCCGGCTGGCCCCGGGCCGGGAGGTGCGGCTGCGCTACGCGTACTTCGTCCGGTGCACCGACGTGGTCAAGGACGAGAACGGCGAGGTGGTCGAGCTGCGGTGCACCTACGACCCCGCCACCCGCGGGGGCGACGCGCCGGACGGGCGCAAGGTGAAGGCCACGCTCCACTGGGTTTCGGCCGCCCACGCCGTGGACGCCGAGGTGCGCCTGTACGACCGGCTGTTCACCGAGCCCAACCCGGACGGGCTCAAGGACGACTTCCGGGAGCACCTGAACCCCAACTCTCTGGAGGTTCTGACGGGCTGCAAGCTCGAGCCGAGCCTCGGGAGCGTGGAGCCGGGCGAGCGCTACCAGTTCGAGCGGCTCGGATACTTCGCTGCCGACCCCGACACCGGACCCGGTCGGCCCGTGTTCAACCGCGCCGTCACCCTGCGGGACACCTGGGCCAAGGTGAGGGCGCGGGGGGGCTGACCGCCGTCCGCCCCCTTGCCACCCGGCCCTGCGCGACCCACATTTCCGGCCGTACGTTCTGACCCGAGGGCACGGGCCAAAGGCGTACCGCGTCCTCGCTGCGTTCCCGCGGGTTGACGGCGGCCGCTGTTGAGCCCCGGACCGACCACCGACCCCCGACGACCGACGACCGAAGACCGAAGTTCCCAGAATGCGCGTCGGCATGATCTCGACCTACCCGCCCATCGAGTGCGGGGTCGCCACGTACACCCAGTATTTGACCGAGGCCCTGCGAGCCTCGGCGGTGGACGTGTACGTGGTGGGGCACCTGGGCAGCTCCGGGCCCCGGGTGTTTCCGGTGTTCGACTACGAGGACGAGGACCTGCCCGAGCGGGCGTTCTCCGCCATGATGCGGCTCACCCCCGACGTGGTCCACGTACAGCACGAGTTCGGCATGTACGGCCGGCACCACGGGGTGAACGCCGTGCCCCTGCTCCTCAGGTTCCGGCTGCTGGGCGTGCCGCTGGTGGTCACGCTTCACACCGTGTACGCCCGGATCGACCCGCCCCACCGGATCCTCCTGGAGAACATCCTCACCAACGCGGACGCGGCCATCGTGCACGAGCCGTACCAGCGCGACGCCCTGCACCGGGAGTTCGGGGGACGGTTCGACGACAAGATCCGGGTGATCCCCCACGGGGCCCGGCTGGTGGACCCGGACCCCGACGCCCGCCGCAAGCTCGGCCTGCCGGAGAACCGACCGATCGTCCTCATGATCGGGTACTTCCGGCCCAGCAAGCGGTTCGAGCGGATCGTGGACCTGTTCCCCCGGGTGGTGGAGCGGGTGCCGGACGCGCTGCTGGTGGTGGCCGGGAAAATCCGGGGCCAGGAGTTCCTGGAGTACCGCGACATGCTGTTCCACCGGATCCGCAGCTCGCCGGTGCGAGACCAGATCGTCCTGATCCGGGGCCAGTTGGCCCAGGAGACCTTCGACCGGATCCTGTCGGCTGCGGACGTGGTGGCCCTGCCCTACGAGATCAACGCCCAGAGCGGGGTGCTCGCCCACTGCCTGGCGTTCGGCCGGCCCGTGGTCACCAGCGACACCGAGTCCATGCGCCGGGCCCTGGCGGACTCCGGGGCGGGGCTCGTGTGCGCGAGCGACGAGGAGTTCGTGGAGGCGATCTCCCGGCTCCTGGGCGACCCGGCCCTGCGGGAGCGGTGCGGCGAGGCGGCCCGGCGCCACGTGCGCGAGCGGATCGCGTGGCCGCTGGTGGCGGCCCGGCACCTGGACCTGTACCGCCGTCTGGTGGGGTACGGGGCCATCGAGCCCAACGTGCTCGTGGTGGACTGATACCAAGTTGCGTTCAACACCATTGGACCCCTGAGCAGAGGGGCAGGGAACCTGTCGGAGGCAGGTTTCTTGCCCCCGCCCCCCGAGAACTCTCGGTTTGAACGCAACTCGGTATGAGGCGGCCACCCCGAACCCCGGCTCCCCTGCCCCCCGAGATATTAGCGGCGGGGCATGGGGCCGGCTCCGGAGCCGCCCGCGACCGAGGACCGTCGACCGAAGACCGAAGTTGGGTGACACCATGAAGCACCTGTGTCCCTTCGAGCGGTACGCCGAGAACCCGATCATCCGGAGGGAGGACATCCCCTACGCCTGCAACACCGTGTTCAACGCGGCCGCGTGCAGGTTCGAAGACCAGTACCTGCTGGTCCTGCGGGTGGAGGACCTCCGCGGCCACAGCCACCTGACCCTGGCGCGCTCCGACGACGGGTACCGGTTCCGGGTGGACCCGCGGCCGTGGGTGGAGCCCGCCCAGGACCCCGAGTTCGGGCCGTACGAGGAGTACGGCCTGGAGGACCCCCGCATCACCCCCATCGACGGGGCGTACTACATCACCTACACCGCGTTCAGCCGCCACGGCCCCCGGGTGGCCGTGGCCCGCACCCACGACTTCCGGGAGTTCGAGCGGGTCGCCCTGGTGACCGAGGTGCCCAACAAGGACGCCGTGCTGTTCCCGGACCGGGTCGACGGCCGGTACGTCATGTTGGACCGTCCCGGCGGGTACCACGGCGTTCCGGGCGCGATCTGGATCCAGTACTCCCCGGACCTGCGCCACTGGGGGGACGCGCGGGTGGTGCTGGGCCCCGAGCCCGGCTGGTCCGGGGCGAAGCTGGGGGCGAGCACCCCGCCGGTGCTCACGGAGCGGGGCTGGTTGGTGCTGTACCACGGGGTGCGGGGCACGGGCGCCGGCACCCTGTACCGGGTGGGGGCCATGCTCTTGGAGCGGGATCGTCCGGATCGGGTGATCGGGTATGCACCCCACTTCATCTTCGGTCCGGAGGAGGTGTACGAGCGCACCGGCGACGTGCCCAACGTGGTGTTCCCCTGCGGGCTCGTGGAGGAGCCGGACGGGTGGGTGAAGATGTACTACGGGGCGGCCGACACCTGCATCGGGCTGGCCGAGGCCCGGATCCAGGACGTCCTTCGGGCGATCGACGAAGGCTGCGACGGAGCGGGCGGGAGGGCCGCGGGGCAAGGAGGTTAGCGGGGCGGGAGGGCGAGGTTTGAACCACCTGGGGGGGAGGGGCCGCCCGAGCCTGTCAGGCCCCAGAATTTTGCCGCCTGGCCGCCTTGCCGCCCAGCCGTTTCCCACGAATCGGCCCGGCTTTCCTGGAGGAAGGCCGGGCCGAACGGAACCGGCGGCGCCCCAGGCCCCGGGCGAGAAGATTGGGGAGGCAGCGCCGGTTCCGGATCGCAAGGGGGAGCATCGGGGCTCCCTAATGGGTTGCGCTTTGCTCGAATACCTCCTCGACCTTCCGGCCGAGTTCCTCGGAGGCGTCCACCACCACGGTGCGGTCGGCCACACGGGTCACGTACCGGGGGGCCCTCATGGCTTCCTGCTCGTAGATCCTCTGGAGGGTCTCCACCAGCGAACCGAGCCGGTCGGACGGGATGTTGCGCTCCTCCGCAAACTGGCGGAGGTTTTTTACCTCACTCCCCTCCACCCAGGCCGCGCCGAAACGCTTCCGGGGCTTTCCGATGAACACGAAGGTCCCGTGGGGGCAGGGCACCACCTCCAGGGGATCCCGGACCCGTTTGGCCAGGTTCTCGAGGGCGGGTTTCACCTCTTCGAGACGCCGCGCGACCGGGTTTGCGGCGTCCAGCTCCGGTAGCTCCTCCCGATCGCCGAAGATCCGGTTGAAGAAACCCATGGCCCACTCCTTTCCGCCCGGGGCCGTGTACACCCCAGTGTAACAGCCCCACCCGGAAACGGAACCCTTTTCGGGCCTTCGGCCCGCGGGAACGCTCGAAAGCTGGAAAGCTAGAAGGCTGAAGGTCTGAAAGACATTCCCGTTGCGGCCACGAGGGCTTTCGTGTAGGGTCTCGACTGAATGAACATTCATGCGCGAGGAGCCCCCATGGCCCAGGACGTGTACGAACGGCTGGCCCGCCACCTGGACCGCCTGCCGGGCGGGTACCCCCGGACCGACTCAGGGGTGGAGATCCGCATCCTCAAGCGGCTGTTCACCCGGGAGGAGGCCGAGCTGGCCCTGTGCCTCGGCGTGATTCCCGAGGAGGCGCGGGTGATCGCCCGGCGGGCCCGCCTGGGCCCCGAGGAGGCCGAGGCCCGGCTGGAGGCCATGGTGCGCCGCGGGCTGGTGTTCTCGATGGCCCGGCCGGGCCGGCCCGCCCTCTACATGGCCGCCCAGTTCGTGATCGGGATCTGGGAGTACCACGTGAACGACCTGGACCCCGAGCTGGTGCGGGACGTGAACGAGTACATCCCCCACCTGTTCGATCCGGAGACGTGGAAGAAGTCGCCCCAGCTCCGCACCGTGCCGGTGGGCCGGGCCGTTCCGGTGGAGCACGCGGTCATGGACTACGAGCGGGCCGACGAGCTGGTGCGGAGGCAGAAGAAGATCCTGGTGGCCCCGTGCATCTGCCGGCGGGAGCACAAGCTGGCAGGCAAGGGGTGCGACCGGATCGAGGAGGCCTGCCTGATCTTCGGCATGGCCGCCGACTACTACGAGCGGCGGGGGGTCGGCCGCCGGATCGGCGCGGAGGAGGCCCTGGAGATCCTGGCCCGGGCCGAGGAGGAGGGGCTGGTGCTCCAGCCCTCCAACTCCCAGAAGGCGGTGAACATCTGCTGCTGCTGCGGATGCTGCTGTCAGGTGCTCAAGAACATCGCCCGTCATCCCCGCCCGGCCGACATCGTGTCGAGCGCGTTCGCGGTGAGGCTGGAGGAGGGCTCCTGCGTGGGCTGCGGCAGGTGCGTGGACCGCTGCCCCATGGGAGCGTTGGAACTCGACGGGGAGCGGGTCCGGCTGGCGGCCGAGCGGTGCATCGGCTGCGGGCTGTGCGTCACCCGGTGCCCCAAGGACGCCCTCGCCCTGGCCCGCAAGCCCCGGCCCCCGGACGTGCCCCGCACCTACCAGGAGACCCTGCTCCGTCTCGGGCGGGCCCGGGGCACCCTCACCCCCACCCGCCTGGCCGTCGCCGCCCTACGCTCCAAGCTCGACCGGCTGCTGGCGAGCCGAGGTTAGCCCGAAAGGGAAAAAAGCCGGCCTCCCCCAGGGGGAGGCCGGCTCGTGACCGGGAAGAAGGGGGTCAGTCGTCGTCGGTGATGGTCAACACGTGCTGGGTGGGCTCGCCCAGACTCCCTTGATCGGGCGTCCCCAGGGAGATCTCCACGGTCTCGTCCCCTTCGACGGCCGTGTCGTTGTGGATCGTCACCGTGATGGTGGCCGAGGTCTGGCCCGCCGGGATCGTCACGCTTCCCGTCGGGTCCAAGGAGTAATCCTGGTCGCTGCCCTCCGTGGCCGTGCCTCCGACCGTGAACGGCACCGTGATGTCCAGCGGCCAGTAGAAGTCGAGGCTCACCCCGACCGACGCCGTTCCGTCCGCCTCGCCCACCGACTGTTCCGCCGAGTCGAACGTTACCGTGGGCGTGTCGCCGCACCCCGCACCCGTGTCTAGGTAGGGCCGAGGTTCGGCGTCCGTGATCTCGTTGACCTCGGTGATCGCGCCCGTGTCCCCATCCAGGTCGAACACGTGCCAGTACGTGCCGCTTCCGGTGTCCGGGGCGGTGAACGTTGCGATCCGGCCGGACGAGTCGAAGACCTCGACCTGGGCCCCGGAGCCCGCCAGGTCCGGGCTTCCGCTGAAGTTGTGCACGTAATACACGTACTGTCCGCCCGAGACCTTTTGGGAGATCGTGATGGTCTCCGGGCCGAACGAGTCCGTGTCGTCCACGTCGAGCCCGGAGAACGGACAGCCGTCTGTGGTTCCCTCGCGGTTGTAGTACACGTGGTAAGGTTGAGTGGGCGGGAGCCAGAGGTGGGAGTCCAGGTCGTTGGGCAACTCACCCCACGTCAACACGATCTGGACCTGGCCGGCCGTGAGAAGGGGGGTCAGGGAGAAGTGCTGCTGGGTGTCCTGGCCGGCCGTAACGGTTACCCCCTCCTGCGACGTGCGCAAGAACCCGGGAGCGCTGACCTCCAGGGTGTAGGTTCCGCCGGGCAGCTCCGGGATGGTGTACCTCCCCTCGGCGTCCGTGGTGGCGTTGTCGAGTTCCTGGCCGTCTTGCACGGCGCTCACGACGGCTCCTTCCAGGGCGGCGCCGGTGCTGGCGTGGGTCACCGTGCCCGAGACGCTGCCGCCCGCTGCCACGGAGAAGGAGACCGGGTCGGACTCGGTCTGGGGGATGCCGAAATGGGGGCTGTAGAAGGCGGTGACCTGATAGTCCCCGGAGCGGATGAGGTTGTACCGGCGTTCGCCCGACTCGGGGTCGCGGACGAGCCAGGTCTCCACGTCCAGGGTCTGGCCGGGCTGGATTGTCGTGAAGTCGTTCTCATAGTCGATGATCCGCTTGGCCCGGGCCCCCCGGAACGCCACCCGCTCCGTCTCCCCCTCCCGGACGATCTCGAACCACAGCGGGTACCCTTCGAGCTGGTTGAGGGTCAGTACCTTTACGGCGCTCGCGGACACGTTCTCGTAGGTCACCGTGGCTAGGATGTTGTCGCCGAGCTCATAGCTCGTGTCGTCCAGCGTCAGGGTCATGCGGATCGGCGACTCGCCCTCCTCCTCGGCCGTCTGAGCCACTAGAGGGACCCTTCGGTTTGCAGCGGAGGCCGCAGGCCAGTTGTCCTTCTTCAGCCACCGGTCGCGCACCGTGTCGGACAAGGCGTTCCCGTCCACGGAGAGCCCGTCCGGGCCGCCTGCCACGATTCCCCCGAACAGGTCCCGCTCGAGCTGGTTCCCTGCTTCTCCCCCCGGCTCTGCGTTCTTCCAGTTGCCGTTTTCGTGCTTCACGTCCCACTTCCAGTGGGCGGTCTCGTGCACGAGCGTGACGGCCATCAGCAGGGTTGTGTTCTTCTTCTGCTTCTCGGTCGCCCCCTCCTTGCAGCCGTCCCACATCGTATTGTCGAAGTAGAGCTGATCGTCCTGGTCGCCGTTCTCGTTGCCCTTGAACTCTCCGTACGCGCCCTTGAGGTTCGTGCTCTTGAGCTCAGGGCCCTTTCCGTCGGCCAGCTCCACGTCCAGGTCGCCGTCCGCCTTGTTGAACTGCTTGTACGTATCGTGTCCCTTCTGGGATCTGACAACGGCTTTGGCGAGCTGCATCGCCTCGTAGAGGCAGTCCACGTTTCTTTTGGAGCGGTCCAAGCGGGACAACGTCCAGGGACCGATGTAGGCGTAATCCACGTTCATCCACGAAAAGTGGGTCGTGGTGAACACGGCGTACACGTCTTGGTCGTACGATCCGTCCAGGATCTCGCTCTGGGCATCCTCCGGAAGAACCGTTCCGTCCGCCGCTTCCAGCCAGCCGGGCGTGTCTCCTTGCTCCCACATCTGGGAGTCCTCGTCGTAAAAGTACATGGGGAGCTCGATCCGGTCCGTGCCAGAGGTGATGTCCTCCAGGTCTGCCCACTGGGTCTTGGGGATCTTGGCCCGGATCGTCACCGCGTCGCTCAGGTTGCTCACCGGGTTGCCGTCCGCGTCGAGAGCCTCCACCCACAAGTAGGCGCTCGAGTTCAGCGGCACCTGGCCCAGTTCCGCAAACTCGCCGGGGAACGCCTGTTCTCCAGGGGTGTCCCCGGACTGGTCCCCCGGGTCGAAGGTGGTGGCGAACAGACGGTCGATCTCGCTCGGGAGCCCCGAGAACTCCACGGTCCCGTCTGGGGTGGTGGCGGTTGTGCCGCTCCGGGCTGTTTCCCGACCCTCGGGGTTCGGGATCGCGATCGGTGACAGCGTCACCCCGCCAGCCGACGCCACCTCCTGCCATCTGGCCGACTCGATAGCGGGTGCACCTGCCGGCTGGTGGGTGACCCGGACCAGGACATGGATGGGGAGCTGGTTCGAGGTGACCGTGACTTGGTAGTTGCCCTGCGCGTTCGTGGACACGGACTGGGTCCCGAACACCCGCAGGGCCACCCGAGAGCGGCCCTGCCGTCGTCGCTCCAGAGCTTTTTTCTTCGCATCGGGCCGGGTGTAGTCCCCAGCCTCCCAGAACGTACGCTTCGCGGCTCGAACCGCCCGTCGAGCGGCCTCGTCCGAAAGGCTCACGGTGACGGTAGCCCCCTCCACGGGGGTCACGCCGTCGTCGAACAGGATCTGCCCGGACACCGTCACCGGAATCTCGAAGGCATACTGCTCGGTCGTCACCGCGCTCTCGTTTCCCGCGTCGTCCACCGCGAAGAACCGCAACGTGGTGTCTCCGCTCACGGCGAGGGGATCTTGGTACGTTTCCGAGGATGTCGTGGGGGTGGATCCGTCCGTGGTGTAGTAAATGGTCGCCGATTCGTCTGCCGAGAGGGTCACGGAAACCGGTTCGGTGTAGGTGTCCCCCCCGGGGACCGCCGTGACCACGGGTGGGTTGGTATCTCCGGTTTGGGGCGTCTCCGTGCCGCCTCCCCCTCCCCCGCCGCAAGCCGGGGTCAGGAGGAGCAACAACAGCAAGAGGGAAAGCCACGACCATGGGAGCCTTCCGGGCCGGTTCACTGGGGGGGGTATGCGCGGGTTCATTCGATTCCCTCCTGTGGGGGGGTGGCGGTGTCCTTTCCGGCTGGGCAAAATGGAAATAGTAGATAGAAGAAGTCTGGAAATGCCGTAGGAGGTGACGCTACAAGAAAAAAAGGAGGTGTCAAGAAATGTTGGGCAGGGCTGTGGGGGGTGGGGCGCGGCGGAAGCGAAGCGGCCGCCGCCCTCTCGGGCGGCGGCCGCTTCGGTCAGGTCAGCGGATCCTTGCTCCCCGGGCCCCAGTCGATCAGGGGCCGGGTCGACTCGATGTCGAAGAACACGGCGTACCTGACCCGGGCAGCGGCCCGGTCGCCGGCCGCCTTGCGGATGCGGTCCTTCACGGCCTCCAGGTTCGGCCCCTCCTTCTCCAGGGTGCGCACCTTGAGGTAGATCCGGACTCCCTGGGTCTCCACGGGGTTGTCGGCCGGGAGCACGCTGAGGAACACGGCCCGGGAGGTCTCGAGCAGGTTCTGGGCGGTGCGGGTCTCGCCCAGGCCCATCACCAGGGTGTGGTCGTCGGGCATGTAGGGCGATCCGAACACCGCGGCGTTGGGCTCGCCGGCCCGGTTCGTGGTGGCCATCACCCCCACCCGTCGGGGGTCGTTGACGAGTTCGCGGACCTTGGCGGCGTCCATGGCGCTCAACTCCTTTCGGCTTTCCGGCGCTCCAGGGCCTCGAGCACCTTCTCGGGGGTCACGGGCATCTCGGTGAACCGCACGCCGATGGCGTCGTAGATGGCGTTCAGGATGGCCGGAATCACCGGCTGGATCGGCCCCTCGCCCGACTCCTTGGCCCCGAACGGGCTGTCCGGGTCGTAGCTGTCCACGATGTGGGTCCGGATGGCCGGCAGGTCCGCGGCCGTGGGCACCTTGTAGTCGTGGAGGTTGGGGTTGAGCAGCCGGCCGTCCTCGGCCACCCGGACCTGCTCGAACAGGGCCTGGCCCATGCCCATCACGATCGAGCCCTCCACCTGGCCCTCGACGCTCTGGGGGTTGATGGCCTGGCCGCAGTCCCCGGCCTCCCAGTAGTTGACCACCCGGATCTCGCCGGTCTCGGTGTCCACCTCCACCTCGGCCACCTGGGCCGTGAACCCGTAGGTGGGGCTGTGGCCGATGTTGGCGCCCTTGAACTTGCCGGTGCGCCGGGGCGGGGTGAACTCGCCCGAGGCCACCAGGGGCCCGTTGGCGTCGATGTAGCGCTCCACCGCCTCCCAGAACCCCATGCGCTTCTTGTGGGGCTCGAACACGGAGTAGATCTCGCCGTCGGCCACGGCGAGCTGCTGGGCCCGGCAGCCCAGCTGCACCGCGGCCACCGAGAAGATCTTCTCCAGCACCCGGTCGCAGGCCTGGCACACGGCCGTGCCCGCGGCCACGGTGACCCGGCTGGCGAAGCTGCCCAGGTCGAACGGGGCCAGGGTGGTGTCGCCGCTGACCACGTGGATCTGGTCGAACGGCAGCCCCAGCTTCTCGGCCGCCATCATGCCGAGCACCATGTCCGAGCCCTGGCCGATGTCGGTGGCCCCGCAGTACACGGTGACCCCGGCCTCGGTGTCCACCCGCACGGTGGCGGTGGAGTGGGGCTTATAGGACATGTACAGGGTGTAGGCGGTGCCCGAGATGTAGTAGCCGCCGGCCAGGCCCACCCCCCGGCCGAACGGGAGCTTGCGGTGCTTCTCCAGGTAGCCGGAGTTCTCCACCACCTTGTCGATGCACTGCTTGTACTCGCTGTGGCGCACGTACACCCCGCTCACGGTCTCGTGGGTCCGGTCGATCGCGTTCTTCTTCTTGATCTCGTAGGGGCTCATCCCCAGGTCGATCGCGATCTGATCGAGCAGGCTCTCCATGGCGAACCGGGGCTGCACCCCCCCCAGGCCCCGCATGGCCCCGCAGGTGGGCTTGTTGGTGTACACCCGGCGGCCCCGGAACCGCACGTTTTCCACCTTGTAGGGCAGGTGGAGCATGGCCGCGGTGTAAAACAGAATCACCACGCCCCAGCCGCCGTAGGCCCCCCCGTCCATGGTGCCGTCGTACTCCAGGGCCTGGATGACCCCCTCCCGGTCCACCCCGATCTTCATCCGGATCTCGATGGGGTGGCGGCCCCGGTGCTGCAGGAACACCTCCTTGCGGGAGTAGGTGAGCTTCACGGGCCGGCCGGCCTTGCGGGCCAGCAAGGCCGCGATCAGCTCGTTGTTGGACACCTCGCCCTTGCCCCCGAACCCGCCGCCCACCTTCGGCACCTTCACGTGGATCTTCTGCATCGGCATCTCCAGAACCTTGGAGAGCGTCCGGTGCAGGTAGTGGGGCACCTGGGTGCCCGACCAGATCGTGAGCTCGCCGTTGGTGTCGAACTTGGCCACGGCCGAGTGGGGCTCGAGAAAGGCGTGGTTCACGTAGCTGGTGCGGAAGGTCTTCTCCAGCACGTAGTGGCTCTCGGCGAACGCCCGGTCCACGTCGCCGAACTCCTGCTCGGCCTGGTAGGCGATGTTCGCGGGGAAGGGGCTCTCCTCGTGGATCTTCACCGCGTCCGGAGCCATGGCCTCCTTCGGGTCGGTGTAGACCGGCAGGGGCTCGTACTCCACCTCGATCAGGTCCAAGGCCTTCTCGGCGGTGTCGGGGTCCACGGCCGCCACGGCCGCCACCGGCTCGCCGTGGTAGCGCACCTTCTTGTAGGCCAGGGCGTACTCGGTGGGCATCTGGGGCACGATGCCGTAGGGGATGGGGGCCTCCTCGCCCACCACCACGGCCTTCACCCCGGGGAGGGCCTCGGCCTGGGAGGTGTCGATCCGCAGGATCCGGGCGTGGCCCACGTCAGCCCGCTTCACCCGGGCGTGGAGCATCAGCGGCAGGCGGATGTCGTCGGCGTACAGGGCCTCGCCCCGGGCCTTCAGGGGCGCGTCCTTGCGGGTGACCGAGGTGCCGACCACGCGGAAGGTTTTCTCAGCCATGGGTCTCCTCCTGGGCCAGCAGTTCGGCGGCGTGGCCGATGGCCTCCACGATCTTCACGTACCCCGTGCACCGGCACAGGTTCCCGGCGATGCCCCGCTTGATCTCCTCCTCCGTGGGGTTGGGGATCCGGTCCAGGAGCGCCTTGGCCGACAGGATCATGCCCGGCGTGCAGAACCCGCACTGGATCGCGCCCTTGTCCACGAACGCCTGCTGCACCGGGTGGAGCTCGGGGCCCGAGGAGAGCCCCTCGATCGTGGTGATCTCGCGGCCCTGAACGGACACGGCCAGGGTCAGGCACGACAGCACGGGCTTGCCGTCCACCAGCACGGTGCAGGCGCCGCAGTCGCCGATGCCGCACCCCTTCTTGGTGCCCGTCAGGCCGATCTGATCTCGGATCACGTCCACCAGGAAGTCGGTGGGGTTCACCAGAAGCTCGTAGGGCTCGCCGTTGACCGTGAGCGTGATGGGCTGTTTCACGGCTCTACCCCTCCTTTCCTTGGATCTGGTCCCAGGCGGCCCGCAGGGCCCGCCGCGTGAGCACGTCCACCATGCGCTTGCGGTAGGCCGCCGACGCCCGGATGTCGTCGATGGGATTGGCCTCGTCGGCAGCCAGGCGGCCCGCGTCGGCGAAGAACGCGTCGTCCACCGGCCGGCCGGCGAGGGCCTGCTCGGCCGCCACCGCCCGGTAGGGGGTCGGGCCCACCGCGCCCATGGCGATTCGCACCGCCTTGGCCGAGCCGTCGTCGGCCAGCTCCAGGTAGCAGGCCACGTTGACCATGTCGATCTCCATGGCCCGTCGCAGGCCCCGGAACCGGTACGCCACGGCCGCCCGGGGGGGCAGGGGCGGAAGCCGGAACGCCTTGAGGTACTCTCCGGTCTGGAGCGCGGTCTTCCGGTAGGCCAGGAAGAACTCCGAGATCGGCAGGGTCCTCTCGGCTCCTTCCCGGCCCAGGGTGAGCCGGGCGTCGTGGGCCAGGAGCACCGGCGGGGTCTCGGCCGAGGGGCTGGCGTGGCACACGTTCCCGGCCATGGTCGCCATGTGCCGCACCTGGCTCGACCCCAGCTGGGCCGCGGCAAAGGCCAGTGCTGGGGCGTGCTCCCGGACCAGGGGGCTCGTCTCGATGGCGGCCACCCGGGTGCCCGCGCCGATGGACAGCCCCTCTTCGGGGTCCCAGCGGATCCAATCGAGCTCGGTCACGGCGTTCACGTCCACCAGGACCCGGGGGGAGAGCACCTTCTCCTTCACGAGCACCATCAGGTCGGTGCCCCCGGCCAGGATCCTGGCGTCGTCGCCGTGGCGCGCCAGGGCCTGCTCGAACTCCCGGAGGTTCGTGGGGCGTTCGTACACGAACGGTTCGATGTGCATGGGCGTTCTCCTTGCGAAGGGCGAACCGGTCCCGGTTCCGGCGCGGGACCGCGCGGTGAGTCTAGCAAGATCCAGACCGTTTTCAACCGCTCGTTTGGCCGCAGGCGACCGCCCGGCCGGCGGTGAAACCTGACCCATCGCCCGGGGCGGGCGGTGAAAATTTGGCTGGCGATCCGGGCGGCTTTGGGTAGGTTAGAGTCCGAGCGGGCCGAAGGCCCAGGATTTTCGGCCTCTTGGCCTCCTAGCTTTCCAGCTTTTGAGCTTTCCAGCCTTCAAGCGGGCCGAAGGCCCAACTCCAGCCTTCCAGCAGGAGGTTCCGATGCCGGACCGGATCGAGCACGACACAATGGGCGAGGTGCGGGTTCCTCAGGACGCCCCGTGGGGGGCCCAGACCCAGCGGGCCCTCGAGAACGGGATCCCGGTGGGCCGGGTTCCCTGGGCTGTGATCGAGGCCCTCGTGCGGATCAAGCGGGCCGCGGCCCGGGTGAACCGGGAGCTCGGGCTGATTCCGGCGGAGGTGGCCGATGCCGTCGTGGAGGCGGCCGAGGGGGTGCTGGCCCGCCGGGACGAGGGGGCGTTCCCCTTGAGCCCGTTCCAGACCGGGTCCGGCACCTCCACCAATATGAACGTGAACGAGGTGCTGGCCCGCCGGGCGTCGGCCCGGTTGGGCGGCCGGCCGGTCCACCCCAACGACCACGTGAACCGGTGCCAGTCGTCCAACGACGTGTTTCCCACCGCCATCCACGTGGCGGCCCTCGGCGGGGTGGAGCAGGGCCTCCTGCCGGCCGCCGGGGAGCTGGCCCGGGCCCTGGGGGCCAAGGCCCGGGCGCTGCGCACGGTGGTGAAGCTGGGCCGGACCCACCTCATGGACGCCCTGCCGGTGACCCTGGGCCAGGAGTTCGGCGGGTACGCCCGCCAGGTCCGGTCGGCCGCGGCCCGGATCCGGGCCGCGGCCAAGGGGCTGGCGGAGGTGCCGTTGGGCGGCACGGCGGTGGGCACGGGGGTGAACGCCCACCCCGAGTTCGCGCCGCGGGTGCTGCGCCTCTTGTCGGCGGAGACCGGTCTCGACCTGCGGCGCGCTCGGGACCCGTTCGAGGCCCAGGGGGCGAGGGACGCCTGTGTGGCCGTGAGCGGGGCGCTGCGGGGGCTGGCCGTGGCCCTGACCAAGGTCGCGAACGATCTTCGGTGGATGGCCTCGGGCCCCCGGGGCGGGTTGGGGGAGATCCGGCTCCCGGCGCTCCAGCCGGGCTCGTCCATCATGCCGGGCAAGGTGAACCCGGTGGTGCCCGAGGCGGTGATCCAGGCCGCGGCCCAGGTGCTGGGCAACGACCTGGCCGTGGCCCAGGGGGGCATGGGCGGGGCGTTCGAGCTGAACCTCATGATGCCCCTGATCGCCCGGAACCTGCTGGAGTCGATCTCCCTCCTGGCGGAGGCGTGCCGACTGCTGGCCCGGCGGTGCGTGGTCGGGATCGAGGCGGACCGGGACCGGTGCCGGGCCCTGGCCGAGGCGAGCCCGGCCCTGGTGACCCCCCTGGCCGAGGTGGTGGGGTACGAGGCCGCGGCCCGGGTGGTCCACGAGGCCCTGGCCCGGGGGGTGTCGCTGGCCCGCGCCGCGGCAGACCTGGGGCTGGGGGACGAAGGGGAGCTGCGCCGGCTGCTGGACCCGGAGCGGTTGGCCCGGCCCCGACGTTGACAGGCGCCCGCGCGGGCCGGTGTAATGGCTGGTTCTTCTGGAAAGTTCGGAGGGGAGAGGTGCGGAAGTTATCAGCCAGGCGGCCAAGCTGGCGTTTTGGTGCGACACCCCGAAAACCGGCTGCGAACCGGGGCCGTCGGGCTGCGGCGTTGGGGGCGGCGTGTCTGTGGGCGACCGTGCTCCTGGCGGTCGTGGCCTGGGCGGGGCCGTCCCAGGACCGGGGCTGGTTGAACCTGGCCTGGGACGCCCACGAGGCGGGGCTGTTCGAGGAGGCCCTGTCGTACCTGGCCGAGATCGGCCCGGGCTCGGAGCTCGGGGCAGAGGCCGTGTGGTTGCGGGCCGAGTGCCTGTACGACCTGGGGCGGTTCCCGGAGGCGGCCCGGGTGTTGGAGGGGCCGGACGCCGAGGCCGTGGAGGACCGGCAGGCGTTCCTGCGGGACGTGTACTGGGACTGGGCCTGGGCGGAGCTCACGGCCGCCCGGTACGAGGGGGCCGTGGCCGTGGCCGAGCGCATGGCGCGGGCCCTCCCGGACGACCCGTACGCCGAGGTGCTCTCGGGGGCCGCCCGGTTCCGCCGGGACCTGGCCGCGGCCCTCGCCGGAGAACCGTCGGAGGTTCAGGTTCGGTGGATGGCCGCCGGAAAGGCCGCGCCCGGGCCGGACTGGGTCCGGGCCTACCCCTGGGATCCCGCGACCCCCTGGGTCCCGGAGGTCACCTGGGACGAGTGGCTCCCGCGCGACCGCCTGGCGCCGGCGGGGGAAGGAAAGGTGGCGTGGGTCCGGGTGCCTGCGGATCCGTTCCTTCGGGCCCTGGAGAAGGCTTTGGCCGAATCGGGCCTTGAGGTAAGGCCCGAGCAAGGCGGTCTTCGGGCCTCGGCGAGGGGGGAGAGCGTGTTCGTGGACCCCGAGGAGTGGCGGTTCCGGGCGGCGACGGAGGCCCTGGGGCCCTCGGCTGCCGCGTCCCTGGCCGCGGTGGAGGCGGCGGACGACCTGGGGGCCCAGGCGGATCTGGTTGCGTGGGTGCGGGCCCACGCCGGCGGCCTGGAGGTGCGGCGGCAGGGGCACGTGGTCCGGCTGCGCCACCCCGAGACCGGCCGGAGGTTCGACCTGGACCCGGATGCCTGGGCCGGCTGGTTCGCCAGCGATCCGGACGCCTGGGAGGAGTTCTGGACCGATCTGCGGGCGGAGCTGGCCCGGCCGGTCCGGCCGTTCCGGTGCTTCTGCGGCCGGAAGGTGGTGCTTCGCGAGGTTCCCGTGCGGACGCCGGGCGAGGCCCTGGTGTGGGAGCGGGCCGGAGGGGTCCCGGTGGTGGTGGCGGCCCTGTGCCCGGATCACGTCCAGTACCTCACGGCCGGTCTGTTGAAGGAGTGGGGGGTGGGCCTGAAGGAGGTGGCCGAGCGGGTCCGGCGGGACGCCCGGGAGGCGGAGTGGGCCCTGAGCTTCGCCCGGGACGGGGAGGGCGCTGTGCTCCTGGAGGGGGAGGGGGCGGCGGCCCTGGCCCGGCGGCCGGAGCTGCTGCTGGGGGCCCTGGAGGCGGTGGAAGACCAACGGGTCCGCAACCGCGAGGTGCGGGTCGTGGCCCCCACGCCCCGCACCGTGGTGGTGCTGCCCTCGGGGGCGGGGCCCCGGGAGCTGGACCGGGCCGTGCGGTGGGGGCTTCGGTGGGGTGGTTCCGGGGCGGACCGGATCGATCTGCGCACCCGGGTTCGGCTCCCGTCCCGCCCGGAGGGGCGGTTCCGGGTGAGTCCGGCGCCATGAGCGTGCGGCAACGGGTGCTCGCCTGGACCCTCGAGGTGGACCCCGCCGCCACCCGGCGCCTGTACCGGGCGGTGGGGGCCGGGTTCGCCTCCGGCTGCGGGTGTCTGGCCTGCCGCAACTTCGATGCCGCCCGCCCGGCACGGTACGGCCCGGCGTTCCGGAAGCTGCTCGCGTCGCTGGGGGTGGACCCCCGCAAGGAGCGGGAGGTCCGGTGGATCACGCCGCTGGAGGGGGGGCTGCACCTGTATGCGGGTGCCTACCTGTGCGTGGGCGAGATCGTGGCCGGCCGGCCCTACCGGGGGTTCCCGTTCGCGGCCGGGGCCACGGACGTGTTCGAGCGGGTCTCCGAGCGGGTGCATGCGGCCGTGCGGCCGTGGATGGCGCCGGAGGGGGCGTGGGCCGGCCATGCCGTGGTGCGGATCGAGTTCTTGGTGGTCCTCCCTTGGGTGCTGCCCGAGGGCCCCGAGCGGGCCGTGGACCTGGCCTCGACCTCCCACCGGTCCCGGGGCCGCGCCCACTGATTTCTCACCGGAAGGCCGGAAGCTCCGGTAGGCTGCGCGGGGCCTGTTTGCGAAAAAGGAACCTTCACCTTTGGGCGGCTTGGGCGCCCCCCGTCCGCCTAGTGTCATGGTTCGCAAGTTCGTGCATTCTCGAGGGGGTGGGGCTGGGGGCCCCTCCTTCGCTGAACGGCCTCGCAGGGGCCGCCTCGGCGCGGTTCGCTGCGGCGCGTGAGAGCACGCGCCGCGGCCGCTCCCCTGGCGCCGGGCGGCCCGAACTGCTCGGCCGTCGCGCTTCGTCGGAGCCCCCCGCCCCACCGCCGGAATGGACATGCTTTTTTGTGGAACGGAACACTAGCCGCCTAGAGGGCCGAAGGCCCGGGCCGCCGCCGTTCGGTTCACCCGGAGCCGCTGTGGCAGTCCTCGCACTCCAGGGGTTTCCGGGCCTTGGGTCCGAAGTGGCACGAGCGGCACCGGCCCTGGGGGCTGCCTTCGCCGTGGGCGGCGTCTTCCAGGGAGGGCTTTTCCCCCTCGGCCTCGGCGCGGTGGCAGGCCCCGCAGCGGTGGGCCCCCTCCGAGCGCTGGGGGTGGTGGCAGGTGTCACACGGGAACCGCTCGGCGTGGTCGGAGTGGGGGAACAGCACCGGCTCCTTTCTGCCGTAGTTGGTGACCTGGATCCGTTGGGCACCTTGCGCCCCCCAGGCCCCGACCAGGGCCGCTGCTACGCAAAAGACCGTGAACACGCGAACGAGCATCGGCTCTCCCCCTCCCAGGCGGGCATGGCGTTGCCCCTTCTTCGCTCCGTAGGGTACGGCCGGACGCGGTCCGGCACAACCCCGGCCCGCAGCGGTGTCTACGCCGCGGCCGTGCGACGGTTTCGACACGCCAGATCGGGGTCTCCATGAAGACCGGCACGGCCCACCTCCCCCTCCACACCGGCCGCGCGCCCCGCTGGCTGTTCGAGCGCATGGTGCGCCTGGCCCGGGAGATCGTGCGTCTCCTGGTCGAGGAGCACGGGCCCGACGAGGTGCTCCGGCGCCTTTCGGACCCGTTCTGGTTCCAGGCCCTGGGCTGCGTGCTGGGGTTCGACTGGCACTCGAGCGGGGTGACCACCACCGTGTGCGGAGCCCTGAAGGAGGCCCTCCGACCGGTCGGCGGGGACCTGGGGCTGTTCGTGGCCGGGGGCAAGGGCCGGGCGTCCCGCCGGACCCCGGCGGAGATCGAGGCGGCGTGCGAGATCACGGGGCTCGACGCGGTCCCCCTGGTGCGGGCCAGCCGGATGTCGGCCAAGGTGGACTCGGCCGCGGTGCAGGACGACCACCAGATCTACCACCACGCCTTCTTCTTCACGGCCCGGGGAAGCTGGTGCGTGGTGCAGCAGGGCATGTGCGCCGAGGCCCGGACGGCCCGTCGGTACCACTGGCTGGGGGAGGGGGTGAGGGCGTTCGACGAGGAGCCCCACGCGGCGGTGTGCGCCCAGGGGGCCCGGCCCACCCTGAACCTGGTTGCCCGAGAGAGCGGGGGGGCCCGGGACGCCTCGGTGGAGCTGTGCCGGAGCCCCGAGGTGGTGCTGGACGCGGTGGCCCGGGCCCGAGAGCTCCGGATGCCGGGCCGGCACCCGGTGAGCCTGGCCGACGTGGACCCCCGGTACCTGCGGCGGATCCTGCTGGAGACCTACGAGCGGGCGCCCGGGGATTTCGAGACCCTGCTGGGGCTGCCCGGGGTGGGCGCGAAGACCCTACGGGCCCTGGCCCTCACGGCCGAGCTGGTGTACGGCACCCCCGCCAGCACCCGCGACCCGGCCCGGTTCAGCTTCGCCCATGGGGGCAAGGACCGCACCCCGTTCCCCGTGGACCGCGAGACCTACGACCGCACGATCGACCTGCTGCGCCAGGCGGTGGATCGCTCGAAGGTGGACCGGTCCGACAAGGTGAAGGCGTTGCGGAGGTTGGCCCGGTTCAGTCGGTGACCACCTCTTCCGCCAGGAAGTCCCGGGGGCGCGCCGAGCCCTTCGTCTCGTGCATCCGGATCCAGGCGTCCACCCGGTGGTCTCCGTACGCCCGGCGCCACGCCGCCAGGATCTCGTCCAGGGGGATGTCGGCGTGGGTGCCGTGGAACTCCACGTACTCCATGAACCGTTGGTTCTGCCGGTTGTAGGGCTGGAAGATGGAGTCGTGGCGGCCGTCGAACTCCAGCGGCTCCACGCCGTGCCGGTCGCACAGCTCGCGGTTGAACGCCGGCGTGGCCTTGACCCACCGGCCCTCGAGAAAGAGCTCGACCACCCCGTGGTACACAAACAGGTCCGAGCCCAGGTACTCCAGGAGCTGGCGGGTGGCCAGGTGGTTTCGCACCGTGGCGAACGACACCCGCGCCGGGATCCCCAGGGCCCGGGCCGCCGCGATCATGACCGAGGCCTTCTGCACGCAGTAGCCCCGGCCCGCCTTGATCACCCGGCTGGCCCGGTAGTGCTCGGGCTTGTAGAACGGGGAGTAGGGGTCGTACCAGAGGCCGTCCCGCACCGCGTAGTACAGGGCCACCGCCCGCTCCACCGGGTCGGTGCGGCCCCCCACCGCCTCGCGGGCGAACCCCCGAACCGTTGGGTGATCCGCATCGAGGATCGGGGTGGGGGAGAGGTAGGCCGGGTCGATGGCGCGGGTCATTCGGATTCCCCTGGATGAGGAGGTGTGGGGAGCGTCGGATATCGGTGGCGGGGCCCGTCCCTTCCTCGGGAGCCGTTCCGACGACCTTTGGAAGGGGCCATGTTATGCAAAGTTCCGGCGGCCGGTCAAAGGAGGGCGAGCGATCCCACGAAGGCGCCGGCGAGGAGGACGGCGAGCAGGGCCCGCCACGGGGGCAGGGGTTGGGTCCGGCGGCACAGGTGGTAGGCGCCGGCGAGCAGCAGGACCCCGGCCAGGCCCGCACCGACGGCCAGGCCGTCCGGGAGGGGAGCCCCCGGGGCCAACACCCGCAGCGCCACCGCCGGGAGCGCCGGCAGGGCCGCCCACAGGAGCAGGGCCGCCCCGCGGTACACCCGGCCGAACCGGCCCGGCCCGCCCACCGCCCGGCCCATGAGCCACAGAACGATGCTTCCCCCGAAGTGGGCGGCCGCCACCGCCCCGATCCCCCCGAACAGGTTCCCGAGCAGCAGGATCTGGAAGGGGATCCGCTGGGCCGGGATGTCTCCCACCGGGATCCCCAGGCTTCTCTGGGTCCATGCCAGGGCGGCTCCGTAGGCGGCGCCCACGGCCAGGACCGAGACGGCCGCGAGCACCGGCACGACCGGCCGGTCAAGGTGTTCGCCGAAACGGTGCGGATGGTCCACGGGGTGATCTCCTCCTTTGCCCGGACGGGCGGGAAAAACACAGGGACCCCGACGCCGCTCGGCGCCGGGGTCCCAAAAAGATGGCGGTCCCGACGGGATTTGAACCCGTGTCGCCGACGTGAGAGGCCGGTGTCCTAGGCCTGGCTAGACGACGGGACCGTCTTGTACGAATCGGTTGGCTGGGGGAGAAGGATTCGAACCCTCACTCGCGGATCCAGAGTCCGCTGTCCTACCCTTAGACGATCCCCCAGCGCGAATGAGACGCGCTTTATACCCGATGGGCCCGACCCTGTCAAGCGGGCTGAGCCGCTTTTTTGGGTTGCCCCGAGGGGGACTGGGCCGCCATCACCCGGTTGCGGCCGGCCCTCTTGGCCTGGTAGAGGGCGTCGTCCGCGCGTTGCACCAGGGCCTGTTCGTCCTCGCCCGGCTGCCAGGTGGCCACCCCCACGCTCAGGGTCACCCGCACCGGACCGGCCTGGGTCCGGATCGGGGCCGTCTCGGCCAGCCGTCGCAGCTTCTCCGCTACGATCCGGGCCGCATCGCCCTCGGTGTGGGGCAGGAGCACGGCGAACTCCTCGCCCCCGTACCGGGCCACGAAGTCGCTGCGCCGCAGGGCCTGGAGGGTGCGGCCGGCCAGCGCCTGGAGCACCAGGTCTCCGGTGGGGTGGCCGTGGCGGTCGTTGACCTCCTTGAACCGGTCCACGTCCCACAGGATCACCGAGAAGGGTTGCAGGTACCGCACGGCCCGGGCGGTCTCCTCGGCCAGGCGATCGTCCCAGGCGCCCCGGTTCCACAGACCGGTCAGGGGGTCCCGCAGGCTCTGGGTGCGCAGCGCCCGCACCTTGTTCTCCACCTGCCCCAGCCGTTCGCGCAGCCCTCCCAGCAGGTCCCTCAGCAGCCCGGCCTCCTCCTCCAGGCGTCGGGTCTCCCGTTGTTCCCTCACGGCCTCGGAGCGCAGCGTCCTCAGGATCGGCTCGAGCGCGGGGCGGAAGGCGTCGTCCACCAGCCCGGCGTCCAGCCGGCCGAGGGCCTCCTCCACCGACGCGGTCAGCCCCTCGTGCTCCGTGGCGTACCTGCGGGCGTGCTGCACGAACCTCCTCACCCGGCCGTCCAGCTCCCCGACCACCGCTCCCATCTCCCCGAACAGGGCCTCGAGCTCCTCCATGCGGGTGCCCCACTGGGCCGGGGCGGTCTCGAGCCAGGCCAGGAACGCGGCCAGCGCCTCGGACAGGGCCGTGCCGTCGGGGGCCTGCTCCAGGAGGACCCTCGGCGGTTGGCCCAGGAACGGGGGGATCCGACGGGCGATCTCGGCCAGGAGGGCCCAGGCCGCCGGGGCCAGTTCCGGGGGGATCGAATCGATGGGGAGGTTCGGGCTCTCCAACGCAGTCCTCCGGGCCGGGGGTGGGTTGATCTTCTTTTCGTACCCCGGCCGCCGAGACTTTACCGGTTTCGTCGGGGCGGGTCGGTTTGACCAGAGGGAACGGGATGCTAAGATGAATCCGCTTCGCATCGCCAGGAGGAGGCGCCATGTACACCGTGCTGGTGGTGGACGACGAGGAGAGCATCCGGGTCCTGTACCGGGAGGAGCTGGAGGAGGCAGGGTACCGGGTGCTGTGCGCGGGCAGCGGGGAGGAGGCCCGGGGCCTGCTGGAGGAGAACGAGGTCCACGCGGTGGTACTCGACATCAAGCTGAGGGGCGAGAGCGGTCTTCAGTTCCTCCAGGAGTTCTCCCGCACCCACCGGGACGTGCCGGTGGTGCTGTCCACGGCGTACAGCTCGTTCAAGACCGACTACTCCGCCTGGCTGGCCGACGCGTACGTGGTGAAATCGGGGAGCCTCGACGAGCTCAAGGCCGAGATCGCGCGGGTGATCGAGCGGCGCTACGGCGGCACGCGGGATCAGTAGCGACGGATCCGCCCCCCCAGATCGAGGCCCGGCTCGGCCGGGCTTTTGTTTGCCGGTTCGTTGGTTGTGCATTCGACCAGGAGGAGGGGTTTCATGAAAGCGGTTCTGATGGCCGGCGGGTTCGGTACCCGCATCCAACCCCTGACCCACAGCCTGCCCAAGCCCATGGTCCCGGTGGTGAACCGCCCAATGATGGAACACATCCTCGAGCGGGTGCGGGGGGCCGGCATCGAGGAGGTGGTGATCCTCCTGTACTACATGCCCGACGCGATCCGGGACCACTTCGGGGACGGATCCCGGTTCGGCCTCCGGCTCCGGTACGTGCTCCCCGACGAGGACTTCGGCACGGCCGGTGCGGTCAAGTGTGCCGAGACCTTCCTGGACGAGACCTTCCTCGTCTTGTCGGGAGACGTGATCACCGACTTCGACCTGGGCGCCATCACCTCGTTCCACAAGGAGAAGCGCACCCCGGTCACGATCACCCTCACCCGGGTGCCGAACCCCCTCCAGTTCGGGGTGGTGATCACCGACGCGGACGGCCGGATCCTGCGGTTCCTCGAGAAGCCGGGGTGGGGGGAGGTGTTCAGCGACACCGTGAACACCGGGATCTACGTGCTCGAGCCCGAGGTGCTGGCCCGGATCCCCCGGGGCCGGCCGTTCGACTTCTCCAAGGACCTGTTCCCCTCGTTCCTGCGCGAGGAGGTGCCGATCTACGGGATGTGCGCCGAGGGGTACTGGCGCGACGTGGGCGACCCGGACGCGTACCGGGACGCCGTGGCGGACGTGCTGTCGGGGAAGGTGAGGCTTTCGTTCCCGGGCCGCCGAATCGAGACCGACGGGGGGGAGCTGTGGGTCGAGGACGAGGGGTTCGTGCCGCCCGAGGGCCTGAGGGTGAGGGGCCGGGTGGTGCTGGGGGCCGGGGTCGAGGTGGGCGGTGCGGTGGAACTCGAGGACTCCGTGGTGGGAAGGGGGTGCCGGATCGGGGACGGCGCCGTCCTGGCTTCGAGCGTGCTGTGGAACGAGGTGCGGGTGGGGCCGGGGGCGAGGCTCCGGCGGGTGGTGCTGTGCGACCGGGTGTGGGTGGGTGAGGCCGTGCGCATGGAGAAGGGAGCGGTCGTGGCCGAGGGCACCGAGGTGGGCGACCGGGCGTCCTTCGAGCGGGACCTCATGGTGTGGCCCGACAAGAAGGTGGAGCCCGGGGCGGTGCTCTCCGCCAACCTGGTGTGGGGCGACAAATGGAAGAAGTCGGTGTTCGAGGCCGGCGCGGTGGAGGGCCGCACGAACATCGAGCTCTCGCCGGAGTTCGCGGCCAAGCTGGGGGCGGCCATGGGATCGATCCTGCGGCCCAACACGGCGATCCTGGTGGGCCGCGACTACCTGAAGGCCAGCCGGATGCTCAAGAGGGCGTTCCTCGGGGGCATCCTGTCCACGGGGGTGGATGTGCACGACGTGAAGATGGTGCCGGTGCCCGTCACCCGCTACAAGCTGGCCAGCTTCGGCGAGGTGGCGGGGGTGTACTTCCAACAGAGCCCGTCGGACAGCCGCAGCACCCAGATCGTGTTCTACGATGAGGCCGGCAACCGGATCGACACCGGCGTGGAGAAGTCGATCGAACGCATCTTCTTCAAGGAGAACTTTCGCCGGGTGGACCACTCCGAGGTGGGGGCCATCCTGGAGCTATCCGGGATCGACGCGTTCTACCGCGAAGGGTTCCTGCGGGAGATCGATGCGGACGCGGTGCGCGCGCGGCGATTCCGGGTGGTGGTGGACCTGGACAACGGCACCACGGGCGAGTACCTGCCCCCCCTCCTGAACGCCCTGGGCTGCCGCACCGTGGTGCTCAATGCCTACCCCGACGAGCGCCGGCTGACCCGGCGCATGTACGACTTGGACCGGATCCTCAAACAGGCAGAGGACATCGTGGGCGCTCTGCACGCCGACCTGGGGTTCTACATCTCGCCCGGAGGCCAGAACCTGCGCCTGGTGGACGACCGGGGGCGGGTGCGGGCGGAGCACGAGGTGCTCCTGCTGATCCTGCGGCTGCTGGCCATGGTCGAGCCCGAGGGCGCCCGGGCGTTCCTGCCGGTCACGGCGCCCCGGGTGCTGGACGGCCTGGAGCCCCGTCTGCGGATCACACGGGGCAAGACCACGAGCCTCCGTACCTCGGAGCTGCACGAGTACACGTTCGTGTCGGAGGCCCCGGGCAAGTACGCCTTCCCCCGGTTCCTCCACGCCCCGGACGCCATGTTCGCCGCCGCGAAGATCCTCGAGCTGCTGGCCCGGGCAGGGGTGGACGCCTCCGAGGTCCTGGACTCCCTGCCCCCGTTCACGTACGAACGTCGCCAGATCCCGTGCCCCCACGAGCTGAAGGGCCGGGTGATGCGGCGCATGAGCGAGGACAGCGTGGACAAGGAGGCCAGCTTCGTGGACGGGGTGCAGGTGCTCCTGGGGGACACGAGCGTGCTCCTCCTGCCCGATCCCTACCGGCCGGTGCTGCACCTCGTGGTGGAGGGGCCGGATCCTGCGGCCGTGTCCCGGGAGCTGGCGGCCTACGAGAACAAGGTACGGACCTGGTTGGCCGGGTGACGGGCCCCCGTCCGACGCGGCATCTGACCCGCCCGGGGGAACGCTTTCGTCTGATACCAAGTTGTCATCCATCGGATCCGTATCCGGGGGCGGGGCAAGGGACCTGCCTCCGGCCGGGCGCGAAGCCAGGCATTGAGATTCGCCGCGCAGGCACGGAGCGGGCGCTGTGGCCCCGGCATTGACAAACGCGGTTTTATGTGATTGAGATGGGGTCCGGAGGCTTGGACCGCGGGAGGCGCCCAGCGGCCGGGCCGGTCGGTCTCCCGCGTTCCCCCGCCAGCCGCGAGTCGAACATGCCGGACGCAGCACTGTTCTCGGACCATCATCGGACCATGCGGGTTCTGGCCGGGGTGTGGGAGCGCACGCCCCAGGCCCTGGCCCTGTTCACCCCGGGGGGGCGTCGGATCCGGTATGCGAATCCGGCGTTTTGCCGTCTGGCCGGCACCTCTGCGGCCCAGATCCAGGGGGCGACGCTGCCGGGGGTGTTGGGCAAGGCGGCCCGGCCGGTCCTGTCGGCAGCGCTTCGGGATCTCCAGAGCGGACAGGTCGAGGCCGTGGCGTTGGATTTCGACGTGGAGATCCCCCTGCGGCCCCGGCGGCGGGTGGAGGGGCGGATGGAGATCGTACCGGTCTCCGAGAAACGCCGGCTCGGGGCGCTCCACCTCTGGGACGTCACCCCCCGCCACGAGACCGAGGACGAGCTCCGCGGCGCCCTGGCGCGGCTGCGGCAGGTGGTGGAGGGCTCCCCCTACCCCGTGATCGTGACCGATGCCCGGGGGGTGATCACCCGGTTCAACCGGGGGGCCGAGGCCTTGCTGGGGTTCTCGGCCGCCGAGGTGGTGGGGCGGCGGTACATCCAGGACTTCTACGAGGGCAACGCCGCCCGGGAGGTGATGGAGCGGGTCCGAGACCCGGAGCACGGGGGCGAGGGGGTCCTGGAGCGCTACGAGGCCATCCTGATCACCCGCAGCCGCGAGCGGGTGCCGGTGTGGCTCACGGTGCACCTGCTGTACGAGGAGAACGGGGCCGAGGCCGGCACCGTGAGCTTTATCCACGACCTTCGCCACGTGATGGAGCTGGAACGCCGGCTGGAAGAGGTGCAGATGCAGCTCATCCATGCCGACAAGATGGCCTCGCTGGGTAAGCTCGCGGCCGGCGTGGCCCACGAGATCAACAACCCCCTGGGCGGCATCCTGCTGTTCGGGGGGTTGCTGCTGGAGGATCTGGACTTCTCGGACCCCCGCCGGTCCGACGTGGACCGGATCGTCCAGGAGGCCCGCCGGTGCAAGGAGATCGTGAACTCGCTGCTGGACTTCGCCCACCAGCGCCGGCGGTACCAGGAGCCCGTGGATCTGAACGCGGCCCTGGGCCAGTGCATGGAGCTGCTGGGCGGCAAAGCGTTGTTCCACAACATCCGGGTGCGGCGGGAGCTGTCGGACGATCTGCCCCTGGTGGTGGGCAACCCCAGCCAGATCAAGCAGGTGTTCACGAACATCGTCACCAACGCGGTGGACGCCATGGACGGGGAGGGGGAACTGGTCCTACGGTCGGGCTGTGACCCGGACGAAGGGACGGTGTGGGTAGCGTTCACCGACACCGGGCCCGGCATGCCCCCTGGCGTGCGCCAGCGGATCTTCGAGCCGTTTTTCACGACCAAGGAGCCCGGCAAGGGCACGGGTCTGGGGCTCAGCCTGTCCTACAACATCATGCGGATGCACCGGGGCGACATCCGGGTGGAGTCGGAGCCGGGCAGGGGGACCACCTTCACCGTGGTGTTTCCGGTTCCCGAGGAGGAGCGGTGCGAACCCTGATCGTGGACGACGAGCGCTCGATCCGGGAAGGGTTGGCCAAGACCCTGCGGCGCATGGGCCACGAGGCCGAGGTGTGCAGCGACGGCGCGAGCGCCCTCGACTGCTTCCGGCAGGGGGACTACCACCTCGTGTTCCTGGACCTCAAGATGCCGGGGCTCGACGGCATGGAGGTGCTCGCCCGGATGCGGGAGCTGGACCCCGAGGTGATCGTGGTGATCATCACGGGGTACCCCTCCATCGACAACGTGCTCAAGGCGTTTCGGCTGGGTGCCTACGACTACCTGCCCAAGCCCTTCAGCCCCCAGGAGGTGCGGATCACCACGGCCCGGGCCGAGGAGCGGCGGCGGCTTCGGTTCGAGAACGAGCAGCTCCGGCGCCAGCTGCAGGCCCGCACCGACCGGTACGTGATCGGATCGAGTCCCCGGATGCGCGAGGTGAACGCGCTGATCGAGAAGGTGGCGGCCACGGACACCAGCGTGCTGATCACCGGGGAGAGCGGCACCGGCAAGGAGGTGGTCGCCCGGATGATCTACGAGCTCTCACCCCGGAAGGACCGGGAGTTCGTGGCCGTGGACTGCTCGGCCCTGGCCGGGCCGCTCCTGGAGAGCGAGCTGTTCGGCCACGTGAAGGGGGCGTTCACCGGCGCCCACGCACCCAAGAGGGGCCTGTTGGAGCTCGCCAACGGCGGCACGTTCTTCCTGGACGAGGTGGGGAACCTGGGGCCCGAGACCCAGGCCAAGCTCCTGCGCGTGCTCCAGGAGCGGGAGATCAAGCCGGTGGGCGGCGTGACGGCCCGCAAGGTGGATGTGCGGATCATCGCGGCCACCAACGCGGACCTGGAGCAGGAGGTGAAAGAGGGCCGGTTCCGGGGCGACCTGTACTACCGCCTGGCCGTGTTCCCCATTCACCTGCCGCCGCTCCGGGAGCGGATGGAGGACCTGCCCGAACTCGTGCGCCACTTCGTGGCGAAGCACGCCCCTCGGGTCCACAAGCGGTTCCGGGAGGTGTCGCCGGGGTTCCTGTCGGTGCTGGCGGGGTACAACTTCCCCGGGAACATCCGGGAGCTCGAAAACATCGTGCAGCGGGCCGTGCTCCTGGAGGAGTCCGACGTGCTTCGGCCATCGAGCCTGCCCGCCTACCTGCTGAAGAACCAGCCCAACCACCGGAAACGGTTCCCCACCCTGGAGGAGCTGGAGCGCGACCACATCGCGCTCGTGCTCCGCGCCTGCGACGGGCAGAAGACCCGGGCGGCTGAGGTGCTGGGGATCGACCGCAAGACCCTCTACCGCAAGATCAAGCAGTACGGGCTGGGGGGCTAGCCGCCGCCCCGCCGGACCTCAGGCGGCCAGCAGGGGCACGCTCACCACGGGGACCTTGGACTCCCGGATCACGTGCTCGGCCGTGCTGCCCACCAGGAGCCGCTCCAGCCCCTTGCGGTTGTGGTTGCCCATCACGATCAGGTCGGCCCCGACCTGCTCGGCCGCCTCCAGGATCTTGTGGGTGGGGTCGCCGGCCTCCACCCGGACCTCGGTGCCCGCCGGAAGGTAGCGGTGGGCATGCTCGGCCAGCTCCCCCATGGCGGCGTCCTCCAGCTCCCGGACCGACTCGTCGGTGTCGCGGCTGGCCACGGTGAACCCCAGGAGCCCCTCGCTCTCCTCGACCACGTACAGGGCGGTGAGCCGGGCGTTGAACCGCTCGGCCAGCGCGGCCGCGTACCCGGCTACCCGGGAGCTGGCGTCGCTGATGTCGATGGGCAGAAGGATGCTGCGGATCTCGGGGCGCATCTCCGTGCTCCTTACCGGTGCGATGCGTACAGGGGGGATGATTGTCCTTGTCGCTCAGCTCGCGAACAGGGAGGCGAGCTGAGAGGCTTTCTCCTCGGCGGTGGACAGGATCTGTTGGCTCACCGGCTCGGGGATGCCGTAGCGGGCGGCGGCCACCTGCACCAGCCTCTCGATCCCGGAGTGCTCCGGGCTCTCGCACAGGATCGCCGCGAGCTGCACCGCCGGCGGGCACCGGGTCTCCTCGCCGGTGTCCAGGTGGTGGTCCTCGACCGCCCCGGTCAGGGGGGCGGGCAGCTCCCACGCTCGGCACACCTGCCCGCCCACTTCGGCGTGGGTCCACCCGAAGCTTTCCTGCTCCAGCGCATGGAGCTCCCCTTCTCCCCCGTGCCAGCGTTCCAACACGCGGCCGTAGGTGGCCGTGTGGTGCTGTGCCAGGAGCGGCACGGCCAGGTCCACCAGCAACCCCCAGGTGAAGCACTCCATCCGGGTGGCCGGGTGGAGCAGCCCTGCCAGCTCTTGGGCCAGGGCGGCCCGCTTCACGGCCGTGCGCCAGAACCGGCCCGGCTCGAACCCCCGGAAACACCGCTGGGGAAGGGCGTCCTTCACGGCCACGCTGATCAGCACCGACTCGAGCCGGCCCAGGCCCAGCAGGGCCACGGCGTGCCCCACGCTGGTCACCTCCTTGCGCAGGGCGAACGCGGCCGAGTTCACGGTGCGCAGTACCCGCACCGACAGCCCCGGGTCGGCCGAGATGGTGTCGGCGATCTCCGAAGGGGATTTTTCCCCCCCGCGGATCTCCCGCATGGCCTTCATGGCCACCGGGTGGAAGGCCGGCAGCTCGGCCCCCTCCAGGGGCAGGACGTGGGCACGCTTCTTCTTGGGGTGGGCCTTGCCGGCCTTTTTGGCCGGGGCGTCGGAGCTCTTCTTCTTTTTCTTTTTCCCGAGACCAAACATGGCGGGCTCCCTCAATCGGCCCTGCGGGCCATCTTGTTGGCGAGAATGCTGAGGAGTCCCCCCAAACCAAGGTAGCCGAGAATCACCTCCACCACCGACAGCATCTGGGCGGCTGCGGTCGCCGGGACCACGTCGCCGTACCCCAACGTGGTCAGGGTCACGACGCTGTAATAGAACGGGGTCAGGGCCGTGGGGTGGTCGCCGGGGTCCAAGCCCACGAGCAGGTACAGGCATCCGAACACGAAGGCCAGGCCCAGGTTCCACAGGCCCCACCGGGCGATGCTGCGGCCGCAGTCCGACGTGAGCCACCACAGCCTGTACAGGAACTCGTGCCACCGGCTCTGGTTGCGAAACTCGTACAGGTAGTTCTCGTCCAGCACGTGGCGCCGGAACAGATAGGCCCCGGTGAAGTCCACGTCCCGCACGTCCACCCCGATCCAGGTGGCCCCCCGAAACCCCTTGAGCCCCCGCATCCTTGCCCCCCGCAGGTCGGCGCCGTTGAGGGTGGCCCCCTGCACGGAGCAAAGGGCCATGTCGGCCCCCCGCAGGTCCGCCCCCGACAGATCGGCTCCTTCGAGGTCGGCCTCCCGGAACCGGGCGTTCGAGGCCCGTACCGTGCGCAGGTCCGCCCCCACCAGCTCCGCCCGGGTGAAGGTGGCGTGCTCCAGGTCGGCGCCGAAAAACACCGCCTCCTCCGCGTCCACCTCCCCGAACCCGGCCCGCTTGGCGCTGCAGCCGTTCAGTTGGGCTCCCCGAAGGTCGGCGCCCAGCAGCTCCGCGCCGTCCAGCCTGGCCCTGCTGAGGTCGGCTCCGACCAGCGAGGCTCCGCAGAGGGTGGCGCCGGTCAGGATCGCGCCCGAGAGGTCGGCGTGGGACAGGTCGTAGCCGGTCAGGTCCACCCCGGAGAGGTCCTCCCCTGCCAAGCGGATTCCCCGCAGGTCCCGCTCGTCTCCCCCTTCGCTCCAAGAGGAGCGTTGGGGCGAGCGCAGGCGTTCCAACGCCCGGTCCCGGACCGTGCCCCCGCCCTCGTCCGGCACCAGCCACCGGGCCGTCAGGGGGCCGAGCTGCTCGGGGGGCAGGGTCCAATGGGCGTGGTTGCGCTTGGGCGCGGGATGGGCAGCCATGGTCCGAACGGTCCCTTCTTTCCCCAGCCCGCCTGGACCGGGTTGGCGTGAAGGTTTGACCTAAGGATCGGCTGGGGGCGGTGCCCACTTGAGGTCGGGCCCCGAACGAAGAGGGCGTCGCCCCGGCGGTGCGTTGGGGCAGAACGCCCCGTCACGGCGGCGGGAGAGGGGGGCGAGGGGCAGATCGCCCCATCCGGACCTCGGTGTATAACGAAATAATTCCGGTATGTTGTGATGATATCGCGGGAAGCGCCCCCTTTCGTCCTGCCGTGCGCGTGGCGTTTTGCCACGAATCCGGGTCCTGGACCCGGCCCGCCAAGGAAGATATCGGCCGATGGAACATAAGTTTTTGAAAATCAATATGTTGCGATGTTGGCACGGGCTTTGCTGCTCAACGAGGCAAACCCACACGGGGGACGTTCCCCGAAGGAGGCGCATCATGGAACGCCACACCGACGTGATGATCATCGACACGGACCGGAGCCGCGTGAAGAGCCTGCGGAGGATCCTGACCGAGGCCAAGCCGGATCTGAGGATCGACGAGGTCACCCGGGTCGACGGCTGTCGGGACGCGGTGCTCCAGAAGCGGCCGAGCCTGGTCCTCCTCCACACCACCTTCCCCTATCTCGAAGAGGACGGCACGGGGCTCCTGGAGCTGATCCAGGAGGACTTCCGGACCACGCGCACCAGCGTGATCCTGGTGCTGCCCATGCCCAGCTACCTGGTGTACCGCTCCGGCTACCAGGAGGGCATCGAGATCCTGGACATGGCCGACGACCTCATCACCACCGACTATACCAGCGACATGATCCAGAACATGGTCATGACGGTGCTGGAGCAGAAGGCCGCCCTGGAGGCCGAGTGGGAGGCCGAGGTCCAGGGCGTTCCGGAGTACGCGTTCGTGACCAAGCAGGTGTAGCGGGCGGATGTCCAGGGGCGGGGGGGCGGGCGGCCAAGCGGCCGCCCGTTTTCCGAGCACGTCCCCGCTTTCCGCCTTCCAGCCGGGAGCAGATCATGGGTCAAGCGTCAGGGAGCGCCGGGCTGACCGGCGCGGTCATGGTGGTGGGCGGCGGGATCGGCGGCATCCAGGCGAGCCTCGATCTGGCCGACGCCGGGTTCAAGGTGTACCTGGTGGAGAACCGCTCGGCCATCGGCGGCCACATGGCCCAGCTCGACAAGACGTTTCCCACCAACGACTGCGCCATGTGTACCATCAGCCCCAAGCTGGTGGACACGGGCCGCCACCTCAACATCGACGTGATCACCAACGCGGACGTGCTGGCCGTGGAGGGCCACGCGGGTGACTTCCGCGTGCGGCTGCGGCGTCGGCCCCGGTACGTGCGCGAGGACCGGTGCACCGCCTGCGGCGACTGCGAGAAGGTGTGCCCGGTGGCCATCCCCAACCCCTTTGACGAGGGGCTCTCCACCCGCAAGGCCATCCACAAGCTCTACCCCCAGGCCGTGCCCAACGCCTTTGCCGTGGAGAAGCGCGGCGTGAGCCCCTGCCGCCACGCCTGCCCGGCCGGGCAGCGGGCCCAGGGGTACATCGCCCACATCCGTGCCGGGGACTACGAGGCCGCGTTTCGCACGATCAAGCTCGACAACCCGTTCCCCGGCATCTGCGGCCGCATCTGCAACCACCGGTGTGAGGACGCCTGCACCCGGGGCCGGGTGGACGAGCCTCTGGACATCCGGGCCCTGAAGCGGTTCGTGGCCGACTGGGCCTACTCCCGGCCCTACGAGCCCCCCCCGCCGGCCGAGAGACGGTTCGACGAGCGGGTGGCGGTGATCGGCGCGGGCCCCTGCGGGCTCACCGCGGCCCGCGACCTGGCGCTCGAGGGGTACCCGGTGACGGTGTTCGAGGCCCTGCCGGTGGCCGGCGGCATGCTCCGGGTGGGGGTGCCCGAGTACCGGCTGCCGGCCTCGATCATCGAGCGCGAGGTGCAGGAGATCGTGGACCTGGGGGTGGACCTCAGGCTCAACCACCCGGTGTCCAACGTGGAGGACCTGTTCGACGACGGATTCCGTGCCGTGCTGGTGGCCGTGGGCGCCCACGAGGGGGTGCGCCTGCCGATCCCCGGCAACGACCTGCCCGGGGTGCTCACCAACACGTCGTTCCTGCGGGACGTGCGCCTGGGCCCCCCCCCCGACGTGGGCCGACGGGTGGTGGTGATCGGCGCGGGCGACGTGGCCATGGACTGCGCCCGCACGGGGGTGCGCCTGGGTGCGGACGTGGCGGTGCACTACCGCCGCTCCCGCGAGGAGGCCTCGGCCCATCCCCTGGAGATCCGGCACGCCGAGGAAGAGGGGGTGGCGTTCACCTTCCACTCGAACCCGGTGGAGATCCTGGCAGGGCCCGACGGCCGGGTGCGGGCCGTGCGGTTCCAGCGCATGGAGCCCGGCGAGCCCGACGAGACCGGCCGGCGCCGGCCCGTGCCGGTGCCCGGCTCGGAGTTCGAGGTGGAGTGCGACACGGTGATCTTCTCGGTGGGGCAGCGGGCCGGGCTCGCGTTCCTGCCGCCGGACACCGGCGTCCAGATCACCCGCCAGAACACGGTGGTGGCCGACCCCGAGACCGGGGCCACGGCCCGGCCGGGGCTGTTCGCCGCGGGCGACACCACCACCGGCACCGCCTTCGTGATCGAGGCGGTGGCCTCGGGCCACCGGGCGGCCCGGGGCATCCACGCCTACCTCCGGGGCGAGGCCGTGCGGCCGGCCCCCAAGGAGCGGATGCCGGTGGCGGAGCTCTCGGACGAGGAGCTGCGGGAGCGGATGACCCGTGGTGAGATCCGCAAGGGCCGCCGGGTCCACGTGCGCACCCGCGAGGCCCAGGAGCGGCTCCAGGGCTTCGACGAGGTCAGCCTGGGATACACCGAGGACGAGGCCCGCAAGGAGGCCGAGCGGTGCCTGAGCTGCGGGGTGTGCTCCGAGTGCTACTCGTGCGTCGAGGCCTGCAAGGCCGACGCCGTGGACCACGACCAGGTGGAGGACACGCAGCAGCTCAGGGTCGGGGCGGTGGTGCTCGCGCCCGGGTACCAGGCCTACGACGCGCGGCTCAGCCAGGAGTACGGCCTGGGCCGGTTCCCCAACGTGGTCACCTCGCTCCAGCTCGAGCGCATGCTCTCGGCCTCGGGCCCCACCCGGGGCCACGTGAAACGGCCGGGCGACGCCAAGGTGCCCAAGAAGGTGGCGTTCCTCCAGTGCGTGGGCTCCCGGGACCAGGACCACGACTACTGCTCCAGCGTGTGCTGCATGTACGCGGCCAAGGAAGCGGTGATGGTCAAGGAGCACGAGCCCGGAACCGAGGTGGCCGTGTTCTTCATGGACACTCGCTCGTTCTCCAAGGGGTACGACGCCTACTACCGCCGGGCCCGCGAGGAGTACGGGGTGCGCTACGAGCGGTGCCGGGTGTCGAGGCTGGTGGAGGACCCGGACACCGGCGACCTGCTGGTCCGGTACGTGAGGGGGCGGGAGATCCGCGAGGAGCGGTTCGACCTGGTCGTGCTGTCGGTGGGCATGGAGGTCTCGGCCTCGGTGCGGGACCTGGCCCGGCGGCTGGGGATCGAGGTGGACGACCACGGGTTCTGCCGCACCACCCTGTTCAAGCCCCTGGAGGCCTCCCGGCCGGGCATCTACGTGGCCGGGCCGTTCCGGGAGCCCAAGGACATCCCCGAGACCGTGGTCGAGGCCTCGGGGGCCGCCTCGCGGGCCGGAAGCCTGCTGGCCGGGGCCCGGGGCACCCTGACCCGAGAGCCCGAGTACCCGCCGGAGCGGGACGTGGCCGGTGAGGAGCCCCGGGTGGGCGTGTTCGTGTGCCACTGCGGCTCGAACATCGGCGGGTTCCTGGACGTGCCGGGGGTGGCCGAGTACGCGGGCTCGCTCCCCGGCGTGGTCCACGCCGAGGCGAACCTCTACACCTGCAGCCAGGACACCGTGGCCCACATCACCGAGACCGTGAAGGAGAAGGGCCTGAACCGGGTGGTCGTCGCCTCGTGCAGCCCCCGGACCCACGAGCCCCTGTTCCAGGACGCGGTGCGGGCGGCCGGCCTGAACCCCATGCTGTTCGAGATGGCCAACATCCGCAACCACTGCTCCTGGGTCCACGGCGGCGATTGGGAGGGGGCCACCCGCAAGGCCATGGACCTGGTGCGGGCCGCGGTGGCCCGGGCCACCCGGCTGCGGCCGGTGCGGAGCCTGCGCTACCCCGTGAAGCGCCAGGCCCTGGTGCTGGGCGGTGGGGCGGCCGGCATGGCCGCGGCCCTGGACCTGGCGGACCAGGGGTTCCCGGTGCACCTGGTGGAGCGCACCGGCGAGCTGGGGGGGAACCTCCGGCGGATCCGGTTCCTGGAGACCGGCAGGAGCCCCCGGGAGTACCTGGAGGACCGGGTGCGGCGGGTCCTGCAGCACCCCAACATCCGGGTGCACTTCGAAACCGAGCTGGAAGAGATCTCGGGGTTCACGGGCAACTTCACGAGCCGGCTGCGCCACCGCTCGGGCGACACCGACGTGGTCGAGCACGGCGCCGTGATCGTGGCCACCGGCGCGCGGGAGTACCGGGGCCCGGACCTGGGCCTGGGCGCCCACCCCGACGTCGTGACCGGCCTCGACTTCGAGGAGTTCCTGTTCCACAAGGCCTCGGGCAACGGCCACGACCTGGACCTTCCCATCGCCCGCCGGTCCATCCCCGACGAGGTGGTCATGGTGCTGTGCGTGGGGCCGGCCCAGCGGTTCTGCAGCCGCACCTGCTGCGTCACCGCCCTCAAGAACGCCCTGATCCTCAAGGAGCTCCGGCCCCAGGCCCGGATCACGGTGCTGTACAAGGACATCCGCACGTACGGGTTCAAGGAGCGGCTCTACACCGAGGCCCGTCGCCGGGGCGTGGTGTTCCGGCGGTACGACGAGGCCGAGCCGCCCCAGGTGGCCACGGGCGACGGCACGGTGCGGGTGTGGTACCGCGACGCGGCCACCGGCCGGGAGGTATCGCTCAGCCCGGAGCTCCTGGTGCTGGCCGAGCCGATCGTGCCCCATGCGGACCTGGGGGAGCTGGCCACCCGGCTGAAGGTGCCCCTGGACAGCGACGGGTTCCTGCTGGAGGCCCACGTGAAGCTCCGGCCCGTGGACTTCCAGACTCGGGGCCTGTACCTGGCGGGCCTGGCCCACTACCCCAAGCTCCTGGCCGAGTCGGTGGCCCAGGCCCAGGCCGCGGCGGCTCGGGCGGCCACGGTGCTGGCCAAGGAGCACGTGGAGAGCGAGGGGGTGGTGGCCGAGGTCGTGCCGGAGCGGTGTGCCGGGTGCCTGACCTGCGTGCGGGTTTGCCCCTACGACGTGCCGCAGATCCGGCCCGATCTGCAGGGCGCCGGCGGGATCGCGGGTGCGGCGTACGTGGAGCCGGCCACCTGCCACGGCTGCGGGGTGTGCGCGGCCGAGTGCCCGGCCAAGGCGATCCAGCTGGCCCACTACACCGACGACCAGGTGGCCGCCACCGTGGACGCCCTGCTGGGGGCCGACACCTGGTACCGAGGCGAGGGGGACGCCTCTGCCGCGCCCGGCGGGTGTTGAACGCACCGGCTCCCCATTTCTCCTATACCTTGATTTACCACGGTACTCCACGGAGGTCTTCCATGTCCCAGGAGTTCGAACCCAGGATCGTGGCCTTCTGTTGCCACCACTGCGCCTACGGCGCCGCCGACCTGGCCGGCGCCATGCGGCTGCGCTACCCCGAAGGGGTGCGGGTGGTGCGGCTTCCGTGCACCGGCAAGCTCGACGTGGCCCACGTGCTCGAGGCGTTCGAGCGGGGCGCCGACGGCGCGTTCGTGGCCGGGTGACTGGAGGGCGACTGCCATTACCTGGAAGGTAATACGAACGCGAAGAGGCGGGTCCGGTACATCGCCGGGCTCTTGGACGAGATCGGGATCGGCGGCGAGCGGGTGCGGATGTACAACCTCTCGTCGGCCCAGGCCCAGAGGTTCGCCGAGATCTGCGAGGAGATGACCGAGCGGGTGCGCGCCCTGGGTCCCAACCCCCTCAAGGGCGCCGACGCCCCGGACGAGCAGGCCGGGGCGGGTGCGGAAGCGGAGGTGCGGGCATGATCGTGGCCGAGCAGAAGCCCTTGGACGAGATCCTGGCCCTGACCGAGGGGGCCGAACGGGTGGCGGTGCTGGGGTGCGGCACCTGCGTGACCGTGTGCTTCGCCGGAGGCGAGAAGGAGGCCGAGGTTTTGGCCGCTTCGCTGCGCATGCGGGCCCGCGTGCAGGGCCGCTCGCTCGACGCCACCCACGGCGTGGTGCAGCGCCAGTGCGAGTGGGAGTACCTGGACGCCGCCCGGCCGTCCCTGGAGGGGGTGGACTGCGTGGTGAGCCTGGCCTGCGGGGTGGGGGTGCAGGCCATGGTGGAGCGGTTCCCCGAGCTGCGCACCGTGCCGGGGCTGAACACCAAGTTCTACGGCCTGCCCACCGAGCACGGGGTGTGGGAGGCCCGGTGCGCCGGGTGCGGGGACTGCGTGCTGGGCCTGACCGACGGCATCTGCCCGGTGGCCCGGTGCTCCAAGAGCCTTCTGAACGGGCCGTGCGGGGGCTCCCAGGGCGGCAAGTGCGAGATCAGCCCCGACACCCCCTGTGCGTGGCACCTGATCTACGAGCGGATGGAGGCCCTGGGTCACCTGGACCGGCTGGCCGAGATCCAGCCGCCCAAGGACTGGTCGCCCGGTCCCAGCGGCGGCCCCGGCCGGATCGTGCGCGAGGACCTGCGTCGCGGCCCCCCAACGATCGAGGAGTCCGAGCCGGCGAGCAGCCTCCTAGCCTCCTAGCTTTCCAGCATTCCAGCCTTCCAGCCTCGCCAGGAGCCGTGCCATGTCCCAGAGCGATACCCGCAGCAATTTGGAACGCGTGCTCGAATCCGGATCGTTCGCGGTCACGGCCGAGCTGGGGCCGCCCAAGGGGGCGGATCCGGCCGTGATCCGGCGCAAGGCCGACCTCCTCCGGGGGGCGGCCGACGCCGTGAACATCACCGACAATCAGACCGCGGTGGTGCGCATGTCGTCGATCGCCGCGGCCCTGCTGGCCCAGCAGGCCGGCGTGGAGCCGGTGGTGCAGATGACCTGCCGCGACCGGAACCGCCTGGCGATCCAGGCGGACCTGCTGGGCGCCTGGGCCCTGGGGCTCCGGAACCTGCTGTGCCTGTCGGGCGACCACCAGACGTTCGGCAACCACCCGGGTGCTAAGAACGTGTGGGACATCGACTCGATCCAACTGCTGAAGATCCTGGCCGACATGGGGGACCGAGGGGTGTTCGCCAACGGCGAGGAGGTGGAGGGCGAGCCGCCCCGGTTCTTCCTGGGGGCGGCCGAGAACCCGTTCGCCGAGCCGTACCCCTACCGCCCGTTCCGGGTGGCCAAAAAGGTGAAGGCCGGGGCCCGGTTCATCCAGACCCAGTGCATCTACAACATGGACCGGTTCCGGGAGTTCATGGCCCGCCTGGGCGACCTGGGGCTCCTGGACAAGGTGTACGTGCTGGCGGGCCTGAGCCCCCTCAAGGGGCCGGGCATGGCCAAGTACATGCGAGACCAGGTGCCGGGCATGGACGTGCCCGACGATATCGTGGACCGCATGGTGGCCGCGGGCAAGGGCATCGACGACAAGGCCGAGCGGTCCAAGGCGTTCCGGGCCGAGGGCATTCGGATCTGCATCGAGCAGATCCAGGAGGTCCGCGAGATCCCGGGCGTGGCCGGGGTGCACATCATGGCCATCGAGTGGGAGGAGGCCGTGCGGCCCATCGTGGAGGGCGCGGGCCTCCTGCCCCGGCCCCAACCCCTGCCCGGCGCGGCCGAGGCGGGGTGAGGAACGAAGCCACCAACCGGAGTGCTCCCATGACCGTGACCCAAACCCGTGAGTCCGTGGCCCGCCGAGTCGAGCAGACCACCGGAGAGAACGCGTACCTGTGCTACCAGTGCCAGCGGTGCTCGGCCGGGTGCCCCATGGCCGAGCACTTCGACCTGCTGCCCAGCGAGGTGCTCCGGGCCATCCAGGACGGCGACGCCTCGGTGGCCCGCAGCCGCACGGTGTGGCTGTGCGCCTCGTGCCAGACCTGCGTGACCCGGTGCCCCCAGGGCATCGACCTGCCGGCCATCCTGGACCGGTTCCGGCAGGAGACCCTGGACTCCCCGTCCGTGCCCGAGGTGGCCCGGTTCTACAAGGTGTTCATGCGGCAGGTGAAGCTGCTGGGCCGGGTGTACGAGCTGGGGCTCATGGGCGAGCTGAACCTGCGGGAGAAGCAGCCGTTCCGCGACCTCCCCATGGGGTTGCGGATGATCCGCAAGGGCAAGATCCGGCTGCTGCCCGAGGTGGTCCGGCCGCCCCGGCGGGTCCCGTGGGCGGGGCCCGCCCCGAACCGGGTGGCCTACTACCCGGGGTGCTCCCTCCACGCCACGGGCAGGGCCTACGACGTTTCGTTCCGGGCGGCGGCCGGGGCCCTGGGGGTGGAGCTGGTGGAGCCGAAGGGCTGGACCTGCTGCGGCACCACGCCGGCCCACGGCACGGACGCGTTCCTGGCGGTGGGCCTGCCCCTGCGCAGCCTGGCCCTGGTGGAGCGGATGGGCCTGGATCGGGTGGTGGCCCCCTGCGCGGCCTGTTACGGCCGGTTCAAGGCCGCCCTGGCCGAGTACCGGGAGGACGGGGGGCTGGCCGTGCGCGTGGACGACTGGATGGGGTACGAGTACCGCGACACGGTGACCGTGGCCAACGCCCTGGACCTGCTGGAGGGCCGGTGCACGGACGACGGCTTCGAGCCCCGCCGGCCGCTCCACGGCCTCAAGGTGGCCTGCTACTACGGGTGCCTGCTCACCCGCCCGGCCCGGATCACCGGGGCTCCCGATCCGGAGAACCCCACCGCCATGGAGCGGATCGTGCGGGCGCTGGGGGCCGAGCCCGTGGACTGGTCCCGCAAGACGGACTGCTGCGGGGGCAGCCTCTCGGTGCCCCAGGTGGAGCGGGCCAAGGAGATGACGGCCAAGGTGCTGGCCGACGCCAAGGCCCGGGGCGCGGACGTGGTGGCCGTGGCATGCCCCCTGTGCCAGGTGAACCTGGACGAACGCCAGCCCGAGATGGCCGGGGACCTGGGGTTCACGCTGCCGGTGGTGTACGTGACCCAGCTCCTCACGCTGGCCCAGGGCCTGCCCCTGGCGGCGGCGGCCCTCGACCAGTCGGCGGTGGATCCCCGGCCGGCCCTGGCCCGCGCGGGCCACGCGTGACTGGGGGGCCTTCGGCCCCTTTTAATCCCCCTCTTATTCGGTTTGTCTGGCCGGTGTGGTACCCTCCCGGGCCGAACCTGTCTCGTTTCCTCCAACCCGGGAGAACACCGTGAACACGCCCCGACTCTTCCTGGCCGCGAGCCTCGCCCTGCTCGTCGGCTGCACCCAGTCCCAACCCGTTGCCACCCAGGAGCCCGCCAGCGCGCCCCCGCCCCAAGCCGAACCCCAGCCGGAACCGGCCAGCGCGCCCGCCCCGGCCGGCCCCATGGCCGGACCGGTGCTCGAGACCATGGACGCCGGCGGCTACACCTACGTCAAGGTGAAGACGGCCCAAGGCGAGACCTGGGCTGCCGCGCCCAAGGTGACGGTGAAGGTGGGCGACGAGGTGGTGGTGCAGAACCCCATGCCCATGCCCGGCTACCACAGCAAGACCCTGGACCGCACCTTCGAGATGCTCTACTTCGCCACGGCCATCCTGCCGACCGACCAGGCGGCCGCCGCCACCGCCGCCGCCGGTGCGGAGACCCCCCCGACGGGCGCGGCCTCCCGGAACCGGGCCGCGGCCCAGGTGGACCTGAGCGGCATCCAGAAGGCCGAGGGGGGCCACACCGTGGAGGAGCTGTTCGCCAAGAAGGCGGACCTGGCCGGCCAGGAGGTGGTGGTGCGGGGCCGGGTGGTCAAGTTCAACGCCGGCATCATGGGCCGCAACTGGATCCACCTCCGGGACGGCACCGGCGCCGAGGGCACCAACGACCTCACCGTGACCACCCAGGCCCAGGTGGGCGTGGGCGATACGGTGCTCGTCCGGGGCAAGGTGGTCACCGACAAGGACTTCGGGTTCGGCTACCGCTACGCCCTGCTCCTGGAGGACGCCCAGGTGACGAAAGAATAGCGTAGAGGGCCCGGATGCCCCTCGGCATCCGGGCCCAGCCTTCCGGCCTCCCAGCCTCCTAGCCTTCCAGCCTCCTCGGCACCCGTTTCCCCAGGTTGCAGGTGATCTCGTAGGGGATGGTGCCGGTGAGCCGGGCGAGCTCGTCGGCCGGGATCTCCTCGCCCGCCTGGCGGCCCAGAAGCACGACCTCGTCGCCGACATCCGCCTCCGGCACGTGGGTCACGTCCACCAGGATCATGTCCATGCACACCCGGCCCTTCACCGGCGCCCGTCGGCCCCGCACCAGCACCGAGCCCCGGTTCGACAGGAGCCGGGGGTATCCGTCGCCGTAGCCGACCGGCAGGGTGGCGATCCGGCGGGGGCCTGTGGTCACGTGGGTGCGGCCGTACGAAAGGGGGGTGCCGCCGGGCACGGTCTTCACGAACGCGACCCGGGTCGCCCAGGTGAGCACGGGCTCCAGCCGCACGGGCCGGGCCACCTCGTCCGAGGGGTAGATGCCGTAGAGCCCGATCCCGGCCCGGACCAGGTCCAGGTGGGACTCGGGCAGGGCCAGGATGCCCGCGGTGTTCGCGGCGTGGACGAGCCGCGGCCGCAGCCCCCGGTCGGTCAGCACCGGCAGGCACTCCCGGAACCGGCCGAGCTGCTCCTGCGCAAACCCCAGGTCGGCCTCGTCGGCCGTGGCGAGGTGGGTGAACGCGCCCTCCACCTCGATCCCTTGCAGGCCCGCCACCCCCTCCACGAACTCGGCGAGCCGATCCGGCCGCACCCCCACCCGGCCCATTCCGGTGTCGATCTTGAGATGGACCCGGGCCGTCCGGCCCAGGTCCCGGGCGGCCGCGTCCAGGGCTTGTGCCAGGTCGGGGTCGAACAGGGCGAGCCGCACGTCCGCCGCCACCGCGGCCCGGGCCGCGGCCGGGTCCGTGGGCCCGAGCACCAGGATCGGCTCCGACAGCCCTGCCTGCCGCAGCTCCAGCGCCTCCTCCACCAGGGCCACCCCGAACCACGACGCGCCCGCCTCCCGCGCCGCCCGGGCCACGGCCACGGCCCCGTGGCCGTACGCGTCGGCCTTGACCACGGCCATGAACGCCGTGGCCGCCGGCGTGAGGGAGCCGAGCGCCCGCACGTTGTGGGCCACGGCAGACAGGTCGATACGGGCCTCGGTGGGGCGGAAGATAGGAGCGTTGGGGGACATCCGGCAAACCTCGGGTCCGAAGAGCACGGAAACGAACGGTACCAGCCCGGCGTCGCCCGGGCAAACGGCAGCGCTTGACGGCGCCCTGCACCGCGGCTACCGTTCGGTTCGGCGGTGATGCCGTTCACCACACGGAGGCCGAGCATGAAGATCGAAGAAGCGTTGACCACGGCGCTCGCGTTCGAGCGCAAGGTGCAGGCCCACTACGCCGAGGCCGCCGAAGCGGCCCGGGAGGACGCGGCCCGGGAGTTCTTCGGGCTGATGGCCCGGGAAGAGGGGCGCCACGTGGAGTACCTGGAGCACAAGCTGGAGCAGTGGCGCTCCCAGGGGGTGCTCGGTCCGGCCGAGATCGAGACGGCTGTGCCCCAGAAGAAATGGATGGAGGAGGGGGAGCGCAAGATGGAAGGGGAGGGCCGGGCCGGTGACCGGGCCTACGGGTTCGCCCACCTGGAGACCGCGCTCCACCTGGAGGAGGAGGTGAGCGCCCACTACCGGACGCTGGTGGACGCCGTGGACCATCCCGAGGCCAAGGCCCTGTTCCGGCGGTTCCTCGAGATCGAGGACGGCCACACCGCCCTGGTCCGCGCCGAGTTGGACTACCTGACCGGCACCGGGCACTTCCTCGGGATCCGGGAGTTCACCCTGGACTGAACCCCTCGGCTGACCTGCTTCTTGCTTCCCAGCTTCCTAACCTCCCAGCGGAGTGAAACACTTCCATGCCGAGCCAGGAGGACCTGCGAAGGATGCTGCTGCGGCTCGACAACGGGCCGTACCCCGCCTACAAGGACATCAAGGGTTCCTACGACTTCCCCGACTTCCGACTAATCGTGGACCACGTGCAGGGCGACCCGTTCGCCGCGCCCAGCCGGATGCGGGTGCGCGTGCCCCTGGACGTGGCCGGGTTTCCCCCCGACCTGCTGGCCGGCGAGGCCCGCGTGGTGGGGGTGTGCTCGTTCCTGGCGCGGCGGTTCCACCGGGAGGCCCGGCGGGCGTCCCGGCCGTCGGGGTCGGGCAAGAGCGGCCGGATCGACATCGACGCGCCCGGGCAGGAGGTGCTGCCCACCACCGCCGCCCTGGTGCGGGACGGGGCCGTGGAGCTCCGGTTCACCGTGGGGCTCCCGGCCCGCGGCCGGCGCATCCTGGGCCGGGCCGCCGCCGAGATCCTGTGCGATCGGGTGCCCGAGCTGGTCTCGCGCTCGCTCCGGTACCGGAACCTGGACCCGGCCGAGGTGCGGGCCGCGGCCGAGACCAACGAGGACGCCGAGGCCCTTCGGTCCCGGCTCCCGGAGCTGGGTCTCGTGGCGTTCGTGGCCGACGGCGCCGTCCTTCCTCGGCTGAGCGGCGTGGATCCCCGGCCCCTGGGGGCCGGGGCCGTGCCGTTCGAGAGCCCCCCGAGCCTGCGGGTGGAGGTGGACCTCCCCAACCGGGGCCGGGTCGCGGGCATGGGAATCCCCCGGGGCATCACCCTGATCGTGGGCGGAGGGTTCCACGGCAAGTCCACGCTGCTCGAGGCGTTGGAGCTGGGGGTGTACAACCACCGGCCGGCCGACGGAAGGGAGCTGGTGGTCACCGATCCCACGGCCGTGAAGATCCGGTCCGAGGACGGCCGGGCCGTGGCCGGCGTGGACATCCGTCCGTTCATCTCGAACCTGCCCGGTGGGGTGGACACGGCCGCGTTCTCCACCCAGGACGCATCGGGATCCACCTCCCAGGCGTCGAACATCGTGGAGGCCCTGGAGGCGGGGAGCCGGGTTCTGCTGGTGGACGAGGACACCTCGGCCACCAACTTCATGATCCGCGACCACCGGATGCAGGAGCTGATCGCCAAGGACAAGGAGCCGATCACCCCGTTCGTGGACAAGGTGCGCCAGCTCTGGGAGGAGCGCGGGGTGTCCACGGTGCTGGTGATGGGCGGCAGCGGCGACTACTTCGACGTGGCCGACACCGTGATCGCCATGGAGGCGTTCCGGCCGAGGGACGTGACCCGGCAGGCCAAGGCGATCGCCGAGCGGTACCGGGCCGAGCGCCGGCCCGAAGGGGGCCCGGCCTTCGGAGCGGTGACGCCCCGCCGGCCCCTGGGCGGGAGCCTGGACCCGCGCCGGGGCCGGCGCGAGGAGAGCGTGAGGAGCCGGGGGGTGAAGACCGTGCTGTTCGGCACCGAGGAGATCGACGTGTCGGCCGTGGAGCAGATCGTCCACCCGGGGCAGCTTAGGGCCGTGGGCGCGGCGCTCCTGCGGGTGCGGGCCCTGGCCGACGGCCGCCGCACCCTGGCCGAGATCCTGGACCGGATCGAGGAGGAGGTCCGGCAGGAGGGCCTCGACGCCCTCACCGACCGCCCCGTGGGCGACCTGGCGGGGTTCCGGCGCTTCGAGCTGGCCGCGGCCCTGAACCGGCTGCGCACCCTGCGGGTCCGAAGCGAAGCCGGGCGGGACTGACCCGCCCCGCCTCTCCCTCACACCCCGCGGTCTCCCGCCTTCCTCCTCAGCCGATCCCGGCGGTGCTCCAGGGCCGCCCGGTCCGCCGGGGGCCAGTGGGGCAGGCCCAGGGCCCTCTCGACCCACGCCAGGGCCCGGCCCGGATCCCGGAGCCGGTGCTCCAGGGCCTTGGCCGCCTCCTCCACCGGCTCGAGCCGGTAGGGCTCGAGCCCCGCCCATTTCTGCCAGACCGCGAGGGCCGCGTGCCAGTCGCCCCGGGCCTTGTGGGCCCGGCCCAGCTCCCGCAGGGCCCGGATCCGGTCCCCTCGGCTGGGGGCGTGGTCCAGCCCGGCCGCGAGGGCCCGGTGGGCCCGGTCCGGCCGCCGTGCCCGGGCGTGCAGCAGCCCCACGCCCAGGGCCTGGGGCCCTTCGGGCCGGCGGGCGGCCCGGCCCGCGGCCCAGAGGAGCCCGGCCAGGCTCAGAATGTCGATGCGGTTGTGGGAGAACACCCGTCCCAGCCGCTCCTCCGCGCCGTGGCGCAGGTAGCGGCCGTACAGGGCCGGGATCTCGGCCCCGGGCACGTCGCCGGTGCGCCGGACCCCCAGCACCCCGGCCTCCAGGGTGACGAGGCGGCAGTTGGGGAGGGTGGGCCGCCACAGCGCCCGCGCCGGCGGCAGCAGGTCCAGGTGGGGCGCCCCCTCCAGGGGCCAAGCCATGCGGTTCAGCACGTGGCGGTTCTCGAGGAGCGGCACGTCGAACCGGTGGCCGTTGAAGGTGACGAGGCACGACACCCCTTCGAGCTCCTGGGCCAGCGCGTGGAGCAGGGCGGGCTCCCGGTCCAGGTCCTCCAGAAAGAGCTGCACCACCCGGAACCCCCGGCCTCCGGGATCCCACCGCCCCACCCCCACCAGGAACGCCACCGTGCCCGCGCCGCCGGCCAGGCCCGTGGTCTCGGTGTCGAGGAACGCGATCTCCGAAGGGGTTCCCACGCGACCGAGCTCCCGGGGGAAGAGGTCCCGGAGGCCCTCGCAGGGCAGCCGGCCCAGCTCGCCCACGGGCAGGCGGCCGTGGGCCTTGGACGCCGCCGCGGTGCGCACCACCCGGAACACCGGCCCGGCCGGGGTGTCCACCCGGTCGCCGGCCACGAACCGGTCGATGGGGGCCCGGCGGGAGGAGGCGGCGGCCCGATCCATCCGCTCGAGCCGCTCCCGCAAGGCCGAGCCGGCCAGGGGCCGGCTCCGGTCCAGGCGGCGCAGCCGTGCGGCGAGCCCCTTCATCATGCCGTCCGCAGCAGCAGGCCCAGCAGGCGCTGGGCCGCCGCCTTGGCCTCGGGGCCCACGTCGCCGGGTGGGCCCACGCACGAGGGGCAGCCGCTCTCGCACCGGCAGGCGGCCAGGAGCTCCAGGGCGCCCTCCAGGAGCTCGCGGGTGCGGCCGTGGATCCCCTCGGCCAGGCCGCAGCCGCCCGGGTACCGCTCGTACAGGAACAGGGTGGGCTCGATCCCCGGCGGGGCGGCGGCCGGGTCCACCGGGCCGGGGCCCGCGTCCCACCGGCCCTCCCGGTCGCCCAGGGCCCGGCCCAGGTCGGAGGGGTCGCACAGGCAGTGGAGCGAGGCCAGGTGGTGGAGCGCGTGGCCCAGCCCGGCGATGCCGTCCAGGAAGGCGGCGTCGGTGAGCCCCAGGGCCTCGGCCAGGATCAGGGGGAACACCCACCAGGCCGCGGTGGTGTGCATCTCCTGGTCGGGCAGGTCCACCTCGCCGTAGCCCACGTTCTCCGAGGTGTAGAACTTGATCTTCTTGTAGCCCGGCACCCGGGCGAGCACGTGCACCTCGCCCCACTCGGCCCGCCCCCGGCCCAGGTCGTGGCCGGCGAACGCCTCGAGGACGCGCACCTTGGCGTAGGAGATGGCCTGGGTGTAGTAGTCGGGGTCCACCGGCCGCACGTAGGCCTTGCGGCCTTCCCAGTCCAGGCGCTCCACCTGGTGGGCCCGGCCCTCCACCATGTAGACGGCGCCGGGGTGGATGGTGGTGGGCGCGCTCTCCAGGTCCACCTGGGCGATGACCCGGGGCCGGGGCCCCGAGGCGTCGATCACCGCGAAGTTGTCGGGGTCGGCGGTGCGCAGGGCCACCTGCTCGGCCGGGTAGGCGTCCTCGATCCAGTGCCACCGCCGGCCGGACCGGCGCAGCACGCCCTTCTCCTCGAGGAAGGCCAGGATCTCCTCGAGGGGCTCGGACCCGAACTCCTCCCCCTCCTCGAACGGCAGTTCGAACGCGGCGCACCGGATGTGGCTGACCAGCACGTGGAGGTTGTCGGGGTCGATCAGCCCGAGCTCCGGCGGCGTGCCCACCACCGTTTCGGGGTGGGTGATCACGTACTGGTCCAGGGGCTGGCTCGAGGCCACCAGCACGGCGGCGCTCACCCCGGTGCGCCGGCCGGCCCGGCCCGCCTGCTGCCAGGTGCTCGCCACGCTGCCCGGGTATCCGGTGAGCACGGCCGCCTCCAGTTGGCCGATGTCGATGCCCAGCTCCAGGGCGTTGGTGGCCACCACGCCCCGGATGGTGCCGTCCCTCAGCCCCCGCTCGATCTGGCGCCGCAGGTCCGGCAGGTACCCGCCCCGGTACCCGCGCACCCAGCCCTTGCGGTCCGGCCGGCGCTCGAACCGGTCCTTGAGGTACCGGGTGAGGATCTCCACCTGGAGCCGGGTGCGCACGAACGCGATGGTAGACACCCCCTCCCGCAGGAACCGGGTGGCGATCCTTCGGGCCACGCCCACGGCCGAGGCCCGCAGCCCCAGCGCCGGGTCGATCACCGGCGGGTTCACGAACAGCAGGTGCTTCCTCGCGCGCGGAGCGCCGGAGTCGGTGATCTCGACGAGGTCCTCCACGCCGGTGAGCCGCCGGGCCAGGTCCCCCGGGTTGCGGATGGTGGCGGAGGAGAGGAGGAACACGGGCTCGGACCCGTGGAACCGGCACACCCGCCGCAGCCGGCGCAGCACGTTGGCCACGTGGGAGCCGAAGATGCCCCGGTACACGTGCATCTCGTCGATCACCACGTACCGGAGGCTCCCGAAGAACCGGGCCCACCGGGGGTGGTGGGGCAGGATGCCCTGGTGGAGCATGTCGGGGTTGGTGAGCACGATCCGGGCCTGGTCGCGCACGCGCCGACGGACGTCCTGGGGGGTGTCGCCGTCGTAGGTGAACGCCGGAAGGTCCCGGCCCATCGCCCGGGCCAGCTCCTGGAGCTCGGCCAGCTGGTCCTGGGCCAGGGCCTTGGTGGGGAACAGGTACAGGGCCCGGGCGTCCGGCTCCTGGAGCAGGGTGGTCAGCACCGGCAGGTTGTAGCACAGGGTCTTGCCCGATGCGGTGGGGGTCACGGCCACGAAGGCCCGGCCCCCCAGGGCGGCCTCGGCGGCCCGGGCCTGGTGGGAGTAGGGGCGCTCGATGCCCCGGGTGCCGAGGGCCTGCACGAGGTCCGGGTGCACGCCGTCGGGGAACGGCTCGGTACGGGCCGGGGCCGGCTCGATCACCTGGTGGTGGGTCACGCACGGCCCCAGGTTCCGGTCCCGCAGCAGGGCTTGGACGATCTGCTCCACGTCGGCTCGCATGGGCCACGAGAATAGCAGAGCAGGGCGGCCGCGCCCAAGGGGAGGCTCTGGCCGGATGTCGTTTCATACCGACTTGCGTTCAAACCGAGAGTTCTCGTGGGGCGGAGCAAGGAACCTGCCTCCGGCCGGGCGCGAAGCCGGGCATTGAGATTCCCCGCGCAGGCACGGGACCGAAGAGCTGGTTTCATGACAACTCGCTGGAATCCTGACCATTTCGCGGTCCTAACGTCAGAGGCGCTGCGCGGCGAGCTAAGGAGCCGCACCCGGCTCTCCGGCAGGTCCCTCTCTCTGCTCGGGGGCAACGGCTTTGGATGCAGCTTGGTACCAGAAGGGGAGAGCGGTCGGTTCCGGAGCGGAGGGCGTCCCCCGGCAGGCGGTTGCCGCGTGTAACCTTCGAAGGGGCGCGTCATCTAAATGAGCGAGAATCGGGAGCGCTTCCGGTCGTCACGGTCCTCAACCGAACCGACGAAAGGGAGGTGTTGCCATGAAACGTCTGATCGCCGTGCTTTCGGTCCTGGCGGTGTTTGGCCTGGGTTCTTCCGTGGTGCTGGCGGGTACCGCGGATACGCACCAGAAGAAGGAGTGTCCGTGCCCCTCGGGCACGGTGGTGCACGGGCCGGGGTTGGACGGGCTGGACCTGGTGAAGTAGGGGAGAGCCCTTCCTCTCCGGGATGCCCCGGCCGATCTGGGCCGGGGAACCCGTATTCCACGACGGGCCGGAGCCCTGCGGGGCTCCGGCCCGCTCGTCTTGAAGGGGAGTCATACCAAGTTGCCATCCATAGGATACCCAGCCGGGGGCGGGGCAAGGGACCTGCCTCCGGCCGGGCGCGAAGCCAGGCATTGAGATCCGCCGCGCAGGCACGGGGCTGGGGAGCTGGCTTCATGACAACCCGTTGGAATCCGAACCCTTTCGCAGTCCAGACGCCGGAGGCACTGCGCGGCGAGCGAAGGGGCCGCGCCCGGCTCTCCGACAGGACCCTTGCCCCTCTGGGCAGGGGGGCAATAGCTTTGAACGCGACTTGGTATCACACCTTGATGTCGAGCACGTGCCCTTCGTCCGCCTCGGGAGGGCAGGACTCCACCTCGGCGTCCTCCCCCTCTTCAGCGCCCGCGTGACGTTGCCCTTCCCCTTCGGAGTCCGAACGCCGGTCCCGGTCCCGAACGCGGGTCTCGCCGGCCCGGTTCGCGGCGGTCACGTCCCGGTGCACCTCCTCCACCCGGTGCACCGCGGCCTGGGTGGCCAGCCGGTTGGCGAGCACCCTCTGCTCGGGGTCGAGGCGTTTGAACTCCTCCAGGCCCCGGGTCAGCGCCGCCAGGTCCATCATGCGCACGCCGTCGGGCATCGTCGGGCCTCCGCGACAGGGTTCTCCTTTCGTTTCGGACGGTTGGAATGCGGACTTGAGGTGGTGGCTTTCGGGGGGGAGAGCCCTGGGGCCAGGAGGCGGGTAGCGGCCTGTGCGGCAGGAGCGATACCAAGTCGCGTTCGATCAGAGATCCCTCCGGGGGGCGGGGCAAGGGGCCTGGTTCCGGCCGTGCGTGAGTGCAGCATCCGACTCACGCTGCCCCCGGCACTCAGCCCGGATGCTCCATGAACGCTGGAAAAGCGAACGTTGACAACGCAGTTAGGGTCACCGGCAGAACGGGCATCGGCTGAGTGCCGGAGGCAGCGACTGTAGGAGCCACGCCCGGCTCTCCACCAGGCCCCTTGCCCCGCCGGTTCAGGGGTCCGATAGCTTTGAACGCAACTTGGGTGGGAGCCGGGTCAGCCCAGCTCCTCGGGGGTGAACGTCACCACCTCGTCGATGCTCTCGGCCTCGGTGAGCAGCATGACCAGCCGGTCCACGCCCAGGGCGATGCCGGCGCAGGGGGGGAGCCGGGAGAGGTCCTGCAGAAACCGCTCGGGCATGGGGTCGGTCCGGGCGCCCCGGCGGCGGCGGGCCTCCTGCTCCGCTTCGAACCGGGCACGCTGCTCGACCGGGTCGGTCAGCTCGGTGAAGGCGTTGGCCAGCTCCAGCCCGCCGGCGTAGAGCTCGAACCGCTCGGCCCGGTCCGGCCGGTCGGGCCGGCGTCGGGCCAGGGCGGCCTGGCCCAGGGGGTAGTCGTACAGGAACGCGGGCTTGCCCAAACGGGCCAGGGCGGGCTCGATCCGGGTCACCACCAGCTCGTCGAACGAGCCGTCGGCCAGGGCGCGGTCCGGGTCGGCGCCGGCCCACCGCTCGAACGCCTCGTCCACCGAGATCCGGGGCCAGGGCGGGCGCAGGTCCACCCGGGTCCCCTGGCGGTGGATCTGCGGTCCCCTCCCCGCGGCCCGGGCGGCGTGCAGGAGGAGCTCTTCGCACTCGGCCATGAGGGCCGTGTAGTCCACGCCGGTCCGGTACCACTCCAGCAGGGTGAACTCGGGCAGGTGGAGCCGGCCTCGTTCCCCCGCCCTCCAGCACCGGCAGATCTGGAAGATCCGGTCCCACCCCCGGGCCAGGAGCCGCTTCATGCACAGCTCGGGGCTCGGGTGGAGCACCCCCCCGTCGGCCCGGACCGGATCGATGTGGGCCTCGGGCAGGGGGGCGGGGATCCGGTGGGGGGTCTCCACCTCCACGTACCCCCGGTCCACGAAAAAGGCCCGGACCGCTGCGACGATCCGGGCCCGGGCCCGCAGAACCGGCTCCCTGGGGTCGGGCACGCCTACTCCTTCACCCGGGTCACGTACTGGCCGGTCCGGGTGTCGATCTGGATCCTGTCCCCTTCCTCCACGAAGGCCGGGGCCTGCAGCTCGTACCCGGTCTCCACCAGCACGGGCTTGGTCACGTTGGTGGCGGTGTCGCCCCGGGCGGCCGGATCGGCCCGGGTCACGGTGAGCACCACGAAGTTGGGCAGGGTCACGCCGATGGCCTTGTCCTGCCACAGCACCACGTCCACCTCCAGGTTGTCGGTGAGGAAGTACCGGCTGTCGCCCAGCTGCTCGGCCGACACCTGGTACTGCTCGTAGGTCTTCTGGTCCATGAAGGTGTAGAACTGGCCGTCCGTGTAGAGGTAGGTCATCTTGCGCTCCTCCACGTCGGCCGGCTTGAAGGTGTCGCCCGAGCGGTAGGTCCGGTCGAACTGGATGCCGGTGAGCATGTTTTTGAGCCGGCACCGGTACAGGGCCTGGCCCTTGCCGGGTTTCGAGAACTCGAAGTCCACGATGACGTACGGCTCGCCGTCCAGTTCCAGTTTGAGGCCTTTGCGCAGGTCACCCGCCTTGTACATCGCGAAAGCTCCTTGGCCGGGGGTTGGAAAGCGCGTATTTTTACCGCCCCCGGGGGGGGTGTGTCAAAGCCGAAAGGAGCCCGAGCTGAACACGTTTCCCGTGCGCTGGCCCAGGGAATACCGCAGACTGGCCGAGGCCCTGGGCCGGGGGAGCCCGCTGCTGGCCATGGGCGAGCCGGATCCGGCCGGCGAGGGCCCCGATCCCGACGCCCTGGCCGACCCCACCGGCGAGCAGGGACTCATGCCGGTGCCGTTCCTGGTGCGCAAGCATCCCGACCGGGTGGTGGTGCTGGCGGCATCCCGGTGCTTCTTGTACTGCCGGTTCTGCTTCCGGCGGGGGGGGGAGGCGCACCGAAGCGGGCCGGGGCCGGAAGCGTGGAACCGGATCTGCGCCTGGCTGGAGCGCCACCCCGAGGTCGGGGAGGTGATCCTGTCCGGGGGGGACCCCCTCACCCTGCCCGATCGGGTGCTGGCCGGGATCGGCCGGCGGCTGGGCCGGATCTCGCACGTTCGGCAGTGGCGGGTCCACACCCGGGCGCCGGTGGTGGTGCCCCGGCGGGTGGGGGCCGGGCTCGCGGAGGCCCTGGCGTCGGGGCCGCCGTGCCGGGTGGTGATCCACGCGAACCACCCGGCCGAGGCCCGTCCCGCCCTGGAGGGGGCGGTGGAACGGCTCCGGACCGCCGGCGTGCCCGTGGAGAACCAGGCCGTGCTCCTGCGGGGGATCAACGACTCGGCTCCGGTCCTGGCCGACCTGGTGCGGCGGCTGGAGGGGATGGGGGTCGGGCTGCGCTACCTCCATCATCCCGACCGGGCTCCGGGCACGGGCCGGTTCTGGGTGAGCCTGCGGGAGGGGCTGGGGACGGTCCGGCGGGCCGAGGCCCTGCTGGGCCGGAGCATCCGCTACGTGGTGGACCTGCCCACCGGCCACGGAAAGGTGCCGGTGTCCGGCCTGGCACCGGTGGCGGAGGAGCGCCGGGGCCGGCGTCGCCGCGTTCGCTACCGGTGGGCGAGGCCGGCCGGCTGGCCCGGGGTGGCGCCGGGCCGCACGGCCGAGTGGTGGGACGTGTGGGAACCCCGGAAGCCGGGGCCAAGTTGACCGTTTTTCGCGGCCGTTGCTAGGATCTCTCGATCCTTGGCGCGGTTCGAGAGCCGCCCGGCTGCCTAGCCGCCTAGCTGCCTAGCCGCCTAGCGGGCCGAAGGCCCCTGACCGACGACCAACGACCAACGACCGAAGTTATAAGGAGCCTCGTTCCATGATACCCGTTCTCGACGCGGTGGAGATCATTTTGGGTGCGGTGGGGCCCATGCCCCCGGAGAAGGTCTCGATCCTCGAGGCCCACGGGCGGGTGCTGGCCGAGGAGGTCACGGCGCCCCGGGACCTTCCGCCCCACGACAACTCGGCCATGGACGGCTACGCCGTGCGCCACGCCGATCTGCGGCCCGGGGTCGTGCTCCGGGTGGTCGAGGCGATCCCGGCCGGCGCCGACCCGAGCCGGGGCCTGGAGCCGGGCCAGGCGGCCAAGATCATGACGGGTGCTCCCATCCCGGCCGGCGCCGACACCGTGGTGCAGGTGGAGGACACGCGGGAGGCGGACGGCGGGGTGGAGATCGTGTCGGTGCCGGCCGCCGGAGCCAACATCCGGCCCCAGGGCGAGGACGTGCGGCAGGGGACCCTGGTGCTGCCCCGGGGCACCCGGGTCCGGGCGGCCGAGGTGGGCATGATGGCCAGCCTGGGCCGGGCGTTCGTGCTGGTCCACCAGCGGCCCCGGGTGGCGGTGCTGGCCACCGGCGACGAGATCGTGGACCTGGACTCCCCGGCCCAGGGGGCCAAGATCATCAACTCCAACTCGTACGGGGTGGCCGCCCAGGTGGCCGAGGCCGGGGGGGTTCCGGTGGTGCTGGGCATCGGCCGGGACGACCCGGAGGGGCTGCTGGAGATGTTCGAGCGGGCGGCGACGTGCGACGCGGTCATCACCACCGGCGGGGTGTCGATGGGGGACTACGACTTCGTGCGGCCGGTGCTGGCCCGGGCCGGGGTGGCGGTCCAGTTCTGGAAGGTGGCCATGAAGCCGGGCAAGCCCGTGGTGTTCGGCATGAAGGGCCGGGTGCCGGTGTTCGGGCTTCCGGGCAATCCGGTCTCGGCCATGGTGGCGTTCGAGCAGTTCGTGCGGCCCGCCCTGCGCAAGATGCTGGGGCACCGGGAGCTGTTCCGGCCCGTGGTCGAGGCCGTCCTCGGCGAGGAGGCCGGCGCGGTGAGGACCAAGGCGGGCCGGACCGATTTCGTGCGGTGCCGGGTCGAGCGCGGGCCGGAGGGCTTCCGGGTGGTCCGCGTCAAGAAGCAGGGCTCTGGCATCCTGAGCACCCTGGTCCAGGCGAACGGCCTGCTGGTGATCCCAGCGGAGTCCACGGGCGCCGAGCCGGGGGAGCGGGTGCGGGTGCAGATCTACGACCCGGGCATCCTGGACCAGGCCGAACCGGGGATCGGCCCGTGAACCCACCCGTCTGCCTGGTGGCGGGGCCCTCGGGGAGCGGCAAGACCACCCTGCTCGAGTCCCTGGTGCGCGAGCTCACGGCCCGGGGCCGGCGGGTGGCCACGGTGAAGCACCACCGGGGCCGGGTCGAGGTGGACCGGCCCGGCAAGGACACCTGGCGGCACCGCCGGGCCGGGGCCGTGGCGACCTTCTTCGTCACCGCGGACGAGGTGGTGGTGTTCCGGGACCGGCCGCCGGACGTGTCGCCCGGCACCCTGGCCGGGTGGTGCCCCCCGGGCACCGAGCTCCTGCTGGTCGAGGGGTTCAAGGGGCTGGGGGGGTATCCGAGGATCGAGGTGGTGCGGCGGGGGTTCGAACGGGAGGTTCCATGGACCGAGGACGTGCTCTGCGTCGCCACCGATCTCGCCGGTTTCGAGGCGCCCTGCCCGGTGCTCCCCCTGGGGGACGCCGGGGCCGTGGCCGACCTCTTGGAGCGGCGGCTGTTGTCGGGCGGTACCTGAGGACCGATCGGGTTCCCGGAGCCGAGGAGCTTCGGGGGTACGACGGGCTGGCCCTGGGAGCCGAGTTCTGCGTCCACCGGCTGCCCCGCCTGGAGGCCCTGGCCGAGGCGGCCGGGCTGTGCCGGTCCCTGGGCGTGGGGCTCCAGCTCGTGACCCCGGTGGTCCGGGAGGGCACGGCCGAGGCGGCGTGGGCGTGGCTCGCGGCCGCGCTGGAGGCCGCGCCCGGGGCGGAGGTGAGCTTCAACGACTGGGGCCTGTGGGCCCGGGCCCGGGGGGCCGGCCTGCCGTTGCGGGGGGTGGCCGGCCGGCTGCTGTCGCGCCAGCGCCGGGGGCCCCGGGTGGCCGCGATGCTGGCCTCGGCCTCGGCGTCCGAGGCGGCCGAGCTCCGGGCGAGCCTGTGGGACGGGCCCGAGGGGCGGGCCCTGCTCGCGGAGCACGGGGCCGTGGGGGTGGAGCTGGACCTCACGCCGGCCGGGATCCGGGTGCCCGACTTGCCCGAGGGGGTGACCCTGCGGGTGCACGCGCCGTGGGTGCCGGTGACCGTGAGCCTGGCCTGCCCCTGGACCGAGGACCCGGTGCGGTGCGGCCGGCCCTGCCTCGCCCACCCCGAGGCCCGCTTGCGCAACGAGGAGGACCCCACCCCCCTGTGGTCCCGGGGCAACGCCCTGTTCCTTCGCCGGGACGACGAGCCCACGGCCCGGTACCTGGTCCGGCTGGGGGCCCACCGGCTCCTGTGGTCCCCGGAGATCCCCGGCTAGCCCGCATTATTCATGAGCGTTCGTCGCGAAACCGTCGAGTGTGCGTCAGATCGGGGCAAGCGCAGCGCCGAGGGGCGCAGGCGTACTGGACGGTACGTCGAGCCCCGAGGCGCGAGCACGCCCCGAGATGGTGTGCAATCGGCGGTTGCAGCAGAAGGCTCCATGAATAATGCGGGCTAGCGTCGGGTTTCGGAAATTTCGCGGTGTTCCCAGGGGGTGGGGCTGGGGGCCCCTCCTTCGCTGAACGGCCTCGCAGGGGCCGCCTCGGCGCGGTCCGCTGCGGCGCGTGAGAGCACGCGCCGCGGCCGCTCCCCTGGCGCCGGGCGGCCCGGGCTGCTCGGCCGTCGCGCTTCGTCGGAGCCCCCAGCCCCACCGCCGTAATCCGCATATTTTTTGCGAAACGGAACACGAATCGGTCAGGCCATCGGTCCGCCAAGTGGCTGGAAAGCTAGAAAGCCGGAATGCTAGGAGGCTTGAAAGCCTCCCGGATTCCCACGCGTTCTACCCATTACTACGCCCCTTCGCCTCCTCTTCACGATTTCGGGGGGCGAGGGGCCTGGTGGAGCGCCGGGCGTGGCCGTATCAGGGGGCAGAGTTCAGAGAACAATAGACAGGAGAACTGCAGGAGCGGTTCTCCCCTGTCTTCTGTCCACCGGCTCCTGGTTCCTGGGATGCAGGTCCCTTGCCCCGCCCTCCGTGGTGACGCGCCTATTTTGCCGCCGGGTTAATAAAACCTGCCCCGCTGGCAGCAGCCCGGGAGCCGCCCGGCCGCCAAGCTGCCCAGCCGCCTGGCCCGTCAGCGGGCCGAAGGCCCGAACTCTCTCACTCCGGGGGCGCTTTCCGCAGCTCCGGCCGGCGCAGGGCCAGCTCCACCTTCGACAGGATGCCCCGGAGGATCCGCACGTCCCGGGGGCTGGGGAGCCGGCGGGAGAAGATCCGGCGGATCTGGTTCATCATGCGCTCCGGGCTCTCCTCCTCGATGAACCCGATCTCCCACAGCACCCGCTCGAAGTGGGCGTACATGCCCTCCATCTCGGCCACGGTGGCCGGCCGGTACGGCACCGACTCCGGAGCCGCGGCCAGCCGGGCCATGCGCACCTCGTAGCAGAACAGGCCCACGGCCTGGGCCAGGTTGAGGCTGGGCAGGCCCCGGTCCGTGGGGATCCGCACGAGCCAGTGGCACAGGTCCAGCTCGGCCGTGGTGAGGCCTGCATCCTCCCGGCCGAACACGGCCGCGATGCGGGCGCCGGGCGCGAGGAACCGGGCCGCCTGCTCCACGGCCTGCCGGAGCTCGAGGCCGTCGTTGCGGCGGCGGCCCAGCCGGGTGGTGAACCCCAGGGCCAGCTCGGCGTCGGCCACGGCCTCGGCCAGGGTGCCCACGATCCTCGCGCCCCGCACCAGTTCCACGGCCTTTCTCGCCATGGGCTCCAGGCGCGGGTCCTCCAGGATGCCCGGGGCCGGGTTCACGAGCACCAGATCCCGGAGCCCGAAGTTGGCCATGACGCGGGCCACGCTGCCCAGGTTCCCGCCGTACAGGGGCTCGACGAGGACGATGGTGGGGTGGAGAAGGGGGCTGTCGGTCACCGCGGTATCAGTCCGCCCCCAGGGCCTCGAGTTCCTTGCGGGCCTCGTCGGCGCCGGGGAAGTCCTTGGCGAGCTTCAGGGCTTTCTCCAGGGCGGACCGGGCCTTTTTCTTCTCGCCCAGGCGGGCGTAGGCCACCCCCAGGTGGTACTGGACCACCGGGTTGTCGGGCAGGCCCTCGGCCGCGGTCTCCAGGTGCCGCGCTCCCTTCAGGGGTACCCCCTTCTTCACGTAGATCCAGCCCAGGGTGTCGTTCAGGGGCGGGGAGTCCGGGGCCAGCTCCACGGCCCGCTCGGCGAATTTCAGGGCCTCGTCGATGTTGCCGCCGTGCTCCGAGAGGTTCCAGGCCAGGTTGTTGAGCGCGGGGATGAAGTCGGGGTTGCGGTCGAGCACCTTGCGGTAGGCCTCGTTGGCCGCGTCGTACTCGCCCCTGAGGTCGTGGAGCGAGCCCTTGAGCACCCACGCGGGCAGGTAGTCGGGCCGCTTCTCCACGGCCTTCTCCAGATCGGCCAGGGCCTTGTCGCCGGCGTCGGGCCCGCTTTGGAGCCGGGCCAGCAGCAGGTAGGCCTCGGCCGCGTTCTCGTCGAGCTCCAACGCCTTCTCCAGGTCCTTGCGGGCGCCGTCCGGGTCCTTGGCGGCCAGCCGGACCTTGGCCAGCAGGATCCGGGCCGGGGCCGAGTCGTTGCCGGCACGGATGTGGCCCTCCACCAGCTTGACCGCGTCGCTGGTCTTCTTCTGGGCCGTGAGCAGGGCCGTGGCCAGGATCACGGGCCGCAGGTTGGCGGGGTCGGCCTCCATGGCCTTGCGGAACGCCTTGAGGGCCAGGTCGGGCTTCTTGAGGGTCACGTAGCACACCCCGAGCCGCTCCCAGGCCCGGCCGTGGCCGGGCACGGCCTTGACCAGGGCCTCCAGCAGCTTCCGGGCCTCCTTCGGCCGGTCGAGGCCCATGAGCGCGGTGGCCCGGATCAGCACGGCCTCGGTGTGGACCTTCGGGGTCGAGACCAGGGGATCGGTGGCCTTGAGCGCGCCTTCGAAGTCCCGGCGGTCCAGGAGCACCTGGGCCAGGAGCATCCGCGCCTTGTAGAAGTTGGGGTTGACCTGCACGGCCTTCTCCAGCTCGGCCTGGGCCAGCTCCAGGCTCCCGCTCCCGTACCGGGCCAGCCCCTGGAAGTAGTGGGCCTCGGGGTGGTCTGGGTACTGCTGGAGCACCTGGGCGAGCCGGGCCGAGGCCTCGTCGAACTTGCGCTGCTGGAGGAAGATCCGGCCCTCGTAGTACAGGGCCGCCGCGCTCTTGGGGTTCTTCTCCCGGATCTTGGCCACGGCCTCCCGGGCCAGGTCCAGGTCCCGGCGGGCCAGGGCGATCTCGGCCACCTTCTCCCACCCCCGGGTGGTGCGTTTTTCCTTCTCGCCGGCCTTGCGAAAGGCATCCACCGCCTTGTCCACCTCGCCCTTGGTCATCCAGTAGTTGCCGTAGCTCAGCCACACGGCCGGGTCGTCGGGCGAGGTGTTGAGGGCCTTGGTGAAGGCTCGGTCCACCGCCTCGGTGTCCTTCTGGAGGTCCGCGATCTGGGCGAGCAGCAGCAGGCCGTCCCGGTTGTCGGGGGCGATCTCGAGGGCCCGGTCCACCTCGGCCCGGGCCTCGGCCAGGCGCTGGCCGGCCAGCAGGGCGGTGGCTTTGACCAGGCGGTACCCCACCTTCTTCGGCTCGAGCTCGATGGCCTTGTCGAACTGGGCCAGGGCCTCGTCCAGTTTGCGCTCGCGCAGGTATGCTTTGCCGAGCAGGAGGTGGGCGTCGGCCCGGTCCGGGGCGTCTTCGAGCACCTTCTCCGCCCGGCCCCGGGACTCGGCGGCCATGTTGGCCAGGAGCTCCAGGTTGCCGAGCCGGATCTGCACGTCGAGGTTGTCGGGCTCGAGCTCCGACACCTTGCGGAAGGCCTGGTACGCCTCGCGGATCCGCCCCTTCTTCAGGAGCGCATCCCCCAGGTCGAACAGCACCTCGGGCGAGTCGGGCTTGATCTGGAGGGCCCCCCGGAGCTCCAGGACCGCCTCGTCGATCTTGCCGTCCTGCAGGAAGGCGTGGCCTCGGGCCTTGTGGAGGGCGAACTTCTCCTCCGGGCTCTTGGAGCAGGCACCGAGGAGCACCAGGGCCGCGAGGACCGGGACGATCACGGCGAGGCGAACACGCATGGATTTCCCCCTTTTCAGGGTGTGGGTGGGACAGAGTCTCACTCTCATGCCGATTTGCGATCAAGAGGAGCTCATAGGGGGGCGATTTGGGGGCCGTCGGTCCTCCGCCGGAAAAGACGGCCTCGCCGAAGCCGCCACGGCCCGGTCCGCTGCGACGCGTGAGAGCACGCGCCGCGGGCGCTCCCCTGCGCCGAGCGGCTTGAACGGCTCGGCCGTAGCGCTCCGGGCCGCCGGCCCCAAATCGCCGGCTTCGAACGCAACTTGGTCTCAGTCGTCGAAATCGCCCCCCGGACCCTCCTGTTTCTGGAGGGCCTTGGCCCGTTCGCGGATCTTCTCTTCGGTCCAGTCGGACGGGTTCTCCCTGCGTTCCGCCTTGGGCCCCAGGTCGTAGGACTCGGCCCGGAGGATCGCCTCGATCGCCAGGGGCGCGGTGTCGGCCGTGTTGAACACCTGGGTGAGCAGGTGGTACACGAACTCCTCCACCCCCCGGATCATGCGCTCGCGGATCTCGGCCGGCTGGGCCCAGAGCTTGTTCTCGAACGGCAGGTTGAGCTTTTTGTAGTCGCCCTTCTTCCAGCCCCGCTCGTCGGCGTAGGCCACCATCTCGGCCCACAGCTCGTCGGAGACCCCCGCCCCGGGTTCCCGCACGAACCGCCCCTGGTCGTCCAGGATGGCGTTGCCGTACTCGTTCACCTTGACCCCCCACGAGATCATCTGCAGGGCCGTGGCCACGTTGGCCTTGGTGGTGCGGGTCTCGGCCGCGATGCGCCGCAGCCGGTCGAAGCTGTTGCCCGAGGTTCCGTGCTGGGCCCCGGACACGCCGTAGGGCTCGAGGGCCTTGTGGATCTCGGCGGTGAGCTCCACCTGGATGCCGGCGTCCGAGGCCTGGATGCCGTGGGTGGTGCCGTTGTTCAGGGCGATCCAGTCGGGGAACACCCCGTTCGCGTTGAGCCCCTGGATCAGGAACCGGGCCTCGTCCACGGTGGACAGCCCTGCGGCGCCCTTGATCTCTCCCACCTCGGTCTCGAGCCCGGCCCAGACGGGCACGTACCGGTACAGGTCCAGGTTCGCCAGCAGGTTCTCGTCGTCGGGAAGGTGGGAGGCGTCGATGGCGATCGAGGTGATGCCCGCATCGAACATGCTGGGGATCTGGGAGCGGGCCGTCTCGATGTCCTGGGGCTTCTTGAGGGTGTAGTGGTCTGCGTGGACCGCCACCGGCACGGTGACCCCCAGCTCGTTGGCCGCCTGGTCCACGTAGGTGGCCATGTTCCAGTAGTTCACGGCGCAGTAGGCGTCCGCGCCGCCTTCGCTCTTGGCGATCTCGATGATCACCGCGGCGTTGGCCCTCTGGGCGGCCCGGAGCACGCCGTGGATCACGAACCGGTTTCGGGCGTTGGCCGCGATGGCCATGGCCCCGCCCTTGGCGAGCATGGCCCGGTCGATCACCTTTCCGCTCACGATCAGGGCCCGGGAGTGGGGGAACAGCTTGCGGATGTTGGGCGGCCGGCCTATCTCGAGGGCCTTGTCGAACCGCTGGGACGGGGACGACACGATCTGGCTCATGGGTTACCCCTCCGTGAAGAAAGAACGGGTTCGGGTGGATGGTGTCCGCCTACGATGCCGTGCGACCAAGGGACGGGGGGGAGCCTGCAACGCCTTCGTTCGGATCGGGCGGCATCCCCACCGGTACTTGTACGGGAACCTCCGGGTGCCGGTCAACCGGCCGGCCCGGGGGAATCGTCCGGTTCGGTCCTGCCGGGGCGGGGGAGGGGGATCCGGCTTCGGCCGGGTGAGCCGGTCGGATCGTCGGGTCAGTGGCCCAGGGCCAGCCAGAGGGGCAGGGTGGCGGCGCTCGCCAGGGTGCTCAGGCTGATGGCGGTGGAGGCGAACGCGGGGTCACCCCCGAGCTCCCGGCCCATCACCAGGGTCAGGGTGGCGGTGGGCGCGGCCAAGAGAACCACGGCCGCGGCCCGCTCCGTGGCCCCGGCCCCGGCCAGCCCCAGGAGCACCATGCCCAGGGCGGGGAGGGCCAGGTTCTTGAGCCCCAGCGACACCAGGGCGGGCAGGGGCCGGCGCAGGGCGTCCAGCCCCAAGTCGGCGCCGATCAGCAACAGGGCCAGCGGGAGGCCCATGCTGCCGAGAATCCGGATGGTCTCCCGGGCCAGGCCGGGCAAGGGCAGTTGGAAGAAGCTCCAGACCAGCCCCAGCAGGCTTCCCACGATCACCGGCTGGAGCCCGATCCGGGCTGCGAGCCGCGCCAGGCCGGGGCGTCGCCCCGAGGCCGCCGTGAGGGCCACGACCGACAGGAAGTTGTTGGCCAGCATGAAGAAGGCCGCGTACACCCCGGCGAACTGGAGGCCCCGGTCGCCCAGGGCGTAGTAGGCGACGGCAAGCCCGATGTAGCCCAGGTTCGCGTGGACCGACGCCTGAACGAACGTGCCCCGGGTCCCCCCTTTGAGCCCCAACACCCGGGCCGCGGCCTGGGCCGCCGCCCACACCGCCACCACGGCCGCCAGCGCCGCCAGGATCCCCCCCGGCCGGAACACCTCGCGGAACGGGGCTGCGGAGATCTTGAGAAAGATGAGGCACGGCACGGCCAGGTAGTAGGCCACCCGGTTGGCCGGGGCCTGGAATCCCGGCGGGATCAGCCCCACCCGGCGGCCGACCCAGCCCACCAGGATCACGAGAAAGACGGGAAGGACCCGGACGAGTGGTTCCACGTGGATGCAGGGGTTGGTGGTTGGGTTTCGGCTTTCGGCCTACAGAAGATCGTACTTCTTCATCCGATAGCGCAGGGCGTCGCGGGTGAGGCCCAGCATCTTGGCGGCCCGGGTCTGGTTGTTGCCGGTCTTCTCCAGGGCCTGGACGATCAGCTCCCGCTCGACCTCCTCGATGTCCACCCCGTGATCCGGGAGGACCACCACGCCCGGTTGGGGCTCCTCGCCCGGCCTCCTGACCCCGCCCGCCCGCTCGCCGCCCTTGATCTTCCAGGGCAGGGCGTCCACCCCGATCTCCTCGCCGGTCGACAGGATCACGGCCCGCTCCACCACGTTGCGCAGCTCGCGGATGTTGCCGGGCCAGTCGTACCGGGTCAGGAACGCCTCGGCCTCGGCCGAGAACCCTCGAAACGAGGTCTTGAACTCCCGGTTGAACGTCTCGAGGAAGTGGTAGGCCAGGGGGAGGATGTCCTCCTGCCGGTCCCGGAGCGGAGGAAGCACGATCGGCACCACGCTCAGCCGGTAGAACAGGTCCTCCCGGAACCGCTTCTCCTCGATGGCCCGCTCCAGGTCGGCGTTGGTGGCGGCGATGATCCGCACGTCCACCTCGATGTCTTCCTTGCCGCCGACCCGCTTGAACGACCGGTCCTCCAGGAACCGCAGCAGCTTGGACTGGAGGCCCGGCTTCATGTCCCCGATCTCGTCCAGGAAGATGGTGCCTCCGTCGGCCAGCTCGAACAGGCCCTTCTTGGTCTTCTTGGCGTCCGTGAACGCGCCCTTCTCGTAGCCCATGAGCTCGCTCTCGAGAAGCTCCTCGGGAAGGGCCGTGCAGTTGATCGGCATGAACGGCCGGTCGGCTCGGGGGCTCTCGTAGTGGATGGCCCGGGCGAGCACGTCCTTGCCCGTGCCGCTCTCCCCGGTGAGCAGCACGGTGGTGGACGAGGAGCGGGCCACCCGGCGGGCCACGGACAGCACCTCCTGCATCCGGGGGCAGCCGGCGATGATGGCGTCGAACCCCAGGCGGTGGGCGTGCCGGCTCCGGAAGTATGCCACCTCCTGCCGCAGTTGCGTGGTCTCGAGGGCGTGCTGGACCTTGGTCTGGATCTCGGTGAGGTCGAAGGGCTTGGACACGTAGTCGTAGGCCCCGAGCTTCATGGCCTTGACCGCCACCTCCACCTGGGTCGTGGCCGTGATCATGAGGACCGGGATGTCCGGGTCGGCCTCCTTGATCTGCTGGAGCACCTGGATTCCGTCGATGCCCGGCAGCTTGATGTCGAGCAGCACCAGGTCCGGGCCCTCGGTCCGGAACAGCTCCAGGGCCTCCTCCCCGTTCTCGGCGGTCACGCACCGGTACCCCTCCTTCTGGAGGTTCTCCGACAGGGACCACCGGATCAGGTACTCGTCGTCCACGATCAGGATCTTCGGTTTGGGCATGGCCTCTCCGCGACCCCCGGGTTCCTCCTTCCTCCAAACTGCGGCATTTTACGCACCCCCGTTCCGGGGAGTCAAAGCGAGCCGAAGGAGGGTCAGGCTCTCCAGATGGGCCGTCTGGGGGAACATGTCCGCGGCCCGGATCCACTCGATCCGGTACCCCCGGCCGAGCAGGACCCCCAGATCCCGCACCAGGGTGGGCGGAGAGCACGACACGTACAGGATGTGCTCCGGGGCCAGGTCCGCCAGGGCCTCCATGGCGTCGGCCGCGCCCTCGCGGGGGGGATCCAGAAGGGCGAACCGGGGTCGAAACCCCTGCCGGGCCAACCGCTCCAACGCCCGGCCGGCCGGCTCGGCGCGGGCCTCCACGTGGTCCCATCCCAGGGCGCGGGCGTTCCGGGCCAGGTCCTCGGCAGCCGGGGGATACCCCTCCACGGCCACCACCCGCCGGGCCTCGAGCCCCAGGGGCAGGGTGAAGTTGCCCGCGCCGGCGTAAAGCTCCAGCACCTCGCCCCCCCGGTACAGGGGGGCCAGGCTCGCCACCTCGTCCACCAGGGCCTGGTTCACCCAGGGGTTGGCCTGCACGAACCCGCCGGGCCGCACGCCCACCGGCAGCACGCGTCCTCCGGCCCGCACCGAGAACGGCATCGGACCGGGGTCCTCTCCCAGGGGTTCCAGAGAGTGCTTGCGGCCGGCCTGCACCGCCGCGGCCCGGAGCCCCGCCCGGCCGCAGAACCCTAGGAGCTCGCGCCGCTCGTCCGGTTCGAGGGGGCGAAGCAGGTGGAACACCGCCCACACCCCGCCCTCCCCGTCCACCTGGAGATCCACCTGGGGCAGATGGCCCCGGGCCGGCCGGAAGCCCTGCAGGAACCGGGTCAGGGGCTCCAGCAGGCCCTCCAGGGCGGGATGGGCCACGGGGCACGCCGCCACCGGCACGAGCCGATGGGTCCCCTCCGCAAAGTACCCCACCCCGACCCGGTCCCCGAGCCGCCGCACCTTCCAGCCCACCCGGTTGCGGTACCCGAGCTCCCGGGGGGACGGGATGGGGTCCCGGAACCGGCCCTCCGCGCCGGCGCCCAGGCGGCTCCGCACGAACCCCCGGAAGCTTCGGTCCTTGGCCGCCAGCTGATCGGGGTAGGGCAGGTGCTGCCAGTGGCATCCGCCACACCGGCCGAAATGGGGGCAGGCGGGGGGACGCCGAAGCGGCGAAGGGGTCACCACCTCCAGGAGCCGGCAGGTCACGTACCGCCGCTTCTCCCGCACCACCTCCACCTCCACGGTGTCGCCCGGGGCGGCCCGGGGCACGAACGCCACCTTGCCGTCTAGGTGGGCCATGCTCATGCCCCGGTCAGCCAGGGCGAACACCCGGATCCGGCGGCGGGGCCGAGGGGTTTCGGGTGGTGCGCTCAGGGAGGGCATGATAGACTCGTCTCCCACGAACTCGGCTGGTGTTGTCTCGTGGCTCGCTAGCCTACACCCCGATCCCCCGGCGGGTCCACGCCGCCGGGCCCGGGCGGTTCATGGACCGCCCGGGCTGACACGGAACGCTTCTGGATTGTCTGTCACCCCCACCCCGTCGCTCCCCCGGATCCGCGTTCGCCCAAGCGGGCTGCGCCGCACGCGGCGCGTCTTCGAGGACCTCGGCATCCCCACGGTGTGTGAGGGGGCCCTGTGCCCCAACCGGCCCGAGTGCTACGATGCCGGCCACGTGACCGTGCTGATCCTGGGCCGGCGCTGCACCCGGGCCTGCGGCTTCTGCGCCGTGGACCACGGCGGGCCCGAGCCCGTGGACCCGAACGAGCCGGCCCGGGTGGCGGAGCTGGCTGCACGTCTGGGGATGCGCCACGTGGTGGTCACCAGCGTCACCCGTGACGACCTGCCGGACGGCGGAGCCGGCCAGTACGCGGCCGTGGCCCGGGCCGTGGCGGCCTTGCCCGGACCGGTCACGGCCGAGGCCCTGGTTCCGGACTTTCAGGGGGACCCGGAGGCCCTGGCCGTGGTCGCTGCCGCGCCGTACCGGGTGCTGGCCCACAATGTGGAGACCGTGCCCCGCCTGTACCCCCGGATCCGGCCGGGCGCCGACTACGCCCGGAGCCTGGGCGTGCTGCGAACGTTCGCCGGGCTGGCGGACCGGGGTCAGACCGTGAAGAGCGGGCTCATGCTCGGCCTGGGCGAGAGCGCCGACGAGGTGCGCCGGGTGCTGGCCGATCTCCGGGGGGCCGGCGTGGACGCCGTGTGCCTGGGGCAGTATCTTCGGCCGGGCCCGGGTCGCGTCCCGGTGAGCCGGTACCTGCAGGAGGCCGAGTTCGAGCGCTGGGCCGAGGAGGCCCGGGCGCTGGGGTTCGCAGAGGTGTGGAGTGGGCCCCGGGTGCGGAGCTCGTACCGTGTGTCATCCCGAGGGCGCCCTGGGGCGCCCGAAACCCAACCAAGAAGGAGCAAGTGATGAAGCGAATCGTAGTCGGAATGGTCCTGGCGGGCCTGGCCCTGGGCGGCCCTGCCTTGGCGGGGGACGACGCCGCGAAACCGAAGGCCGAGAAGGGGGCCGCCCTCGCGCCCGACGCGCCCGTGGCGGTGGTGAACGGTCAGCCGGTGACCAAGGCCGAGTTCGACCGGGCCATGTCGGCCTACCTGCGCCGGTTCCGCCAGCTCACCGGCGGGATGCACGGCGGGGTGAGCCAGCCCAACGAGAAGATGAAGGAGGACGTGCTGCGCCAGCTGGTGGACCGCACGCTCCTGTACCAGGAGGCCAAGAAGAAGCCGGTGGACGACCTGGACGCCAAGGTGGCCGAGGAGCTCAAGGGCATCAAGGGCCGGTTCCCCGACGAGGCCACCTACCAGAAGGCCTTGGAGAGCGAGCAGCTCACCGAGGACAGCTTGAAGGACCTGATCGCCCAGCAGGTGCTGGTGCGCCACTACGTGGAGACCGAGATCCAGCCGAGCGTGAAGGTCTCGGACGACGAGGTGAAGAAGTTCTACGAGGACAACCAGGACAAGTTCGCCACGCCCGAGCAGGTGCGGGCGAGCCACATCCTGATCCGCACCGACCCCTCGGCCTCCGAGGCCGACCGGAAGGCCGCCCGGGAGAAGGCCGAGGCGCTGCGGAAACGGGCCGCTGCCGGCGAGGACTTCGCCACCCTCGCCAAGGAGAACTCGGAGGACCCGGGCAGCGCCCCCAACGGCGGGGATCTCGGGTTCTTCACCCGGGACCGCATGGTCAAGCCGTTCGCGGACGCGGCGTTCGCCCTGGAGAAGGGCAAGGTGAGCGACGTGGTGGAGACCCGGTTCGGGTACCACGTGATCAAGGTGACCGACCGCAAGGAGGCCACCCAGCAGAAGTTCGAGGACGTCAAGGAGTCCATCGCCCAGTACCTCAAGGCCCGGGCCCTGGACCAGGCGGTGCAGGCCAAGCTGGCCGAGCTGCGCAAGTCGGCCAAGGTGGACGTGGTGGCCTCCCCTCTCTAGCCCGGCCCCACGTCCCAGACGCAAAGCGGGCGGCCCCTCGGGGCCGCCCGCTTTCATTCCGGGAGAACCAGCAGGATCCCGCGGCTACTTCACGGCGTCCTTGAAGCTCTTGCCGGCCGTGAACCGGGGGGTCTTGCTCGCCGGGATGTCGATCGTCTGTCCGGTCTGGGGGTTACGGCCCTTGCGGGCGGCCCGCTCGGTCACCGCGAAGGTGCCGAACCCGGTGATCGAGACCTTGTCGCCCTTGGCCAGGGTCTCTTCGGTGGTGGCGATGAACGCCTCGAGCAGGGCCTCGGCCTCCTTCGCCTTGAGACCGGCCTTGACGCTGATTTCCTGGAGCAGTTCGGCCTTGTTCATGAGATCCTCCTTGCTTTTCTGGAAAAGGGGGACGGACACCCTTCGGAAACGACAACGCGCCGACTTTACCCGCGTTGGTGCCGGAACTCAAGGGGGTTGCTGGCAAAAACACCGTTTTCCCGGCCCGGGGGAGCCAGCAGCCCATCGGGCACCCCCTGGCGCCGGAGCTCGGTGGCGAGGCGCTCCTCCACCTCCCCCGCCCCTTGCGCCGCGAGCAGGGCGGGGGCCAGGGCCCGGAGGTCCGCGCTGCGCACGGTCTGGACGAGCCGCCGGATCCGCGGCAGCGATCCGGGGCTGACCGACAGATCCTCGATCCCCAGGGCGAGCAGGGCGGCCGCGCCCAGGGGGCGGCTCGCCATCTCCCCGCACACCGACACGGGCTTGCCCTCGTGCCGGCCCACCTGGGCCACCCGGTGGAGCAGCTCGAGAACCGCCGGATGCAGGGGGGTGTACAGGTGGGCAACCCTGGGGTTGGCCCGGTCCACCGCCAGCACGTACTGCACGAGGTCGTTGGTGCCCACCGAGAAGAAGTCCGCCAGGGGCGCCAGCCGGTCCAGGCACAACACGGCCGACGGCACCTCCACCATGATGCCCACGGCCACGGCCGGCACCTCGACCCCCTGCCGCGCCAGCCGGGCCCGCTCGTCCTCCAGCATGGCCCGGGCCCGGGCGAGCTCCTCCACCGTGGAGATCATGGGAAACACGATCCGCAGGGGGCCGTGGAGGCCGGCCCGCAGCAGGGCCCGCAGCTGGATCCGGAACGGCTCGTCCATCTCGAGGCTGACCCGGATCGACCGCCATCCCAGGTGGGGGTTCTCCTCCCGGGGCAGGCGCAGGTACGGCAGGCTCTTGTCCCCCCCGACGTCGAGGGTGCGCAGGGTGGCCACCCGGCCGTCCAGGGCCGCGAGGATGCGGCGGTAGATCTCCACCTGCTCATCCTCGTCGGGGAACCGGTCCCGCACCAGGAACGGGAACTCGGTGCGGTACAGCCCCACCCCCTCGCCGCCGGCCTCCAGGATGCGGGGCACGTCGCTCAGGAGCGCCGCGTTTCCCAGCAGCCGCACCCGCACCCCGTCGCGGGTGACCGGGGGCTCGGCCAGGTGGGCCCGTAGGTCCGATTCCACGGCCGCGGCGTCGGCCTCGAGCCTCGCGTACTCCTGCACCACGGGCTCGGGCGGCTCGAAATAGACGACGCCGGCGTTGCCGTCCACGATGGTCTCGGCCCCGGGCTCCACGTGGGGCAGGTCCCCCATTCCCATCACGGCCGGGATCCCGGCCGAGCGGCACAGGATGGCGGTGTGGGAGTTGCGACCGCCCTTGGCCAGCACCACCCCCGCCAGGTTGGGCTGGAGCAGTTGGACGAACCGGGACGGCGTGAGATCCTCGGCGACCACCACCGTGGGCCGGGAGAAGCGGATGGGCTCTCCCGGGGGCCGGCCCTCGCTCAGATGGCCCAGCACCCGCAGGGCCACGTCGCGCACGTCGGCCGCCCGCTCGCGCAGGTAGGGGTCCTCGACCCGCAGGAACGCGCCGATGTACTCCCGGGCCACCGCCACCACGGCCTGGCCGGCCGACGAGCCGGCCAGGATGCGGTCGCGGATCTTGGCCCGGAGCGACCGGTCCTCCAGGATCAGGAGGTGGGCGTGGAAGATCGCCCCCTCCTCGGGGGAGAGGGCCTGGGTCACCTGGGCCCGCAGCCCCTCCACGTCGGACACGCTGGCCTCGACCGCGGCCTCCAGGCGGTCCAGCTCGGCCCGCGGGTCCTCGGGGGCCGGCTCGGCCGGCGGCTCCAACCCCAGCTCCTCGGTCAGCGGGTAGGCGCGCCCCCGGGCGAACCCGGGCGACACGGCCATGCCCCGCAGGAACGCCGGGGCCGGGGAGAGGTCTGGCTCGGGCTCTTCAGTCCGTGCCTGGGCGTCCAGCAACCGCGCCTGGGCGATCAGGGGGGCCACCTGGCTGGCCGCGGTGACCAGGAGCCGGACCTCGTCCGGGGTGAACCGCCGGGCCTCGGTGGTCTGGACCGCCAGCACGCCGATGGGCCTCCGGCGGTGGATCAGGGGAACCCCCAGGTACGACCGGAACCGCTCCTCCCCGATGCCCGGGAAGAACTTGAACCGCGGGTGTGCGTCGGCCCGCTCCTCGTTGACCGGCTCGCCCGTCTCGAACGCCAGGCCGGTCAGCCCCTCGGAGGGGGCCATGCGGATGCGGCCCACGGCCTCGGGGTTCAGTCCCCGGGTGGCCCGGAGCACCAGGTCCCCCCCCTCGTCCAGGTAGACCGAGCACACCTCCACCCCCAGGCGCTCCCGCAGCAGCCCGGTGATCTGGTTGAGGGTCTCCACCAGGTCGTGGGACGAGACCACGATCCGGGAGATGTCTTCCAGGAGGATCAGCTTCTCGCTTTCGGATGCCACGGCGTTCGCTCGTTTCTCGGGTGGTCGTTGGGGCTGCGCCCCCGCAACATCGGGTCCGCCCGCCCCCGCAGCCCGGGGCCTTCGGATTTCGGGCGGTACGTCAACGGGTTTTTGCCGGATCGCGGCGGGGGGACCCTGCCGGCGGCGCGGAGGAGTGGGGCCTTTCGCTCACGCGCAGTCCCAGGGCCCGGAACGTGTGGGGCGCGAGGCCGGGCCGCTCCCGCAGCCGGCGGGCCAGGCGCCGGAGGTCGGCCGGTTCGTCCACGTCGGGCACGGCCGCCAGCACCCGCACCCGGAACCCGGCCGCTTCGAGGGCTCGGAGCGTTTGCCCGAGCACCCCCCCGGTGGACCACGCGATCCCGCGGAACGCGGCCGGGCAGGGGGCGCCCAGGGCGAGGCCCGTGTAGCCCCCGTCGTCGGCCGGGATCACGGCCGCCTCGTCCGGGCCAGCCACCGCGCCCAGCAGCCCGTCCAGGTGCCCGGGCTCCAGCAGGGGGCTGTCCGACCCGATCACAGCCACCGGGCCCGGGCCCTGGGAGAAGGCCCAGGCAAAGGCCCCCTCCAGCCGGTGTCCCAGGTCTCCCCCGGCCTGGGCCCGGACGTCCCGGCCCCGGAACGAGGGGTGGGCCGGGTCTCCATCCACGAACCAGGTGACCCGGCCCCGGCCCAACCGGTCGAGCACGAGCCCCAGGTCCTCCAGGAACGCCTCGTAGAGCCGGGCCGCCCCGGCCGCACCCAGGGCCGGAGCGAGGCGGGTCTTCACCCTGCCGGCCACGGGCTCCTTGGCGAACACCAGAAGATGGGGAGAGTCGGTCGTCGGTCTTCGGTCGTCGGTCAACGGTCTTCGGTCGGGTGGCCAATCGGAGGAGCCGTAGTGGTATCCTACCCGCTCTTTCCCCCACCGGCCAGCAGGAGGAGCCATGGGCGGCACGAACGAACCGGCCGCGGGCGAGGGGCGCCGCATCGCCCGGGCCGCGGGGGTGGTCTCGGCGGCCACCGGCCTGTCCCGGGTGCTGGGGGTGGTGCGCGACGTGGTCCTGGCCTGGGCGTTCGGGGCCGGGGGCGCGCTGGACGCCTTCTTCGTTGCGTTCCGGCTTCCCAACACCCTGCGGCGGCTGTTCGCCGAGGGCAGCCTCACCGTGGCGTTCGTGCCGGTGTTCGTGGAGGTCACCGAGCGGGAGGGCCGGGGCTCGGCCGTGCGGCTGGGGCGGCGGGCCCTGACCCTGCTGGCCGTGGTGCTCACGGCGGTGAGCGCCCTGGGCGTGGCCGGGGCCCCGTGGATCGTGCGGGCCACCGCCGCCGGCTTCGGCCGCGACCCGGCCAAGTTCGCCCTGACCGTGGAGCTGACCCGGTGGGTGTTCCCCTACATCGCCCTGATCGGTCTCACGGCACTGGCCGGAGGCATGCTGAACGCCTGGAACGTGTTCGGGCCGCCCGCGCTCGCGCCGGTGGTGCTGAACGTGTGCCTCATCGCCGCGGCCCTGGGCCTGGCCCCGTTCGTGGACCCGCCGATCCTGGCCCTGGCCGCCGGGGTCCTGGCCGGGGGGGTGTGGCAGCTGGCCCTTCAGGTCCGGGCCCTGGGGGCCCTGGGGTTCCGGTTTCGGCCCGATTGGGCCCCGGCGGACCGGCACATCCGCAGGATTCTCGGCCTCATGGGGCCGGCGGTGTTCGGGGTGGCCGTGTACCAGGTGAACATTCTGGTGAGCACGTTCCTGGCCTCGTGGCTCCCGGACGGAAGCGTGTCGTACCTGTACTATGCCGAGCGCCTGTTCCAGCTTCCCCTGGGGCTGTTCGCGGTGGCCGTGGGCACGGCCGCGCTTCCCAGCCTGAGCCGGCTGAGGGCCCGGGGGGATCACGAGGGGTTCCGCCGCACCCTGGAGGACGCCCTGGCCATGACCGGCCTGGTGGTGCTGCCGGCCGCGGCCGGGCTGGCCGTGCTGGCCGGGCCGATTGTGGGGGCCCTGTTCGGGCGGGGCGCCTTCGGGCCGGCCGCCGTGGACGCCACGGCCCGGGCCCTGGCCGCGTATGCCGCGGCTCTGGCCCCGGTGGCAGGGGTGCGGGTGGTGGCCCCGGCGTTCTACAGCCTGGGTGACACCCGCACCCCGGTGAAGGCCTCGTGGTGGGCGTTCTGGGTGAACCTGGGGGCGAGCCTGGCCCTGATGGGGCCCCTGAAGCACGTGGGCCTGGCTTTGGCCACGGGGATCTCCAGCGCGTTCAACCTGGCCTATCTGGCCTGGGCCCTGGGCCGGCGGGGCGAGTCCCTGCGGCTGCGGGCCCTGGGCCGGCGGTTGGCTCCCATGGCCGCGGGGTCGGCCGGCATGGCCGCGGCCGTGGCGGCCGCCCGTCCCTGGCTCCCCGGCGGGGGCGGGGTGGGGGCCCTACTGGCCGTCCTGGGGCTCGTGGCCGCCGGGGCGGTGCTGTACGCCGGGCTCGCCCGGGCGCTCGGAGCCCGGGAGGTCGGCCGGGTGCTCGCCGTGGTGGGCCGGCGTCTCGGCCGCGGCTGAGCCTCCCTTGGCCGCCTGCCACAGGGCCTCGAGCTCATCCAGCCCCACCTGGTCGGGCCGAAGGCCCCGGCCGGCCAGGGCCGCCTCGATCCGGGCGAACCGCCGCAGGAACTTCTCCACCGTGCCGTGCAGGGCCCGCTCCGCGTCCACCCCCAGGTGCCGGCCCAGGTTGACCAGGGCGAACAGGAGGTCTCCCAGCTCCTCGGCCGCCCCCTCCCGGTCGCCCCGGCCCACGGCGGCGCGCAGCTCGGAGAGCTCCTCGTCCACCTTCTCGAGCACCGCCTCGGCCCGGTCCCAGTCGAACCCCACCCCGGCCGCCTTCTCCGAGACCCGTCGGGCCCGGTGCAGCGCCGGCAGCCGGCGGGGCACCCCCTCGACCACGCCCCGGCCCTCCTTCTCCCGGACCTTGATCTGGGCCCAGGACACGGCCACCTCGTCCGGGGTGTCGGCCCGGGCGTCGCCGAACACGTGGGGGTGACGCCGAACCAGCTTGTCGTAGATGTCCCGGAGGCTGTCGGCCACGGTGAACTCCCCCTGCTCCCGGGCCATCTGGGCCAGGAGCGCCACCTCCAGCAGCACGTCGCCGAGCTCCTCGCGCAGCTCGGCCGGGTCGCCCCGCTCCACGGCCTCCTGGACCTCGTAGGCCTCCTCCACCAGGTAGGGGGCGATGGTGGCCGGGGTCTGCTCCCGGTCCCAGGGGCACCCGTCGGGCCCCCGCAGCCGTTCCACGATCTCCAGGAGCCGTACGAACAGCCCGGCCGTCTCCTCGGACAAGGGTAGGGACATCTCGGTCCTCCGTGCGGTAAAGTGGGGGCGAGTGTAGCGGTTGGGAGGCTAGAAGGCCAGGAAGCTGGGAGGCCGTCTCCCGTCCCAACGTCCCAACGTCCCAACGTCCTAACGTCCTAGCCTCCTAGCGTCCCAACGTCCCAACGTATCCCCGGAGGAGTTCGACATGGCGGACTTTTCGCAGACCGGGCCCATCACCACGATCCAGGCGCTCACGGACCACGACCCGGCCGAATGGGAGCGGCGGGTGGGGCAGGCCGTGGCCGAGGCACCGTTGGCCCTCGTGCTGCCGTGCCTGTACTCCGAGCTGGCCGGCCCGGCCCTGCCCCGCATCCTGGACCGGCTGGCGTCGGTGGGGTACCTGGCCGAGATCGTGGTCACCCTGGGGGTGGCGGGCGAGGCCGAGTTCCGGCACGCCCGGCAGGTGTTCGGCCGGCTGCCGGGTCGGGTGCGGGTGGTGTGGAACGACGGGCCGAGGATCTCGGCGGTGAAGGACCGGATCCGGGCGGCCGGGTTCGCCCTGGGGGAGCCCGGCAAGGGGCTGGCCGCCTGGATGGCCTACGGGTACCTGCTGGCCTCCGACCGGCCTCCGGCCGCGATCGCGCTGCACGACACCGACATCGTGACCTACGAGCGGGAGCTGCTCGACCGGCTCGTGCTGCCGGTGGTACACCCCGGCCTGGGGTACGGGTTCGCCAAGGGGTACTACGCCCGGGTCACCGACCGGCTCCATGGCCGGGTGTGTCGCCTGTTCGTGGGGCCGGTGCTCGAGGCCCTGGCGCGGTGCCTGGGGCCCCACCCGCTGCTCGGGTACCTGGCCTCGTTCCGGTACCCCCTGGCCGGGGAGTTCGCCATGGGAGCCCGGCTGGCCCGGGAGGCCCGGATCCCGGCCGACTGGGGCTTGGAGATCGGCACCCTGGTCGAGGCCTGGCGGATCTGCGGCCCTCGGGCCGTGTGCCAGGTGGATCTGGCCGTGGCCTACGACCACAAGCACCAGGCCACGGGAGAAGGGGCAGGGGAGCCCCGGGGCCTGGTGCGGATGGCCCGGGAGATCGCCCTGGCCCTGTTCCGGGCCCTGGCCGAGGAGGGGGCGGTGCTCGATCGGGACCTGCTGCAGACCCTGCCGGTGGCCTACCGGAGGGAGGCCCGGGAGGCGGTGCGGCGCTATGGCCACCTGGCCCGTGCCAACGGCCTGGGCCACGATCTCGGGGGCGAGCTGGGGCTGGTCGAGACGTTCGCGCAGGCCCTGGCCGGGGCGGCCGAGGCGTTTCACGAAGATCCAGGGGGCACGCCACCGATCCCCTCGTGGGCCGAGGTGCTCGCCGCCGACCCAGGCGTGGGGGGGGCCTTGCGCGAGGCGGTGGAGGCGGACTGGGTCGGGTGAGGGGGCCGGCTCATTCCCCGGTACGGAACCCGGAGAGCTCGGCCTGGAGCTCGCCGGCCGCGTCCCGAAGCCGTTCCACCCGGGTGCGGGCCTCGGCCAGGTCGCGGCGGGTGGCCTCCAGGGCCTCGGCCAGCGAATCCAGCAACTTGGGAATCTGGGGTGCGGCTCGGCTCTGCTCGTCGATGGCCCCGGAGATCTCCAGCAGCCTCTCGGCGCTGGCCCCAGCGGCCGCCAGGATCCGCCCCAGGGCGCCCTCGGCCTGCCGGGACGTCTCGATGGAGGCGGCCGCCCGAAGGCGCGCCCGTTCGGCCCTGCGGGTCACCTCGGCGAACGCGGACTGGACCGTGGCGGCCAGGGTTTGGATCTCCCGGGTGGCCTTGCCGGTCTGATCGGCCAGCTTTTTCACCTCAGAGGCCACCACGGCGAACCCCCGGCCGTGCTCCCCCGCCCGGGCGGCCTCGATAGCCGCGTTGAGGGCCAGGAGGTTGGTCCGGTCCGCCACGTCCTCCACGGTGCCCGCCACCTCCGAGATCTTCTCCAGGGGCCGGCGCAGGGTCCCGAGGGCCTCGGTGACCGCTCCCGTGGCCCGAGCCCCCTCGGCCGCCGCCTCCAGCGTGGCCTCCACCTGGGTCCGGCCGTCCTGGGCCGCGTTGCGCGTGTCCGCGGCCAATCGTTCCAAGTCCTCGCAATGGGCCGCCAACCGGCGAAGGGTGGCGGCCATGTTCTGGCTCGCCTCGGACGCCGACCGGCTCGCCTCGGCCAAGCGGTCCTGGCGGCGGTCGTAGGCGAGGAACGCCTCGTCCACCGAGGCTCCGGCCGCGGCCACGGCCTCGGCGGTGCGGCCCGCCCGCGGCAACACGCGGCGCAGGGTCTCCACAGTATGGTTGAACGCGTCGAACACCCCGGCGGGAGTGGGATCCCGGGGCGGGGGGAGAGACGCGGGCAGGGTGCCTTGCCCCAGCACCTCCACAGCCCTGGCGAGCCGGCGCAAGGGCGCGGTCATCTGGGATGCCGTCGCCTGGAGCGCCAGGAGGAGCAGGGCCGCCACCACCACCACGGCCAGCCGGCGCCGGAACTGCCGCACCGGCGCAAGGGCGGCCTTCCGGTCCCGGACCACGACGACCCTCCACTCGCCGCTCCCGGGCACGCCCTCGGCCAGCACCGGGGCCGGCGCCGCCAGGTGGGGAACGCCCTCCAAAACGATGGTCTGAGCCCCGGCACCGTCCGTGCCGACCTCTCCCAAGGCGGAAAGGTCCGGGGGGGCCCCCTCCGGCTGGGAGCCCAATCACCTTGCCGTCCGGACCGATCACCGCAGCAAACCCTCGGAGGCCGCCCTCTTCGGTGCGGAGGGCCAGCCGTTCCAGGTACGCCTCGAACCAGCCCCAGTCCAGACACGATACCCACACCCCGGCCAGGTCGTCCATCAGGTCGAGCACGGGCCGGGCGAGCAGGACCACCCGCATCCCCCGTGGAGCCCCGGGGACCGCCCGCAGGAGCTCCCCGGGGACCAGGGGGCCGGCAAAGGCTCCTGCCGCACCCCCCGCCACGGCCTGAAACCACCGGCTCCGTGCCACCGAGGCCCGGGGAAGGGGGTGGGAGGCCCAGGGCGTCCCACCCGGACCGGTCTCGTTCACGGCGAACACGGCGCCGTCGGACCGAATGAGGGCTTGGAGGGCGTAGGCGGGTTTTCGGGCGACAGCCGCATCCGCGAACTGGGCGAAGAACTTCGGGTCCCCGTTGTCCAGGCTCATGGGGGCCGCGTCCAGGCTAGACCACACGGCCAGGTCGGCCCAGGAGTCCTCCAGCACCTCGGCCACTCGCCGGGCCGCGGCCGCGGCCTCCCGCAAAATCCGCGCCTCCACCTCTGCGAGGATGGCGTCCCTGCCTCGGCAAAGGGCGCACCCCCCTGTCACCGCGGCTGCGGCGGCCACCGCTGCAAGCCCGATGGCGAATAGTTTGACCCGGAGCCCGACGTTGGGGAGCACAGGGTTGGCCTCTGGCCCTACGGGCGCGCCTGATCCAGCAGGAAGTAGAGGAGACGGACGAGCTCCCGGGCCGTCTTCTTGTCGATGCCGGAGTCGGGCTTGCGCATCATCTTGATGCCGTACATTTTGGCGGCCTTCTTGTCGAAGGGGGTGTGGGAGATCGGAGCGATGCCTGTGGTGACGGCCTCGACCACCCTGCCCAGGCTATGGCAGCCTTCGGCCGGGTTGGCGCACTTGACCTCCATGAGTGCGTAGCGTTTCTGCATATCGGGTGGGAACCCCGAGGGGTCGAACCGCCGGGCCTCTCCCTGGCCGACTACGGCCAGCCCTGCGAGGGCCGCGGCGGGAAGACCGCACAGGCATGCGGCCAAAACCATCTTGCGGATCATGGGGAGCCTCCCGCTCATACCAATTTGCGATCAAGATGAGCTCATAGAGGGGCGATTTGGGGGCCGTCGGTCCTTCGCCGGAAAAGACGGCCTCGCCGAAGTCGCTACGGCCCGGTCCGCTGCGGCGCGTGAGGGCACGCGCCGCGGGCGCTCCCCTGCGCCGAGCGGCATGAACGGCTCGGCCGTAGCGCTCCGGGCCAACGGCCTCCAAATCGCTGGCTTTAGAATGCGACTTGGTATCAGAAGCTGTACAGGAGCCGCATCAGGGTCGTGTTGTCCACCTCGGGGGCAGCCTTCTCCCAGCGGTGCTCCAGGCTCAGACGAACGCTGGGAACCGGTGTCCATCCCACGGCCGGGATGAACCGATTGATCACCCCGCTCCCGTCTCCCTCTTCGTCCTTGTACTCGTACCGGGCCAGGATGAAGTACTTGCCCCGGCACACGTACAGGGCCTCGGCCGCGTACACCCAGGTGTCGGCGTCGTCCGCGCCGGCGACCTCGTCCCTGCCGTTGAGCCCGGATACCAGTAGGGTGAACCCCTTGTACAGAACCTCGGCTTCGGCCCCGACCCGGGACCAGCTCTGGGTGTCGGTGTCCCCGCGCCGGCCGACGTATCCGTAGGCGCTAAGGGTTACGGCCAGGTCGTCCCAGACGCTCGGATCCGCCTCCAGGTCGATCTCGGGTTCGTTGCCGTCGAGGTCGGCGCCGCCGAACTTGTAGGCCACGTGGCCGTAGAACTCGTACCCGTCCTGTTCCTCCCGGTCCACCGCGCCGGCGGCGGCGAACAGTCGGCCGCCGAACACGCCGTTCATCTCGACCCCGTCCCTGGCGCTTTTGAGCTTTTCGCCGTGGATCTTGTCCAAGGGCGCCCAGGTGGCCGCGGTGAGCCGGTCGTTGTGCTTCCACAGGGTGAGGTCGGGCCGGAAGAGGCCGTACTTCACGTTGAGCGGGGTGCCGAGCACGCGGCGGAACATCACGAACGCCTCCTCCATCTCGGTGCCCTCGCGTTCGTTGTCCTCCACCTCTTCCAGCCGGTACTCCATCCAGAAGGTCACCCGGTCACGAAGGCTTCCCCCTGCCATGAGCTCGAACTCGTGGGGCTCCAGGTCCAGCTTGTCCCCGCTTTCGGCCTCGCGGTCGTACCGGGCGTCGTGCATGCCGAGTAGGGAGACGGGCAGGGCCTCCAAGGCCCCGGATCTCCACAGGGCTTCCATCCCCTTGGCGGGCTTGCGAGCGCCCTCGGCCCCGGGCCACACGTAGCCGTTGCGCCGGAACGCCTCCCCAAAGGCGTTGCGGTGGGGGATCACCGTGTGGCAGGTGGCGCACTCGGTCTTGTAGGCTCGGCTGAAAGCCGGGATGGCTTGGGCGCGAGGCACGGCGAACGTTGCCAGCCCAAGGAGCGTTACCATGGACATCACCTTGTTCATGGGACTTCCTCCTAGGCAAAAGGGAACGAATGTTCACCCCCGCCGGTGCGGCTTTCGCATCGGCCAGTGGAGCGAAGGACTTGAGCGGATGAGTCGGGAAAGCGGGGCCCTGGCATGGGGGCGAAGAGCGGGAGGGGGGGCGGTCCCTACGCGCTGCCCTCTGGAGGGGCGATCTCGGTCGGTTCGTCGGGAAGCTGGTAGGCACCCACCTGCCGGGCCAGTTGGTCGGCGGTCTCGGCCAGGGTCTCGCCGGCCGCCTCCAGGTTGCCGGCCCGCTCCAGATCCTCGGCCGCCCGCTCCGACAGGGCGGCCAGGTTCTCCGCCAGGGCCTCGGCCGACTCGTCCAACCGGCCGGCGCCCGCCTCCAGTTCCTCGCCCACCCGGGTCACCTCCATGGCCCCCCGGGTGATCAGCTCGGTACCCTGGGTCTGCTCGTCCGCGGCGCGGACCGTCTGGCGGGCCACCCGCACCATGGCCTCGATGTGCTCGTGCACGGCGTGCACCTCGCGCTCCTGGGTGCGCACCGCCTCCACGATGCCCTCGACCCCCTGGATCACCTGCAGGATCTCCCGGGCCACCTGTTCCGCCTCGCGGGCCTGGGCGGTGCCGGCCTCCTCGATGGCGGCCAGGTGCTCCGCGGCCAGGTGGGCCGCCTCGTGGATGGCGTCCAGGACCCGGGCCGTGGCGAGCACCCGCTGCTGGCCCTCGGCCACCCGCTCGGACCCCCGGGCGATCGCCTCGGCCGTGTCGCGGCCGCTGGCCACCAGCCCGTCCACGATGCCTCGGATCTCCCGGGTGCCCACGCTCACCTGCTCGGCCAGGGCCCGGATCTCGCCGGCCACCACGCCGAACGAGCGGCCCTTCTCACCGGCCTGGGCCGCGATGATGGCCGCGTTGAGCGACAGCAGGTTGGTACGCCCCGCCACCTCGTCGATCACCTGGAGCACCCGCCCCACCCGGGCCAGGCCGGCGTCGAGGCGGTCGAACCGGTCCACGGCTGCGGCCACGGCCTGGCCGATCCGGTCCATGGCGGCCCGGGCCTCCTCCATGGCCACCAGCCCCTCGTCGGCCCGGTCCAGCACGGCCGCCGTGAGGGAGCGGCCCTCGACCGCGCCCTGCCGCAGGGTGGCGGCGACGTTCTCGATGGAGGCGGCCGAGGCGCCCACGGTCTGGGCCGCAGCGCCCACCTGCTCGGCGAACGCGGCCACCTGGGAGGCCGCCCGACCCAGTTCCTCGACGGCCCGGTCCGACTCCTCGGCCCTCTGGCACAGGCCCTCCATCTCGGCCCGCACCTCCTCGGTCATGGCCAGGATCTGCTGGACCCCCGACGCGGTCTCCTCGGCCCGCTTCCGCAGGCTCTCGGCCGCCTGGCGCAGTGCCCGGGTCTCGCCGGCCACCCTGCCGGCCGCGGCGCCGCCTTCGCGCACCCGCCCCAGGGTCTCCTCGGCCCGGGCCCGGCCCGCCTGGGCCTCCTCCTCCAGGGCGTGGCTCTGGGCCGCCAGCGAGGCGGCCGCCTGCCTCAGCCGGCTCAGACCGGCCACCAGGTTCTGCCGCAGGGTTGCCGCGGCGCGGGCCAGCTCTCCCAGTTCGTTTCGCTCGCCCACCTCCAGGGGCACGGTCAGGTCCCGTTGGGATGCACCCTGGAGGAATGCCAGAACCTGGCGGAACGGGGCCTGGATCGACCGGATGCTCACCACGGCCGCGGCAAGGAGCACGAGCCATCCGGCCGCGGCCGTGGCCCCGATGAACAACCGGAGCGAGGCGGACTCGCCCACCGCGGTCTCGGCCCGGGCCGCGGAGGCCCGGCGGAGCTCCTCCAGGCCGCGGCCCACCTCCTGCTTCACCGCATCGGCCCGGGCGGCGAGGGCCTGGAACTGGCGGTCGAGCTCCTCGAACACCTCCGGGTCCTCCGCCATGTCCACCAGAACGCTGGCCCCGTCGCGCAGCTGCGCCAGGGCCGGGGCCAGCCGGGCCCGGCGGGGTTCGGGCAGACGATCCAGGGCCGTTTCGGCCGCATCCAGGGCCTTCTCGGCCCGGGAGAGGTCGGGGTCGATGTACTCCATGAACCGGAGGATCGCGATCTCGAACTCGGCCACCGCCTCCTGGAGCGCGGCCATGGCCGAGAGGTCCTCCACGGCCACCTCCCGCAGGGACCGGATGATGCGGGTATGGCGGTCGAGCCCCCAGAGGGCGGCGGCTCCCAGGACGAGCAGGCACAGCAGGCCCACGGCCAGGGCACGGCGAAGGCTTCGAAACGCTTGGGTCGGTCGGTCGATCAAGGCAGGAGGATTCCCGGCTGTACGGGGTTGAGAGGTCGATACACCGGTCCGCCGCCCCGGGGACCATGGATCGGCCGATGTCGGGGAAGACTTGAGAAAAAAAGAACGAGGAGGTTTACGCGCGTCGGTCCAGCAGGAGGCCCAGCCGGGTGCGCAGCCGGGCGAACCAGGCGGGCAGGTCGTCCGGATCCAGGGCCTCGGGCAGGGGAGGGAGGTTCGCCCCGGGGGGAAGGCCGGTCACCTCGAGCCCCAGGCCCGCCTCCTCTTCCACCAGGAGGAACCGGGTGGCCACCCCTTCGGCCTCGAGGGCCCGGTTCAGCTCCTCCACGGCGTCGGCCAGGGCCTCGCGCCAGGCGGCCCAGCGGTCTTCGGCGGAGTCCCGGTCTTGTTCGCCCCCCTCCTCTTCGCCCCGGCGGGGACGGCGCCGGAACACCCGGATCCGGGTGCCGCCCGGCTCCACCGGCCGGGGGCCGGCCGTGCCGTACACGTAGGGGTAGTCGGGCATGGCGTCACCACACGGCGTTCGGGAAGGTGCGGGTGTGGAAGTCGCGGCTCACGAACTTGTACATCTGGGGGGCCATCCACCGCCGCCCCAGCACCCCGTCGTGGATGGCCCACGACCGGCCGCGCACCGTGTCGGACATCCACGGCATCCGGAACGGCCGCGATCCGTCCATGCGGGCCCGCAGCACCCCGCCGGGCTGGAACTCGCGGTGGATCCATTCCATCTGCTCCTGGCCGGACGAGTAGGTGAACCCGTACTGCTCGTACTTGATGGCGTTGTGGTAGGCCAGGGGCGCCACGTACAGGATCTCCACGCCCAGGGTCCGAGCGAACGCCTCCACCCCCCGGATCAGGGGACGGAACATGCGCAGCCCCGGCCGAACCTGGTTGGGGGCCAGGCCTGCGGCCAGCGCCCGGATCTCCTCGCGCAGGTTGCGCACGGTCGAGCCCAGGGGGATGGGGTTGCCCTGGGGGTCCCGGTCCACGTGGAACCGGGGGCCGTGGATGTCGTTGATCACGATCCACGACGCCTCGAGGTGGCCCAGGTAGGTGTCGGTGAGCTCCAGCACCAGGGCCGGGTCCTCGCCGGCCGGGTCGGGCCACACCTCCAGCCGAACCGCGTCCTCTCCGGGAACCTCGAGGCAGCGGAACACCCCCTCGGGTCCCTCGGACCACGAGCGGGGCGGCCCCAAGCCGTAGTGCTCCAGCAGCGGCGCCGGGACCAGCCGGGCCAGGTAGCGGTGGCGCAGGGCCGGTTCGGCCTCCCACAGGTCCCGCATACTCCGGGGGCCCGAGGGGGCCGCAAGGGATTCGGTGCTCGGGTCGCTCATGCCCCTCCTGCCGGGTTGCGGGCCCAAAGTTTGCCCATGCGAAAAATGCCTCTCCACGTAGAGGCGCGGCGGGGAACGAGGAATGCTCGCCTCGGCGGTTCATCCTCCGGCGGCTTGGAACCACACCTCGAACGCGGTGCCCACCCCGGGTGCGGACCGCACCTCGACCTGGGCGCCGCATGCTTGGGCCAGGCGGTGGGTGAGGGCCAGGCCCAGGCCCATGCCCGGGGTCCTGCCGGCGGCCTTGCCCCGGCGGAACGGCTCGAACAGGTGGGGCAGTTCGGCCGGGTCGATCCCCAGGCCGTTGTCGCTCACCCGCAGCACCACCCGGTCGCCGGCGGACCGGAACTCCAGGCGCACCCACCGATCGTCCTTGGCCGGGTCGGCGTACCGGATGCCGTTGGAGAGCAGGTTCTGGACGATCTGGAACAGCTTCGCCCGGGCGCACCGAAGCCGCGGCGCGTCCGCCGCCAGCTCCAGCCTCACCCCGGCCTCGGCCGCCCCTTCCGCCAGGTTCTCGGCCGCCAGCCGCACCACCGGAATGGGGTCCATGTCGTGGAGTTCGGCCACCGGCTGGCTGGCCTGGGACAACTCGCGAAGCCCGTCCACCATCTCGTTGAGCAGATCGGCCGAGGTGCGGATCCGCTCGAGGAACATGCGGTTTCGCTCGTCCAGGTCCGGACCGGCCGTGCGGGCCAACAGATCGGCGAACCCCTTCAGGCTGACCAGGGGGGTCTTGAGGTCGTGGGCGAGGCGCGAGGCGAACGCGTCGAGCTCCCGGTTGCGCTCCTCCAGCAGCCTCTGGCGCTCCACCGCGCCGGTCTCGTCGATGTACACCTCGATGCAGCCCAGGTACCGGCCGCCGGGCCCGCGAACCGGCCCCACCACCCGGAGCAGGTGTCGGGGCTGGGGGCGGCAGACCTCTATGGCCTGCTCCCAGGCTTCCACCGAACAGGCCTCGGGATCCGCGGGATGCTCCAGCAGCCCGGTGGGGTCGGCCAGGGCGGAGGTCATCTCCCGGGCGAGCTCGGTGTAGGGCCGGCCGACGAACGGCCGGGGATCCACCCCGAAGAAGGTCTCGATCCACCGGTTCGCGAACCGGACCCGGCCTTCCACGTCCACGAACACGATGCCGGCCGGGGACGAGTTCAGCAGGCTCGCCAGCACCGCGGCGTACTCGTCGCGCTCCCGTCGGGCGGTCTCGGCCTGGGTGACGTCCTGGATCATCACGCACAGGTACGACTCGCCGGGGCCCACCGTGGCCGGGAACGCCACCCCGCTCAGGATCCTCGACGGCCCTCCCAGGCCGGCCCGACCGGGGTCCCAGGGGAACGGCGGCAGCTCTACCCACTCGCCGGCCCGGGCGCGATCCAGCAGGGCGGTCACGCCCGCCTCCCGCAGCTGGGGATCCTCGAACGGCCGGTACTCCCGGAGGCGCTCCAGGTTCTTCGGGTGGGTCTCCATGCGCTCCAGGGCTCGGTTCCAGCGCACGGGTCGGCCGGCCTGGTCCAGGATCAGGATGGCGAAGGGGTTGTTGGTGAGAAAGCTCTCCAGGAGCACCTCGGCCCGGTGTCGTTCCTCGGCCATGCGGGCCTTGTCCGCGGCCCGACGGATTCGGCGGACCAGGTCGGCCGGGTTGCGAAGCGCCACCTCCTTTGTGGTGTAGTCGGCGATTCCCTCCATGAACGACTGCCGGGCGAGCTCTTCGCTGCCGTGGTTCGTGACCAGCACGAACGGCACGGCGCGCTCGTCGTCCCGCGCCCGGCGCAGGAGGTCCAGCCCGGTCTCCCCACCGAGCCAGAAGTCGCACAGGACCACGTCCACCCCGCCGGCCCGGAGCTGCCCCAGCGCCTCGTCCACGCCCCGGGCCTCGAGCACCCGGATCGAGGGGTCCTGGTCCTGCAGGTTGGCCGAGAGGAGCAGCCGGTGGTCGGCCTGGTCGTCGACCAGCAGAACGCACAGGGTCTCGGTCATGGCTCGTCGATCCGTACCAGGAAGGGCCGAAGACCCAGGTCCCGGAGCCGTGCCAGGGCGTCTCGGGCCGCCTTCCGGTCGGGGAAGGGCCCCACCCGCACCCTCAGGAACACCGCATCCCCCCGGTCGAACCGTTCGACCCACGCCCTTCCGAACCGCCCGTCCAGGCGCGCCCGGAGCCGCTCGGCGTTCGCCGCCACCCGGAACGCCCCCACCTGCCAGGCCAGGGGGCCGCGCTCGTCGGTCACCCCGTCCAGGGCCTCGACTCGCACCCGGGCCACCCCGGCCTCGACCATGCCCAGCTTCCGGGCCACGCCGTAGGAGAGGTCGATGATCCGGCCCTCCACGAACGGTCCCCGGTCGTTGATCCGGGCGACGGCGGACCGGCCGTTCTCCAGGTTGGTGATCCGAACCCGGGTTCCCAGGGGCAGGGTGCGGTGGGCCGCGGTGGCCGCGTACATGTCGAACGGCTCCCCGCTGGCCGTGGGCCGACCGTGGAATCCAGGACCATACCACGAGGCCAGGCCCTCGGCCACGTAGCCCCGGGCCGAGGGCAGCGGCCGGTAGATCCGGCCCTTGACCCGGTACGTCCCCGGCGGGGGAGGCCCGGCACAGGCGGCCACCAAGGCGAGCAGGAGCACGAGCCCCCTACTCGCCGTGGAATCGGAAACCCACCTCCAGGGTTTCATCTCGCACCTCGTCCGGCATGGGGGGCAGGGGCTGGGCCCTTTCCAGGGCCATCAACGCCGCGGTGTCGAACGCCTCGCTGCCCGAGGACTCCTCCACCACCCTGCGGAGGATTCTGCCCTGGCGGTCGAGCACCACCGAGACGATCACCGACAGGTCCCGGCCCTTCAGGCCGGGGGGGATGGTCCAGTGGTCCTTGACCCGTTCCCACAGGCGGTTGTAGTAGGCTCGGAGCCGCACCTCCTCGAGGGCCGTGCGGCTGCCCGAGATACCGGCGGCGCCGGACCCCCCCGGGCCCCCGGCCGACGCCTGGTCGATGCGCCGGCGGATCGCCTCGATGGCCTGCCCCACCCGGCGTTCCCCCAGCTCCGATCGGTCGTCGGCCGACGCGGGGGCCGGCGGCGGGGCCTGCGCATGCTTGGCGCGCATGGCGGCGATCCGCTCGGCGACCTTCCGCTCCAAGGCCTCGGGGTTGGGCTCCGGTGCCGGCGCGGGCGCGGCAGACCCCTTGGGCCGGGCCACCTGGGCCGGCGCAGGTTTGGGCCGGGCCGCGGAGGGCCGGGTGGGGGACGGCTTGGGTTTCGGCTTGGGGGGGCGGGAGACGACCCTGGCCTTCGCCTTGGGTTTGCTCTTCGCCTTGGGCTTCGGCTTCGTCGGGGTCTTGACCTTCGGTGCCGCGGGGGAGGCGCGTCGGGGCGTGCCCACGACCCCGCCCGGCTTGGACCGGCCGGAGGGCGGCACCAGGTTCACCACCTGGATCGGGGCGTAGAACGTGCGTTCGACGGGCCGGATGTGGAACCGCCCGAACGCCAGGAACAGGGCCGCGTGGAGCACCGCCGAAAACCCCAGGGCCTTCCAGACGCGGTGGTCGCGGCGGTCGCCGAACAGGCCGTGGTATCGGTCGACTCTCACGGCTCCTCAGGGGGCTCGGTGATCATGCCGAGCCGTTCGATGCCGGCGCGCTTGGCCTCGGCCATGACCCGCACGACCACCCCATAGGGCACGTCCCGGTCGGCCCGGAGGAACGCCTCCTTGGTCCCTTTGCGGCGGTAGATCGCGCCGAGCTTCTCGGCAAGGGCCTCCATGGGGACGGGCGTGTTGCCCAGGAACACCCGCCCGGCGCGGTCCACCGAGATGACCATCAGGTCGGTCTGGGCGGGCAGCTCGGTGGCCACCACCTCGGGCAGGTTCACGTCCACCCCCTGTTGGATCATGGGCGCCGCGACCATGAAGATGATCAGCAGCACGAGCATCACGTCGACCAAAGGGGTGACGTTGATCTCGGCCAGGTGGGTGCGGGCCGTGCGGCCGCCCGCCGGGCCCGGTGCGTTCATGGGGCGCCCCTCGTCGCGTCGTGGTGGGTCACGATGTTGAGGAACTCGCTCGAGAACGCCTCCATCTCGGTGGCCAGCACCTTGATGGCGTTGTTGAAGTAGTTGTACGCCACCACGGCCGGGATGGCCGCGGCCAGACCGGTGGCCGTGGCGATCAGGGCCTCGGAGATGCCGGGGGCCACCACGGCCAGGTTGGCCGTGCCCATGGCCCCGATCTGGCGGAACGAGTCCATGATCCCCCACACCGTGCCGAACAGACCCACGAAGGGGCCGGCGCTGGCCACCGTGGCCAGGAACACCAGCATCCGCTCCAGCCGGGTGATCTCGGCGTCGGCCACGAGCCGCAGGGTGCGTTGGACCGCCTCGACCCGGCCCAGTTGGGGGGACAGGTCCTCGGCTTCGCCCTGGCCCTGGGGGCGGGTGCGGCGGCGGCGCCACTCCCGGTAGCCCGCACGGAACAGTTGGGCGAGGGGGCTCTCCGTCAGGTCCTGGGACGCCGCCAGGATGGCCTCGAACCGGTTGCCGCCCCAGAACACCTCCAGGAAGTCCCGGCTCTGGCGGGCGGCCTGGCGGATCACCCAGAACTTGTAGAGGATGATGCCCCAGCACAGCACCGAGGCGAACACCAGCAGGAGGAGCACGCCCCCCACCACGGGCCCGGACCCGAAGGCCATGGCCAGAATGCTGGAGGAACCGTTCCAGGGATGCACCGTCGTTCGTCCTTCGCGTTGGCGGGAGAGGGGGTGTGGAAACGATGAAGATAGGCGTCCGGGGTATGGGGTGTCAACGCGGCTCAGTCGGCCTCACCCGGGGCCCTGGGAACGGGGGGCGGGTCCGTGGTACTAGTAAAACCCGCAAAAGCGTTGTTTCCAGCTTTCGAGCCCTTGAGCCTTCCGGCGGGCCATTGCCGACGGAGGGCATGGGGTCCGCTTCCGGCCGCGCGCGAAGCCGGGCATGAGATTCGCCGCGCAGGCACGGGGCACCAACCGTGGTTTCATGGCAGTCCGGCCGGGGACCGAACGGTTTCACGGTGCGAGCGTTGGAGGCGCTGCGCGGCGAGCTAAGGAGCCGCACGCGGCTCTCCAGCAGACCCCGTGCCCCACCGAGCGTTTGGCGGCGGTTCGGGGAAGCGACCCGGCCGCCTAGCGGCCTAGCAGCCCAGCCGCCTAGCGGGCCGAAGGCCCTAGACCAACGACTGACGACCAACGACCGAAGTTGCCGAGGGGTGCCTTGAAACCGTGGTACGGGATCGGGTTGGCCGCGGCGGCCGTGCTGGGGGCCGTGGTGGGCAGTTTCTTGAACGTGGTGATCCACCGCCTGCCCCGGGGCGAGTCGCTGGTGCGGCCGCCGAGCCACTGCCCCGGGTGCGGCCGTCCGGTGCGGCCCTGGGACAACGTGCCGATCGTGAGCTATCTGGTGCTCCGGGGCCGGTGCCGGGACTGCGGGATGCGCATCCCCCTGCGCTATCCCCTGGTCGAGGCCCTCACCGCCGGCCTGAGCGGCCTGCTTTGGGTGCGGTTCGGACCCACGCCCGCGTTCGGCGTCTACTTCGTGTTCGTGGCCGGTCTGGTGGCGGTGACCTTCATCGACCTGGACCACCGGATCATCCCCGACTCCCTGAGCCTGGGGGGGATGCCGGCCGGGCTGGCCGCCTCGTTCGTGACGGGGTTGGGGCCCGTCCAGAGCCTGCTGGGAATCGCCGTGGGCTCCGGCCTCCTGCTGGCCGTGGCCCTGGGGTACCGGGCGGTGACCGGCCGGGAGGGCATGGGGTTGGGCGACGTGAAGTTCCTCGGTGCGGTGGGGGCGTTCCTGGGGTGGCAGGCGGTGCTGTTCACGGTGTTCGTCTCGTCGCTGGTGGGGGCGTCCGTGGGCGTGGCCTGGGGCCTGGCGCGGGGCGGCGGGCTCCGGCTCGAGGTGCCCTACGGCCCGTTCCTGGCCCTGGGCGCGGCCCTGTATGTGTACGCCGGCCCGGAGCTCGTGACCTGGTACCTGGGGCTGCTGGGGTGAGGGGGGGAGCTCCCTCAGGCCCCTGCGGGACCGTCCAGAGACTGGAAACTAGAGACTAGAAACTAGAAAAACCGGGGGGGCAGACCGTTGGGTTGGGGCTCTACCAGGCCCCTGCGGGGCCCCACAACGGGGAAGGGTATCTTCTCCCTGGTACGGGACGTTGCCCCCCCCGGGCCATGAGGTGGAGGCGAAAAGGCAAGAAGGCTCCTATAACGTGATGGAATCCGGGATGTTTTTAAGCCTTCTAGCCTCTTGGCCTTCCAGCCTTCTAGCGGGCCGAAGGCCCCGAACCGACGACCGTCGACCGAAGCTTCCGGGTAGCCCCCTACGGCCCTTGGGGGCCCTACAACGGGGAGAGTAACTTTCCCTGAACCGGGTAGCTGCGGCGGGGCATGGGGTCTGCTTCCGGCCGCGCGCGAAGCCGGGCATGGAGATTCGCCGCGCAGGCACGGGGCACCGGCGGTGGCTTCATGACCGTTCGGCGGGGCACGAACGAACTCACGGTGCGAGCGTTGGAGGCGCTGCGCGGCGAGCCAAGGAGCCGCGCGCGGCACTCCAGCAGACCCCATGCCCCCCGAGCTTTGGTGCGGCTCGAAGGCCGCCTAGCCGCCTAGCGGGCCGAAGGCCCCAGACCGAAGACCGTCGACCGACGACCGTAGACCGAAGTTACTGGAAGGGGCGAAATCGGCCGGCCGGGTTTCCGGCCCGGTCGCTGAGACGGAGGTGACCGCGTGAAAGACCATTCCCTGCTGATCGTGGACGACGAGGCGATCGTCCGGGAGACCCTGGCCTCGATCCTTGCCGAGGAGGGGTATCGGGTCTCGGAGGCCGGCGACGGGCAGGAGGCCCTGGACCTCCTGGACGAGCACGGGGGCGACGCCTTCGACTTCATCCTGTGCGACATCAAGATGCCCCGGGTCGACGGCCTGGAGTTCCTGCGGAAGGCCCGGGCCCGGGGCTGCGCGGCCACCATCGTCATGATGTCGGCCTACGGCACGGTGGACACCGCCCTCGAGGCCCTGAAGCTCGGCGCCTACGACTACATCTCCAAGCCGTTCAAAACCGACGAGGTGCTCCTGACCCTGCGCAAGGCCGAGGAGCGCGAGCGGCTGATCCGCGAGAATCGGGCCCTGCGCGAGGCGATCCGGCGGGAGTACCAGTTCGAGAACCTGGTGGCCCGCAGTGCCCGCATGCGGGCCGTGCTGGAGCTGCTGGCCAAGGTGGCCGACTACCGGACCAGCGTGCTCCTGGTGGGCGAGGCCGGCACCGGCAAGGAGATGCTGGCCCGGGCGCTTCACTACAACTCCCGGCGCAGCGACGGGCCGTTGCTGAAGGTGAACTGCCGGGCCATGGCCGACGCGGTGCTGGAGAGCGAGCTGTTCGGCCACGAGCCCGGCGCCGTGTCCGACGCCCCCCGGGCCCGGGCCGGCCTGTTCGAGCAGGCCCAGGGGGGCACGGTGTTCCTCGAGGACGTGGACGGCCTGCCGGCGTTCCTCCAGGTGCGGCTGCTGCGGGTGCTCCAGGAGGGCGTGGTGCGCCGGGCCGGCGGAACGGCCGACCTGCCGGTGGACGTGCGGGTGGTCAGCTCGTGCCGGGTGGACCTCAAGAAGGCCGTGTCCGAGGGGAGCTTCCGGGAGGACCTGTACTACCGGCTCAGCGTGATCCCGGTGCTGGTGCCGCCCCTGCGTGAGCGGCGGGAGGACATCCCCCTGCTGGTGAACCGGTTCCTGGACCGGTTCGCCCGGGAGACCGGCAAGTCGGTGACCGGCGTGAGCGCCGAGGGCATGGAGATGCTGCTGCGCTACCGGTGGCCGGGGAACGTGCGGGAGCTGGAGAGCGTGATCGAGCGGGCCGTGGTCATGGCCGAGGGCCCCGTGATCGACGAGGCCCACCTGAGCCCCTGGATCCAGGACGACCAGGAGGGCGTGTTCCCGGGCATCGGCCCCGACGAGTACTCCATCAAGAAGGTGGTGGCCCGGGTGGAGGAGGAGCTGATCCGGCGCGCCCTGCGCAAGACCCGGGGCAACCGGAGCCGGGCGAGCCGGCTGCTGGAGATCAGCCACCGCACCCTGCTGTACAAGATCAAGGACTACGAGATCGACCTGTGACCGGCTTCCCGGCCCCTCCCAGCCCCAGGGCGATGCCCCCCAGGATCAGCGCCCCGCCGGCCACCGTGCTGACCGAGGGCACCTCGCCCAGCACGAGGTAGGCCAGGAGGGTCGAGCCCACCGGCTCGCCCAGGATGGCCAGGGCCACGGCTGGCGCGGTCAGATGGGCCAGGGCCGCGTTGATGGCCGTGTGGCCCAGGATCTGGGGCCCCAGGGCCAGGAGCACCAGCCACCCGTAGGTGGCGGCCGGGTACGGCCCCACCGACGTGCCCGTGATCCCCACGGCAGCGGCCAGAAGCACCGCGGCCACGGCGTACACCCAGGTGGAGTAGGTCCGGGCGTCCAACCCGGCCCGGGCCCGGCGGCCCACCGTGAGGTAGGCGGACATGGCCAGCGCCCCGATCAGGGCGAGCCCGTCCCCCACCAGCGGCGCCGGTCCGCCCCCGAAATCCCCCCACCCGATCAGCACCGCCCCCCCCAACCCCAGGACGATGCCCGCCAGGGTCCGGCGGTCGGGCGGCTCCCCCAGGAGCCACGCGAACAGCGCCACGAACAGGGGGTTGGTGGTCACCAAGACCACCGAGCTGGCCACGGTGGTGTAACGTAGGCTCGCGATCCACGCGGCGAAGTGCACGGCCAGGAACAGCCCGGCCGAGGCGAACCAGGGCCAGGATCGGGCCGGGGGCAGGCGACGGTGGCGCGCGAGGTCGTACCCCACCAGCAGGGCGGCCGCGATCCCGAGCCGGTAGGCCGCGATGGCCAGGCTCGGGGCCTGGCACAGCCGGATCAGGATGGCCGCGCTGGAGATGACCGCCACGCCCCCCGCCAGCAGAAGCGCCGGCCCCCTGCGATGCGGGCCCATGGAGGCCTCCGGCTCCCGGGCCTTACCCCTCCCGCCCGGGCCGGACCACGCAGTACTTCTTCTTCCCCGCGCGCAGAAGGATCACCCCGTCCCTCAGGTCCGCCGCGGTGATCCGCTGGTCGAACGACCGGATCGGCTCGCCGTGGAGGTAGGCCCCGCCCTGGCCGATCAGCCGGCGGGCCTCCCCCCGGCTCTTGGTCAGCCCGGCCTCGTGGAGCAGGATGAACGCCTCGATCCCCTCCGCCAGCCGGGCCGGGTCCACCTCGTGGGTGGGGGCCTCGTCCAACCGGCCCCCGCCTCCGAACAGCGCTCGGCTGGCGTCGCGGGCCTTTCGGGCCTCGGCCTCGCCGTGCACCAGGCGGGTGACCTCGAAGGCCAGCACCTCCTTGGCCTCGCGGATCGCCGCGCCCTCGAGCCGGCCCAGCTCCCGGACCCGGTCCATGGGCAGAAAGGTGAACAGGCCCAGGAACCGCTCCACGTCCGGATCCTCGGTGTTGATCCAGTACTGGTAGAAGTCGTAGGGGCTGGTGCGCTCCGGGTCGAGCCAGATCGCGCCCTGGGCGGTCTTGCCCATCTTGGCGCCCGAGGCCGTGGTGATCAGGGGGAAGGTGATCGCGTGGGCGGCCTGGCCCTCGGTGCGCCGGATCAGCTCCACCCCGGCCACGATGTTGCCCCACTGGTCGTTGCCGCCCATCTGCACCCGGCAGCCGTAACGGCGGAACAGGTGCAGGAAGTCGTATGCCTGGAGCAGCATGTAGTTGAACTCGATGAAGTTGAGCCCCGTCTCCAGGCGCTGGCGGTACGACTCGGCCGCGAGCATCCGGTTCACCGAGAAGTGCACCCCGATGTCCCGCAGGAACTCGATGTAGTTGAGCCCCAGCAGCCATTCGGCGTTGTTGAGCAGGAGCGCGCCGCGGTCGAAGTCGAGGAACCTCGCGAGCTGGGCCTTGAGCCCCTGGGCGTTGGCCTCGATCTGCTCCCGGGTCAGGAGCTTGCGCATCTCGGTTTTGCCCGAGGGGTCTCCGATCATGGCCGTGCCGCCCCCCACCAGGGCGATGGGTCGGTGGCCGGCCCGCTGCATGTGGGCCAGGGCCATGATCGGAACCAGGCTGCCCACGTGGAAACTCGAGGCCGTGGGGTCGAACCCGATGTAGCAGGTGGTGGGGTTTCGCAGGAGCTCCCGCAGCTCCGCCTCGTCGGTGGTCTGCTCCACAAACCCCCGGTCCTTGAGCACGTCAAGCACGTGGGTCATCGCCGCTCCCTCCGCGTCCACAGGGGAAAGGCCGGCGATGGTAGCAACGCCCCAACCCCGGGTCAACGAGAGGCCCGCTCGCCGCCCAAAACACGTGGACTGGTCGGGTTCCCATCTCCGCCGATCGGTACCCTGCCGGGGCCTGAACGGGCTTCCCTGCCCGGCAGAGTGGGGTCGGGAGACCCGGATCGTGTGCAGCTTGGTCCGGGGGGCGTGGGGCCAGAGAGAATTCGAGTGCGTCTCGGAGTGGGCTGATCGGTAACGTACTGTGGGCTCGCCATGGATCGATTCGGTGGGCAACCCAACCGCCGTCGGGTGGGCCAGGCCGTAGCAAAAAACGCGCTCACGGCTGGGCAAGGGGGGCAGAGAAAGGGGTCTACGTCAACCCCTCAGAGCCAACAGGGTTTCTCCCAGACCTCCTCCTCTGCGCATCCGCCCCAGCCCCCACGGCAGGCGGAGGCCGGGGCGGATGCTGGGTTTCGGTCACTTGAGTTTCAGCACGGCCGCGTCGTTGTCCGTGCCCGTGTTTTCGGTGCCCGCGGCTAGAACGCTCCCATCGGAAAGAACCTGGAACGCCACGACAACGGAACCTCCGGACCAGGTGAGCACGCCGTTCGTGCCAAAGGTCGTGTCCAACTGGCCCGCGCCGGAGAACCGGAGCACCACTCCGGAACCGTCGGTGGATCCGCCGACCAGGATCTTCCCGTCGGCTGTCACGGCCAGACCCAGGCCCTGGTCGGAGGTCCCACCTCCGTCCCAGGTGACCGCTCCGCCGGAACCGAAGGTGGTGTCCAGGGCCCCGTCCGCTCCGAACTTGAGGAGCAGCACATCCGTGTCCGTACCGTTGTCCGAGGTGCCTACCACGAGGATGGATCCGTCGTCCGTCACCACCATGTCCGCGGCGGAGTCCGACTGCCCCCCGTCCCAGGTCACGACCCCGCTCGTCCCGAAACCGGGGTCCAGCGTGCCGTCGGACAGGTAACGGAGGAGCACGACATCCTTCGTGCCGCCGCTCACGAACGTGTTTCCGGCCACCACGATCGCTCCCCCGGACAGGGCGGCCACCGCGGCCGCGCTATCCGTCCCGCCGCTGTTGTCCCAGGTGACCGATCCCCCCGTCCCGAACGACGTGTCCATCGACCCGTCGGAGAGGAATCGGGCCAGCACCAGGTCGTACGGATACGCGGTCGCCCCGGCCAAGACGATCTCGCCCGTGTCCAGAACGGCCACGTCGGCGGCCTCGTCGATCCCCCCGGAGTCCCATGTGGCGATGCCATCGGTGCCGAACGTGGTGTCCAGCACCCCGTCCGCCGTGAACCGGGCGACGGCCATGTCCTTATACGTGGTAACGCCACTGGCAAAGGCCGAGCCTGCCGCCAGGATCTTCCCGTCGGGCTGCACGGCCAGGGCAGAGGTGCCGCTGCTCGTGCCCCCCAGCGTCCACGTGGCAACCCCGTCCGTGCCGAACGTGGTGTCCAGGACTCCGGACGAATCGAACGCCACGATGGAGGTCTCCCCCGAGCTGTAGCTCAACGATGTGGAGACCGCCACCAGGAAACGTCCGCCAGCCTGGAGGAGGGCCTGGCCGGAGTCGCTGCCTCCCCCGTTGTCCCAGTACGCGATGCCACCCCGGCCGAAGGTGTCGTCCAGCGCATCGGCGGGGGTCGCCGGAGCGAACGCGGTGATGGTCACGGAGTCGGCGGTGCTGTCCACGAAGCCGTCGTTGACGACGAGCTGCAGCACGTAGTCACCGTCCAGGTCGGCGGTGAAGGAGGGTTGGGCCGCGGCCGCGTCCGACAGCGTGGCCGTGCTCCCCGAGGGCTTCGAGACGAAGCTCCAGGCATAGGTGAGCGGGTCGCCGTCGGCGTCGGAGCTGGCGCTTCCGTCGAGGGTGACGGTGGAGCCGGTGACCACGTTCTGATCCGGGCCGGCGTCGGCCGTGGGTGCGGAGTTGGCGGTGGCCGCGGTGACGGTCACGGAGTCGGCGGTGCTGTCCACGGTGCCGTCGTTGACGACGAGCTGCAGCACGTAGTCACCGTCCAGGTCGGCGGTGAAGGAGGGCTTGGCCGCGGCCGCGTCCGACAGGGTGGCCGTGCTCCCCGAGGGCTTCGAGACGAAGCTCCAGGCATAGGTGAGCGGGTCGCCGTCGGCGTCGGAGCTGGCGCTTCCGTCGAGGGTGACGGTGGAGCCGGTGGCCACGTTCTGATCCGGGCCGGCATCGGCCGTGGGTGCGGAGTTGGCGGTGGCCGCGGTGACGGTCACGGAGTCAGCGGTGCTGTCCACGGTGCCGTCGTTGACGACGAGCTGCAGCACGTAGTCACCGTCCAGGTCGGCGGTGAAGGAGGGCTTGGCCGCGGCCGCATCCGACAGGGTGGCCGTGCTCCCCGAGGGCTTCGAGACAAAGCCCCAGGCATAGGTGAGCGGGTCGCCGTCGGCGTCGGAGCTGGCGCTTCCGTCGAGGGTGACGGTGGAGCCGGTGGCCACGTTCTGATCCGGGCCGGCATCAGCCGTGGGTGCGGAGTTGGCGGTCGATCCCACATCACCCCCGGTTCCACCCCCGGTGCCGCCGCACGCCGCGATTCCCAAACCGAGCCCTACCACGGCCACAGCCCAAATCGCTCTTCGCATCTTTCGCCTCCTCAGAAAAACGCGGTGAAGGTGTAAGAATGGTTTCGGACACCCCCACTCCTTCCTTTAGCCTGCTTTTTCATGAGCGTTCGTCCCGAGACCGTTGAGAGTGTGTCGGACCGGGGGCAGCGGCGCGGCGCGGTGGGCCGGTGAGAGCGATCTGACGGAGGAGCTTTCGGTTGGCGGGTGGACGGTGGAGGGGGCGGCAAGGGGCAAGAGGGGTGAGACCCACCCGGCGGCGCCTCCCTTGTCCGCATGACTCTTGGGCATCCGTCGCGAAACCGCGGGGGGTGCGCCAGAGGGGGCGGGTACGAGCGCGAGGAGAGCAAGTGCGCCGAGGGACACTCTATAGTCCCTCCGTCAAGCAAAAAATTTATGCGGTGATAACAAGCAGTTGAGCGGACCCATGGTTTCCGGGCACACCCCACCCCCGATCGGATCACGTCGACGACGTCTCTGCCTCGGCGGATCTGCAACCTCACCGTTATCGGGCAACCCGACGTCCGCGGCCCTCCTGTCCGGTACCGCAGCGTCCACCACTCCTCATCCAGGCTCGCAGATCCGGCAGAGAAGCCCAGGATTGTCCCGCTCGAGGTCGGTGCCTCTACGTTGACTCTCGGGCTCTCCCGCCGAACCAAGTTGTCGGAGTCCCATCCCCTCCCACGTGTTGAAGTGCTCAACGCCTTTCGGCATCGAAGATCGGGTCACTCCACGGCGCCGACGACGCCGAGAAGCTTAACAAGTGCTCAACGCCTTTCGGCATCGAAGATCGGGTCACGCGGGTGGCCGTGCGGGCCCGGGCGGAGATCCTCGAGTGCTCAACGCCTTTCGGCATCGAAGATCGGGTCACCGTGCCGCCGCCCGTGACGAACCGAAGCATCTCGTGCTCAACGCCTTTCGGCATCGAAGATCGGGTCACGCGTGATCAGGCCCAGCAATCCGCAGATGACCATGTGCTCAACGCCTTTCGGCATCGAAGATCGGGTCACGAAGACCGAGTCCTGGCTGAACATGCTGCTGTACGCGTGCTCAACGCCTTTCGGCATCGAAGATCGGGTCACAGTCGCTTCGCTAGCGCCGTTTTCCCGCTTTCCGTGTGCTCAACGCCTTTCGGCATCGAAGATCGGGTCACACCGGGACCAGGTGCGGGAACTCGTGTTCTCGGAGTGCTCAACGCCTTTCGGCATCGAAGATCGGGTCACTGGAGTTCCTGCGACAGAAAGGCGGCCTGCGGGAGTGCTCAACGCCTTTCGGCATCGAAGATCGGGTCACGCGCCCATGTCAAAGAACCCCGACCTCCTCAAAGGGTGCTCAACGCCTTTCGGCATCGAAGATCGGGTCACGTGCGGCGGGTGGAATCGGCCGCAGGGGTGGAGGCGTGCTCAACGCCTTTCGGCATCGAAGATCGGGTCACCCCACGGCGTGGGCTCGGAGCTCGTGCTTCCGGAGTGCTCAACGCCTTTCGGCATCGAAGATCGGGTCACGAAGTGGTCAAGGAGGCGCTTGAGGGGCAAGAAAAGTGCTCAACGCCTTTCGGCATCGAAGATCGGGTCACACCGTCTCCCTCCGTCCGTCCCGGATTCTCGGGGTTGTGCTCAACGCCTTTCGGCATCGAAGATCGGGTCACAGCGAAGACAAATCAAACCACAACGGCGGGACCATGTGCTCAACGCCTTTCGGCATCGAAGATCGGGTCACCCAATCCGAGATCCGGACCTTGCCGCAGGGTTGGAGTGCTCAACGCCTTTCGGCATCGAAGATCGGGTCACCCAAGGAGGACCACATGCACCAGATCATCCGCGAGTGCTCAACGCCTTTCGGCATCGAAGATCGGGTCACTGTGGTCGTCACCAGCACACCCAAGGCCCACTTCATGTGCTCAACGCCTTTCGGCATCGAAGATCGGGTCACACCCCAATCCGATCACTTCCCTTTCCATCGAGGTGGAGTGCTCAACGCCTTTCGGCATCGAAGATCGGGTCACGCGGGTGGCCGTGCGGGCCCGGGCGGAGATCCTCGAGTGCTCAACGCCTTTCGGCATCGAAGATCGGGTCACGCGTGATCAGGCCCAGCAATCCGCAGATGACCATGTGCTCAACGCCTTTCGGCATCGAAGATCGGGTCACGAAGACCGAGTCCTGGCTGAACATGCTGCTGTACGCGTGCTCAACGCCTTTCGGCATCGAAGATCGGGTCACGCGGGTGGCCGTGCGGGCCCGGGCGGAGATCCTCGAGTGCTCAACGCCTTTCGGCATCGAAGATCGGGTCACCGTGCCGCCGCCCGTGACGAACCGAAGCATCTCGTGCTCAACGCCTTTCGGCATCGAAGATCGGGTCACGCGTGATCAGGCCCAGCAATCCGCAGATGACCATGTGCTCAACGCCTTTCGGCATCGAAGATCGGGTCACGAAGACCGAGTCCTGGCTGAACATGCTGCTGTACGCGTGCTCAACGCCTTTCGGCATCGAAGATCGGGTCACAGTCGCTTCGCTAGCGCCGTTTTCCCGCTTTCCGTGTGCTCAACGCCTTTCGGCATCGAAGATCGGGTCACACCGGGACCAGGTGCGGGAACTCGTGTTCTCGGAGTGCTCAACGCCTTTCGGCATCGAAGATCGGGTCACTGGAGTTCCTGCGACAGAAAGGCGGCCTGCGGGAGTGCTCAACGCCTTTCGGCATCGAAGATCGGGTCACGCGCCCATGTCAAAGAACCCCGACCTCCTCAAAGGGTGCTCAACGCCTTTCGGCATCGAAGATCGGGTCACGTGCGGCGGGTGGAATCGGCCGCAGGGGTGGAGGCGTGCTCAACGCCTTTCGGCATCGAAGATCGGGTCACCCCACGGCGTGGGCTCGGAGCTCGTGCTTCCGGAGTGCTCAACGCCTTTCGGCATCGAAGATCGGGTCACGAAGTGGTCAAGGAGGCGCTTGAGGGGCAAGAAAAGTGCTCAACGCCTTTCGGCATCGAAGATCGGGTCACACCGTCTCCCTCCGTCCGTCCCGGATTCTCGGGGTTGTGCTCAACGCCTTTCGGCATCGAAGATCGGGTCACAGCGAAGACAAATCAAACCACAACGGCGGGACCATGTGCTCAACGCCTTTCGGCATCGAAGATCGGGTCACCCAATCCGAGATCCGGACCTTGCCGCAGGGTTGGAGTGCTCAACGCCTTTCGGCATCGAAGATCGGGTCACCCAAGGAGGACCACATGCACCAGATCATCCGCGAGTGCTCAACGCCTTTCGGCATCGAAGATCGGGTCACTGTGGTCGTCACCAGCACACCCAAGGCCCACTTCATGTGCTCAACGCCTTTCGGCATCGAAGATCGGGTCACACCCCAATCCGATCACTTCCCTTTCCATCGAGGTGGAGTGCTCAACGCCTTTCGGCATCGAAGATCGGGTCACGAAATAGAACGATGAAACGCCGAAGGACCTTCTAGTGCTCAACGCCTTTCGGCATCGAAGATCGGGTCACAAAGCCTCGGACGACGAGCGGAGGGCCTACGGCACGTGCTCAACGCCTTTCGGCATCGAAGATCGGGTCACACCGCGAGGCCCGGGAGACCGGTGGAGACGTGCGGTGCTCAACGCCTTTCGGCATCGAAGATCGGGTCACGTACCGCGAGGCCCGGGAGACCGGTGGAGACGTGCGGTGCTCAACGCCTTTCGGCATCGAAGATCGGGTCACTGCGCCCCCCGCAAGGACTTGTGACCATTGGTGTTTTTGGACCTGTAATCAGGCACTACCAAGATTGATGCTGGGTGTTTGCGAACGAACCTTCGTGCGACGCGAAATCCGTTGGAATGACGTAGTTTTTTTCGTTCACGCACCTTTCCCTCTCCCGGTTGCCTTTTCGGCCCGGCTGGACAGGCGGTTTCGGCCCTGTGGGCGGGATTCGCATTCGTGTTTTTCTTGGTGCTTGATCAAAGAATCTCGAACCTCGGCGGTGCGTTCTTCCAAGCATCTTCCCCACGGCTGTCGATAACCCGCTGGGCGCACCCTTGGCAGAGCCGGATGATCATCAGGTCGTCTTCTTCGGCCAAAATCTTGCCGAGTTCCCACCGGAGTTCCTCCAACTGGGTACGGCTCATGCGCACCCGGAACACGGAGTACTGGATCCGCTCGCCCCGCCCGTTCAAGATCTTGTACGCACGCCGCCAGCGCCGGTCGTCCCGTATGTCGTAGCTGACCAGATGCCAGTGCTGCTCCGCGCCCATCAGCGCAACCTCAACTTTCCGAAGAGCCCCGGCTGGCCGCTCCACTCCTTCTCGAGGAGCCGGGCCTCCAGCTCCAGGGTACGGGCGTAGCTCAACGAGTAACCAAGAACAGGGTGTTTCCACTTCTCCTGCTTCCGGCTCTCGTACACCTGGATGGCCTTGCGGCGACCGTCCGGATTCAGCCACACCTGCCCGCTGGTGATATCGAAATCCGCTTTGGTCCACTGGCGGCGGTTCACCGAGCCGATCAGGGGAACGTCCCATACGATCAAGCGAAACAGCTCCATCAGATCGAGGGCGAGGGGGTACGCCGTCGATCTCGGCGTGTGCAAAATCCCAAGAGACGGTTCCAGGCCGACCGTCATGAGCGCTGCCACGCAGTCGCGATACAGCAGGGCGTACCCGAAAGAGAGAAGGGCATTGAACGGATCTTTAGGCGGCCTGCGGTTGCGACCGGTGAAATAGAGAAAATCGTCCGCTTGCAGCTTGAGTACAGCCGGCAACAACTCGAAGTACCTCCTGCCGGCCAACCCCTCATGACCCCGCAGGCTGGCGATTTGCCGCTCGGCTTCGTCGGTGCTCAGACTTTCCTGGGCATCCAAATCCTTCACTTGGGCTGCCAGCCCGGATACCGCCGCGCGCAGGGCGGCGATGCCCTCCTCGACCGTGGCCGAACGGCCTCTTTCTGCTCCCCGGGTGGCCCGCAGCAGGTAACGGAGCTGGTTCTCTGTTTTGGCCAGGGCGATCCGCGCAGCCAGGCGCGCCCTCAGCAAAGGGTTGCAGAGAGCTTGGTATTGGCGGTTTCGCCGTTGCACCCCTCCTGCCCCCGCAGCTACTCCCGCCACATAGTGGCCCCCGTACGACAGCCAGTGAACACTGATGTCGTTCCCCGCACAGTAGTGGATCACCTGGGTGGTCACTTGGACATTTCCGTGCAGCACCAACGCCGAGACGGTCCTGGCAGGAAGGGGTTTCTTGGCCCCGTCCGGGGTGCCGACCACGAAGCGGTCGCCCTCTCTGCGAACGAAGCTGCCTTGCTCCACCACGTGGACGACCCGCCGGGTCTCGTCCGCTGGGAACAATCGCTGTGCCTTGCCCTCGCCCGCGACGGCAAAGCGTTCCTCTTCCGGAAGACAGACCGGGGCCAGGGAACAGGTGCGGCACTGGTGTTCCGGCACGCTAACCGGGGGCCGCTCCAGTCCCGCCCGCAACTCGCGGGCCCTCTGGACGGCGGCCCCGACCACCGCTTCGGCTTCCTTCTCATCCACGGGGATTCGAATCGTCTTCCGGTCGGCGTGGTAGCGGATGACGGCTTCGGGGACGGGTTCGCCCCGGTGTTCCGATAAGAGCAGAGCATAGGCCAGCACCTGGAGCCGATCGCTGGGCCACGCTTCCACCCCTTTCTTCGACCGCCCTTTTTTGTGCTCGGTGACCACCAGGTGCCCGTCTTCGCGCCGGGCCGCGTCGACCTTGCCCCGGATGCCCAGGCGCTCGCTCGCAAGCTCGACGGTATAGGTATCAGGCCCCTTGTCGATCTGGTCGTGAAGCCGCCGCCCCGAGTACACGTTGGCGTCGGCGACGCGGATTTCTTCCACCTCTTCCAGATAGAAAAGCCGCTCGCAGTAAGCCAGGGCGTGCAGGGCCATCACCCGGATGAAGGGCTCGTCGGTGGTCCGTTCGGCGTGGTGGTGCGAGCGGAAGGCGTCTTCGAACTCGGCATCGGCCATATTCAGGCCTCTCGTGGCAAGTCTTGGGGTCAGACCGACTTGGAGCGCCGGCGCAGAAGAGCGGGGTCTCGGGCGGCGTGGAGAACGGCGATCACGACGACGGCATCCGGGGCGATCAGATAGAAGACGCCGTACGGGAAGCGCCGAGCAAGTGCTCGGCGCACGCCGCGGTGGACCACAGGGTACCGGGTGGGTGCCTCCCCGATCCGTGAAAGCACCGCGTCGATCTCTGCCAAGAACTCCGCCCCAAGTCCGGGTTGCCGGGCCTCGTACCAGTCATATGCGGTGGCGAGATCTTTCTCGGCTTCGCTCTGTATCCGCAGCATCGCTTCACTTGCGATGCAGGAGGCGCTCCCGAACCACGCTCCAGGGCTCGCCGGCCTCGGTTGCGTCCTCGTAAGCCCGGAGCCGACGGTCCAGTTCGGCCCGTATCTCGTCGGTTACGGGCACCGCCTCCGGAACCTCGGCGATGCTGTCCCAGATGTCCCCCACCAACCGGATGCGCTCGGGGATGTCCAGCGCCAAGGCGTCGGCGGCCGTGATCTTCTTCGCGGACTGCATGGCGTCACCTCTCTGGTGTTCTGCGGGGCGCGCCCATCACCCCAGGTCAGGAATACGCGACCTCGGTCCACGCGCGTTCCGGGATATCGACTGTTTTGTGTTCAGTTGGAGCATACAAGAAGCTCCTCGTCCCGGCCATGTTGGCGCGGTCGATAGTAACGGTGAGACGGCTGGTGCCGGGGCGGATACCCTCGCCGTCGCCGCCCTCGATGCGTTCAAACCAATACGCCGGTTCGCGCCGTTCGACGGCTTCCAGGCGGTCGATCAGGAAGCTGTTGTCGCCCAGGAAGGGCAGGCCGTACCCTCTCGCCCCTCTGCCCGCCACCCCCTCCAGAACTTGCTTCTCCAATTCCGGGTTCCCGTCCATGCAAACATAGGCACGGATCCCAGAGAGAAAGGCCCTGCGGACCGGGCTGATGTTGTACTTGTTGCCCCTGGCGCCGGCCGCATAGTTCTTCCCTGCATCCTTACCCACAGGATAGTTGTGGAGTTGCTGGTAAACGAAGTGCTGTATCGGCATCGAGAGGGCACCCAAGGCGAGTCGCACAGCGGGGAGCCCTTGCCGGACCACGGTCATTTCCCTGCCTTCGTCTATGCGCATCTCGATGCCTGCGACGTTGAGCAGGAGCCCGTAGGCCGCTGACGGTGTGAGGAAGCCGGCGGTGGGCCGAAAGCTCCCGGCGGTGAAGTGGCGGAATGTCGCGAACGGCGCCTGCAGATAGAGCGTCAGCATGAGCGACCCGGCTAGGAAGACGGCAATGCTGCGTCTGCCACACGTTCAAGCAACCTCTGAGGGCTTCGATCGAGCGTGACGCCCCGATTCTGCAGTTCTTTCACCGTGGCCTCGTCCATGTCCCGGACGACCTTGCCACCAAGGTAGAACTCGCCTCCGGGGAAGTCCGCTTCGTCGGCTGTCTCGCCGGCCAAAAGGCCCTGTTCGATCTCAGGGAGCACGTGGCGCCCGTCCTCGGCGATCTCGAAGCCGTAGGTGTTGAAGCCGGCAACCAGGCTTGGGGTGAGCCGAACCACGATGCTAGCGGGCGCCATCTCGAAATAGCTACGGGCGTGGTTGCCTGCAACTTCGTTCAGTTGTCCGATTGCCCGCAGCAGCGTCCGGGTCCAGTGAGGTTTTACGCGGCAGTCCTCCAGGTTCAGGGCGAACGGGAACTGGTATGCGGTGTAGGCGGTCTCCCGATGCAGGAGTTGGGAGCTGGTAGCGTTCTTCCAAGGGCTCTTGCCGGCGTTGAGCGGCGATTGGGTGAACACGCTGTCGTGACGGTAAGGCTCCAGGGCGACGGCCATGTTCATTCGAAGAACAGAGTCGCGTTTGAACGTGAAGGGTTGGCTTGACCGGTGCGGAGACTTCGCTACAGCGTCGAGGATCTTCTTACGTTCTTGGGGCTTTGGGGCGATCATCCAGCCCATGAAGAAATCATCCGCGAAGCGGCCACTATCCGGGTAGTCCTGGAACTCTACGGCGAGTTGCTCCTCGTCGTCGAGGCGACTCCGGTTACAGGGCAGCCCTAATTTACGCAATGTCTCCCTCAGCGCGTTCCGGATGGCCTCTGGAGAGATGATGGCGTACTCGAAGCGCCCCTTCGTGATCTTCTGGATCACCGCGCGGTTCTCGGCGGACTCGCCTCGGTAGTTGGCGCTGGGGGCGGCGTAGGTGAGTACAGTGGCGAAGAGGTTCATGATGCATCCTCCTGGATGGCAGGGGTTTCTGAGGCAAGAAAGGAACTCGCCGAGAGAGCAAGCATCGAGAGCGTCTTCACAGTCTGCCAGTCGGCGAGCAGTGCCTGGGCGACGGCGAGATAGTCGTCCTCGGGGAGATAATGGGGGACCGAGCAGATCGTGCCGGTGAAGTACTCCACGAAGTCCTGGTCGCGCCGGCCGCGCATGGCGAGAAAGGCGTCCGAGCAGACCTTCTCTCTGGCTTCGCGGTACTCCTTCGGGTAAATCACCCGGCCTTTGTCGTCCCGGTTATTCTTGAAATCCTTGTACTTCTTCCCGGACCTCTCTTCCGTGCGGGCGTTGACGTAGCCTCGAATGAGCCGATGCACCCGCAGCGCCAGTGCGTCGATCCGTTCCTCTTCGCTCATGTCGTCTTCTCCCTTCCTGGATGAGTCTCGCTCTTCGATCGTTGCCAATACGTCCCTCACATCGCGACCGAAGAAGCGGGGCCACGCTGGCGTCTCCTTCGTATGGACAAACATCTGCCAGGGGTTCTCGGCGAAACACCTGTCGAACCCCTGGAACCAGGGCGCGTCGGCCAGCAGGTTCGACAGCCTCACCGCCTTGTACAGCGGGTTCGCCCACTGTTCGCGGAGCCGTTCGTACTGCTCCAAGAGGCGCCGCCGGGGTGCGAGCCGGTCGGCGGCGAGCATCCTTACGTTGTTCCCTCGTTTTTCCAGGTGGTAGATCTCCACGGCGACCAGCAGGTCGGCCAACTCACGACCCGCCGTGCGGTGCATGGCAAGGTGGTAGAGGTACTCCAACCCTCCTTCGGCGGGCACGTCGATCCGAGCCGCTTTCGGCCGGTAGTCGTTCCCCCTGGCCGCGGGGTCCAGCGAGCCGAGCGCGCTGATGGAGTCGGCCACGAAATCTTCCAAGTGCCCGGGTTCAGGTATCACCACGAGATAGCCTGCGTCCTCCGATTTGGCTTGGAGGCCCTCTTGCCCGCGATCGATTTTCAGCCGACTGGGGGCGTAGATCGCCGCGATGGCGGGCCAGAAGTGGAGGAGGAGGGTCTCCTCCACCGTGCCTTTGAAAGAGACGCGCTCTGCGTTCGAGTCTTGGGCACCGACAAAAAGGGAGCCCCCGAAGCCGGTGGTCCGCGTGCGGCCCCGAACTCTGTCTTTGGCCGACTTCTCGAACTCGGCCCACAGCCCACCGAGGGACGAGGGTTTCCCGTCGGCGCGTTCGTCGTAAACGCGCCGGGCCCTCGGTCGGCTGCGTTGGGTGTTCCAGATCATGTCGCGCCAGAGCTTCACCCATGATTCCGCCCCAGGCGGGTAGAATGCCCGCAGGAACCTGCCCCGCGGTTGCACGACGTCATAGATGAAACGCTTCTCCTTCTTTGGTTTATCGCTCGTGCCCACCTCTCGTTCTTCGGTTCGCTTTGGCGTTTTTCCTGGCCATTTCTGGCGCGATTCGGTCTCCACCCATTCCGCATCGTACAAGTCATCGAAAAGCGCCTGAAAGCCCTCTCGGCTCGTTCGTACCGTCGCCGACGTTGCGCCAACGTCCACCTCTGGCCGCGGCGCCAGCCCGCGGCGTTTCATCGACTCGACCACGAGCAAGAGTCCCGCGAGCCCGGCCTTGTGCTGGGCCGTTGGAAGGTCGAAGAGGTCGTACTCCAGGACGAGGGTCTTTCCCTCGTTGCCTTCAAAGCGAGCCGTCGTCATTCGATCACCACCTGCGGACTGTCGAGGAGCCCATACTGCGGGTCGTAGTTCTCGGAGGGTGCCACCTGGTAGAGCCGGCCGAGGCGGGTATCGGGGCGCACCAGCCGACGGGGTGCCGGTACGACAAGGCCGTCAACCGGCTCTCCTGATCGCTTCAGGTCGAAATACTCAGGAAGGTCGCCCCGTAGGATCGACGGCACCGAATGATCCCGGGCGTCGCGGAGTCGCTCCTCCCCGCTCACGGCCCAGGGCCCGCTCAGTAGGAAGGCCGTGTAGGTGTCAGGCTGCACGCCCTTCGGGCCGTGCCTCTCCAGTAGTTCCTCCAACTCCTCCTGGCTCACGCAACGGCCGTCCACGGCTGCCACGAACTCGGCGGTGCCGGCCAGGTCCTCGGGGGAGTAGGGGTTCCAATCCTCGGGTTCGTACAGGAAGACCTCTCCGAGAGATCCCGCCCCCGGCTCAGCGTGGCGGTTGCATCGCCCCATGCGCTGGATGAGGCTCGTGACCGGGGCATCCTCCGAAACGAGGACATGGGCGTCGAGGTCAAGGCTCATCTCGCACACCTGGGTCGTGACCGCCAGCACGGGCCCGCTGCCCGCCTGAAACGCGTCGACCACCTCGCGGTGTCGCTTCTTGCGGTCGCGCAGCCGGTACCGGCTGTGATAGCAGAGGGCCCGGTGAGTCAAAGCCAACTGCTGGCAGCGGGATACGGTGTTCACGACCCAGAGCACGCGCTTGCCCTGGTCCAGGGCCTCCTGCACGATCATCGGCGCGTCGTCTCGGTCGATGCGTTTCGTGCGATAGCGGGGCATCTTCGCCTTTGCCGCAAGGTCCGGGAAGTCTTGTGCTTCGGCGGGGAACGGCGTCAGGCCGCAGGCCCCCACCAACTCGGCGCGGCGGTTGGCTGGCAAGGTTGCGGTCATGCAGAGCACGGGCACGTCGAAAGTTTGCAGGAACCCTTTCAGGGCGGAGAAAAGACTCCGGTCGAAGCTGTGCACCTCGTCGATCACGACCACGCTGTCGGCCAGGAGCGGCAGGAGGCAGGTGGACTTGTATACGTGCTGGAGAAACCCGAAGAACTGGTCGACCGTGGCGCTGAAGATGCGGCGGTGCCAAAAGGCAAGGGCGAAGAGGCGGTCCTCGTCGGTGAAATTCTTGCCCGACCGAGGGTCCGCTGGGTTCTCGAACATGCCTTCGAGCTCGTAGGCAGCGGTACCCGTCAGGAGGCGAGCATCCGCCTCGGGCGCCCAGGAGACGTAGTCGCGAAACCCCTCGGTGGCCGTGGCTCGGGTCGGGTAGAGGAAGAGCACGCGGGAGGCGGGCCGCCGGTCGAGTTGAGCCCGGATCCACCGCCAGGCCGCCAGGGTTTTCCCGCTGCCGCAGGGGGCTAGCAAGAGCGCCCGGGCCGGCAGGTCGTCTGCGGCGACCTGGAAGCCGCTCCACTGAAAACTCCCCTTCTTCTCCTTGATCTCCCTGACACGGGGCTCGATCACCTCGCGTTCGATGTAGGCACCGTCGAGGACGAGCCGAGGAGAGAATGCCTCGTCGAGCCACTCCGCGATGTCGTGCCCCTCGCGCACGAGGCCGGATCCGGCACTGTCTGCGAGAATCACCGCAGAGCGAACGGCCCAGAGGAGCCGCGCACGGTTTTCGTCCCGACCCAGTGCCCGCCGAAGCTTCCGGAGCATGTCTTTGGTCGCTTTGCGCAGCGGCGTACAATCGAACCCTCGGGGTCCCCCCAACGACCAGAAGCCGTCGCGAAGATCAAACGTGGGCGGCGCTGCATCGACCGTTCGGGCCGCGACTTCGAGCACGTCAAGGATTCCAGGCCAGATCGGCTCGAAGGCGTCCCGGTCCGCATCGAGGCGCTCCCCGAACGTTTCGAAGGCCGACCGCAGGTGGTGTGCCGCGACGACGCTACGCACCAGGTCACCGTCGATTTCCGGTAGGCTGCCGAACCAACGTCCTATCTCGTCCCATCCAAGGAGCATGGCACCCAAGTGGTCGTGCCAGAGGACCTGGGGTTTACCCCTCAGAAGCATGCCCTGAAATCCGGAGTTGGCTTTCCCCACGTCGTGGAGAGCGACCGCAAGGGGCCCGTTCCGCCAGAAGGCCGGCCAAAGTACCTTCGGGACCCGAAAGAACGCCAACCAGAGCTGGGCGAGGCGAGTCGGGGCGTGAGCGCGCCCGAACATTTTGGTGAAACACGCCAAAGCGCTGGCGGTGTGGCCGACCAGGGTTTCCTCGGGCCGTGGTGAGGTTCTCTCCCGCGGCTTCTTGGCGAGAACAACCGGCGGACTCGTAACGGTCATCCCTTCCACACCTCGAACACCCCGCACCCCATCTTCCGCCTCCCCCCGAGCCCGCTTTCTTGCAGTTCGATAGACTCCTCCGCCGTGAGTTCGCTGGCCAGCACAGAGTAGCCGACCACCTGCTTGCGGTGGACGGCGAAGGTCCTGCGTTGCCCGATCGTGAGTTTCCCTTTCACACCGAGTGCGCCGGCCTGGCGCCGGATCTCGTCCTCGAATCGGGCCTGGTCGTGCCCGTTCCGTGTGGTGACGAGGTGGGCGTACAGGGTGGCCGCTGGCGCCAGGGCACGGGTGACGGGGACACCCACCCGAACGGCGTGGCCGGCAATGTCGAGGCTTTTGCCGGCCAGCGGCAAGACTTCTGAGATGAGGCCTGCGGGCACCCGCAGCACCAGTTCCGAGCGTGGCGAGATGTCGAGCAAGCCCTGCCCGATGTACCGCCCTCGAACCAGCGCCATCCCCACTCCGGTCATGTCGTGCCACCGGGGCAAGATGCGACTGATGGCCGCATAGAGGAGATAGCCGTGGTCCACGGGCAATGTTTGCCCCAGGAGCTGAAAACCAAGATCCACTTTCGGTTCAACGGTCATCTGGTCCACTCCTCGTACGGACTCCTCCATCCCGCGCTTTCATTTGTGGTACTACGGCGCCGGCGGGGCGTTCAAAGAAATTTACCCCCCATTCCGGTCAGATCCTGTCCATCGGGCGACTTCGTCGCGCTCGAAGGCTGGAAAGCCAGAAAGCTGGAAGGCTCGGGCGTCCCGGAAGCGAGGGTGCCGATCACTGCCCATCCTCCCCGTCCCGGCTGTACCGCTCCGCCAGGGTGCGAACCTGTTGGGCCACGTGGGCGCGCAGGTCCGGCGGGCCCAGGAGCTCGGCCCGGTCGCCGAAGCGGAGCACGGCCTGGGTGATCTCGGCGTGGCCCCGGACCGGCACCCGGACGACCACGTGGCCGTCGGCGCGCTCCAGCACTTGCTGGTCCGGGTGGAGGGGGCGGTGCATGACGTACCGGGCGGCCCAGCCGGTAAAGCGCACCACGGCGTGGCCGGCCGGGCCCAGGAACACGCCCAGGCTCTCGGCGAACACCCGGTCCGGGTCGAACCCGGGGGGCATCTGGTACTCCTCGTCCAAGGGCTCGACCTCGAGGATCCGCTCGGTGTGGAACAGGCGCACCTCACTCCGGAAGTGGCAGTGGGCCAGCAGGTACACGTCGGTGTTGTGCTGGCGCAGGAGGTAGGGGTCCACCACCCGGTCGCGCAGCTCGGCCTCCAGGTTGTGGTAGCGCATCCGCACCCGGCAGCGGGCCGCGGCCTGCTCGGACAGGACGCGCAGGGTGTGGAGCAGGCCCGCCCGGGACGAGGCCGGCGATCGGTGGGACCAGGCGGCCGACACCCGGCCCAGGTGGTTGCGCACGCGTTCGGGCAGGGTCCGGAGGATCTTGCGCAGGGCCGACTCGAGGGGCTCGTGGAAGGCCGCGGTGTGGAACAGCGAGGCGGTGAGCGCGGCCTGGTGCAGGGCCAGGGCCTCGTGGAGGTCCAGGGGGATCTGGGGCAGGGCCTTGGTGTGGGCCAGGCGGTAGCGCACCTCCCGGCCGTCGCGGAGGCGCTCGACCGGGAACCCGGCCGCCTCCAGGTCGGCCAGGTCGCGGCGCACGGTGCGGGCCGACGCCTCGGCGGCCCGGGCCAGCTCGGCGGCGGTGCGGCCGAACCGGGAGACCGCGAGCTCCTGGAGAAGTGTCCACTGACGGATGAGCTGGGTGGAAGCCATGCCCCCCCTTTCCGGCCCGTCGGCCCTTGCGTGCGGCCGAGCCCTCCAAGCCGGAAGCCCTCCTGGGGCGGAGGCCTCCGGCTCGGGGCTCGTCTCCCGCCCCGAGGGAGATGCTCTCCTTGTTACCAGAACGGTGGTCGATTGGACAACCCCGCCTTTTGGCTCGGCGGCCGAGGGTGGCGCCGTTTCGGCGGTGAGTGTGGCAAGGGGAACGGCATGGTATATTCTGCAGCCGCTGCGGGAACCAACCCATCGGCCCCGCTGAGGTGCGGCAGGGGCCGCGCCGCCGGCGGGGACGGTCCCACGACCCCGTGGGGAAGCCGGCCCGCGGGTGCGGGATCGACCGGAACGCGGAGAGGAGGAGCGGGATGCAGGATCGGTATTCCAGCCCGGAGTGGACCGTGGACGAGTGGCTCCAAGCCTGGCACATTCGGGTGGGCACGGCCTACCGGTGCCAGGAGTGCTCGAACATGATCATGGTGATCAAGGGCGGCACCGGCACCCTGGAGCCCCGGTGCCACGGAAAGCCCATGGTGGCCGTGGAGCCGAAGCGATGAGCCGGCCGGTGCGGGTGGGCCAGGTGTACCGGTGCCCGGTGTGCCGGGCCGAGGTGGTGGTGATCAACGCGGCCTCGGCCGCGCTGGAGCCCCACTGCTGCAATCAACCCATGGAGGCCGTTCGGGTGGTGCCGGTGTACCGGTGCCCGGTGTGCGGCAGCGAGGTGGCCGTGCTGCGCCAGGACGACGAGGCGCCCGAGCTGATCTGCTGCGGCCGGCCCATGGAGCCGAGGGAGGCCCGGGAGGCGGCATGACCCGGCCCCGTGCCTGCGGGTCACCGGCGTTGGGTGGGGGCCCTGACCAACGACCGACGACCGACGACCGACGACCGGCGACCGAGGTTCCGGGCCCGATCCTCGTGATCGCGGCGACCGAGGCCGAGGTGTCGCGCCTGACCCGGAGGCTTGAAGCGGTGCGGTGCGCGGGTCCGTGGCCGGCCTGGCAGGGCGTGCTGGGAGGAACGCCGGTCCGGGTCTTGGTGACCGGCGTCGGCAAGGCGAACACCGCCCTGGCGTTGGGCGCGCTCGTGCCGGTGCTGCGTCCGGCCGCGGTGGTGCAGGTGGGGGTGGGGGGGGCCTACCCGGGCTCGGGGCTCGAGCCCGGCCACCTGGCCGTGGCCACCCGCGAGGTCTACGGCGACGAGGGGGCCGAGACCCGGGCGGGCCTGCGGGGGCTCAAGGCCCTGGGTCTGCCGGTGTGGCGGGCCGAAGACCGAGAGTGGTACGAGACCCTGCCGGTGGACCCGGGGCTGTGCGGCCGGCTCTCGGCGGCGGCGGGGAGGGTGGCTCCGTGCCGAGAGGGGGGGTTCGTCACGGTGTCCACGGTCACGGGCACGGCCGATCGGGCCGTGCGCCTGGCCCGGCGCCACCGGGCCGTGTGCGAGAGCATGGAGGGGGCGGCCGCGGCCCACGCCTGCCTCGCCTTCGGGGTGCCGTTCGGCGAGGTGCGGGGCGTCTCGAACCCGGTGGGGCCCCGGGACCGGGGCTCGTGGCGGCTCCGTGAGGCCGCCGCCGCGGCCCAGGAGGCGGTGCTCGCGTTTCTGGGCTCGTAGCGTTCGCCGCGAATTTGTGTATACTGACCCTTCGTTTGATCTCGTGGATTCGTTCCCCAGCCCGAAGGAGGAAACCCATGCGCGTTCGCCACATCATGACGAGCCCCGTGATCACGGTACCCAGCACCACCCCGGTCCTGGAAGCCGCCAAGCTCATGAAGGAAAAGAGAATCGAGCGGCTGCCGGTGGTGGACGACGGCAAGCTGATGGGCATCGTGACCAAGGACCGGGTGCTGCGGGCGTCGCCGTCCATGGCCACCAGCCTCTCGCTCCACGAGATCCACTACCTGTTCGCCAAGCTGACCGTCAAAGAGATCATGCAGCGCAACGTGGTCACCGTGACCCCGGACACCACGGTGGAGAACGCGGTGCGCCTGGCCCAGGAGAAGCGGGTGGGCTGCCTGCCGGTGGTGGAGGACGGCGAGGTGGTGGGCATTCTCACCACCAACGACTTCTTCTACCTGGTGCTGAACCCCCTGCTGGGGATCGGCGAAAAGGGGGCCCGGGTCATCGTGCGCCACTGCGACACGCCCGAGCTCATGATGAAGGCCCTGGAGTGCGTGGCCAAGATGGGCCACCGGGTCCTGAACGCCGCCTACCTGCCGAGCCGCCGGGGCGGAGAGCGGGACTTCCTGATCCACATCGACGGGGAGGACGCCTCGAAGCTCGTGGAGTGCATGAAGGAGGAGGGGCTCGACGCCGAGGAGCGCGAGCGGTAGAGCCGCGGAAGCCCACAAGAGGGGCCCGGTTCGGGCCCCTCTCTTTTCCCCTACCCCCAGCCGGCCGCCTTGCTCACCGGAAGAACAGCGAGGGCAGCCACAGGCTCACGGCCGGCACGTAGGTGACCACGGCCAGGGCCAGGAGCAGGAGCGCCAGGAACGGCAGGGTGGCCCGGGCCACGTAGCCCATGGGCTTGCGGGTGAGCCCCATGGCCACGAACAGGTTCAGACCGAATGGGGGGGTCAGGAATCCGAACTCGATCACGAGCACCATCACGATGCCGTAGTGCACGGGGTCGATGCCCAGCCGCCGAAGGGTCTCGGCGAAGATCGGCGATAGAATCAGCATCGCCGACACGTCGTCCATGACCGACCCCAGGGCGAGGAACAAGAGGTTCACCCACAGGAGGAAGGCCCAGGGGCTCTCCACCCGGGCCACCACCCACTCCGCCACGGTGGCGGGCAGCCCCTCGGCCGTGAGCAGCCAGACGAACGCCATGGCGCAGGCCAGGATCAGAAGGAGACAGCCGGAGAGCACGGCCGACTCCACGAGGGCCCGGTGGAGCCCCTTCCAGGTGAGCTCCCGGTGGATCACCGCCTCCACGAACAGGGCGTACACCACGCTCACCGCCGCCGCCTCGGTGGGGGTGAACACCCCCGAGTAGATCCCCCCCAGCACCAGCACCGGCAGGAACAGGGCCCAGATCCCGTGGCGCACCGCCCGCAGGGCCTCGGCCCAGGTGAGCCCCCCCTCGATCCGCCAGTTCTCCCGCCGGGCCTTCCACAGCACGTAGGCCGTGAACACCCCCCCGATCAGCAGCCCCGGCCCGATGCCGGCCATGAACAGCTCGGCCACCGACACGTTCATGACCAGTGCGTACAGGATCATCGGGATCGACGGGGGGATCACGATGCCCAGGGAGCCCGCGCTGGTGATCAGGCCGATGCTGAACTGCTCGGGGTACCCGCTGCGCACGAGGGCGGGGATCATGATCGACCCGATGGCCACCACCGTGGCCGGGCTCGAGCCGGAAAGCGCCGCGAAAAAGAGGCAGGCCAGCACGGCCGTGACGGCCAGCCCGCCGCGCTTGGTGCCCACCAGGGCCCGCATCACGTCCACCAGCCGGCGGGCCATGGCCCCCTCGGTCATGATCCGGCCGGCCAGGATGAAGAACGGGATGGCCAGGAGGACGAAGTTGTCGAGCGCGTTGAACAGCTGCTGGGGGATGATCAGCAGGGGCGTGAAGGTGTGGAGCCTCAGCGCCAGCGCCGTGACCCCCACCATGACCGCGGCGATGGGGAGCCCCAGGAGCAGAAGGACCGTGAACGTGAGGACGACCGTGGTGAGCACGGGATCACGCCCCCCCTTCGGGCGAGGCAAGTCCCCGGCCCCGGGCGACCCGGAGCACCGCATCGGCCAGGAACCGGGCCGCCATGGTGCTCGAGAACAGGGGGATGGCGGCGTAGGGGACCCACATCGGTATCTGGAGCGATGCGCTCGTCACCCCGAACCGGTGGAGCTTGGCCGCGTGGGCGTAGCCGTACCACGCCACCAGGCCGAAGAGCACGGCGCTGGCCAGGCTGGCGAAGGCCTTGAGCCACCGCCGGCCGCCCTCGGGCAGCAGCCGCTCCACGAGCTCGACCGAGAAGTGGGTGCCGTGGCGCACCCCCACGCTGGCCCCCAGGAACGTGAGGGCGATGCAGCCGTACCGCCCCGCCTCCTCGGCCCAGTCGATGCCGGTGCCGAACGCGTAGCGCAGCACCACCTGCACGAACCCCAGGAGCGCCAAAGCGAGGAGGCCCCACCCCAGCAGGGCCTCCTCGATCTGTTCCGCCAGTTTCAGGAGCCGCACCGGACTACTTGCCCTGGTGCTCCTTGACCTTCGAGAGCAGGAAGTCCATGAATCCGGGCCCGATCTGGGCGCGGTACTTGTCGTAGATGGGATTCACCGCTTTGCGGAAGGCGGCCCGCTCGTCGGCCGTGAGATCGATGACCTGGATCCCGTTCTTCTTGCAGTACTCCTCCACCGAGATGCCCAGCTTGGGCAGCTTCTTGTACAGGGCGGCGTTCACGGCCCGGTTCGTGCGGATGCACTCCCGGGCGCCCTTGCGGAACGCCTTCTGCACGTCGGGCGGCAGGCTGTTCCAGAAGTCGGCGTTCACCACGATCACGGTCTCGGTGAGGGTGTGGTTGAGCAGGGTCACGTACTTGTTGACCTCGGTGAACTTCATGAGGACCGAGGTGAGCAGGGGGTTGTCCTGGCCGTCGATCACCCCCTGCTGCAGGGCGTTGTACACCTCGGGAAACGGCATCGGCACGGGCGTGGCGCCCAGCAGCTTGAACGTGTCGAGGAAGATGGGGGCCTCCATGAGCCGGAGCTTCAAGCCCTTCAGGTCCTCGGGCCGCCGGACCGGGCGTTTGGAGTTGGTGAGGTGGCGGAACTCGTTCTCCGCGAACCCGATGGCAACGAACCCCTTGGGCTCGAAGAACTTGAAGAACTCCTTCTGAAACTCCGGGTCGTCCAGCACCGCGTAGGCGGTCTTCCGGTCGGGCCACAGGAACGGGAGGTCCAGGGCCGCGGCCTGGGGCACGAAGTTGGAGAGCACGGCCGTGGTGATGGCCGCGACCTGAAGGGTGCCCATCTGGACCTGCTCGGCCATGGACCGTTCCCCGCCCAGCTGGCCCAGCGGGAACACCTTCACCTCCCACTGCCCCCCGGTTTCCTGTTTCACCACCTCCGCCAGCTTCAGGAGCCCCTGGTGCTGGCCGTGAAACGGTGGGGCCACGTGGCCCAGCTTCACCACCCTGCCGGCCCAGCCGGGACCGGCGAGCAGGGCGAGAACGACGGCGAGCGCACACACCAGACCTTTCCGCATGACGACCCTCCTTGCCGCGTGGTAACAAAACGCCCCTTCTCCCGGTTCAAACAACCGGTGGAGAGCCTAGGCGCAGGTTGGCCGGTTTGTCAACCCGGGAGTTGGCAGGGGGGTCCGGTTCGGGTTACAAGGGGGAAAAATAAACTATGTTTGCCCAAGGGGAGGGGGGCGGAGGCAGAGGGATGGCACGAGGGAGTTCGCAGCGCACGGCGGCGGGCAGGGGCTCACCGCGCAGGCCGTGACGATCCGGGTGGAGGACCGGCCGTGAGCGTGGCGGTCTCGTTCGAGCGGCGGCCGGCCGTGAGCCGGCTCCTCGACCCGCGGCAGGGGTTTTCGCCTGCTGCTGCGCCGGTGGAGGTGCGCCGCGACCCGGTGACGGGCCGGACGGTGCGCGTGGGGCACTTCGGAGCGGTGCGGCCCGTTCCCCTGGATCTGGAGCGGTACGCGGCGCCCGAGGTCAAGGGCCACTGCCCGTTCTGCCCCGGGAACCGGGAGCGGGAGCTGCCGCGGTTCGACCCGGCCGTGATCCCCGGGGGCCGGCTCGAGGCGGGCGAGGCCGTGCTCGCGCCGAACCTGTTCCCCTACGACGTGCACGGCGCCGTGTGCGTGCTGACCCGCGATCACGTGGTGGGGCTCGAGGGGCTGACCCGCCGGCGCCTCGCCGACGGGCTGGGACTGGGCCTGGCCTACTGGAAGGCCGTGGGCCGGGCCGACCCCCGGCACCGGTACCCGGTGATGGCCTGGAACTACATGCCCCCGTCGGGCGGGGGGCTCGTCCATCCCCACATCCAGTTCTTCCGGTTCGACATCGCGCCGCGGGCGTTGGCCGAGGCGCTCGAGGCCACCGCCCGGCATCCGGGGGTGTGGGCCGCCCTGGCCGAGGCGGAGAGGGCCCGGGACGAAAGGTACCTGGGACGCACCGGGCCATGGGAGTGGTGGGTGCCGTTCGCACCGGTGGGGATCTGGGGGGAGGTTTGGGCCTTGGCCCCCGGCCTGGGGCGTCTGGAGGCCTTGGAGTCGGCAGGATGGGGCGCCCTGCTCGACGGCCTGGGGCGGGTGCTGGCCTGCTTTGCCGACGCCGGGATCCACAGCTTCAACGCCGCGTTGTTCGTGGGCCCTGACGCGGGCGAGCCCCTTCCGGCGCAGCTCCGGATCGTGCCCCGCACCCACCTGAACCTCCGCGATTTCGCACCGGACCTGAACTTCTTCCAGGCGGTGCTGGAAGAGCCGGTGTGCGCGGTGTGGCCCGAGGATCTGGCCCGGCAACTTCGGCCCTATTTCTGAGCCGACACCCTGCTCCAGGAGGGCGTCTGTCCGGCGAGCGGCGCCAGCCCCGCAAGGCGGCGGGGCGGTCCGAGATCACCCCTCCCCGTTTTTCGCCCTCAAGGCCTTTCGCAGGGCCGCGGCGTGGACCTCGCCCGCCACGTGCAGGGGGTTCGTGAGGAACACGTTGGGGTTTGCCTTGGCATAGCAGTGGAACTGGGTCTCCAGGCCGAGCCGGGGCACGGCCTCCTCGACCGGGAGCCCCACGACCTTGCGGGCGGCCTTCCAGGTGGCCCCGCACGGTGCCCCCCGAATGACCTCCACGGCGGCGATCCGGCCGTCGCGGATCTCCACGCAGAATTCGGGCGCGCCAAACGACTCGGCGTACTCCCCGAGCTCGGCGATCCGGCCGAGGGTGCAGCAGGTGGTGGGGGTGTGGGCCCGGGGCAGCTTGCGGCCCGAGGCCACCACGGGCTTGCCGGCCCGGTCGCACCGGTCGAGCAGGAACCCGGTGAGGTCCGGGTGGTAGAGGTGGTCGAGCACCAGGTCGGCCCAGGCGAGCTGCTCCTCCAGGTCCGGCGGGAAGTGGTCCTGGGGATCGTCCACGATGGGGGGGAACGGCCCGTCCACGTCGATCACCCGCAGTTCCAGGTCGGGCCGCAGCTCCCTCACGGCCCGCACCTTTTCGGCTCCCATTCCGTCTCGTTGGAACACAAGGATCTTCTGCATGGCTTCCCTCGTTCGGGAGTTGGAATGCTAGGACGCTGGGACGCTAGGACGTTGGGACGGCGTGCTCCGGTTCGCTGTTGGGGCGGCCAGCGGGCGCCGGTTGGGTCGGTGTGAACCGGGCCTCCCCCCTCCGAGGGTCCCGGCCCCGGGTCAACGAGACCACGAGGGCCAGGAGGCAGGCCGCCAGGCCCGCAGCCATGGCGGCCCGCCAGCCGGCCACGAACCGGGCCGGAGCGACCTCGGCCGGGTCGCCGGCCACGCTCCGGAACACGGCTCCGGCCACGGCGATGCCCAGCACCATGCCCAGGTTCCGGGCCACGGCGGCCACCCCCCCGGCCACGCCCAGGCGTTCGGGCGGTACGCTCCCCATGATCGACGACGTGTTGGGCGGGCTGAACAGGGCGCTCCCCGCGCCGAGCAGGCCCAGGGCCAACACCAGGCCGGGCATGGGGGTGCGGGCGCCGAGGAGCATGAGCCCGAACAGGGACACGCTCCGCACCGCCAGCCCCACGGCCGTGAGCCGGCCGTACCCGATCCGGTCCGACAACCCGCCGGCCCACGGTGCCACCAGACTCATCACCAGCGGCGGCACCGTGAGCACCAGCCCCATGGCCCGGGGCGACAGGCCGCGCAGATCCGCCAGGTAGAACGGCAGGAGGAATACCGCCACGAACCCGGCCAGGTACGCCAACACGGCCGCCGTCACGGCCGCGGAGAAGGAGCGGTTCCGGAACAGCCCCAGATCCACCAGCGGCCAAGGGGCCCGACGTTGACGCCAGACGAAGGCTGCCAGCGCCGCCCCCGCCCCCGAGGTCAGCGCCCACAGCCGGGGGGCCCCGACCCCCCAGACCCCCAGCCGGTTCACCGCCAGCACCACCCCCACGAGGCCTGCCGTCAGCAACGCCGCGCCGAGCCGGTCGAACCCTTCGCGGCCTTTCTGGAACCGGAGGGGGGGCAGCACGCGCCCGGCCCAGAGCCAAGCCGCGATCCCCAAGGGCAGGTTCACCGCGAACAGACTACGCCACCCCCACACCCCCAACAGCACCCCGCCCACGGCAGGCCCGGCCGTGAGACCGGCCGCAACGGTCGTGCCCACGAGCCCCAGCCCCCGGCCCCGGTGCTCGGGGGGGAACACCGCCGTGATGATCGCGGGGGAGCAGGCCATGAGCATGGCCGCTCCGGTTCCCTGCACCACCCGCGCCGCCACCAGGGCCCCCGCACCGGGGGCCAGCGCGCACAGCCCCGATCCGGCCGTGAACACGCCGAGGCCCCACCGGTACACCCGCCGCTGGCCCAGCAGATCGGCGAGCCGGCCGAACGCCAGCAGGAGCCCCGTGATCACGATCAGGTAGGCGTTGGGCACCCATTCCACCACCGCGAGACTCGCCCCCAGGTCGGTGCGGATCGCGGGCAGGGCCACGTGCACGACACTGGAGTCAAGGGTGGCCATGAACACCCCGGCGGCCACGCAGGAGAAGGCGGGCCACGGGGACTTCGGGGATTCCCTTTCCATGGGCGCCACGGTGGCCCAGCCGCGGTGCGGCTGTCAAGCGCGGAGCGCGACATGGCCAAGGACCGAAACGGTGATAGATTGAGAACGGCACCGGCTCTCCCCGCCGATTTTTCAAGAGTTCCGCGACCCCAGTCGAAACGGGGACCGGGAGGTTTCCATGGCCCGCACACGTTGGCTGGTCACCGCTCTTCTGCTGGCAGGGATGTTCGCGTGCCCGCCGGCCGGCGCATCGGACCTGCTCACGCCCGACGAGCGCGCCTGGCTCCAGGCCCACGAGGGCCAGGTGCGGTGGTGCCCCATCCCCAACTACGCCCCGATCGACTTCGTGGACGGCGACGGAAGGCCGGCCGGCCTGGCCGCGGACTATCTGGCCCGCATCCAGGAGATGCTGGGGTTCCGGATCCGGGTGGAGTCGTGCGGGGACTGGATGGAGATCCTCGAGAAACTGCGGGATCGGCGGGTCGACCTGGTGGCCGCGATCGAGCAGACCCCCGAACGCGACGAGTACCTCGCCTTCACCCGCCCCTACATCACGATCCCCGTGGTGAT